>CAYXLW010000001.1:0-109501 GCA_964466055.1 uncultured Candidatus Peribacteria bacterium
GGTTAATTGACAACCTTATTATAATACTTCGAAATTATTTTAGCAAGCTAGTATAGATAAAAATCCTTTTAAGAAAGGATTTGCAACACTAAACTATACAAAAGAGAATTTTTTAGATGTAAGAGATGTTAACGTTGATTCACTAATATATCCTGGATATTCAGAAAAAAAAGATAAATTAGGAATTAATAAATCCAAAATAGTTCTTGCTAGTGACTATTTTTTATCAATGAATCATGGAGAGTTTAGGCAAATGGCAGTTAAGAGCAATCCAAGTATTTATGAAGTTGTTGTCATAAGTAAAATTACTGATGAAGTATTTCTTGAAATAAGAGGTTTATTTATGGGAGACCCAAAAACTATAGGAATGGATTTATTTTTTGCATTAAAATTTGCAGATTTTAATTTAAAATCTATGAAAAGTGGGAAATATTTATCACGAGAGCCGATAAGAAGACCATTTGTTGCTGTTAATGCTCTTTGTATAGATGAAATAAAAACAAGAGTTAGAGGAAATTTTGTGGGGGTATTTAAGGGCTTTATTGATAAAGCAAATATAGAACAAGGTAATAAAGAACAAAAAGAGTCTAAAGTTAAAGAAAAGGCAGAAGAATATAATATTAATTATACAGATCTTATAAGTTATGAGGGAGTTCCAGATCTTGAACTTATTAATGAACAACAATCACGAGATTTAGACATTTTTATTTTTTCTAGAAATGGTAAAAATCTAAATATTGCTATTGCTGATCATGAAAACAATGAAACAATGGCTATCATAAAAAATCTTGAATCTCAAAACTTTAATATAAGTTTATATTTAGCCTCAAAGGAATCAATTAATTCAATTCAACAACTCTATAGTTTTCATTAAAAATGAGAATTTTGTTAAGTAAATAACTTTGTAAATAAAGTTGCTGAATTTTTACTCCAATCCCTCTACCATCAACTCATTCATCTTCTTCAAGAAAAAAGAAACATCCTTAACCTCTTCTCCTTCTGCAAGTAAAGCTTGATTATAAAGAAGCTTAGAATAATCCTCTAGCTTTTTACTCTTAGGAGAATCTTTAAAAACTTTTTTCATCTTCTTCAAAATAGGATGATCAACATTAATTTCCAAAGTAGGTTTAACCTTTGGAATGTTTTGATTCATAGAACTCAAAATCTTTTCCATACGAGAAGAAACACCTTGTTCATCCATAACCAAACAACAAGGACTATCTACTAAACGCTTAGAAATTTTCACCTCTTTAACATCATCATTTAAAGACATTTTAATTAACTCAATTAAAGAAGAAAAGTCCTTTGTTTCTTTTTCTATTTTCTTTTTCTCGTCTTCTGTTTCTTCAAACTTAATATCACCCTTAGCAATAGATTTTAAAGATTTTTTATTATATTCATAAATAGAAGGAATTATCCATTCATCAATTGGATCAAGCAAAAATAAAACTTCATATCCTTTCTTTTTAAACGCTTCTAGCACAGGTGAATTTTCAACAATTTGCCGGCTTTCTCCTGTAATAAAATATATAGCTTCTTGAGATTTTGGCATTCGCTCAAAATATTCTTTTAATGAAACAAATTCTCCATTTTTAGTGCTAGTAGATTCAAATAGCAATAATTCTTGAAGAGCTTCTCTATTTGTAAAATCCGCATGTAATCCTTCTTTCAAAACTTTTCCAAAAGCCTTATAAAATTCTAAATATTTTTCAGGTTCTTTTTCTTTTAAGTCGCTCAAAGAGCTCAAAACTTTTTTAGTTATATGACTTTTGATTTTATCGAGTAATGGGTGTTCTTGAATATTCTGGCGAGAAATATTTAAAGGTAAATCTGAGCTATCAATAACTCCTTTTACAAACCGTAAATAAGAAGGAAGTAAAGCTTCACAATTATCCATTATAAAAACACGTTTTATATACAAATTAACTCCATATTTTGCTTCTGGATTATAAAGATCTGTCATTACCTTTTTAGGTATGTAAAGCAATGACTTAAATTCCATAGTTCCTTCTAAATGCTGATGAATATGAAAAAGCGGACTTTCGAAATTGTGAGTAAGATGTTTGTAAAAATCATCATATTCTTCTTCCTTAATTTCATTTTTTTTCTTTAACCATAAAGCTTTTTGAGAGTTTAAAGTTTCTTCCTCAATCACTTTTTCCTCCTTTTTATCTTCTCCAATTTTGCTTCTTTCAATATCCATTACAATTGGATGACTTATAAAATCAGAATGCTTTTTTACAATTTCTTTTATTCTCCATGTATTTAAAAATTCTTTTTCTTCTTCTTTTATATGGAGAACAACATCGGTCCCAGAAGTTTCTTTTTCAGCTTCTTCTAAGGTGAAATTGCCTTTTCCTTCACTTATCCATCTATGAGCTTTGTCTTCTCCTGCCTTTCGAGTAATTACTTCTACTTTGGAAGCAACCATAAATGCTGAATAAAATCCAACTCCAAATTGTCCAATTAATTCTGTTTGTTCAGTATCTTTTGAATTCTTTATTTTTTCTGTAAATTCTTTAGTCCCAGATTTTGCAATTGTTCCAATATTGGAAATGATCTCATCATGATTCATTCCTATACCATTATCTATTATTGTTAAAGTATTTTTATCTTTATTTGGAATTATTTTAATTTTGAACTCTCCTCCTGTTTTCTCTAAAAGCTTATCATTTGTAATTGATTCAAACTTAACTTTATCAATTGCATCGGAAGAATTTGAAATAAGTTCTCGTAGAAAAATTTCTTTGTGTGAATAAAGTGAATGAATCATTAAATCCAATATCTGGTTTACCTCGGTTTTAAATTCAATTGTTTCTTTTCCGTTTGTCATGATTTTCTGAATTAAAAATTAGCACTCATCATTTTAGAGTGCTAGAAAGATTAAATCAAGATTAATAAAAAGGTAATCCAAATTTGCTTAAAAGACTAAAGGACGTATAATCAACCTACTAAAAATTTTCAAAATAAATTATGGTAAATGATGTAATCATTGTCGGAGGTGGCATTGCAGGATTAACTGCTGCTTATTTTTTGAGTAAAAAATATAATGTTACAGTAATAAATGAGTCTTCCATAAAAATAAAAACATCATCAACTCAAATGGCACAAGGAGGTATTGCTGCTACACAGAATTGGGAATCTCATATCAAAGACACTTTAAGTGCTGGAGGATATAAAAATAATAAAAAAATTGTTGAAATTTTTTGTAAAGAAGCATGGGGAGCTGTTGAATTTTTAAAAAATGAAATTGAAGTTCCTTTCAAAAAAACCCCTGTACTTGAAGGTGCACATAGTGAAAACAGGGTTTGGACTACTGGAGACAATACAGGCGATATTATTTATAAGCATTTAAAAGAAAAGTGTAAAAATCGAAAGAATATTTCTAGGATTAATGGAAGAGCTTTATCTATTTTAAAAAATAAAGAAAATGAAGTATGTGGAGTTTTATATGAAAGCAATGGAGATAAAAAAGACTTATTTTCTTCATATGTTATTATTTCCACTGGAGGGATAGGTGGGCTTTTCGAATATTCCACAAACCCAGAAAACCTAAAAGGTGATGGAATTTTAATGGCTTATGATGCAAATGCAAAAATCGAAGATTTAGATAATATACAATTTCATCCTACAGGACTTAAAAGTAATGATTTCCCTGTTTTTCTTTTAAGTGAAGCACTTCGTGGAGAAGGAGCTTTAATTAGAAATGAAAAAGGAGAAAGATTTTTAAATCATCTCCCACAAAAGGAACTTTCAGCAAGAAATATAGTAGTAAAGGAAATGCTAAAACAAAAAGAATGTTTTTTAGATTTAAAAGATAAGTCAAAAAAGTTCTGGGAAGGGCATTTTCCTAATATTTGTAAAAAGCTTACTGAAAAGAATTTTGATATTGAAAAAAATTTGATTCCAATAATTCCAACTGAGCATTTTTTATGCGGAGGAATTAAAACTAATGAATTTGGAGAGACAACTGTGAAAAATCTCTTCGCCATAGGCGAATGTGCTAGTACAGGATTACATGGTATAAATAGACTAGCATCAAATTCACTTTCAGAGGCAGTTGTATTTGCGAAAAGATGTTCAGAAAAGATATGTAATTTTCCTAAAATAAAATCACAATTAGTTAAAGATTATAAAATTTGTACTAAAATAATTAAAAGAGCTGATTTAAAAACTTTAAAAAAAATACGGACTTGTATGCAAGAAAACTTAAAACCTGAAAGTAAAAATAAAAAAGAACTAAAATTTTGTTTAGAAAAAATTAAAGATTGTTTTGAAAAGAAAATAGCACTTTTATTCTGTTTATAGGGCTTAAATCATGACCTATCTAAGAAAACATCTTTCTTGTTAAATTCCTTTTAAATATATAAAATATTTTTACATTAGCAGTTTTTGATAATGATTTCTGTTGAAAATTTTTACAGGCGAATATATGAAAAATATCCAGAAATTGATATAAACAACATCAAAAAAGCTTATGAATTTGCAGAAAAGGCACATGAAGGACAAACACGTATTTCCTCAGGAAATCCATATATTATTCATCCTTTGAGTGTTGCAATTCTTCTTACTCAAATCAATTGTGATGAAGCAATGATAATAGGAGCTTTGTTACATGATACAGTTGAAGATACTGATATTGATATTGAGAAGATTGAAAATGAATTTGGTGAAACAATAGCAAATATTGTTACAGGGTTAACAAAAATCTCAAAAGTAGAAGCAATTGGATTAGATCGTCAAGTTGGATCTATAAGAAAAATGTTTTTGGCTATGTCAAAAGATATTAGAGTTATATATATAAAATTGGCAGATCGTCTTCATAATATCCAGAGTATTAACACATTTCCGTTAGAGAAAAGAAAAAGAATTTCACAAGAAACACTTTCTATATATGCTCCAATTGCGACAAGGCTTGGTGCTTACTTTTTTAAAAATCCACTAGAAGAAATTAGCTTTAAAATATTATATCCTGAAGAATATATAAAAATTAGTAAGGCATTAGAATCCCATAATAAAAAACACGAAAAAGTAACGGAAGCAGCAAAGGTAAGAATGCAAGATATATTACAGATTGAAAAAATACCAGTTATTTCAATTTCTTATAGAATAAAACAAAAATATTCCATTTTTAAAAAAATGCAAAGAATAAAAGAAAATAATATCGAAAATATCTATGATATTTTTGCTATTCGGATAATAACTAATTCTATAGAAAATTGTTATAAAATACTTGGTATAATACACAAATATTGGACTCCGTTACCAAACAGAATAAAAGACTATATAGCTGTTCCTAAGTATAATGGATATAAGAGTTTGCATACTACTATACTTGGGCTTGGCAAGTTAGGCAGTGCATTTAAGCCTGTTGAAATTCAAATAAGAACACAGGAAATGCATGATGAAGCAGAAAAAGGAACTGCTGCACACTGGCAATATAAAACTGAAAAAGAAGAAAAGGGAAAATGGATTAAATCATTAGTTTCTATTGCTCAAGAAATTGAGCATTCTAATGATGAATTTTTACAAAGTATTACAGATGATACATTTTATAGAAGAATATTTGTACTAACTCCAAACGGAGAAGTTAAAGATCTTCCTGTAGAATCAACTCCAATTGATTTTGCTTATTCTATACATTCAGACATAGGGAATCATATCTCAGTGGCAAAAGTTAATGGGAAAATATCACCTCTAGATTCTGCTTTGCAAAATGGAGATGTAATTGAAATAAAGACTAATAAAAATAGAGAGCCTAATCCTGCGTGGATTACAATAGTAAAAACTAACCAAGCTAAAAGCTCCATCAAATCGTGGCTTAGAAACCAATCAACAGATAACCTTTTAAAACTTGGGCGAATTGAGTTTAATAATTTGCTTAGTAAAATTGATAAAGAAAAGCTTGATGCGAACTATTCTATTTTAAAAGAATATAAAGGATCAAATCTTTCATTGAAAGATAGAGAAAGCATAATAGCTCAGGTTGGAGAGGGGAAACAAAAGGCCTCTGATATTATCAAGAATATTTTTTATAAAGAAAAAATACAGAAAAAAGATGATACAAAAAAATCTTCATCTTTATTTTTAGATGAAGATAATGAAAAAGTTTTAGTATTAGGAGATAAGTTATTTAAAACTAAAAAAGCTGCTTGCTGTAATCCTACAACAAAAGATAAAATAACTGGATTTATTACACGAGGAGGATATGTTTCGATACATAAAATAGATTGCGCTTTTGTAAAAAATAATAATAACGAAGAAAGATTTGCAGAATGTCATTGGGAAAATGAAGATGTTCCATTTGAGGTAGAGTTTAATATTCTAGCAAAAAACATTGTAGGAGTAGCTGCTCAAATTTTTTCTTTTTTTGCTAAAAACAATATGAATATATTAACAATGAATATTGAAACAAATAAAGCTACTAATAGAACAAAAAACAAAATATTAATAGAATCGAATAATTTAGATAAACTTAGCTGGGTTCTTGACTCCCTAAATCGCATGGAGTGTGTTATAAAAGCTGATTATATTGTAAAAAATTAGAAATGACACAGAGATATAATCCACAGGATATTTATTTTAAAAAAGCACAAAAAGAAGGTTATCGTGCAAGAAGTGTTTATAAGTTAAAAGAAATTGATGAGAAATTTAGAATTTTTAAAAGAGGACAAAAAGTTTTAGATTTAGGATGTGCTCCAGGGTCATGGACACAATATTTAGTTGAAAAAACAGGGGGAGAAGTTATTGGAGTTGATATACAAGAGGTAGAGATAATTCAAGGTGCGGATACATTTATTTGTGATATTTTTTCTGGTAATCTTGATATTCTATTTAAAAATAAAGGACTTTCAAAATTTGATGTAATTGTATCTGACATGGCGCCAAAAACTACAGGAGTATCAGATGTTGATCAGTATGCTTCTGTTGAACTAAACATTGAAGCACTTCAGGTTGTTAATAAATATTTAAAGCCAAATGGATGGGCTGTTTTTAAAATTTTTAGAGGTGAAGATTTTAATGATTTTTGGTCTGAAGCAAAAAAAATATTCCCAGACATGAAAACATTTAAACCCAAAGCTTGTAGGGACAGAAGCTTTGAAGTTTATTGTATAGGGAAAAGAAAATAATAATACATGTAAATTTCAGTGTAGAGACTTAAAATTTACGTCTCTACAGTTTTTAAATTATTTTGCTCCATCTGCTAAATCTCTAAGAACTTTTTTGGGATCACTTGCTTTTGTTATGCCACTAGCAAGAAGTACCCCTGAAGCTCCTAGCTTTTTTGCTATACGAACATCTTCTGCATTTTTTATTCCAGCACCAATTATAACTTTTCCCTTTCCAATTCTTTTAACTGCATCTCTAATTATTTCTGGATTTGCAGTAGATACTGAAACATTCCCACCAATAAGTTCTGGTGGCTCAATTGCAATAAAGTCTGGATTTAGCTTTGCAAGCTCAACTCCTTCATCAACTGTTTCTGCACAAATTATAACTTTTAATCCAAATTCTTTTGATTTTTTCACAGCTGCCTCAAGTTCATTTAAACGATATTCAGAATGATTTAAAATAGTTCCGGTAGCTCCAATTTTTTTTATTAACTCAGGAGGAACTTTTCCCGTAAAAGATCCAAATCCTGCGGCATCAACATGTTGAGCAAATACAGTTAAATTTGGACATTTATCACATACTTTTTCAATATCAATAATCGATGGGGCAACACAAAAAGTAACTCCCTCTTCTTTAATTTCTTCATGCATTTTAGCTAATTTTAATGCATTTTCCCCCAAAGCAGTTTCATATGTTTTAAAGTTTGTAATTATTAGCATATTTAAAAAGGTTTAATTTCTACAATTTGATGATAGATAAAAAGATAGGATTTTACAATTTTAATCTTTTTGTTATTCCTGCGAAGGCAGGAATCCAGTTTTTAGTAATAAATGACTTTATAACATTGATTTCTGGTCTTGCTCAAAATCTTTTTGAATACAATGTTTCGAAAGATTCTCAACAAGCGGAAATGACTATTATTTTTTATAACTTTACAATAACAGCTCCGATATTTGGTCCTGTAAAGTGTGTTTCAAAATCAAAATCTTTTATTTTTTTGGAAGCTTTTAATGACTGAAGAGCTCGAAGAACTATAGGTTTAATTACAGGTCCATTTTTGGATCTATTTCCTTTGCCTGTTATTAATCTAATAATTGTTTTTCCAGATTTTTTAAATTCTTCAATTTGGTTATTAGTAATATCAACTATTTCATCTTCCTTTAAAAAAGGATCTAATCCATGATAATCAAATTCTGCTTGTGGTTCATTTAAGTGCGCATACTTATTTTTTTTATTATATTTCATAAAGTTAATTTAGTAACTATATCTTACTATAAAAAATATTATTGAGATAAATATAATTAAAGTTCCAGTATATATTCGATAAATTGATTCTTCTTTATATTTTATTTTTCCCAATATAAAAGATAGAGGGATGGCTATGGTGCCTAGAATTCCAAGAGTACTTGCAGGTAAAACAAAGACTAAAAATGAAGAAGCTAAGGATCTGAAATAAGTTAAGAAAAGAAACCTTTTAGAGTTTTTTTGCTCCAAAAATCCAATAAAATTAAGTTTTATACTTTTTTTAGTAATTAAGGGAAGTACTAGTAATAATACTATTATGTGAATAAAAAAATCGGTAACAAGCCTTCCTCCTAAAAATGTTGAAAAATCTGGTACTAAAGTTGCGGAGTATCTATAAAATAATGAGCCAATAGACAAAAAAGTTATTCCTATTAAAACAAGAAGTATTCCTGAATCAAAATGTATTTTTCCTAGCTCACATCTAGTAGGATAAGTAATAATTAATAATCCTATAAAGCCAGAAAATATTAATATCCATTGAATAAAATCCAAGTTTTCTCCTAAGAAAAAAACTCCTCCAAGTGAGACAAGAATAACATTTATAGAGCTTATTGCTGTGCATGCAGAAAATGAAGATTTTGAATATCCTTTTAGTAAAAAATAAAATCCTATTAATGATAATAAAATTACAATAATAAATGATATGTAGAACTCTAAACTTATTGGTAGTGAAACACTAAAAAATGCAAAAATTATTAAGAGAAGGATAGGATGTCCTATTAAATGCGGAAATGTTGTTGGTATCCAAGGATGTACCCCAGCCATGGTAAAGTCTTTTTTATATGAGGAAAGAAGCACTTCTAAAGAATTGTTTAAAAGTGCGAATATTGAATAAATTAGTGTCATTTTTATTTATTGATTCATTCACACACTATTTAAGCATATATATCTAAAATTTGAAAATCATTCCTGATAAAATATTTTTGTAACAATTAAACTAAAACAGGAAAACAGTTTCTATCAAAGTTTCCTGTTTCTTTATAATGAACACATTCCTTCTTTTTCTTTTTCCTCTTTCCATTTTTATTTGGTTTAAATTCATTTGGTGTCACTTTTTCTTCTTCTCTTGGCGAACTCGTGCTTCTTCTTTCTTTCATTTCAAATATACTATCTTTATCTTTATTTTCTTTATAAATCAGAATACGTTTCATTCATTCCTTTGATCCAAAATTTAAATTTTAAAGTTATTTCCTCATTACTCAATTCTAATAATTTGCTTAAAATAGTATCAGGATTAATTTCATCTTCTAATACTAGTTTTGTATAAATATTAGTATCTTCTTGAATCTCCCTTAAAATACCCATTTTACATAAAATATCGAATACTTCACTCAGTGTTGTTTCAATAATCATATTAGGAAAAAGAACGTCTTTAGCATTATCTTTAATTTCAATTTCATCTCCTGGTTTGGCTGAAAAAAGAACCTCTTTGAATATTATTACAAGTGAATGCTGAGATATTTCATCAGGACACTCTATTACATATCTTTTTGTTTCATTCATAGTTTTTAAATTTAAGAATTAAAAAATTTAATCACAACAGACATTGTGAAATAGCATGGAAAAGTCTTATTTGTCCAAAAAGTACTTATACAACCAAATGTATAAAAAGAATATTGATTAGTATTCTAATAAACTTCTCTAATAGAATTAAAGGATTTTTTTATAAAGTTATTAAAAATACTGACTATCTAATAAAAATATATACAACAAAAAAGCACACAATGTCTGTTGTGCATTCTTTTCTTTTATTTAAATTTATACCACTCTTTTCAAAGAGTAATGCAATTTAAGCATATATAAAAATATGTGTCAATATTTTTTTTATTTATGCAACTTTTCTCTTAATCCATTAATCCATAAATCTTGAACTTCCTTTAAAGGTAAATCAATAATTATTTCTCTATCGGCATGAACTATAAAATCATTAGACTTAATGACTTCTCCAATTTCAAAAACATCAACATCAAATTTTTTAAATTTATTTTTTACATATTCTAAATTAGATTTGCTTACTTCCAAGACAAATCCAGGTGTTTCTGAGAATAAAGTTTGGTAAATTTCTAAATCTTCAATTATGTCTGAAATATCAACATTAACAGAAAGTTCAGCTTTAGGATTTTTTTGATGAGGCATACACATTTCAGCTAAAGCGACAATAAATCCACCATCTGAAATATCGTGAGCACTAAGGATTTTTTCTTCTGTAATTAAGTCTGTAAGTGCGTAAATTTGATTTTGTGCATCTTTAAAATTTGACTTTGGAACATTTGCTCCTAAAAGTTTTCCTTCTTTATCTCTTGTCCCTGTAATCCCATCAATATCAAGCAATCTATAAAATTCAGATGCTCCGAGTTCATTTTCTCTTTTTCCAATCAGTAATAATTTTGAACCTTCCTTCTTTAATTTCTGAGTAATTGCTTTACTCGAATCTTCAATTTTCCCTAAACATGAAATAATAGCAGTTGGAGAAACAGGTTTATAAAAAGAAACGTTTCCAGAAATTATAGGAGTTGGATTATCATATCCCTTTAATTTAACATTTTCGGCAGCATCTTTAATTCCTTTAATTCCTTCTGCAAATTCCCACATCTCATTTTCTTTTTCAGGATTCCCATAATTTAGGCAGTCTGTTAAACATTGAGGAACTCCACCAACGGCAGAAACATTTCTCATAGATTCAACGGTAGCATTAGTAGCTTGCCAGTAAGGTGAAATTAATCCTTGCCTCCCTGATCCATCTGCAGTTATTGCAATTCCTACTTTTTTTAAGTTTTCATCAACTCCCTCTTCATCTGTAAGAGGTCGAACAACTCCGGCATCAGCTTCTCCAGCTTCTATAACAGTATTTCCTTGTACTGTTGAATCATAATTTTCATAAACACATTGTCTGCTTGCAATATTTTCTGAAGAAATAAGTTTTTTGAATTCGTATTCAATATCAATATCAGCTGGGTCTATATTTGGTTCTTCAAATTTATTTTCAGGATCTTTTATTTTTCTATCATATTGTAATCCTTTAGTTATATCTTTCGCTTTTGCATCACAGACTTTTTCTCCTTTGTATCTAAGTGTGTATTGTCCATCTTTAGTAACATGTCCAATGTTAGAAGCCTTTGCTCCTAGAGCGACCAGAGGTAAATCCCATTTTTTGTTATAGTGGTCTAAAATCATTTTAGTAAGACTAGGGTGACATACCCAACAAAATCTCTCCTGTGTTTCGCTACAAGCAATTACTTCAGGTTTTAAATTGTCCATAGTTGTATGAATTTTTTCTATATCTATTTCTGCACCAAATCCCTGTTCTGAAACTAGTTCAACAGTTGCACATAAAATTCCTCCTGCCCCCATATCTTTAAATCCTACTTTATGAATATTTCCATCTTCTTGTAATTTTTGAAATAGATCATAAGTTGATGCCATTAAATGTCTTTCAAGAAACGGGTTCGGTTCTTGAACTGCTGCTTTGTTTGCTTCCTTTTTTTCTTCATCTACAACTCTAGATGCAAAAGCAGATCCTCCAAATCCTGAGTTATCTGTTCCTTTTCCAATTAAAATAAAATCATATTTTTCATCGGCAGCTTCAGCTGGCGCATAAGAATGAATAAGATTTGATTCTTTTAGAAGTCCATAGGCTACTACATTTACCAAACAAGTTTTTTCAAAACTTTTATCAAATGATATGTCTCCTCCTAAATTAGGAACTCCAATTGGATTTCCATATCCTGATATTCCTTCTATTACTCCATTTGCAATAACACGGCTTGCATGGTTTTCAACTTTTCCAAATCTAAGTGGATCAAGCGTTGCTATTGCTTTTCCTCCCATGCAAATAACATCTCGGATTATTCCTCCAACTCCCGTTGCAGCTCCTTCATATGGTACTACTTGAGATGGTGAATTATGTGATTCATGTGAAATTATTATTCCGTATTTATCTCCATTTGGAAGTTTACAAAGTTCTACAATTCCTGAGTCTTCACATGGTCCTAAAATTACATTTGGACCTGTTGTTGGTAGTGTTTTTAAATATTGTCTGCTAGATTTATAGCTTGCATGTTCAGATCCTTGTATACCAAAAACGATAGCTTCAACGACTGTAGGATCACGTCCTAACATTTCTGCTACTTGTTTTGCTTCATTTGGGCTTAATTCAATCCCATATTTTTCAAGATTTTCTTTTAATTCATTTTCATTCATTTCTGATATTTTGAAGTATTCTACGGTCATAAAAATTAATATTTAAAAATCAGCTAGATTTTAAATAAAGGATTTTTATAAGTAAATGAATGTTTGTTAAAAGAATTTTTTTTGTTAATTAGAGGTACAAAATAAAAAAGAACCAACAATCTATTGACAGGTAAGTTAATAGATGTAAAAATTCCTCCCAGTTTTTATATTCTGTTATAAATATACATTACATTTTAATTTTTAATATTTTAAAATATGGTAGAAGCTAAATCTGAAAAAACTTTAGAACGACAAGTCGTTGAAAGATTAAGTAATGATATTAAAAATGGAGTTTCAATTGATGAACTAACTATAAGGAGTAAAGATAAAAATATTTCTGGATACAGGCAGGAAGAGGGGAAGATTGCTATAGTTTTTTCTAATAATGTAGTATTTTTAATAGATGAAAATGGTGATATAACGGAGAATGTGTCTTTAAGGTCTATAAAAACAGATGTAAACATATTAAAATGTGAAAATAACTCATCAATAGAAAGTATTATTAATGAACGAATAAAAGAAATTGTTGATAGTGTAAGAAAAAAAGGGGTTGTTTCATTATTAGAATTTTTTAGGGATAAGGACTCAGAAGCATTAAAAAGTATAGATATTGAAAATATTTTTAATTTAAAATCATTACCAGATAATATAAAAAATATTAATAATGGCTTTATTGTTAAATTTATAACCCAATTATATGAAAAAATTAAAGAGTTAATTCCTTTATCAAAAGAAAGTACTGAAGATATATCTATTTCCGATGGACATCTTCAACTTTTTCCAGAATCATTAAAAATGATAATTGATGATTTAAGCAGTAAAAATTTATCATCATTAGAAGATTTCCCAATAAAAATATTGAAGAATAAAATTCTAATGAACTATGATGAAAAATTTGATATTAAAGAAATAACGATACCTGTAGACGTTAATGGTAAAACAGAAACTTTAGTAATTGAAAATAATAATGAACCATTAACAGAAGATGATTATTTTAACATAGAAGAAAAGCTAAAATTATTTTTTCCTGATGAGCTTAAAAAAACAATTGAAGAATTAGAAGACAAAATCGTACTTTCAGGAATGCCGGGAGGGGTAGCAAAAAAAGATATGGAAATAAGATATTCTAAGAATTATTCTATTGTTACAATGACAATACCAATAAAGATCAATAATCAGGGGTATAAAATTTTTCTCGTAGGGAATAAGTATTCTAAGTTATTGAGTGACCTAGACAATAAAATTAGTCAGGTAGCAGAGTTTATAGGAAAAAGGTGATAAATAGTAAAAATGAAGTTACAATAAAACTTTTAAATTTATAATTTTTATTACTCAATCTCAAAATGAGTAAAGTTAATACCTATTTTTTCTCCATCTACGCTAAGGTAATAATTACCATAAACTCTTATTTTTTTATTCTTATCTTCACTTCTAATAAACTTCACCAACTCCTCCCACTGACTACTATTAAATAAATAAAACTCTTTTCCAGAATCTGTAGTTAAAACAAAACGCAAATTATCTCTTACCATTCTTGCCGTCATTTTCCCAATTTCAAATGGAGTGTCTGTGTTTACCACTTTTTTCTCTTCAACAACTTCTTCTTTTTTTACTTCTGGAATAATTGGTTCAAGAATTTTTGCTTTTTCTTCCATTTCTCTTTTTTTCTCCAATAATAGCGCCCTTATATCTCGTTTTGACTTTTTAGGAACCGCTTTAATTTCATATTCTTGTTCCACTTTTTTCTCCTCAATAACTTCTTTCTTTGGATCTTCAACTATTGGAGAAATTTTTTCTTCTTCTATTTTTTGAACAATAGCTTCATTGTCTAATTCATAGTCAACTGTTCTTATAAAATTACTTCCTTGAAAGAATATTATTTTAGGTAATTCAACATTTTTAGGTCCTTGTTTAGAGCTTTTAATCGCTGTTACAAAATAAAGTTTTTGTCCTGTAAGTGCACTGAAATTTCCAGCGTTCCAATTTATTTTTTGATTATTCACATCTACTGAATTATCAATTTTATCATCACATACGCTTTTAAGAATATATTCAGATTCTTTTGAGGCTTGCGAAACACTACATTTTAATAGTTCTTGATCTGAAGGGATATTAATTTCTAATTTTATATTTTCGATTGTTTTTGTTTGTAAATTATTAATATCAAGCTCATATTGTAACAATGATCCTGCTTTGGATTTATTCCCAAATATTGCAGGGCTAGTAACTTTTATCCCAAAAAAACTTTTATCAATCTGCCTATCTGTTAAATATTTGGTATATTCTATTTCTGCCATAGTCTCCTTTGGAAATCCAAATGGAATTGCATCTTTAAGAAAATCTGAAGTGTTAAATCCTAAAGGAACGAAAAATGGACCTTCTTTTGAAGATGCTCCAGTGTCTATTCCGTACCAGTTTTTTATAAGTGGTATTAAAACATTTTCATTTACCTTCTCTGAGTAAATAGCAAAATCTTTATTCTTAAAAAAGTTATTATTGTCTATCTTTATATCTTCTCTAACTTTATCAATAAAAATGCCCCCCTTATTCATCGAAATATAATTATCAATAATTTCTAGAGGGAAATAATTAATATCTGCGAATTTTATAGCATATTCTTCATTACCATAAATAAAATTATTTTGAATAATTGTTTTATATTCAGGGGATAAAACAATTGCATTTTTTGTGTTATTCATAATTACATTATTTTTTATTTCACATCTATAATCGCATAAAATTCCATTCCCAGTATTGTTTCGAATAACGTTTCCCTCAAATACAGAATCTTTTAAGAATATTGCATCATTAATATTATTTTCTATAACGTTGTTTTTAAAAATTGATTTCTTAGTTACTCTCACAGTAGAATCGAATCCTTTTGCTCCGCCATATCTAAAATTTACAAACTCGACTTCATTATCTTTCCCCTCAATAATAAAACTCTGCCAGTATCCTTCATTTACAGGTTTTCCTTTAATATCTTCTTCAGAAGTTACGATAATTGGCTCCTCTTTTGTTCCTTTGGCAATAAGCTTTGGAGTTTTTATTTCCTCATTTTCATTTCTATAACATTCATCCCCGAAGTATCCTCTCTGGCATTGATTGGTAACATGAAAAGTCATTCCCTTACCCATTGCAATTTGTACTCCTGGTTCAATTGTAAGTTGTGCTCCATTTGCTATTCTAATTACATTGCCATCCTTAGGGTCTTTTCTAAGGATTATTGGATTCATAGCTTTTGTCCACACAGTATCGTTTACAATATCTACTTCAATAAGTGTACGAATAGCATGCACTTCATCTATTCCAAGAAAAGATGAAAAAATAAGTGCAACAAAAAAGAGTATTGAAAGTTTTGTGGTAGGTTTCATTATACGAAGTTTATAATTCTATTATCAACATTAAAGCAAAAAAAACTTTTATATTCCAGTGCTTTTTAATAAGTAACAAGACTTTTAACCGAAATATTTTCTAGTTTTTCTTTTCCTTTTAGAAATTTTAGCTCAATTAGGAATATGACACCCTTTACTATCCCTCCTAATTTTTCTACTAAATTTTTTGCAACAAGTGCTGTTCCTCCAGTTGCAAGTAGGTCATCAATTATGACTATCTTATCTCCTTTTTTTATATCTTCCTTTTGGATTTCCATTTCATCAATTCCATATTCCAAACCATAAGACTGTTTTAAACAGAGTTTTGGTAATTTCCCCTTTTTACGAACAAGAATAAATGGTAACCCCATTTCATATGCAACGACTGAACCAAATATAAATCCACGACTATCAATTGCCACAATTTTTTCTACATCGATTTTTTTAACAATCTTAATAAATTCATTAATAGTATGTTTAAAAATTTTTGGGTTCTTAAGTATAGGGGTTATGTCTTTAAATGATATCCCTTTTTTTGGAAAATCCAGGATTTCATCAATATAATTTTTAAAGTTCATAAAAGAAGTATTGTTTTAAATTATTATTAATATGAGAGATACTTAATATAAATTTAAATACCTAATAAGCTCCAATACCAGTCCCAAATTTTAATTCCCCAAAAGAGAGAGATAAAAATCCCAATACTTAAAAATGGTCCAAATGGGATCATGCTTTTTCTATTTCTCTTTCCACTTAAAATCAAAATTATACCAATAACAGCTCCTAAAAAATATGCTAAAAATAGAGCTATAATGGATCCTTTTATTCCAAGCAAAAGTCCCATAATAAAAGCTATCCTTAAATCTCCTCCACCTATCCAAGAAGGACAATCATCCTCTAATTCAGAATTAGAAAAAATAGTAATTCTTTCAATTAAATTTTGAGGTAGGAATATAGATAAAATTATCCAAATAGGGAAAAGAAAATATCCTTTAATGGAAGCTTTTAAATATTTTAGTGACTTTTTTTTAAAAGAATAAATAATGCTTGGAACTATTATTTGGAGATAAAAAAATGAATAAATGATTAATGTCCCCAGTAACCCATTTTTTAAACTAGGAGTTGTATTAAGATAAAATGAAAAAAAAGTTAGTCCTATTACAGGCAAAGAAATCTCATCTGGAATTTCAAAATAAAGAATATCGTAAACTGTAATTATTACTAAAGATGATACTACATAAAGAATAAACAAAAAATATGTCCATTCGGAAATATTTTCTGGTATTCCTAAATTTAATGTAGTGAAAGTCCATAAAATTCCGAAAGTTAATTCTACTAAAGGATATTGCAAAGAAATTGAGGTTTTACAATATCGACATTTTCCATTTAAAAAAATCCAAGAAAATATAGGAAAAAGATCAAAAACTCCAAGTGTATGCTTACACCTTGGGCAATGACTTCTACCTTTTAAAATGCTTTCTTTATTTTTAATACGATAAATAAGTGCATTTGAAAATGATCCAAAACATAAGCCTAGAAATCCAATAAAAAAAGGGAAAATAAATATCCAGTTCATTGATTTTTCAAGTTACTATTTTTTCTTTTCTTTTAATACTTTCATTATCTCAAACTTGTCTTCTTTGCCCTTTTGTCTGACTAATTTTATATTATCTCCTTCATTAATTTTTCTAGAAAGAAGAGCTTTTATAACATTATCTTCAATATCCTTTAAGAGAACTTTTCTTACGCCTCTTGCTCCCTGTGCTGGGTCATAAGCTTTTTTTGAAAGAGCATTTAGAACGACGTTATTTATATAAAGTTTTATATTCTTTTCTTCAAGGCGTTTAAAAAATGTTTCTAGATGTATTTGTAAAATCTTTTTAATACTTTTTTGTGAAAGTGGTTTAAAAACAATAGTATCGTCAACACGATTTAAAAATTCTGGCGTAAAATATTCTTTTAATTGATCTTTTACCATTTCTGCTTTTTCTTCGAAGTCATCCTCAGCTTTTTCTAGCTCTTTTCCTGATGAATAAGAGAATCCAATAAGATTCGCCTCTTCCGACAAAATATCAGATCCAATATTAGAAGTCATAACAACTATCGTGTTTTTGAAATCAACTTTTTTTCCTTTTGCATCAGTTAAATAGCCATCCTCCATTATTTGAAGTAAGATATTAAAAACTTCATTATGTGCTTTT
The DNA here is from genome assembly GCA_964466055.1 of uncultured Candidatus Peribacteria bacterium. Taxonomy (GTDB): domain Bacteria; phylum Patescibacteriota; class Gracilibacteria; genus CAYXLW01. The sequence continues at coordinate 18,224 of CAYXLW010000001.1, forward strand.
TCTATTTCGTCAAAAAGTACAATAGCATAAGGCTTTCTTCTCACAGCTTCTGTTAATTGACCTCCCTCTTCATGTCCAATATATCCAGCTGTTGCTCCTACAAGACGACTCACATTATGTTTTTCCATAAATTCCGACATATCAATCTTTATTAGAGCATCTTTATTTTCATATATTATTTTTGCCAATTGTTTTACTAGTTCTGTTTTTCCAACCCCAGTTGGTCCCATAAAAATAAAAGAGGCGATAGGTCTTTCATGATCTGTTAGTCCTACACGATTTCTGATAATAGCATTTGATATCTCTTTAATAGGTTCATCTTGTCCAATAATAACTTGCTTTAGTTGTTTTTCTAAATTTTGAAGTTTATCAAACTCACTCTTTACTATTTTTTTTGTTGGAACGCCAGTAGTGCTTGCGACAATATCTGCAATATTTTCTTTGTTAACAATTATATTTCTTTTTTCTATTTTTTTAGGATGAAGAAAATCATCAACTTGATTTTGAATTTTTTCTTGTTTCCCTTTAAGCATTACAGCTTTTTTATATTCTTGTCTAGAAACTGCTTCAGTTTTCTGTTTTTCTATTTTCTCAATTTCTTTCTGAAGTTTTTTAATATTATCATTTTTTTCACTGCTTGCGCCTCCCTTTTTTGCACAAGCCTCATCAATTAAATCAATAGCTTTATCTGGTAAATAACGATCAAAAATGTAGCGTTTTGACATTTTTACTGCGGATTCAATTGCTTCATTACTAATATGTAAGGCATGATAATTTTCATAAGTTTCTTTTAGTCCTTTAAGAATTTTAATTGCATCCTCTTCGGTTGGTTCATCAACTATGATTGGTTGGAATCTTCTTTCTAGGGCTTTATCTTTTTCAATATTTTTTCTATATTCATCCAATGTTGTAGCTCCTACTACTTGTATTTTGCCTCTGGAAAGTGCTGGTTTTAAAATATTTGCTGCATCTAAAGATCCCTCTGCTGCTCCTGTTCCAACAAGAGTATGTATTTCATCAATAAAAAGGATTATTTCATTTTCTTCGGTAATAGCTTCAGTAATAACATCTTTCAACCTTTCTTCAAATTCTCCACGAAATTTGGTTCCAGCTATCATTTCTCCAAGATCCAACATTATAATTTTTTTATTCAAAAGATTATGTGGCGCCTCATGTTTTACAATAGCTTGTGCTAATCCTTCAACAATTGCAGTTTTTCCAACTCCAGGTTCTCCAATAAGAACAGGGTTGTTTTTTGTTTTTCTATTTAGAATATTTATCATTCTTTCAATTTCTTTCTCTCTTCCAATAATTGGATCCATCTTACCTTTTTTACATTCCTCATTTAAGTTTTGACCAAAAAAATCAAGGGCTGGAGTACTAGATTCCTCTTTATTTTGAGCATCTGATGATATGTTTCCAAGAGGAGTATTATTTTTTCTTTTTAAAAATTTATGTTTCTCTTGATCTTGTTGCATTGCTCCAACCAGTGCACCTGTTAGTCCAGAAAGAAATTCTTCGAGTCCTTTTGGAACATTAGAAGCCTTTCCTTCTATAGAAGACATTTGACTTAAAACTTTTTCAATTTGTTTTTTTAGTTCGTCTATATTTACCTGCATATTTTCTAAAACTACGGCAGCTGCACACTTACGATTAAGAATAAGTGCATGTAGAAGATGTTCGGTCCCTACGAAATTATGCTTAAATCTGGCAGCAACTCTAACTGCATCTTCAATTACTTTTGCAAGATATGTTGATATTTGAGAATGTGCTAATGATTGATCACCTTTTTGTCCTGCTGCTTTTAGCACGATTTTTACGCTTTCATATCCTATTCCTAGTCCTAATAATATTGAACATCCTAATGACTGAGGCACACTTAACACTCCGAGTAGTAAATGTTCGGTTCCTATGTAGTGAAGTTTTGCTTTTTTTGCTTCTTCTTCGGCTAATTGAAGTGCGAGTTTTGCTTCTTTTGTGAATCTGTTAAATGGACTTTGTTGCATAAGTGGGATTTTATTTATAATATGAAATTTACAATAGTTAGTTTGGGAGCCTATTTTAGATGTTAAGTTTTTTTGAAGCCATCCCTCTTTCTTTCTTTTGTTTTACGGAAGCCCCCTTTTCTTGAGAAAGAATTGACAGATATAATATTTTTTTATCTAAAACACTTTAAATAGCGGGAATAATAACTACAAATTCCCCCTTAGGATTTTCAAAATATAAAGTAGCTTCTTTAATAGACCCTCGAAAAAACTCTTCGTATATTTTTGTTAATTCCCTTGCGACAATAATTTCTCTGTCTTCTCCAAAGTATTCAATCATTTGCTCAAGTGTTTTTTGTATTCTGTGAACAGATTCATAGAATACAATGGTCATTTTCTCTTCTTTTAGTTTTTCAAGTAGAGTTTTCCTCCCTTTTTTAATAGGCAAAAATCCAAGATAAATAAACTGATTTATGGGAGAACCACTAGCTTGTAGAGCAGTGAGAAATGCAGAAGCCCCAGGAATTGGAATAAGATTTATTTTTTTCTTTATTGCTTGTGAGGTTAGTGCAAACCCCGGGTCACTAATTCCAGGAGTTCCACAATCACTAACAAGTGCAGCACTTTCTCCTTGTTCTATTCTGTTAAGAATTTTTTCTGTTCTTCTGTTGTCACTATACCCATGAAAAGAAATCATAGGAGCAGAGATTGCAAAATGTTTAAGTAATTTTCCGGTATGACGTGTATCTTCACATATAATGAAATCTACATTTTTTAGAACACTTAATGCTCTTAGAGTTATATCATCAAGATTCCCAATGGGAGTTGATATAATATATAAGTCACCATTTGTAGTCTTGTCCATAGAGAATTATTTAAAAAAATCTTTTTCAATAAGATTATTACAAAATTTTTGTTCAAACACTAGTAAGCTTTTTTAGCTTATTTAAGCTACTTTATTAATATAAAATATTCTTTTAGTGTCATTTGCGTTGTTATAAAGGGAAAAAATAAAAAAAAAGACTTGCAAAAGCTTTTTTATAGAGGTAAATTTTCCGTGACAAAATTATTTCTTAACTTTTTTACTATGACTAAAGCAGATCTTGTTGCTGCAATCGCAGCTGGTGCAGGCTTAACTAAAAAAGCCGCAGCCGATGCTCTTGAGGCTCTTTTAGCAACTATTACAAAATCACTTAAAAAAGGTGAAAATGTAACTCTTACTGGTTTTGGAACTTTCAAAGTTTCAGCTAGAGCTGCTAGAACTGGAGTTAACCCAAGAAACCCATCTCAAAAAATCAAAATCCCTGCTATGAAACTTCCTGTTTTCAAAGCTGGAAAATCTCTTAAAGACTCTGTAAGATAGTTAACTTGCGAATCATGAGACTTTTAAAAACACCGCTCTTAGAGCGGTGTTTTTTTATTGTATCTAGGATGGATATTTAAATTTCCAAGATTTAACTTTAAATGCGAAAAAATTTTCTAAATCTTTATCTTAAAAATAAGTTTTATGCAAGGTTATTCCTATGTTTCATTTGAATGTTATCCTTTTAAAAAATCTTTCAAATATTTATCTAAATCCCCAATCTCTTCGTCCATTTCTAGTGAATAGTTGCCACTTTCTTTGTTTACTTGATCAGCAGTAATTCTGATGATTTCAATTTCTTTTTCTATAAAAATGGAAATTTTTTCAGCTAATTCATAATATGATAAAGGCTTTTTATGGCAACAATGAATAATTTTTTTATTCAACGAAGATATTCCTTTTTCAAGTATTTTTTCAATATATTCGGCAACCATTTTTGTCGCACTTAAATTTATAATAATATCTTCTATTACTTTTATTTTTATATTTTTCTTAATAAGCCGTTCTAAAGTATTTACAATTGAATATCCGTATTTGCCAAAAAGAACACCTAAACGAATAATTAAATAATTTTTATCTTTTGTATCCTTAAAAATATCTTCTATCATAATTTCAGCTTCTAGTTTTGATTCTCCAATAATATCTATACTTTTTCTCTTAGCCTCAGGTGTTTTATTGGTGCTTCCTGCGATAACAGATGCACATGAAATATGAATAAGTGGGATATTATTATTTTTGCAAGTTGTTGCAATATTTAAGGCGCCATCAACATTTGTTTCATAAATAATTTGATCTTTGATTTTGTTTTCAACGATATTGTGTGTAATAGCTACGGTATTAATAATTATATCTGGTTTAATTGATTCAATAATATTCCTTACATTTTCAAGATCTATAATATCTACATTAAAACGAGAAAGAGGTATAACTTCATGATATTCTTCAAGATGAAAAACAAGTTCTTGTCCAAGACTCCCTTGCCCTCCAAAAACAATAATTTTCATTTTTATAGTAGTTAGATAATAATTAAAGTAGATGAATAAATTCTAACAAGCTTTAGCTTTGTTTACTATTTTTAATTCATTTTGTTATTGATAACTATTTATACAATACTATTTCTTATAATTTTTTATAAAATTGATTGATATTTTAAATAAAAATTTCTAAACTCATCCCCCTAGAAAAGACAATTTTTTATTCTATAACTCTTAAAGTTTGGATTTAAAAGACCTTTGGATTCGTATTCTTACAGAAATTTCTCTACAGATATCAAGAGCATTTTTTATAACTTATTTTAAAGATTCGGCGATTTTAGGGTTAGCTGAAGATGGAGCAATCATTGTTGGAGTGCCTAGACCTATGTTTCTCAATTGGCACATGGAAAGAACTCAAGATAAAATTTTAAGTCTTGCTAAAAAATTTAACCCAAAAGTAAAAAATATTATATTCCAAGTAGATAGTACCCTTGAAAACGATAAAATAAGAACAGTTGATCTTATTAAGCAGTTTCCAGATAAGACAAAAGGAAGAAAAATTGCTAATAAGCAAGAGGTTAGACTTGCAGATGGAATTACTTCAAAAATTTTAAATCCTAAATATGCTCTTTCAAACTTTGTTATTGGAGCAAATAATCAAATGGCACATGCAGCTGCTTCTGCTGTAGCAGCTAATCCTGGTTGTAAATACAATCCATTATTTATATATGGTGGTGTAGGGCTTGGTAAAACACATATTCTTCAAGCAATTGGAAATGAAATAATAAAAAATGATTCTGAAAAGTTGATTGTGTATGTTACTTCAGAAACATTTACTAATGAAGTAGTAGAAGCTTTACAAAGAAGAAAAATGGAAAATTTTAGAAAAAGATATAGAAATGTTGATGCTCTTATAATTGATGATATTCAATTTTTTGCAGGCAAAGATCGTACTCAAGAGGAATTTTTTCACACATTTAATACTCTTCATGAAGCTGGAAAACAACTTATTATTTCTTCAGACAGACCTCCAAAAGAACTTAATGGTGTTGAAGATAGATTAAAATCACGATGCGAATGGGGGATGACGGTTGATATAAAAATGCCTGAATTTGAGACAAGACTTGCGATTCTCTATGAAAAAGCAAAAAATTATCAAGCGCTAATTCCATCTGAAGTGTTTGAATTTATTGCATTTAATGTTCATCACTCAGTACGTGAACTTGAAGGAATTTTAATGCAAGTAGTAGCTATTATTGAGTTAAAAAAAGAAACTCCAACTGTTGAAATGGTTGCTGAAATTATAAAAAAACTTAATAAAGAAATAACATTCCAAGCTTTTGAAAGCAACAAACCAGTCCTTGCTAAAGATATGGAATCAATAGTTTCTTTTGTGGCAGATTATTACAACGTGACAATTTCTGAACTTATTGGTCATAACAGAGCTAGAGAATTTATGCTTCCACGACAAGTATCCATATATTTTTGTAAAAATAATTTAAATTTATCTTTAAAGAAAATTGGAGAATTTTTTAATGGAAGAGATCATACTTCAATAATGCATGCTGTGAAAAAACTTGAAGGTGATATTAAAAAAGATCCTGTTTTAAAAAAGGATATAACGCAGTTAAAGAAGGATATGGGGATTTAATAGAATTATTAAATTAATAAAACATGGGAAGAACTGAATCAAGTGATAAGAAATCTTTAAAGAAAACAGCTGATGCTACTGAACAACTAGTTGAATTAAATAAAGAGGCAGGGAAGCAAACTAAGTGGATTATGGTGCTGACAGTTATGATTACAATTCTTACGTTTGTAATGACAGCACCTATCGTTATAGGTTTTATAAAATATTTATATAAAGAGTATATTGGATAAATAAAAAAGTATTTATATTTCATATTTTGTAGAGACGCACAATTGTGCGTCTCTACTTCTTGCATTCCTTTTGGTAGAGTTCAGCTGTGGAGTGGAGATGGAAAATCTATGCAAAATAATGCATTTGAATAGATTTATTGTTAGCGTAAGGCTGACACAAGTCAATTTCTTCCAAAATTAAATCAGAGTAAGCTGTATGTATAGATTCTCCAAGTTCTTCTTTTAAAACCTTTGAGTTAACAAATTCATTATATGCTTCCCAAAGATTTCTAGGAAGGAGCTTAAATCCTTTTTTAACAACATCTGCGATAGTGAATTCATAAAGATTTTCATCTGTGAATCCTTTAAATTTAGTTTTATTTTTTATTCCATTTATTCCAGTAGCAATAAATCCAGCAGATAGTAAATATGGATTTGCTAATGGATCTGGGAATCTAAATTCAGCTCTTATGGCTTTTTTTAGGATTTTTTCATCAGCAACAGCTGGAATTCTACATGCAGCACTTCGATTGTATTCACCAATAGCAATAATACAAGGAGCTTCAAATCCTGGTACTAATCTTGCATATGATACTTCAGTACTATTTGCAATAGCGGAAATTGCACGAGAATTTTCTAAAACTCCACTTAAAAAGTGTAAGGCATTTTCTGAGAAATATTTATTGCTTTTAGCTTTTCCATCATAAAATAGGTTTATTTTGCCATCGCCAACAGAAAGATGCATGTGCATGCCAGATCCATTTATCTTTGGGTATGGCTTAGGCAGAAAAGTTACATCAAATCCATAATTTCTTGCAGCTTTATGACAAACAAGCTTAAACATCTGAATTCTATCAGCAGTCCTTTCTGCTCTATCAAATTCCCAATTAATCTCAAATTGATTCTCTCCAACTTCTGTATGGGCTCTTTCAATTTTATAATTCATTTCAGCAAGCATTGACTGTATTTCAGTTATTATAAAAGCTTTTGGATCTTTTGGGTTAAAATAGTTTGTATTCCCTCCCATATCTTTTCCAACAGTTTCTCTGTTCTCAATAAAAAAGGCTTCAGGCTCAGCGCCTGTATAAAGATTTCCTTTGTCCCATAATTTAGCAAGTTTACTTTGAAGTTCGACCAATTTACTTCTTGCACAATTAGGGTGAGGTTTTTTTGTATGAGCATCTAAAATATTACAGATAATCCAATATTCAGTTTTTTCTGTATCAGCAATTGTTGGATGACATTTTACAAGAGTTTCTTCAATCCCGAGAAGAATTGCATCAGAATCATTAATATTATTTATTCCTTGGAAGCTTGATCCATCATAAGCAATTCCTGTACTTATCAATTCTTTAAGTGCAGAAATTGGAAAAATTATTTCCATAAAACTTCCCGAAAGATCAGTTACCATAGCTTTTAGAACAGCATCTTCTTTTATTACTTTGTTTACGTTAAGATTCACCATAGAAGAAAAAGTTAAGAAAATAAAATAGCCATGAGAATTTAATATTAATAGATTGAAACTTCAATCTTATTTTAAACACAAGAAAGTCTTGTAGAAAGTTTAGACAACAGTATTATATTGATGAATATCAAATAAAAATTATTTAAATTTTTATCTTGTAATATTTAATTACAATTTGACTTATGGATAAAAATATTCTGATTAAAAAAATAAAAAATGTAGGATTTACAGAGAAAGAGGCAAAAGTCTATATAGCAGCACTTGAAAATGGAACAAGCGTATCATCAGAAATTGCTGATAGTGCAGAAATGAATAGAATAACTACTTATGGGATTTTAAGAAAGCTAGGGAAAAAAGGTGCTGTTACTTCTACAAATATAAAAGGGGTTAAACATTTTACTGCAATTGAGCCTGAGATATTGATAGATGATATTCAAAAAAAGGCATCAGACTTATCATCTTCTCTTCCTCTTTTTAAATCTATTCAAAAATCAAAAGGAACTCATCCTGTTGTTCGTTTTTTTGAAGGAATAGAAGGTGTTAAAAAAGCTTATAAAGAGACTCTTTATTCTAAAACAAAAATTTACAATTATGCTAATTCTAAGAACATTCGAGAACATTGGCTTAATTACGATGAAGAATATGTACGGAAAAGAATGGAAAATAAAATCTTTTTAAAAGGGCTTGCACCTGATGATAGAGAAGGAAGAATTGTACAAAAAGAAGATAGTGAATTTTATCGTGAAACAAAACTTCTAGATAAAAAACATTTTCAAGTTGAAAATGAAATTAATATTTTTGACAGTAAAGTTTTAATTGCATCTTATGAGCCTGAGCCATTTGCAATTATGATTGAATCTCAAGCTGTTGCTGATACACAGAGGCAAATTTTTGAGATGATGTGGAACATTGTTAGAGAATAAAAAAGATATCAACGATATCTTTTTTTAATGAAGATGTCATAATTTTTTAATCTCTATTTAATGCTAATAATAATCTCAAAACTGAAATAAAAAGATTGAAAATAGATAGATATAAAGCAAGAGAAGCTTCGATTGCTCTATTTTCGGGATATTTTTGTATCATTTGAATATCATATGCAATAAAGCCAGAGAAAAGAATAACTCCAAACCCAGAAGCAAAAAGTTCAACTGTACTGCTAAACCAAAAAATTTGCAAAATTCCAACAACAATTAATCCGATAAGTCCCATCATTAAAAATCCACCAATTCCAGCAAGGTTTCTATTTGTAGTTCTAGCATAAATCCCAGCAGCAAAACTTAGGGCTACTGTTGTTGTTAATGCTTTAAAAACAAGTGTTGTTCCTCCAATATGTAATGCTATTGTCAGTAAAGGATATAAAGTTATCCCTGATAGAAATGCGAATAGAGAAAATAAAAGCATATTAGTTGGTCTTTGTAATTGAGACCATTTTGAGGAAGTAAAAATCAAAATTATTTCTGCAATAAATATAATCCACATACCACCACCTTGTAAAAAAGATAAAGGAAGTATTTTTGGAGCAAGTAATGTTCCAAGTGCTGTTATTGCAAAAGCAAGTGCAGTATAATTCATGACCTTCATAAGAAAGCTAGATTCTGCTGTTTGTGTTTGAGCTATTGTATGCATAAAGAAGATTTAAATTCTAATAAAATGAGCTAAACAATATTATCATGCTTAAAATCAAGCTCAAGAGTAATTATTTTTTTATATATTAAAAAACTTTTCTGCATTTTTTGTTGTAATTTCTTCAATATCCTTAAAGTTCATTTCTTTTATTTCAGCTATTTTGTCTGCAATTTCGGGAATATATTTTGGTTCATTAACTTGTCCTCTTACAGATTGGGGAGCTAAATATGGGCAATCTGTTTCTAACATTATTCTTTCTAGAGGAGCATATTTAACAACTTCTCTAACACTGTCTGCTTTTTTATACGTAATTATTCCAGTGAACGATAACATTCCATTTGAATCTAAAACTTTTTTTGCAAACTCCATTGTTTCTGTAAAACAGTGAACAACAAAGTTATTCAACTTATGGTGTTTTATAAATTCTAAAGTTTTTTTACCTGCATCTCTTGTATGAATTATTATAGGTAAATTATGTTTTTTTGATAATTCAATTTGTTTTTCAAAAAATTTTTCCTGTAGTTTTTCATCATATTTATCATAATAAAAATCAAAACCGCATTCTCCAACGGCCTTACATTTCTCATGGCTTAAAAAAGATTCGTATTTACCCCAATCAATATTGGAATCTTTAGCATCACTTGGATGTATTCCTGCTGTAAAAAATACGTTATCAAACTTTTCTGCGCATCTCATAGAGCCTTCACATGTTTCTAAGTCACATCCAATTGTTATAATTTTTTCTACTCCTGCCTTTTTTGCATTTTCAACAGTTTCACTTTCTTTTCCTGCTAGCTCTTTCCAAATTAGGTGGGCATGTGTATCTATAAACATCGATTATTCTTTTAATATACTTCTAAAGTATATAGAAGAATTAATGAAGTCTCAAAATGTAAAAACTTAAATTTACTATAAAAAAATTTAATTATTATATGTTTTTTATAACTTCAATTAACTCTTTTCCTGCTTTATCCCAAGAAAAATTCTTAGCTCTTTTTATACCTTTCATAGATAACGCTTCCTGTAATTCCTTATCTTCTTCGAGTCTTATAATAGCTCCAGATATTTCATCAATATTTTTTGAATCAACAGCAATTCCAGAGTCTCCAACAACTTCTGGCATAGAAGAATTATCCCCATAAATCACAGGACATCCTTGACTCATTGCTTCAATCAAGGGTAATCCAAATCCCTCGAATAAAGATACATATAAAAACCCTGTAGCATTTTTATAAAGCCATTTTTTTTCTTCCACAGAAATAAATCTCTCAATAAATGTTATATTTTTAATCCCTGATTTTTGTAAATCTAATTTATTAAAAATCTCTTCATTTTTTCTCCCAACTAGAATCAAGTTTAGATCTGGAATTTGTTTTTGAGCTTTTAAAAAAGCCTGCAACAATTTTTCCAGATTTTTTCTTGGTTCAAAAGTAGAAAGGGATAAAAAGAAATTTTCAGGAAATTTTTCCTTAGGTTTTATTTCCTTATTATTAATTAACTCTTCCTCAATTCCTTCATGAATCACCTGAATTTTTGAAGAAGAAATATCAAATATTTTTATAACATCATCCTTTGTATATTGTGATGGAGTAATGACTTTATTACTTTCATCTAATTCTTTTTTAAACCTAATCAACTTATGAAAAAACCGAGTTTTTAAATTAAATGTTTCAGAAAAATGAAAAGGTGACAAATCGTGAATCGTAAATATCTTTTTACAATTTGATGAAACAGGGGATGGGCGAGGATCAGGTATGAATAAAATACACTTTTCTTTTGAATCTTGTAGTTTTGATAAAACTAATTTATCAATTTTAGGATATCTAAAAATAGATGCTGAAATATTAAATATTTTATTTGGAATAAAAGTTTGTATGCATTCTCCTATTAATTCAAATTCTTTAAAATCAAACTTCTTACTTGCATTTGTCCAAAATACTAATTTCCAATCCTTTGGTAAATTTTTATAGACTGATTTAGCAATATTTTTTGTAAATATTTCTACGCCTGATATTTTTTCATGTAAAAGTGACCTGAGATCAAAAATTAAAATCATAATTTAGAAGATATTTTTTGTTGTTTAGTTTTTTTATATAATATCAATGTTGTTATTCATTGAACAAATCAATACGATTTTTCCCTATATCAAAATCTTTATGGAATCGAAAAAAAACTATTCGTTTCATATTTATAAGTTTATTGTTCTACAATTTATCGAATAAATACTAAAAAAACATTTTCTCTTCAATTTCTTCAGTAACTTCTTCTAATGTTCTGTTCCCATTAACTTCTATACACCTATCTAATTTTTTATATTCACTAATGACTGGAATTGTTTCATTTTCAAAGGCCTCAATTCTTACTTTTATAGAATTTTCATTATCATCATTTCTTCTAACAACTTTTCCTCCAAGGGCAATACATTCAGCTTCTGTCATAAGGGGATTTTTACTCATATCTACTCCTTCGCAAGTAAAACGTTTTAATAAACGATCAAGAGCTTCTGCTTTTGTAAGATGAATGTGAACAGCATAAGGATTTTTTCCTATCTTTTTCATAATCTTTTCAAATAGAATCATTTGTTCCATATTCCTTGGGAAACCATCAAAAATGACTTTATCCTCATTTTTTAAGTTAAAACAAAAAGACTCAACAATCTCAATAATAATATTAGTATCAACTAACTTTCCTGATTCTATTATAGATTTTACTTTCTTTCCAAGTTCTGCATCAGATTTTGCCATTAACCTAAGCTCAGCACCAGTTTCAAATATTTTATATCCGTATTTACTTACCAATATTTTTGCTTGAGTTCCTTTTCCTGAACCTTGTACGCCAAATAATATTATATCTTTCATTTTTAGTTTTTATAGGAGAGAGGAAAGAGAATTAGTTTCTGGTATTTTGGGCTAAAATAATAACTCAAAGATTATAAAAAAATTCAACATTTTAAATTTATCAATTCTTTTTAATTGTTATTTGATATCTGCTAATTTCTTAAATTTTGTCATAATCATGTGCAACCATTTGAGCATTAACTTGTCTTTTAAGTTCCAAAACAACCCCAACTACGATGATAAGTCCTGATCCTGAAATTATTAAATCTGATGATTGAAGAGGAGTAAATTTAGTAAATAAAAGTGGTAACATAGCAACAATTGCTAGGAACATACCTCCCCAAAAAGTAAGATTCATTGAAGTTTTACTAAGATATTCAGCAGTTTGAGCCCCAGGTCTTATTCCTGGAATAAATCCACCTCTTTTTTGAATATTTTCAGCAATTTGGTCTGGTTTAAATGTGATTGAAACATAGAAATAAGAAAATCCCCAAACAAGAATGAAGTAAATTATAATATAGAAATAACTTGGATTTGCTGTACTCAAATTAGCAAGAATCCAATCAGCAACTCTTTTAAGGGTATCAGATTCTGAAACTTTCATAAACTGAGCAATAAGAGATGGGAAGGTTATCATTGCAATAGCAAAAATGATCGGAATCATTCCAGCTTGATTTAAACGAAGAGGTAATGATGATTTCTGTGCCTGAGAACCTCGCGATGCATAAGTAATTGGAATATTTCTAAGTGCTTCGGTGAAGAGTGTAATAATAACAAGCAGTCCCAATGTGAATAGACAGAAAGCAATAAATGCTGGCATTTTTGATGGATCATATTTACTTACGCCAAGAATTTGTCCAAAAATTGGAGGAATAGCAGAAACAATTCCTGAAAAAATAAGTATTGAAATTCCATTTCCAATTCCTTTTTCTGATATAAGTTCTCCTAACCACATAGCAAAAACAGTACCAGCTGTAATAGAAAGCATAACAGGTAGCATTGCCATAAGATTACTTGTATCAATAAGTGGAGTTCCAGATGCGATAGCAGAGTTGTTTAAAAGGATAATCATTCCATACGACTGCACAAACGCTAGGGGAAAAGCAAGCCATCTAGTATATTTATTAATTTTCTTCCTTCCTTCTTCTCCTTCATTTGATAGTTGTTCTAAGTGAGGTATAACCACTGTCATAAGTTGTATTATAATCGAAGCATTAATATAAGGAGAAAGCCCCATAAGTATGATGGAAAATCGTTCCATTGATCCACCAGTAAGTGCTGAGAAAACTCCAAGTAATGAATTTTGTTCAAAAATAGATTGAATTCCAGCGGTATCAACTCCTGGAATAGTAACGTGAGCTACTAGTCTAAAAATAACAAGAATAAAGAGCGTAAATAGTATCTTTTTTCTTAAGTCTGGAGTGTTCCATATTTGTGCAAGGTATGACATAATAAAATTTTAAATTAATATTCTCTAAAAAATCGCGCAGAGTCTATCAATTAAAGGATCTTTTTACAAGGGGAATGATTATAAAAAACAATTGATAATATCTGCTATAGAGTATACTATTCGTGCCCATTTATAAACTTATATAAAATTTATGATAAAAGAATTTTTTCGATTTATATGGAAAAGAAAACTATGGTGGATGATGCCAATTTTTTTAGTATTATTTTTACTTTCAGCATTAATAGTTCTTTCCGAAGGATCAATAATAGCGCCTTTCATCTATACCCTTTTTTAGTGGTTACTTAAAATATTTTATGAAATATGAGTTACAAGTAGGCATGAAAAATCCTATTCTTAGAAAAAAATCCGAGAATATTGTTAATTTTAATAGTGATATTAAAAAGTTTGAAAAAACACTTATAAAAAATATGAAAAAATATGAAGGTCAGGGGATTGCAGCTCCTCAAATTGGAGAAAACATTAGAATGGTTATTTGTGTTTTGAATAAAGGTAAAAAGCAAATCACAATGTGTAACCCTGAAATTTTGTTTTTTTCAAAAGATAAAGAATATGATCAAGAAGGATGTTTGTCTTTGCCTAATGTTTGGGGTGATGTTAATAGGTCAAAAAGTGTTTTACTTAAATATCAAGATGTTAATGGGAAATCAGTACAGCTTAAATTAGAAGGGGTGAATGCTAGAGTTATACAGCATGAAATTGATCATCTTGATGGAATATTATTTTTAGATAGAGTCGAGGGAGAATTTTCTATTTCTAAAGATGCTGACTTAAAGAAACTTCAAATCTCAAATAATGATTAATGAGGAATGAATAATGATCAAAATTAAAAAAATAGCTTCTTAATTCTTTATTCTCATCTTCTAGCTACTATCTACTAACAACTAACAACTTTCCTGTGTTCCTATCTAGAGAAGAAATTGAAAAACGAGAACTAAAAATGCTTGCTCCTTATGCATGCTTTGCAATTAAATCTAAAGGTGGCTTTTATAAGGAAGAAAAAGATCCTTATAGAACATGTTTTCAAAGAGATCGAGACAGAATTATTCATACAAACGCATTTCGTAGGCTAAAAAGGAAAACACAGGTTTTTGTAGCTAATCATGGAGATCATTATAGAACTCGACTTACCCACTCAATGGAAGTTGCTCAGATAAGCCGTGATATAAGTCGATCCCTTGGTTTAAATGAAGATTTATCAGAAAGTATAGCGCTTGCTCATGATTTAGGACACACACCTTTTGGACATGCAGGAGAACATGCTTTAAACTTATGTCTTAAAAAATTTGGAGAAAGTTTTGAGCATAATAAACAGTCATTGCGCATTGTTACAGAAATTGAAAATAGAAATGATTCATATCCCGGGCTTAATCTTTCAAAAGAAGTTATTGAAGGACTTGGGAAACATGAAACACCTTATGATAAAATTGAAAAACAAAATGGTGCACTATCATCATTAGAAGCACAAGTTGTTAATATTGCTGATGAAATTGCTTACTTAAGTCATGATCTAGATGATGGAATGGGTGCTAATATTTTAAATATTAAAGATATTAAGAATTTGGACCTATGGAAAGAATCCATTTCTAAAGTAAAAAATGTTAATAATAAGGGGGCTTGGGTATCTAGAATAGCGGGGAGCCTTATTCACATAATGGTTACGGATGTTTATGAAGAAACACAAATAAGGCTTAATAAGAATAATGTTAAAAATTTTGAAGATATTGCTAAGTGCAAAGTAAAAATTATTGCTTTTTCTAAAGATTTTTATGATAAAAAAGAAATTCTAAGAAAATTTTTATTTAACAATTTTTACAAACATCCTGAAATTGAGGTCATGAATAAAAAAGGGCAAAAAATAATTACATCTCTTTTTGATTTTTTCTTAAATAATCCTAAAAAACTTCCAGATGAATATCAAAAACAAATTAATGAAAGAGAGTTATACCTTATTCTTAGAGATTACATAGCAGGTATGACTGATGATTATGCAAATGAGCAATATTTAAAGTTTACTAAATAATTTAAAATATATACAAACAGAGATGTAGTAATAATACATCTCTGTTGTTTTTTATAATTTTAATATAAATTTCTATTTATCTAAGTTCATCTGGTACAAGATCTTTATTGGTATAGAACTTAACAATCACAGGCTTGTTACTTCCTCCATTGCTTTCGGCAGGAACATGATTTGTTATGTGTTGATAGTAGTTCTTTACTCGTGTTACTAACTGTATTTCTTCATCTGAGAAAGCCTTAGGATTTCTTCCTTTTAATCCTAAGAACATATCATCTTCATTTTCATCTTCCTCTTTTGAAAAATTAAAATTATTTTCTCTTAAAATATCATCAATAGTGTTATTTTCATCAGATGTTAATAAAGAATCTCTACCTAAACCAATAATATTATCAAGAACATCACTGTACAACTCACTATTACTATCAGGAACTAGTTTTCCTTCAGCTGGAGGAACAAATCTTCTTATATAATTTAAATCATATTTCTGGGAAATATTAGGATCGTTCAATATATCAGCTGGAGAAACACAAGAAGATTTTTTAATAAATGACGGGCAAATATAACTTCCATCTGTTTTTGCATCTCCACCGCCAAGAGTATTTCCACCAATAATCTGACCTTCAATAAAAAGTTGATTTGATAGCTGAGATCTTTCACCTTCTGTTAGCTGTGTTTCTCCTGAATCATCAATAGCAAGTATTCCTCTTTCAGATATAAAAGATCCTGTGATTACTGTTAATGGACTGTTCACAGAAGTTATGTTGGCAGTTGTATTAGCAACATGAATTTCACCTCCATATCCTGTTTCTTCATTTCGGAGTGATATAAATGCAATAGTTGGTTTTTTACTACCTAATGAATATTTTATATTTGCTTTTATTACAATGTTTCCTCCATACGTAATAAATGACATAGGATCATCTCCTATTGTTAATTCTCCATTAATTCCTTCAATAATTAAATCTTTTCCATCTCCTTTTATAACAAAAGATCTACCGCTGTTTATATTTTTAATGTCATTTCCATAGTCTGTTAAAGAACGAATTATGTTGCTTGGACTATCTGGAGCATCAGGCAAATCTAATATTTCCTTTTTTATTTTTTCTTTAATTTTAGCTGTAACCTCTTTTATTTGAATATTACCCACACTCTGTTTTGCAGCTTCATCTCCTAACTGAGTCACCACATTACCTCCGCTTTGAGTTATTCCTGCTCCCTGAGATTCCGTTGCTTGATTATAAAAAGGAACTCCATCAGCAAAGCTATCATCTTTTAGAAATTTATCCATAACAGGATATAAAACTTCTTTTTTATCAATTGTATATTTCACAAAAGGAGAAACATATACCCGTGAATCATAATTTTCTGAAGTTTCATCTTTTTGTAGTCTTACTTTATAAGTATATGTATTACCACTAGAAACATTTTCGGAACTTGATATTTGACCTTTTGATGTATTCCATGAGTCATCTTCAAGGTTAACATCAAGTCTATATCTGGATGCATTTGATTCAGTAAAATTAGTTATAATAGGAGCACTATCATCACTATTTAATATTTTATATGATGGCTTGCCTGAACTTCCAATAACTCCTTCTCTAGAAGAATTTTTTGCCATATATATATAAAGAATTATTTCTTCATCATCTACATCAATTGGCAGTTCATTAATTATACTTATTGAGAAATTAGTTGTTGTATTTTTTTGAAAATATGAAGGTGTTGTTTCCCAATCAAAATTAAATACATCTTTAACTCGATAATCTTTATCAGTTTCATTGTCAGTTATATCGTAAGAACTTACCGAGGTGGTATTATCTAATGGATAAGAAGATGCACTATGTGTTATATTTTTAAATGCTAAATCCATTTTACTTGCAATAGTTGTATTAGGATATGGATGTGCTGAATAATTATTTTCTGCCAAAGGGGACACGCTAGGGGCATAAGAAACTAGCTCAAATTCTAAAATACCTAAATTATCTGATTTGTAATCAGTAGGACTTTGAATTCCCCCAGTAGAAGTCACAATATATCCATTTTTTACAAAATATATTGCTTCATTAGTTAAATCTGGAGTAGGAGTATGTATTGAATCTAAAGAACTTTGAGAATTTCCAAACACTTTAATTTCTCTTGCATATAAAGGGTTTCCGTATTTATCTTTTAGCTCATAAGTAACTTTACACTTTGAGTTTTTGGGGTTTGCTTTCCACCCTTTATCAGGATTAGCAGAATTATTACAAGAAATTTCATCTAAACTTGCTGTTGAATTTATTTTATCCATTTGATTTGGTTCAATTGTTACATATCTTACTTCAGTTCCTTTATTCCCAGCCTCATCTGTTGCCACGAACTCTATTTTATATTTCCCATTAAATTCTAAGTTATCAGGATTTGAAGTTGAGTAATATTTTGATTTAATAAACTCGATCTGAGCCTTATTATTAGCAGCTATTGGAGTTTCTGCAACAATCCCACC
Organism: uncultured Candidatus Peribacteria bacterium; assembly: GCA_964466055.1. GTDB lineage: Bacteria > Patescibacteriota > Gracilibacteria > CAYXLW01. The sequence continues at coordinate 36,310 of CAYXLW010000001.1, forward strand.
GCCAAATGCAATATTATTAGTTACACTAATTTCTGAAACTCCTGATTCGTATAGAACATTACTATCAGGAGGATTAACTGCGTCTAAAGTAGCCAAAAGATCAAAATTATCACAGCCATTTTCTGTTAAATCGGTACACTTATAAATTTTTATCTCAAAATTTTCTTTATTTACTTGTGATACATGATTTGGATTTTGTGATCCTGTCACATTTCCATTACCTAAAGAGTAAGGAGAAGATTCAATATTATTTGTATCATCTACTCCAAACGTAAAATAATTATCATTGGCAATATTTGCTGGAGCTTCATTACCAAGTCCTGATAATTGTTTCCATCTTGTTAAGCTGTCTGAACTACTTCCATCTTTTGTATCTTCAAAATGTTCAATATCCATTATAAATGTTGGATTTGTTTTGTCATATTTTACTGTATAAGTTTTTATAAATTGATTTTCTGCATAATCCGTTATATCAAATGTAATTTCATAAACTCCTTCTTCATCAACATTAGTAATAAAACTTCCTGTAATTATACTATCATCGTAAGAGCTATTTACGTAAGTATCTGTGATTGTAAGTTTTAAATTTACCTCGTCATAAAGTATGTCCGTATATTCATTTACGGTTCCGTTATTATTTGGATCTTTATTTCTTTTGATGCTAAGTTTTGCTTCACTTATTCCAGATTCAAAATCTTTTATATTCCATGAAAGCTTAGGGTTATCTTTTGACCAATTTGAAGTACAAGCATTATCAACATTAGAATCAGTACTAAAATGGTTTTTATCATTTTTATCCAATACATCTGGTCCTATATTACAGAAATTTGAATCAGTATTATTCAATTCATTAAGATTGTTATTAGAATCATCATCATAGGCAATTAATCCATTTGATATATTATCAAATAGAGCAGATATTTTTGGTTTGCTTTCGTCAAGAAATACCGGTGCAGGAGAAGATAATTCTATTGAATTACCAGCTTTATCCAATATTTTTAATTTATACTGAAAGCAATCATTATCACTTTTATCGATATAATCATAATCTTCAACGACAACTTTTATTGAGTTGCTTGAAATATCCTCACTTGCTTCATCATTTAGAAGTGACGGGGTGGTATCATAATGAGTTCCTTGAGTTAATTGTTCCCAACTTTCGCTACTAAAATCACATGTAATTTCTGTGTCTATATCCATTATTCCTGCTAGTCTATAAACTGTCCAACTAGAAAATGATCCTGCTTCTTCATAATTGTCATGTGCTTCAATAACCATATCGATGCTATCACTTGTCTTGCCTTTAGTGTAAACACCCGTTTCTTCATTATAACTCACGGTAGGATCTTTTGAAGGGTATGAACTGGAAGGATTTGGATTGTCTTTAATACTTTCTGTATATGGAATTATACTTCCTATCGGGTTTGTTAAATCTACAATAATAGTAGTTTCTTCTACATATCGACTTGATATTTCCCATACACCTTCAGGAATCGCCGATTTGGGAACTATTACATCATGTTCACATAACCCTGTTGATTGTCCTAGAGTGTTTAAAAAAGTATGAGATATTACTCCGTCACTTGTAAATCGTTCAGAATATGTGTCTTCTCCAGCAGGGCATCCAACTGCACTATCTCTACAAATTAAAGTTGCAAGGACTCCTCCTTCATCAAGATCTTCTTGTGTATAGTCACAATATGGAGCTGCATGAGTTTCATTTTGTATACTGTAAAAAATCAGTAAAAAAACACTAATACTGAAAACTATTTTCAAGTATTTAAAAAAAATATATTCCATCCCTATATTTTTAAATTATACTATGTGTATTTTAACACATATCTTTTTTGTTTGAAATATGAAATTTATCCAATGAATATAAATAATTTACATATCTCTCTATATATATTTTTTAATATTCTTTACTTAATTAATTTTCAAACGATAGAAGTGCTTCTTCATTAGTATCAAAACATTCGATAACACCTGTAAGTCCTACAAGATTGATAATATCGAAAATATGGTCTTTAGTTTGGGAAAAAACGAAAATTTTTCCTGATTCAACAAATTTACTATGCCATCCAACAAAAACTCCTATAACTTTTGAGTTCATATAATCTAGGTTTTCCAAATCAAATACAACAAATTTTAATTTAGAATCATTGAATAATTCTTCAAAGCATTCTTCTAGGATTCTGTAATTTGATTCATCAATATCTCCTGAGCATGATACAATTTTTGCTTTATCTGGAGAACTTGCAGTTTGAATTGAATATTGGAAATTTGCTGCCATAAAATTTTTTAGTTAAGTTTATTTAATAATTATTTATAAATATATTTTATACTTTTAAAGGTACTTTAAAGAATTTTTCAAATTCTTCAGAAGTTAGGACTTCTTTCTTAATTAATTCTTCTGTGATCTTCTCAAAAATTTCTTTATTATCTTTAATAATTTTTACAGTTTTTTCAAAAGCTTTATCTAAAATTGAGGCTACATCTTCATCAATTTTTCTCGCAGTGTCATCACTATATTTTTTTTCTTGTGCAAAATCTGCACCAGTGTAACCTCTGTTATGTTCTTCAAAAACAGTTAAACCTAATGACCCCATACCGTGTTTCATTACCATTGCTCTAGCAATGTAGGTAGCGCGTTCTAAGTCACTTGCAGCTCCAGTAGTAACACCTTCTTTCCCGAATTTAATTTCTTCAGCTGCTATTCCTCCCAATAAAGAACAAATTTCTTCAAAGAGCCAAGATTTTGAATGCATTCTTCTTTCTTCATTAGGAAGAACCCATGTTGAACCTAATGACATTCCTCTAGCTACGATAGATATCTTATGTACAGGATCTATTTCTGGTAAAATATGTGAAACAATTGCATGACCTACTTCATGATATGCTGTTATTATTTTTTCCTTTTCAATTAATTTTACAGATTTTTTCTCAGGTCCCATCATAACTTTCTCTACTGCTTCAAATAAACGATCTTGTGAAATTTTAGATTCATTTGCTTTTGCTGTTGCAATTGCTGCTTCATTCATAACTGATTCAAGCTCTGCTCCTGAAAAACCTGGAGTTTTTTGGGCAATAGATAATAAATCTACCGTAGAAGAAAGTGGCTTATTTCTTGAATGAACTTCTAAAATCTCTTTTCTGGCCTTTAAATCAGGTTTATCTATAACAACACGTCGATCAAAACGTCCAGGACGTAAAAGTGCTTTATCAAGAACATCTGGACGATTTGTTGCTCCAAGAACTATAATATTAGTCTCATTTTCAAAACCATCCATTTCAGTAAGAATTTGGTTTAGTGTTTGTTCCCGCTCATCATGTCCTCCTCCTAGACCAGGACCTCGTTGTTTACCAATCGCATCAATTTCATCTATAAACACAATTGCTGGAGCAACTTTTTTTGCCTTTTCAAAAAGATCACGAACTCGAGAAGCTCCTACTCCTACAAACATTTCAATAAACTCTGAACCAGAAATAAGGAAAAAAGGGACATCGGCTTCTCCTGCAATAGCTCTTGCAAGCAAAGTTTTACCTGTACCTGGAGCTCCAACAAGTAGAATCCCTCTAGGGATTTTTGCCCCCATTTTTGTATATTTTTTAGGATTTTTTAAAAAATCAACAACTTCTACAAGTTCTTCTTTTGCTTCTTCGCAACCTGCAACATCATTAAATTTTGTTTTTGAATCTTGTTTAGTAAACATTTTTGCTTTACTCATACCAAATCCTAAACCACTACCTCCACCAGCTCTTTTCATTAAGAACATTATAACCACTAGAATTATAAGTATTGGTAAAATGGATCCTATTAATCCACTCCAAAATGCATCTGATTCTGTATCTGACACTGAAACTTGTGTATCAATTTCTGGGTTATTTAGTCCAAGTTCAAATCGAGTTTCGTTTGGTAATTTATAAGCAAAATACTCTTTACCATTTTTTGAATCTGCAAGAACTTCACCTGTTTTTATGGTAATTTTTTCAAGCTCATTCTTGTTATATAAATTAACAATTTCGGAGATCGGAACAGTCTCCCTTTTTTGGTCTGTAAGTTTGTTTCCAAAAAGTTGATAGAGAGCAGTAAGGACTAATACTATTAGAAGAAATGCTATAAAAGGATTTTTTCGTTTAAAATTTTGCCTTTTAAAGCGTTTTTTTAATAAAAAGTCTAAAAGTTCATTTTCTTTTCCTTCTTCATTTTTTTTATCAGTTTCTTTTTTTTTTGACATACCTAAATAGTTTATTTTTAAATTAGCTTGGTGCATTTTATATAGAAATGAAAGAGAAAGCAATAAAGTAACAGGCTAAAACTAAGTGTTGTTTAAATAATAAAAATCCTTTGATCCATAAGATTTCTAGACAAATTAAGATTGGCTTAAGCTTTCTTTTTTGAGGAAAGTATGCTAATATAAAAAGATAAATTAAATTTTTATCAGTGATGGATTTAAGGTAAGATAAGAAAATATGAAAACAAAAACAATACAAACAAAACTTTTTATAGCGATAATATCAATTAGTCTTTTAGCTGGGATTTTTTCATTTAGAAGTAATATTGTTAAATATTTTCAAGCAAATTTATACTTTGCACTGACAATTGGAGTGGAAACACCTACCAATTTTTTATTGGATAATTCTTATTATGAAGAAAATAAAACATTTAAATTTACATGGGATTATAATTCAGATTCAGCAGAAGCTATAGATGGGTTTAGAATTAAAGTAAAAAACAAAACTTTAGGGAAAGAATTAGCTGAATTTATTATTTCAAATGCAAGTAAAAGAAGTCACATAATCAATAATTTAAATATTAGTAATGAGTATGATTACGTCTTCAGATTACACCCTTATTATGTTCGCCAAGGTAGTAAGATTTTTAATAAAGATGAATTAGATAGTCAAAATGTTTATAATTTTTATCAAAATGAACATAATGTTCCACCTAATAATTCTGAATATATTTCTATTTCGGACTCATTTATGCTAGTGGATATAAATGAGCAAAATCATATGTCTCAGGTAAATTTGGATGTTTTACTAGAGAACAATGAAACGCGAGATTATGCTTATATACCGAAAAACTCACAAATAATTTATAAAGACGTGAATATCTTAGCAATTCATCCTATTGAACTTATTGTTCCGCAAATTATTCCAAATTCAAACTTTCAAAATGTAATAAATCCTCCAAATGTAAATTTAAAAAGAGTTTATTTTGCAGGAAATGCTGAACATACAATTATTTTTTCTCAACCAATAAAGATTTCTTTTTCTTTAAGCAAAGATGAGAATAGAAATAATCTTGAGATACGGCATTATAATCCTTCTAATAACAGCTTTAATAAAGTTGAAAATTTATTGCCAAATATTAATCAGACAGAAAACACAATTTCTATTTGGACAGATCATATGTCAGTATGGGGATTATTTGAGGTTTCGACTCAAGACAATTTACCAAATATTTCACTTCCAGTTACAGTAAATAATACCATATCAGATGTCAGAGGAAGTAGCGGTGATGAGGTCTATGGTGGATTTGGGGCAACAAAAAAAACAGAAAAAGAAATTATTAAAAATCTTTCAGAAATTAATAATGATGACTTAGATTCATTAGTAAAAAATACAGATACACTAATTGATAGTGAAGAAGTTAGAAAATTAATAGATGATAAACATTTAGATTATCAAACTGATAAGAAAAAAGAAGAAAATGTAACAAGATATAATGAAGATTTAATTTTAATAGAATCCGATATTGATAAGGAAATGGATAATTATAAATATAAGAATAAATATAATATTACGAAATATGGTGAATCTAATAAGGATAATTCAGCTTATATTATAAAAGAAAAAGAGGATAATAAATTCGTCTTTCAAGATTTAAATACTAATGAGGAGAAAGAAAAAGAGGTGTTCCACAATGTGTCAGAATATTATAGAATTAATAGTCTTTTACTTTTGCCAGAATTAGAAATCAGTGAAAAACTAGATAATGAAATGATAAATTATTTATCAACCTCTTTATATCCAAGACCTATTCCTGGCATAAACGAAGAACAAATTTATGAAAATTTAATTAATGCTGATTATAATGGAATATTTTATCATTTATACTCCGTATTATTGCAAATCATGAATTTACTTATATATCTCTTCTTATAAAAATTTAATTTTAAATTTTTATTTGCATAAATGTGTTAAACCGTGTACCATTCGCCACACCGAAAATCGGTTATTTATATTTAAACTTATAATTATGTCTCGAGTGTGTCAACTCACAGGTAAAAAGCCTTTTTTTGGGAACAGTGTTTCTCATTCTCATAGGAAGACTAGGAAGAAGTATTTGATAAACTTAATTGTGAAGAAAATTTTGAATCCATTAACAGGAAAATTAGAAAAGATGAGAATCTCCACTAATGCTCTTAGAACACTAACAAAAAGGATGGGACAAATAGATTCGTCAAAATAATTTTTTATAATTAATATTATAAAAAATATACTAACCCTAGTTTAATTAGGGTTTTTTTATTTGTTAAATTCGCATAAATCATATTTATAAGAAAAATAAAATGTGATATTTTTGTTTTAACAAAAATCATTCACCACTTTAATGAAATTTTTCATAAAACAAAAAAAAGGTTTCACCATACTAGAACTCATGATTGTTGTCGTGATAGTAGGCATATTGGGGAATATGTCTACGACAATATTTTTTAAATTTAAGGAAAAAGCATTGTATGAAAATTTTATTTATACGCTTCAGCATTTCGTACAAGATGCCAAAAATATGGCATTGGTAAATGAATCAAAATTTTCAGGAGGTAACTTCTTAAATAATACAGGATATGGAGTTTTTATTAAAAAAGATGTTGGGTCGCAAGAATTAACAGGGATTCTTTTTAAAGATATAAATCAAAATGGAGAACTTGATTTAGGGGTTGATGAAGAAATTAAAGTTGAGAAAATAACAAATGCAATAAAATTAGATTTATTTTGGGGAATAAATTCAGAATCTGAAACAGAGCAAAAAAATTTTAATGAAGTTACAATATCATTTCAGCCAGATCCTAATCCAATTTCAGAAATTAAAACAGATTCTGTTGGAACACTTAGAAGAGTAGAGTTAAAATTTTACCACCCTACGAGAGATGGAATGCAAATTCTTAGAAAGAAATTTTCGTATGATGTTATAAGTAGAATAGCACAAATAAATGATTATCCCATACTAACAGATGCAGAAAAAACAAATGATGTAACAATAATGCTAACTGCAAATGAAGACATTGAAGGAAATGCAAATAAAGAAGATTTCAAAATAAATCACAAAATAAATCACAATTTAATCCCTATTAATATTTCAAATGCTTCTATTAGTGGTAGCAGAAGCATTATTTTAACAACAGATCTCTCTGGATTAGATAAAGACTATCCAATTGAAGTTATTTATAATAGTAAAGATAGTATTATTAGTGAAGAGGAGAATCTCTCCCTTCATTCACAGAAACTTGAAATTAATTTGTAATATAAATTAACTCTGTAAATATTAATGTTTTTTTTAAAAAATAATTCACGCGGAGAAACAATAATAGAGATAATAATTGTACTAATAATTATTGTTCTAACATTAACTTCTTCTTTTAAAATAATTTCTCTTTCGTTTAGGCATACTAAAATAACTAAGGATAGAATTATCGCAATAAATCTAGCAAGAGAGGGGATGGAAGCGGTTAGATATATTCGTGATTATAATTGGCTTTTTTATGGATCTAAACAAAGAATTTGCTGGAACCATTTAGAAGATTGGAATAACGATGGGATTCTTAATGGAGATGAGGATGGTGATGATTCTTTTAATGAAGAAGAGGATCAATGTACGGAAAGTGATACTGTTTCAGGAGTAGCTGCTCATCAAATAGGCGTCGGTGATTTATCTAAAGATAACAAAGTAATGGAATATGTATTGAAACAAGATAATTCACAATGGTTTTTAACACGGGAGGGAGCAGGGGATTATGAAATAGGAAATGGAGATTGGGAGAAATTAACAAAGGAAAATATGGCTACAAGAGAAGGTGATTTAGATGCAATGGGGGAAAGAAGTAGTGATAATGTTGCTGAAAAGGATATAGTTGAGTCTTTTCGCTTGTGTAAAGACAAGCGTTCGGAAGAGTTTTATGTATCGTGTTTAAATGATAATACATCAAAAGGTGTAGTTGATAAAAATTATAGGGAGGCTAACCCGGACTTAATTACGAAATTTTTTCGTTATGTGAAAATTATATATGATAATAATCCTATTGATTCTAATGATATAGATAGCAATGGACTTACTAATGGACAAGAGGTAAATACAATGACAGTTGTAGTTGGAGTTAAATGGATGGAAAATGAATCTCTGCAAGATGTTGAACTAGTTACTAAACTTACTGATTTTTATAAACGAACCAATTCAGATGGGAAAAATTAAAAAAATCTTATTGTCAAAGGGATTTACACTTGTAGAACTTACAATAGCTTCCGCAATTCTAATGATAATTCTTACATTGGTGATGTCGGTATATGTAAATTTTTCTTCCTCAAAACGTAAGCTTCTTCTTTCAACAGAAGTATACAATGAAGCACGTTTTCTTATGGAACGTATTGTTCGTGAAATACAGAATGGAACAATTGATTATCAAGGGTATTGGAGAGAAAATTTATTAAATAAAACAGCTGATAACTGGATAGATAAAACAGCTTTAAATAATGCTATCTATGAAGGTGTTAATTTTTTTGGAGTATCATCTGATAGCACAAATCCAACTAGCTGGGGGCTTAATCACATAAAAAATTGTAAAGATCCATCAGATACAAGTGATTCTGCTTTTGATACCAATTCGGAAGAATCTAGAAAAGATATTCTATACAATTATAGGTATCAATTTATTTATCCTGGTGATCCTGAAGGATCTGGAAATACTCAAACAGATAATTTCATTCATTTAAATTGTTCTAGTGATAGATTTGATGAAACAGATGCTGGCGGTGATTACAATGTTTATGATGATGAATTAGCTTATGGACGTGGACCAAGATCTTTTGATGATGGAGATGTTGGTTATGATTCCCAAAGAAATTATGCACAAGCTTCAAAAATGTTATGGGATTGGGATTTAACAGACAATGGAGGAAATCCAGATCCTAAAATAGATAATTCTCCTCCATTGCTTCTTGTAAAATCTAATGAGTCTAAAAATAAATTCACTAGAACAGCCTTAAAATATGAGGATAACAAAATAAAAATGATTAGATTTTTTTCGGAAGAAGATACAGATAATCCTCCAGATGGAATAGTTGATAGATGGTTTTGTGAAAAAGATTTTGAATGCGGAACATCAGAAAATTCTAAATTTAATGGATCATATATTTGGAGTCAAAAAGAAGTAAATAAAAATGATGTTACTGGAGACGCAACTATAGGGGAAGATAATGGAATAGGGACAATAACAGATTCAGATCTTCACTGGAAAGATATCACTCCTGAAAAAATAGAAATTACCCATTTTGATTTTATTTTATCCCCTGTAAAAGATCCTCATAGAGCTTTTTATGAAAGGGAAAAAATACAAAAGCCTCAAGTGACATTAATTTTTGAAGTTAGAGCAAAAAAAAGTGCAATGAAGGGAATTAGTGGATTACCTCCTAAAATACGCATACAAACAACAGCAACTCCTAGAGTTTGGGATTTGATTGAAGTAGACAACTAGGTAATTAGCAATGAGGAATGAACAATGATTAATGGTAAATAGTAATATTTAAATAAACAATTTTTATGGATGAGAAAAATAATATCATTAAAACTAAATCTTTTGATTTTTCAGTAAGGATAGTAAAACTGTATCAACATCTCATAAAAGAAAAAAAAGAATTTGTTTTATCAAAGCAAATATTAAAAAGTGGAACATCTATTGGTGCTAATGTTGAGGAAGCAGATGCAGGAATTTCAAAAGCAGATTTTTCTGCAAAAATATCAATTTCATTTAAAGAATCCAGAGAAACAATCTATTGGTTAAGACTTCTTTACACAACAGAGTATATTGATAAAAAAATGTTTAATTCATTGTTATCAGATTGTGAAGAGTTGTGTAAAATACTCTTTTCTATATTAAAAACCACAAGAATTAACAAGAAAGAATAATAATTGATCATTCTTAATTCATCATTGTTCATTTAATATCATACATGCTAAAAATCAAATATTTTCATAACAACAAAGGAGTTTCTCTTATTATAGGAATGGCATTTTCTATCGCACTTTTAGCATCTGCTTCACTAATAACTTCTGCATTACTTTATTCACAGAAAGCATTGCGTAATACAGAAGATTTTAATATTGCATTTTTTGCAGCAGAATCTGGAATTGAAGAATCTTTATATTTTAATTCGTTCCATAATAAAGGATTTGAAGCTGAAAATAACGATGATGATAATGGTTGGGCTGATTTAAATGTTTTGCCAACTGTCCCAAATGTTTTTTACAAATGGAATATTGAGGGAAGAATAGATAGCACCATTTGTAATGGAGATAATGATCAATATGAAAAAGATAGATGTGTTGGAATAATACCATTTGGAGGATCTGTTACTTTTAACTTAGGATATGATGATACTGATAAAGACGTAGTTCCTACATCTGATGATGGAGAGCATGCAAGTACACATTCTGGGACAAAAATATATTTTGCTATTGGTGAGAATTTTAATGGTAATTTAGATGTTGATCCCGCTAATGACTATAAGCCAATTATGACTTGGTTAGCTTCACAAATATTTACAACAAAAGAAAAAAGACTTTTGTTTAGGCATAATGGTCTTCCTGTAGATGGATCTGATCCACTAGATTGTGTTTCAAATCCTGCGGATGCTGATGGTAGAATTTTTTGTCAAAAATTACTAAGAGATAATACTTCTTATGATGATAACCCAGAAGATGATAATACTTTTTCTTTTGATAGTTCAGCTGATGATAACCCAGAAGATGATAATACTTTTTCTTTTGATAGTTCAGCAGTTTTCTCTGTAGAAAATAATGCTAGGGGTTTTTTGGAGGGGAATATGGACTGTCTTAGTGATCCTGACAATCTTTGCTCGAGAGTTTTAAGCGATTTTTTTGGTAATGGCAAAGAAAATAAATGGAAAAAACTAAAATTCTTTTTTATTTCCACTATTGAAGGTGAAGAATTAACAGATCCTCCTCTTGATAAAATTTATTATAAAATTGAGCCTGCGTCAGAAATGACAGGACTCCGATCAATTATTACATCTACTGGAAGGTCTAGAAGTATTCTTTCTAATTTAGAAGTGAAAATTGATAACACTCAAGAGTTTACGGCTCTTGATTATGGAATTTTATTTGAGTAAAAAATATGGTATTCTTCAGCCAATGAAAATATTCAAAACATTCAAATTTTATATATCCATTTTTATTGCATTTTTTGCAGTTATTTTCTATATTTTTTTGAAAGAGTACTCAGCTACGAAATATACACTTTCATTTTTAGAAAGTATCTCCTTAATTTATAAGAATATAATAAATGGGTTTCAATATATTACTTTAGATACGGTTTATTATTCTTTATCAGAAATCTTATTTGTAATATTTCACTTCACAGTATCATTCTTGTTAATATATTTCTTATTATCATTGTTAAGTTATATAAAATTATTAAAGAACAAAAAACGGATTCAAAAAGCATTTCTTCAATATGTGAATCCATCAATAGTACAAGATATTATAAATAATCCTGAGAAACTAAAGCTTGGGGGAAAAAGTATATATTTGACAGTTTATTTCATAGATATAGAAAATTTTTCTCAATTTGTTGGTAATTATCATCCTAAAAAAGTTGTTGAACATTTAAATGAATTCTTTTCAGAAATGTCAAAAATTATTTTAGAAAATAATGGGACTGTAGATAAATATGCAGGAGATGGAATTATGGCTTTTTGGGGTGCACCAAAAGCTCAAGATGATCATGCTATAAATGCTTGTAAAGCTGGAATTGAACATCAAAAAAAACTTACTGAATTAAGAAAGAAATGGAAAAAAGAAAATAAGCCTGAAATAAATGCGAAAATTGGAATTGTTTCGGGGGAGGTAATTGTTGGGAATATAGGCTCTAAAGGATATTTTAATTATACAGTTATCGGGGAGCCTGTGAATATGTGCTTTGAGATTGAAAAACTTAATGAAGTATATGGCTCAAAAATTATTGTATCAGAATCTACTTATCATCAAGCAAAACATGATTTTGAGTTTAGAGAATTGGGAGATGTGATTTTTAAAAGTTCAAAGAAATCATCTAGAATTTTTGAATTGTTAGAAAGAAAAAATGAAATAAAAAATAATCAAGCAGAATTGATTGAAGCTTATCATGAAGCTTTAGAAATGTTTAGAGGGCAGGATTTTGAAAAAGCAAAAAAGGCTATAAATTACTGCTTGCGTATTTCTCCCAATGATAAAGCAACTATGGATTTAGATGAAAAAATTAAGATAAAGTTGAGTAGGAAAGATTAGCAATTAACTAATTTTATCAAAAATTTCTTTATTTCCCATTAACCCAAAAAATGTAGTTTGCATAATCACTTGGAGACTACTAAAATTTAGTTGTTCTTATGAAATGAAAATATATAATAGGTTCGTATAATGTACAAACTTTAGTTTAAATTATAAAAACATGTCGCATAAGAACGAGTTAGACAAAATCACTCGTTTCTCCCTATGGTCGAAACTCCCTGTGCTTTTGTCTAACGTAGTGGCTACGCACAGTGTTTATCCTCGACACTTCGTAGGCGTTTCACGCCTAACTCGTGACATCGTCTAACACTGGCTATCCAAAATTCTTGATCTCGCTTTTTCCTTGCTTCGCAAGCCAGCTCAATGCAAACTTCGGATCAGCCGCTACGTTATACGCAATCGAGAAAAAACTCTAAAAAATAAAGGGTTTGGGGCGTAAATAGAAAAATTTATAAACTTCTTTATTATTAAAATATCATATGAGCAATAATTTAGGACTTGTAACTGTAAATGGCAAAAATTGTGAGACTATAAGTATATTTGATCATGGATTACTTTATGGTGATGGAATTTATGAGACAATTAGAATATTTAATAAATGTGCTTTTCTTTTTGAAGACCATTTGAAAAGACTTTTTTTATCGGCTACAGCAATTTCTCTAAAAATTCCCTACTCAGAAACTGAATTAGTAAAAATGATAAAAACTACCTTTAAGAAATCCAAGTTGAATGATGCATTTATTAGAATCATAGTAACTAGGGGTATTGGCGAGCAAGGTTTGGTTTCTGAATCGAAGCCAAATGTAATCATCATAGTGAATAACAGGGAATTCAATTCGTTAGAGAAAGTTATTATTACAATTTCAAAAATTAGGAGGATAGATAAAAATGCAATTGATTCCAAAGTCAAATCATTAAATTATCTAAATAATATACTGGCAAAGAAAGATGCATTAAGTAGAAAATTTGATGATGCACTTTTATTAAATAATGAAGGATTACTAACTGAAGCGACGACTAGTAATCTATTTATTGTTAAAAAGGGAAAAATATTTACACCTTCATCAGATTCTGGGATTTTGGAAGGCGTTACCAGAAAAGCTATAATTGAAAATTTCGATGTGACTGAAAAAGATTTATCGAGAAAAGAACTTATGTCTGCTGACGAAGTATTTTTATCTGGAACGGTAAATTTCATTACATGTGTAAAAAGAATAGATGACCAGAGTTTTTCTAAATTTGACCATGCTAAAAAAGTTCTAGAAAAATTAATGCAAATTACAAAAATAGGAACAGAATTAAAATAACGCCCCAAACCCTAAATGAATACGAATTTTTCCTCGACTCACTCCTCTACGCTTCGTGCCTCGCTGCGCTCTCGTTACACTTCGTTTTGCTCGGGGTGTATAACAAGGGATATATGGTTCGGAGCTCGGCTCGCTCCTCACCCAAAATTTTCTTCTACTTCGTTCCAGAAAAACTTCGTATATCCCTGACGTTAGACAAAATCACTCGTTTCTCCCTTCGGTCAAAACTCCCTGTGCTTTTGTCTAACGTAGTGGCTACGCACAGTGTTTATCCTCGACACTTCGTAGGCGTTTCACGCCTAACTCGTGACATCGTCTAACACTGGCTATCCAAAATTCTTGATCTCGCTTTTTCCCTTGCTCCGCAAGGTCAGCTCAATGCAAACTTCGGATCAGCCGATACGTTGTGCGACATATTTTTCAATATTTTTTCTCAAATAGAAATTTTGTTAAAGAATTTAAAAAAGGAATGGAATTTTTATTTTTTATTTTAAAGAGGTGGATAAACGGATATTTTTTGCTCCATACTTACGCAAAAAATGAATTTTTATTTAAAGGTGGAAAAAACTAGAGATTTCGTTATATTATAAACATAGATTTTAATTCATAAAATGGTGGTTAATATGGTTACTACAAATTCAAAACAAATGACTACTGGTAAAGCTTTTGAATATGCTTTACTTACTGAATTTCAGGCAAAACTTAAAGATAAAACTAATGTTGAAGTAATTGAAAATTCTTCTTTTTATATCGCAAAAGGTTGTTTTGAAAATACAACAAAAATTGAACAAAGTGATTATTTGCTTACTTCTAGCTTTGCAGTTAATTTTTTAATGGATATTGAACCAAGACTTTCAAATGATATTGGTAAAAAAGATATACTTCAGCTTGAAATATTATCTGATGATCGTGGAAAATCAGGAGATGTAAGAGATGTTTTAGCGATAAGACTTTTACAAAAATGGGAAATTGGTGTTTCAGCAAAAAATAATCACAAAGCAGTAAAACATTCTCGTTTATCACATTTGATTGATTTTGGTGAAAAGTGGTTAGGTGTAAAAGTTTCTAAAGAATATTTTGAAACAATAACTCCAATTTTTAAAAACCTAGAAAATTTGAGAAAAGAAAGCAAAGCAACAAAGAAATGGAACGAATTAGGATATTATCACACTACAGTATATGTCCCAATTTTGGAGGCATTTATTAAAGAACTCAAAAATCTGAACAAAGATAATAAAGATATTCCTTCAAAACTAGTCTCGTATTTGATTGGAAATAAAGATTTTTATAAAGTCATTAAAAGTAAAAATATAGTAGAAATTCAAGCATATAATATAAATGGAAAATTGAATTTATCTTTTGAGAAAATAGAGCCGAAATATAAAACACCAAAAGTACCTTTACCAACAGAAATAATTGATATCAAATTTAAAGAAAACAGTAATACAACCGTTATTGTTACAATGAATAATGATTGGATTTTGTCTTTTAGAATACACAATGCAAGTTCAAGAATAGAATCATCTCTAAAGTTTGATATAAACCTTTTAAAATCACCAAAAACATTATTCAAAAATACTTTAAATATTAGCAAGGATTAATTATGAAAATAATATCATTATTTACAGGTGCAGGAGGTCTTGATTTTGGTTTTCATCAAGCTGGTTTTGAGACTATTTTTGCGAACGAATACGATAGAACTATTTGGGACACTTTTGAGCATAATTTTCCTAAAACCAAACTAGATAAAAGAAGTATTGTTGATTTACCTTCAAGCGATGTTCCTGATTCTATAGGAATTATTGGTGGTCCTCCTTGTCAAAGTTGGAGTGAAGCAGGAGCAGGAAGAGGAATAAATGACAAAAGAGGACAATTATTTTTTGAATACATAAGAATATTAAAAGAAAAAGAACCTTTGTTTTTTCTAGCAGAAAATGTTTCGGGAATTTTACTCCCAAAACATAAAGAAGCCTTTCAAACTATATTAAATGAATTTAAATCATTGAATTACAATGTTTCATATTTTCTTTTAAATGCAAATGATTATGGGGTTCCACAAGATAGAAAAAGGGTTATCATTGTGGGATACCATAAAAAAATGAATAAAACTTTTTCTCCTCCAAAGATAGTCAATCCGAAAAAAACTTTAAAAGATGCAATTTGGGATTTAAGACTTGCCAAACCTGCTAAAGAGAAAAATTACACAAACGGAAATGATAAACTTTCTGCTTTAAATCATGAATATATGAATGGTGGTTTTTCTACTATCTACATGTCAAGAAATCGTGTAAGAAGTTGGGACGAACCAAGTTTTACTATTCAAGCAGGAGGTCGTCACGCTCCACTTCATCCACAAGCTCCAAAGATGAAATTTATTGAACAAAACAAAAGAGAATTTGTAAAAGGAAAAGAACATTTATACAGAAGACTTTCAGTTCGTGAATGTGCGAGAGTTCAAACTTTTCCTGATGATTTTTTGTTTAAATATGACAATGTAGCAGATGGATATAAAATGATCGGAAATGCTGTTCCAGTAGAATTTGCAAAACAGTTGGCAAGTGTGATTCATAAAGATGTTTCTGAATACTTAAAACATAATCAAATAACAAGATCAGAATTGATAAACAAGAAAAAAGAAGAAAAAGCTTTTGCTTCTCAAAAGACAGAAAAGAGTTTGGTAGGTGTTTAGATTTTTTAAAATAAAAGTATTATGAAAAGTTTTTTTGAATATCTAAAATCTTTATTTACTCAATGGTATGTTTACATTGTATTTATACCAGAATTTTTGGATTTTATATCTGCATATTTTCCAGAAAAATATCATTTTCAAATTCCTGTTTTTTACACTTGGTTATTTTTAGTTATTGTTTTTGTTTATGCAAATTTTAAGATTTGGAAAAAAGCACTTTATAAAAATAAATCTCCAAAAGTTATAATTGATTATGACTTATCCTCATTTAATATTGTTTATTTAGAGATTAAAAATATTGGAAATGATTATGCAAAAAATATCAAAATTACTTTTGATCCTGATTTAGAAGATAAAGGAGAGAAAATAAATGATAAAAAATTCTTAAAAAACATTCCATTACTTGAGCCAATATCTTTAAATCAAAATAAAAAAATAAGATTCTTTTTTGGAACATTTCTTGAAGAAAAATATTTGCAAAAATTCAATGTAAAAATTAGTTATTCAGATATAGACGAGAAAAATAAATTTTCAGAAAATCAAATTATAGACTTATCATCGTTTATTGGCACTTCTCCTCAAAAACCAGAAAATGAAATAGTAAAAGAACTAAAAAATATATCTAAGCATTTAAAAGACAATAAAGATAATTCAAAAAAAGCTATTGAAATTTTAAAGAATGGCATAAATATAAGAAATTCAAATCTTAATCATTTTTCATTTGATGAAATTAAATTTTTGTTAAAAAATATTTTTGAACATGGCAACAAAGAAGATTTATGGTTAAATCCTTATATTTACGATACAAGACAAATTATAAAACTTTTTAGAGAAAAAATGCTTGCAAAAAAAGATTTGGACGATAATGATAAGAAAATTTTAGAACAAATAAATGTTTTGCATAAATATCAATTTCATTGTGGTTCAAATGACGAATTTGATAACGCAATTCAAGAGTTGAATAAGTTAATAAAATAAGGTGTTTTTCTTTTTCCAATTCACCTCTAACCCCTCTTGGAAAAAAGAAAAACGGAAAAATAAAAATTCCAAATAATAATAAAATTCTTCAACAAAATAAATAAGGATAAAAAAATTTTTGAAAAATACGCTTCGCTACGTTGCACTCTCACCTTTTATTTTTTGCTAATATTTTTATTGCGAATTGGTATGAAATACTGTTAAGAACTTTTAGGAAAGACATTAAATGAATTTATTGAAATTATTCTTCCGGATTTGAAAGAACATGCAGGGGAGTTTGGATTATAATAATCATTTCTTTTTGTTAGAGATAGGTTTAAAAACTATCTCTAATTACAAATTACTAGATGATGCTTATATTGCCTACAAGTTACTTTTTGTAAAAGAGATTTGTGAATCTTAATTACAGTTTTTGGCTTTCAGGCGACGTTAAGTAACATCGCCTACATATTTTAAGAATAATTTATAAACAAAATTTTTAATAAAAACAAAAAACCAAGACATGAAAAAAACAAAAATCGAAAATATTAAAGTAAGAAAAATATTCTCCAGTTTAGGAATATATATTGCTAATAATCTTAAAAGAACAATATGAAAAACATAAATAAACAATGATTCAGAGCCTATTTTTGCTAAAAATTTCTTATCTTTAAAAAGATAAGAACTTAAAAAATAAAAAAGAAGTATTTGGAAAATAACTAATGTATTAAAAGGGGGAAAAAAGTAAAAAAGCACAAAACTTATTATACCAATAATTAGAACTGAGAAATATTTCAAAGAAGTGTTTTTGTTAAATGAATCTAAATTACATACTGAACTTAGAAAATATCCAAATGTCCCAAAAAGAAAGAAAAGAGCATTATATGAATAAAAAATTTTTGTATCAAAAAAAGCAATAAAAATAAAAATTAAAACAAGCAAATGCTTTTGATAAGAAGCTATTTTTGATAAAACTAAACTTATTAGTATTAAAACACTCATTGGAAATAAAATTTCAAATGAGAAGATATTTTGATTTCCGAGAATGATTTTAGAAAAAGTAAAAGAAGAAGAATTTGAAATAAAGTTTGGTATATTTAAAGTTAGAAAAATAAGTAATAGTTTTATTCCAATGGAAAGAACTTTTTTAGACTTATCTCTTAAAAATTGTCCAATGATAATTCCTAAAAACATCATAAATCCAACCGGTATCCAGTACCATAATCCTTTATTAAAATCACCATTATAAAAATTGCATAGAACATGGAATATAATCATTCCAATAATTAAAATCCCTCTAAAAACATCGTAAGAAATAATTCTTTTTTTCATATCTTAACTTTATAAGCTTTTATTTCCTTTGCAATCTTTTTTTGTTAGATTTATGACATGATAAAAAAAATGTTTTTACAGTACGGTTTTAATCTTTCTGAAAAACAAGAAAAACAATTTCAAGAATTTTTAATTTTGTTTAAAGATTGGAATTCTAAAATTAATCTTTCTTCAATTAAAGAAGACAATGAAATTCTTGAGAAACACTTTATTGACTCAGTTCTATCTACAAAATATTTTAATTTTAATAATAAAAAAATACTTGATCTTGGAACAGGTGGCGGATTTCCATGCATTCCTTTATCAATAATAACTAATGCAAATTTTGTTGCACTAGATTCAGTACAGAAAAAATTGAAAGTAGTTGAATCTATTTCTAAAAATCTTGAACTAAATATTTCAATTATTCATGGAAGAGCTGAGGATTATGGGCAAGATAAAGATTATCGAGAGAAATTTGATTATGTTCTTAGTAGAGCAGTAGCTCCATGGTCAGTGCTTTTAGAAATTTGTTTGCCTTTTTTAAAAATAGGCGGAAGTTTTATTGCATACCAAGGACCTGCAATATATGAAGATTTGGAAAAACATGAAAATCTTGAAAAAAAATTAGGAGGAACAATTAAAAATATTTTTGAGGAAAAATTAGGTGAATCGAAACGTGTTTTTATAGAAATAAGAAAAATAAAAAACTGTCCTAATCAGTTCCCAAGGAAAGCGGGAGTGCCGAAAAAAGATCCTCTTAAATAGAAATATGAAATTCACAAAAGAAAAAATTATTCAATTTTTTAAAATATTTGGTAAAAATATTTCTGATTCTGAATATAAACTTTTAACAACAGGTAAAGGAAAATGGAGTGAGACAGATGAAACAAAAAAACAAATAAAAATAATTAATAAATATAGCTGGATATTTTCTTTTGTTCCAGGACTTATAGCTGTATTTTATTGTAATACAACAGCTTTTAGATCGGCTAATAAGGAATCAGATATTGATTTATTTGTGGTTTCTAAAAACAATCAACTTTGGATTTGTCGTGTTTTTCTAACATTCTTTTTTCAAATTTTAGGCATAAGAAGACATGAGAATAAAGTTAAAAATAAATTCTGCCTAAGTTTTTTTTCAACAGCAGATGGAGCATTAAATCTAAAAGATTTACAAATTGAAAAAAATAATGACCCATATTTAGCAGTTTGGATAGCTACTGCTGAATTAGTTTTTGGGAAAAATGAATTTCTAAAAGAATTTCAAAAAAAAAATAATTGGATTAACGATTATGGCTTACAATTTAAACGAAAATCTGAATTTAAGAATACAAATTTTATTCAAATTATGCTAGGTAATATATTAGAATGTTTAAGCTTTGAGTGGAGCTTAAAAAAAGTTTTTTTGTCTCGAACTTTAAAAAAGGCAAAAAATCTCAAAAATAAAAACGGAACGATTATTTCAGAAAGATATCTGAAATTTCATGATAAAGATATCCGAGAAAGTGTTTTAAGAAATATTTAAATGCATAAATTTAGAAATAAATATTGCACAAAATCAACAAGGCTACAAAGCTGGGATTATTCGAATAGTGCGTATTATTTTGTAACTATATGTACAAAAAATAAAGAAAAATATTTTGGAAAAATTGCTGATGATAAAATGATTTTAAATAAAATTGGAAAAATTGCGGAACAATTTTGGCTAGAAATCCCAAGTCATTTTCCATTTGTAATTTTAGATGAATTCATTTTGATGCCGAACCATATTCATGGGATATTGGTTTTTGAAAACAATGATTGTAGAGACAAGGCATTGCCTTGTCTCTACATGGACAATGTTGGTAAAAATCGTTTTCAAAACCAAGGTAAAAACACATTGTCGTCAGTAATTGGTTCTTTCAAATCTATTTGTACAAAAACAATTAATAAAATACAAAGTGAAATATTTTTTGCATGGCAAGGGTGCTTTTATGATAGAATAATCAGAACAGAAGAGGAATTAAATAAGGTAAGGAATTATATTATTAACAATCCATTAAAATGGTTTGAAGATGAGAATTTCATTAATTAACAATATCTTACTTACAGTTTTGAAATAAATCTTTTGCTCTTATTGCATGTCTTCTATAAAATTGAGTTAACTCATTTCCCTATTTTGTTATCGTTCGTAGAAAGGGTTTTAGAATAAAATTAGTAATAACTAAAAACTTTTCTACGGACAATAAATCGGGGTTAAATGAGAAATAATATTATTTAACCTTTTTAATTATGCCTAAAAAAACATTTTCCCTAGATTTAGGGAATGGAACAAGTTTGAAAGTTGAAACAGGTCAACTTGCTCAACAAACAAATGCTTCAGCTCTGGTGAGCATTGGAGGAACGCAGGTTCTTGCAACTGCCTGTATGAGCAGAAAACCTCAAAATTTAGACTTTCTTCCACTTGTTGTCTCATATCAAGAAAAATACTATGCGGCAGGAATGATAGCTCATTCAAAAGTAAATAAACGCGAAGGAAGACCAACTGACGATAAAGTATTAACAGCTAGGGTAATTGATAGAACAATTCGTCCAATTTTTCCAAAAGGATTAACTCATGATCTTCAAACAATTCTTACTGTTATGTCTTATGATAATGAGAACGAACACGATATGGTGGCAGGAGTAGGAGCATCAGTTGTATTCACTATCTCAGATATTCCATTTGATGGACCAACTGCAATGGTAAGAGTAGGACTCATAAATGGAGCGTTTATTTTAAACCCAACAGTATCTCAAAGAAAAGAATCAGATTTAGATTTAATAGTTTCTTCGACAGAGGAAGCTGTTGTTATGATTGAGGCTCAGGCAAATGAAGTTTCAGAAGAGAAAATGATAGAGGCTATTGAGTTTGGATTTGAAGCAGGTAAAAAAATCTGCAAATTTATTAAAGATATTGCTAAAGAAATAGGGAAAGAAAAAATACAATTTACTCCAAAAAAAGTTGATGAACGCATAGAGCCTTTACTTAGAGAAAAATATGAAAAAATTATAACAGAAACAATTTTTGATGAATCACTTACAAAACTCGAAAGATTTGGAAGATTTGATGATTTAAAGGAGGAAGCTTCAGAACTAATAAGTTCAGAATTTAATGAGGAAGATAAAATTTCATCGGAAGACGTAAAAGCTGTTTTTGAAACTATTATTAAAAATGTAATAAGAAGGTCTATTCTAAAGGAAGAGAAAAGAATTAAAGGAAGAAAACTTGATGAAATAAGACCTCTTTCATGTGAAATTGATATTTTAGATAGAGTACATGGATCAGGGTTATTTAACAGAGGAGAAACTCAAGGACTTTCAATAGTTACACTTGGAGGGCCAGAAAGCAAACTTTATAAAACAGGTATTGAAGGAGAAATAAAATGTCGATATTTTCATCATTATAATTTCCCACCTTTTTCTGTTGGTGAAATTTCGAATCGTCTTTACACAGGAAATAGAGAAATTGGGCATGGCGCGTTAGGAGAAAAAGCTCTTATCCCAATGTTGCCTAAGGAAGCAGATTTTCCTTATACAATAAGAGTTGTAACAGAAATACTTTCTTCAAATGGATCTTCTTCAATGGCTTCAGTTTGCGGATCGACACTTGCTTTAATGGCAGCAGGAGTTCCGATTAAAAAACCGGTTTCTGGTATCGCAATGGGACTGATGACAGACAAAGAAACAGGTGAATATAAAGTTTTAACGGATTTACAAGATGAAGAAGATTTTGGTGGAGATATGGATTTTAAAGTTGCTGGAACAAAAGATGGTATTACAGCAATTCAAATGGATATCAAATTAAAAGGGATCCCTATTAATATTTTTAAAGAAGCATTTAAGCAAGCAAGAAAAGGAAGACTAGAAATTCTAGAAGCAATGCTTTCTGTTATCTCAGAACCAAGAAAAGAACTTTCTCAGTATGCTCCTAGGCTTGAATCAATACAGATAGAACTAGATCAAATAAGATCTGTTATTGGGAAAGGAGGAGAAACTATTAATAAAATTATAGATGCCACAGGCGTTGAAATAAGTATTTCGGAAGAGGGGATTGTTTCTATTACAGGAGGTCCTGGAGCAGATATGGATAAGGCAATTAGAATGGTTCAGAAAATTGTAGAAAAGCCTGAAGTTGGGAAAATTTATGAAGGGAAAGTTATTAAAATTATGGATTTTGGTGCATTTGTAGAAATCCTTCCTCATGTTGAGGGATTAGTACATGTTTCAGTAATGAAAAAAGAACGCGTAAATCATCCATCAGAAGTTGTAAAAGAAGGAGAAATTGTTCGTGTTAAACTTCTAGAAATAGATAAGCAAGGTAGATATAAGCTTTCAATGGTAGATGCGGTGTAATAAATATCATATATCAAATGACAAACTTCTCTCTGTTTTTTCAGAGAGAAGTTTTTTGTATATTCAGTAATTTTACTATTTTTCAATAATTTTTATATTATCTTTTACAAGTGGCATATGCTTTTTTATAAGTGGCCAAATT
Source organism: uncultured Candidatus Peribacteria bacterium (assembly GCA_964466055.1). Lineage (GTDB taxonomy): Bacteria > Patescibacteriota > Gracilibacteria > CAYXLW01. Next base: position 59,658 of record CAYXLW010000001.1, read on the forward strand.
TTGATATTTACTTGGTTTATCTCAGGCTGATTTAAAAGATATTTAATTGCTTCTTCTTTTCTAAGTCCTCGAAGATAATCCCTTATTTTCTCTTGGAACTTATTTCCATCTTCAGACTTATTATCAACATAGAAAGATTGTCTTCCTTTTAGGTCTACAGCAACACGAATTTCAGAAGAAGTCTCTTCAAATTTCCTAAATGTCATAGTGTCAAAATCCATTTTTTCTATTTTCATTCGGGGGTCACTTTTCTTTTCAAGGTGTTCTATTACAAATTTATAGAAATCTTTTTCATGAAAAACGTAAGCACTAATGAGCATTTCTCCTTTTACGAAGAAACTATCAAGTTTTTTACCTAAAATATCACTAGGAAATTCAATTTTTGAAATCTCATTTTTAATATAATTATCAAGTTTAAAAAGAGTTATTTTTCTCTCAATATTTTTATTTTGTTCATTTATAAATTCTATCAGTTTTGTTTTTGCTTTTTCATAAAGAATACTATTAATTTTGTCTTTTGCCGCATCCAGATCTGACTGTTGGACTTCCTTTCTCCATCTTGTAGTTCCTCCTCTAAATGGTTCTTGTGTTTCTGCCCAAATAAAACGTTGCATATAAGAAGTAAGTCCTGGAACAATAAGTTTTTTTGGCTGTATATTTCCTCTTGAGCCAATAACTTCTTGGTAGATATCTAAATCATTTGCAATTAAATTTACTAGTGCTTGACCTGGTTGAATGAATTCTTTGCCATCTTTGTCTTTTTTCTTTTGAATCCCAGGAATACGTACATAATGTTTTGTTAAAAATAAAATCCCATCCTCTGTTTGTAGTTTTGTTCCATTTTTCAAAGTAATTGGTTCAGGATAATTATTATAAATAATGGCATCTCCAAATGAATTTTGCCCCTCAAATATTTTAGATAGAACAGGAAATATAATTTCATCTTCAAATCTAATATCTATGGGATATAAATAAAAATTATTTCCTTTATCCTCCAAATTTTCAGAGAAAGATCTCTCTGTCTTAATAAAATTTGCATTAACAACAGAATTTATTATTTTTTTCTCTGCGATAATTTCAACTTCAGCGCTTGGTGCAATTATAGCTATAAGAAATGAGAAAACTGCAATACTGAAAATCCCTGCTATTCCTACTAAAATTTTATTTTTTAGAGATAATCCTTCAAATTTATTTTGAATTTCTCCCCATTTCTCTTCTCCTCCTTTTTTTATAACTTTTACAATTTCAAATTCTTGTGCTGAGAAAGCTTCTCCGATTTTATTTTCATCAAAACTTCTTTCTGGGATAAGCTCTTCATAAAAATCTTTTACATCATCTGGAGGGGTATTAAATATTGATATCCTAGAAGCTTCTACCATCTTTCGTCCAATTTCATCTTTAGTGCCTATAAAAAGTTTAACTTCTCTTTCATCAGTTTCTTTTTGTATTTGTTTTATCCCTGTAATTGTATGTAAAAAATGCCACCTACCTTCAACTTTTAAATAAAGTTCAGAATTCTTTGGACATTTTTTAAGTAGCCCTAATAAATCATAGAGTGAAAAATCTTCATTTATCTTAAGTAAGAGTTTTGGAATTGAGGAAAAAAACATTATTTTTTACTAATTTTCATAAATTATTGTAAAGTTCATTGATTTAAACTAAAAGAGGATACACGAGAAGTTGTTTTGACATTTTAAGAAATTAATATGATAACATCATATAACGTTTTTTATTTAGAGTTTTTATTGACATTAAAAAAAACATTGATAGAATCTATCGGCTCTTAATTTAACGTAAAAGACATGTTTGCTATTTTTGAAAACGGAGGGAAACAATATAAAGTATCTGAAGGGGATAAGGTTGTTCTTGAGAAGATAGACGTAACTGAAGGGGAAAAGGTTGTTTTTAAGCAAGTTCTTCTTGTTGCAGACGAAAAAGAAACACAAGTAGGAACGCCTTTTGTTGATTTTGTTGTTGAGGCAAAAGTACTAATACACGGAAGAGGTGAGAAAATTAGAGTAGTTAAGCATAAAGCTAAAAAGAGATACAATAAAGTGCAAGGGCATAGACAAGATTTTACAGAAGTTGAAATTTTAAAAATTATGGGAAGTAAGTCTTCAAAAAAAGTTGAAACAACTGAAGTTAAGGAAAAGAGTGTCCCTGTTAAAAAAACTGAAGCAAAAGTAGCAGTAAAGAAAAAAATAGTTAAAACTGAGAAATAAAGATAATTTTAAACATTAAAATTATAAGCTCCATATAAGTTTATGGAGTTTTTTTTATATTAATAGATACCTCGGAGCTAAGTCCCTCCAAGGTTAATATAATAAAATTACTTCTTATTTTTAAGTTCTTCTGGTAAAAATTTATATGATAAATATATAAATGGAGTGTCTATAAGTGCTACAATTACCTTTAAAAAATAGGTCAACAATACTATTTCCCAAAATTGACTTGGTTGAAAAACTCCATCAAATGGAAGGAATGAAAAATTTGTCATTCCTATTGCTGTAAATAGAACTGTATCTACAAATTGAGAAATAAGTGTAGATCCATTGTTTCTCAAAAATAAATATTTTCCATTGGTCCATATTTTAATTTTATCATATATAAATACATCTAAAGATTGAGCTATTATGTATGCAAATAGTGATCCAAAAAGAATTCTAGGGATTAAACTAAATAATGCAGAAAGATGTTCGTGTGCAAAATCATAATTATTTGGAACATATAGAAGGAGAGATTGGGTTAATATAACAAAGACTATAATTGTAAAAAATCCTAATATTACAGCTTTAAATGCGTCTTTTTTTTCATAATGTTCAGACAATAGATCTGTTAGTAAAAATATAGCACCGTATAAAGCATTCCCACCTCCTGCCATAAATCCAAATATAGTGAACTGCTTTAAAACAAATATATTCATAGTTAGTGAATATATTGCAATTAGTGCAAAGATATATATTTTACCAAGTCGAAATGCTACAAGACTTAATGAAAGTGCAAAAATTGCAATCCCGATAAAAACTAATTCATTCATAACTAAATTTTTATATAATTAATAATTATGGTTATTATATTTATATAACTACTTTTATGTAAAGAGTATATATGGTCATTTAAAAACGATTTCCAAGTTTCAATTAGACACTTGGCAATAAATTTATATAAGCCTTCTTCTTATATTCTCCTTAAATTTTACTAATACTTCATAGGGAATAGTATCTTCAATTCTTGAAATATTAAATAATGAATTTTCTCTTTTAGAATCGCAAGAAATTATTTCCACATTGTCTCCAACTTTAACTTTATTATCACCACAATCTAAACTTGTAAGGTTCATACATACATTTCCTGCAATTTTCACCGGTTTATCGTTTATATAAAATATGGCTTTATTAGATAATTTTCTATTTATACCTTCACAATATCCAAATGGGATTGTAGCTATATTTGTTTTTTTACTCGCTTTAAAAACTTCATTATATGAAACAGTATCACCCTTATTTATTTTTTGAACTGATACTACCTTAGACATAACTTGAAGTGCAGGCTTTAACTTTTCAGCTTTTTTGAATTTTGAATGATTTTCATCAAAAGGATTGTAACCATAAAAAGCTAGTCCTATTCTAAATGCAGTATATTTTTTGTTATTTAATATAAAAGCTCCTGCTGAATTCCCTAAGTGAATCCATTTAGGAAATATTTTGTATTGATTTAAAATATTTAAATTATACAAAAACCTTTTCTCTTGTTTTTTATTTAAGTCAGAAACTTCATCTGCTGAAGCTAAATGCGAACAAAATCCTGTAATTTCAATATTATTTAAATATTCTCTAGATTTCTCTAAAAACTCTTTTAAATCTTTAATTCCTTCCCTGTTCATTCCTGTATTTACAAAAAGATGCACACTTATTTTCTTTTTGAGTGATGCAAGATGCTTTAAAGTTTGAATATTGTAAACACAGAATTCAGTGCGATTAAAATCAAAGTACTTATATACGCTTATTGGTGCTTCTCCAATAATTAAAACTTTATTATGGAAGTTTTTATATGCGATTTGTGCTTCAGGAAAAGAATCCACTGCAATTATTTTTACATCTGTTTTACTTAGAATGTTACAAATTTCTTTTATTCCATGACCATAAGCATTTGATTTTAATACAGGGAATATTTCTGAATCTGGTTGAGCATTTTTTAAAATACGTAAATTATGGAGAATATTTTTTTCTAAAATTTCTATTTGGTTTAAAGTATCGTATTTAGGCCGAAAAATATTTTTTAAAAAATTAAACATTTCTGTTTAATTTTATATTCATTTTATCCTTATTACAAAATAATAGTTAGGATTTATAATTGTATATTTTAAAAAATATTTCCATGCAAGACAGTTGATTTAAATAAGTTTGATTATTTTTTATTTATAAATTTACCGAGAGGTGTTGATTTACTCTTCTATTTTAGTACATCAATTATTATTAATTCAATAATTGAATTGAGATTTCCAAAATTAAAGTAACGTATTTTACCTAGACAGTTTTATTTTTTAATACAGGCACCATTTAAACAGCCATTAGGACAAGGGATTCTGTCTGAAACACAAAATATGCCATTTGGTTTTTCCTTGCAGTAAAATTCATATACATTATTTTTTTCATAACAAAAGTCAGTGGCTCCATCAGGATATTCATCGCTATAACAAATTCCGCTTTTATATATATCTTTAGCGTCCGCATCCACGCATTCTTTTCCATAACTTTCTTCAGGAGCTCCTATTGTTATATCAGTTTCTTCTTCCATTTCTAGCCAATAACCCTTTCCTAATTTAATTGAATTCAATGTTCCTGTTTTTTTTGTAAAATCGAAAGATTCCCATTTGTTATTACTAAATTCCCAAATAGTTTTAATTTTATTATTAAAGAGTTTTTTTATAGTTGTATGTTTATTTTTTAAATCCGCCATAGATTCTGTTAAAACAGGAAAGCTTACTAAGTTCCAGCCTTTATCTAATTTTATCTTAAATTGGTCGTCTTCCGTTGAATTAGTATTAGGAACTGTAGGAAAAGAATCTGCTTTAAAAAAATCAGTGTTATTTTTTAGTAACGCAAAATAAGGAGTTTTTTTGAAAAACAATCCTATTGCGAAAAACACAATGAATATAATAATCACTGCTACAATTTTAGATATTTTTAATTGTTTCTTCATTTTATTCATATTAAATAATAGAAAATATTATTAAGTTAAATTCTGCTTATTATAGCAAATTTTTTATTTTTTTGAAAGTGTATATCCATCTTTATTGTCTTTTATTATAAATCCCTTTACTTGTATTTCATCACGAAGTTTATCAGATTCTTTAAAATTCTTCTCAAGTCTTACTTTTTTTCTTTTTTCGGCTAAGTCAATAATCTCTTTAGGAATGTTTATTTCTTTCGGGCTAAAATCTACTCCAAAAATATTTGAGGAAAATTCAATGAAATTTAAAATAGATTTAGAATCGACAGTCTCTCCATGAGAAACTTTATTTCTCAAGTCTTTAATAATCTTTAAAAATATAGAAAATGCTAATGGTGTGTTTAGGTCATCTTTCATAGCCTTTTTGAATTCATCTGTTTCTTTATCATTTGATGTTATATTGCTACTAATATTTATTTCTTTAGCTAGAGAATAAGTGTTTCTAATTTCTTCAAGATTTTTTTTCATTGTATGTATACCATTTTCTGTAAAATTAAAGTTTTTTCTATAATGTCCTGTAACTATTAGCAAGCGAATGACATCGGCAGGAATTTCTTTTTTTTCTGTTAAATCTGAAAGTGTGAAAAAATTCCCTTTAGATTTACTCATTTTTTCTCCTTCGACTTGTAAGTATCCATTATGAATCCAGTATTTTGTAGGTTCGATTCCATATCCTGCACAGCTTTGTGCTATCTCATCTTCATGATGAGGAAATTTAAGGTCCATTCCTCCTGTGTGAATATCAAAAGGTAAATCAAGAAGAGAATTTTCCATTGCTGAACATTCAAGATGCCAGCCTGGTCTCCCATCAAGTTTTTGCCCATCAATCTCAAATTCCCAAAATGGTTCTCCATCTTTTCTCCCTTTCCATAATACAAAGTCTGCGGCACTTTCTTTTTCATATTCATCACTATCTACTCTTGCTCCATCTTTAAATCCATCATCTATATGAACAAGTTTCCCATATTTATGATCTTTTTTATATTTACTTATGCTAAAATAAACTGATCCATCACCGATATATGCATATGCGTTTTCATAAATCTTTTTAACAAGGTCCTGTTGTTCTTGTATATATTTTGTTGCTTGTGGAAAGTTGCTAACTCCAGTTATATTTAAAGTTTCTAAGTCTCTCTTAAAAACTTGTTCATAATATTCCGTAAATTCTTTTAATGCATTTTTAGGCTCTTTATTAGGATGCTTTTTCAATGAGTCCCGTATAGTTTTATCATCAATATCTGTAATATTCATAATCCATTTAACATTGTATCCTTCTCCATGTTTTAACCATCGGTATAGTGTATCTGCAGATAAATATGCAAAGAAGTTTCCAATATGCGCATAGTTATAAACTGTTGGTCCGCAAGTATACATACTCACTTTCCCTTTTTTTAAGGGCTTAAATTCTTCTAGTTTTTTCGTTAGTGAGTTATATAGTTTTAAAACCATTGTTATGTTTGATCATTATCATTTTTATTGTAGAAAAAAAGACTTTGAAAGTAAATAAACTAAAAACAACACCTATTTTTAGATGTTGTTTTGTTTAATAAAAATGTTGAATTTTTAGTCTTTTTTACAACATGATTCCTCTGATTTACAGCATGATCCAGAATGGCATGGACAAAGCATGAATAGCATGTATACAGCAGAAAGACCTACCAAGATGTATACGGCTTGAGCTAATACTGGAATAGATAAACTTTCAACAAAAACGTAATTAACAAGATCAAACTGGAATAAACCTACGAGTCCCCAGTTAAGACCTCCGATGATTAAAAGCGTTTTAGCAACGCATTGAAGTGCTTTCATAGTAAGAAATTAAATATTAGAATATAAGTATTCTAACTAAAAAAAAATAAAAGTCTATAAATTAAAAAAAAAGATAAAGGGTTAACGTCTTGCCGTTAAATAAAAAATTATGGTAAATAATAATTTATAGTTTAAGATATTTGTCGAATATTTAAGGTTTTATTTTGAATAAAATGCCTAAAATTGTAGGAATACTGAATCTTACACCAGACTCATTTTCAGGAGATGGGGCTGAAAGATTATCAAAATCTGAGTTATGTAAAAGAATTGAAAATATGATTGATGAAGGAGCTGATATTATTGACGTTGGGGCAGAGAGTACAGCGCCTAATTCAAAAGATGTATCAGTCAAAGAGGAGTTAAAAAGATTGGAGTCAATTTTTGATGTTATAAATAAGAAAAAATATTCAAATACAATATTCTCTATTGATACAAGAAATTCAGAAACAGCTAAAAAGGGGATTCAAGCTGGAGCAAAAATGATTAATGATGTTTCTGGTGGAAGAAATGATAAAGGTATGTTTAAGGTTGTGGCTGATTCAAGAGTAAAGTATGTCATGATGCATTGTAAAAATCCCAATGGGAAAGCAGATTTAATTAAGAAAAATAAAGATATTTTTAGTGGAATTATTGATTTTTTTGATAAGCAGATAGAAACAGCTGTGTCATTTGGCATAAAAAAAGAGGATATTATTTTGGATCCAGGAATGGGGGCTTTTGTTTCTCCTAATGCTGAAGATTCAATTGAAATTCTAAGAAGAATACCAGAGTTAAAAAAGCGTTATAATTTACCGATATATATTGGAGCTTCTCGCAAAGGTTTTTTATCAAAACTTGTAAATAAAGATTTTGGTGTCAAAGATAGAGTAGGTGCTTCTCTTGCTACTGCATTATTTGCAGTAAATCAAGGAGCTAACTATGTGCGTGTACATGATATTTTAGAAACAAAACAGATAATTGAGGCTTGGGAGGTCTTAAAAAGTTATAAATTTTAGGATTAATTTGTTTATATTACTATAAGTACAAAAGCCTATTTTGATGATTTTTAAATTATCAAAACATATTTATTGTTATATGACAATTCATAAAACTTGCAAATAAAAAAAGCATTGAGTACAATAATCTGAAATTCAAAGCTAAAACAAAAAAAAGCTTCCTCGGATTTCAAAAAAATAAAAACACAAACAAAGTATAAAACAAAAAGAAAAACAAATAGCTCTTTTAAAATCAAAAATAAATTCATTCTTAGCTCTTTAAGGAAGGTTAGAGGCCTCATTCCTTGAAGAAATAAGAATAAAGCAGAGAGCGTTAAGAGTATTTCTAACGGCTTAAACTTCCACGGTCCCAACCACATTTGAGTTAAAATAGCGCCGCGCGGAAGCATACCTCGAAGTACTCTTCACTTTCTTTGCTTTATGAGTAGATGAACAATTAGGACTCTGTTCATCTCAATCACCCTAATGTGTTGAGCTATCCATTAATTTATTTCTGGATTCATATAGCCACTAATAGCACACTTCCTCGGTAGAAGTAAAAGTAACCGGGAATACAGCAAAGGAAAAAGAATCTAATGTCCAAGGTTCACTCAATTTAAGTGTTCCCCCCAATAGTTGGAAGGAGGAATGCAAAAACAAAAACAAAAAGCCGAAAAATCTTCGGTTTTTTTGTCATTATGAATAAAATTATTGTTCTTTATTTGTTCAGTTAATTTATTCTATTATAGATTTTATATAAAGTCATTTTTTATGTATTCTTGGTATTTTTTATTTATATATTATGAGTTTATATTTATTACTATTAACTCTTTTTATTTTTATATAAATTAAAAAATTGAATATGTTATTTGATCTTAATGTGAATAAAAAAAAATGTTCATAGATTTATTTTAACCTTATGCTGTAAGTGATATTTTGGTTTATTTATATTATTTTTTATATGCTTGAATTAATCAATGATTATTTATATAGATGTAACTACTTTAGAATAAAAATATTATTCTTTTATTGAATAAAATATTTATGCTATATTAATACTTAAATATAAACATTTAGGCAGTATTATGATATATTTATCATCTTGTTTTTATCAGTATTTTTATAATATAATGATTAAATTGCTTGTTTTATAAACAAATAATATGAATAAAATAATTACTCTTAATTTGAATACTATATTTATTAAATCCAATCTTAAGACCCCGACCGTAAGGTCGAGGGAGTTTCAATCTTTTTATGAATAAATTTTTTATTCTATATCATCTCCGAATTATATCCATATGATCAATTCGCTTTTGTATAAGCTCTTTAGTTCCAATATCTTCTCTAAAGAAAACTTTTCCTTTAACGCTTTCAACTCCTTTTTGTGCAAAAATTTCAGCTTCTTCTAAGTTTTTTCCTTTTCCAACAAAAGCAAGTGCTCGTGATCCGCACATAATAAGCTCATCCCCAGTTTTTTCTACTGATCCATAAAAAACTTCACAGTTTTCAGGTATTTTATTGATTTCAATTTTTTCTCCTTTTAATGGATTATCAGGATATCCTTTAGGTACGACATATTTGCAGACAGTTGCCACTTTTTCAAAATCAAGACTTATATCTTTTAAATTTTCATTAATTACAGCTAAACATAAATCAACAAAATCGGTTTTCATAATAGGTAGAATATTCATTGCCTCAGGGTCACCAAAGCGAATGTTGTACTCAATTAATTTAACTCCATTTTTTGTTACAATGAAACCTCCATACATAATCCCTTTATATTTTTCTCCACACTCTTTTTCAATTGTTTTCATAACATCAACATTAATCTTATGAGCATCGTCTATGTTTTTTTGAATTAAAAATGGAAGTGAATGATTTGAATCACTATAAGTTCCCATTCCCCCAGTATTTGGACCAGTATCTCCGCTGTAAGCTCTTTTATGGTCTTGAATGACAGGACAATCTAATACTGTTTTCCCATCAACAATTGAAATAAGTGAAAATTCTTGACCTATCAGTTTTTCTTCAATTACCACTTTCCCACATTTATTCAAGCATTCTTTAGCATATTCAAGTCCTTCTTCTTGCGAATGTAAATGTTCTCCAGAAACTTTAACTCCTTTTCCTCCGTAAAGAGAATCGTATTTTACAACAAAATTTTCTCCTATCTCAGATAAAAAAGTTTTTATTTTTTCTTCATTTTCTTGTCCTGTTCCTTCAAAATTTTTAAATTTAGGGTTTCCTTCAATGTTATATTTTTTTAAAAGATTACGTGTAAATCCCTTTGAAGATTCTAGTCTTGCCAATGATTGGCTTGGTGCAACCGAAGGAATATTTTTTTCTTTAAGTTTATCGGTAACACCCTCAGCAATGGGATTTTCAGGTCCGATAAAAGCAAATTCTACCTTATTAGTAATAGCAAATTCTACCATTGCATCAATGTCTTTCATGTCTCCCGTATAATATTCTTCAGATAACTTTAATATCTCAGGATTTGTAGCTCCTCCGTAAGTAAATAATTTAGTGTGATGCCTTGAACGTTTTATTGCTTTTGCGACTGCGTGTTCACGGGATCCATTGCCTACTAGAAGTATATTCATGGTTATAAAAACTTTAGATTTAATATATTAGTAATTATTTTGCCCTTTCTTTATATTCTCTACTAATTGTATTTACAACAACTTTATCTCCTGGGTTTATAAAAAGAGGAACAGAAATAACAACTCCTGTTTCTAAAGTTGCAGGTTTACTTCCTCCAGTAGCAGTATCACCTTTTACTCCAGGATCTGTCTGGATTACCTCTAGGGTTACAGTTGAAGGAAGCTCAATATTAATAGGACTATCATTAAATTTCATAATTAAGACTTCCATGTTTTCTTTTAAAAAATCTGTTAATCCTTCAAGTTTTTCATATGAAAATTCAAATTGTTCAAACGAATCATTGTCCATAAAAATATAGTTTGTCCCATCATTATATAAATATTGAGCCCGTGCTAGTGTTATGTCGGCTTCTTGTATATTCTCACTACTTTGAAAAGTTTTTTCTATTGTAGATCCTGTTAAAAGATTTTTCATTTTGGTGATCATTTTAGCAGATCCTCGAGATTGAGGTCTTAGCATGTATTCTATAATTGTGTAAGGTTGATTCTCTATAAGAACCTTATTTCCTGTTCTTAATTTTCCTGCTTCCATAAATAAAGGGTTAAATAATTTATTTGAATCTTAGATAAAGTGCTTCCTATAGTAAAGGTTATATAGGCTAAACATGAGAATATTATTAATGTTAATTTTCATTACGTTCCAATATTTATTTTTTCTTTCAAGCGAAATTTTACTAGAAAATTGCCCTAAATAGCTCTTTATCTTAAAATATGAAAAAGTCTATTTTAAAATCTAAATGATGCGAAATATCAAAATTCTTGTACCTGCTAATTTGGCGTTTTCTGCTGGTATAAGAGAAATTTCACAAGAGGCAGCTAATAGTGCGGGATTTCAAGATAAGCAAAAAAATATGCTTCGTCTTATTATTGATGAGATTTTTATGAATGCAGTCAAATATGGCTCTGATAACACAAGTAGTGTTTTTTTAGAATTTGTCATAGAAGAAAATAAGCTTACATGTGGAATTGAAGATGAGGGAAAAGGAACTATTAAGTTATCAGCTGAGGAGTTAAGGAATACTATGCAAAGAGAAAGAGAAAATTCAGAATTGCAAAAAACACATGGAAGAGGACTAGCTCAGATTACTTCTGAGCTTGTTAGTGCATTTGAAGTTTCAGATAGGCAAAATGGAGGATTACGAATTGAGTTTATAATGGAAAAGAATGATAATGTAGAAGAATTTAAACCTAAAATCTCTAAACTAAAAAGTGAAAGACGAATATTGCCTGAAAAAACAATAAAAATATCAGGTATAATAGATCTAAATAACATAGATGGAGTTAAAGAAAAAGTAGAAGGTATTTTTTCTGAACATATAAATGAAGCATTTAGACTTATATTTGATTTTACTGAATTAAAATATTTTAATTCAAGTTTTCTAGCTCTCCTTGCAAACTGGCAAAGTATTTTAGAGAAAACAAAGGGGGAGTGTATTATTAAAAATCCTACAGATGAAGTATTTGAAATTCTTGATCTTGTAGGATTAACCAATATTTTTATTATTGAAAATACTAATAAAAATAAAAAAGAAGAAAGTTTTATTGATGAATCTTTACTTGCTTCAACTTCTGATTCTGAACCATTGAATAAATAAAATTGCTTTATGAAAAAGGATCCATTATTTACCTATAGCTTAAATTTTAAAGTTTTTACTTTCGTAGGAGTAATTTTATTTCTTGCAATAGTTTTAATAGGAATTGCAATTAGATTTGATATTACAGATGTTTCTATCTATTGGGTGATTTATTCGTTTCTGTTTATTTTTGGTATAAATTTAACTCTATTTCTCATATTTGTTACATTTCCTTTAGAGAATATTTCAAAACAAATACTGGCACTTTTAACGGGGAAACGATTTACAAAAATTCCTCCTATAAGAAATGATGAAATTGGTGTGATAACTCATTTTTTTAATACAGTAACTGAAAGAGTTAAAGACTTATCTGGAGATATTGCAAAAGGGAAAAGAATGAGTAGTGAATTAAGAGATGCAGCAGATATTCAAGCTGATGTATTTCCTAAAAGTATTCCAGATGATATTTTAGGATTAGATATTATTGCAAAATCTCGCTCAAGTTCAGAAGTAGGTGGAGATTGTTTTGATTTCATAAAATCAGGGGAAGATACTTTGATTTATATTGGAGATGTAACTGGTCATGGGGTTCCTGCCAGTCTTATTATGATGATTGTTAGTACCCAAATAGAAACTCTTGCAAGTCAAAATATTCCTCCAAAAGATATAATTATCAAAACAAATAAAACTTTAAAAAAGAAAATTTCTTCAAATCATTTTATGAGTCTTCTTATGCTTAGGTGGCAAAATAGAAAGCAAAAAATGTCTTATATTGGAGCAGGGCATGAATATATTTTACATTATTCCTTAATGAATAAGACGGTTAGTGCAATTAAAGCAGGTGGGATTGCTTTAAAAATGGTTCCAGATGTTTCAAAGATTGTTAAAGAAGAGGAAATTGATTTTAGAGAAGGTGATGCGGTTCTTATTTATACAGATGGTATTATTGAAGCAAGAAATAAAGAAAGTAAAATGTATGGAGTAGAAAGACTGAGATCTATTTTTCTTCAGAATGCTTATAGAAAAGCACCTGATATTTTTGATAAAATTACAGAAGATTTTTCTACATTTCTTGGTGAAAATCATAAGCAGGAAGATGATATTACCATGATAGTAATAAAGAATATTGGTCAACACTCACGTGATTCACATATAAATTTCTCTATAAATACAGACGAAAGAGATGAAATAGTATCTAGTAAAGTGTGGAGTTGGGAGTAAAGCTACCAGTCTATATTATTCCAAATCTCATCTAATAGTTTACTAGAATCATCAAAGCGTTTTTTACTTCCAAGAACGACAGTAAAGATTTTATGACCATCTTTTTCAACATATAAAGCAAGACATTGTCCTGCTGCGTCAGTAGTTCCGGTTTTTATGCCTTTAACTTCATTACTAAGTAATTTATTTGTGTTATCAATAACTCGTGTAGGTTGACTTAATGAATAAACTTTAGCAGTTTTCATGCTTACAATTTCTCTAAAATTTTTAAATTTCCAAAGGGATTGAATTAAAATAATTAAATCTTCAGAGCTAGAATAATGTCCATTCATATCTAGCCCATGTGGATTTTTAAAATAAGAGTTTTTCATTTGTAATTCATAAGCTCTTAAATTCATATCGTTCAAAAAATTTTCAACACTTTTTGAGTGATGCTGTGCAAGTGCAATAGCAGAATCATTTCCTGAAGTAACCAGTAAGCCTTTTAAAAGATTTTCTACTGTTATTCTTTCGTTAGCGAGTAACCATAATTTTTTCCCCTCAACCTCTAGGGCATTTTTAGGAACAATCACTATTTCATCAAGATCATGATTTTCTAAAATAATAAGAGCTGTCATAAGTTTTGTTAATGAAGCAATAGGTAATTGTTTCTCAGAATTTTTTCCAAAAATCTTAACATTACTTTCAGTGTCAACGGCTAAATAACTTTCAGCAGAGAGAATTGCATCAATCGAAGATATAACTTTTGGAATTGAAGAAACTTCAATTGTATGAGATTGTTTCAAAAAAAACTCTGGGGAAGAGTTTTCTTGAATTTCTGTATTTGTAAGGTAAATAGAGAATAGAAGTTCTAACATTATAAGAAGTTTTATACTTTAATTTATTACCGGTGTCCTAGCATAAATAATTCAGAGTTTAAATCTAAAGGTTGAAAAAATAATTCTAGAATTCAATTATTCATTCATTGTTATTCATTTTTTCCCAACTGCTTTTTTAGCATTTACCTTTATTTCTTGTTCTTTTATCCATTTATCTAAAACAACTCTGCGAGTAACTCCTACGTTTTGGAATATTCTAAAAGTGAATACTACGGTTGCAGCAAGATATAAATTCAACCCTAAACTTTCTCCAAGATAAGTAATGCCAAGGGCAAGTAGTGCATTAAATATGAGTCCTGAAATAAAAACTAGACTATCAAAAGTATTATCAACTAAGTCAGATCGAATTGCTCCAAATATAGCATCTAATAAACCTAGAATAACTACTGCTGAATAATGAGCATATTCTAGTGGAATAGAAAATTTTGTAAAAGCTCCAGCAAAAACTCCTACTAAAAGACCTAATAATGCGTAAGCCATATTTTATGATTTTAAAATTTAATTAGTCTTTAAAAATTTTCACCTGTCTTCGAAGTCCTTCACCAATACTTTCAGTTTTTATATCATTAAATTCTTCATTAGATGAAAAATAAGTATGAATAATTCTTCTATAATATGGGTTCATAGGTGGCATAAGTTCTGATTCACCAGTTTCTAATACTTTTCTTGCTTTTCTATCAGCAAGACTTGTTATATTTTCTTCTTGCTTAGTTTTATAGTTCTCGGTATCTAAAACTATATATACCTTTTTTTCAAATTTAACATTTAACATTACTTGAATAAGACTTTGTAGCGATCTTAATGTTTCACCATGTTTTCCAATTATAAGTGCGCCATCCTTTGGTGAAACGATGTTTATTTTATATGTATCATTTTCACTTTCAGTTATTTCGATTTCTTCAATCTCTAATTCTATAAGTTTTAAGAATTCATCAATAAACTGTTTGATTTGATCTGACATAGTTCAATTTATTTAATATCAATGCTATTTTAGTGAAGCTCTCTACTATCCTCAAGGTGAAATTTTGTATGTACAAAATTTAAAAAATAAAAGAGTCTATTTATAAAAATTGAATTATTTGTTATAATGTTGCTAGCATTACCACTAAAACTAAAGATTATGAAGATAAAATATTTAAAGATTGTTTTCTTATTTTTACTAATGTTTTCTTTTTTATCAAACTCTTTTGCAATTGAAAGCGATTATGATACCTCGGCTACACTTGAAAATAATGAGAATATTTCAGTAACGAAAGGACGTTTTATATATGTTTCTTCAGAAGGAGAGATAATTTATAACGGACAAAGTTTAGGTTATGGAGAAAATCCTGTTGTAGATGGTTCTGATTATGCATATGAAACAATAAAAAGTGACGGTGTTCATGTTGTATTTAATGGTAGAGATATGGGACTCGGTGTTAGGCCTCAAATAACAGAAGGAAGCATTTTATTTGAAACAGAGTCTGAATTAAAAAATAGCATTGTTTTTAACCACAAAAATTATGGAGAAGGATATGAGCCAATAGTCGAAAATGGTCATTTTATTTATTTTAAAAAAGTTAATAGTGAAAATTTGCGTTCATCGGTACAGGGATCAGTTCTAGTCTACTATGATGGAGAATATTATTGTGATGGAGATGCTTCAAAAATCAAAGATAAAGTAAAAATGTCTGGAGACAACGTTATTTGCGAACAAGAAATGGTTTCTAATAGTGAAACAAAATCTTTTATTATTTTAAACGGAGAAATTATAAACGAAGGATATAATATTAATGTTTCAGAAAGCCATTATGCATATAATAAGAAAAAAGATTTTGGGGATGGGCAAGAAATAGAAATCATCGTATTAGATGGAAAAGAGCTTGGAACCGGGAAAGATCTAGAATTTTCAGATGATTCATTTATTTATTTTAAAGAAAACTTATCAGGAAAAGAGGAAATTATTTTTAATGGAAGGAATTTGGGGGAATTCAAATCTAGAGATACAATTTTTTTTGAAGATGGGCATGTTGCTTTTTTGCGTGACAAAGAAATAAATGAAAGACAATCGGATGGAACATATGAAAAAAAGACATATATCCATGTAATTTATGATGGAGTTGATAGAGGAGCAGGAGATATTACAACAAATGATGAAACAACAGATTCAAAAAAAATATTTTTATCAGGGAATAATATAGCTTTTGAAAGAAAAAGAAAAACTATTGAATATTCAACTTCTGAAAGTGATAAAAATTTAGCTCTTGATAAAAGAGGAAGAGAATTAGCTGAAAAAACAGAAGTAGATGTTTCTTATGTTGTTTTTGATGGTAGAGAAAGAACACAGATCATAGAAGGAACTCTTAGAATGAAAGATGGATATTTTGCATTTGCAAAAGAGGTAGAAGTAAAAGAACAGGATGAAGATTATGCATCTGAAAGATATAAGTACTATAAAGATAATAAATATGGTGCTAATCCTGAAAAAGACTTAGAATTTAAATCATTAATAAAATATCTATGGGTTAAAAAGCCTTATATGTTTAAAGGATTTCCAGATGGTTCAATTAAAAAAATGGGTACAGGGCTTGCAGAAACACTAATTGTGGAGGATAAAAAAGTAGCCTATATAAGAGAAAAAGAGGAAGAGATCTATTACAATGCGGAGGGAGAGAATAGAGAAAGACTTCAATCTATAAGATACGTAATGATTGATGGTTCAAAAAAAGGGCAAGGAGATATTTTAGATTTGGTTATGGATAAAGGACAATATTCATTTACTGAAAATGTAGATGGAAGATTTTTCTTAGTAATTAATGGAGTAAGACAAGATTTTCCAGGAAATAAGGTTTTGTTTTTAGATCCAGATCCTAATGAGTCCAAAAATTCGAATATAAAAGAAGAAATAAGCTTAGATGATAGCCTAACTGGACTTCTTTTAACTAAACAAGGCAAGTACTTTATAAAAACATCTTCTAGTATTCTTAGACTTGTTCCTGAAAAAAATATTTATTTGGAAAAATATGATAAAAAAAGAGTTATTATCAATGGAGAATTGAAAGCCTTTATAACTAAAAACAGTAGAAGAAAAATCTATGCTTATAAAGTTTTTTCAGTTGCTCTTGTGGGGAAAACTAGTATTAGTAATACAAATGTTATTGAAGGTAAAGCAAAGGAATTAAGAGGTGTATTAGAAAGAAATGGAAACTCTCTTTATCTTTATTCAGAGGGAAGGAGATATAATCTTCGTATGACTTCACAAGTAAAGAGAGAAGATATAGAGCCTTATGTTGGAGATACAATTAAAATGAGTTTAAATAGGAAAAATCAATATTGGGAAATCCAGTCTTTTGAATTATAGTTTTATAGATTTGAGATAATAAAATTGAAAGCTGGGTGGTAATAAATATCTCTATTTTCTAATCTCTGCCTTAATGGATAATTTCTACTATTTTCTTAATATAAAGATCCTTAATAATTCTTTACAAAATATAATACTGGCATTGTTTGCTTTCTTAGTAGTTCATCTTTTAATATTTATTTTTAAAAAATATATCGCTATAAAAATTTCTTCTTTTGTAAAGAAAACAGTTACAAAAATTGATGATATAGCATTTGAGGCATTATATAAATTGGTTAATTTAGGTGGCTCTTTACTTGCTTTTTTTATTGCTTTGGAATTTATTGTTTTGCCAGATGTAATATCTATTATTTTTCATAAGATAATTATTATTATAGCAACTATTATTGTTACATGGATTTTACAGGAATTAATTATCAACATTATTGATGAATCTTTTAAGAGAATTTCTGCCACATTAAAAAGATCATTTATTCCCTTTTTTAAAAATATTTTAAACATTTTTATTTGGATTATTGCGGGAATATTTATTTTATCTAATTTAGGTTATAAAATAACTTCGCTTACAGCAGGACTTGGGATTGGAGGTTTGGCAATAGCACTTGCTGTTAAGCCAACTTTAGAAGCTTTTTTTGCATCAGTTGCAATTTTTTCAGAGAGGCATTTTCAAATTGGTGACATAATTAATGTAGGAGGATTATCTGGAACTGTTAAGCATATAGGACTTAGAACTAGTGTTATTGAAACTTTTTCAGGAACAGACTTAATTATTCCTAATATTGAGCTTACTTCCCAAACAATAGAGAATATTACTAAGCGAGCAGGGGAAAGGATTGATGCTAGTGTTGGAGTTGTTTATAATACGAGTTCTGAAAAACTTAAAAAAGGTATGTCTATTATAAAATCTATTTTAGAAAAAAATAAGAGTATAAACGAAGATATTCGTGTTTGGTTTAATTCTTTTGGTGATTCAGCACTTATTATCAAGTTTACATATTTTATAGATGCTACTTTACCATATATAGAAAGATTAAATATTATTTCTGAAGTTAATATATTTATAAAAAGGGGATTTGAAAAAGAAAAGTTGGAGATGGCTTATCCAACTCAGACGTTATTTGTAAAAAACCTAAAATAAATTTTTATATGCCAATCTGCAAAATTTCGGGAAAGGAATTTAACGTTTCAGAAATCGAAAAATCTTTGAGAGAAAAGTTGGGAGTCCCAATACCAGAAAAATTGTCTAAGTACATATTTCAAGAACTAGCAGCTTTTTGGCCACATTTTGCTATTCATAAAAGAAAATGTGATGCTACGGGAAAAGATATAATTTCAGTTTTTGATGAAGATTGTCCATATCCAGTATGGTACCGTGAATATTGGGCAAAAAATTCAAATCCTCCTAGCGTTGACTTTGATTTTAATAAGTCTTTTTTTGAACAGCTTTGGGACTTATTCCAAAAATGCCCAATCCCTCATAATGTCAATCTCTTTAATGAAAATTGTGAATATGCAGATGATTGGTGGCATTCAAAAAATTGCTATCTTTCACACTCAGGAGTTCACTGTGAAGACTGTTACTACAGTTTTCGTATTTTTAGACTAAAAGATTGTCAATATTGTGTGTTTTCTTTTAATAGTGAAAAATGCGTGGATCTGATAAATTCTCATAGATGTTTTAATGTTAAGTATGCTTTAAATTCACGTGATTGTAGAGATAGTAATTTCTTATTTGATTGTCATAACTGTTCAAATTGTGTGCTTTGTTGGAATTTAAGAAATAAAGAATATTGCATAAATAATAAGCAATATACAAAAGAGGAATATAAAAAAGAATTAGAAAAATTCAATGTTTCTTCTAGGAAAAACTACAAATTATTGAAAGAAAATTTTCACAAAATTATAAAAACAAAAGCTTGGTGGAGGAATCAAGATATGGAAAAATGTGATAACTCAAGTGGTGACTATATGGAAAACTGTAAAAATGCTATAAATAATTTTTTTATAGAAGAGGCAGAAGATACTGTGAATTCTTTTAGGGGAATGGGAATAAAAGATGTTATTGATACGGTGTCTCCTTTTTCAGTAGAACGATGTTATTATTCTTCAATGCCTCAAATAGATTGCTACGAGATAAGATTTTGTAATGATGTTTCAAACAGTAAATATATGGAATACTGTATTCGTTGCTTAAATTGTCAAAGCTGTTTTGCTTGTTGCGGATTAGTTAATAAAAAATATTGTATTTTAAATAAGCAATATTCACCTGAAGAGTATGAAAAATTAGTATTACAAATAAAAGAAAAAATGAAACAAGAAGGAGTCCATAATCAATTTTTCCCAGGATATTTCTCAGCAAATCCTTATGATGAAAGTTTAGCAGGATTTCATTGGCCGATTTCTATTGAACAACAAAAAAACTTAGGCTTTAGAAGCAAGAATATTGAGGAGAGGAAAAATGAGAATTATTTATCCATAAGCAATATTCCAGATGTTCATGAAGGAGTGAGTGAAGGAATATGTAATAAAGTTTTTTGGGATGAATTGGCAAAAAGACCTTTTCAAATCAACAAGTTAGATATTGTTTTTAGTAAGAAAAATAAAGCACCACTTCCCGATTGTTTTTATATATCTCGTATTAAAGAAAACTTTTCTTGGATGTTTTGTAGTGCAGAATTAAGAGAAACAACTTGTGCTATAACAGGAGAGAAAATATTAACAGGATTACCAGAATTTCTTAATGGAAGAATATTGAGTAGAGATGCTTATTTGAAAGAAATATATTAGTGGATAATAGAATATATTTTATATTGATGAAAAATCCGTATTTGATATTATGAATTGTCAAAAGTTAACACTTGACAAAATATAGTTTTTATACTAAAGTTCTGTCTATTTAAAACTCACATGAGAAAAATACACTTTATTATTGGATTTTTATTAGGGATTACCGCATCTTTTAGTTTTATGTTTATTCATAAAGAAATAGTTGAATCTTTTAGAGATAAAAATTCTAAAATATTTCTCCATGAAGAAATGAAAGCGGAGTTATTAAAAGGAACAAGTGGTAAAGGAAAAATAATCTTAAAAGAAAAAAATAAAGCAATTCATGAAGATTTAAAAATAGATTTACCAAAATCTTATGAAAATATTGCAAAAGAAATAATATTAGAATTGCCTAGTACTCATACATTTCCATTAAAAAAAATTGTTGCTGAATATGGAGAAAATGTAAGAAGAGGTCTTGCTTCCTTTAAATCTATGTATTTAGGAGTTGATGTCATTAAAAATGAACAAGAATTTAGAAGAGTTTTTATACATGAAATGGGGCATATTGTAGATCTTGGAGCTTTAAAAGCAAAAGAAAAAAAAGATGGCTCTGGCTTTAGAGATGGTTCAAATATTATTTATGAAACAGACCCTAGTTTAGATTTTTACAGATTATGTTGGGAAGATGAATATACTCAAAATGGCGAATGTGATAATTTAGATTTTGTTTCTGAATATTCAGAAACTGATGCTTTTGAAGATTTTGCAGAAAGTTATCTTTTGTTTTTTGAAAACAACAAATCTTTTAAATCTATGGCTTCGAAAAGTAAAGCTATTGCTAAAAAATATGATTTTTTTGCGAATGTTGTTTTTAATGGTAATTTTAAAAAAACTCCAAAAGGTAATTTACCTGAAGATGAAAGGGTTTGGGACTTAACTCAAGTTTATTAAATATTAGGTTAAATACTTAAAAAGAACTGAAAACTGAGAAGAAAAATATAGCTTCTTCCATTTTTGAATATTTATCTTTAGAATCATTTTTGTATGGAGGGAAGAAAAATCCAATAAATAATCTTCATTAAAAATTTAAAATCTATAATTTAAAATTTATTTTTGTCTCTTGCTAAAAAAATTTTAGGAAATACATTTATCCAGTTTTTTGGACGGATTATCACGGCTCTATTGGCTGTGATTTCAGTAAAACTTATTACATATTATCTTGGAGTTGAGGGATACGGGCAATATACAACAGTTTATGAATTTGTAGGGCTTTTTGCTATTATTGGAGATTTAGGACTTTATACAATTGCTATTCGTGAGATGGCAGAAAAGGAGGATGAAATACAGAAAATCTATTCCAATACACTCACAATGCGAGTGATTTTTACAACTATTATAATGCTACTTGTTGGAATCGGAGGAATGTTTATTCCGCAATACCAAGGAACACTTATTCCATCAGGAATATGGATTTGTACTTTAGTAGTCTGGTTAAATCTGTTTTTCTCTATTATTACTTCTATTCTTCAGTATCATCTAAAAATGCATAAAGCTACAATTGCTCTTATTTTAGGTAAAATTATGGGATTAGTTGGAGTTGCTTATGCAGTGTTTTTTCTAAAAGATAAAACACTTGGATTTTATACGGTTATTGGATCAGGTATTTTAGCTCATGGAGTTATGGCACTTATTGCCTTACGTTATGCAAAAAAGTATGTTGATATAAAATATGTTATTGACTGGGATTATTGGAAATATCTTATTAAAAAAGCTTGGCCATATGGACTCGCATTGGTTTTAAGTACTATTTATTTTAAAGTTGATGTTACATTGCTTTCACTTCTAAGAGATCAAAAAGAAGTAGGTTTTTATGGAGTCCCATTGCGTATGGTTGAGGTTTTAGTTGTTTTGCCACTATTTTTTATGAACTCAGTTCTTGGCCCTATGACTAAGGCTATAAGAGAATCTAAAGAAAAGCTTCAAAAAATATTTACTCTTTCTCTTCAATTTCTTTTAACAATTGCTGTTCCTATTTTTTTATTAATTATTTTTTTCTCTTCAGATCTAATCAGAATAATTTCAAGTAGTGATTTTTTGGCAAATGGCGGTGAGTATGGTTCCGATTCAGTTCTAATATTACTCACAATCGCCCTAATTATTTCATTCTTTTCTACACTTTGTTCATTTACATTAGTTGCTTTTAATCAACAGAAAAAGGTTTTAGCTGTAAATTCTGTTGGTGCTTTTTTTAATATTTTTACTAATCTTTACTTTATCCCTATTTATGGATTTATGGGAGCTGCACTAACCTCAATTGCTTCTCAAGTTATTATTCTTTTTGCATCCATTTATCTCTTACAAAAAACCCATAAATTTCATTATGATTTTAATATGATTTTAAAAACCATATTCTCAGGGATATGTGTTTATTTTTCTTTGTATTATTTTATTCCTTTAGTTTCAAACTATAACTCTCTTATGCAAATAATTTTTTCAGCTATTGTTGGAGGAATAATTTATTTTATTTCACTTTTTTCTTTAAACGTTTTTAATATAAAAATGATAAAGGAATTGATTACTCCCATTGAGAAATAAACAAAAAACTGTGGTTAGTATTGAACCTATGGTTTCTGAGATTTATCTTTTAAATTCCCAAAAAAGTTTCCTAATCTTATCAAAATCTTTTTTGCCTTTCTCTTTTTCAACTCCAGAACTTATATCAATAATATCAGCGTAATCTCTAGCTTCTTGAATATTTTCTGGATTTATTCCTCCAGCTAAAACTAAGACTTTTTTATATCTAGGAAAATATTTTAAAATATTCCAATTAAAAGTTTTTCCTGTTCCACCTCGCACATTAGAATCACTTTTTGTATCGAAAACAATAGTGTTACAAGGAACATTTTCGATATCTTTTAAGAATTCGTTAACACCTATAATTTCATTAGGAATAGGTATACTCTTCCATATTTCACCTTTAAATAATTTTTTTCCTTTTTTTATTTCTTCATTATTTTCATCACCATGAAGCTGAACAAAATCTAAGCTAAGTTCATTGGCTATTTTATACACATTATCATCATTAACAAAAATTCCTCCTATTTTTACTTCAGCTGTAATTTTTCTTACTTCTAAAATAATTTTTTTAGCAGTGTTTTTATCTATTTTCCTAGGAGATGGTGCAAATATTAAACCTAAATAGCTTGCTCCACATTTTACTGCTTCCAGTGCATCCTCAGTATTTGTTATTCCACAAATTTTTATTCTAGGTAATTGAGTCAGTTCTTCAATTTTTAGTAGTGGATTTTCATTTTTCATAATAGAGGTTCCAACTAGCATTGTATCAGCAATTCCTTTTATATTTTCAACATCTTCCCATTTTGATATTCCGCTTTCAGCTACTATTAAACAATCTTCAGGAATAAACTTACTTAGTTTTTCAGTTAATTCATGATCTATTGAAAAATCTTTTAAATTTCTATTGTTAATACCGATTATTTTAGGATTAACTTTTAAAACTTTTTTTAATTCTTCTTCATTATGAACTTCGAAAAGAGCATCCATATTTAAATTTTGAGCAATTTTATAAAACCTACTTAATTCTTCTTCATTTAGAATTGTAGCAATTAAAAGAATTGCATTGGCTCCATATTTTCTTGCTTCATATATTTGATATTCATCAATTATAAAATCTTTGCAAAGTATTGGTAAATAAGAAAGCTTTCTAGCTTTTTCTAAATTATAAAATGATCCTGAAAAGAATTTTTCATCAGTAAGTACAGATATAGCTGAAGCATATCTATTATATAATCTAATAGTTTTTTCTAATTCAAATTTTTTTACAATAATCCCTTCAGATGGAGATGATTTTTTTATTTCAGCTATCAAATGTACACGATTTTTACCTTTTATTGCTTCATAAAATGATGTATTAGATTTTTCTAATGTATTAATAAAACTTTCAAGAGGAGTTTGAATCTTTCTTTCAAGAACTTCTTTTTTTTTATGTTCAATGATTATTTCTAGGATGTCTTTTGGCATTAGTTAAATTTGGGGTATTAATTTCTAACTTTTACTATTTCATCAGTAAGTAAATTATACTGATATTTAATTTTCACTAGTGAATCATTAATGTTAGAAATATCTCCATATAAATTGATTATATTTCCGTTTCTTTTACCAATATTGCTAATATCCATATTATTCATATTTATATAAGCTATATCTCCTGTTTTACTATTATACTTTATTATTTTCCTATATTCTTCACTAATTCCTAACAAAAAATGATTTTTTGAATCATAACATGCAGAAGTTATATGTTTATGTTGTAACATATCATCACGATTAGATCCTATTTTGGCAAGGTTTAATTGGAAATCATCAAACCATGGTTGAGAAAAATATTTTTCTATTTCAGGGCATTCATCAAAATTAAATTCAGTATTTTTATCAAAAGAAAAAATTTCTTTATTGTTATATTTTGCATTATCTTTTGTTAGTTCTTCCAAAGAATGGCAAATAAGATTGTTGTTACCTATACAGTCACATAACTTAATACCAGTAGCATTAATAATGCTTTTTTCTCCTGTTTTGAAAAAATTCTCATCAACGTAACATCCTTCAACTTTTTCAGTTTTTATTTTTGTTTTCATTTCATTTCTATAATCTAAATAACAACTTTCTGTTACATTGCCTCTTAATGGTGCTACTCTATCTGTATACTCTTTATATTCTTTTAAAAAATCACAATGATACATATCTACATTATCTACAGCTCTTTTTAATATAATACTTTGTACACATTGGTCATAATCTTGAGTTGCCCTTAGTCGATCTTCTTCCCAACTCATGTTGTAACACTCTTCAGGATCATCATTTTCTTGTGCTTTATAAATAATTAAACAATCGTTTTTTAATAATTCAGGTTTATAAAAAACACTCTCAATAAAAAATTCACAAAGTTGTTCATTTGATTTTTCTGGATAAGCATTTTTTAAAATTCTAGTGACACAAAATAGATTAGTCATTCCTACAGGATCTGAACAATACTCTTTAATCAAAGTTTTTTTCTCTTTTTCTTCTTTATTACTAAAAAATTCTGAATTAAATATTTCTTTAAAACAAAAATTAAAATTATTATTGTAATCTCTTAGGCATCTATTTATCCTTGATTCAAGGTTTTCTTTTACAAGGTGTGTGAATGATTTTTTGTTATTAATACAAATTTCTTTTTCAATATTTAATTTATT
This sequence comes from uncultured Candidatus Peribacteria bacterium, assembly GCA_964466055.1. Classification (GTDB taxonomy): domain Bacteria; phylum Patescibacteriota; class Gracilibacteria; genus CAYXLW01. Next base: position 85,373 of record CAYXLW010000001.1, read on the forward strand.
TTCAAGAGTTTTATCCAAAGAATCAAAAATTCCACAAGGGTTATTTGGTTCTATCTTTTTCCACTTATTTTTTAAGCACTCAATATAGTCACTGCTATCTTCATCTTTTTCCAAACTACATTTTTGCTCAATTGCAAACTTTTCAGTTTTCAGTAAAACTATTAATTGTTTCGATTCATAGTTATTTATATCAAAATTACGGATCACATATGGAATACATAACTCTCTATCTATTGATCCCAAGCTGAATGAATTGCATTTTTTATATTTTTCCTCAGTTAGTTCTTTTAATATCATTGTATCTCTATCTGTGGGGGGTGATTTTTTATATTTATTATTATTTTCAATAATGTCTTTTATTACATCAAAAGGATTATCCATGTAGGAACCATGCAAAAGGTAGTCATTAACAAAATAAGATGTATCATATAAATCTGAAAGTTTAGCCTCAATAAAGTCATCATTAATTTTATTAAGGAATTTTTTACTCTTTTTGCACTTCTTAAAAACATCAATATCAATTCCTATTTCCTTAATCCAATGATCAACAATCTCAGTGTTTTCACTATAAAGCATAGCATTTGTTTTTATGTCTTCAGGAATCTCCAAAAATTTTTCATATAAATTCCATCCAAAATCATCGTTTTGATCATAGGCACATCTAAAAGCAACATCTATCTCACAATTTTTGCCACAATTTTTAGGAAAATGTTTATATACTATTCTTATATCATTGGAATAATAATCTATAATTTTAGAAAAAGTTTTGGCGTTTTTAGCAGAATAGATAGATTTGAAATCTAAATAAGTAATAATAGTGTTTTTTGCTTTTGGGTTTCCACGAATAATATCATCTTCATATATTTTAGGAAGCGCATAAAAACGACCACTTTCTTCAAGTTCTTGAGTTTTAAAATTATTAACATAAAGCTCAGTTGCAATTTCCTTGGGGTTTTTAGATCCACATCCTGTGAAAACAATACAGGCTATAAAAATGAAAACAATTTTTTTCATATAGATTATTTAGAGAGAATATATACTTGAATATTAACAAAAGTGGGAATAGAAGCAAAATATAAAAGAAATAAAAAATCCTTCTTGGAATAAATTTAATAAGTAATTACAATTAATACACAAAATAAATGTCTTTAATGGACTATAACAAAAACTTTGAAGAACGCTTTAATCTTTTAAATAAAGAGCAAAAAGAATCAGTAATGCAAACAGAAGGACCTGTTATGGTAATTGCAGGACCAGGTACTGGAAAAACAGAAATGTTAGCAGCAAGAATTGCTAATATTTTAAAATCTTCAGAAGCAGGAGCTCTTCCTCATAACATACTCTGTCTTACATATACGGATGCAGGACGAATTGCTATGAGAAAAAGATTGTTAGAATTCATTGGTTCTGATGCTCATAAAGTTAATATTCACACGTATCATTCATTTTGTAATGAAGTAATTCAGCAAAACTTAGATTATTTTGGAAAGAAAAATCTCCAGCATATTTCAGATTTGGAAAAAGTTTCATTTCTTGAAAAAATAGTAGACTCGTTTTCTCCAAGCCATACCCTTTTCAAATCAAGTGGGTATTTTGAAGCAGTAAGACTTAAAAGATTGTTTGAGACAATGAAGTCTGAAAATTGGGATATAATAACAGTTGAAAAAGCAATTGATGATTATTTATCAGATTTGCCAAATAGAGAAGAATTTTTATATAAAAGAAAATCAGGAGAATTTAATAAAGGAGACTTAAATTTAAGAAAATTCAATATCGAGAAAGAAAAAATGGATCAGCTCCGAGTTGCTGTTAAAGAATTTCCAAAATACAAAAAAAATCTTGAAGATAGTGAGAGATATGATTACCAAGATATGATTCTTTGGGTAATAAAAGCATTTAAGGAAAATGAAAATATTCTAGCACGATATCAAGAGCAATTTTTATATATTTTAGTTGATGAATACCAAGATACCAATGGATCACAAAATGAAGTTTTAAATTTATTAATAAATTATTGGGAAGAACCAAATATTTTTATAGTAGGTGATGATGATCAATCAATTTTTAGATTTCAAGGAGCAAATTTGAGAAATATTATGAGCTTTTATCATAAATATCAAAATAGTGTAAAAACAATAGTTATAACAAAAAACTATAGGTCATCACAAAGTATTTTAGATACAGCACAGGTTTTAATTGAAAGGAATAGCGAACGATTGGTTTCTGAAATTCCTAATCTTGAAAAAACTCTAATTGCTGAAAATATAAAAGTAAAAGACTCAAACATTAAACCTAAATTTATTGAATATTATAATATTGCTCATGAAGAAGCAGGGATACTTCAAGAGATAGAAAAACTTTATAATGAAGATGTAGATTTAAATGAAGTTGCAGTAATCTATAAGAACCACAAACAAGCTCAGAATATTATAAAACTACTTGAGCAGAAAAAAATTCCTTTAAGTGTAAAAGAATCCACAGATGTTCTTGAATTACCTTTTACAGAAAAAATCTTAAATATATTAAGCTATATTTCAGCGGAGATAGAGACTCCAAACAGCGGAGAAAATCTTCTTTTTCAAATAATGCATTATGATTTTTTTGAAATATCTCCAAGGGATATTGCTGTTATTTTTACAAAGAAAAAACAATTGAATAAACAAAATGAAGAGAATCTTGCATTAAGAGAATTCTTATCTAAAGAAGATATTTTAAATGAAATGAATATTGAAACCAAAGGAGCGGTTCAAAAATTTGAAAAGAATATAAATAATTGGATACAAGGTTATTTTAATGTCACTTTGCAAGAACAGATTGAAAAAATTATTACACAAGGAGGAATTTTATCTTACATAATGAATTCAAATGATAAAATATGGTTAATGAGAGTATTAACAACCCTTTTTAATTTTGTTAAAGAAGAATCAACTAAAAATCCCAACATAACAATAAAATCTTTCCTAAAAACTATAGAACAAATGAAGGATCATGGAATTTCTATGCCACTTTCAAAACTTACTTTTGCAAAAAATGGAGTTAATTTTGTAACAGCTCATTCATCAAAAGGACTAGAATTTAAATATGTATTTATTATAGGGGTGAATAAAGATATATGGGATAGTGAAAATAAGGGGTTTTATCAATATACTTTTCCAGACACATTAACACTTTCAAATACTGGTGATTTTTTGGAAGAAAATAGAAGATTATTTTTTGTTGCTTTAACGAGAGCAAAAGAATCTCTAACAGTGTCTTATTCTGCTAAAAATAGTAATGATAAAGATTTAGAACAAAGTCAGTTTATTTCTGAAATTATTGATTCATTAGATCAAGAAATTGAAAAGAAAAATTTAAATGATAATGATATTTTAAAATATCATGAAATGTTATTTTCAGAATATGAAAAGAAAGATAATGAATTTTTTGATAAAGAATACATTAATGAACTTTTGAAAGATTATAGAATGAATACAACTCATTTAAATAAATATCTAAAATGTCCAATAACATTTTATTTTGAAAGTTTGTTAAAAGTTCCTTCAGCAATGAATGAACATACAAGTTTTGGAACTGCTATTCATTATTCTCTTGAGAAATTTTTTAAAGATGCAAAAGAAAATAATTATTTTCCAGAAAAGGAATCAATTTATAAGTATTTCGTCCAATCTATGAATTATAATAAGGCCTCTTTTACTCCTGAGCAGTTCAAAAGAAAGATGGAATACGGAGCAGAAGTTTTAAACGATTTCTATGATAATTATATAGATTCATGGAACTTAAATGTAAAATTAGAGTATGGAGTTTCAAATATCTCAATTGATGGAGTTCCTGTTTCTGGGCAAATAGATAAAATAGAATTTATTAATAACAATAATGATATTAACGTTATTGATTATAAAACAGGAAAATATAGAAAAGAAAAACTAAAACGTCCTGATGAAAAAGATTTATTAGGAGGGGATTACTGGAGGCAATTAGTTTTTTATAAAATATTGATTGATAATGATCCTATGAAGAACTGGAACACTGTTTCTGGTGAAATTGATTTTGTTGAAAAGGATTCTTATAGTAAAGAGTTTAAAAAAGAGCAGATATTAATTACTGCTGAAGATGAAGAGATTGTTAAAAATCAAATTAGAGATGTTTATAAAAAAATAATGAATCATGAATTTAATAGAGGATGCAACGAAGATGATTGTAGGTGGTGTAATTTTATAAAACATCATTATTAAAATTTGTAAAAAGTTATTTACATTGATTCATGCAATGCAATCAACAATAATAAAATTATGAAAGCAATAATACTTGCAGGCGGGTTTGCGACACGCCTTTGGCCACTTACAGAAAAAAAAGCAAAACCTCTTTTACTTTTAAAAAATAAGGAGCTTGTTACTCATATTGTAGAAAGCATTCCTGAAAATATAGAAATAATAATCTCAACAAATAAAATATTTGAGAAAGATTTTTTAAACTGGAAAGAGAAAAGATTTAAGAACAGAAAAAATATAGAAATTTTTATTGAAGATTCAAAAAATGATAAAGGTAAAAAAGGTGCTCTTGGTGCGCTATCATTAATAATCCAAGAAAAAAATATAAAAGAAGATTTTATGGTACTGGCTGGAGATAACTATTTTGGATTTGATTTTAAAAAGTTTATTGATTCATATGAGAATAATCCTATTTTGGCAGTATATGATGTAAAAGATTTAGAAAAGGCAAAACAATTTGGAATAGTAATATCTAAAAACGGAAAAACAGTAGATGAATTTCAAGAAAAACCAGAAAATCCAAAATCTACACTAGCAAGTACAGGTGCATATATTTTCCCAGCAAAAGTAGCTAAAGATATTATTGAATATGCAGAAAAAAAGAATGACGATCTTGGTGGGATATTTGAGCACTTAAAACAGAAAAACCAGACTATAAATATTTTCTCATTCAATGAATATTGGTTTGATATTGGTTCATTTCAAGGATATTTAGACTCACATAAATCAATTCAGAAAGAATCAATTTTTTACGATGAAAGTTGTAAAATAAAAAATAGTGAACTAAAAGGAGCAGTTTCTATTTCAGAAAATTGTGAAATAGAGGATTCAATATTAGAAAACGTTATTCTTTTTCCAGGAATTAAAATAAAGAATTGTGAGATAAGAAATGCAATTATTGATGAAAATTGTATAATTGAAAACATAGATATCTCTTATAAAATTATTCGTGCTAATAGTGTTCTAGTAAGATAAAAAATATTTTCCTGCGGATGCAGGAATATATTTTACAAACTAGTATAAGCTCACTAAACCCGACTTATTAGGGATGATTTTCCAAAAAAGTAGGAGAGTTTATGTGATTTCGCTTTCAAAATTTTAATTTGAATAAATTTATTTACTGAATTTTTCTACTTTTACTTCTTCCATAACAATATCTTTAACAGGTTTATCTCCTCTTCCTTTTTCAACATCTGCAATTTCATCAACAATATCCAGTCCTTCAAAAACTTGACCAAAAACGGTATGTTTGCCATCTAACCATGGAGTAGATTCTGCTTGAACAATGAAGAATTGAGAGCCATTCGTGTTTGGTCCAGCGTTTGCCATAGAAAGAGCTCCTTTAATATTTTTTCCTCTCCCCTCGAATTCATCTTTGAATTTACCTCCCCACAAACTTTCACCTCCCATTCCAGTTCCTGTTGGATCACCTCCTTGTATCATAAAATCTTTGATAACTCTGTGGAAAATAATCCCATCGTAATATTTTTTAGCAATCAATCCTTTGAAGTTTTCTACTGTTTTAGGTGCTTCTTTTGGGAAAAGTCTTATTTTAATTGTTCCATTATTAGTTTTCATAACAACAATTTCTTCTCCTTCCTCTGGAAGTGCTTTCTGATCAAATTTCATAGTATCTATATTAGTTGATAAATCTTCATCTAGGTTTATTTCTTCAATTCCTTCAGATCCTTTGTACATTTTATCAAAGTTATCATCAGGGTTGTTTGATGTGCATGAAGTAAGTAATAATAGGATAAAGGGAGTTAGGAATAAGCGTCTCATGAAAAATATATTAAAATGTAAATAAAATAGGATTTATTAAGATTATATCTTAGAGTTAATAAGTCTAGATCCAAGAGTCATTAGTTTTTTTACATATTATTAACTTTTTACAATTTCAAATGTACAATATCTTAGCATAGTAATTGTACAATTTATTCACTCATTCTCAAGTTTAAATTTAATTTTTATGAAAGTTTATCTTAATGGCAAAATTATTGATGAAAAAGATGCTAAGATTTCAATTCATGATCATGGATTTTTATATGGTGATAGCGTATTTGAAACACTTAAATATAAAAGTGGTGAAGTCTTAAACTTTGAAAAACACTTAAAAAGACTAAAAAATTCAGCGAAAATTATTGAACTAAAAATACCTAATGTTGATATAAAACAAGTAATCTATTCCTTAATCAAAGAAAATAATTTAATACAAGCTCGCATTCGTGTGACTTTAACCAGAGGAGAAAATAAATATGATTTTAATACTTGTGTAAAGCCTACTTTGCTTATTACAGCAGTGTCTTTTGAAGATAAAGTTGAATGGAAAATAAAGGGGACAAAAACTTGTACTTTAGAAATTGAAAGACCTATTCCAAATATGAAAACAGTTCAGCTTCTTTCTAATACTTTGGCTAGGCAGAAAATGAAAAAACTTGAATGTGATGAATGTTTTTTAATTAATCGACATGGTGAAATTACGGAAGGTTCGGTTTCTAATTTTTTTGTTGTTAAAAATGGGATAATTTATACTCCACCTTTAAAAGACTGTTTAGAGGGAACGGTAAGAGAAAATATTTTTGAGCTTTGTAAAAGTAATAATATTAAAATAGAAGAGAAAAAAATTAAATATGAAGAACTTGGTAAATATGATGAAGCGTTTTGGACTAATTCTCCAAACCAAATTGTTCCTATTAAAACTATTAATGATCTTGAATTTGAATGTGTTGGTATAATTACACAGAAACTAATTAAGCTTTTGTATGAAATTTAATATTATCTAGTTAAAATCATTTTCTTAATTCTTGTCTGTAATGCCTATCTTTTATTCCTATAAATCTTTATCTGTTTATTAAAATAAGCCAAATTTTAACAGTATTATATACATTTTTGTTATTGCGAACGAGTATAAAATTTAATAAAATTTAAGCACATTAATTAAAATATCATGATAAAAAAACTTGGAGATTTTTGTGTAACAATAGGAGCACAATGGGGAGATGAAGGGAAAGGAAAGCTTGTTGATATTCTAGCGAAAGAATATGACATAGTAGCACGTGCGGCAGGTGGTGCTAATGCTGGTCATACCATTGAAGTAGAAGATGAAAAGTTTATATTTCATCTTGTGCCATCAGGAGTTATTCAAGGAAAAACTTGTATAATTGGAAACGGTTGTGTGATTCATTTACCAACTCTTCTTGATGAAATAAAAACACTTAATGAAAGAGATATTACAGTAAAAGGAAAACTCTTTATTTCAGAAAGAGCGCATATTCTTTTTGATTTTCATAAACAGCTAGATCAAATGCAGGAAGAAAGTAAGGGGGATAATAAAATAGGTTCAACAAAAAGAGGCATAGGCCCTGCTTATACATCAAAAATATCAAGATCTGGACTACGCATGGGGACTCTTATTTATGATTTTAACTTTTTCGAAAGAAAATTAAGAGAACTGGCAAATGAATTAAATGCGGCTTATGATCTTAATATAGATACAGAAGCAGAGCTTATTTTATATGCCACTTTACGTGAAACATTTAAAGATTTAGTTATAGACACTTCAAAATTTCTCTATGATGAAATGAGAAAAGGGAAGACAGTAATTGCAGAAGGTGCCCAAGGTGCAATGCTTGATATTGATCATGGGACATATCCTTATGTTACATCTTCAAATACATGCATAGGAGGAACATGCGCAGGACTTGGAATTGCGCCAACAAAAATTACATCTGTTCTTGGAATAGTAAAAGCTTATACAACAAGGGTAGGAGGAGGAATTTTCCCTACAGAACTTTTAAATGAAGATGGAGATAGATTAAGAGAAGTTGGACATGAATTTGGAGCAACAACTGGAAGACCAAGAAGATGTGGATGGCTTGATATTGTTCAATTGAAAGCTGCAAATAGAGTTAATGGAATAACACATATAAATCTTACAAAACTAGATGTTCTTTCGGGAATGAAAGAACTTAAAGTAGCTGTAAAATATTCATTAAATGGGAAGGAAATTTTTGATATTCCTCTTTCAGAAAACGATCAAGAGAAACTAGACATCGAATATGGAACTTTTGATGGGTGGGATGAAGATATTACTTCTTGTGAAAAATATGAGGATCTTCCTAAAAATGCTAAAAAATATATTGAAGCTATTGAGAAAATGCTGGAAGTCAAAGTTAATTTTATTGGAGTTGGTCCGAAAAGGAGTCAAATTATTGAGAAGAAATAATAATTACTTATGTATTGACCTTTCTGTAGGCGACATTGGTCAATGTCGCCTACGTTTCATAGGCATAAACTAAAATTAAATATTTTTATACTTAGTCTAAATAATTTGTTTTATGAAAAAATATCCTTGCTATCATCACCAGTTCTTATAGGGACAGGTTCTTTTGCATTGGCAGTTAGTATAGGACCAATTGGAATTGCAAGTGCTATAGGAACTAGTGGACTTATTATTTCTGCAATTCTTGCTCATTATGTATATCACGAAAAATTAAAATTATCTCAATGGATAGGTCTTCTAATAGTTACATTAGGAATTTTGGGGTTAAATCTTTTTTAGCTGTAAATAAAAGAGCGGTTTGTAAAGTTTCCCTAATAAGGGAATAATCAAAAAAAGCAATGGACTCACATAGTCTCTTGCTCATAAAAAAGGAGCAATTCTTATAATTGCTCCATCGAAAAGATAAATACAAACAAAAATTAAACAATCCCTGAATGTTTTATTCAAAATTTACTTAATTTTATACCAATTCTCCAAATTTGTTACGATCATACTTCCTTAACTTTTTTTTCGATTTCATGTGAAATGTCATCAATTTGGGGTTTTTCTTTATCCATTCTTCCCGTATAAGCAAGAATCTCTTTCGGAGTTTTTATCTCATGGGTTGTTTCGTCTATTTCTCCATCAATAGGATCTGGAAGTTTTCCCTTAAATAGAAGCTCTGATCTAGGGGTACTAGGTAGTTCTGCCATAGTTTTTAAATTAAATAGGATCAAATGATTTTTTGGTGGAGGAGGGTAATTAAGAGAAATATTTAATAATCCTAAAGAAGAAAAAATCCTTATCACTAATGCCACGAGTATTTCTTCTAAATAACTTCAATTTAGAATTAAAACTCTCAATGTTAGCATTGGTAGATTTGTTAATGAAGTAGTTGCTTATGCCAAATAAGCGTGATTTTACAGTCTTAGCAACAACCTTCATTTCCTTGAACTTTGATTCTTCGACTTTCTTAATCCAATTTTTGAACATATAACCATCCTTTTGCTCATAACAGTTTCTAAAGTACATTGATAAGTTATAAGCCCTTTGAAGAATGGGGAAATATTTAAATAGAATCTTTGCTCTTTCGGCTTGAGATTTTGTCCATTTGCTTGATGGTTTGTATAAAACATATCTACCACGTGAAAGTAGTTGTTTTTTTGTATCACCATTTTCATAAGTTGGAGAATAATATCTCTTATTTTCTTTTTTAGCTTTAAGTATTGTCTCGTTTTCTTCATCAATAGCTTCCCATCTCAACTTTACTCTTACAGCTTGTACTGCTTCTGTAACTAATTGTTGCACATGAAATCGATCATAGGTTTTAATTGCTTGAGGAGCTATTTGATGAGCTATCCAATCCATACTATTTGATAAATCCATTGTTACCTCTTTTATTTCCTTCAGTTTCTTCATATCTACTTTTTCCATAATGGCATCTACTATAGTGCTAGACTTTGTTCCTTTTATCATTGTTGCAATAGTGCCTTTTTTCCCTTTAGCATCTTTGTTAATCAGAAAAGTATATAAATCACCATTAATAAGCCCTGTTTCATCAAGTGCCATATTCTTTCCAAAGTTTTTAGAAAATACAAAAGCTTCTTTTTCTAAGCTTTCTTTGTACCATTCTTTGAATTGTGAGAATACAGAAAGGTGATTCTTATATTGTTTTTCTAATGTGTTTGGCTTAAGTCTGTAAATCTTTGCTATTCTTGATATTTCTACTGGCTCTATCTCTATCTCTTCTTTTTAAAAAAACTCCAAATTCTTTTTCTAGTTTGGTATTAGGGTGAGTTATTGGAATATCCTTTTTAATCAATTCTTTTACTCCTTCTATCTTCCATACTCTTCTTTTAATTCTTAATTGTACTTTCTTTCCTCTTACAGGAAAGTCTTCAACTAATATGCTTTTGAATCCTTTTGAAGTAATTCTCTTCCCTTTATTTTCTATAGGTATCTCAGGAAGATCTTCTTTCTCTTCTAAGTCTATGGTTATTACTCCGTCCTTTTTTTCCACTTTTACAAAATAAAAATAATCGAGCATTCCTTCAGGAAGAAATACTTCTACTAGTTCTTTGAAATTATTCATTTTTTTGATGTTTATTTTTTGTTTTTCTCAGCATTATATCAACTTTTTTTATCCTCCTCCACCAAAAAATCATCTGAGCCATTAAATAATAAATAGTTTGAACTTTATTCGTAAGTTCTTGTTATTATAACAAAATTTATCTTAAAAAGATAGCAATTTTTTTGAAAATAATATTAAAAAAACTCTCTTAGTTTCTCTTTTTTTTGGGCTTAAAAAAGGCTAATCAATCAATATTTTCTCATCTTTATCTTGTATAACCTTTTGCATAAGTCTTTATATTCTACAAAAAAAACAATAAAATATCTAGGAACTTTTAAGAAATCAATTTTGAACCAAAAAGAACTCGCAAAAGAATTTATTCGGCTGATTATCAAAAAGCACAAAGAATTAGATTCCCAGCAAGTGGTAATGACTGAATGGAATTATGCAAAACTTAAAAATGAGTTTTCAAAAGAGTTTAAAATCCCAAATATTAGGAATATAGAATTGATTGAAGCCTTTAGACAACTTGTATTAGATAAAGAAATAGAAAAGGATAGATATATTGAAAAACTTATTAGCAGAAGAAAGGTTCGTAGTGAGTCTGGAGTTGCAGTAATAACATGTCAAACAAAGCCTTTTGCTTGCCCAGGGAGATGTGTTTACTGCCCAACTGAACCAAATATGCCAAAATCATACCTTTCAAATCAGCCTGCATCTATGCGTGCTGTTCTTAATAAATTTGATCCATTTAATCAAACACAGAATAGATTGGCTTCACTAATGGTTACAGGACATGATCCTTCAAAATGTGAGATTATTGTAATTGGTGGGACGTGGTCATTTTTACCTTTAGATTATCAAAAAGAATTCATAAAAAGTATTTATGATGGGCTAAATCAAGAAATAGATCATAAAGAAATTGAAACATACGGATCATTTTTTAAATGTCCTAAAATTGAAAGAAGGGAAAACTCTAAAGATCTAAAATCAGCAATTGAAAAAAATGAAAAATCAAAACATCGTTGTGTTGGACTAACACTAGAAACACGCCCCGATTTTATAACAGAAGAAGAAGTTAAAAGATTTAGAGAATATGGATGCACTCGAGTAGAATTAGGAGTTCAAACATTATTTGATGATGTTCAAGAAATAACAAAAAGGGGACACACTAGAAAAGATACAGCAAGAGCAACTCAATTACTTAGAGATGCGGGGTTTAAGATTGGCTGGCATCTAATGCCAGGATTACCAGGATCCAACAGTAAAAAGGATATGGAAACAGTTCGAATGACTTTTGAAGATGAAGATTTTAAACCAGACTTAATAAAATTTTATCCATGTGTAGTGACTCCATACTCAGAACTTGAAAAAATTTACAAAGATGGCAATTTTACTCCATTAACAACAAAGGAGTTAGTTCCTATCTTATTAAATATGAAAAAACTTGTTCCACGATTTTGCAGAATAATTCGTTTAGTTCGTGATATTCCGAAAGAATCAATTATTGCAGGGTGTACGGTTATAAATTTAAGACAAATTATTCAAAAAGATTTAGAAGAGCAAAATATTAAATGTAATTGCATACGTTGTCGCGAAATAAAATCAGAAAGAATAAATGATGTTGAAATGATAAGAACAAATTATAGGGCAAATGGAGGAGATGAAATTTTTCTTACATTTGATGAAAAGAAAAAAGATAAATTGATATCACTTCTTCGCCTTAGAATACCTTCACAGTATTTCACTAAAGAAAAACATTTTATAAAAGAATTAGGAGGCTGTGCAATTATTAGAGAAATTCATACTTATGGGCAACAAACAGTTATTGGTGAGAGAGATGGTAATTCTCAACATTTTGGATTTGGGAGGAAGTTAATTGTTGAAGCAGAGAGAATTGCTAAAGAAGAATATAATCTTAAAAAAATTGCAGTAATATCAGGAATAGGGACAAGGGAATATTATAGAAAATTTGGGTATGAGCTTGAAGGGACGTATATGGTGAAGGAGTTATAATTTTTTATATGCATAAAAATTCACAAAAAAGATTTTATGAAGATGGTTCAATTTACTTTATTACAAGTAAAGCATTAAATAATTATCCATATTTTAAAGAAAACATTCTGTGTGATTTATTTATTGAGGAATTGAGATTATGTAAGAAATTGAAAGGTTTTGAATTATATGCATTTTGCTTAAATCATGATCATTTCCATTTATTAATTAAACCAAACGAGGAGTTTAATATTTCAAAAATTATGAAATCTTTCAAAGAAAATTTTTCACGTGATGCAAATAAAATTATTAATAACAATGCAGGCGAGACGTCGACGTCTCGCCTGCAATATGATTATGTGAGCATTGATCAATCTTGCCTGCAAGGTAATAATAAACTCATAGATCAATGTCGCATACAGGAGTTAGAGTTTAAAAAATTTGATAAAATTGTTAATAATTTGAAATCAAGGTTTTCAGAGAAACATACGAATAATCATTCATTTCCAAAATTCCAATGGCAAAAATCATTTCATGATCACGTAATTAGAAATGAAAAAGATTTTTTAGAACATTTAAAATATACAGAATACAATTTCCAAAAGCATGATTTTCCTAAAAATTGGAAGTATACTTCTTTAAACTTTCTTGAAATAATAAATAAAATTTAAGTTCAAAATTTATGATAATTTGCACAGAAAACAACATTCCACTAAACGCAAAAGTTTATATTCATGCAACAGATACTTGCTATGGTTTTGCTACAAGGTTTGATGACGAAAACGGGATTAACATAATTAAAGAGATAAAAGGAAGAGAAGAATTAAAACCTTTTTCCCTTTTATTTAAAGATTTTGAAATGCTAGAGAATTTTTGCGAAATTAATAAAAAACAAAAAGAATTTATTTTATCAAAAAAAGATCCATCTTCATTTATATTGCCTAAAAGAGAAATTCTGAAAGATTATTTCCCAAAAGAAAAAAATGTTTGTGTCAGAATTGAAAATAATAATTTCCCTGTAAAACTTAGTTCAATATTAAAAGTTCCAGTTACTTCAACTAGCGTTAATAGAAGTTCAATGCCACCTCTTTACAATAGTGATGAAATCATAACAGAATTTAAAAATGAAACAGATAATTTGATATTTATTAATTCTGAGAATTTAAAAAAAATCCCTTCTTCAAATATTTGGGATTTAACGATATTTCCTTATAAAAAAATTAGATAAGCTACTGGGCAATTACATTGCCTGCAGTATCCGGACTTACTCCAGAAACTACAACATATGCAAAAACTATCATAATGAATCCCATTATAAGATTTTTAAGGATTCTTTTTGCTGTTTCAGTTTGTTCATCATCTCCAAAAGAAACAACATAATATATACTAGACATAATCATAAATAGAATAGCTATAACAGCCATGTATTCTAGTAAGTATTTAAGAAAAGCGAAAACTTCTTGTGCAAAAGTTTTAGTTTGTTCTATTCCTGGAGCTGACAATTCAGTATTTTCTGGATAAAAAACCTTATTTATTATAACATCTGCGGAAATAATTGTTATTAACCCCACGAATCCATACTTAAAATCTTTTTTCTCATCTTCAATAACAGTTTCATCTCCTTGTGCCATAATCATACGCATAGCAGAAATAAGCATGAAAAATATAGCTACTGCTCCAGATATTAATGCTATCCAATTAATTATTTTTCTTAGTATAAGCTCTAAATGTGCTTTATCTCCAACTTCTCCTGCTGAACTGGATATATCAAAAACTTTAACTAGCTCTGGAGCTAAACCTACAAGCAATAGTCCTAAAACAATAGTTCCAACTCTTCCTCTTAAATCTTCAATTCGGCTTTCTTCTTCTGCCATGAGCATCATTAATACAGTTAGAAAAAGATATAAAAGTGCAACAGATATTAGAAGATACTTCATGATTTGACCAAAATTATTAATTATCAAATCTTGGATTTGGTCTAATCCGTCTTGTTTTTTGCTTTTTGGCAAATCAACTCCTTGCCCACTATCTGGAGCTTTATTTGGATCAAAATGAGGAGTATCCCAATTAGTAGGCAACATACTGTCTGCTTGGAAAAACTTAGAAGAAATGGAATTATTATCTTCAGAGATTGCTTCACTTAATGGAATAAAACTAATTCCAAAAAGAAATAATGTGCCTAAAAATATAAGGATTTTTTTCATATATATTTTAGTGTCTTATCATTATACCAAAAAGCACCTCAAAAGAAAAGAATATTCATTTGGGAAAATTGGTATATATTAGATTAATACATACCAGAAACAGATAATCCTTTAGAAGTTATTTTTGCCATTTCGGCACGAGTAATAGGTTCTGATGGTCCAAATACCATTTGTTTTTGACCATTTTTATTTAACTTACCTGTTATGATTCCATGATTGTAAGCACTCGCAGTATAAATGTGAAACCATTCACTTTGATCATAGTCTCTAAATTTTACAGGTGGATCATATGATTTGGTAACACCAAGCCCATTAATTATTATTTTTATTGCTTCAGCACGTATAACGCTACGGTCAGGTCTGAAATATCCATCAGCATAACCATCAATAAGTCCTGTAATTCTTGCCGTTGTAACATATGGATAGTACCATTCAGATGCAGAAACATCAGGGAAAAAAGGATCCTCAGGAAACCTATCATCTAAAACACCTGTTGTTGCAATAACCATGATTTTTACAAGCTCAGCACGAGTTAAATATCTATCAGGATGGAAAAAATATCCGTCATCAATAATCCCTTGTTCAACTAAATCTTCAACATAAGGATATGCCCAGTTATTAGGATCAATGTCAGAAAATGTTTGTGCGTGTACATTCTGAACCAAAAGGAATATTACAATACTTATTATGCTGAGAGGTTTTTTCATGAGTATTAGGATTTAGGAATTGGAATTTAGTATTTAGGAGAAATAATATTTCTATTTTACTATGTTACTATTTTTCTAGGTCTCTACTTTCGCTTTTTTTTCTTTGGAAGATATTTATTACGCACTTCTTGTTTTTTTATGTCATTTGAAAGTTTTTTTTGTTTTGATTCAAGAATGACATAATTTATCCATACTCTAATAAATAAATAAAGCATGACTAGAAATATTACTATCCACCAAATTCTCATAGATATATACGGAATTCCTTCTAATCTAGTCCATGTTATAATAAGCATTAATAGTGCAGACCATCTTAAATAACTAGGAATATTATTAGAAGCTTTTTTAAAATTTTTATTCTCAATTATTTTTTTTCTAAAGTAGTGGAATATAAAACTAGTTAAAAAGAATATTATTATAACTGAAAAAGCAAGAACTACGTATTCAAATTCTGTAGATGGGTGAGTTTGAAAAAGATTAGAAAAGGTAAAATTTGGCATAAGTTTTACAAGTTAGAGAATAGGTGCTGTAGAAGGAGTAGGTAGTATGTGTATAAAATAATTATGAATTAATAATTAGTCAAACGGTCAAGAACTAAAAGGTTTTTTTTTAAGATTTTTGTCTTTTTTATCCTTATTTTTTCCACAGTAGGGGCAAATTTTGTATGTTTTTAGGGATGTTTTTTTGCAGGAGTTGCATTTATTTTTTAAATCTTTTCCGCATTCAGGGCAAAAATCATAAGCTTCATTAACTTGAGAATTACATATCTCACAGAATTTGCCTAAGCTTAAAGCTTTTAATTCAGCTTCATCATAATATTTTTCTAAAATAGTTTTTGATGGACGAATGAGGAGATAAATTACTAGTCCAAATACTGGTAGGATAGTATTTAATAATATTGAAATAACTTGAAATAAAATGTTATTTGATCTATTTATGACATCACGTGTTACCCAAATAATGATTGCTAGCCATAAAATTCCAATGTAAATTAAGCTTCCTTTTAAAATTATTTCAAAAATATTGTTAGCATTAAGCCATCTTTGTAAAAAATCTAGAGAAGAAAATATGGTATCGTAAAGATCAAAGTTTAACATATATATTAATTTTATTAATTATTAATTTTTGTCATTGAAATAATGAACACGATTATGAGTTTTTATAATTATTAGAATAAAACAGATAATAGCAAGAATTAATGAAACAACCAATGAAAATCTAAAATTAAATATTGATAAATCAGGAGCTCCTCGAAAAAAACTTAAAATTACTTTGATAGTAAAAAAACCGAAAGCAGTGTACAGTGAAATAACCCCATTATGATGGCTCTTATTTTGCATGAAACGTATTATAAAAAATAATAATAAAAGAAAAATAGCCTCATACATTTGTACAGGATGTATTGGTATAGTATATCTAACTTCAGGTATATTAAAACTTATTGCCCATGGTAACCCACTTGGTGTTCCATAATTTCCTCCAGATAGAAATTCTGCAATTGCTAGAAAAAAGACAAACAACAAAAAAGGTAAAGCAATAGCATCCATCCATTTCCAAAAACTCTCTTTTTTTAAAATTGTAATAATAAAAAATGTAATAAGAAATCCGAAGAAGGCAATATAAAAGTTATATGCTCCGTCAAATATGTAAATTATTCTTAAAGGATTTTGATTATATAAAGATAAAGATTCTAGTATTCCTCCGACTCGAGCGAATATAAAAGTTCCTAAAATAATATATAGAAAATGATCGCTTAAAAAATCGAGTGTTAACTTTCTTTTAAAACAGGTTAAAGCAAAATAATATGAAGATATAATTAATGCTAAGAAAATTATTACTGGGTAAGTATGGATTTCAAAACCGTAAAAATAAAATAATAAAGGATACAAATAAATAATATGTTAATAATTGAAATAAAATAAAATAGATACAAGAATTATTACGAAGTATGTAAAGATAATGGTTAATATGCTTTCTGAGAATTTTCTTTTTATAAGCGAAGAGAATAATAGAGTAAGAAATAATAAGAATACAATGGCTATTACCATTTCTGAGTTAAATATTTTCCAAACAAAATCTATTGGAAATATTCTAGATTTCAATATAGAAATTTCAGCTAATGCAAAAAACAGAATATACATTATAAAAAGCCATCCAGAGAAATACTGAATTTCATCAATAATAAAAGAGTAGTCTTTTTTTTCAAAATTTTTTATACGTTCAAGTCCCTCTTTAATTTTTCTAATAGAAAATTCATTCCTTTTTCTTTTATCCCATAAATTTAAAAAAGCCTCTTTATGTTTTTGTCTTAATTCTCCTTTTGTTATAAAAAATTTACATAAATGTAAAAGTATTAATTTCAATATTTCTTTTTGTTCGAATTTTTGTCTTATTAAAATTTTCTCCTCTTCTTTTAATTCAAATTCAGGCATCTCACCTTTTGAAGAAATTCTTTTAAATACAGATTTAATTTTATTTAATATGTTGCTAAGTAGACTGTAAAAAGTTTTTTCTACTTTTGTTGTTATTTCATTTGTTAGGCAGGCTCTAATCTCAATAAGCTCTTGCTCAAATTTAGATTGTAACTCTCCGTGTTTTTCAAAAAAGAAAAGAATTTTTTTTATTAATTCATCAGAAGATTTTTGGATAAATTGCAAATTATTTGACATCTTTATTTTTTGGAGAATATCTATTTTTTGATCTAAGTCGCTAGCAATATTTGAAGGAATGTATTTTATAAAAGTGCTTGTAATTTTTGTAATAGTATCAATATTTTTATGAATTTTTTTTTGTTTTTCATAAAAATTATCATCGAAAATAATCTCATTAGCTTCTTTTATTCTCTCGTCATTCTTTAATTTGTTTTTATTGAATGTTATTCCTTTTTCATAGGCAAGTTCCTCAATTTCTTTTACGCTTGTTTTTTTCTTAGCTTCGGCAATGACTTTAGGAAGACTATTATCAATAATCCATTTAATTTCAATGCCAAACTCTTCAATAAGCCTTTTATAGGCACTTATCTCATCTTTAGATTCTATCGTTCCATCTATTTCTTGTTTTTCATTATCTTTTCCAAAGAAGCTAAAAATTCTTAAATTACTTTTTACTTCCTTTTGTGTATTGTCGATTATATCAACAGAAATAACAGATAAACCCATTTGATTTAATTTTTCAGTAGCTTCTTCTTTTGAATTAGCCTCAATTCTTCCTTTTTGTTCTTTCCCATCATTAGCAACAACAATGTATTGAAAAAGCATGAATTATATAAAGTTAACGGAGTGAGTTTTTTTATTTATCAATTACTTTTTAGCTTCCTATTATAATACGATAGATATCATGTCCTGTAACAACAAAAATAAGCAACAATAGTAAAATGAATGACACTGAATGAATTCTAGCTTCCCATGAAGGTTTAATTGGTTTTCTAATGATCGCTTCAATTAATAAAAATATAAATCTTCCTCCGTCTAAAGCAGGAATAGGTAATACATTCATAATGGCAAGTGACAATGAAAGTAGTGCTACGAATTTGAAAAGAGCATCAATATTTCCTTTAGAAACTATTTCGTGTGTCATAGAGAAAATCCCAACGGGACCTGAAACATTGGCAGGTACTTCAGCTTTTGTAATAATTCTAACGACTAGATTTTTAAATGCTTCAACTGTCACTTTAGCAATATCCCCAGAAGTTTTTAAAGAGTATAAAAAGGCTTTATGAACGGGAAAAGAGATATTTTTTATTTCTTTAAAGGATGGCATAGAAGAAAAAACAGTGGCTATTTTACCTTCTTCATTTGCTTTTATATTAAAAAATATTTCTTCCCCCACCCCTTCTTTTTCTCTTAAAATTTTATATTTTGAAACAGTATTAGGTTTTTGTAGTTCAATAATTTGTTCTGAATTTCCTATTTTTATATCATTTATCTCTAGCACAATATCATCTTTTAAAAGTCCGGCTTCTTTTGCTGGTCCTTCTTGAACTTCAATAATTGGCAACCCTTCATCCAAAATTATTAACCCTTTTTCAATATTTTCTTCTACAGATTCGATATTAAGGAGAATAGGTTTTGTTCCTATCGTGAATAAGACGGTTAAAATTACTAAAGCAAGTAAGAAGTTCATAATAACCCCTGCAAGTATAATTTCCATTCTTGCAAGTATCGACTTGTTAGCAAAAGAGCCTTTAGTTTTTATTACTTTTTCATTTGCTTCATCTTCTCCTTCCATTTTTATAAAACCGCCAAATGGAATCCAGTTTAATGTGTATTCACAATCTTTTTTGTCTTTCCATAAGGTTTTTGCCTTAGGAGGTAATCCAAGCCCAAATTCTTCGACTTTAACCCCATGACGTCTAGCAGAGGCAAAGTGTCCAAGTTCATGGATAAGTACGATTACGGAAAAAATTATTAGAAATACTATTATTGAGAGAATATACATTTAAGTTTAGTTAGTGGATAGGTGAGTAGAGAATATGAAGTTTATTAATTACGAGTTTTTATTTGTTTATTGATAATTGTTCAACTATTTGATTTCCAAATTCTTCAGCGGAATTTGGTCCGTTAGCTGTAATTATGTTTCCATCGATTGTAATATCTTCTCCTGTAAAAATTCCTCCATTATTTTCTATATGATTTTTTTGTTTATCATTTCCATCATTCCATCCTGTTACTTTTTTTCTTTCAAATAATCCTGAGTCAGAGATTATTGTTGGGGCTATACAAATAGCAGCTATAATTTTTGCTTCTTTTGCTATACGAAGATAATCGGCATTTTTATAGTATTCAGAAGTTGCTCCAGGTCCTCCAACGAAAACTATTACGTCGTATTCATTCCCTTTTATTTCAGAAATGGGAAAATTTGCTTGTGTCTCTGTCCCATATTTCCCAATACATCTTCCTTTCTCACTTGCTGAAATTGTAATTTCAACTCCTGCTGTTTCTAGGATTTGTTTAGGTACCTCAAACTCTGTATCTTGAAAACCGTTATTTGCTATAACAAAAAGAGCTTTTTTCATCAATCATAATATTAATTTAATCTAGTATAATTTACTATATACATAAAGAAATTAAAACCTAAAAAAATACAATATATCTAATTCAACATATCATATCTACTCTCTGTGTCCATAAATCTCATAGATTCAGCAACCCATTTAAGCTCAATTCTGCCAATTGGTCCATTACGATTTTTTCTAATAAAAATATCAGTCATACCAGCTCTATCCGTATCTGGTTCATAATATTCTTCACGGAACATCATAAGAACAACATCTGCATCTTGCTCAATAGATCCTGAGTCTCTTAAATCTGAAAGTTGGGGTATTTTTCCTGGTCTAGTTTCAACAGCACGAGAAAGCTGAGAAAGACATAAAATAGGGATCTTTAACTCTCTTCCAAGTTGCTTAAGTGACCTTGATATTTCTGATATTTCTTGAACACGATTGCCCATCAAATCAGAGTTTCCTGTTGTCATAAGTTGAAGGTAATCAATTATGAGCATATCGAGCCCATGTTCCATTTGAAGACGTCGTGCTTTTGCTCTAACTTCAGGGAGAGAAGACCCAACAGAATCATCAATAAATATGGAAGCGTTCATAAGGCTATCCATTCCATCTCCAAGTTTTTGGAATTCTTCGTCATCTAACTTTCCTTTATGTAGCTTCCATGAGTCAATTCCAACAGTCATACAAAACAGTCTGTCAACTAACTGTTCTTTACTCATTTCTAAAGAAAAAACTCCAATTTTTTTATCTTTTAAAGATGTATTTAAAGCGATATTTAAAGCAAGTGCGGTTTTTCCCATGGAAGGACGTGCTGCAAGAATGGTCAAATCTGAAGGCTTGAATCCATTTAATAAATTATCAATTCTTTCAAATCCAGAAGAAATCCCAGATAAGTGCTCAGAATCTGGATTTTCATGAAGTTCCGCAAAAAGTTCAAACCTTCCAGAAAGTATATCTTTAATAGGGACAAATTTATCTTTAAGAAATGTTTGTGAAATTTTAAAAACTTCTTTTTCAGTTTTTTCCAAATCCTCATTAATAGAGTTTTCTTCACTATATCCAAGTCCCATTATAGTGTCGCCAGCAAGGATCATCTTTCGCCTTGTAGATTTGTCTTTTACCAGAGTTGCATAAGAAAAGATGTGAGAAGAAGAGGGGACAGCACTAGAAAGTTCAGCCAAATATGAAAGACCTCCAGCAATTTCCAATTCTTTCTGTTCCTCAAGACTATTTGAAAGAGTAAGTATATCAATTGGTTTATGCATAGTATAATGCTTGCTCATTGTATCCCAAATGATCTGATGTTTCTCAAAATAAAAATCTTCGTTTTTTAATAAATCGTAAACTTTTAACATTGCGTCATTATCCATAAGAATGGATCCTAAAACAGCTTTTTCAGCATCTTCACTGTAAGGAGGTACTTTTAGTGAATTAGTAGAAATTTTAGAGCCTGACTTTTTTATTAATTTTTTTTCCACAAGGGAGGGGGTTACGAATTAGGAATTTTTATTTTATATCTAATAGATTGCTACATTGCTCATTTCATAATTTACTCCTCGCAATGACAAATTTTTCATTGATCATTCTTCATTCATCATCGGTCATTGTTTGAGGGGGACGAATTTTAGGTAAAAGAAAAAGACTTTGCAAATGATATTTTTTCTTGACTTTATTTGCCGATTTAAATACAATCGCCAAGCTCTGTTTTTAAGAGACTAAAGCCAAAAATTTATTAATATAATTATCTTTAGATGCCAACTATAAATCAATTAGTTAGAAACCCAAGAACTAAGAAAGTTAAAAAGACAAAGTCTCAGGCTTTACAGTCAACATTTAATTCTCTTAAGTCTAGGCAAGTTACTCTAAAAAAAGGAGCTCCTTTAAAAAGAGGTGTTTGTACAAAAGTAACAACAGCAACTCCTAAAAAGCCAAATTCTGCTTTGCGTAAAATTGCTAGAGTTCGTCTTACTAATGGATATGAAGTAACTGCATACATAGGAGGAGAAGGTCATAATCTTCAAGAGCATTCAGTTGTTGCAATTAGAGGAGGAAGAGTGAAAGATCTTCCAGGGGTTAAATATCACATCATACGTGGATACCTTGATTGCCAAGGAGTAAGTGGAAGGAAAAAAGGAAGATCAAGATATGGAACTAAAAGACCAAAGAATTAGGAAATATAATTATTAATAATTACTAACTAAGTTACTTTATGAAAGGTTACATGCCAGCAGGATCAACAGAAATACTAGAAAAATTCATCAATTGTATGATGAAAGGAGGAAAGAAAAATATTTCCCGACAAATTTTGAAAGATTGTTTTGAAGAACTTAGAAAACTTGGACGTAAAGAACCAAGCGAATCATTTGAGGCTGCTGTAAGAATGGTGATGCCACAGGTAGAAGTGCGACCAAAAAGAGTTGGTGGTGCTATTTACCAAATTCCTATGGAAGTAACTTCAAATAGACAGCTTTCTCTTTCTATTAGATGGATTTTAACAGCTTCAAGAAAAAGAAAAGGGGTTCCAATGTATAAGAGGCTAGCTCTGGAAATTCATGATTCTTTGAATGAGCAAGGTGAGGCTTACAAAAAGAAAATAGATGTTAAAAGAATGGCAGAAGCAAATAAAGCCTTTGCACATTTTTCTAATTATTAGATAATATAGTTTTTGTAGAAAAATATAAAAAATTTGATTTAATTTAAGCCAAGGATTTTCCTTGGTTTTTTGCTTTATATGGCAGTATTTATTCTAATAGAATTTTTTTTATTGTTATTTTCTTAAAAATTTAGTATAATGACATGATTTATTTAAAAAAAATCACTATGACTGATACAGGGACTAATAGCATTCACCAAGAATCACAACCTGAAGTTTCATCTTTTAAAGTTGGAGTTGAAAAATTAAAAAATTTAACAGGTATATCTTCCGAGAAAGACGAGATTATTCAAACTGTTGTTGATATATTAGATTTTATTGATAAAAAAGCCAAAGTTGATAGAGGGGCTTTGGAAAATCAAGAATTATTGACCAAATATTCTTTTTTAAATAAATTTTTAAATGAGTATGAGGATAAATCTGATGGTTTTTATAGGGAATTAAGTGCTGTTGTGCTATTTTCTTTAAATCCTTTAATTGACGCTATTAATATAGAGGGTCTTCTTAGTCAAAAAAATGAAAAATTAGAGCAAGAGATAAGTAAACTACAGGAGACTTTAAGTTTAGTAGTAGCGAATTTTTCTGATCGTGGAAAATATGAAATAGCTCTTATTTTATCAAAAATAAAAACTGAAGGATGGGAAAAAACATTGCCTGAAATTATTAAATTATTTGGTTTATATGAATATTCACATAGTGCAGGTATGAATGTTTATAATAAGTTATTAGGAGAAATTGAGAATTTTAATAAAATATGGCAAGAAATTGAAACTTTTAAAAATAGTGAAGATGAAGAAAATGGAACTTTGGCTCATAAAATTACTACATTTGACAGGAGTGACAATAAAGTTTTAAAAGATGTTCTTTCTTTAAGATATTCTGATTTGCAAGAATTAAAGAGATTAAAAAAAGCATTAGAAGCAAAACAAAAAGAGTTAGATGATGCAAAAGAGGCTTTAAAAATAGAA
>CAYXLW010000001.1:109601-183873 GCA_964466055.1 uncultured Candidatus Peribacteria bacterium
AGAGTTAGATGATGCAAAAGAGGCTTTAAAAATAGAAACAGATAAAGGAACTCAAGTAGCAGAAACAGCAATAAAAGAATTAGAAGCAAAACAAAAAGAGTTGGATAATGCAAAAAATGCTTTAGCAATAAAGGAAAAAGAGCTGAATGAAACGAAAGAAATCCTTAATAATGTAGTAGGTCATTTTCTGAACATAACACATAAAGTCTCAGAAAATAAGGATGTAATAAAAACAAAATTATCAGAAGATGCCGATAAAGTTAATGCTTTTAAAGATATTCTTCAATTACTAAATGATGGGAAGCAGGGAGATGGAGATATGGCTAAAATTAAAGGTGCTTTTATAAAATTTGCTCAGTTTACAGAATCTTTTACTGACAATAATGAATTAAGCAATGCTTCAGACTATTTAAACCAAGTTGTTAATTTTATAGATGATAGTATAAGTACAGATCTAAGCATTTATAATAAAGATTTTGGTGGATTTATAGGGTTTATAACTAGCTTTTTTGAAGAACTAATCAACAGCCAAAAAATAAAAGAAGATTTAGCAGGAGTAAAAGATACATTTGTAAATGTAGCAGAAGAAATTTCTAGAAATAAGGTTGCAATAGAAGCAAAATTGAGATTATTTGGTACAAATATAAGTGAATTAAAATCAATTGCTGAATTATTTAGACAAGGAAATTCAACACAAGATATGACTAAAATTACAGGAGCTTTTGGTAGATTTATAAAATTTACAGGTTCTGGAACTGATAAAATCCATTTTAATTCAACTATACAAAAACTAAATGATATTTTTAATGGTATCGATAAAGTTACAGGATATAATGAAGATTTTAAGAAGCTCATAAACTTTATAGCAAATTTCTTTGACTCTTTAGTTTCAGATGCAGAACATGCAGAAACTTTTAAAAAGGTAGAGGAATCTCTCGATTTCTTAATGAAAGAATTCTCTAATCATGAAGCTGCATTAACAACAGTTTTAAGCGATATTACTAAAAGATCAGATCTAGAAGCGGTAATATCAAACTTAGAAACAGGACTTTCAAGTAATGATATAGATATTATGGAAACAGCGTTAAAAGGCTTTGCAAATCTTTTAACTTTCATAAATCCAGACATTTGGGGAGCACAAATAACAGCTTTAAATACAGGATTGAATTCTCTTAAAGGTACAACTGGTTATAATGGAAGTGTACGTACATTTATAAATTTTATAAAAGACTTTTTGAACAGAGGAATTGAGGCGGGAGAAAATAGAGAAAGATTAAAAAACACACAAGATGCATTCATTGGAATAATAAAAATTTTTACTGATGGAGATGATTTAAATACTTGTCTTGATTCAGGAACTGGAAATATTACAGAACTTGAAGAAGTAATAGTAAAATTAAATGAAAGCATTACCCCTCCCGAAAGCATTGATACAACAAAAACTGCACTAGAAATGTTGGGATCAGCTTTTGGACTTGGCATATTAGTTGACTGGAAAGATCATATGCAAGTTTTACAAGAAAATAGTAACTTTCTAAATGGGTTAGCTCTAGATGAGTATCCTATTCCTATAAAAGATTTTGTTATTTTTATAAAGAAATTTTTAGAAGAGGCTGTTTTAAGAAAAAAGACACAATTAGAGAAAGCAGAAACAGATGCTAGTCTAGCAAAAACTACTGATTATTTTACAGGAACTAAAAATGCTTTCTTAAATGTAATGACAGATATTTATGCTGGAAAAGATTATTTAAAAACAGCTTTAGATACGCCTGCTAATAAAACAGAATTAGAAGAAATAATAGCAAGATTCGAAAATGGTGTTACAGATGGAAATAGAGATACAAGTAAAGATGCGTTAAAAAGATTAATGGTTCTCTTGGCAACGACAGGAGATGCCGATGTTTTATCTGATGAATATATTGATAATTTACATAAAGGATTAAATTTATTAGATGGAGGAGTTGATGCTGATTATAATGCTCAGGTAAATAAATTCATTAATTTTATAGTAAGTCTTTTAAAAGAAATTACAGAAAATAAAGAACTTAAGAAAATAGTTGATGACCAAAAAGATAAACTAACAAAAGTAGAAAGTGCTTTTAATGATTTATTAGGAAATTTTAATGATTATAAAGATAAATTAAAAACTAATTTTTCCGATGTAAATAAAAGGCAAAAATTAGAAGATATATTAGTAGATATTAATAAGAGCCTTGCAGATGATGATATGACTTCAGGGAAAGCAGCATTATCTAAATTTGCTTCTGATTTTGAATCTGGAAATGGCTTTGCCGAGGCTTTGAAAAACTTACAAGAAGGGTTTGATGCAATGGATGAAAGTGATGATAAATATAAAAATCTATTAAAGATTTTCCTAAACCTTACTAAAGGAGTTTTAGAAGATATTAAAGAACTTGAAAAAGAAAAAGAAAAACGAGAAGCAGCAGAGAAAGAGCTTGCAAGATTTAAGGAAGCAACATGTGAGAAGTTGCTTTCAATGGATACATTAATTTTAGAAATCCAGAAAATGGCATTAGAATGTGTAGGTAAACTAGATACAGAAGAAAAAAAGAGAGATGCAAAAGCAAAATTTGCTGCTATATTTGATTATACTTCTGAAGCAGATGCAATTAACAAAATGAAAGATGCAGCTACTTTAGTTCCTACCACACCTACAGTTATACCTACAGTTAGCTCAACAACACCAGAAGGAAAAATGAGTGATGGACTTGATAAATTCCTTGAAAATAATGACAAAGGAGCTTTAAAGAAAGTATTTAAAGAAAATTTAAAAACTTCTAAAGATTACGATAAAGTTCTTGAAAAAGTAGAAACTCTCATAAGCGACAAAGAAAGTGGAGATTCAGATGGAATAGAAGAACAAGTAGGATTTATATTAGAAAAAATGACAGATCGGTTTTTAAAGCAAACAGATGGTCCTTTTCGTAAGAAATTTATGTTTATAGATAAAGTAGCTAAAAAAACAAATTTTGGTGCAAAAGTAAGAAAAGATATAGCTAATAAGCTTATAGTTGCTCATGCAAAAAATAATCAAAGTAAATTAATAGATCCTAATACAGGGGGTAAAATTGAAGATGACAAACTCAGAACAGTTTTAGCAAAATTTAAATTTCTTAGTCCAGAAGCCCTTAGCAAGAAGTTAAAAAAGATTAAGAAAAATCCTGATGATTTAACAAAGTATGATGCAGAGTTAAAGATGGATTACGCAGCGATAACTAGAGGAGATCCAACTTGGATAGATGATGTTAAAGACCCAGATTATGAAGATGCTTTAAGTGTTATCTCTGAACATGGTGATGATGGAGAGAAGAAAGATTTTTTAGATGTATTGTTAAAATCTTTCTTAATAAATTCATCAACATCTCATACAGATATTTCTAGTTTTATGGAAAAAATAAAAGCCCAATATGTTTTACTTGGAAAAGAGAATGATTTTGCCGAAAAAGCTGAGGTCTCTCTAAGAAGAAGAAGTGGGCGTGATAATTTCAAAAGAGCTATTTTAACATATATGATTGAGTTTACTAAAACTTCAGGGATGTCTGATGATCAGAGAAAAGCAAACCTAGAGTTATATGGTGAATTTTATAAGAATAGACTTAAATATCCTTCAGGGGTTACCATTCTCTGGCCAATTCTTCCGATGACACCTACTTTAGCAGAATCCATAGCATGGATAGATCAAATAAAAGGACTTGCAGATGTAAATAATATAAAAGTTGATTCTGAATATTGGACAAAGTCAATTACTGACAAAAATGGTTATATGACTGCATTAAATGATATTTTAGGAGGAACAGATGAACCAAAGAAGCGTGAAGATATGCAAGCTCTGATTTTTAATCTTACAGAAAATAATACATTAAGTTTAGTAGAGTTTAATTTAGTTTTCTCTAGAATTATAGAAAAGTCTGATGGGATTATGGAATTTAAAGATTTCTCTGACTATGCTATAAATTTTGCTTCAAATAAACATGATGTGACAGTAGCTGTCGTAGAGAACTTAACAAATACTCTGTTTGCTACTGGTAGTACTATTGTAGATAAAGAAGATCGTGTCCAAAATTATTTTGATACTTTAAAAGGGATTACTACTTACTCAGGATTTCCTATATGGAAAACAATTCCTGCTACAGGTGATCCGGAAAATACATGGAAAATTTGGGTAAGAGAGCTTATTACTGAAGCTGAAAATAATCTGTAAAATAAAATAGTAATTTTATTTCTAAAAATAAATATAAAAAATAATGTCAGAAACAACTAGATCAGTATCGGGAATATCAGATAAAGAAATAGGAGCTTTTAATATTTCCGAAGCTAAAGAAATGGCTGTACATATGCGTCAAGAAATCAATGAGAGAGCTAATAATCATCAAGATGTTTCTGATCTTAATAGAATTTTAAGAGATGTTGAAACTTCACTGGCAATTAATTTAAGTTCATTAAGCGATGAACAGAAATTGGAGGCACTCCAGAAAATGGTTGCGACATTTAAAGAGGTAGAGCAGAGATTTACTTTAGAAGGAACTCCTCATGAAAATGTAATGAATAAAATGCTTAAAGCGTTAACAGCTGCTAGAGACTTAATGAAAGAATGTTGTGTGATACCTAAAGAACAAGAAACTATAAAAGAAAAAATAGGGAATTTATTTAAAGGTGTTCCTTGGCTTAATATTAGCACAAGACGTTTGGATTTAGAAAGGCATAGCTGGTCTGCTAGTATGACAGGTGCCTCTGCTACTGAAATGGCTACTTTGGGTACAATAGGTGAACGCTCAGCTGAAAACTTACTAGGAGATGAAAATTATTCTTTAAGGGAAAATACTGCAGATCTTAGAAAAAGAAAATTTTTTGGAGAAAAATTAGGTAGAAAAATGTTTAGAGAGCAAATTCATTCTTTGCAAATGACATGGCAAGCTATGCAAGAAGAAATTAGGACATATAAGATGTATCCTGCAATACTAAATAAATCAGATAGTATTGCTAGACAGATTGAAGAATTGACAAAGCAGGCAGAAAATATAAAAAGTCAGATAGAAGCAAACAAAGCGGAAATGGCTAAATTGCCTGAAGAAGAGAAAATTAAAGAGGCAATTAATCTGCTAAAAAAAGCAGAGGCGTATGCTAGATCAGGTGATATCGATACTACTTTTGAAGCAAGTGTAAAGGAAAATGGATTGATAAAGTTTGACGAAAGTAAGTCTAAATTAGAAATACCAGATTATGATGAACAATTAAAAACATTTAATCATCAGCTAGTAAGTAGAAATGATTTACAATTAGAAATAAGTCGGGATGAAACAAAAGAAAAAAGTATAAATGCACAAATCCCAATCTTAAATAAGAATGTTGAAGAAATTGAAAGTGCACAAAGAAATATCGAAGGTAAATTCAATGATAATGGCAGTTTTGTTCGACATGTAGAACAGCCTGTTCCTTCTAGAATGTTATATACTACTAGCAATCCAGAGGAAAGAAGAAATATAATTCAACAAGGAATTCAGGCTTTAGAAAATCATGCAGAATCTATTCTAAGACAACAAAAACAAAAAATTAGAGAGTACCAAGGAGAAAGTAGTCTTATATATAAAGCTAGGAATATAATAGGAGATACTTCAAGGTCAGTATTCAAAGTTCTTGGAAAAGATGTTGCTCCATTTGTTTTTAAAGAAGCAATTCCAGGAATTTGGAATTTTGCTAAAAATGATTTACTTAAACCATTAGGAGGAGGAATAAAATACTTTTTTGGAACAGAAAGACAACAAAAGAAGCTCGATAAAACAGAAATAAAAGATAAAATAAAAGATTATGGTATTGTTAGAAAAACTGGTAGAGGTATTAAATCACTATGGGGTGGAGTAACTAGTATGCTTGGTAAGGCAGGAACAGCTGTGGGAAATTTTGGTATAGGTGTTGCTAATTTACCTGCAATGGCACTTGAAGGAGCAGGTCATGTAGTAGATGCTACGACTGGTATTTTAGGAGCAAAACCAGCTTTAGGTAACGCTTTGCGTGGACTACGTTTTCCATTTATGAGGAGAAAGAAGGAAGGAGAGCCAAATCCTGAAGAAAGTAAGTAAATTAGTTTATATTGCTTTTTAGTAAGAAGAGGTGTGTTGTCCTACCTCTTTTTTATGTTGTATTACTCCTTCCTTGTGTTTAGAGGGAAGGAACATTTATAGGAATAAGTATGCCTTGTGCCATTTCTTTCTTAATATTTAACTGAACAAGTTTTCTACAATGTTTTACTACATTAATATTCTTCCTAGCCTCTCCTAGAAGGTGAGGAATACATCGTATTTTTTGTTAAGAAAAAAAGGGGTAGTTAAGAAATCGAATAAAGAAAAACATACAAAATATCTGTAAAAAATCTTAGAACATTTCCAATTATCCCCAAATGAAAGAAATTATCAGCAAGTAGAATTACAAGTAAAATAAATGGTCCATTTTTTCTTATTGTTTCCCATTCTTCTTCAAATGATTTCGGAATAAAAAGTTCTAATACATGAGATCCATCAAGAGGAGGAATAGGAATTAGATTAAAAACAGCAAGAATCAAATTCAATGAAATAAAAAATCTAAAAAAATCAAAAAAGAACGAAGGCAAAAAAATATATTTAAGAAAAATAAAACTAATAAGAGCTAGAATAATATTTGAAAAAGGTCCTGCAAATGAAACTAAAGCATTACCCAATTTTTTGTTTTTAAAATATCTATCATCAACAGGAACTGGGTTCCCCCAGCCAAATCCAATAAAAAAAATCATTAAAGTTCCAACTGGATCCAAATGCTTTAAAGGATTAAGGGTAATTCGACCCATTTTATCAGCAGTAGGATCTCCTAGCCACTTTGCAGCCAATCCATGAGCTGATTCATGTGCAGAAATTGCTATCAAAAAGCTTATAATAAGGTAAAAGTAGTATGTCATATTTTAATATTAATGAAGAATGAGTAATGAGCAATGATGGATTGATTTTAGATTTTAAATTCTTATTTTTGAATTAAAAATTAAGAATTATCTTATTTCTCGTGAGTCAGTTATATTTAATAGTTGTTTATTGTTCATTCATCATTTCTCATTAATTCTAAACTACCATCATTTCTCTTGCAATTCATATCAAAGCACTCTAAAATCCGTCAGCTTTTAAAATTAAAGGTCAAATTTATTATGTCAAATAGGTCATCTTCAAAAAATCATGGGCATGCGTTTACAAGTATGTTACGTAAAAAATCTATACAATCCAAAAGAAAGAATAAAGAACTTGCTGCAATAAGAAGAATTGAAAGACAAGAAAGACTAGAGTCTCATTATAAAATGGCTTTATCTAAAATTGCTTAATCTTATATTCTGTCAACCTTATTTAAATCAAGTCTATTGCGTCGGACTTGTTTTTTTTATATTTTTATGCTACAATAAAACGAAGTCTTCTCAACACAAAGAAGCACAAGGAATAACATATCTTTTAATTTATTAAGAACCATGAAAAAAATCGTTAAGCTTATAGGCGTAGTTCTAATGTCGGTATTCGCACTTGCTTTAACTGTTGGAGCTTTACAAGTATCTGCAGAAGGAGTAGAAGTCGCAGTTGATGGTATTAACATA
Source organism: uncultured Candidatus Peribacteria bacterium (assembly GCA_964466055.1). Lineage (GTDB taxonomy): Bacteria > Patescibacteriota > Gracilibacteria > CAYXLW01. The sequence continues at coordinate 117,223 of CAYXLW010000001.1, forward strand.
GGTACTGATTTTAGTGCTAGTCTAGTTAATCCTGAAGATAGACCAGAAGAAGCTCTAACTTCACCATTTAGAGTAGCTGTTATGGGCATTCTAAACTACTTCCTTACATTTCTTGGTCTTGTATGTGTGGCATTTATCATATATGCCGGTGTTCTTCTAGTAGTTGACGGAGGAGGAGAGGAAAATGCGGGGAAGGCAAAGAATATCATTCTTTATGCTGGCGTTGGTTTAGTACTTGTTCTACTTTCATGGTCAATTGTAAACTGGATGATAGGATTCCAAGATACAATTGCTTAGTTGAGTTGATCTAAATTTTAAATAATGAAAGCCAGCAAAATATGCTGGTTTTCGTGTAAAAAATAAAAATGAAAAAAATAATTGTATTTATAATCGGCTTATTTAGTTCAATTCCTGTTTGCATTGGGAAATGGCAGGATTTAACAGATCTTATCCCAAGAAAAAGTGGAGGGGAATATCTTAATAATCTTCCAGATGGTGATATTGCTTCACATTTTATTCCTAGGCTTATTGATATTCTAATAAAGGTGTCATATACAATTTCGGTTGCTTTTATGATTTATGCAGGTGTTTTATATATCATAGCTCAAGGAGAACAAGAGGATAAAGATAAAGCAATAGATATTTTTATTTTTGCAATTACAGGATTTTTAGTAATATCTGCTTCATATGCAGTAGTTCAGGGAATTATTAGATTAGATTTTTTCAAATAATATAAAAATGTTTAGTAAAAAACTATTTTTGGTTCTTATGGCTGTAATTTTAAGTTGTTTTTCAGCTTCTTTTACTTATGCGAAAAGTCTTCAAGATTTAATTAATAGTGGAGCGATTGGAGGAAGTGTAACAAGTTCTGTAGTAAAGCCTAGTGGTCTTCCTGGTTTTGAAAATGATTCAGATAATGCAGTAGAAGCTGCTCAGTCAGTTTTTTTTAGGGCTATTGATATGATACTTCTTGTTGCAGGAGTTTTAAGTGTGATATTTATTATGATTGGTGGATTTATCTATGTTATTAATGCAGGACAAGAAGATATGCAAACAAAGGCAAAGGCTACAATTATGTACGCAATAATTGGTTTATTAGTAGTCTTTATATCTTATGCAGTAGTGGAAAACACAATACGCTACATTTATAATCAAGTAGAAACAGAGAATTATAATAAACTTAAACCTTTAGATGAAGCAGAATTTGTAGATACGACAGCTATTGATCCTATTTACAATGAGGAATATCCAGATCCTAGAGGTAGTAAATAATATTAATTTTCTCTATATAGCTAAATCTAAATAAATTGGCATTTTAAAAAACTGGATCTCCGCCTACGCGGAGATAGCAAATTGAAATGAAATAAGGAGATAGAAATTTGAAATAAATGTATATTCTATTCCCACGCAGATATAGCTGAATATGAATAAATTAGCATAATAAGAAAGTTTAAAACTCCGCATATTATAAATGTTTTTCGATGTCCACGATTATGCCATTTAATATTGAGTTAGCTCTATTCTAAGAATCTACAGATAAAACTAGTAGCTCCAATTTTGGAGTATAAAAACAATTTAAATAAACAAATGTGCTATTTGTACTGTATTTAAAGCAGCTCCCTTTAGAAGCTGATCTCCACATACAAAAAAATCTAAGCCATAATCTCCAAAAACATCATTTTTACGAATTCTTCCAACTTCGGTGTCAAATTGTTCTGTTGCAGTAAGAGGCATTGGGTATTTTAGATTTACTGTATCATCAACTACTTTTATACCAGAAGATTTTTCTAATATCTCTCTAATCTTTCTTATATTTACAGGTTTTTCAGTTTCAATAGTCACTGATTCTGCGTGAGCTCTAAATGTTGGTATTCGAACAGCTGTACAAGAAATTTTTAAATCAAAATTCCCAAATATTTTACGTGTTTCCCAGACTACTTTCATTTCTTCTTTCGTGTAATCATTTTCTTGAAATACATCAATTTGAGGAATTAGGTTAAAAGGTATAGGGTAACCGAAATTTTTATTTTCAACTTTTTTATCTTCAAGGTAGTTTTTAGTTTGTTCTTTTAATTCTAACATTGCTTCATATCCTGCTCCAGATGTTGCTTGATATGTAGAAATAATTACTTTCTTTAAACCAAATTCTTTATATATAGGGTATAATGCAACGGCTAGAATTGCTGTAGTACAGTTTGGGTTTGCAATAAGTTTATGACCTTTTGCTGTTTCTGGATTTATTTCAGGGATTACAAGTGGTATATCATTGTCATATCTAAATGCAGATGAATTATCAATAACTATAGAACCTTTTTCGGTTAATTTTTTTGCATATTCTTTAGAGAATCTCCCACCTACACATAGGAATATAAAATCATGTTCTTGTGCATCTTTAACATTAAATAATTTAATGGTATTTTCTCCAAATGGAGTCTTAATTTTTTTACCTGCTGATTTTTCAGAAGAAAATAGAGACAATTTTCCAACGGGAAAATTAGTTTCTTTTAAGCATCTTAATGTTTCATGTCCAACTACTCCAGTAGCTCCACATATAGCAATCTTTTTTAACATAGATTTTTAATTAATAAATATTATTGGTCGTTTTTTTAAAATAGATTCAATGGATATTATAAATTTAGATTTAAAGATTTGTCAAAGAATGGAGTTCCCCTTTTTGCTTGTGTTTTGTTTTTAAATAAGTAAAATCTTTTGGCTTTTTTATCGCGGAGTGGAGCAGTGGCAGCTCGTCGGGCTCATAACCCGAAGGTCGGCGGTTCAATTCCGTCCTCCGCAACCAAAAATGGCTCTATTAAGCGAAAAACTAAACCTAAAAAATCGAAAAAATGGTACCCAGTGATACTCGGGCAAAGCCCTAAGGTCACTGGCAAATGTTTGAAATTGAAAAACTACATCGTAGGTTCTGTGATTATTGTTCTGCTTTTAAAGGTAATACTAAGCGTTCAATTGAATGGCATCAGTATGTTATGAGAAGGTTTTTAAAGTATGCCCAAGTGTCACAATAACATTTCTCAAATATAAATATGGTAAAGCAGGAAATAATACTGCTGAAAGAGCTATTAGACCTTTTACTGTGTTTAGAAAAATAAGCGGTGGTAGTAAATCAGAAGTTGGTGCTAAAATAACCAGCATCAACATGTCTATTATTGAAATTTGGGCTAAACAAGGATTATCTATTATGAATGATTTGCCTGTATTTGGTTTGAATCTATGTTAAAATAATAACTTTTTTTTGGCTTGTCTCCTATAAATCTGAATATTTTCACATATTTTACTTGACAATAATTAAATAATATACTAAAATAACAAGCGTATATTAAAGACCTTTAACATTGTTGATAAAAAATCTTTAGCAGGCATTTTTCTGTACTTGATTTAAGCTATTGATAATGGTTGATCTTATCTTTTAAGTGTTAACTATATCAATCACACTCAAGAACAGATGTCCTGTCTGCTAATAATTCGGGCTACCAAATTGTTGATAAAAATTTGTCAATAATTTAGTAGCTCGAAAGATTTATCTATTCGAGCTAACTTAAAATGGAGGATGCCATGAAAAAAGGATTTTTGTTTGAGTGCATGATGTTGGTGATGGCAGTAATGGTTTGGGGATCGCAAGAGACCGAAGCTATTACAAAGAGTGCCTTCTCCAAATTCAATTTAATCGCTATCTTTTTTGGAATCATCATCGGTGTAGGTGTAGTTTTTGTGATGAGGAAATACATCGTGAAAAAAGATGGTGAAATCAACGATAAGGTGCGCTTAGCCATTCTTGTAGTCGTTTTCCTCATCATTATTTTTCTTGTCCTGCTGGGCCGGAAATCTGGCTTAGAATGGTTAACGATTGTACTCTCTTTGGTTGTCGGTGGAGTTGTTGGCGTTATTGTCGGCTACATCAACAAGAGGCGCGCTTAGACATTGTTGTAGTTGAAATGCCGCCACTCCCTACTGAAAACGACCTGCCATCTCCAAGTACTGTAGGCAAAGCACTTTCCGGATTTTTCAATTTCTTTGTCATTTTGGTGAAGGAGGAGGAATATCGCGGGTTGCTTTATGCAGTATTGGGGATCATTTTCGTTATGGTGGGGCTTGCCATCTTTATACCTTCGACCAGAACATCGGTGGTGACTTTTTTTGTCTGTGCTTCTGTTATCGCACTGCTAATTATTTTTAATAATGGCAGCACGAACAGGAGGCATGCTGGGAAGACGTTACCGCTACGGCGGATCACGTCTCTTCGGTTAGACAATGTCGCCTGTTGTTCAGCCTCGATAAGATTTCAGGATCAGGATAGCTTCATTGGGCAACCAATGGAGAAACAGTCACGAGCGGGACTGTATAAATCAGCCGCTCTCTTCTCTGTAAACATTATATTTGAGCTTGTTTGGAATATTATGAAAAAAACACTAAGTCCATACAATTTTATTGACTTTGACTTTATAAAAATCTGATATAAACTCAAAAGTGCCCTAATATCACTGGAGATTATTATGAAGAAGGTATATAAAGTTCATTTTTTGGCTTTAAATAAAAGAAAAGTGCTCTTTTTTATAACTCAAATGAACTCATAACCCGAAGGTCGGTGGTTCAATTCCACCCTCCGCAACCAAAAATGGTTTGATATAAACTCGTCAAAGATAACAAAAATATAGAACGTTTACTCATATTGGAATTAATCTAATCATGTGGTTTAAGGTTTGGATTTTAATATAGAAAAATGGGTTACAAAATATGTTGACTTTGATTTTTTTTTCTATAAAATCCATCTGCTCTAAATATAATTGACAAATATATTTTGTTTAAAATGGCTAAGTAGAAGACTTTTTACCAAGTACCCAGTTCGTGCATTTAAAAAAAAAGACGCAGAATTGGAGTTTTTTTTACAATAAAATAAATAAATATGGCAAAACCCTCTGTTCTAAAAGAAAAAATCACACCTTCTAAGCTATCAATCTCACAAACTAAGCAAGAATACGGAAGGGTGTTTTTTACGGAAAAAAAAGAATATTCATTTCCAAATTTAATTGAAGTCCAATTAGACTCTTATAAGTGGTTCTTGGAAGAAGGGCTAAAAGAGTTACTTGAAGAGATTTCTCCTGTTGAAGATTTTTCAGGGAAAAAAATGTCTTTAAGTTTTATTTCTCATGAAATTGAGGAGGCAAAGTATACTCCTAAAGAAGCAAAACGTAAAAATATAACATATGAATCTGCAATAAAGGCTCGTGTGCAGTTAGTTAATAAAGAAACTGGAGAAATTAAAGAGCAGGATGTTTATCTTGGTGCAGTACCAATGATGACAGATAGAGGAACTTTTGTTGTAAATGGGATTGAAAGAGTTGTTGTAAACCAATTAGTGAGATCTCCAGGTGCATTTTTTAGTGCCTCTCAAACATTCCCAGGATGGTTTAATGTAAAGATTATCCCTAGAAGAGGAGCATGGTTGGAGCTAGAAACAGATAAAAAAGGTGTAATTTATGCTAAAATTGATAGAAAAAGGAAATTTCCAGCTACTCAACTTCTTAGGATTTTTGGCTTAGATACAGACAGTAAAATTATTAAAGAATTTTCAGATGTTAGCGAGAAAGGAAGTAGGAATGATATTATCTTGGCAACTTTAGAAAAAGATAATGCTAAAGCTGTATCGGAGGCATATCAATCTATTTACAAAAGAGTTAGACCTGGAGATCTTGCAACTCCTGAAAATGCAAAATCATTAATAGATTCCATGTTTTTTGACTACAAAAGGTATGATATGGGACCTGTAGCTAGATATAAGCTAAATAAAAAATTTAATAAAAAGACACCAGACAAAATAGAAACTAGAGTTCTACAAAAAGATGATTTTTTTGATATTATAAGACACTTGATAAAGCTAACTAATAAAGAAATGGAAGCGGATGATATTGATCATCTAACAAACAGGAGAGTTAGATCAGTAGGAGAACTTGTTCAGAATAAATATCGTATTGGGCTAATGAGAATGGAACGAATTATTAAGGATAGAATGACAGTAATGGATCTTGAACAAGTTACAGCTGTACAGCTTATAAATGCTCGACCTATTACTGCTGCTATGAGAGAATTTTTTGCTTCTTCTCAGCTTTCACAATTTATGGATCAAACAAATCCTTTATCAGAACTTGAGCATAAGCGAAGACTTTCTGCTATGGGACCTGGAGGACTTTCAAGAGAAAGAGCTTCGTTTGATGTTCGCGATGTGCATGCATCTCATTATGGTAGAATTTGTCCTATTGCAACACCAGAAGGACCAAATATTGGGCTTGTTCTTCATCTTGCTTCGTATGCAAAAGTTAACCAGTATGGTTTTATAGAAACACCTTTTATATCAGTTAAACATGAAATAAAAGTAAAAAATGAAAAATCATTAATAGGAAGAATTTTAAATGAAGACATAAAAGATATAGGTAAAGTTGGTGATAAAATAGATGAAAAACTTGCAGATAAAATTCTCAAAAAGAAAATAGAAAATATACAAGTATATGCTTATGCAGATTCAAAAGATGTGAATTATTATGATGCAGAAACTGAAAAAAGTTTTGTCATTGCTCAAGCTAATTCAGCGTTAGATGAATATGGAAATTTTTTAAATTCGGCAATTGCTGCTCGTAGTAATAGTGAACCTACTTATGCCAATATAAAAAAGATAACACACATTGATGTTTCGCCAAAACAAATATTGTCAGAAGGGACGGCACTTATTCCATTTCTTGAGCATGATGATAATACTCGTGCTTCAATGGGGGCAAATATGCAACGTCAGTCAGTTTCACTTACTTCACCAAATTCTCCAATAGTTGGTACAGGGCTTGAAGGAATGGTAGCACGTGCTTCAGGGCAGGTTGTAACTGCTAGAATGAAAGGAAAAGTTATATTTGCTGATGCTCAGGAAATTGAGGTTATGTATGATGATGGCAAAAAAGAATCTTATGAAATCGATGTTTATAAACGATCTAATCAAGCGACATCAATTCATATGAAAGTGAGAGTAGTAAGTGGACAATCTGTGAATGAAGGAGATGTACTTGCAGATGGTGCATCAGTTGATAATGGAGATTTAGCTTTAGGTCAAAACTTATTAGTGGCATATATGCCATGGAAAGGGTATAACTTTGAAGACGCGATAATAATCTCAGATAGAGTAGTTAGAAATGGTTATTACGATTCAATTCATATTGAGGAGTATACAGTTGATATTCGAGATACAAAACTTGGACCAGAAATAATGACTCGTGATATTCCTAATGTTGGAGAAGCAAAACTAAAGGATCTTGATATAGATGGGATTATAAGAATTGGTGCATTTGTAAGAGAAGGGGATATTCTTGTTGGTAAAATTACTCCAAAAGGTGAAACAGAACTTACTCCAGAAGAAAGGCTTTTACAGGCTATTTTCGGAGATATGGCAAAGGATGTTAAAGACACTTCGCTTAGACTTGCAGGGGGAGAAGGAGGGAAAATAATTGATATACAAATACTTACTAGAAAAGATGGTGATGAGCTACAAACTGGAGTCATTAAACAAGTTCATGTAATTGTTGCTCAGCAAAGACGTCTTGAAGTAGGGGATAAGATGGCGGGACGACACGGAAATAAAGGTGTTGTATCTAGAATTGTATCACAAGAAGATATGCCATATTTAGAAGATGGAACTCCTATTGATATTATTTTGAATCCACTTGGAGTAGCTTCACGTATGAATATTGGACAAATTTTAGAAGCACATCTTGGATTAGCTGCACAAAAATTAGGAATAAAAGTTTCTACTCCTGCATTAAATGGAATTAAGCCTGCAGATGTTAAGAAACTAATGTTAGATGCGGAACTTCCTGAAGATGGCAAATTCCAATTATACGATGGTAATACAGGGGAGCCATTTGCTAGAAAAACAATGGTAGGAATTTCTTACATATTAAAACTTTCTCACTTAGTAGAAGATAAAATTCATGCGAGATCAGTTGGTCCATATTCACTTGTAACACAACAACCTTTAGGAGGTAAAGCTCAACATGGAGGACAGAGATTTGGTGAAATGGAGGTTTGGGCTCTTGAGGCTTATGGTGCTGCATACACGTTACAGGAAATGCTAACTATTAAATCAGATGATGTTATTGGAAGATCTAGGGCTTATGAAGATATTGTAAAAGGTCGACCAATAAGAAAGCCATCTATTCCAGAATCATTCAATGTTCTTGTTCGTGAATTGCAAGCACTATGTTTAAATGTTGAACTTCTTGCGGAATATAATGGAGAAGATGATATAGATGAAATAAAACATATAAATGTATTAGATGAAGATGAAATTGAAGATATTTCTGAAAATGATAAAATTATAGAATTAAATGAAGAAGAAGATGAAGAAGAAATTAAACAGGAATTACATGATGATGCGTATGACGATGAATTAGATGAAGATCTTTCAGATGAAATAGATATGACGGAAACAGATGAATTCCCAGAACATTTAAATGAAGACGAAAAAGATATTTAATTATAATATAAAAATTTTGAAGAATTAAAATTAGAAACAGGTTTAATATATTTAATTTATATCATTTAATTTTTAGGAATATGCGAAGTGTAAACAAGGTAATACTTATTGGAAATCTTACGAAAGATCCCGTTATTAAAACTACAGAACGTGGACAGAAAATAGTAACTTTCACTCTTGCTACAAACAGAGAATGGGTTGATAGCTCAGGAGAAAAGAAATCTCTTGCTGAATTTCATAATATTGCAGTATGGGGACGACTTGCTGATATTTGTGAAAAGTATTTAAAAAAAGGTAAATTAATATTTGTTGAAGGATATTTAAAAACTAGATACTGGGAATCACCAGAAGGAATCCGTCTTAGTAGAACAGAAATTGTTGCATATGATATGGTTATGCTTAATAAACGTGATGATATTGAAATAGATGATAATATTCCGATGGCAGAAAAAGAAATTCTGGAATCAGATATTTTTGATGGTATTGGAGAAGAAATATTTCACTCTTCAGAAGATGGAGATGATAGTTTTGAATTGCCAAAATAAGTAAATAATTATAAATAAACAATAGTTAACGAGGAGTAATTTATAGTAAGCTTTGAGTGAAAAATAATTTAATGAGAGGATTGTTATTTAAATTTTCATTTGTCAGTCTTGAGTTCTTACTCTCTCCTGACTTATGACTAGACTAGAGATTAATTTTTTAATATAGCGTTATATGTCTATTTATACTGGTAAAGTGGCTAAAGACTTTGATGCCATTGCATTAACAATTGCAAGTCCTGAACAAATTGCAGAATGGTCTTATGGAGAAGTAACAAAGCCTGAAACGATTAATTATCGTACTCAGAAACCTGAGCGTGAAGGTTTGTTTTGTGAAAAGATATTTGGACCTACAAAAAACTGGGAGTGTTATTGTGGGAAATATAAGAGAATTAGATATAAAGGTGTAATTTGTGAACGTTGTGGTGTTGAGGTAACTCGTGCTATTGTTCGACGTGAAAGAATGGCTCATATAAATTTAGCAGTTCCAATTTCTCATGTTTGGTATTTAAGATCAACTCCCTCAAGAATTGGGCTATTAATAGATTTACCAGTAAAAACACTTGAGCAGATTGTTTATTTTGCAGCTTATATTGTGATTGAAGTCGATAAAAAAGAAAAAGAGTCAGCTGTAGAAGATTTAGAAGCTAGCTTAAAAATTCATAAAACGCAGAAGAAAGAAGAGGTACAAGCAGAGCTTAGTAAAATGAAGCGTCAGCTAAAAGAAGGGGAAATTAAAGAAAAAGAATATTTAAAATATGAATCTGAACAGGCAGAAGAAATTGAATCAATGGAACTTTCTTATGAAAATTTACGAGATGATTTAAAAAATCTTGAACCAGGTGCAGTTTTAAATGAGCTAGAATATAGAGAACTTTCAATGAAATTTGGACATGTTTTTACTGCAGGAACTGGAGCTGAATCCATCCGTACAATTCTAGAAAAAATAGATTTAACAGAGTATATTGATTCGCTAACTGAAGAAATGAAATCATCTTCTGGGCAGAAAGAAAAAAAGATATTTAAGCGAATTAGACTTGCTTCTTCGTTACGTCGTGCAAGAATTCGACCAGAATGGATGATTCTTACTAAGCTTCCAATTTTGCCTCCCGATATTAGACCTATGATTCAACTTGATGGAGGACGATTTGCAGCATCGGATTTGAATGATCTTTATAGAAGGGTTATTAATAGAAATAATCGTCTTAGTCGTTTATTGCAACTAGGAGCACCTGAGGTAATTTGTAGAAATGAAAAGAGAATGCTTCAAGAAGCTGTTGATACTCTTCTTAATAATTCTCCAAGAGCAGGGAGATCTGCGTTTACAGCAGGAGATAGAAGGAGACTTAAATCTCTTTCCGACATGTTGAAAGGAAAACAAGGAAGATTTAGGCAAAATCTTCTTGGTAAACGTGTTGATTATTCAGGAAGATCTGTAATTGTTGTTGGTCCAAATTTAAAATTACATCAATGTGGATTACCTAAAACAATGGCATTAAAATTATTTAAGCCTTTTGTTATTGGAACATTAATTCGTGAGGAATATGCTTATAATGTAAAGGGAGCGGAAAGACTTATACAAGCAAACAAAAAAATAGTTTGGGATATATTAGATCGGGTTACGAAAGGACGTTATGTGCTTTTAAATAGAGCCCCAACTCTTCATAGACTTGGGATTCAAGCTTTTGAACCACTTCTTATTGAGGGGAAAGCAATTCAGCTTCATCCTCTTGTTTGCGTTGCTTTTAATGCAGATTTTGATGGTGATCAAATGGCAGTGCATCTTCCTATTTCTGAAGCTGCACAAAGAGAAGCTAGAGAACTTATTTGTGCTAAAAATAATATATTAAAACCATCTTCAGGACATCCAATTGTTTCACCAACTCAGGATATGATTCTTGGGATATATTATCTTACAGCAATACATGAGGGACTAGAGGGTGAAGGAAAAGTATTTAAAGATATTTCGGAGGCAGTCAATATTTATAGAATGGGTGGAGTTGATCTTCAAGCAAAGGTAAAAATAAGGCTTAAAACAAGAAAAGATACTCAAGAAATTATTGAAACTTCAGTTGGGAGAGCTATTTTTAATTCAATTGTTCCAATCGATGTTATCGGATACCAAAATATACATTTCAAGAAAAAAGAGTTAGAAAATATTCTTGCTGAAGTTTTTAATAAAGCAGGAACAGAAGTTGCTGCGGAATTTGCTGATAACATAAAAAGAGTAGGATTTAAATTTGCAACTAAATCAGGACTTTCAATCTCAGCATTTGATCTTAAAATCCCTAAAGAAAAGAATGAAATTATAGAAGAGTCAGAAAATATTATAAAAGAAATTAATACATACTTTGAACGTGGTATCATTACTGATGATGAAAGGTATAGGCATACAATAAAAGTATGGGCGAAAACAAAAAATGACATTGCTTCAAAAATGATTAAGGTATACGAAAAAGATGAGTTCAACCATATATATTATATGATCGACTCAGGAGCTAGAGGTAACTGGGGGCAGATAACTCAGTTGTCAGGAATGAAGGGACTTGTGGCTAATCCAGGAGGTCGTACTATTGAACTTCCAATTAAATCAAATCTTTTTGAAGGATTTACTATTCTAGAGTATTTTAATGCGACACATGGTGGACGTAAAGGTAAGTCAGATACTGCTTTAAAAACAGCAGAAGCAGGATATTTAACACGTCGTCTAGTAGATGCAGTACAAGATATAATAGTAAGAGAAGATGATTGTGGTTCAAATGAGGGTATAGTAGTTACTCGTACGGAATCTGAACAAATTGGAGAAGCTTTTGAAAATAAAATTTATGGTCGTACTTTACTTTCTGATATTGTTACGAAAGATAATAAAGTTCTAAGAAAGGCAGGAGAAGAAATCGATAGGGAGACAATTAAAGCTATTGTAAAAAACAATATATCTGAAGTTGAGGTTAGATCTCTTATTACTTGTTTGACTGAAAATGGAGTATGCAAAAAATGTTATGGTAAAGACCTTGCATATGACAATACAGTAGATATTGGGACTCCAGTTGGTATTATTGCTGCTCAAGCTATTGGTGAGCCAGGAACACAGCTTACGATGCGTACTTTCCATTCAGGGGGAGTTGCTGAAGGAGGAGATATTACTCAAGGACTTACAAGGGTGGAAGAGTTGTTTGAAGCACGTGCACCAAAAACACCTGCAGTATTTTCAGAGATTGAGGGAAAGGTTAAATTGATGCCAACAGAAGAAGGAATAGAAATTATGGTAATGACTCAAAAGTTGGGTGATGATACATTTAAAATTTCAGGAGAATTTAAAATAGTAGTAGAAAAAGGTGATGAAGTGAGAGAAAAACAAGTTATTGCTCGTTCAAAAATTAATAAAGAGGTTATAAGAGCGAAGGGTTCTGGTGTTGTTGATAAAATAAGTGAAGAAGAGATTGTTATTAACCATAAAGAAAAACAATCTGTTGTATATAAACTTGAGCGAAATGACTCATTGAAAGTTGAAGATGGAGATACAGTAAAAATAGGAGATCCTTTAAGTGCTGGACACTATAATGTTAGGGATTTAATAATTGCTACAGATTATCTTACTGCTCAAAAATATATTTTAAGAGAAGTGCAAACTATTTATGCATCGCAAGGGCAGTCCATTAATGATAAGCATATTGAAATTATAGTAAAACAAATGTTCTCTAAGGTTAAAGTTATAGAGCCAGGAGACTCAAAATTTCTTCCAGGAGAAATTATTGATTTTGTTCAATATACTAAAATAAATAAAAATCTTGAAGAAGAAGGAAAGGTTAAAATAAATGGTGAGAGACTTTTACTTGGACTTACTCGTGTATCACTTGCTACTGATTCTTGGTTAAGTGCGGCTTCATTCCAAGAAACAATTAGAGTATTGGTAGAAGCTTCAGTGACTAGAAAAGTTGATAGACTTAAAGGTCTAAAAGAGAATGTTATTATTGGTAAACCTATTCCTGTTGGCTATCTTTATAGAGATCGTCTTAACTCTCCAAGGAGTGAAGATTTTAATTTAGAGGAAGAAATAGCTTAGTTTTTCTATAAAAAATATACCCCTTTGTTTATTCACCGGGGTATTTTTGTTTAACTAGTTTTTTGTCAATATTGAAAATTTAAAATAAAGATTATACAATTTACTTAATACTCTTTAAATTTTCAATATGCCATTATATCAAAATACATTAAAACAGATTAATAAAGCTGCTGATAAAATGAATCTTTCAAGTAAAATGCTGGAAAGACTCAAAGTTCCAGAAAGAGTTCTGGAAGTAAATTTTTCTTATAAAAAAGATAATGGGGAAGAAGAATTGGTAAAAGGTTTCCGTGTTCAGCATTCAACAGTTAGAGGTCCTGCTAAAGGTGGAATTCGTTATCATCCTCAAGTAGATATGGAAGAAGTAAAAGCTTTAGCGGGTTGGATGAGCATAAAATGTGCGGTAGTAGATATTCCTCTAGGAGGAGGAAAAGGTGGTGTAATAATTGATCCTAGAAATCTTTCAGAAAAAGAAAAAGAAAATCTCACAAGAAGTTTTACTAATGCAATAGCTCCGATTATTGGACCACACAAAGATGTTCCTGCTCCAGATGTTTACACAAATGCTCAAACTATGGATTGGATAGCAGATGAATACAGTAAAATCACAGGAGATACTTCAGGTGCGGTTATAACAGGAAAGTCTATAGAAAATGGAGGATCTGAAGGGCGTAATACGGCAACGGCAAAAGGTGGAGTTCATATTCTAGAAGAATTTGTAAAAGAAAAAGGACTAAAAAGGAATGAGCTTACTGTTGCAATACAAGGGTTTGGAAATGCGGGTATGAATATGGCAAAATTCTTATATGATCTTGGATACAAAATAATTGCAGTTAGTGACTCTAAAGGGGGTGCTTATTGTGAAAATGGAATTGATATAAATTCACTTTCTTCTTTTAAAGAAGCGGGAGGAAAAGTGTCAGAATTTAGAAAACAGTGCTTATGTGGTAAAGATATGCATATGATTACAAATTCAGAGATATTGATACTAGATGCGGATATTCTTGTTTTATCAGCTTTAGAAAATCAAATAACAGAAGAAAATGTGAATGATATTGAAGCTAAATATATTTTAGAACTTGCGAATGGACCTATTACCCCTGAAGCAGATGAAGTTTTAATTAATAAGGGGATCACTATTTTCCCTGATATTTTGGCTAATGCAGGAGGTGTTACGGTAAGTTCTTATGAATGGGAACAAAACTTAAAAGGAGAACATTGGAATATTGAAAAAGTATCTAAAAAATTAGAAAAACAAATGATTAGTGCTTTTAATGATGTTAAAAAAGTTGCTGAGGAATTTGAAACAGATTTAAGAACGGCATCTTATATTTTAGCTATTAGAAGAATTGAAAGAGCTTTCATTAAGTGTAAAGGTGGGGTTTGTGAACATTTTGGTATAAAATAAATATTTATAATAAACATTTTTATATGAACTCAGAGGGGGCATTAGATCATGTAGTATATCTTGATTCAAAATCCAATGAGATGGAGAATTTATTAAATGGTAAAAAAACCATGATAATTCGTGGTGCAACAGGTAGAAAGTTACCGTATGGAAGAGTGAATAAAGGAGATATTTTATATTTTATTAATAATAATGCAGAAGGTAATGTTAAAGCAAAAGCTACTGTGTCTTCAGTTTTCAACTCTGATAAAATGAGTGAAGAGGAATCTATTTCTTTGGTAAAGAATAATCAAAAAGTACTCCAATTAACTGATAAGCAGTTTCAAAAATGGGGAGGAAAGAGATATATTGTTTTAATTGGGGTTTTGAATGTAGAAGAAATTGATTCTTTTATCATTGATAAAAGCAATTATGGGAATATGGATGACTGGCTTCCAGTAGGAAATATTGAGAGTGTGAAAAAAATCTGATAAAAATTTGCTTTTTTTTAAAAATTAAATAAAATTTGCTTGATGAATATAGGAAATATTAAATTTTGGGGATTCTTTTATAAAAAACTCTTTTAGTGAGATAAGTGTTTTGTTTTAGTTTAAATAACTCTTTACTCACATACGTAAAGAGTTTTTTTAATAAATTTTATTATTTAATTAATTTAGGCATGAAAGAATTGAATAAGTTCGGTGGGACATCAGTTGATTGTTTAGATCAAATTATAACAGTTATCAATAGTAGGAAAAAATATAATCCATATGTTTGTGTTTCAGCTTTTTCTGGAGTGACAGATGTTCTTATAAAATTAATTGATAAGGCAAAGAAGCAAGAATCGCTTTCTTCTGAGGACATAGATAATTTAAAAAATATTCATCTAGAAAAAATAAGAAATGGATTATCAAATGAGGAAGATATTAATTTTTTAAAAGAAAAATTTGAAGAATTTTTTAATAAACTTCTTATAAATTTAAAAATTTCTTATAATAATCTTTTAGAAAGAGATCACAATCCTATTGATTATGATACGATAATAGGCATAGGAGAACAAATATCTGCATTTTTAATTTCAGAACTTTTAACTTTTAAATCAAATAAAAACGGATTCAAAGGTAAATTTATAAACCTAGAAAATGTTATGGGGAAAAGAAATAAAAAGACAGACGAAGCTTTTTACAAAAAATTACGAGATAATATTGAAAAGAAAATTAACGAAGAAAAAAGTAAAGATACAGTTCTTATTATGACAGGTTTTATTGGATATTTTCCAGAAGGTATTACTCACATAATTGGAAGAGGATATACAGATTACACAGGGGCGTTAGTTGCTTCTATTATAAAGGCCGACAAGTATATTATATTTAAAGAAGTTGATGGCATATGTTCTGCTGATCCAAGTATTTTAAAAGGAGAGTTTATTTTGTTGCCAGAACTTTCTTATAGAGAGGTATTTAAAATGTCATCTGGAGGAATGAAGGCAATTAATACTGAGGCAGTAAAGCCTGCTATGAATGATGGTATTCCTATAGAAGTTCGTAATTCATTTACCCCAAACAAAGAGGGGACTTTAATTGTGGCTAAGAGAAAATTAGATCCTAATAAAAAAATTCAAAATATTTCAATTAAGAGTAATGTTTGTGTGATTCGTTTTGGAGGGCTTTCGTACAATGCTCAAAAATTTGAATTAATTTTAATGGAACTATTGGATAAATATGAGCTAGTAAAGTTTTTCTCTACTTCAGATAGGGCTGGAACTTCAGTTGTTTTATCTTATGAAGACAAAATAGAAAAATTATTAGATGAATTAAAAAAATATGGGAATGCTTATATCATTAAAAATTGTGCCATAGTTGCTATAGTTGGGGAAGAAATGAAAGGGGATATTCATATTTTATCGGAAGCAGTAATGGCTATAACAAGTACAAATTCAGAAATATATACTGTTGTTCAAGGAGGTTCACAAGTGGGGATTGACTTTGTTATTGATGAAAAGAATTTGAATAAGGTAGTTGAAAGTTTGCATGACAACTTTTTTGGATATTTAAATAATTAGTATATTTAGATGGTATTTGATAAGTTATAAATATATGCATTAGTTATAAAAATGTTAAAATACTTTATGTTAACTAAAGGAATCCAAATCAACAGGTATCTGGGCAGTAGTTGGAGGAGTAGGAGGCTTAGGGTTTTCTACCTTAAGAAAATTTTTTAAAAAAAATAAGTATAAAGTTGATTTTGAAGGAGATGATGAGAAGCATTTTTTTATAAAAATACAAAAAAATATAGAATAAGTTTTGCTGTTTTTTAGGTTAAGTTGTATTTTATTTATACAAAATAAATAGTTTTTCATTCAGAAATAATATCTAAGTTATATGAACTTGTATTTAAAAACACATAAAGATACTGCACTGTTCTCTCTAAGAAATCCTGAGTATAAAACTCTTGTTGATTTTTATCTTTTCGGTGAAATGGAACGAGATGTTTTGAATGGAGATATTACTACTGAGAGCATTCTTAAAGGTAAAAAAGAAATGAGAAAAGCTATTATTACAGCAAAATCTTCAGGTGTTTTTGTAGGGAAACAAGAAGTGGAGTATTTTTTAAATTCTCTAAAATTAAGAAATGAATGGAAAGTATCAGATGGAGAATTAATTAAAAAAGGAAAGATGATTTTAGAGATAGAAGGTGAAGTGGATATTATTTTAAAGGTAGAAAGAGTTATTCTTAATTTTATTGGCAGATTATCTGGGGTAGCTAGTTTGATGCATGAATATGTTCAAAGAGTTTCAAGTCATATTTTAATTTGTCCTACACGAAAAACATTATGGGGACTTTTGGATAAAAAGGCTTGTGTCTTGGGAGGAGGAGGGACTCATAGATTGAATTTGAATTCAGCGGTTTTAATGAAGGAAAATCATATTTCTCTTTTTAAGGATAGAAATATTTTGGGGCTGAAAGAAGTTATTAATGAATTAGATTCCAAGCGAGCTGAAATGACTAATAGTCTTAGATTCATTGAAATTGAAGTGGAAAATGAAAAAGAATTTTTTGATTCTCTTGAGGTATTGAAGGATTTGAAAAATATTCAAGGGGTTATTATGTTTGATAATTTTACTCCTGAAGAAATAAAGAGAATTCTGAAAAAATCAGAAGATAAAAAATTAAATTCTAAAATTGTTTTTGAGGCTAGTGGTGGAATTACTTTAGATAATGTAAGGCAATTTGGGATGACGGAGGTTAATATTATTTCTGTGGGGGCTATTACTCATTCGGCTAAGAATTTTGATTTTAGTTTGAGAATTGTTTAGTAAAAAATAAATTTCTTAGTTTAATAGCTTAAGTTCTTCTTCTCAGATATATCAGAACAAAAATTCTTTGTAAAAACCATATTTCTTGTTAGAAATTATGAATATGTCTTATGTTTTTAATTTTATTAATGTAAACATTCAATCCAAAAGATATAAGTACAGATATACAAGCAGTCGTTCCTAATACTCCTCCGTATCCTGAAAAGAACATACTTGTATTCAAATAAATTAATGAAAAAACAGCTCCAGAGATTGCGATAATGAAAAGATTTGAGAAAATTTTTGGAGAAGTCATCCCAATAAAAGAAGCTCCAATAAATACCAAAGGTATATTTTTTGTTAAATAATCACTAAGAAGATCAGGATAAAAATAGAAAAATAATCCAATAACAAGAGATAAAATTGCCGAAGAACGAACTGCTCCTTGTTTTAATTTAACACTTAAAATATAAGTAGCCATTGCAGAAATAATCCCGATTAAAATTAAAATAAATAAATTCATATAGTTATGAAAAAATAAATATTAATAATGATGTAAGAGTTACTCCTCCAAAAGCTATCGTTCCTAGTTTCCCTCCAAATCCACTGAATACACTTTTAGAAAAAATAAAAATGACTCCAGTAATAAATCCAGAAAGTAGAATAAAATTTATATCTTTAGCAACATATAACGATGACATGCCAACAAATGCTCCGCAATATACTGCTACTGGGAAAAGTTTTAGTAAATCAGATTGTATTTTAGGAGTAAATGAGCTCAAAGTTCCTACAATCCCTGCAGATATTACTGGTCCTAATTCTAAATTTATATTTAGATAGTATGTGCTTACTGCACCAAAAACTACAAATAGAATACTTAAGTAATTTTCAATATAATCATCAGTATTATCTATTGGAGCATTTATATAAGTAATAGATATAAGTAGACAAGCTAGTAAAACAAAAATTATTACATAATAATTATTTATTTTTTCTAAAAAAATAGCGATTAAGAATGCTAAATGTAGTAATATAAAAATAAGAAATGATATTGTTTTGATAACTTTTTTAATCATATTGATCATTAAGAAGAAAACAGTGTTTTTAATAATTAAAATATATCAGAATGAAAAGTCTTTATCAAAAATATCTTTCTTTCATAAAATTATATTAAAAATAAAAAATTAATGAGGTTTCATTTTATAATTTTTTTCTAGTAAAATTATTCTACATGAACAAACTCCAAGAAAAAATTCTTAGGCTTAAAAAAGAAAA
The DNA here is from genome assembly GCA_964466055.1 of uncultured Candidatus Peribacteria bacterium. Lineage (GTDB taxonomy): Bacteria > Patescibacteriota > Gracilibacteria > CAYXLW01. The sequence goes on from CAYXLW010000001.1 coordinate 136,313, forward strand.
AAATGCAATAATTCTTGCTCATAATTATCAAGAATTAGAAATAATAGAAATCGCTGATTACATAGGCGATTCATTTATACTTTCTAAAAAAGCACAAGAAGCCAATGCAGATATGATAGTTTTTTGCGGAGTAGAATTTATGGCAGAAAGTGCAAAGATTCTAAATCCAAGTAAAAAAGTTATATTCCCAAACCAAAAAGCTGGGTGTTTTATGGCAAATAAAATCTGTGCAGAAGATGTTAGAAATCTAAGAAAAGAATACCCTAAAGCGAAAATTATGGCTTACATAAATACTACCGCAGAAGTTAAAGCGGAAGTTGATATTTGTTGCACCTCATCCAATGCCTTAAAAGTTATGGAAAGTTTAGATGCAGATGAAATTATTTTTATCCCAGATAGAAATTTTGCTGAATATCTCCAAACAAAAACAAAAAAGAAGATTATCCCATGGACTAAAGGTTATTGTTTTTTACATACAAATCTTCAGCCGGAAACAATTTTAAAGGTAAGAAGTAGACATCCAGAAGGAGAAATTTTAATGCATCCAGAAACTCCACTTATTTTACATAAATATGCAGATCATATTTGTGGGACAGGTGGCATGATAAAATATGTTGAAAAAAGTGATAAAGAAGTATTTTTTATTGCAACGGAAAGCCATATGTGTACAACGCTAAAACATTTATTCCAAGAAAAAACATTTATTCCACTAATGAGACATTGCACATATATGGGACAAATAACCTTAGAAAACACATTAGAAGCATTGCAAAAAGAGGAGTATGAAATTAAACTTAACCCAGAGACAGAAAGAAAAGCTAGGCTTTCACTTGAGAAAATGATGGGGATATCTAAGTAATGAACAATGAACATTTATTAATTATTTCTAAATACTAAACTTATGAAAAAAATAAAAAATATTTTTGTGAAAGTTGTAGCAATCACTATTATTCTTGGTTTAATTGCTTCAATGGTTGTGTTTGTATTTATATAATCAGTCTTAAATTTCTAACTAGCAATTTATTCTAACTCCTAATTCTAGATTCTAAATGTTTAAAACCATTGGTATAACAACTCGTAGGGAAGTTTTACATAAAGATATTTTAGAAGAAATGATCAATCTATTACTTGAAAAAGGATTAGATATTAGGCTTTCTGACCATGCTAGAGATAACCTTGATGGGAAATTTAAGGAGTTAAAAGATATTGATTACAATAAAAAATTTGATCTTTTAATCGCATTCGGAGGAGATGGAACAACCCTTAGGGCGGCTAGGAATATTAAACATTTTTCTACAAAAATTTTGGGAATAAATTCTGGACATTTAGGGTTTTTAACAGCAATGGGAATAAAAAATTGGAAAGGAAAATTAGAAAAAATTCTTTCAGGAAAATTCAGAAACGTATATAAAAGAGTCTGTAAGATATGGCATGAACGTGATGGCGAGATATGTTTAAAAGCTAAATTTTTAAATGATGCTGTAATTTCCTATAAAGATGTTGCTCGTATTGTTAATATACATACAAAAGTAGGTAAAAAAAATTTGTGTAAGTATTCAGCAGATGGTTTAATTGTTTCTACTCCGACAGGATCAACAGCTTATAATTTAGCAGCTGGAGGTCCTATTGTTTATCCATCTATGTCAGTTACAATTCTTACTCCTATTTGTCCTCATTCTTTCACTCAAAAGCCTATTGTATTACCTGGAGATAATAAAATAGCTCTAAGCTTTGAGGATAATGATGAATTGTTAAATCTTACAATTGATGGGCAAAGAAGTTTTGAGGTGAGGAAAGATGATAAAATATATATTGAAATGATGAAAAAGCCTTTGGTTTTTGTTCGCCAACAAGGAGACTTTTATTTCAAAACCCTAAAGAAAAAGTTAGGGTGGGGAGATGCGGTTATTTAATGAATATGAATATCAAACAAGAAACAACAAATATAATTTAAAATCAAAAATTTAATGTCTCTTTACCTTAAATATCGGCCAAGAAAATTTGATGACATGGTAGGACAAGATTATATTAAAATAACTCTTTCAAATGCTACTGAGCAAGGGAGGCTTTCGCATGCTTATCTTTTCTCAGGACCAAGAGGAACAGGTAAAACAAGTATGGCTAGGCTTATTGCAAAAGCTTTAACATGTGAAAATGATGAGATGAAAAAGCAAGCTGATGATGGAAGAATGGTTGATATTATTGAAATTGATGCGGCTTCAAATAGAGGGATTGATGAGATCAGGGACTTAAGAGAAAAGATACAATTTGCTCCAGTTATGGCAAAAGCAAAGGTGTACATTATAGATGAAGTTCATATGCTTACAAAGGAAGCATTTAATGCTCTCTTGAAAACTTTAGAAGAACCACCTTCTCACGCATATTTTGTTTTAGCAACAACTGAAATACATAAAATTCCAGAAACAATTCTTTCTCGTTGTCAGCATTTTTCATTCCAAAGAATTTCAAATAGTGCAATAACTAAGCGTTTAGAGTTTATTTGTCAAAATGAAGGGATTACTTATGAAAAAGAAGCTTTAGAGCTTATCGCAGGAAATTCTCAAGGTGGGCTGAGAGACGCCATTGCTTCACTCGAACAAATGATGTCATCTAGTAATATAACATTTGAATATGTTAAAGAAAGTTTAGGAGTTGTTAGTTCAAAAGTTATTGAATTATTTTCAAAAGAACTTATTGATGGTAATGCTAAAAATGCTTTAGAAATTGTTCAAGAAATCGTTTATGAGGGGTATGATTTAAGTCAGTTAATAAAAGAGCTTTTAGAGTTTTTACGTGAACAAATGCTTAATAGTGTAAAAGAAGAATATGTTCCAGATCGCATTTTGAAGGTTATTGAGGTGATTCAAGATGCTTCTCAGAAAATTAAATTGTCAATTATTCCACAATTGCCAATTGAAATTGTATGTATTCAACTTGGATTAGATTTAAAAAGTGAAGAAAAAGAAGAATCAAGTGGAGGAATTTTTAGTGCTATGAGGTTTGGTTCTAGTAAGGAGAAGGATAAAAAGAAAGATGAAAAAGACATAAACCTATTAGAAGTTATGCCTAAAAAAAAGGAGGATAAAAAAGAAGAAGAAAAAAAATATTTTGCTGTTAAAGAGGAAATAGAATTTTCTTTAGAGAATGTTAAAAACAATTGGCTGACTATTCTTGAGAATATTGAAACTCCTGTTATAAGATCTGCAACAAAATCTGCAGAAATTATGTCAGTAGAAAATGATAATTTAATATTAGCTGTTTCTACTGATTTTTATAAGAATACTTTATCAAATACTCATGGAAATTTGGAGGTTAAAAAGGCATTACAGAAAATTTTTGGTAAGAGTATAAAAATTGATATTCAGAAAAAAGAAGGTGTTGTTTTAACTCCTAAATCTGAAGAAAAAAAAGAGGAAAACGGAGATAAAGGGAATAGTCTTGTAGATATGGCGAGTGAGATTTTTGGGCATTAGTATTACGTTTAAGATACATTAAATTACAAGTGTAATACTTAATTTATAATAACTACATTTGGATTTTTAATCAGACTTGTTAAACTTCGATTCAGCAATATTATTTATTAAACACAATTGTTCATCTATTCAATCCCATTTGTCATATCATTTATAATACTTGCACTACTGCCATGGCACGCATTTTTAGTGACATGGTTTTCTAATATATTCCTTTCAAGTGGAAATGATTTCTTGCCTAAAGCATCATTGTTAATTGCTTCTTGGAAAGAAGCTTTAATTTTCCTTTTAGGAATTATGTTTATATGGAAATGGTATAAAAATAAAAAATTCCCAGTTCAATTTAAAAAATTCGATTACTACTTTTTAGTATTTTTAGGAATAGCTATTTTATCTGCAATATTTATTACGCCGAGTTTTATTCAAGCATTATGGGGACTGAAATATGATTTTTCATTCCTTGCTTTATTTTATCTTATTAGAGGTTTTTCTTTTACAGAGAAGCAAAAAAATATACTTTTATGGACATTTTTTGTTTCAGCATTTCTTGTTATTTTATGGGGAAGTATCGTATATAATTTTTTACCAAAAGATTTTCTTTTAAATTTTGGATACTCAGATCATGTTTCTTCATTTAATCCTGAAAAACCTTTGCCTATGTATCACATAGTTGGAGAAGGTGGCACTCCAAGATTAGCTTCAACATTTGCAGGTCCTAATCAATTTGCCTTTTATTTAACGGTTCTTATTTCATTTTTATTATCCTATATCTCAATACATTTTTTTCATGAAGTAAGAGAAAATATACTTCACAAAGTTACATACTTTTTCCAAAATTTTAAAAATCTAGAAATATCCAAAATAATATTTTTTACTATTTTAATGCTTTTAGCTTTTTATTCATTATTTTTTACATATTCACGTAGTGTATGGCTAGCTGTATCTGTTGTGTCTTTTGTATTTATTCTAATCACATTTCAACGTGAATTGAGGATGAAGTTAGTTTTTGCTGGGATTATCTTCAAAGTACTATTACTTATATTCACGACATTTTTTGCTTATGAGTATATCCAAGATAATGTTATGAGATCTAATTCATCTTCAAAGCATTTTTTACGTACAAAAGTTGCGATTGAAGAAGTAATCCAAAATCCTTTAGGTGTTGGCTTAGGAGTTGCAGGTCCTGCTTCTATACGTTTTTCAGAGTGGGATAAAGAGAATGTTTCGGAAAATTGGCATATTCAAATGTTTCAAGAATTTGGTTGGGTAGGAGGAATTTTTTATTTATTATTTTTATACAATCTTTTTGTTTATCTTTATAAAAAAAGCAAAAATGATGTTTTTGCTAGAGGTGCATTTCTTGCTTTATCTGGATTGGTTGTAGCAGGTGTTTTTCTCCACTCATTTGAAGATTCTTCAACTTCTTTGAGTTTATTTTTGTTGATGGGGTTGTCAGATTACGAATAGCAAATATCAAATAATAAGGCTATCTAATTAGTAAATTAGAATTAAACGATACTTTGAAATGTTTAGAATTAATTTTTTCTAAACTGCTTTTAATTGCTATTATTACTTTTTTACCACACGTTGATAATCAATTATATAAAGTTTGTTCATTATATCAAATTCTGTGTTTTTCAATTTGATTTTACTTACCCTAAAAGATAGACTTTTAAGGCATTTTTCTACATTTTAATTTATCAGACATTATGTACAGAACTCATAAATGTGATGAACTCCGAGCAAAAAATATTGGAGAAACAGTAACACTTTCAGGATGGGTTCACCGAAGACGTGATCATGGAGATGTGATTTTTGTCGACTTAAGAGATAGATATGGACTTACTCAAATTGCATTTTCTCCATCAATAAAAAAAGAAACTCATACCGAAGCTGAAAAAATTCGCCCAGAATGGGTTATTCAAGTTACAGGAAAAGTACGACCTCGTCTTGAAGGGCAGAGCAATAGTAATTTGAAAACAGGAGAAATTGAGGTGGAAATAACAGAAATGAAAGTTTTGAATAAATCAAAAACACCTCCTTTTGAAATAGATCAAGATAAAACAGTTGGTGAAGAAATTCGTTTAAAATATAGATATCTCGATATAAGAAGAGAAAGAATGAGAGATAATATTATCTTTAGATCAAAAGTTACTAAGTTCATTAGAGATTTCTATAATGAAAAAGGATTTCTGGATATTGAAACACCAATTTTAATTAAAGGAACACCAGAAGGAAGTCGTGAATATTTAGTTCCAAGTAGAATATATCCTGGAGAATTTTTTGTTCTTCCTCAATCTCCTCAACAGCTCAAACAACTTTCAATGGTAGGAGGTTTAGATAAATATTACCAAATTGCGAGATGTTTTCGTGATGAAGACTTAAGAGGTGACAGGCAACCAGAATTTACACAAATAGATGTAGAAATGTCTTTTGTTGAACAAGAAGATGTTATCAATATTCACGAAGAATTATTTCTTAGTTTATCTAAGGAATTTGTTCCTGAAAAGAAATTAAAATTTGCTCCTTTTAAAAGACTAACATGGAAAGAGGCAATGAGTAAATATGGTTCAGATAAACCTGATCTTCGTTTTGATATGGAGATTAAAGATGTTACAGAAGCGGTAAAGAATTGTGGATTCAAAGTTTTTTCAAGCATTGCAAATAGTGAAGATGGAATAGTTGTAGCTTTGAAAGTTGCTGGTGCAGAACAAAAATTTACTAGAAAAAATATTGATGATCTTATAAGTCATGCTCAGCATCATGGAGCAAAAGGACTTGCATATGTACAATTACGAGAAGGAGAATTAGGGGGACCAGTGGCAAAATTTTTAGCAAAAGAAGAACTTGATGAAATTATAAAAATAACAGAATCAAAGGCGGGAGATATAATTTTCTTTAGTGCTGGTGAATTTATAAAAGCATTAGAACCACTAGGGCAAGTTCGTCTAAAATGTGGTGAAATGTTGAATTTAATAGATAAAGATGAATATGCATATGCTTGGGTAACGGAATTTCCAACTTTTGAAAAAAATGCAGAAGGACAAATTGCTTCGGTCCATCATCCATTTACACGACCATTTGAAAAAGATTTAGAAAAATATGAGAATGGGGAATTAAAAAATTTAACTAAAATGAGATCTTATGCTTATGATTTAACTTTAAATGGTGTTGAGCTTGGAGGAGGATCAATTCGTATTCATGAAAATAAGCTACAAGCAAAAATGTTCAAGCTTATGAATATTTCTGATGAGGAGGCTCAAAAAAAATTTGGACATATGCTAGAAGCTTTTGAATATGGAGCACCTCCTCATGGAGGAATTGCTTTTGGGCTTGATCGTATTATTATGCTTTTCCGAGGGGAGCCAAATATTCGTGAGGTTATTCCTTTTCCGAAAGATCAAAAATCAAAAGATTTAATGCTTGGTGCTCCTGCTCCTATGCCTAAGGAGAGTTTGGATGAGTTGGGAATTGAGATAAAAAAAGAGGTGTGAATTTAGTTATATTTTTTTATTCAAAAATTATTCAAAGATTATTTTTTTTGCTATATTAATCCTTTTATTTTAGCACCTGCCCAAACTGTATTAAACCATTTTTGTATTTCTGATGGATAATCCTTAATGGATTCTAATTCTTCGCATGATCCCAATCTTTTGGTTTTTGTTGTAATATATATTTTCTCATTTGATAGCTTATTTCTTGTTTCTTTTGTTGTATTAACTATTAAAATTCCATTTTCAATATCTTTTTCCTCAGCTCTCACATTAATATTATGTCCTGTAATTAATATTGCTTTACCATCATCTATATCAATTCCTTTTGCATGATATGTGTTGCCATCTCCATCTTTCCAGATATTTATATTAAGAAGCGTAGATTCTATTTGATATTTAAATTGAAGAGCAAATTTCTTTAGATTTTGTTCATATAAATAAGGTAATTTATCAAAAACGCTTAGAGTTCTTCTATCTCTTTTACTAAGCTCTTTCTTTTTATCTTCTTCTATTTTTTCAGGACTTCTATAAAAATCATTTGTTGTTTTATCTCCTATATTTATTGTTATTTCAACATTTCTTTTAAGCGCATTAGAAATAGCATTTCTAATCTCTTTTGAAATATTAAAATAAGGAGTAAAAATTGTTATATTTTTTTCTGCTGCATTTATTAAATCAACTATTGTTTTATTTAAAATACTTCTTTTTCCAAATCCTGAAATAGGCACTGCATACATATCTTCTTCCTCACTTTCAATACAATCTTGTGTTGTGAATTGTAATTTTCTTAATTTCTTACGAGCTTTTTCAATTTGATTTTTAAGCTCTTTATCTTTTATTACATTTTCATCGGAATCTAGATTTCTTCTAGCCTCATTATTAATAAATGCTTCATTAAAATATTCTATAAATGAATTTGCTAGATTTTTATTTTTAAATATCCAATATCTGTCAAGTCTGTAGTTGTTATTAGGATTTTCATTAGATTGTTTTTGTAAATAAACATTATTAATACTAGCTCCTGAATAAAGAACACAGTCGTCAATCACTATTCCTTTTGTATGTAATACTCCATTTCTTTCTTTTTGTGCGATAGGAATTCCTATAAAATTTATTTTATTACCATCAGATAATTCATTATTTATTTCATTAAATAATCTTCGAGGATTCCTCTCTGGTTCGCCAATCCTTCCACGTTGATTTCTATGAAAATCAACAATAATGTTTATTTCTAAATTAGATTTCTCCTTTTTTCTTTCTCTAATAGATTCTAAAATTTCTTTTCCTGCTACATCATCCTCAATATATAAAGCTGAAATATAAATCCTATTTTTAGCATTTCTAATTTTTTCAATAAGCATATTTCTAAAATTTTCTGGAGAACATAAAACATCAACTTCGTTATCCTTAATAGGAATTTGAGGAAGTCCTTTATCAACAAGATTATCTTTAAGTTCGTCCAAGTTTAATTTTTCAGGTGGCAATTTATATTTAATTATAGATAGTACATAATAAAATAAATCACTTAAAAAGCAAGATCAAAATTCTTTGTTATTTAGAGCTTTAAACCAATTTTTTATTTGATTTTATAACAAATAAAACAGTATCCACAACACAACAAAACTTGCCATAGAGGTAATAATTACAATCCCGCTTATTGTTTTCTTTTTATAATTATAACGTTCAGCAAAAACAGCAAGAGCAGTAGCTGCTGGTATCCCACTTTGGAGTAAAAGCATTTTATTGAATTCAATAAAAGAATCTCCCAAAATCCACAATATCCCATACATCACAAGAGGAAATGAAATTATACGAAACAGAGCATAAGGGAGAGCCTTTTTAAAAATTTTTGAAGAAAAGTTATCATAAACAAACATTCCAAGAATAAATATAGCTATAGGTCCTGTTGTTTCACCAAGAAAAGATAGTGCCTCTAAAAAGAAGTCAATTTTTATTTGAGCTAGGGCGAATGCTATTCCCAATGAAATAGAAATAATAAGAGGATTTTTAATAAATTTTAACCATAAACTTTGACCTTGTTTAGTATGAGTAGCATACTCAAATAATAGTATAGAAGTGATTATTCCTATAGGGCTAAGCAAGGCAGAAATCATAACAATAAAATCAATACCTTTATCTCCAAACATGTATTGGAAAAAAGGAATTCCAAAAAAAGTTGTGCTTCCATATCCCACTGACAATGATAACAATATAAAGTTATTTTTTTCTAAAATATTAAATATCCTTAAAATAAAAAGAAAAAATAGAAGAAATATGATTGGCAAAGCAGCTATTAAGATAATTCTTAAATCAATATTCCATATATCTATTTCAGATATTCTAACAATAAAAAGGGAAGGAAGTGCATAGTAAAAGACATAAGCAGATAGGCTTTTAGTGTCATTTTTTTCTAAAATGTTAAATATCCTGCTAGTAATACCTGCTGTTAATATTACGAGTAAAACAAGTAAAGTGAAAATAATTTGCATTCAGTTTTATTATGGAAATAAATGCTTCTATTTTAATAGTAGCTAATGGATTTTACCAAATGCTTTTTGCTTATTACAGCAGAAATAATTATATAGAAATGATAATTTCTAGAAATTAAATGGTTTTTGTCAACAGCAAACCTTTTGTGTTATTAGCAAAAAACTTTAAAATGATAGGGAGTATAAATTTCTTAATCATTTTATTATGTTGAAAAAGTCAAATAACGTAAGTATTAGTCTTATAATAACCATTATTTTGGTTACATCAATTCTTTCTTCTGTAATTGTTTTTGCGGGGATGAAAATTTATAATGCAAAAACAGAAATAAGTTTTTTAAATGAATTAAAAGAAACAGTTACAGCTCAAATATCAGAAATGTTTGGTGAGAAATTAGATAAAAAAATAGACGAAAGCCTTCCAAAATTTACTGATAAATTAAATTATCAATTTGATAATATTGTTGTGAAGAATATAGAGGATAAATATGGTGAAGATATTTCAAAAGCAGTAGAGCCAATTATTAATAAAAAAATAGCTTCAGGACTTGAAGATGAAATTGGTAAAGGAATAGAAAAATTTATTGCAAAACAACAAGAAGATCAGGTTGAAGCACAAAGAAAACAACAGGAAGAACAAGAAGGGAAAGTTAAAAATGTGAAAGCACCAAGCGCAGATTACGATTATTTTAAAGGAGAAAAAGATGCTCCAATAACAGTTATTGAATTTTCGGATTTTGAATGTCCTTTCTGTAAAAAAGTTCACCCAACTCTTCAACAAGTTTTAGAAGAATATGATGGTGAAGTAAACTGGGTTTACAGGCATCTTCCTCTAGCATTCCACCTTCCAAATGCGGAAGACCAAGCAGAGGCTGCTGAATGCGTAGGAGAATTAAAAGGAGCTGAAGCGTTTTGGGAATTTGTTAATACTCTTTATGAAAGAACAGCTTCAAATAAAGGATTTGAATATGAAAAAATTCAACCTCTTGCAGAAGAAGTTGGTGTAAATGCTTCTGATTTTGCGAAATGTATGGATAGTGATAAACAACTTGCAAAGGTTAAGGCGGATTCTGATGAAGCAACAAGTTTAGGAATTTCAGGGACTCCAGCTGTTATTATCAGGAATAATAAAACAGGAGACACAAAATTCTTAGGAGGTGCATATCCTTTTGAGTCATTTAAAGAAATCATTGATTCAATGAAGTAAAAGATATTTTAAGATATTTAATTTAGTCCTGAATTCTAAATTTTTTCAGGACTAAATCATTTCATATTTAATAACTTAAAATTTCTCAACTGTTAACTACATTTGTTGATTGAAAAGAGTTAATTTTTTTGTTATACTTACGAAGAAAAAAACATATACAAAATTTATTTATTAAAAAAACAAAAATGTCAGATCTCTCAAAAATTGCTATTGTTAAAGAACTCTTAGATTCTGCTAATATAAAAATACAAGATGCAAGAAAAATACTTTCAGAAGTTACTGGAGATGTGAGTCATGTATCATCGGATAGTTTTGTGAGGCAAGCTCAAAATATTAATTCACAACATGGAGAATATGGAGAAGAAAAAATAATTGAAGGAGTTTTTAATGGACAAGAAATGATTGATTCAAACGGAAAGAAATATCCTGTTCCTGTGAACTATGTCTCGAAATCAAAATTAGTTTCAGGAGACCAACTAAAGCTTACTATAGCTCCAGATGGAAGATTTCTTTATAAACAAATTGGACCTGTGAAACGAAAATATTTAATAGGACCATTAAGTTATGAAGAAGGACAATACAAAGTTTTAGCAGATGGAAAAGCGTATAAAGTTATTATGGCTTCAGTGACTTATTTTAAAGCTGAAATAGGAGATGAAATAACAATTATTATTCCGGAAGGAGAATCTGAATGGGCTGCTATTGATGCAGTTCTTCCTAAATTTCAAAATATTATTACCGAAGACTAAGAAACTTCTAGATATTTCTAATTATTAAAAATTATTTCAATGAGTTTATTCCCGGATGGAACTTCTGTGGGAATGAGTGGTTTTTCTAAAGGAGATCAAGGTGATGATAAAAAAATAGAAAAAGAAGAGATACAAGAAACATCACAAAATGAAGATTTAGATCAATCTTTCTTGAATAAAGAATCAGTAGATCAGCATAAAAATGGTGAAGTTGGTTTTGTAGAAGGCAGTGAGGTGAGTGATCAAATACCTATAAACGTTAAATCCGAGCAAAAAGAAAATTACAATGAAGAGAAAATAAATTCTCAATCAGAGGAGAAAATAGAAAATAAAGAATCAATAAAATCACCAACTGAAAATAATCTTAATCCTAATACAAGTGTACGTATAGCAGGTTTAACAGTAGATGAAAACACAAATATAAAATCAGAATTTTCTCCTAAAAAAATAAGTGTTGATATACCAACAGCAAACAACCCACAAATAGATGATCTATATGAGAATCTTTCAGACTCAGAAAGAGGTGAGCTTGAAGATATGTCAGATATGTATTTTGAACGTTTTAATAGTAATAGTAACCCTGCTGGTGGAATAACATTAGATCAACTTTTGGATTTAGCTATCGATAAAGAAGCGTCAGACATACATTTTTCAGCTGGGAGTCAAATTGGGCTACGTGTTAATGGAAAAATTTTCTTTATTGATAATGTTCAAGAATTGACATCTGCACAAACTAGAAATCTTGTTTTTGCCATTATTTCAAATCCTTTACATAGAAAAAGGATTTTTGAAGAAAGAGAATTAGATTGTGCATATGAACACAGGAATGGTGTTAATTTTCGTGTTAATATTTTCTTTAAAAGGGGGAAACTAGCAGCTGTTTTGCGTAAGATTTCTAGTGAGGCTTTAACAATGGAGCAATTAGGATTACCAAAGGGAGTAAAAGAGCTACTTAATAAAAAACAAGGGCTCTTGCTGGTTACTGGACCAACAGGCTCTGGTAAATCTACAACTCTACAAACAATGCTAGATTATATTAATGAAACTAGGGTTGAGCATATTTTAACTATTGAAGACCCAATTGAATTTTTATTTAGAAATAAAAAATCAATTTTTTCTCAAAGAGAACTAGGGAGAGATACTCATAGTTTTACTAGAGCTTTACGTGCCTCACTTCGCGAAGATCCAGATGTGGTAATGATAGGGGAGATGCGTGATGCAGAAACCATGCAAGCTGCTATGAATTTATCAGAAACAGGGCATCTTGTTCTTTCAACTCTTCATACATCTTCAGCTACACATACAGTTGCTAGGTTGGTTTCAAATTTTCCTTCAACTGAACAAGAGCAGGTTCAATCTAGGCTTGCAGATACTTTAATTGGGGTTCTTTCTCAAAGGTTAGTTCCTAGGGCGGATAGGGATGGACGTATCGCTCTTTTTGAACTTATGATAGTAAACTCTGGTATTAGAAATATTATTCGTACGGGGGATATGGGACAAATTCATAATGCTATGATTTCTGGTAGGGATAGTGGAATGCTTCTTATGGAAGATTTTGCTAATAATTTAGCGGAACAGGGTCTTATTAAAAAAGAAAGTTACCAAAACTTTTTTAGGGAGGAGTAGGTTAGGGGATGAGGAGATTAGAATTTAGGAGAATAGAGATTATAAAGGTGTTGTAAGGGTTTAAAATATATCGTATAAAAATTCAGTTACGAGATATATTTTCAGGTTTATTTTTGAAAAAGGAACGAGTGAAAAATTTTCTTTATTAAAATGAGGGGAGATAAGGATTTTTCTTCGCTATGCTACAAACCCAATTTTATTTATCTCAGATTTTAAAGACATGAATAAGCAAGAAATTAAAAAAATTTGTGAAAAAGTATTTCATGAATTGCCAGTAGAAATCATAAAAAAAACAGTTGGTATCTGTAATGAGGTATTTGAAGTTAGATTCAAAGAAAATAGTTATATTTTGAGGATGAACAAAGAAAAAAAACACCTTTATGGAACACATAAATTCCTTCCAATTTTTCAAAAATTACAAATAAAAACGCCAATAATTATTGCAAAAGATTATTCGAAAGAGCAATTTCCTTTTTGTTATCAAATTTTGAGTAAAATAGAAGGGATGGATTTAGGAGTAATTATCCATGAAGTAAATAAAAACGATTTAAAATCAATTGCTCAGGAAGTATCTGCTATTTTTGATAAATTCAATTCTCTTCCTCAAGAAAGTACTTTTGGAGGAATGACAGGCTTAGATGACGAGAAATACAATAGTCTGACAGAGATAATTGAGAATCAGAAAAAAACAATTTTAGAAAGAAATGAAAAAACAAAAGTCATAGATAAAGAAACTATTGATGTGTTAAATGAAGTAGTTAACACATATCAAAGTTATTTTTCAGAAGTAAAACCTAAATTATATTACGATGATATTTGTTCAAAAAATGTAATGGTTTATGATGGGAAATTTAGTGGACTTGTAGATTTGGATTTTCTTATGAAAGGTGATTATCTTGAAGCTATTGGAAGAATTATTGCAAGTTGGTATGGAAAAAAACATGAGGAGGTTTATATTAACGAAATTATAAAGTTGCAAAATTTAGATGAATACCAGAAAAAAATTGTTAAAATGTATGCAATATTAAATCTGATTTATTGGACAAGCGAGGAAGGTATACAATTTAACAGTAATTCTTCAGCAGTGATAAATTGGAAAAACGTAAAGAATAAAAAAAATCAGATAATGGGGCTATACAATGAGATAAAAGAATAAGGTGTTTTGGGCTACTAGCATTTACCCATTTAATTCCCTTTATGGGTAAGAGGTTTGCATTGTGCCACCTCTTTCTTAACATTTGAATAAAGAAATTAACCATTAATATTTAAAAAACAAACATTAGAAAGATATGTCTTACAGGGCTATCTTCGCATATTAAAAATTTATAAAATCAACATTGCAATATTCTGTACAAACCAGAATGACTTAATTTGAAAAATCTAAAATCTTAAAATTATTTTTTTGTAGATATTCATCAGTTACTTCATAAAGAACTGGTGCGAAATTAGTAGTAATTTTTTCTATTTTCTCTATTTTTCCATTAACTTTTATTTCTCTGTAAATTTCATTATAGCGAAAATATCTTCCAAATCGTTTGATAAAAAAATGATTTTTTTCAAATAAGTGGTATTTTTGAATTATTCTATGAGAAGATAATATTTGTCCCTTTAGATGGTTTTCAGTAAGCCAGATTTTAAGTTGTAGTGGATATTTTGACGTGTTCTTTAATTTTAAATCGATAAAGTTATACAAAATAGTAGCACCACTTCCAAATGGTAAAGTTCTCTCAGAATCAGGAAAAACATCCATTGAGTGATGATATCTTTCTATAGTTTCAATTGGAGTGTGTAAAAAAATCCAATAAAGTAAGTTTGATAATTGGCATAGTCCTCCTCCTAGTCCTTCAATAATTTTACCGTTTGAGAGAAGCATTCCATCAACATATCCATCTTTGTATTTTGGTTCACCGATAACTTCCCATAGTGAAAAAATATTATTTGGCTGTATAACTACACTATTCAATTTATTAATGGCTTGTCTTAAGTTTACTATTTTTTGTTCTTGTAACTTCATATTATTATCTCCAAGTTTTCGCTTAAGAAGAGATTGATGTCTTGCAATAATACAGTCAAAAAATTCATTTTTTCTTTCATGCTTAATTCTAAAATTTAAGAAATTTTGAATATTTCTAATTAGTCGACGTAAAAAGATAATAGGACTTTTTAGTCGTGGATATTTTTTAGAGAGTGCCACTCTTTTTGGTTTTTCATAATTATGTATATATCCAGCAATTTCTTTTTCTAATTTATTCATAAATAATTTTAATTTTTATATTCAAATTTTATATTTAGAATAAATTATTTTCTGTCCTGCAATGCTCTTGCAAGAGTTATTTCGTCCGCATATTCAAGAGATGCTCCAGTTGGAATTCCTCTAGCTATGTGCGTAGTTTTTATATCTTTTGGAAGAAAATTTTCAATGTAATTTACAGTTGCTTCACCTTCTAATGTTTGGCTTAGGGCGAAAATAATTTCTTTAATTTCATTTTCTTTTACTCTACAGATCAATTCTGTAATCTTTAAATCTTGTGGTCTTATCCCATCAATAGGCGAAAGTACACCATGTAAAACATGATATCTACCTGAATAGATATTAGTTTTTTCAAGTGCAATAATATCAAAAACACTTTCTACTATGCATATTGTGCTACCATCACGTTTATCACTTTTACAAATATTACATAATCCGCCATTGGAAAAACTTTGGCATTCATCGCAATAATGAAGGTTATCATCTAAATTATCTAAAATTTTTGCAAACTCTTTCTGTTTATTTTTACCTTGTTTTACAAGAAAGAATGCGAACCTTTGAGCAGTTTTCTCTCCTACTCCTGGTAATTTTTTAAATTGTTCAACGAGTTCTTCTAATGCTGAATTTAACATAAAGTGATAAAAATTTTAAATGATAGATTTTAAATTAATGATTTACGACTGATGTCTGATTATTTTACTAAAAATATTAATCTTATAAATTGGTCATTAATTATTCCTCATTGTTCATTGTTTACTGTTTGTGTTATCTTTATTTACGAAAAGTTTAATTAAGAAATGGGAAAATATACAGTCATTTTTGCAGGTACTCCAGATTTTTCTTGTCCAGCTCTTGAATCACTTATTCAAGATGATAGATTTAATGTTAAAGCCGTTATTTCTCAAAAAGATAAGCCAATTGGGAGAAAGCAAATTGTTATGCCAACTCCGGTTAAAAGATTTGCTTTAAAATATGGTATTCCTATTTTTCAGCCAGAAAAATTAAATGAGATCAAAGAAAAAATCGGAGAGATAAAACCAGATTTTTTTGTTGTCATTGCCTACGGTCAAATTATACCTGAGGCAATTTTAAAAATTGCTAAATGGAATATCAACCTTCATGGCTCAATTTTGCCTAAATATAGAGGAGCTTCTCCTATTCAATCTGCTTTATTGAACGGAGATAAGGAAACTGGTTTATCTGTTATGAATATTGAGAAAAAAATGGATGCAGGGGCTGTTTATAGAACTTATAAAATCCATATTTTACCTGAAGATAATTCAGAAACGGTCTTTAATAAACTTATGGACTTGAGCAAATATTTACCTGAAGATCTCAACGAAATTGCCAATGGTTTAGAACCGATTCCTCAAGACGAATCAATAGCAACTTATTGTAAAAAAATTGAAAAGAAAGATGGGGAAATTGATTTTGAAAATGAAATTGCAGAAGAAATTTTTAATAAAATGAAAGCTTTCACTCCGTGGCCTGGAGTATTTTTTATTCATAACGGTAAACGTGTAAAAATTCTTTCTGGACTTATTGATAAAGATAAAGGGATTAAAACTAAGAAAGATTTTTTTCTTCCTTTAAAGGTTTTGCCTGAAGGGAAGAAGGAGCAAAGTTATGAGGAGTGGGTGAGGAATAATAGCTAAGTTATTCCCTCCACAAAGTGGAGCCCTTGGCTCTTGTCGGGAATCTATGCTGTTGAGTTGCTTATCTGAAAGATTCTGGGCAAGCCAGAATGACCATTTTTGTTTCTTATTATTCAAGAAGCTTGTTTCTTCAATGAGTTTTGTTATAATGGAAGTCCGCTCTTTTACAAATCGGGGGTGACATGGATTTTGACAGAAGTGATTCGAATTTATATATTGCAATTCGGTGGGTGTTCGGCGACACCGTTATTAATCTACGAACAAAAATAAGTGCTAAACACACTGGAAAAGTTTTCAATAAATTTGCACGTTTTGCTGATGACGTATTTGCTCCTGTAGTAAATAGGGAATTTGCTTATGCTGCTTAGTTTTGAAAACAAAGCGACCTGACTATTAACTCGGGTCCCGTCCTGAATAAAATTTTGTTGAGGTTTTATTTATGGGCGTAACTTTCTCAACTGCGTTTATAAATCTACCAGCTGAAGGTTTATGAATTTAATTAATCAGCCTTGGCTCAGTATGCTTTTTGTTTATTTTTTATCTACTAAGTCGAGAATTTAAAATAAACTACAATTGTAGATGTGTATGAATTCCATTTTTGGACGCGGGTTCGATTCCCGCCACCTCCACCAATATTTATTTAAAGCCATTTATGGCTTTTTTGAGGTTAGTTTTTAAATAAAATGTATGCAATATGTATATAATATGTATGCAGTATATATATTATCTTGTTTTTCTTATTAAATGTATATATAATGTACATGTATTATACATATAATATATATATCCTATGGATTTATTTAAATTGCCTAAACCAGATTTTGATAAAGTTTCCAAAGATAAAAGTGAAATTTTTGATGAACTTTTTTCCAATAGACTTTTAATCCCAACAATTAAGGTTATTGATGATGAAAATTACTACTATTGGGATAAATTGAAACATAAAACACCAGCAGATTTAGAGCCAGAAGAATTTTGGATGATGGTTAAGTTTATAAGAAAATCTAGCGCAATAAAAACTGTTATTAAAGACGATAGTGGTAATTTCTTCACTTGGGTAAAACTTCCAAGATTAGAAGAGGTTTTTCATAATATTGATCTAAATACAGGAGGGAATCTTTTTACCAATAAAGATGATTTAAGCGAAGAAGAAAAATTAAAGTTTATTGCTAGAGGAGTGATGGAGGAATCTATTGCCTCATCTCAATTAGAGGGAGCGCATACTACAAGAAAAATTGCTAAGCAATTTTTAAGAGAGGGGAGAAAGCCTGCCAATAATTCTGAGAGAATGATTTTAAATAATTATCAAACAATGCTTGCAATTGAAAATGAATATAAAGATAGAAAGCTAGATTTAGCAATGCTTTTTGAATTACATAATATGCTTACGAAGGGGACAATTCCAGAAAAGGAAGAAGGAAGATTTAGAAAGGATGAGGAGGAAATTGTTGTGCAAGATAAGATAACCGATGTGATTTATCATGTACCACCAAAAATAGATTTTGTGGAAAAGGAAATAGCGGATTTGATTAAATTTGCAAACGATGAAACTGATGAGCTTTTTGTGCATCCGATTATCAAGGCAATTATGTTGCATTTTTGGATTGGGTATTTACATCCCTTTACAGATGGTAATGGAAGAATTGCAAGGTTGTTATTTTATTGGTATTTACTAAGACATGGATATTGGGCTTTTGCTTATTTGCCTATCTCAAAAATTATTAAAAGGTCTCCTGCCCAATATGGCAGAGCTTATGTTTACTCTGAACAAGATGATTTAGATTTAACATATTTTATAGATTACAATGTTCGAAAAATTGAGTTAGCTATTAAAGATTTTGAATCTTTTTTAATAAAACAATCAAAAACAAATAAAAAAGCCTACATAATTCTTAAGAAGGAATACGGGTTTAATAATAGGCAAATTAATTTGTTACAATTTTTTTGGAAAAAACCTGAAGACCGAACATCCATAAAAGTACATATGAATATTAATAATATTGCTAGACTGACTTCTTATCATGACCTTAAAGATTTGGAGAAGAAAGGCTTTCTTTATAAGATTAAAGAGGGTAGGGATGTTTTTTATTATGCTACGGGGAAAATTAAAGAATTACAATTTTAGAAATAAAAATATAGTTCTGTTAATTCATATTCATTTTTTTAAAAACAGATTTTAAAGTTTTTAAAGGATTAGGAGCTGTTATTTTTCCAAGGTACGATTCCAAAAAAGTTGTCTGTAGTTGAGGATATTAAAATGGCAAAGTGGCGATTGAATAAAGGTAGATAAACAAAAAGTTTTAGAAAAGTAAAATTGGTTTGGAGAAAGATATATACAACGAGTAGAATTTTGATCGAATTTAACAGGAAAAAATGAAAGAATTTATTGTCCGATATTTCTCTGATTTTCAGCGGAAATTTGCGTCTGGGATTGCAACAGAACACACTTACCGTGCGGATATTGAGAATCTTTTGCGAAAGATTGCACCAGAAGTTGAGCCGACGAATGAAGCTCGCCGAATTAAATGCGGTGCACCTGATTTTGTGCTAACGAAAAAGCAAATTCCGCTGGGCTACATTGAAGCCAAAGACATTTTGCCTGGGATTTTGGATAAAAAAGAAACGCAAGTTCAAGTGAAAAAGTATTTTGATGGTGGACTTGGTTACAATTTTATTCTCACGGATTACAATGAATTTCGTTTTTACCGAAATAATGAAATAGTAGAAATAGTAAGACTGGGGGAATTATATGGAAGTACATGGGAAGCAAATGAAAACTCATTTGAGAAACTTGTTTTTCTTCTTAAAAACTTCTGTTCGTTTCAGGGGCAAACGATGAAGTCTTCTAAAAAACTTTCGGAGATGATGGCAGGAAAGGCGCGGATGATTAAAAATTCTATTTTTGCAGCCCTGAATGATGAAGAAGATCGTGGAGGAGATTTACGCGGACAGTTTGAAACTTTTAAAAAGGTACTCATTCATGATTTGAATGAAGAGCAATTTGCGGATGTGTATGCGCAAACGATTACTTATGGACTTTTTGCAGCGCGACTCCATGACACCACACTTGCTGATTTTAGCCGTTACGAAGCGGCAGAGAGATTGAAGAATCCCCCTTTTCTTCGGCACTTTTTTGCGCAGATTGGAGCGGTGAATCTTGATACTCGTGTGAGTTGGATTGTGGATGATTTGGTGGAGCTGTTTCGTTCTTGCGATGTGCGAGAGATTCTTTCGGTGTATGGAAAATCAACACGCCGAAATGATCCGATGGTGCATTTTTACGAGGATTTCTTGAGTGCGTATGATTCCAGTTTACGAAAAGCCAGAGGGGTTTGGTACACGCCCGAACCGGTGGTTGATTTTATTGTTCGGTCTTTGGATGAAATTTTACAAACAGAATTTGGCATTGCTGACGGCTTGGCGAGCAGTGAGAAGATTGAAAAAGATGTGATGCAGCAGGGAAAAAAGGTGAAAAAATCGTTTCACAAGGTGCAAATTTTAGACCCGGCTACGGGGACGGGGACTTTTTTGGCTCGGGTGATGAAGCAGGTGCACAGCCATTTTGAAAGCATGCCTGCAATGTGGCCTGCGTATGCGGCAAAAGACTTATTGCCACGGCTGAATGGTTTTGAAATTTTGATGGCGAGTTACGCGATGGCGCATTTGAAGTTGGAGCTTTTGCTCGATGAACTTGGCGGACAGACGGATAAAAAGGAGCGCTTTCATATTTTTTTAACGAACAGTTTGGAGGAACCGCACAGTGAGGAGCCGAATTTGTTTGGAATGTTGCGGTGGCTGAGTGAGGAGGCGCAGGAGGCGAATGAGATTAAAACAAACACGCCGATTATGTGCGTGCTAGGCAATCCGCCGTATGCAGTAAGCAGTTCCAATGCTTCGATGGATGAATTTGGCAAAAGAACTTGGATTGGTAAATTATTGGAAGATTACAAAAAAGATTTGAATGAGAAAAAGATCAATCTTGATGACGATTATATCAAGTTTTTGCGCTACGCAGAGCATTTTATCGAGAAGAACGGAAGCGGAGTGGTGGCAATGATTACGAACAATTCGTTCCTTGATGGGGTAACGCATCGACAAATGCGAAAACATTTACTTGAAACTTTCGACAAGGTGTTTGTGTACGATTTGCATGGAAATGCAAAGAAAAAGGAAACTTGCCCAGATGGAAGCAAAGACGAAAATGTGTTTGATATTATGCAGGGTGTTTCCATTAGTCTTTTCGTAAAAACGACTTCTTCAAAAAAACTGGGGAAGATTTTTCATTATGATTCTTTTGGACGGAGGAAAGAAAAATACGAAAAACTGGAAGACCAAGGCTTTGTAAACACGCCATGGAAAGAACTGGAAGTGAAAGAACCGTATTATTTCTTTGTGCCAAAGGATTTTGGAGCAGAGAAAAAATACAATCGAGGTTTTTCAATTTCAGAAATTTTTTCAATTTTTTCTTCAGGAATTGAAACACAAAAAGATTCTGTCGCAATCCAGTTTTCACAAAATGAAATAGAGACAATTCAAAACGACTTTCAAAATCTTTCACAGGAAGAATTGGCAAAAAAATACTCTTTAGAAGATGGAAGAGACTGGAAGATTGAGTGGGCAAAAAATGATGTGCAAAATGAAAATGCAAAAATAACTGATATTTTGTATCGTCCATTTGATGTGCGAAAAACAATTTATTCAGGAAAGACAAAGGGATTTATGAGCTATCCAAGGAATGAAGTAATGCAACATGCTGCGAATAAACAAAATATTTGCCTAATAGCAAAAAGAGGAATGCCTGAATTAAATTCGGCGATGTGTTTTCTTTCAAAAAAAATCATTGATCGTCGCGCATGGTCTTGTCCTGGCATGCAAGGAGCAGAACAACTTTTTCCGTTGTATCTCTATCCCGACTCAAACCAAAATTCTCTTTTAGATTCACCAACTCGAACGCCAAACCTGAATCCTGAAATTTTGGCACACATTGATGAGAAATTAGGAATGAAATTTGAGGTGGATTTCTCTCCAGAAGACCTTTTTGACTACATTTACGCCGTTTTGCATTCGCCAAAATACCGCGAAACTTACAAAGAGTTTTTAAAAATTGATTTCCCTTGCGTCCCCTTTGATGTTTCTGCCGAAACATTCAAAAAAATGGTCGTTTTAGGTACGGAACTCCGCAAACTCCATTTACTCGAATCGCCTTTACTTTCCCAAAACCAGCCAAAATACCTTGGTGAAGGAAATAATGTTGTAGATAAGCCAATATTAAAAAATAATCAAGTCTGGATCAACGACGGACAGTATTTTGACAGCGTTCCCGAAATCGCTTGGAACTTTTTCATCGGTGGCTACCAGCCAGCACAAAAATGGCTCAAAGACCGCAAAACTCGCGCTCTCGACCGTGAAGATGTAATGCACTACCAAAAAATGGTGGTTGCTTTGCGAGAAACGGCAAGGGTTATGGTGGAGATTGATGAGGTTTTTAATATATTAAAAGGAACAGAAAAGCAGGATACAGTGGACGTAAATACAGAAGATGATTTTAATATGCCAACTATTATTGATCTCGATGAAATCAAAAAACAAATTCCAGGATATAGCCCAGAAAAAGCTGATGATTTTCATGAACTATCTGCAAAAATTGCGAATAAGATTTTTGATACACGTTTAAAGGAGATTAAAAATCAAAATATTGTTTTAATGTGCGGGGGGAGTGCTTCTGGAAAATCTGAGTTTTTGGCTAAATTTTTGCCAGAAGATTTTACGGGTATTGTATTTGACTCTACATTTTCCACTACAAATGGAGCAGAAATAAAGATAAAAAACATCCTTCAATCTCAAAATACTCCAGTTATTTGCCTTATTTTACCTGCGAATATCAAAGATGCTTTTACCGCATTTCACAATCGTGAAAGAAAAATTCCAGAACATCGTTTTTATGAAACGCATTCTGGAGCAAGGGTTGTGGCTTTATGGATCGCAGAAAATTATTTAGATATTGAAATCTTGGTATACGAAAACCAATATGATCTAAAAGATATAGAAGAAGAAGAGTTGCCATATAAACGAAAAACGTTTTTGAATTATAAAGAATTACTAGAATTTTTAAAAGAAATTCAATATACTCCAGAAGAAATCTATAATCTCGTACAATGAAAACTATCAAACTTTCATCGCATAAAAAAGGCACTATTGCTGTAAAAAAGTATGTTCAAGCGGTAAAGGGGCAACATGTTGTTCCCTCTCCAGATGGGTGGAAAGTGAAAAAAGAAGGAGCTCAAAAAGCAAGTAAAATTTGCGTAACACAGGCAGAGGCAATGGAATATGCAAAAAAATTAGCGAAAATTCAAAAAGCAGAACTTTTTGTCCATGGAAAAAATGAAAGAATTCGTGAACGCAACTCATATGGAAATGAATCATTCCCACCTCGAGGATAATTTCTTAAGGATGGAGCAACTCTCAGAGTTGCTCCATTAACGGTAAAATGCCTTAATTATTCCACGTAAGAATATGCACAACATGTAGATAAAACTTCCCACATAAAAAGATCCATATTTGCATTTGGTTCATCCTTAAGCTCCATTAAACGGGTATGAACAGCTAAAGCAAGTGGAGGCAATGAGTCCCTAACAAAATCTATAATACAAAGTATTTTGAGTACTCCTAGTATCATGTTTACTCTCTCTCTCTCTCTCTCTCTCTCTCTCTCTCTCTCTCTCTCCTTCTATATAAAGTTTTGCTATTTCATGCATCTCACTAGACATTGCGGGGAAATTTATTGGCATTGTTTCACTCACTTTATTAAATTATAGGTAATTGTACCTATTATACGATATATGTCAACAGTTTTTTTCTTAAAATTATCCCATTGAACCCAAAACACCTTTTACCTATAATGCAGACAGTTTATCGCTTAATTTATAAACTATGAAAAAAAATAACAGTGTTTTTTTAGTTTTAACTTTCATTATCTCAACAATCGTATTTACTAGTTGCTCAAGCAATATTATTAACAAAATCTCAGGATTTGGAGGTTCAAACTCAGGTGATACCGAGTGGACATACGAAAAGAGTATAACAGCTCCAATTACCGCAAAATCCGGAAATTCCGATGTGTCACTCGGAGATATTGCAAAAGATAAAATCAGCGTATCAATTCCAAAAGGAACATTTGATGCAGAAACCGAAGTTGAGTTAAAAACACCTGATTCTGTTCCAGAATATCTTGGATCAGAAGTAAAAATGATCGGTTCACCAATTGAAATAAACGTTGGAGAACAAAAACGATTAAACGAACCAGTTACTATCACATTCAAATATAACGCCAACGAAATTGATTCTGCACGAGGAACCGCAACTTTGCGTGTAGCATACTTTGACGGAACAAAATGGGACTATATAAAACCCGATTCAATCGATACAGAAAAACAACTTATTACATTTACAACATACCATTTTTCGTTATTCGGAGCGAACCAAATAAAAGACGATACTGTAATTACTGAAAGCTGGATCCACTCACAAACTTTGGATAAACAAATGAAAGGTGGTCTTAACAAAGTTTCCGATCACGTTGCCGAACAAATTATTGATCTCACATTGGAAAAAATGGGAATTTCCGATAAAACTCTTAAAGGAAAAGTTCTTGCTGACGTGCTAAAAGATGACGGATACAAAGGAATTTATGATTCATACAAATCAGGGGATGTGGTAGATCTTAACCAAAAAATAGCATTGCTCGCAGGGAAAAAAATCGCTCAAATCGCAGATGAATCTGTTTTACAAGAAGGACTTAAAAACTTAACAGAAGGTGCTGAAGACGTGGCGGCTATTTCAAAAGCGGCGGGGTACATTGCTGGCGGACAATACAAGGACGCAGCTAAAATTATTGGTGAACAAATTGCTGATAAATTTGTGATAACTGCAGCGGGGAAAATCGCTGTTGAAGTAGTAGATTACCAAATTGAAAGCTGGAAAAATAATGAAGTTGAAGCCGCATATACCGCTTTCCGTGACGGTTCGAATGCAAAATTCTATGGCTACAATAACGATAAAAACGACTTTGATACCGTGTGGTCACAAATGCGTGGAATTGGTCGACAACTTTCAATTGAAGCAATTAAAAAAGAAAATGCTATCCGTTCAGAATCTGGAATGCCACCACTTACCGAAAAACAAATGGATAGAGTGAGAGAGAGTGTAAAGGAATCATACCGAAAACAATTTACGCTTCGGTCAGAACGTGAAGAAGAATTAAAAAAAGAAGAAGAAAAATTACGATTACTGGTAGATAGTTTTAAACGGAACAATCTATTCGATACAACAACAGGACCTGCTGGACTTGATAAAGGGCTCGATTACGAAAATAAATTAAACGTGCTATATCATTTTACGCAAAAAATGATGAAAGACACAAAACGGTTTGATCTTTCCGATAAAAATGGAATTGTTATGGATAAGGCTCTTTCGGTAGATGATATCGCTATGGGGGCTCGTCTTTATTTTTCTGTTCCTGACGGGAAAAAACAATATGCAAAATACCTAAAAGACCGGTTCAAAATCAGTCTTGCACCACTTCTTAAAGACCTTGTTGGAATATGGCCAGTTGGGAAAATACTTATTAAAGACGTTATTCTTTCACCAGAAACCATTGCAAAAATTGAAGCTGCAAAAAATCAGCCAAAATCATCAGAAAGTGGATGTGATTTCACCATCGATCTACGAGAAATGAAAGGAAAAACTTCTCCATTAAGTGCAAATATCATAGCAAGTGGAGCAAATAATGGAACTATTAAACTTAATTTTAAAGATGGAAATATGGATCCAATAGCATTTACGTATAATGACGGTGAAATTAAAGGATCAATGGCTAAAGAAGGAGCATCAGGAACGCTCGATCTTGTTGCGAGTAATGATGACGTTCCAGTTATAACAGGGCAATTTACGATTTCTTTTGGAGGTGCAAAACTTATTATTGATATAGATTTAAAAAAAGCAAAAGTAACTCCGCCACCACCAGCACCAAAGTCAATGCCAGCAAAAAAAGATGAGAAGAAAAAATAACAAATATTACAATGCATCCATTTATAAATATTTTCGGACTTACGCTAAAGTCCTATAACCTCTTTTTTTTTCTTGGAGAAACGATTGTTGTTCTTGGTGGAACGTGGCTTGCTGTTAAAAGAGGATTACCTTTTAAAAGAGTTTTTACTATTTTAGCGGTAACGGCACTTACCAGTTTAATCGGTGCACGATTGTTTCATGCACTTGTTGACTTGCCTGTTTATCAAAAAGATCCATCATTACTCTTTAACATAAACTTTCAAGGACAAGCAATTTACGGCGGACTTATTTGGGCAGTAATTATGGTTTATTTGTTGTCAAAACTCTTTCGTGTGAACTATTGGAAACTTCTCGATTCAACAACACCATTCCTCGGACTTGGACTTATTTTTGGGCGTATTGGTTGTTTTTTAGCTGGGTGCTGTTTTGGAAAAGAAACAGACCTTTCGTGGGGAGTTTCTTTCCCGCTTTTTAGCCCAGCACATAAACTTCAACTCAGTCAAAATATCAGTAGTTTTTTTCAATCTAACCCAGTTCACCCAACACAAATCTACGAAATGATAGCAGGTCTTTTTATTGCTCTTATTTCCATTTTTATCCTCCGAAAAAAATTTCTTGATGGGACGGCAATTCTTGTTGCAAGTATAATGTATACTGTTTTCCGTTTTTTTAACTATTTTTTCCGTGTACCACCAACAACCTTTTCTGCCTCAGAATATTTTTATCCTACACTTTATGTTTTTATAGCAGTATTTCTTATAGTTGTACTTGTTTATAAATTAAGGAAAAACAAGTAAAATTTTTATGTTATTCTCACTTTTTCTTTTGGGTTAATTTCACTTAATCTATGATAAAATAATAAGGAAGGCAAAATAAGATTTTCTTTCTTTAATTTAAATATATATGAGGCACTGTCACCATTTATCGGGAAAAGAAATTCTCCAAGAGTTTCACTCTAGTATTCACGGCTTATCCCAAAAAGAATCCTCATATCGTATTGAAAAATACGGATACAATAAGCTTCCTGAAGGTAAAAAACTATCGCTTCTTTCTTTGTTTTTTGGACAATTCAAAAATCCATTGATTTATATTCTCTTTTTCGCACTCATTATCAGTTTTGCTACTAAACACTTTACAGATGGATGGATTATTTTTGCTGTCGTAATGATCAGTACAGTTGTAGGATTTTTACAGGAATATAAAGCCAACAATGCTCTGTCTCAACTCAAACAATTAATAAAATACAAAGCTAAAGTAATTAGAGATGGGAAAGAAATGATAATAGCTCAAGAAGAAATTGTTCCTGGTGATATTATTCTATTAAGTCCGGGAGACAAAGTTCCGGCTGATGCGAGAATTTTGGAATCTAAAAATTTGGAAGTAATAGAGGCTTCTTTGACTGGAGAATCAATGCCCATTGAAAAAAATATCAATGTTCTAGAGGAAAAAACTGCTATGGCAGATAGAAAAAATATGGTTTATTTAGGAACTGTAATTTCTAGAGGGAACGGAAAAGCAGTAGTTACCGCTACTGGAATAAAGACGGAAATCGGTAATATAGCCAGTCTAGTTCATGAAGCTGAGGAAAGTGTTACCCCTCTCCAAAAGCAAATGCTCGGTTTTGGAAAACTGATAGGTATTATTCTGATTGTAGTTAATCTGTTGATTTTTGGTCTTGGACTACTAATGGGCAAACCGCTTTTTGAAATGTTTATGACTTCTGTAGCAATGGTAGTAGCTGCTGTTCCCGAAGGGCTTTTGCCCGCTATGACAGTCATTTTAGCCATCGGTATGCAACGTTTAGCAAAGCAAAAAGGACTGGTGAGAAAAATGCTAGCTACTGAAACTTTAGGCTCTGTTTCCGTTATTTGCTCCGATAAAACAGGAACGTTGACTCAAGGAGAAATGAGAGTTGTGGAAGTTATTACAGAAAACCAAAAATTATTGCACGACGGAAAAAGTTTTTCTGAATTTATCGAACCTAATACAGATGCCAGTCATATAACAGCTCTAAAAATAGGACTTCTTTGCAATAATGCTATTGTGGAGAATCCTGATGATGAGATTCATCAATGGAAAATCGTTGGCAATCCCACCGAAAAAGCACTTTTGTTTGCTGGACGATCTGTAGGACTCCATAAAGAAAATTTAGAGAAAAAATCGCCACGCATTACTGAACTGCCTTTCGAGTCGGAACATAAATATATGGTAACTGGGCATAAATTCGGAGATGACCAATTTGTGGCTTACATAAAAGGTGCTCCAGAAATGATTTTGCCGTTTATGTCTTTTATTGATGTAGAAGGACAATCGGAACAATTGACAGAAGCAAAAAAGAAGAAGATTCAGAAACAATGCGATGATTTAACATCTACTGGTCTTCGGGTTATTGCGGTTGGTTTTAAGCTAAAAAAATATCAAGAACAAAATGTAAAAATTGATCAGGATGATCTCAAAGATTTTGTATTTGTGGGGTTAATTGCACTCAATGACCAGCTTCGTCCGGAAGCCAAAGAAACTATAAAACTTTGCCAAAGTGCTGGTATACGTCCTGTTGTTATTACAGGTGATCACAAGCTTACTGCTATGGCAATAGTAAAAGATTTAGGTCTCAAGGTCTTAGAAGAAAATGTTATGGAAGGATCCGAGCTTGATAACATGTCTGATGAAAAACTAAAATCAATCATTCATAAAATTGTCATTTTTGCTCGAGTTGAGCCTAGGCATAAAATTAGAATCGTTACGGCTCTTCAGGAGAATGGCGAAATAGTGGCTATGACAGGAGATGGAATCAACGATGCACCAGCACTCAAAAAAGCTGATATTGGCGTAGCTGTTGGATCTGGTACAGATGTTGCCAAAGAAACAGCTGATTTGGTCTTGTTGGATGATAATTTCAAGACTATTGTCGGGGCTATTGAACGAGGAAGAGGTACTTTTGACAATATCCAGAAAGTTATTCTTTATTTGTTGTCAAATTCCTTTAATGAGGTAATTTTGATTAGTTTATCCATATTATTCGGATTGCCACTGGCATTATTGCCAGTCCAAATACTATGGATTAAAATGATTGAGGATTCATTTCCATCTATGGCCTTGGCATTTGATCCAGTCAATAAACAAGTGATGTCCCGACCGCCTAGAAAAAAAAATGAAGTTATTTTAAACAATAGCTTCAAAAAGTTATTGGCATTATTTTTTTCCACTTCAGTGCCTTTATTGTTTGTTATTTACTATTATTTTTGGGCAACAACAGGTAACATTGCTTACTGTCAAACAATTTCTTTTGTAGGACTCGGGATTGCTTCTCGTTTTTATATCTTCTCTATTCGAGGTTTAACACAATCTATAGTTTCGTACAATCCTTTCAAAAATCAGTTTATCAACTGGTCAACGGTTTTCGGATTTTTGATGATTATTATGGCGGTGTATGTGCCATTTTTAAACAACATTCTGCATACTGTTCCTTTAGGGGCTAAAGAATGGGTTATTTTAATTGGATATGCCACTATCAGTCTTACGATCTATGAAATTGGGAAGAAAGTTTTTGTTGCAAGAGAGATGAAATAAGTGCAATAATCAAATTAGATTTTAATCAATAAAAAAATGCTTATACTAATGATCCTATTAATGTTACTTTCTTTTTATCTGCTTGCGGAAGTATGTGAAAAGTACTTTATTGAGTCTTTGGAAAAAATATCTAAAAGTCTCAATCTTTCACCCGAAGCATCAGGGGCGACTTTTATGGCAGTTGGTAGTAGTGCACCTGAACTTTTTGTTTCTTTAATAGCATTATTTAAGCCGGGAGAAGAGGCTATGGGGGCGGGAACGATTGTTGGAAGTGCGATATTTAATATTTTAGTCATCACAGGAGCCTCCATTGCTGTACGCCAAGCTTTTGTTATATGGCAACCAGTAATTCGCGACATGATTTTTTATTCTCTTTCAATTATCATATTACTATTTACTTTTAAAGACGGAGTTGTTTCTTTGCCTGAAATCATCGCATTTTTGTTGTTATATGTTATATATATTATTGCTGTTGTTAATTGGAAAAAATTATTCAAGTATAAAGACGATAATCCAATTGAACTTGTAGAGGAAGCAATGACTGAAAAAAAATGGAAAAAAATTTTTGCTCCTGTTGATTGGCTGGTAAAAATTACCTTTCCAAGATCTGAAAAATATATTTTATCTTTTTTAATATCAATTGCTTGGATTACTATTTTAAGTTGGATTTTGGTAGAAAGTGCAGTGGTGAGTGCAAGTATTTTAGGAATTCCAAGTGTTATCATTGGACTAACAATACTTGCTGCTGGTACTTCAATTCCTGATCTACTTTCTTCTATTATTGTTGCTAAAAAAGGACAAGTTGGTATGGCAATCAGTAATGGTATTGGCTCTAATATTTTTGATATTCTTTTTTGCTTAGGTTTTCCTTGGTTGATCGCTTACATTTTTTTAGGTAAAAAAATTGTTGTTGCCACTGAAAATCTTAACAACTCTATTGTTTTGCTTTTTATTACAGTGATTGCCATTCTATTTTTATTTATCATTAGAAAATGGAGAGTTGGCAAATATTCTGGATATTTTCTAATCTTTTTGTATGTGATGTATTTAGGATGGATTATTATGGGGAACACTTAGTTTTTAGCAAACAAAAAATTCATTCAGTGTTTCCAAACAATATTTTTTTGTTATTGGGAATGTTTTTATTAAGTATAGAAAATCGAACGATTAGCTTGTTTTTCAACAATAATTAGAATAGAGTCCGTGCAATATATAATTAATTAAAATAATATGGGAGATTATAACAATCGAGGTAACTCTTACGGAGGAGGAGGTAGAGGAAGAGGGCGAGACGACAGAGGTAGAGATGAAAGACAAATGCATAAGGTAACTTGTGATGACTGTGGAAAAAGCTGTGAAGTTCCTTTTAAACCAAGTGGTGATAAACCTGTTTATTGTAGTGATTGTTTCTCTCATCAAGGTGGTGATGATAGAGGAAGAGGAGACGACAGAGGAAGAGGAAGAAGAGATGATAGAGGAGCGAGAGGCAGAGATGATAGGGGAAGGGATGAACGACAAATGTATAAAGTAACTTGTGATGAGTGTGGAGAACAATGTGAAGTACCTTTTAAGCCAAGTGGAGATAAGCCAGTTTATTGCAGAGAATGTTTTGGAGGAGAGAGTTCTAGTAAAAGAGATAGTTCTTCTTCTAGTAAGCCTAATAAATCTAATGAAAAGCATGATGAAATTCTTGCTAAGCTTGATAAGGTTATTTCTCTTTTGGAGAAGAGTTTGAAAAAAGATTCTAAGGTTGTTGATTTAACAAAAGCTGAAGCAGAAGAAATGGAAGCTCCAAAAAAAGTTGTGAAGAAAGTTGCTGAAAAAAAAGAAGTTAAAGAAGTAGCTGAGAAGAAGACCGTAAAAGAAGTGGCTCCTAAAAAAATAGCTGTTAAGAAAGTGGCTGCGAAAAAGGCTGATCCTAAAAAAACTGCTGTTAAGAAGAAGGCTAAATAAATTTATTGTTGTAGTGAATTTTTTAAAAGTGAGAAGATGTGTCCTGTAAGGCACATCTTTTTTTAATGTTTGTTTAAAAATGTTAAATTTAATTTTGCTGACTTTGTTAAATATTAGTGAAAGAGGTAGCACAAGGCATACATCTTCCCACGGAATTAATATGAAACACATTCATTTTAATGGACATCTTTATTGATTTATTGCGTCTTATGTGCTACTATTACATAGAACTTGTGGGCGACAGCCCCAGTCCGACCTCATTTATGTTAGAGTTGGACAACAGGTTCTTTTTTTAGTCTTCAACTAAATTTCCTTTATGAAGGATTATTGTTTTTATTTCTTTATATTCTTTGGTTTTCCATGCTGGAACTGCTGACCAAAAAATAATATTTCCTTCACCTGTTTGCTTTAGTATATATTTTATTCTAATTTTATTATTTATTACTGCTATGAATCCCCAATATTTTATTTTTTTTAGATTTAGAATTGTTGATTTATTTTGTTTAATTTTTACTTGTTGAGTCTCTTCAAAATACTCTTGGTAGTATCCCATTTTTTCTATCACTGGTTTTAAATAATTTAAAAGTTCAAATCTTTTTATGCTTTGTTTCCAGTCTCTTTTATGTTTTTCTTTTTTGAATATTAAATGTCTAAATCCATCTGAATTTAAATGGATAGTACCCAAGCAAAGAGATTTGATTTTTTTATTTTTTTTAAAAAATTGATTGGCTTTTTCTTTAGCTTCTTCAAATTTTTCTTTATTAAAACTGCTCATTTTTTATTTATAAATGGAATCTAAAATAAATTATAAGAAGTATTTATAGATTCGTTGTCGGATTTTTGTCTATTTACTAAAATCACCTTATTCAAACATTTCCTTAAGCTCATCTTCTTCAATATGAAAAACCTCAATCCCAGCTGAACGTAACATAGCAATAGAATCCCTCTTTACATTATCCACCTTAAAAATAACCTTAAGAACATTACCCATATTTATTAAACGCTTCGCACAAGCAGAACAAGGCAAATGCGTAACAAAAACATATTTTTTAGTATCTCTAGGAGAATCGTAATTAATCACAGCATTTTCCTCAGAGTGTAAACAACCACAATTCCCAGCTTCATCCCTATCGCATCCATTCGTCAAACCAGAAGCATTACCATTATAACCAATGGCTAGAACTTTTCTAAAATCCGTAGTTGTAATAACAGTACCAACCTGCTTTCGACTACAAGAAGAACGTTTAGAAATCGACTCAGCAAATTGCATATATACCACCTCAAAACTTGGGCGATTTAATCTTTCATTTGTCATTTTAAATATACTAAAGATTAGTAGATTTATTTTAGACTAAATTTATTTAAAGAAACATAGATGTCATTCCATGTTTGATCTGGAATCTAGAATAAAAAATTAGATTCCCGCCTTCGCGGGAATGACAATATGGAATCAACTCCCTAGGTCGGATACTTCCCGTGGGGTTTTACTATTTTAATTTTTATTTATTAAAAATATCAATTATAGTCCCCAAATTAAATGAACTAGAGCTATTTCTTAACTTGCCAACTTCTTTAAGATTTTCTGATGCACCTTTTAAAAAGCTGAAATCAACATTAGAAAAAATCCTATAAGATAAATACATAGGAACAATAATCAAAACTAATACCCAAAATAATTTCCAAAATACTGCCCATTTAGCTCTTGTTTCTTGTTTTTCCAGAATACCCAAAATCTTCTCTAGTTTGTTCTCTATAACAAAAACACTATTTTCAAGTTCTAATAAAGGATTTTTAGGCTCTTGATGCTCTTCTTTATTTTCCATAGCTTGTTACTTAGAAAGTAATTTTTTCTATTATCTAAAATCAAAATTTTTTTAAAAATAGATTTAGAAATTATTCAAATTGTAATTGATTCTCATCGCTCTCATCCTCATTTTCCTCATCTCCTACATTTCCTTCGTCTTCATCTTCTTTAGCAATAAGCATAATAGATGCAACTTTGTCAGTATCAGTCTTCATTCTCATAATAATAACTCCTTGAGTGGCTCTGCTTCTAGATGGAATGTCATTCAAAGACATACGAATCATTAAGCCTTCTTTTGAGATAATCATCAAATCATGGCTTGATTCACTTTCTATAATTTTTGCTCCAGCAACTTTACCTGTCTTAGAAGTAAGATTTGCTACTTTAACTCCAGAACCTCCTCGGTTTTGTTCTCTATATTCAGAGATTTTTGTTAATTTCCCAAGTCCGTTTTCCATAACAGCAAGAAGATCTGTTTCTTCTGATTTTATCGCATCCATTTCTACTACAAAATCTCTTCCTTTAAGTCGTATTCCTCTAACTCCTGAGGCAGTTCGTCCCATAGATCTAACGTCTTCTTCTTTGAATCTTATAGATTTTCCTTCAGAAGTTACCATTATAATCATATCTTTCCCACTTGTTACTTTCACCCATTCAAGAAAATTTTCATTCTTTAATTTTATAGCTATAAGTCCGCTTCTTCTTACATTTGCAAAAGATTCTAAATCTGTCTTTTTTACAGTTCCATCAGTTGTTGCCATGAACAAGTATTTTCCACCTTCTTTATTAGCAGTAAAATCTAGTACTGCTGTAATTTTTTCATCATTATCTAGTTGTAAAAAGTTAGGTAATGCTTGTCCTTTAGCTGTTCTTGTTGCTTGTGGGATTTCATAAACAGGTAGTTTGAAACATCTTCCTCTACTAGAGAAGAATAGTAAGTCATTATGATTTGTAGTATGAAATAAATCAGTAATGTAATCGTCATCATTGTTTTGTGCTCCTTTAATTCCTTTCCCTCCACGATGTTGTGACTTATAAGTGCTTGATGGAACACGTTTAATATATCCTCTAGCAGAAATACTTACTACCATATCTTCATTAGGAATAACGTCTCTTGCTTCAAATTTGCCAAGCCCGTGAGCAACAATTTCTGTTTTTCTTTCATCTCCATATTTTTCACTTATCTCTGTAAATTCTTTGCTCATAATAGCTTTAATCTTCATAGGATCATCTAAAATTGATTTACATTCAGCAATGAATGCAAGTTTTTCTTGTAGTTCATCAACTATTCTCTGTCTTTCAAGTCCTGCAAGAGTCTGCAACCTCATAGATAAAATCGCATCTGATTGAATTTCTGTGAAACTGAATACTCTTACTAATTCTTCTTTGGCCTCTTCTTTAGTTTTAGAAGCCCTAATAGTTGCGATTATTCTATCAATATCATCAAGTGCTTTTTTTAATCCTTCTAAAATATGAGCTCTTGCCTCAGCAATTTTCAGTTCATATTTTGTTCTTCTAGTAATTACTTCAAACCTATGAAGAATAAACTCCTCAAGGACAGATTTTAGGTTTAAAAGTTTTGGTTGCATTCCTCCTTCTGTAAGACATACCCAATTGAATCCAAATGAAGATTGAAGTGCAGTAAGCTTATATAATTGGTTTAATATTTTATTTGGAAATGCATCTTTTTTCAATTCAACAACAACTCGTATTCCTTCTCGATTAGATTCATCTCGAATATCAGAGATACCTTGTAATCTTTTATCTCTAACTAAATCTGCAACATGCATAACTAAATTTGCTTTATTTACTTGATATGGAAGCTCATTAATAACAATAATAAATCTGCCATTCTTTTTTTCTTCTATATTTGCTCTACCTCTCATTAAAATAGATCCTCTCCCAGTATTATAAGCTTCACGGAGTGCGACTTTATCGTACATTACTCCAGCTGTAGGAAAGTCAGGTCCTTGGATGTGCTCAAGTAAATCATCAATAGTTGCTTCATGATTATCGAGTAGTGTCTGAAGTGCTGCAAAAACTTCTCTTAGATTATGTGGAGGAATATTAGATGCCATTCCAACGGCAATTCCTGTTGTTCCATTTAACAGAAGCATTGGTAGTTTAGAAGGGAAAACACTTGGCTCTCTAAATGAACCATCATAATTATCTCTAAAATCTACAGTTTCTTTTTCAAGATCAGAAAGAAGTTCAGCTGTAATTTTTTCCATTTTTGTTTCTGTATAACGCATTGCTGCTGCTCTATCTCCATCAATTGATCCAAAGTTACCTTGTCCTTTAACAAGTGTATATCTCATGGAAAAATCTTGTGCTAAACGTACCATTGCGTCGTAAACACTGGAATCTCCATGTGGATGATATTTACCAATTACTTCTCCGACTACTCTTGCTGACTTTACAAATTTTGCTCCAAAAGTTATTCCTAGTTTGTGCATTGCAAATAAAATTCTTCGGTGTACCGGTTTTAGTCCATCTCTTACATCTGGTAATGCACGACTAACAATAACGGACATTGCATAAGAGAGATAAGATGTTTCCATTTCTTTAACAATGTTATGTCTACGAACATTGTCCGGAATTAGTTTTAATTCAGCATTCCCATTGTCATTATTTCCTTCATTATTTTCACTGTTGATATCTTCAAAATTAGATTTAACCTCATCTGGTTGAATGTCTTTTTTTGAAAAAGGAGAGTCGTCAGTCATAAATATTGAATTTTTAATTATAAATTTTAATCGATAATCTAGTAATTAGGCGAGGGTTTTATAAATCTTAAATATCTAAATAATATAAAGCCTAATTATACCTGCTGAATTGTATGTTTTTTATGTTCTTTAAACAAGAGAAATTACATAAAAAATACAGGATTTAAAGCCCTGTATTTAATATATATTATCTCATAACTTTTCAACTAATCTTTATCAATTGAACATGACAGAAACACTGTATTCCTTCTCCTTTTCCAAAAGATGTTAATTCTTCTCCTGAAGTACATGCAATTCCTATCTGAAATGAATTAATCCCTAATGTTTCAGCAATGATTTTTTTCATATTAGGAATATGATTTTCAAGTTTTGGTTCTTTTCCCTCAATTGTAATAGCAATATTTCCAATTGAATATCCAACTGATTTCATGTTTTTATTTATATGTTCAAGATATTTGAGTGAATCTATTATTCCTTCATGGCACATTTTATCTGCATATAAAGAAAGAGATCCCTCTCCAATTGCAGTTCCAATTGCATTACATAAAGAATGTATAACAACATCTCCATCTGAATTTGCAGAAAAAGATTTATTATAAGGGATTTCTGCTCCTCCGATTAACAACGGTTTTTCTTTTTTCAAACTAAACTTGTGCGAATCATGTCCAATTCCAATACGTGTGTGTGCTTTAAAGAAAACCTCAGCAATTTGTAAATCTTGCACTGTTGTAATTTTTCTATTTTGAGGTGATGCTTTAACCACTTTTCCAAAAATGCCTATATTTTCTAAAACACTCATTTCATCTGTAAATTCTTTTTTCTTATTTTTGCATTTTTCAAGTGCGTTTATGAACAAATCTCTTTTAAATCCTTGTGGAGTTTCTGCTTCATAAACATCTTCTCTTGGAATATTTTTTTCAATTAATCCATTGTTTACTTCCCATAAAGTAGAAGTTATTTTTCTGCCGATAAAAGCTGCATTATGTTTTCTTACAGATTTAATTGTTTCTAGGATTTCCTCTTTTGTTACTAATGGATTAGCACCGTTATGCACAAGACAAATTTCTCCATTTGTTTCAATTACTCCCTTTGCAATGGACTCAAATCTTGTTTTTCCTCCAGGTATTAATTTTTTTATTTTAGTAAAAGATTTTTTAAGAGGGGACATTTCTTCAATTTTATCTTCAGGGACTACTAAAATAATCTCATCGATTTCTTTTAAAATTTGAAATGGATAAATAGTTCTCATTAAAAGTGGTAGTCCTGCTAGAATTGTTTGCATTTTATTAGAGCCAAATCTCTCAGATTTTCCTGCAGCTCCTATTACAACTGAGACCATAAGATATGGGATAGAGAGTAGAGAATGATAATATAATGATTATTTACAATAAATCAAATTTTAAGAAAGATGTGCCTTACAGGACACATCTTCCCACATGGTTATTCTCTCACCTATTGTATAATTTAACCTTAAAATCAATTACTTAACAAAAAGCTTATAATATTTATTATGGAGTTTTAATCCATGCTTGAGTAAGAGCTAGGGTAATTACTTTCAGTAAATTATTTTGATCTATATTTTCAGGCAACTCCCATTGAATATTTTTAAATTGATTTTTGTCTATTTCATGTATCACCGAATCATTAGTTCCCCAAGCCTCAGCAAACATTATATCGTCTCCTTTTAAGTAAAAAGCGGCAAAATCATTCTCTGCTGAATGAGATACGTCGTAATATGCACGAATTCTATGAACAAGCTCTTGAAGTGTTTGTTCATTTTTTTCATAAAATTCTTTGATTTTTTCAAATCGTCCTATGAATTCCATTAAAGGTATATTCATTGTATTAATTACTCCTCCACCCCTCCAATATCCAAGCATATTTGGGAGAGCTCCAATAAAATTTGAATTTTCTCCTTGAAGTATTTCTTGAAAATAGTCTTCCAGTATATTTTTAGGAGGAATTTCAGAACTATCCATTGTTTCAAAATTCTCAAGTTTATGAAGAATCGTAAATGGAGTATATTTCTGTGTATAAGAGGGAGTGATGAATTTAGGTATTGTGGCATTTCCTAGTACTTGAATTTTTCTGTCTGTCAGATTAGTTCCTTCAACTACAATGGAAATTCCTTTATACTCTATTTTCATTTCATTTGGAGCTATCATTTCTACCTCAAAATTGCTTTGGTTATATTTTATAATGTTTTTATCATGCAAATTATTTGGATTTAATCCTAATACATTTGTAGCAAAATTTGGTATGTTTTTATTCAAATTTTCTCTTGTTACTTGCCTTTGTTTTTCATTTAGAACTTTATTTAGTTCATTATATACTGCTCCTGGTATAGTTTGCCACAATCCTGCTGGAGGCACACTTGTCCAATTACCTGTGTTGAAAGTGGGGATATCAGCTGTAAGTTTTTCAACAAATGCCTTTATAAGTCTATCTTTTTCTTTAGAAGTAGAAGTTTCAATATTAGAAATAACTCTTAACCAAAATCGCAAAGTAGAAGCATTAAGATCTATTTTTTCAGTTGTAGTTTTCAAGTATGCTACTATTTTATTAATTTCATCAGGGTTATTTGAGTTAAAATCTTTGCTGTTTAGTAAATCATTTAAATTAGTAATTTCTCTTGTTCCTTCAGCTTTTGCCATATTTTCATAAACAATTCCACTAGTTATACCAAGAGTTCTGTTTAAGGTAGTTCTTGCATTTGATCCAAAATCTAATATTAATTTCTTTATAAATGCATCTACCAAAATTAGATTGTGAGGAGAAGTTGAATTATTAATATTTTGTGCTACTTGCCTCCACTGTGCGAGTAATGGAGGAGTGGTCTCTATTTTAGTTTGAGGATTTTCTAAAAATGCTGTGATTGTATTTATAATATTAATATCGTCTGAATTGAATTTCTTAGATAAAAGTTCATTAACATTTGTTACAGGTTTAAAATCAATTCTATCTTGAATTGCTTTTATAAGAGGAGAATTCGGTGCTGTTAGATTTAAATTAGTTAATACGGTCATTGCGTCTGTGTCGTTATCAGGGAGTAGCATCACAAATTCACGTATTAAACTAGCTCCTCCGGATTTGTTAATTTTATCAGCGATTACTATCCACTCATTAGGAGCAGTAGGAGCAGTAGGAACAGTAGGAGCAAGTGGTATAAAGGTGATAAATTTATCTTTTATTTTTTCATCAAGTTCTGCATTCTTCTTAAAGAAATTTATTATTGATTTATGATTAATTTTTGAGAAATCTTGTGTTGCTAAATCTGCAGTAGTTTTTATTTCAGGATTAAATGTCTTCTCAATTTTTTCTCTCAAATATTTTATAACTTCTGGGAAAGAGGAATTTACTCCTGGTGTAGCAAATGCATCCCATACTACTTGCTCTGAAGTAAAAACTCCTAATTTATATCCTTCCATATATACTGATAATAACCTCATATAAAGCATTTCATTTGCATAAACATGATCTCTTCCGAACGGATCAGGTATCTCTTTATTTTCGAGTTTAGTATGCATATTCTCCCAGAATGTTTTAGCAACATCTCCTTGATTTTTATCGAGACCGATAAGAAGAATTTTTTCTAAATCTACAGGTTGAATTGGTTTTCCAGAGATAAAATTAAATAGTTTATCTATTAATGCAGGTGGATTAGTTTTATCATATAAAGCATTAATCTCATTAATGATTTTTTGCTTCATGTCTTCTATCTGAGTTGGAGTTTTAGGATAAGATTTACCTAAATCTTCTTTTGCTTTTATTAATATGTTTTGAACTAAAAATATGCTAAGTGCCGAGAATCTATTTTTATTATCTCCACCTTCAATTTCTCCTCCAGAAATAATCTTTTCTAATGCACGCTTAGCTGTTACATTTTTTGCCTGATAATCTTGGCTTGGCATAGTGTTATCAAGTAATCCGAAAGTAATAGAATTTATTACATTAACGTTTAATCCAAATGCATCAAAGTGAAGCCATCCATAAATATCTTCATCCAAATCTTCATGTTTTGCAGATAAATGATTAACAATATCTTTATATGCTGTGATTTCTTTAGGCAATAGTTCCCGTCCGGTATCTACTGGCTCATAGAAATCAGGTTGCATAATTCCTAAGTAATTCTTTATTTCTTCAGCTGATCTTGCTATAAAATTAAATCCATCATTTAATTGTATTCCAATCTTTGCATTTTTTGCACTATTAAAAAGTTCTGTAGCATAAGAAAGTAGCCCAGCATCATTTTTCTTAAGCTCATCCCAAGGGACATTTTGCCAAAAGAATGTGAATGTTCCATCTGGATTTTTAACCTTAAGTTCATCCAATAAAAATTTGGTTCCTTTTATAGCTATACCTTTAGTAAATTCAACCACTTCACCTCCATATTTCTTAATATATTCTATAACAGCCTTAGATTGATTTATTCCTACTTGTTTAAGCCATTCAATGGTCATTTTTTCTTTAGTCCATCCATCGTATTTACTTACATCAGTAAATATCCATTCAGAGAATGATATAGTAGATCTTGCATTTTTATCTGAAGCTCTATATTTAGTAGCATCTTCTGTCATTAACTTAAATCCTTCAAAGGCAGTTGATTTTGCACCTTGTTTGTCTCCCCTCTGAGCTCTAATCATTAATATTTTATATAAAGCCTTTGAAAGATCTTCCTCACTTAAACCAAGTTTATAAAAAGTATTTCTCATAGTACCTCCTTCATCTTGAGATAAAATTCTTGAAGGAATAACGGATTGACCTGTCTGAAGTTTGTTTATTTCAGATTCTATACTAACACTATTTTTCATTAACCTATCATTCAGAGATAAACTTTTTTGATCTTGAGGAGAATCGCCAATAATGGAATCAATTATGGCTTCGGCTTTTAGTCTTTCTATAGCAGTAATAGCACTATTTTCTGGTTCTGTTGGTTTCCATCTTTTATCTATATTATTCCATCTGGACATATCTGAAAGTCCTGCCCATGCAGCAGCTTTATTAAATTGATTTTCTCCCCATGTTAGTATTTTGTCAGCAGCCTCTACAGGATTTTTAGCTCCTGTGAGTGCCATAGCGCCTAATGCTCCCAATCCTAAAGTTGTTGCTAATTTTGTGTTATTTAGTGCTCCAATTGTAAGAAGTCCAATTATTGTCGCTTTCATCCCTCCAGTTAACCCTCCCCACCATTCATTTAATCCTCCTTTGTCCATAGATTTTTGGTATTTTTTTGCTGCATTATCTAAAGCAATTTGGCTTGAGTTATCTTCATGTATATTAACTTCTTTAGTTTGGCTTGTTATTGCAATTACTATTTGTTTCTTTTCATGTTCGGTTTTAGCGTTCATTATCGTTTCATAGGCTTTTAGTGCTTTTGGATCATTTTGTATAGCTTGAAATCGCTGTAAATTTTCCATTCTTGTTACATCATATATAGTTCCAAGTTTTTGTTGTTTAATAAGCTCTGCTGTTTTTGTAGGATTAACTAATTCTTTGTTTTCAGTACTAAGATCACAATATTTTGTAAGAGCTTCACATTCATCATATGTAGCCCTCATTTTGTTTTGCATATTTTCTATAATTTTCCTTATCCCAGGTTTCCCTATCCCTTCAAATTCTGAGCCTTTTAGTTTTTTGTCAATAAACTTAGAATTATGTTTCCAAATAGTATCAGCAACTTCATCTATATCCGTACCTAATGTTGATGATGAAGAAGTGCCTTTGTTTATTAAATCTTTTTCAAAAACTGCTTTAGCTCCATCATAACAAGTATCAAGTACATCTTCTTTAAATGATTCTTTTTTTTCGTATTTTCTAGTTTTTATTTCTGTAAGGAATTTTTCAATTGGTTTTATAATTGAAGCACTAGTTTTATCAATAGCATTTTTTCTAAGATAAAGTGCATTTATATCTATTTCGTAATGAAGATCATAATTATATTTATTTAAAAACACACTTGCTGTATTTGCTGCAATTCTTGCATTTAGCATATCAGTCAATTTTTTGTGTTTTTCAATTAGCACATTTATAGCTTTGTCAGTTTCTGTTACTGGAGCTGGAATAAGTGTTAATCCTCTATGCCCTAATTTTCTTAGCAAATCTCTAATCCCATCTCGTTTCTTTGTGATTTTTATATGAATTGCCCCATAATCTCCTGTCATTATGGATTCTGTATTGAATAAATAATTTTCAGCAACTTCTTTATCAAGCTTATTAATTTCTGCTTTATTTTCCTGATACTTTTTAAGCTCTGCTTGAGTAGTGACTTTATCATAATCTTCCTTTGTTTCTTGAAGATCTTTTTTTATTGTTTCATAAGTTAGCTCCTCTCCATTTTTAGTTTTATTCTTGAAAATAGGAGCTATTTTAAGTGAACCTTCGCTAAATTCAGCTAATTTTGATCGGCTTTGAATTGATTCTTTTAAACTTTGTATGGGTGCAACATTTGAAAGAACAATGTTGTGTAGTTTAAATTGATTTATATAGAATTGCACTTTTTTATGAGCTGGATTTCCAGGATCTGCATCTTTAATATTCCCATAATCATCGAGGCTAATGTTAGGAATACAATCCAAAATATCTAAAAAATTTTGTTTGGCTTTATTTTTGATCTCTTCTTTTGTCATATCATCATTGAGGTTTTCAATAAGGTCTTTTTCATATTTATATGCTTTTGAAGTCTGATCAAACAACAAAACATTTACTTCAACTATTGGGTCAGGGCTTGTAGAGGGAGTAACAACAGGTGTAACTGTTATAGGGATTGTTCCAAGTGCAGGAGCAAGAGGATTATATTTAGGAGGAAGCCCTTTTAATTTATCCTCATATAATACTTTTGCTTGTTTTTTTGCAATTACTGTATTAAACGCATCTTTTACTTTTGCATTTGTTACAGTAGCAGTTGTAACACCTCCTAATTCTGCACCTAATTCAGCTTTAAGCACATCTTTAAACTTCTCATTCTTAATACAATATTTATCTACAAAAGAACCGACTGTTAATGCTCCCATAGGATCAAATAAATCTGTTATTAATTGAGTTGGGCTTGCAGCAGTAATTTCTTTCCACTCGTAGTTTGCACTTGATTTTAAATTTATATATGCACCAGCACTTGCTAATTGTGTTTGGTATCTTTTATTTCTTAATATTAATTTTAAAAGATTTACTGTGATTTCTGAATTAGAACTTAATTTAAAAGTTTCTTTTTCGAAGAAAAGATGGTCATTCATTTGTATTTTTTCTACAACTTCTATTAATAAAGTTGCATCTTCTTCTAAAGTTTTTTGTTCTATGGTTTTTTCTAAATTATAACCACTTTCAGGCCCCATACATGCTATAAGAATAGGTGCTATACCAAGTCCAGTCGGTGTTGGTGTAAGCGTTTGGTTGGTTCCATCAAAATGATCAGTTGAAAATAATAAAGAATAATCACATATAAGAGCTTCCTCTATGTTATTAGGGTTTCTTTTTATTGGATTATTAGGGAGTGCAATACTGTTTATATCATTAACTCTGTCAGTAATCCATTGAGCTGGATTTGGTTTAAATTCTAAGTTTGGATCTAATTGATAGTGTATTGCGCCGATTATTGATAGAATAAGTTTAGAAGGAAATACTCCTAACTGTTTTGCTATTTCTTCATAAACATTTTTATTTTCTGTCCTTTCTATTGTCTTCACAGCATCTTTAAGTGGACCTTTTCTATCCTCTAATATTCTTGCTTTATCTAAAGATGTAGGAGAAAGCTTTTTCAATGTATCTGCATCAGGAATAGGGAAATGATCAATTTTAACGCTTGGTTGCTCTATAAAACATAACCTTGTTTCACCAAAAAGCCCCTGAATATTTTTATATCCAAATTCATTTAAAAATTGCGACTTTGCCAGTTTTTCTCTGATAAAAATTGTCATTTATTTGCTTTTTTGTATTTGTTTATGTTTTAAAATTCCTATTATTTTATCATATTTTACTTCTTTTTTCTATTATTATGCCTTGACATTAATAAGAAATATTATAAGCAAATTTTAAACAAAAAGAAGTTGTAAAATTTCTTAAGAGTTATCACTATATTCATGTTCTCCTTAATTTTTTTTAAATGAATTTAAATTTTTATAAACAGA
Source organism: uncultured Candidatus Peribacteria bacterium (assembly GCA_964466055.1). Lineage (GTDB taxonomy): Bacteria > Patescibacteriota > Gracilibacteria > CAYXLW01. Next base: position 180,493 of record CAYXLW010000001.1, read on the forward strand.
TTCAGAAAGAATTATTAGAAACTTCACAAAAAGCACAGCTTATTGCTGTAACAAAATATTCAAATATTAATGAAATAAACGAAGCTATAAAGCAGGGAATAACAAAAATAGGAGAGAATCGTATCGAATCAATGGAAGAAAAAATGGAATATCTTTTACCTGTAGAAAAACATTTTATTGGAGTTGTTCAAGGTAAAAAGTTAAAGCGTATTCTAAATAATTTTGATATTATTCAGTCTATTGCTAAATGGGAACACTTGGAAAAACTTAATAAAATTGCATTAGAAGAAGGCAAAATAGCAAAAATCTTTCTTCAAGTTAATATTTCTCATGAATATCAGAAATCTGGCTTTACCCCATCAGATTTAAAAAATATAAAAGAAAAAATTATTCTATTCAAAAATATTACAGTTCAAGGAATTATGGGTATGGCAGAGAATACAGAAAATAAAGATGATATTCGTATGCAATTTCGTTTGGCAAGAAATATTTTTAACGATCTAAAAAAAGAAATTCCAACAATAAAAGAATTATCTTTAGGGATGTCTTCGGATTATAAAATTGCATTAGAAGAAGGTGCTACTTTAGTGAGAATTGGAAGTGCTTTGTTTAAGTAACTCTTGTGTTCTTGCTTATTTATAGAACCTTTTTTTTATTGCGTATGTCTTATTTTAAAAAAAGACCAGATCTTTAAATTAAATACCTTGTTGAAGTTATTGAGATATGGATTAATTTTTATATTTTTGATTACAAAATTGGTTTATTATTTTTATTCCTTATCAAGCTTTTGAACAGCTTTTACTACAATAGTATTTAGATTATCATCTACAAATGATTTAATCTCTCTCCAGGTTGTTGAACTTTCATTTGTATATCTACCCTTAAAAGAAGAGTTAACTCTATTAGTTACTTCCTCACTTACCAACCCGCAAATATAGCTTCCTTCTGTAAGGTTTGCTTGCTCTAAATTTTCTAATATTTTATTTTTGGTAATTTGCCAAATCAAAATTTCAATTTCTCTTTTTTTATATTGTATAGAACTTGGAAGAGTTATTAAAAGCTCCTTCTGAAGTTTACTAATTTTCTCATCTATAAATGCTTCAATTTTATTTTTTTTGAGAGTTGCAAGCAAAACATCTCCATTTTTCTTGATGTCTATAGTTTCTTCATCGATAGATTTTTGTGTATCAAGAGTAATATCATGTATTGTGGGCTGTCCAAAAACAATATCATGATCTTGGGGCTGTCCAAAAATAATAGGATGCTTTTTGGGATTGGGATCATCCAAAACAACACGATAATTTTCTTCAACAAAAATATTTTTTGAATATGTGCTAAATAATGTTTGATCTTGTAAACTAAAAAATTTTGTAAACATTTTAGGGGGTTAATGGCTATTTTTATTTTAACCTTATTTTTAATAATTGTCAATCTTTTTTTCACAAAAAAATAAATGTATGTATTTAACATCTTTTCATTTTGCTAAAATCTATCTATATTTATCTCTAACCGTTTCACTTTGCCGTCAATAAAAATTCTGCCGGAAATACTAAGAAATCAAATTGCAGCAGGGGAAGTTGTAGAAAGACCTGCTTCTGCTTTAAAAGAATTACTTGAAAATGCTGTTGATGCAGAAGCTACAGAGATCGAAATTTTCCTAGAAGACGGTGGAATAAAAAAAATAGAGCTTAGAGATAATGGTCAAGGAATGAGTAGAGAAGATGCTATTCTTTCCGTAAAAAGACACGCAACCTCCAAAATATCTAAAAAAGAAGATTTATTCAATATTCAAACTTTAGGGTTCAGAGGCGAAGCTCTTGCTTCAATTGCTTCTGTTTCAATTTTTACTTTAGAAACAAAACAAGAGAAAGGTATTTCTGGAACAAAAATAGAAATTCACGCAGGGTATGAATTAGAAACTCAAGATTGTGCTTGTCAAAAAGGAACAAGAGTTATTGTTGAAGATTTATTTGAAAATATTCCAGCAAGGAAGAAATTTTTAAAAACACAAAATACAGAACTTAAAAACTGTCTTCAAGTAGTTGAAAATGTTGCATTTGTTCATCCAGAAATAAATATAAAACTCTTCCACAATGGAAAAGAAATATTTAAATGCTTGGCTGAAAATAAAAATGAAAGAGTGGAAAATATTATAGGGAAAGAGCTTTTTTCAAAATTAATTCCAGTTCAAGAAAGTTTAGATTTTATTCATATTAAAGGATTTGTATCAAAACCTGGAGAAGCTTTTAAAACACGAAATAATCAAAAAATATTTGTAAATGGAAGAAGTGTAAAGGATTCAACAGTAATGGCATCAGTAAATGATGCTTACCATTCTTTCCTTGAAAGGGGAGCATATCCTGCTTTTTATTTATTTATAACAATTTCTCCAGATTTAGTTGATGTGAACGTTCATCCACAAAAATCTGAAATTCGTTTTATGAGAGGGCAAGAGGTTTTTCAAGTAGTTAAGAATACTATTTTAAAAGCTTTTAATAGTATCGGAAATTCGCTGGGGCATTCATCAGAAATAGGGGATTCCAAATATTTAAAGCTTTCTCAGAATGTTTCTAAATATGAATCTTTTTCATCTAATAGAAAATCTTTTCACTCAGCAATTCCCAGTTTTAAAAACCCTTCAAAATCTCAAGTTTCTGTTGCATTGAATTTTTCAAAAACAATTTTAGAATCTAAAAGTTCTTCGTTTGATTTTAAAGATGAAGATGAATTACAGGGATATAAAATAATAGGACAAGCAGCAAAAAAATTTATTATTCTTGAGAAGGATGAGAAAATAATATTTCTAGATCAGCATGCAGTTCATGAACGTGCAAGATATGATGAATTTATGAATATTTTAAAAAATAAAGAATCTAAATCACAAAGGTTATTATTTCCAGAAATTATTAATTGTAATTCTCAAGAATTTTTATCAATTCAAGAACACATCAATTTCTTCCAAAATATTGGGTTTGAGATAGAAGAATTTGGCAATAATACTTTTCAAATTAATTCTGTGCCTCAACAAATTTCAGAAGAGAATTTAAAAGAAACTATTTTAAAAACAGCAGAAGAATTAGGAGAAAAGGGCGAAAGTAAAGAGTCTGAGAAAAATATTGAAAAAGCTTTAACTTATTTAGCTTGTAGAGGTTCAGTTATGTTTGGAGATGAATTAAATAAAGATGAACTCAAATCAATTGTTAAGAAATGGATTAATAGTGCCAAAGGATTAACATGTCCACATGGGCGTTCTTTAGGTTTTGAGATGAGCGTAAAAGAATTAGAAAAAAAGGTAGGGAGATAGGTAATTATCAATGAAGAATGAAGAATGATCAATGAGGAATGAGGGATGAAGAATGATCAATGAGGAATGATCAATGA
>CAYXLW010000001.1:183973-363283 GCA_964466055.1 uncultured Candidatus Peribacteria bacterium
GAATGATCAATGAGGAATGATCAATGAGGAATGAGGGATGAAGAATGATCAATGAGGAATGAGGGATGAAGAATGATCAAATAAAAATTAATGAATTTTAGATAGAACTGAGTTTCGAGATCCGAGAATTGAGAGAATTCGTAATTTGGAATTTTTAATTAATAATTTCTACACTTTGGATTCAAAAAACATATTTTCAAGTTTTCCAATTTATCAACAGTATTCAATACATGATAAATTTCAGATTGCACGTGCTTTAGATTTTGCAGAAAAAGCTCACAGTAAAGAAAAAAGAGAGAATGGAGATGACTATATTACTCATCCTATCGCAGTAGCAAAAATTATAATGGAATTAAATGTAATTCCTGAAATTGTTATATCTGCACTATTACACGATGTTCTAGAGGATACGCCAGTTAACTTTGAAGAAATGCACCATGAATTTGGTTTTCATATAGCAAAAATTGTTAATATGCTCTCAAAGTCTTATAAAATAAAAATACTCGATCATAACTCAGATGAAGAACGAAAACTTCTTCATCATTATTTTTTAGAAACTATAAGTGATCCAAAGGCTGCTATAATAAAAATTGCTGACAGACTTCATAACATGCGAACTCTTGAATATACAAAAGTTGAGAAACAAAAAAGAAAATCTTTAGAAACTATAAAAATATATGTTCCGCTTGCTTTAGAAATGGGACTTCCAGAAATATCTAAAGAGCTTGAAGAAATAGCAAAAAAATATTTAACAAAGGAAGAATATGTAAGGGCAAAAGAAGTTAGTATAAATTATGATAAGGAAATTCAAGAAAAGGGGTATCATAAGAATGCTATTGAGAAGTGTGTGATGGAGGTATTTTAGAGTTTTTTCTGTAATTTTATTTAAAATATTCTAATAATTTACTTCGTCACAATTTTTTTGTATTGTTGTACTAGCAATACGTATTTATTTAATCATATACATTGTATTTTTCTTGGAAAACTATAGGACACGAAAGACAGAAAAAAGAAATTGAAAACAATATTCTTAACGGTAATTTGTCACATGCTTATCTTTTTTCAGGGCCTGAAAACATTGGTAAATTCTATTTTGCAAAAGAAATAGCATCGGCTCTTCTTTGTCCTAATAATATGTGTAAAACATGTATTACATGCAGACAAATACAAAATCTTACTCATTCAGATTTTCTAGTTTTAGATCTTCTATATATTGATAAAGTACACACAAATTGGGATGAAATCTCAAAATATTCTAATATTGAACAAAAACACAGGGCATCTCCTCCTTCCATAAAAACAAATACAATTACAATTGAAGATATAAGAATGTTGCAAAAACAACTTTATAAAAAACCTATAAGTGAATATAAAATTTGTATTATTAAAAATATAGATCGTCTAAATACTGAAGCTACAAATTCATTTCTAAAAAGTGTTGAAGAGCCGTCTGATAAAACTATTTTTATTTTTACTACTGCAAAGGAAGCCTCTATCCTTCCAACTTTACTTTCAAGATTAAGAATAATTAGATTCAATTTAATACATAATGATATTATTGAAGAACACATAAAAGATTCTCCTAATAAAAAAGAAATATTAGAGTATGCTCAAGGGAGGATAACTACAGCCTTGAGACTTGCTAGAAATTCAGAAGAATTACAGGAAACAAGAAAAGCATATGAGAAAATCGTTGAGGTATATGAAAAAATGAACACTATTAAAAGGTTTGCCTTTGCGGAAAGTTTAAGCGAGAATATGAACGAAATGGAAAAGTTTTTTGAATACTCTCTATTTTATCTTAGATCAAAAATTGATCCTAAAAATAAAAATATAACAAAAATTATTGAGTTGCTTGACATTACACAAAATTTGATAAAGAAAAACATAAACAAACGACTTGCTTTAGAGAACTTTTTTTTAGAAATCGTGAAATATAAATAGCAAAAAGATTAACGATTTTTAACTATCTACATTCTCTTCTTACTATCGACAAATCCTATAATCCACTAGTTTAATGTACAGTTCTATATATGTTCCTATCCTAGCCAAAGAGATATCAATACCTTCAGAGGAAAGTCATATGGGCTTTAAGCGTAATGATAATATTATTATTGAATTTGAAGGAGAGGAAGAAAATGCTATTTTTATCCAATCGATAGAAAAACCTACTTGTAAAAAAGAGGTACTTGAGTCAGTGAAAATTATTAGAAAATGTACGAAAGAAGATGAAGAGGTTATTGTAAATAATATAAAAGAGTCGAAAGATTGTAAGCCAACTGTAGCAAGTGCTGTAAAACAATTAGAACTTGAGTTATCTATATCTTCAATTGATATTTCCTTTAACCAAAAAAAACTTTTAATTATATTCACAGCAGATGCTCGTGTAGATTTTAGGGCACTTGTAAGAATTCTTGCAGGAACATTTAAAAAGAAAATTCACCTTTTACAAATTGGAGCAAGAGATAAAGCTCAGCTTATAAAAGGATATGGTACATGTGGTAGAGAACTGTGTTGTACAAATCAATTAAAAGATATTCCTAGCGTTACTATGGATGCTCCACGTGAACAAAATATTGCGTTTAAAGGATCAGAAAGTCTTAGTGGTTGCTGTGGGAAATTAAAATGTTGTCTTAATTATGAAGCTAAACAATACAAAGAATTAAAAATTGGCTTTCCTAAGTTCGGTTCAAAAATAAATATTGAAGATAAAAAGTATGTTATTATAGGTATGGATATTCTTAATAAAACAATTAAGCTTAAATCAGATTATACCTATATAACCTTATCTCTTGAAGAATTTAATGCAAAGAAAAAATAATTAAGTAATATTTAAAAATGGTGAAAACATCATATCTTTTATTACTGGCTCTATTTTCTCTAATTCTAATATTAATTATTGTTTGGAATAGAAGAAGAATAATTAAACAAGCAAAAAAGACTTTTATTAAAAAAACTCTTAAAAAAGAGTCTTCAAAAGAGAATACTGAAGATGGAGATTTAAATAAAAAAGAGTTTGTTAAAAATGATAAAAAAGAAGTTGAAGTAAAGTATTCTCTTAATGAAATTAGAAATGCGATTAAGAGGGCAGAAATTCTTTTGGATCATAAAGAGAATGAGGAAGCTGAAAAAGTTCTTGTTTCTATTCTTGCGGTAGATCCTAAAAATATTGAGGCTCATCTTCTCTTATCTTCTCTTTATTTACATAAAAAACAGTATTCAAGAGCTGAGGCTTTGTACCGAACTCTTATTGAGTTAGAAAAATTTAAAAATACTTCAAGTCTTTCTAACTTGGCTTTTTCTCTTTTTGAGCAAAATAAAATTGAGGAATCTATTTATTATTATGAATATGCTTTAAAAAAAGATTCTCAGAATTTTAAGAGATATACTAATCTTGGTCAGGTATTATTTGTTGTAAAGAACTTTGATGAGGCTATTAATCTTTTTAAAAAGGCTATTAAGCTTAAGCCTAGGGATACGGAGATTCTTTTTATGCTTGCGGATACTTATAGAGAATCTGGGCAATTTAAGGAGGCGAGGGAAACTTATAGAAAGATTTTGGATTATGAGCCATATAATGCTGAGGCTAAGGGGGAGATTATTAATCTTAATGGGAAGTGAAAGAGAAATATATTTGGATATTTTTGGGATTCCATTCATGAATATGCTGGTTATTTAGGATAGATATCATAAAAAAGGAATTAGAACCAATCTTGTAAAATTTTGGAAAAAAGAAATGAAAAAATATAAGCACAAATTGGTTATGACATTGTCATGGGCTAATGAAGAAGGACAGCACTTTTACAGAAAATTAGGCTACAATGATATGGGTGTATTGTTCAAAATTATTAATAAAATCTAGTATAGAAATTTAGTAGGATTTATAAATTAAAAATTTTAACAATATCTCATTTTAATATATTAATTTTTGTGGCTTATTTTAGCCATTATTTTGCTATTGCTTTTTTAAAAGAAAAAATGATAATTAATATAATTTATCTCTTAATTTACACACCATGGCTGGAAAAACCCCTGCTCCAAAAGTAAAGGCAAAACCAAAAGCAAAAAAACCTGCTTCAAAAAAATAGTAAAATTATTATGTTAGTTTGTTAGTCGAGTTGTAAATTTTATCAAAAGCTCTCCATTAAAATGGGGAGTTTTTTTAAAAGAAAAATTATTGTAGATATCTTTGATTTTCTTTTTACATGGCTTCAGTTTAGTTATAAAAAAACAAAAATTGTTTATTTGCCAATTTTTTTATAGAATAGAAAAAGTTTAAGTCCCATAAATAATGATCAATATATCAATTCTTGGCTCAACAGGATCAATAGGGACACAAACTCTAGACGTTGTTCGTAGATCAAAAGGTAAATATAAAGTTTGTGGACTATCTACAAATGCAAATATCGATCTGCTTGAAAAGCAAATTGATGAATTTGAAGTAAAACAAGTTTGCGTTTTTAATGAAGAAAAAGCAGAAGAATTAAGAATTAAAAGAAAAGATATAAAAGTTTTTTCAGGTATTGAAGGATTAGAAGAAATTGCAATACTTCCAGAAGTAAAAACAGTTGTAGTAGCAGTTGTAGGAAGAATTGGGCTTTCTCCAACATTATTAGCAATAGAAGCAGGAAAAGATATTGCTTTGGCAAATAAAGAAACTTTAGTGGTTTCTGGAATTGAAGTTATGAAAAAAGCTAAAGAAAAAGGAGTGAAAATACGTCCAATTGATTCAGAGCACAGTGCAATTACTCAAGCTCTCAAATCTGGAAAAAGAGAGGAAATAAAAAAAATTTGGCTTACAGCCTCAGGAGGTCCTTTTAGAGATAAAAATAAATGGCCAATTGAAAAGTTAGAAAAGGTTACAGTTGAGGAGGCATTAAATCATCCCACTTGGAAAATGGGAAATAAAATAACAATTGATTCAGCGACACTTGCAAATAAAGGACTTGAATTTATTGAAGCAATGAGGCTTTTCGATTTAAATCCTGATCAAATAGAAGTAGTAATCCATCCTCAGTCTATAATTCATTCGGCAGTAGAATTTATAGATGGTTCAATTATTGCTGAAATGGGAAAAACAGATATGAGAAGATGCATTTCTTATGCATTATCAGGAGAAGAAAGGAATGATTTATCTTTAGAAAGTTTATCTTTATTTGATTTAAGCCTTACTTTTGAAAAACCAGATAGAGAAAGATTCCCATGTTTGGAATTAGCTGAAAAAGCAGCAAAAGTTGGAGAAAGAGCTTGTGCTATTTTTAATGATGCTAATGAAATGGCTGTCCAGAAATTTCTGAACAGAGAAATTGGATTTATGGAGATACCAAAAATTATTAAAGAAAGTATGTAAAAATCCAATTAGTAAGGATTATTTCTCTAATTCAATAAATGAAAATTCATATTGTCCATTATTATGGTCAATTTTTTTAACTACTTTCCAATCTGAATAATCAGGGAAAAAAGTATCAGCTTCAAAATCTCCTTTAACAATAGTTAAATACAATTTATCTGCATATTTCATAGATTGCTCATAAATCTGACCTCCTCCAATAATAAAAATTTCTTCACTTTCATTTTCTTTGGCAAATTCAATAGCATCACTAACAGATGAAGCAATTACACATCCTTCAGCTTTATATTTAGAATCTCTTGTAACTAGAATATTTATTCTCTTAGGCAATGGCTTACCAATAGATTCAAATGTTTTTCTTCCCATTATAACAGTATGTCCTTTAGTAGTTTCTCTAAAAAACTTCATATCTTCAGGAATATTCCAAAGTAGTTTGTTATTACTTCCAATTGCTCTATTTTCAGCAATTGCGCATATAATTGATATTATTGGGAATTTCATAATTACCTAATTTAATTTTTAATCTATTCGGCATTTAAACTAATAGAATTGATGATCCCTTGATGAATATTATTATTTTCATTATAAGAGAATACATAAAGAGTATTTTCATTTAGCATAAGTCTGTGAGTATTCAAATAATCTCCATTTTCTTCATATTCAATAAACTCCTTTATCTCGTTTTGATTCTCCCAAAATTTATTTTCTGTATATTTTTTATTCTCTAGCCTAAATTCTTCGTAAAAATCAAAAAGTGTTTCATGTTTTTCAAAGGCTGTATGATAAGTATTTTCTTTGTTAAAAACTTCTATATAAAAATATTCACGCCACACTTTATCAGATTCTAAATATGGTCCAATTGTTTCCATTTCTTCATAAAGATTATCTGTAAAGGTACCTCCGTAAGGCTGTATGGCACCCCAGCTTCTTGGTATCTCTATTGTGTAGCCATACATTTTATTTTTGTATCTTTCCATTTCTATATTAAATCCTGATCCTTTGTTGCTATCATAAAAAAAAGATTCTCCTATTTTTAAATTATCACTTTTATCAACTATAGTTTTTTCAGAAAGTTGATTTTGACATTGGTCTAATTTATTCTCCCATTTATCAATTTCTTTTTGACATTGGCTTTGTTCGCTTTCTATCCAATCACGACAGATTTCTTTATTGTTATCAGAAATTTTTATATTTTCAGAAGATCCTTTTTGACATCCTGTTAGTGTAATACTTAAGACTAACATTATGATAATTGATGCTTTATTCATAAACTTTGAATTATTCAATTTTAATAAAAAGGTAAATACTGTTCCAGTATATCAACTATATAAAAATTGTCATCGTATCTTGGATTTTCTATTTCCTATCTTTATACTTTTAATATTTTTTGATACATTTCTTATACAATGATTATAAAACTAGATTCCCCATTAAAAAAGGCAATAAATACAACAAAAGCTCACTTAGAAGCTTTGGAGTTAATGGGAATAAAAACTGTTAGAGATCTGCTTTTATATTTTCCTAGAACATATGAAATTCATAATGAGTCAGGAACAATTTCTGATATTAGAACCGATTTAGTAAACACAATTGAAGCAAAAGTTTTAGAAACAACTTCACATCTAAGTAAAAGTACAAGACGTTGGATTTATAAGGCAATTCTTGAAGATAGGCATGGAAACAACTTTGAAGCAGTATGGTTCAATAAACCATACCAATTAAATTCCATAAGAGAAGGGGAATGGAGAAAATTTATTGGGAAAATCAAATTTGATTTTGGGAAATATTCATTTCAATCACCAAAAATCGAATATCTTTCAGAAAATCTACAATCCAGACAACTTGTTCCAGTTTATCCTCAAACAGAGAAAATCACATCTTCTTGGTTATTAGGGAAAATATCATCTCTTTTAGATATGACTAAAGATTTTGAAGAAATTTTACCAAAATCTATTTTAGATGAAGAGCATCTCATAAAAAGATCTGAAGCAATTAAGAATATTCATCTTCCAGATAACGAGGAAATATTAAAAAAATCTAGAGAGCGTTTAGCATTTGAAGAGCTCTTTAGTATTCAATTAGACTCACTAAAACGTAAAAAAGAGTTTCAAGAAAATGCAACTGAATATGACATTGTTGTTCCAATGGATGTTGATTTAGTTAAGCAATTTTTCTCTTCACTTCCTTTTACTCCAACAGGTGCACAGAAAATATCAATTTTTGAAATACTAAAGGATATGGAAAAAGGGATCCCAATGTCCAGATTACTTGAAGGAGATGTAGGTTCTGGAAAAACTCTTGTTGCAGCAACAGTTTCTCTTTGTGCGATTAAAGCAGGGTTTCAGGTAGCTATAATGGCGCCAACCGAAGTTTTAGCAAGACAGCATTTTAGAAGTTTTTCGGAGATGTTTGATGTTTTCCCCAGCTCCTCTGACGTATTGCCCTCACCCCTAGCCCCTCTCCCTGAGGGAGAGGGGAAAGAAAAATCCTTTTCTCCTAAATATGTTATTGAACTTGCAAGAGAACTCCGAAAAAAACAAACACCAACTGAAGAAATTCTTTGGCAAATATTACGTGATAGACAATTTTATAATTTAAAATTTAGAAGGCAACATCCTATTGGAAGATATGTTGCTGACTTTTATTGTGAAGAGTGTAGACTAGTTATTGAGATTGATGGAGAAATTCATAAAAAGAAGGATCAAAAAGAATATGATGAAATTAGAGATGAAATTATAAAAGCTCATGATATTAATATTTTTAGGATAAAGAATGAGGAGTTTGAGGATATTGAAAAAGCTTTGGAGAAGATAGGAAGTATGCTAAAGCCTTCATCTCCAATCTCTGTACAAAAAGCCCTCACCCCAACCCCTCTCCCAAGTGGAGAGGGGCTTAATAAATCCCCCCTATCCCTAAGGGAGAGGGGGTTAGGGGGTGAGGGAATAAAAGTCGGACTTCTTCTTGGTTCTCAAAAAAGAAAAGAAAAACAAGAAAATCTACTCGGAATTTTAAATGGAGATATTAATATTGTTGTTGGTACTCATGCGCTTATTCAAGAAAGCGTTGAATTTAAAAAACTAGGACTTGCAATAGTAGATGAACAACATCGATTTGGTGTAGAGCAAAGAAAAAAACTCACTTCTCATGGATCACCTCATTTTCTTTCTATGACGGCAACTCCAATCCCTCGTACTCTTGCATTAGTTGCTTATGGAGATCAGGACTTATCTGTTTTAAACGAAATGCCTCCAGGAAGACAAGAAATTATTACTAAAGTAGTAAATCAACAAGGTAGAAAAGAAATCAACTATTTTATTGATGATCAAATTGAAAAAGGGAGACAAGTTTATGTTATTTGTCCATTAATTGAAGAATCTAAATCTGAAGTAATGGCAGAAGTAAAATCTGTTACTGAAGAATATGAAAGATTAAAAGAAATTTTTCCTAAAAGGGAAATTTCTTATCTACATGGGAAATTAAAAGCTAATGAAAAAGATGAAATATTTACAAAATTTAAAAAAGGAGAAACAGATATTCTCGTATCAACTTCTGTTATTGAAGTAGGAGTTGATGTGCCAAATGCAACTATTATGCTTATTGAAGGAGCAGAAAGATTTGGACTTTCACAGCTTCATCAATTTCGTGGACGAGTTGGAAGAGGAAAACATCAATCATATTGTTTTTTATTTACTGCAAAAAAGTCTAACGAAGATTCACAGAGACTACGAGCAATGGAAAAATATTCAGACGGATTTCATTTAGCAGAAATTGATATGAAACTTCGTGGTCCTGGAGAAGTTTATGGGGTTAAACAGTCTGGTATTCCTGATTTAAAAATGTCGCAATTGACAGATCAAAAATTTGTTTATAGAGTTAGGGAGGCTACGGAAAGGTTTATGAGAAATTGTTGACGGTGTCTAAACTATTATTAGATGCTTAATGCTTAAAGCTGAGAGCTGAGACAAACTCATTTTCCAAGTTGTAATTCTATATTCTCTAAAATCTAATGCTCTATTTGACTATTTCACTAATTATCTAAACCATGACAAAAAAGTCTAATGAAAGTAATCTTTTTCAGATTGTATTTTCGAGTGTTAAAGTAGGAATAAAATACTTATGGAATTATGTAGTATTATTAATTTCTGTTGTTTGGAAAGTAATAGTTGAAATTATTAAGAGGTCAATTGATTTATTGAGTATAATTTTGAATTTTTTAATAAAGTTATTTCATGTCATGCGAAAGTTTTTAAAGTTAGTATTTTTTGTTGTTTTTGGGTTAGCAGGTTCAATATCTGTATTAATTATTGCATTAGGACTTTTTATTTTTTTAATCTCAAAATCATTTGGATTAAGTGAAAGTGGAGAATTTCAAAAGTTTCGTGAAAGATTTTTACAAGTAGGTTTTATAGAAAGTTATGAGTGGATTGATGAAGTTGAAAAAGATTCTAAAGAAAAAATTTAATAAAAAAGATTAAATAACTGCTTTAATTAGCTATATTTAGTGATTATCAGTATGTTTACATATTGACATTTATATTTTTTTAAATATACTTTTTTTGATTATTATTCAATAATAAATTGACATGAGTAAGGAAAAAATTGATAACCTTCACGAGCGAGCAAGTGAAATTGGTAATAATGTTTGGAGATTGAATCAGCTTCTCCATGAAGAAAAAGCTAAAGAACTTACCACTATATCAAGTGATCTTAGAGGAGAAATTGAAGTACTTATAGATAATGCACTATCAAAAATCCCTGAAATAAAAGAATTTTTATCTGGTATAAAAAATATCTTTGACACAAGCAAAGAGAATCTTTCTCCAGAGCAATGTATTCAAGAAATTACTGCACAATTATATAAAAAATTACAAACAGTATGTAAACATTGTGAGAGTTATAATGAAAATTTATTGCTGAAAGAATTAGATGTGAAACTCTAATTTTTTATATCATCAATTATCTTATAAGAAGAATTAACTCCAATCACTTCAATCCATAAATTCCCATAATTAAACTTTATCTTTTCATCATTTAAAAGATTGAAACTTGTTTCGTTGTTTTCGTATTTCCATTTGCATTCTTCATGTGTTCCATGAGTTATAAAAACACAATCTCCTTCCGTCTTAGTGTAAATTTTTAGTCTAAGTTTATCATCAATAACTTCATAATTAACCTTTTGAAGAATAATATTATCAACAGAAATTTGTTGATTATTAGCGGTGTCAATATGTTTTAGCCCTCCGTTAAATCTTAAATATGTTTTTTTATCTTTATCATATTTGTATTCCACGTTATATGGAGCACTGAGAAAATCAATTTTCAATCCTGTATTTTTATTCTCAAGTTCAATTGAATTAGCTGAAAAGAAAATACTTTTTGAATTTATGTTCTCATTATTTATATTAAAAAAATGTTCAGTATTACTGAATAAATTATGTGGTCTAGCTATATTCTTATTTCTAATAAAGTAATTCTCCTTATTATATTCATTAAATTCATCAATATTTTTAACTCTGGAAGTTTTTTTTAGTCTTTCAATGGCAGTGTCACTACCTCCGCAATGAATAAGTGGCAAATTATATTCCTCTGCCCAATCTAAAAAATAATCCCTTACAGATCTAATTGGTCCAATCTCAATATTATCTGTTCTGCTATCAAAAATAGCCAAAAAACGAGTTATCCCTCCTTCTGCAAAAGTTTCATAGACAATTTTTGCTTTCGAAAGACCTTTCATTCCGCTACGTGAAATAGTTGAGTTTTCAATTATAGCCCCTAAAAGTTTTTCATTTTTTAAGTCATAATCTTGTTTAGGAGGAGGGATGATATCAATGTAAAAATTGTTTTTATTAGGTGTAATGATTTTTCCAAAATCATATTCTTGTATTTCATTGTTTATTTCTAATTGATCGACAATTCTAGATTCAAGCTCATCATTAGCTTGCATAGAACAAGAACTTAATATTATTAATAGAATTAAAAATATTTTATTCATTTATATCTAAGCTTTTAAAATTTCTGTTGGAGTTTACATAAAAATAAAAATAAGTAAAAAAATATTTTTAATATTAATTTAGTTTTTCTATTTATTAGGTACTACTTAGGAAGGTAGAGTATAATTTTAGAACAAAGAAATCCCTTAAAATATAAGGAAATATTAATGAAATTAATAATAGTTATTTAACATATAGTATGAACCTATTTTAAGTTCATCTCTAGTTTTTTTTGTTTTTAAATAAAGATAATTTCAGGAAGAATTATTTTTAAATAAAAGTATATACACACAATTTTTGTGCTCAATATGCAATCTAATTTTTTATTCAAATTAAATGGCTTATTAAAAAGATATTAAGTCATTTAATGTAAAATATTTTACTCATTATTTATATAGAAGACTTTTTATAGAGGAAAAGTCATTGACGATTAAAATTAAAGTTCTTAATATTTAAGATGTGCAAGGGAAAAAACAGAAATATTGATGAAAAATTTTATCCACACTTTGTTCACAAGTTTTACACAATTTTTTGATCTTATGTTTTGTTTAAGCTGATTATTATGCACACACCTGTTCTTTTAAATGAAACACTTGAAGGATTATCTTTAAAGGAAGGAGACAGCGTTATTGATGGGACATTAGGGCTTGGAGGGCATAGTAAAGCCATTATTGAAAGAATCCTGCCAGGTGGATTTTTGTTCGGAATTGATCAAGATGAAAGGAATATTGTTCATGCAAAAGAAAATCTAAAAAAATTTGAGAAGAGTATAAAAATTGTTCATGGAAATTTTGCAAATGCAAAAGAATTAATTGAAAAGAATAGTGAGATAAAATCGTTTGATGCAATACTTCTGGATATTGGGATGGCATCAACGCATATAGATGAAGAAGAAAGAGGGTTCTCATTTTGTTCAGATGGTCCACTCGACATGAGAATGAATATTAAACAAGAACTTACAGCTGAAATAATAGTAAATACTTATAGTGAAAAAGAATTAGCAGATATTATATACAGATACGGAGAGGAACGACACTCGTGGAGAATTGCAAAAATGATTATTGAAAAAAGAAAAATGAAAAAATTTAAAACGACTCGAGAGCTCGCCACAGCAATCGAAGAAATAGTAAGAAACAAAAATAAACATCCTGCTCTTTTAACGTTTCAGGCACTAAGAATATCAGTAAATAATGAGTTAGAATCCTTGGCCAAGGGGTTAAGAAATATGTGGGAACTCTTGAGCTATGGCGGATATCTTGCGGTAATTAGTTACCACTCGCTTGAAGATAGAATTGTTAAGCAATTCTTCCGAGCACAGGCAAGAGATTGTATCTGCCCTAAAGAGTTCCCTGTCTGTAAATGTAATTTTAAGCCTCAATTAAAGCTTATTACAAAGAGACCTATTGTCCCAAGCGAGGAGGAAATTAAAAATAATCCTAGATCAAGAAGTGCCAAATTAAGAGTTGCGCAAAGAACTAACAATGAATTTATTGATTTTTTAGAGGAGGCTGAAAGAATAAAAAACTTAATATAATCCAACTTGTCATTTTATACACCACCTGTCGCAAGAAGTTCATTATCTCATAAATCAGAAGTATTTTTTACAGCAATTGTTGCTTTAATAGTTGTACTTTTTTGCACCTTTTCTTTGATATATCTGAGCCACGCAAATTCAGTTGCAACTAAGGGATATGAAATAAAAAAATTACAAGAGGCGCGTTCAGTAATTAATGCTGAATTAGACGGTTGGAATTTAAAATTAACAAGACTGCAATCATTAAACTCTTTGAGTGGTTCAGATCAAATTGCTAAAATGGGAGGTTATAAAGATAAAATTGAATTTATAGAAGAAAAGACAAAAGTTGCATTAAAATAGTAAAATTTAAATTTTATTGCTGATATATAATAATATTAGTGTTTTTTTATGTGCAATAAACTCTGAATACTATGAATATCTAAAAAACTTTCTTACTAAATAAAGACCAAAAATTCCTGAAAGGAAAACTATTGCAAATATATTTTTATCAAAAAAATATGCAATTAATGCAAAAATTGGGAGATAAATAACTTCAGAAAAACACAAGGACATTTCTTTGGCTGTTGAGTAAATAAAAGAGTGTTTACTATTTTTCATTTTTTTATGTAGCCCTGTTTCTAAGCTTCCAAAAAACATATTTTTACTAATTTGTGTGTAAGATGAAACTAAGAAAGCGCTTAAGGGGTTATAAATAAACATATAGGTGAAAAGCCCAATTGATAGTAAAATACTTGATAATATGACTGATTTCTTATTTCCATTTTTATCAATATAATGCCCAAATAAGAGTGTGAATATTTTTTCAGCTAAAATAGATAAGATAAAAATAAAACCAAAAATCTTAAAACTTCCAACAAGAATAAAAATAAATAAAGGAGCTATTGATTCATTAGCAATAATAGAAAGTGAATATCCTGTCATTGGTATTAAATTTTCTCTAAATTCCTTAGAAAAGAGAAATTTGTATGGATCAATAAATGAAATTTTTGGGATATGGATATCGTCTAAAAATATAAAAAATGGAATGCTTGTAAGCAAAGAAATAATTGTGGCAAATACTGCGATCCAAACAAAATTCACTTTATCAATAAGCATTGCTCCGATAAAAATACCAAACATTCTAGATATGGCTCCAATAACTATATTTAAACTAAATTGTTTTCCTCGATGCTTATTATCAACAACCATTGAATAAATAAAATTCATAATTGGACATTCTATCCCCCATGCAAAACTAATAAAAATAAAAGAGAAAAATGAAATAAATAAAGAAGTTGAGGCAAGTGAAATAATAAAGAAGAATACACTTAGAGATATGTATGAAATAAGCATAGTTGTTGGGATCCCAAATTTTCTAGAGAAAATTGGTCCTAATGGAGAAAGAACTCCTCGGAGTCCAAATTCTAAGCCAAAAAACAGAATTACAAAATGCAGCGGCATTCCCATCGAATATAGATATGTTCCTGAAAAGAAAGAAAACAATGCTCCTGCAATATTGTTTCCAATAGAATTAAGATAAAGCGCTATATAATTTTTATTCTTAAAATAATTTTTTAGCATAAGGTTATTAAGTATTTAAATTATATATACCTTTTTAAAATACTTAAAACATTAATTTTTTATTAGTTATTAATTTCGAAATTCTTGTTTCGTTCTTCTAAAATCTTCAATTCTTCAATAATCATATTTTCTTTTTCTACAATAAGAACTGCTTGTTTATCATCAGATTTAAATTTAATATTAGCCATCTTCTGCATTAAAAGCATTATAAAAGCAAATACTACGAACAAAGTTATAAATAATTTTACTGATACTTCTGGTACAACTAGAACTACCATAAGTAAAATTAAAACACCGATTGTATAATATATTTCAGTAATTAATTGTTTTATGTTAGCCATTTTTACTTGATCATGATTTTCCATAATTATTTTATAAGCAGCTCGATCATATGGAATACGGAAAATAGGATCAATAATCTTATTAAAAGCGTCAATAATTCCTATTATAAAAGGATTTAAAGAAATAGCTCGGAGTAGAAATAATCCGCTTGATATACGAACTCCATTTATTAAAAGATTTGCTGGATTACTAGTATCAACCTTTTTACCAACAAAATAAGCAATACCCATAGAAATTGCAGCAGACATAGTTATTAATTTACCCAGATCAGCAGTATTTTTAAGTGCAAAAAATAAAAATAATGGCCACATAATCCACATCATAGTATCAGATAAAATATTACCAGCTTCAGCTATTAGATAATTTTTATCAGCTTTATGTCTTATAAAAGAAAAAAGCTGTTGAGGTTTATAGTTAATATTAAAATGTTTATCGGAGGTAAGAAGCAGTGGTAATCCAGAAAAAAGTGTTATCACTATTGCAATCCAAAATAGTTTATCAAATCCATAAAAATATGATACGAGCCCTCCAATAAATGGAGAAATAACTGTAGCAGCAACTATGACAATTCTCCACCATGCTAACATAGTACCTGTATTTTTCTTTAGAATATTTTTTGACATAAAAATATCTCTTGCAACATTTCCATTAGATCCAAAAAATGCTCTTAGACCTATAATAGGAATTAGTATTGCTAAATCACTAACAAAATTCCCAGAAAGATATTGTAGCCCTATATAGTAAATTGCATAGAAAGGGAGTTGTAAAACAATAGAATGTTTTACTCCAAAATATTTAATAACTTTTCCACTAAACGGAAGTGAAGAAATAAAAAATATTTGTGTTATCAAGAAAAATGTTATTACTCCCCAAAGAGGATATCCCACATCTGATATTAGATAAATCGGCACGAAAAGATTGATCATTGAAAAAGCAATCATGAACATAGATTGAAATAAGTAAAATTCAATTATATTCATATCCCAATGATGGGAATGAAAATGAAAAGGAACAAAATGGTTTTTTGCGAAAGGCATTTTTTGTATTTTTTATTCCCAGTATTTTAGCAGAAATTGAGGTGAAATGGAAGGGGAATTAACCGTGGATAACAACTAATTAAGAATAAATCAAAGATAGATTTACCCTGCTTAATTATTGTTTTTATTTGAAAAATCCCAGATGAATATCAATATAATTATTATGCTACTAAAATAATCTATCTATTAAATGGCAAAGTTAAAATCTCATATCCTGATCTTGTCACAAGAACAGTATGCTCAAATTGAGCACTTAAGGCATTATCTTTGGTATAAACTGTCCATCCATCTTTTTTATCAACTTCTGTTTTCCAATTTGATGAAGAATTAATCATAGGCTCAACCGTAAAAATCATTCCTAATTTTAATCTTGGTCCATTGTTCCCTATGTCAAAATGACACACATGTGGGTCTTCATGAAAAGATATTCCTATCCCATGTCCTGTGAAATCTCTAACTATTCCGTAATTGAATTTTTCTACATATTTTTCTATAGTTTTCCCTATTTCATTTAAAAATATATCAGGCTTTATTATTTCAATGGCTCTCATAGTTGCTTTTTCGGTACGTTCAACTAATAATCTTGCTTCTTCACTAACATTCCCAACAAGAAACATTTTTGATGTATCTCCATGATATCCATCTTTTATGACAGTTACATCTATATTAATAATATCTCCATTTCTTAAAACATCATATTCCGAAGGTATGCCGTGACAAACAACATTGTTTATTGAAGTACAAATGCTTTTTGGGAACCCTCTATAATTTAGTGGTGCAGGAATAGCTCCTCTAGAGATTATGTAATCATGACAAAGTTTATTTATTTCTTCGGTATTAACTCCTTCTTTAACATAAGGCTCAATAAAAAACAAAGTGTCAGCGGCTATTCTTCCTGATATTCTCATTTTTCTTATTTCTTCTTCAGTTTTGATAATAATATTCATAAATATACTTTAAATAATCTATAATTTCTTTTCTTTGTTAAAAATCATAAACAATATACTACATAAAACAAGTAAAATAATTGAGAACCACTGACCTTTATTAAGATTTAAAAGCAGCAAGTCAGTATTAAGTACTTCTTTAAAAAATTCTACAATGAATCTAAAAATCGCATATATGGATAATGCTAAAATGGCAAGTATCCCAGGTTTCCAACTACTTTTTCTAAAATTAAATATAATTATAAAAAGAATAAAATCTTTTAACATTGCATATAATTGTGTCGGATGTCTACAACCTTCAGCATTATCAAAATTTATGCACCAAGATACATTAGTTATTTTCCCGTAAAGTTCTCCATTTATAAAATTACCAAATCTCCCAAGCATTAATCCAATACCAGCAGGAATTATTAAAGAATCAATAAATCTTAAGAATGGTATTTTATATTTTTTTGTCATTATATATGCTGAAATAAAGGCTCCGATAAACCCACCATGTGAAGCCATTCCTCCTTCCCATATAGCAAAAATTTTTAGTGGATTAGCAATATAAAAATCTAAATTATAGAACAAAACAAAAAATAATCTTCCGCCAATAAGTCCTCCTAAAATTATATAAAAATAAATATTCTCAAAAGCTTCTTTTTTTATATCAAGTTTTCGAAGTTTGAAAATATAAGGAAGTATGAAGTATCCAAGTACAAAACTTAAAACATACATTAGTCCATAATAATGGAATTTTAGAAATCCAATACTTAAAAAAACAGGGGATAGCGGGGTGAAAGTTATTTCCATATTTCATTGATTAATCTATTACACTTTAATGTTTATTTAAGAAAGCTTCAAAACTTTTTTGCTTTTATAGAGAAAATTTGTTATAATAAAATGAAAATATTTTTTATTTTAAATATAAATTATGTTTGAAAAAACAAAAAACTTAAGGTCACTTCAAATAAAATATAATCTTATTCAAGAAAGCAGACTATGTTATATGAGCTTTTTACGTGCTTCAGAATTAGCTTATCAAGAATCTCAAATAAAATTATCTAATATTACTACGCTTGTCTTTAGTGAAAATAAACCTCGGAATGGATTTCCTGTAATATGGGAAAGTAAATTTAAGGAACTTTATAAGGCAGAGTCTTCAACAGCATTTCCCAATCAAAAAAAAACAGAAATAGCCACTTTCAATTTTCAAGGTTACACCAGAGACAGAAATTATTTTGATTACAAAGATGTCATGGTTACAAATGGATTACTTAGAAATAATCAAAATGAAGGAATTAATGTTATAACTGAAGGTTTTGCTCAAAATTATAGCCCCGATGATCCTCCACTTGGACCAAATAGTGTTAAAGGATACGAAATGAGAATTACTATTCCAAGGGATTTACAAGACGAATTAGGAATTGTTGTTTGTAGTGGAATTTGTTATTCAAAAACTGATGCAGAATCGTTTATGACAATAGAAGAAAATCGTGATCCTGAAGGAATAGTATTAATCAATACAGGGTTTGAATATGAATCTGGACCAAAAATTAGAGAAATTATAGAGAAAATTCATTATTATGTTGTTGATTATATTACACAAAAAAAATTACCTTTAAATGAAATACAAAAATTTGTTTATGCACTAGTAATAAAGCTAAAAACTGAAAAACCTACTGATGAAGATATAGTAAAAGTTACTAGAGCAGTTCAGGATGAAGCTAAAAATATTGACGTTATATAATATCTAAAAATACAAATAAAAATTACTTTTTTAAATTTTTAAGAAAAATATAAGGAAAAACAAATACTGCACGAAAAATTCTTTTGAATCTTTTAGGCTCTTGAATCAACCTCCATAACCATTCAAAGCCTAATGATCTTATAATTTTCGGAGCACGCTTTATTTTACCTATAACAAAATCAAAAGTGCCACCAATCCCACAAGCAACGTAAACACTGGTACATTTTTTTAAATTTCTATAAATCCACATTTCTTGTTTAGGACACCCATAAGCTAAAAAAAGAATATCTGGTTTTGATTTATTTATTTCATCAATCATTAACTCATCATCCTTTTCTAATGGAGAACCAGCAATAGCTCCTACTATTTTTAGTTTAGGATATTTTTTTTGAATAATATTTTTTGTTTTTTCAGCAACTCCTTCAGATGCGCCTAAAAGGAAAATGCTTTTATTCTTATTTTCTGCCTCTTTGCAAATATCATAAAAAACATCAGAACCACAAACCTGCTCAGGCAGTATTTTATTCCATGAATGTTTTCTGAATGGTAAAAATAGAAGCTCTAAAATAGCTCTAAAGTAAGACCAATTAAATTTTTGAACCATACTTGCCCAAAGTAAACTCACGCTATCTGCCATATTTAGTTCACATTCTTGTAAATATTTTTTTAGTTTTTCATTTTTTTGTGCTTCAAGAATTATTTCCGCATTTGGGGTTGAGGTAAAAACTTGTTTTTTACCATTACAAAAATTAACAAATTTTTCAGATGCTTCTTTTCTAGTAAGTTTATTAAGAGGAATGCTTAGAATGGTGATATAATTTTTACTCAATGTTGAAAATTATCAATTATTTTAAGAAAGTTTAAACTTGTATATTCCCAATCTGACGGCATATTATGTTTTTGGAAATTGTAAGTAGTATAATTCCAATGTTTTTCAAAATCATCCTGATTTCTTATGATGTGGTCATGAAATGATTTTTGCCATTGGAACTTTGGAAATGATTCATTTTTATGTTTTTTTTGAAATTGATTTTTTAAATTTTGTAAAAACTTATTATATTTTTCTAAGTAGGTGAGGTTATAAAGTTTCTTATAGGTGAGGTTATCACTTTCCTTGTAAGCGAGGTCACGTGACCTCGCCTGCAAGAATGCAAGATCATCTAATTTAGCCTGCGGTAAAGTGTAATTCTCATTTTCTATTATTCTATTAACATTTCTTGAATAATTTGTTTTAAATGATCTTAAAATCTCTGAAACATCAAATTCTTCACTAGGCTTAAACAACAAATGAAAATGATTATAATTCAAACAAAATGCGTACAACTCAAACTTCTTCAAATTCTTACATAAATTTAATTCTTTAATCCACAAATCACACAAAATTTCTTCTTTAAAATACGGATAATTATTAAACGTATTATTCGTAATAAAATAAACTTCATTTTCTAAAAACACTCTTTTTTGTGAGTTTTTATGTTTTAAAAAATCATTCATCTAAAACTTTTTTATAAATGTTAAACATTTTTCCCCCCATATCTCCCCAAGAAAATTTTTTACATTGAATAAATCCTTTTTCAATTAGGCCTTTTCTTTTATCTTTATCAAAAGCAATAATCTCCATTGCTTCCATTATTTTTTCATCATAATACGGATTAAAATATTGCGCAGCAGTACCGCAAACTTCAGGAAGTGAAGATGTATTTGAACAAGCAACAGGAACTCCGCATTGCATAGCCTCTAAAGGAGGTATACCAAATCCCTCATAAAAAGATGGGAAAATATATGCACATGCTCCACTTATTAATTTTGAAAAATCTTTTTCAGGAAAAAGTCCGAGATGTTTTATTTTTTTGTCTAATTCTA
This sequence comes from uncultured Candidatus Peribacteria bacterium, assembly GCA_964466055.1. Taxonomy (GTDB): domain Bacteria; phylum Patescibacteriota; class Gracilibacteria; genus CAYXLW01. The sequence continues at coordinate 204,332 of CAYXLW010000001.1, forward strand.
GCTCTTTTATTAAGCTAGGAACTTCGTTATAAGTTTTATCCTGAGGGCCTGCAAGAATTAAATAAATATTACTTTCAGAGTGTTTTTTTAGGAAAAGGTTATATGCGCGAATAAGTCCTAATACGTTTTTATGAGATCGTGAAACACCAGTGTAAAGAAAATATTTTTCAGGTAATTGATACTCTTTTTTGAAGTTAGTTAAAATATTTTCATCTTTAATTGGTTGGAATTTTTGTGTTATCCCATTATAAGTTACTGTTATTTTTTCTTTAGGTGTTTTTAAGAAATTAATCATGTCTCTTTTAGTATTTTCGCTTACTGCAAAACAGTGTTTTGCTTTTCGTGTTACTATGTTTATTACTAACTTATAAGCCAAACGAGAGATAATATCAGTTTTTTTCTTTCCTGGAAAAAGATGAAGTGTAAGATCATGTATAGTTACTGTGAATGGCTTATTATAAAAAATTGGAGCGTTAAACTGAGGAAAAACCATTAAATCAAAGTTGTGAGAATTTAACTGTATTAGAAAATTCCATTGTTCTGAAAAAGAATAGTGCTTAGCATTTGTTATTTCTTTCTTGAAATTTGGAGAAGGAATAATAAAATTATCAAATTCTTCTGGTTTTAAAAAAATGGTATATTCATTTTCTCTATCTAGCTTAGAAAGATTATTCACAAGTTCAAAAACATGCCTTCCAACTCCAGTTGCTTTCTCTGTAAAAAATCTTGCATCTATCCCGATTTTTTTCATTTATTCTTTGATAATTTACAAAAGAAATGTACCATACACCCTGATTTAAAGTAAGGCTTATTTTATGATAGAAAAATTAAAAAATAAAAAAATTGCCCTTGTTACAGATTGGTTAACAAATATTGGAGGAGGGGAGAAAGTTTTAAAAGCTATTTCAGATTTATTCCCAGATGCTCCTATATATACTACTGTTGTGAATAAAGAAAATATTGGAGAATTAGCAAAAAGAGAGATAAGAACTAGTTGGCTTCAAAAAATTCCATTACTAAATAAAAATCATCAAGTACTTCTTCCTTGGTTGCCAAGAGCAATCGAAAGTTTAGATTTAAGTGAGTTTGATATTATTCTTTCCTTTTCTTCTTCTGTTGCAAAAAGTGTAATAACTCATCCAGATCAATTGCATATTTGTTATATTCATTCACCTATGCGTTATGCTTGGGAACCTTTTTTTGATCAGAGATTTAAAAGAATTCCTAGAATTTTTCAACCATTAGTAAATAAACTTTTACATAAACTTAGGATATGGGATACCGCGACTTCTATCCGTCCTGATTTATATATTGCAAATTCAACAACTACTGCATCGAGGGTAAAAAAATACTACAGAATACCTTCACTGGTTTTATATCCTCCAGTTGAAGTAGGAAAATTTAAAGCTTTAGAAAAGAAAGAAGATTTTTATTTTGGAGTTGGAAGAATGGTAAATTATAAAAAATTTGATTTACTAGTTGAAGCTTTTCAGCATATTCCAAACAGAAGACTTATTATTGCGGGAGATGGACCAGAAAGAAAAAGGATTATTGAAATGGCAAAAGGGTATGACAACATAGAAATACTTGATAGATTGAGTGAAAGAGAACTTGTTGAAAAATATAGCAAAGCTAAGGCTTTTCTTCTCCCTCAAAAGGAAGATGCTGGGATTGTTCAACTTGAGGCATTAGCTTCTGGTACACCAGTAATTGCATATAAGGCAGGAGGTGCTTTAGATGTTATTAAAGAAGGGGTAAATGGAGTATTTTTTGAAGAACAAAAACCTGAAAGTTTGGTTAATGCTATTGAAAAATTTGAGAAGATGAAGTGGGATAGCGATGAAATTCGAAAAACATCTATTCCTTTTGATATTCAGAATTTTCAGAAGAATTATATAAAGATATTGAGTTCAAATATATGAGTTGATGTGTGAATTTTAGATTTGTATAAAACTCTCAAAAAGCAGTTTAATGTCCTTTATTTTATCTAACATTTATGATAAAATTATAAGATTTGTTTAAAATAAAAATATGTTAATAATCCACAATTATTGGTACAATTCATTACCATTCAGCATATATCAAAAACATATAAGAAAACACCTCATACCAGAATCCCTTATAAAAAATCTTAAAATAAATACTGCTCCTCACCAAGTGTTAAAGGAATTACCGCTAAATCATGAGAATATAAGTCTCATAACAGATTCAATTAAAAGAAATGTTGATAGAATGGCTTTAGCAGAAACTAAATATCAAGAAAAAATAGAAGGTAGAAAAAATACAACTTTTAAAGAAATCCCCGAAGTAACAAGGCCTACTAATGTGGGTTTTATAGCTGATAACCATGGTCATGAATTAGCTTTTGATGAAAATATAAAACATTTAAAGTTAATGGATGAGAATAATAATTGGACAGGAGAAGATACCTATTTAGTACTACTTGGTGACAATATGGGGGATAGAGGAATGAGTGATTTAGAAATAAAAGCAAAAACTGAAAGATTAAGAATCCAAGCCCGAGAAAAAGGAGGAGATGTTATTGATATAGCAGGTAACCATGATGATATCGTTATATCATTTCTTATGGATAAACCTATAGCTGGAACTAATGATTTTTCTGCAATTCAAATGGCTTCAACTAGTGATGGAGATTATATGCAAGGAAAGGGTTTATTAGCACTAAAATATTTTGGATCTGATGATTTGAAAAAAATGAATAATGATGATATTAAAATATGGGAAAAATTAGAAAAAGAAAGAGAACTCATTCTAACAAATATGAGAAGTACACCTGAAGGAATGTTTATATTAGAGGCAATATGTAAAATGAAATTAACAGAACAAATTGATGATTCTCTTGCTGTACATACTAATCCAACAGAGGATATTGTTGGAATGATATTGAGATATGGACCAGACATTATAAACCAAGTATTTCAGACAGTATTAAGAAAATGCTTAATTCAAGGCGAAAGCTTTAATGGAGAAGACTTTGATAAAGATTTAAAAAGTAGATTTGCAGTTGCAACAGACATATTCCTAAATACAAATAATAGGACTAACTTTACTGAAGGCTTACTAGGAAGAGAACTAGCGGAACAGCTTAGACAAAAAGGAATAAATAGAATTCCATTTGGACATTCATCCTCTGATGCAAAAACCCTAGCTGTTGCAAAAAGAAAAGGCAATCAAAGGGTGAAAGATAAATATAACGCTGGAGGACTTGAGTTAATACCTCTGGATTTTGAAGCTTTTAAGAATGGCACAGAATCACCAGTCCAATATAGAACAATGGTATATCAACAAATGAATGAGTTTGACGCTCGTTCAATTGCTAGAATTGATAAAAATACAGGGAAAATAGCAATTGGAAGACTTGGTACCACAGAGTAATAATTCACATTAGTAATGCTTATCTTTTCCTTATTTTTTTAAAAAAATATAATGCCCCAAAAAATGAGGCATAAAGTTAAGGTAATGTGCTTTGTAAAAATATATATATATTGGAATTATAAAATTCATATAAAACTAAAACTACCAAAGATATCATTGAATCTTTTATGAAAAATAAATCCGAGCCTGTTTCGATTATCGGTAAAAACACATCTCTGGTGGACATGGAGGGATTATCTTACATTCTCATCCCGACTTTGTCGGGATTCCGAGGTCGATGGAACGAATCAATTCCGATAAATCTAGATTGTTCTTATCTTCGAACCCTTTTTATTCTCATACCTCTACTACAAAAAACAAAAATCCTATCTCAAAGATAGGCTTTTTCTTTTTTTTTGGTGGACGGGGAGGGATTCGAACCCCCGAAGGCAGAGCCAGCGGATTTACAGTCCGCCCCATTTGGCCACTCTGGTACCCGTCCAATTTAAATTTACCGCTTAAAAAGCTGGCAGATTCTAGGCAAAATCAATGCTATTGTAAAGTAAAAATATCTTGTTTTTTTCTATTGAAACGTCAAAATGCTGGTCGATGTTTCTTAATTTTAAAAATATGGAACTTAGAACTATAATGGATATTCAAGTAAAAGGGAAAAAAATATTATTAAGATCTGAATTTAACATTCCAATGAAGGATGGAGAAATAACAGATGACACAAGAATAAAGGAGGCATTGCCGACAATCGAGTATCTTCTTAAAAAAGGAGCAAAACTTATAGTTTGTGCACATTTAGGAAGGCCAAAAGGAGAGGTTAAAGAAGAATTAAGACTTACTGCTGTTGCAAAAAGACTTGAAGAATATTTAAATCAAAAAGTAATAAAAATGGATTCAGTAATAGGAAATGAAGTTTTTCAAAAATCTAAAGAACTAAAAGAAGGAGAAATAATGCTTCTTGAGAATATAAGGTTTGAAGAGGGAGAAGAAAAAAACGATCCAGAGTTTTCTAAAAAATTATCAACACTAGCAGAAATATTTGTTTCAGATGCATTTGGAGCAGTACATAGAGCACATTCTTCAACAGTAGGAGTAGCAAAATATCTCCCAGCTTATGCAGGATTTTTGGTAGAAAAGGAAGTTAAAGCACTTTCTTCTGTGTTAAATAATCCAAAAAGACCTCTTGTAATGATTGTGGCAGGGGCAAAAATAGAAACAAAAGTAGCAGTTATAGATAGATTTTTAGATATTGCAGATAAAGTTATTATAGGAGGAGGAATCGCGAATACTTTACTCTCAGCTCAAGGAAAAAATGTTGGATGCTCTCTTTGTGAAAAAGAGGAAATTGATAGAGCAAAATCTATTCTAAATAAAGATAAAAATAATAAAATCCTTTTGCCAAAAGATGTTGTGGTTGCAGAAGAAGTTACAGAAACAGCAGAAACAAGAATAATAAATGTAAATAATTTAAAAGAAAAAGATAAAATTTTAGATATTGGAAATGAAACAATAAGTGAATTTGTAGAAATAATAAAAAATGCAGGAACAGTTGTTTGGAATGGACCTGTTGGTGTTTATGAAGTTTCTCCCTTTGCAAAAGGAACTAAAGAAATTGCAAAAGCAATGGCAGAAACAGATGCAGATACGATTATTGGAGGAGGAGATAGTGTTGATGCAGTTATGTCTTTCGGATACAAAAAAGAAGACTTTACTCATATTTCAACTGGAGGTGGAGCAAGTCTTGAATTTTTTGAAGGCAAAGAATTGCCGGGAATAAAAGTTTTGATGAAATAGTTTAAATTTAAGCTATTGTTGATGCAACTTCAGCTCTGTCAATAGGTGCTCCTCTTACTAAAAGAGCAATCATTTTCTGAGAGTTTTGTAATTTCCCTAAAGATATAGCATATTTTTTCTTTAGTTCTTCATCATCTGGATATTTTGTTGATTTTTCCTTTAATTCTGCATTTTTTTTAAATTCTTTACTTGCTTCATTTTGTAATTTAGCTAGTGTTCTTGCAGATTTTTCACTGGCTCTTTCAAAAAATCTTCCCATAGTGTTTCTCCATAATCCTCCAAATATATCTCTAAGAATAAAGCCTCCGCTAATGGATAAAGCGTTTCTTGCAATTTCTTCAATAAAAGGTTTATCTGGATTTATATTTATAATAGGAGGTTGATTACTTTCGATTGGTGTTTTTTTAATGGTGGAATCACTTGTTTCGTTTGTCATAATAAAAATTTTTAAAAGATAAAATTGAAAATTTGTTTATGCTATTATAACATAAAAATATAAATATAACAAATAAAGTATTAATTGCTCTTTTTTGCTTTTTCATTACAATATTCCAGCTTAAAAAATTAATTATATAATGGAAAAAATTCGGAATTTTTGCATAATCGCTCATATAGACCATGGAAAATCTACACTTGCAGATAGGTTTTTAGAAGCTACAGGAAGATTGGAAAAGCGTGAAATGAAACGTGGGCAAATGCTTGATACTATGGAGCTTGAACAAGAAAGAGGGATAACAATTAAACTTCAGCCTGTTCGTATGCATTGGAAGGGATATGAATTAAATGTAATTGATACACCAGGTCATGTTGATTTTCAATATGAAGTTTCACGTTCACTTGCAGCTTGCGAAGGAGCCGTTTTAGTAATTGATGCGACTCAAGGAATAGAAGCACAAACACTGGCAAATGTTTACCTCGCACTTGAACACGATTTAACCATTATCCCGGTTATAAATAAAATTGATCTTCCAGCAGCAGACATAAATAAAGTGTCTGCTGAAATTGAAAATATTCTAGGAATCCCAAAAGAAGAGATAATCCAAGTTTCTGCAAAAACTGGAGAGAACATAGAAGAAATATTAAATGCTGTTATTGAAAGAATTCCTGATCCTAAGTCTTCAATACTAAGAAACAAGTTAGGGTTGAACGATGAAGATACTAGAGCCCTTATTTTTGATTCAATATATGATGATTACAAAGGAGTGCTTGCTTTTGTTAGAGTATTTTCAGGAGAAATAAAAAAAGGGGATGAAGCATTCTTCTTAGGAACCAATTCAAAAATGCAAGTTTTAGAAGTTGGAGAATTTTTACCACAATATAAAGCAACAAAAACATTAAAAGCAGGGCAAGTAGGCTATATTGTAACAGGACTAAAAACTACTAGTGAAGCTAGAGTTGGTGATACAGTTTATTGTGGGGGAAATCCAGATAAATCTAAAATGCTTCCAGGTTACAAAAGAGTTGAGCCAGTTGTTTATGCTGGTTTATTTACAATTGAAGGTGAACAATACAAACTTTTACGAGAATCTTTGGATAAACTTGCTATGAATGATTCTTCTCTTACTTACGAACCAGAACAATCAAATGCCCTAGGATTTGGTTTTAGGTGTGGATTTTTGGGACTTCTTCATATGGAAATTGTACAGGAAAGACTTGAACGAGAATATGATCTTAATCTTATTATTACAGCACCATCAGTAAATTATGAGATAAAGAAAAGTAATGGAGAAATTATTCATATTTCATCTCCTGCAGATTTACCAGATATGTCTGTTGTGAGCGAAATTAGAGAGCCTTATGTAAAATTAGAAATAATAATTCCTAAAAAATATATAGGTGGAGTAATGGATCTAGCGAGTGAACATAGAGGAGTATATAAAGAAATGTCTTTTGTAGATGAAGATAGATCTTTACTTGTGTACGAAATTCCTCTTGCCACAATTATTTCTGATTTTTTTGATATGTTAAAAAGTATTACTCAAGGATATGCATCAATGAGTTATGAACATATTGGTTTTAGACTTGATAAATTAGTTAAGTTAGATATTTATATAGCAGGAGATAAAGTAGAAGCTTTATCTATAATCCTCCATAAGGATGAAGCTGAAAATGAAGGTAGAAAAGTTGCATTAAAACTAAAAGGTCTTATCCCAAAACACCAGTTTGCAGTTGCCATTCAAGCTATGATTGGAGGGAAAATTGTTGCTCGTGAAACAGTTTCAGCAATGAGGAAAAATGTAACTGCTAAACTTTATGGTGGTGATATTACTAGAAAGAAAAAGGTTTTGGAAAAGCAGAAAAAAGGTAAGCAAAGATTAAAAGCGATGGGAAGTGTTAACCTTTCTCAAGATGCTTTTATGGCTGTGCTTAATAGAAAGTAGTTTAAATTTTTTAATGTCAGAACAAAAATTATTAAACTTGATTTTTTGTTTACCACATAATACAATCAGCCGCTTAATAATAATACATAACAATGACTACATTTGAAGAAGTAGCTTTAAAACCTGCGATTTTGAAAGCTTTAAAAGATCTAAATTTTGAAAACCTTACGCCTATTCAGGATAAAGTTATCCCATATCTATTATCATCAGATAAAGATCTAATTGCACTCGCTCAAACAGGAACAGGAAAAACTGCTGCTTTTAGTTTACCAATTATTCAACAGGTAGATGTTTCTTCTTATGATGTTCAGGCTATTATTCTTTGTCCTACTCGTGAACTCTGTATTCAGATTGCTGAAGATATTCGAAGATTTGTAACTTACCTTGATGGAGTTTTTGTAGTACCAGTTTATGGAGGAGAACGAATTGATAATCAAATTAAAGCACTAAGCAAAAAGCCTCAAATTATTGTGGGAACTCCTGGACGCACACTTGATTTAATTAATCGTAAAAGAATTAGAGTTGAATCTATTCGATGGTTTGTAATGGATGAAGCTGATGAAATGCTTAATATGGGCTTCAAAGATGAGTTGGATGCTATTTTAGAAAATATGCCAGATGATAAACAAACACTTCTTTTTTCGGCTACAATGCCTAAAAATGTAGAGTCAATTGCTAAAAAATACATGACTAATCCAGAAAGAATTTCTGCTAGTAAAGTTGATTCAGGCCCTGATATTGCTCATCAATATTATATGGTTCATGCTAAAGATCGTTATCAAGCTCTTCGCCGTATTGCAGATCTTAATCCTGGTATTTATGGGATTATTTTTTGTCGCACTAAAATCGAAACAAAAGAAGTGGCAGATAAACTAATTCAAGATCATTATTCAGCTGAAGCAATTCATGGGGACCTAACTCAAGACCAGCGTGATTTAACTATGGGGCGTTTTAGAAAGAAACGCATTCAACTTCTTGTTGCCACAGATGTAGCTGCTAGAGGAATTGATGTGAACGATCTAACTCATGTTGTTAACTACAATCTTCCTGAACAAATTGAGCCTTATGTTCATCGTAGTGGAAGAACCGGTCGTGCAGGGAGTAGCGGTATTTCTATTTCCATTATTCATATGAGAGAAATGCACAGAATTCGCGCAATCGAAAGAAGAATTGGAAAAACTTTTGAACAAAAACAAATTCCGCTTGGTAAAGAAATTTGCGAAAAACAGCTTTTTTATTTAGTTGAAAAAATCAGTAAAACTAAAGTTGATGAAGCACAAATAAAGCCTTATTTAGACACTGTTTATAAACAACTAAAATCTCTTGATAGAGAAGATTTAATTAAACGTTTAATTTTTACTGAATTTAGTCGATTTCTTTCTTTTTATAAAGATGCTATTGATTTAAATATTGCTGCAAAAGAAGGAGGAAGAGGTAGTGATAGAGGAATAAATAGGGGAAGAGGTGGAGATAGAGATAGCGGGCGTAACAATAGGACAAGAGGAGATGTGAATTTTTCAAAATTTAAAATTGAAACTGGACGTATGGATAATTTAGATCCTAAAGGCTTGATAGGCTTAATTAATAGAGATCCTAAGCTGAAACGTGCAGAGGTTGGCAAAATTGAAATTCTTCAAGATTGTACTTATTTTGAAGTTGATAAAGAGTATGAAAGAGTTGTTTTAGAATCTTTTAAAAGGCTTAGATTTAATGGACAACACATTTTAATAAAAGCTATGGGATCAAGATCTCGTTAGTTAATGGAGCTTACGAGGTTTAACCTTGAATGCGAAAAGAAAAATGATGCATTCTTATCTTAAAAGAAAAGCTTAAATTAAGGTTAAACCTCTTATGTGATTATCTAAATATATTATATTAAAAACTAAATTAAAATTTAAAATGGAAATTCGAAATATTGCTATTATTGCTCATGTTGATCATGGTAAAACAACATTAGTAGATTCTTTGTTAAAAGCAGGTGGAGCATTCAACTCTCATGAAATAGTTGATACATGTGTGATGGATACTGATGCTCAAGAAAGAGAGAGAGGTATTACTATTTATGCAAAAAATGCTGCTATTACTTATAAAGGAACAAAGATTAATATTGTTGATACTCCAGGTCATGCTGATTTTGGATCAGAGGTAGAGAGAGTTTTACGAACAGTAGATGCAACAGTTCTTTTGGTAGATGCTTATGAAGGTCCTATGCCACAGACTAAATTTGTTCTATCTAAATCTCTAGCTCTTGGATTACCTGTTCTGGTTGTAATTAATAAAATTGATAAACCTTCTGCAAGACCAGATAAAGTAGTTGATTTAACTTTTGATTTATTTGGGAATCTTGGAGCTTCTAATGAACAATTGGATTTTCCTTATATCTATACAATTGCACGTGCTGGGATTGCAATCCGTAATTTAAATGATCCTCATAAGGATATTACTCCTTTCTTAGATTTTATTTTGGAAAATGTCCCAGTAGCAAAAATGGACACTAAGAAAGATTTCAGAATGCAACCAGCAACACTTTCTTATGATAATTTTTTAGGAAGAATGGCAGTTGGTCGTGTTTATGAAGGTAAAGTTAAAGCAGGTCAAATGGTAACGGTTCTTAACCCAAGTGGTGAAAAACGTTCAGCACGATTAAGTAAAGTTTTCACATTTCAAGGGATGAATAGGATTGAAGTCCCAGAAGTAGAAGCTGGAGATATTGTTGCTGTTGCTGGTATTTCCGATATTTATGTAGGAGAAACAATTACAAATAATCCTGATGTTGATCCTCTTCCTGCAATTAAAGTTGATCCGCCTGCACTTGCAATGGATTTTATGGTTAATACCTCTCCTTTTGCAGGACGAGAGGGAAAACTTTTAACAAGTCGTAATATCCGAGAACGTCTTTTAAAAGAATTAGAAACAAATGTTGGTTTACGCGTTGAAATGATGAATAATTCAGATTCATTTAAAGTTTATGGTCGAGGAGAAATGCATCTTTCAGTTTTAATTGAAAATATGCGTCGAGAAGGTTTTGAACTTCAGGTTTCGCAACCACAGGTTGTTTTACAGGAAATTGACGGTATTTCTTCTGAGCCAATTGAACAAGTAGTAGTAAATGTGCCAGATGATATGGCTGGAAAAATCATTGAAGTTCTTTCGTCTAGAAAAGGGGTTATGAAAAATATGTCTAATGAAAGTGGGAATACAATTATGGAATTTGAAATTCCTACACGAGGATTACTTGGATTCCGCTCGACTTTTGTTGTTTTAACAAAAGGAGAAGGGACACTTTATCATTCTTTTAGTCATTTTGCTCCGCATTGTGGGAAGATTGAAAAACGTTCAGTTGGATCATTAATTTCAGGAGTAAGTGGAGTAACAACTGCTTATTCATTATGGAATCTTCAAGAGCGTGGACCTATTTTTATTCATCCAGTCACGGAAGTATACGAAGGGATGATTATTGGAGAGCATAATCAAGGAACAGATTTAGTGGTTAACCCAATCAAAGGGAAAAAGCTTACAAACGTTCGTGCATCAGGTTCTGATGAAGCAATTAATTTGACTCCTCCTGTGGAGGTTGAGCTTGAAAAGGCTCTTGAATATATTCAGGATGATGAATACGTTGAAGTTACTCCTAAGAGTATTCGTTTACGTAAAAGGTATTTAACAGATAATGACAGAAGGAAACAGAGGAGAGCTGATTAGTTTAATATTAAGTATATAAAAAAAACATCTATTTAGATGTATATTTTATTTTTTTTAGAAGTTGAGTGGTTTTAAATAGCTTTCTACTGATTATACAAATTTCTACAAAAAGATCGCTTAATAAAGCGGTTTAAATAGGAGTGGTACAGCAGTATGGGGGTTTTTCTAATTGAATATTCTTTATGAACTATGTAAAGAAGTGTTTGGAATGCTCGAGAAAAGAACTTCTAGTTTGTTGAGATTTGCTTAATAAAAAATTTGACATAGACATTTATTTATGTGAAAATCATGTCTAAATAAAACTTATATGTCAACAATAGATATCCAATCAAAAAAAGAACTAGATGCATTATTTGCAAAAACAGAAGAAGCTCTTAATTCCCCAGTATTTTTAAGTAAAAAATTAGATGAACTATTGTCGGAAAAAACAATAGAATTTATAAGAAAGTTTACAGGGGTAAAAATTGAGCAACTATGCCCTGAAATTGTAGGTCGGATTAAAGAAAAAATAGAAGAAAAAGATATTGAAAAATTTGTAGATTTTTTAGGAAAAATTGAAGAAGCTAAAAAGAGTGATATAACAGAAAGTGTATTAGAAGCTTTATTCAATGAAGCTAAAGATAAGTTCTATGGTATTGATTCAGAGCAATGTAAAAAAGATGAAGAAAAAAGATTTTTTACTGACTATGCTCGTGTTGGTAATTTAGCAATTGTAGCTCTATTCTTAGATAATTTTGATAAACAAATAGTTTTTGATACATTGCTTATAAAAGAAGAGCCAGAAAAACCAGCTTTTTTTGATGGATTAGAAGAAGGAAACATTGATAGAAATATAGGACTAGGGGTTTTAGGAACTTTTTCTAAGGAAGAAGTTGAAGCTATGGGGACTCCAAGAATGAACTATGGAGCATTAAATAATAAGGATGAGAAATATGAATTTTGGTCATTAAAGCCAGAGCTTAATGATTATTATAAAGAACCAGAATGGGAAAAAGTATTTGATCAAGCTTTTAGTGAGCCAATTGAAAAGAAACCTAATAGTTCTTGGGAAAAAATTGAAGATAAAGTTCCAACTCCTTTAATGATAAGGGCGCATAAAGCTAAATATATTTTAAATTATAAGCAAAATAGTGGTAAAGGAGATATATTATCTCTAATTTCTGCAGAAACAACAGAGCACCATTTCAATCTTTTTGATTCCAAATATCAAGATCATAAAGCTCAAGATACGATTACAGAAGATTTATATTTACGACCTTTAAATAGGATAGTTGATGATGATCAGATGCTAGAATATATAAAAACCATAAGAGAATTTCGTCGTCAACGTGCTATATATCTACGTACTTATCCTGCAATGTATACTAAAGATTTAAGATATGTTCAAGGTAGTGGATTTAATAAAATTGCTCCTGTGCAAGATGTTCTTGTAAGAACTAATGATGAAATTAGGCATCATGCTAAAAAATGGCTTTGGGAGAGGAGTGATGAATATAGACAAAATTTAATAGAACAACATCCTGAAATAGAAAAATACTATGACCTAATAGATATGGATAATGAAACAGATAAAAATGTAAATGAAGTTTTGATGTTTTTATTAGGTTGGGGGTACGTTGAAAGAAAAACTGAAGCTAAATTGAATTCACCTGAACAAATTGAAAGATACCCATTTTTTGTTGATAAGAATGGCAAATTTTATATTTCAAAAAGTTATAGAATGCGTGGAGTTGGAAATAGAAATTTTTACCCAAAAGAAAGATTTGCATATTTACTTGGTAAAAATCATAACTACGTTGAAATATTACAACCAAAATTAGAAGAAGCTCCACTGTTATATGATGAAAAAAAGTATAATTTAGATTTAGGAGGACCATACCTATCTTATCTTACTATAAATCATGAACATGATTTTAATGAAGCTCCGTTAGAAAATACTCCTAATCTTATTACCGATATTAAAATTATAAGATCATGGCTTCTTGTATGGGATATAGCCTTAAGAAATAATGATGCAAAATTCCCAAATGTATCGTTTGTGGAGTTAGAAATTCCAGGGGAAAAAACTAGACATACTATTCTTAAAATTGATCCAGATTTTGAAATAGATGAACAAAATTTAGAAATAATAGCTGGTTACTTTGGATATTCTTTTGCATCAAAATATATTGATTCTAGGTATCGTTACTATTCTTTAGATAAAGATTCTTTTGATATAAGAAATTATGATTTAAAAGCTTTTAAAGAAGCGATTGAATTTATAAAAAGTATGAGAGGACCTAAAATGGACGATATTGCTGGAGATGCACAATTACCTACTCATAGTCCTAAGTTTGGACTTATTGTAGGTGATCAAGTATTTACAAAAAAAGAAATTTGTAAATTATTAGAACAAACAATATGCAGAATAGAAGAAGATGCTATTCGTATGTTAGCATTGATGGTAGGAATTCCTTTAAAAGATATGGAAAAAATCCATATGAGATGGGATAGATATGATTTGATTGATGTGTATGATAAGGAAAATGTTGTAAAACAAAGAGCCAAAGAACTTATGGTACATATGGAGAAAATGGCTACTGATAACTAAAATATATACCTTTTAAAAGGTTAATTATATATCTTGGTACAACAATTTGGTTATTTTCCGAATTGAATATTCTTTATGAATTATGTAAAGAAGTGTTTGAAAGACTGGAGAAAAGAACTTCTAGTTTGTTGAGATTTGCTTAATAAAAAATTTGACATAGATATTTATTTATGTGAAAATCATGTCTAAATAAAACGGGTAGATTTATTTTTATTAAAAACATAATGAATAAACTTGAATTACAAGAAGGTTATAGCAGAGTGAAAGAGCAATATGAAAAAAGCCCTGAAGATTTTAATATATTTGAAACGAATATAGAAGGAATTAGAATAAGCATTCAAAATACATATGAAAATGATCCCTGTATATCTCGATTAAAAATAATTGCATGGGCTCGTGCAGACAAGGTAAATCAAAAGCTATATCCAATATCATTTTTAATTCCTACATTAAATTTTGAAATTGACCCAAAATATGCATCAATAAAAAAAATAGTAGATAATAAAAAGTTCCTAAATATAGATAATTCCAACTTAGTTCCTAGAGTAAGGAGAATAGAAGGTAAAGAGTTTTTACCCATAGCTGCAATATCACAACAGGAAGAAGAACGATATAGAAAGCATCTTTTCTTGTGGAGCCATATAGACTATGCACAGAACCAAGAAATAATGCAGCTACTTTTTAATATCAGAGAATATCTAGAAGGGGTTTTTCCTACGAATTATACAAGAAATTTTTTTGATATTGATTTTTTAATTAAACAAAAATATGAAATTAAAAAAAGGTTAGATTTTAGTTTTGCACCTGATACCACATATGATTTCAGCATAGATGACATTGAAGATTTTGAGGTAGCATTAAAAGAATATTATAATGGTTATATAAATAAACTATTAGAAGATATTGAAAGAACAAATGAAGAAATAATTGAAAAAGTAAATTCAAGAGATGTTGAAATATATCAAACTAATCCAGATGATGACATTTTTTTAATACTTAATAAAGCACCCAACGCATAATATTGTACAAATTCTTGTCCTATTATTTTTTGTATGCGATAGTTTGAAAAGCCTTAAATGTTTTATGTGAATTATTTAACATTTGGTACACCCAACAGGACTCGAACCTGTAGCCTTTGCCTTAGAAGGGCACTGCTCTACCATTGAGCTATGAGTGCACAAAAACAAAGCCAAGGAACTGTAAACAATTTCTTAGCTTCGTTCAATACAAAATTCCAGGTTGTTATTCAAGAACTGCGTCAGCTGGATCAACTGCTTCAGGTTCTTCCATAACAGGCTCTTCAGATTCAACAACAGGTTCTTCAACTTCAACAACAACAGGTTCTTCAACTTCAACAACAACAGGTTCTTCAGTTTCCATTGGTGGAGTTGTAGTAGCTGTATCTGTTGATTCAGGAGCAGTAAAGCATCCTGCAAGCACAAGAAGAGCAAAAAGAGAAAGGATCGAAGTGAGTTTTTTCATTTGTTTTATAGGTTAAAAAATAAAATGCTCGGCAGGAAATATGAATGAATACTGCTTGAAAATCAAGATTAATTTTAAATTTTGTATATTTTTTTTATTCATGAGTTGTAAATTATTCTTTTTTTGTTTTAAAATCGTTTTGAATTAATATAAAAGAGATGCTAAAAGAATTAAAAGAATACATTTTTAGTAAATCAGAAAATATAGTTTATATAAAATTAAGGGTTATCCCAAAAAGTAATAAAACAGAAATTGTAAGTTTTTTAGAAGATGAATCATGGAAGATAAAAGTTAAAGCTGTTCCTGAAAAAGGTAAAGCTAATAAAGAAATTGAAAGTTTTTTACTAAAAAATTTGAATGTTGAGAAAGTAGAGATATGCTCAGGTGCAAAAGATAGAATAAAACTTATACGCATAGAGAAAATGTTTAATAAGATCAGATTGTAAATTGTTGCTTTCTTTTTAAAAACCATAAAAACTTGCATTCAATTTAAAAAATGATATTATCATCTAGTAAGTTTAGATCAGATTCTAAGCTTTTTTTGTACAAAAATTTATTTTTTAAGAGAATTATAATAAAAAAAATGACACGAAATAGAAATATAGTTGTTAGGGGAGCAAAAATGCATAATTTAAAAAATATTAACGTAGAAATCCCACGAGATAAACTTGTTGTAATTACGGGAGTTTCAGGTTCAGGAAAGTCTAGTTTAGCTTTTGATACAATTTATGCGGAAGGACAAAGAAGATATGTTGAGTCACTTTCAACATATGCAAGACAATTCTTGCAAATGACAGAAAAGCCGGATGTAGAATCAATTGAAGGGCTTTCTCCAGCAATTTCAATCGACCAAAAATCTGCATCTAGAAATCCGCGTTCAACAGTAGGAACAGTTACAGAAATTTATGACTATCTTCGTCTTCTTTATTCAAAAGTAGGAATTCCTCATTGCACAATCTGTAGGAAAGAAATATCTAGAAAAACTTTATCTGAAATTATTTTAGAAATTGATAAGTTTCCAAAAGGGAAAAAGATAATGATTCTTGCTCCTATTACAGTTGATCAAATAGGGGAGAATATAAAAACTATAGAAAGAATAAAAAAAGAGGGATTTATTAGAATGAGAATTGATGGAGAACTTAAGACAGTAAATGAAGAAATATCTTTGAGTGTTGATAAAAAACATACTATTGAAATTGTAGTAGATCGGTTAATTACGAAAGAGTATGCCCCAAAACAAACAAAACTTTCAAACGGAGCAATTATTGAAGAACCTAATCCTGAGCGAACTAGATTGGCAGATTCAATCGAAATTGCTTTAAAACATGGTGGAGGCAGTATAATTATTTCTGATTACGATACGGGGAAAGATTTTTCTTTTTCAGAAAAATATTGTTGTACAGATCACCCGGAAGTTGTTATTGAAGAAATTGAACCAAGATCTTTCTCATTTAATTCCCCTCATGGAGCATGTCCAGAATGCCATGGGTTAGGATCCAGACTAGTTGTACAAGAAAATCTTGTAATTCCAAATCCAGATTTAACCCTAGCAGAGGGGGCAATACATCCATGGGCTTCTCATAGTTGGCACACTAATATAGTAGACGCTGTAGCAAAGAGATATGGATTTTCGGTTAATACTAAATACAAAGATCTAAAAAAAGAACATAAAGATATAATTTTATATGGGACAGGGGAAGAACTTTTTGAAACAGTTTTTGAATCTAAAAAAATGCATGGTGAATTTAAAACAAAATATGAAGGGATTGTTAATAATCTTGAAAGAAGGTACTTGGAAAGTGATAGTGAGAATATGAAAAAATCAATAGAGAAATATATGAAAGTTCAAATATGTCCAGAATGTAATGGAGAAAAATTAAGAAAAGAAATTTTAGGAGTGACAGTTGCAAATAAGAGTATTATTGAAATTGTGGCTTTAAGTATAAAAGAGTGTAATTTGTTTTTTAATGGTATAGAACCACAACTAACTCCTATGCAACAAAAAATTGCAGAACCTATTCTTTCTGAAATTAAAAATCGTCTTAAATTCTTAATAAACGTAGGTTTGCCGTATCTTAGTCTTGATCGTGCTGCTAATACACTTTCAGGAGGAGAAGCACAAAGAATAAGGCTTGCGACACAAATAGGATCTGCATTACTTGGGGTTTTATATGTTTTGGACGAACCGTCAATTGGATTGCATCAGAAAGATAATTCAAGGCTTATAGAAACAATGGAACATCTCAGAGATTTAGGGAATACAGTTTTAGTCGTTGAACACGATAAAGATACGATGTTAGCTGCGGATCATATAATTGAAATAGGACCAAAAGCTGGGAAATACGGAGGTAATGTTGTTGCAGAAGGGACTCCTGAAGAAATATCAAAAAATAAAAATTCTGTAACAGGGGCATATTTATCAGGAAGGGAGGAGATATCTGTTCCTAAAAAAAGACGAAAAGGAAATGGGAAGAATATTGAAATTATAGGAGCTTGTGGGCATAACTTAAAGAATATTAGTGCAAAAATACCTTTGGGTTGTCTTGTTGGAGTTTCAGGGGTTTCAGGTTCAGGAAAATCAACTTTAATTAACGCAACTCTTTCTTATGAGCTAGAAAGAATTTTAAATAAAGCTGATAAATATGGGTTAAAGCACGATGAAATTAAAGGGATAGAACATCTTGATAAAATTATTCACATTGATCAAAGTGCAATAGGAAGAACTCCGCGTTCAAATCCTGCTACATATACAGGAGTATTCACAGAAATTCGTGAACTTTTTTCTACACAACCTGATGCACGTCTTCGTGGTTATAATTCAGGTCGTTTTTCATTTAATGTTAAGGGGGGTAGATGTGAAGTATGCACTGGAGAAGGGATGAAGAAAATTGAAATGCATTTTTTGCCAGATATTTATGTTCCATGTGATGTTTGCCAAGGAAGAAGATATAATCAAGAAGTTTTAGATATAAAGTGGCGTGGTCGTAATATTTCTGATGTTTTAAATATGACCGTTACAGAGGCACTTGAAGAATTTAAATCTATTCCAAATATTAAAAGTAAATTAGAAATATTAGATGACGTTGGTCTTGGATATATTCACCTTGGTCAATCTGCTACTACACTTTCAGGAGGAGAAGCACAACGTGTAAAATTATCAACAGAACTTGCTAAACGAGCAACCGGTAAAACAATTTATATTTTAGACGAGCCTACAACTGGGCTTCATTTCCAAGATATAAAAAAATTGCTTGAAGTTTTACAACGGCTCGTAGATAAAGGAAATACAGTTATATTAATTGAACATAATTTAGATGTAATTAAAACATGTGATTATTTGATTGATATTGGACCTGATGGAGGAGATGGAGGGGGAGAAATAATGGGAATTGGAACACCTGAAGAATTATCTAAAGTTGAAAAATCTTATACAGGGCAATATTTAAAGAAAATGCTTTAGTAATTAGTAATGAACAATGAACAAAGTTTATAATATTTTTTTTTACTAGATTCTTCATAATTTAGTTTCTAAAAAAAGATAAACTTTAGATTATCGTGATAGGAAAATGCTCATTAATCATTCGTCATTATTCATTTCAATTTGCTTTTTATCTTTATTTATTTACAATTTAGGTTGGCAATTTAACAAAAAAACTATATGTCTGAAGATAATATCAAGAAAAACAAGATTAAATCTCCGGAGGGATGTCATGATTTATTGCCATCAGACCATAGGTTTATATCTCTAATAAAGAAAGTTGTTAGAAGAAGATGTCGGCAACATGGGATACAAAGAATAACGCCGTGTACTTTTGAGCACATTGATCTTTTTGAAAGAACAATAGGAGAAAATACAGATATAGTTGCTAAAGAACTTTTTTCATTTCAATCAAAATCAGGTAAAAAGACATATGCTCTGCGCCCTGAACTTACAGCAGGAATAGTTAGAAGTTACATTGAGCATGGTATGGGGTCTTTTCCTCATCCAGTTTGGTTATATGCATTTGATACAGTTTTTAGATATGACAGACCTCAAAAAAATAGATATAGACAATTTCAACAATGGAGCGTTGAGGTTATAGGAGAAAAAGAGCCAGGGCTTGATGCTCAAATGATATATTTAGCATATCAAGTCTTTAAAGATTTAAAAATTAATGAAAATTTAGTTGTAAGACTTAATACTATTGGAAATGGAGAAGAGCGTGAAAATTATGTGGAAGCTTTGAAAAATTTCTTTTATGGGAAGGAAAGAAATTTGTGTTTTGATTGCCAAGCACGTCTTGAATCTAACCCCCTTCGTATTCTTGATTGTAAAGAAGAAGATTGTAAAATTCTCGCAGGGATTGCTCCAAAGTTTTCTCAATTTTTAGAAGAAGATTCAAAAAAATATTTTGAAGAAGTTAAAGAACTTTTAGAAGAAGTAAAAATCCCTTACGAGACTGATGAAACTCTTGTTAGAGGATTAGATTATTATAATGATACTGTATTTGAAATTGTTGATTCTTCAGAAGAAGGACAACAAAATACTTTACTTGGAGGGGGTCGTTACGATGGACTTGTAGAACAACTTGGAGGAGTTGAAACTCCTGCTTTTGGTTTTGCAATGGGGATTGAGAGAGTTGTAAATCGTATGAAAGATTTTGGATATGAAGTTCCCGTTAAAGATAAAATTCATGTTTATGTAGCACAGTTAGGGCAACTTGCTAAAAAGAAAGCTCTAAGTCTTTTAGAGTCACTACACGAGGAAGGGATTTACTCTATGGGAGCAATTGGAACACCATCTATTCGTGCTCAACTTAGAAACGCCGATAAATTCGATGCAGATTGGGCTATAATAATGGGACAGATTGAGGTTCAAGAAGGTAATGTGATATTACGTAATATGAAAAAAGGAACTCAAGAAACTCTTCCTATGGAAGGGATCGTAAAGAAAATGGTTGAGTTAGTTGGTTCTGAGAATGTTGAGAAAGTTGATTTTTTTGAGTTGAAATCTTTGGAGAAAAAAGAGAAGAATGAGTGGGGGATTTAATAAAATGATCAATTAGCAATGAGCAATGATCAAAGTAGGGACGTAAAATTTTACGTCTCTACATGTTTTTAGTGATAGATGTTAATTTTAATTTATTCTAGAATCTAAATCTTCTTTCCCAAAAAAATATTCTTTCCAAGCTTCAAGACAAGTTTGTTCTTTTTTTGACACATTAATTAATTCAGATTCTGGAATTAGCACATTTTCTTTTTGGTCGTTTTCAACTATAACTAAAACCTTTTCCCCCTCATTTAACTTATTTAAAATCTCCTTTGCATATTTGTCTTTATAATTCTCAGATTCAAAATATTCAATTTGATCTTTTAATGTTTGGATTTTTTCATGTGTTTTTTCATTTTGCTCTTGAAATGCTTCAATTTGTTTATTCATTTGGAAACTCCGATATAGATCTTTAGACAAAGAGAAAAGCATAAATAGTATTAAAACTACTCCGATAATAATTGCTATTTTTCTTTGGAAAGAAAGCATCTTTAAAATTTAGAATTTAGAGTCTGGAATTTAGAATACATAATTTAGATAATTTTTAGGGGAGTAGGAGAACAGGGGAATAGAAAAAATACTAGATGATCGATACTGAATTTTATTAATAGTCTTTAGAGGATTAGGATTTAGGAAGTTATTGGATATCTAAGTTTCTATTTCACTATGTCACTAGTTTTCTTAATTCATAATTCTTTTCCAACTACCAAATTCCATTTTCTAACTTCTAATTAATATACCTTGTTCTTTTATCATTATGTTCATCATTTGTTACAGAATAATGGATATTTCCGTTCCCGTCATGAAGATAATAGTAGTATTTTGATTTCTCTGGATAAAGTGTGGCATTTAATGCTTTTAATCCAGGATTCCCAATAGCAGTTGGTGGTAATCCTAATACTCTTCTTGTATTATATGGATTATTTTTTGAAAAATCTTCTTTTGTTAATTTTTCTGTGCTTTTATTTTCATAGTATCTAGTAGTTGCATCAGCTCCTAAATGTATTCTTTCATCAAGTCTTTTCCACAATATTCCTGATACTATAGGCATATTTTCTGTATTCCATTCTTCTTTTTCAATAATAGATGCCATTATAACAATATCATAAAGTGATCTTCCTTGCTTTGTATAGATAGAGATATTTTCTTCACTTAAAAATCTATTTTGAAAATTGTTCAAAAGTCTTTTTATAAATGATTGTGTATTGAAATTCTTTATTTCTACAAAATACGTATCTGGGAATAAAAATCCTTCAAGTGAATTATTGTTTATAAAATTATAATCAGAAAAATCGCATTTCTTTGTACACTCAATAAATTCTCCTTTTTGAGTAAGTTCTTTTTTAAAAAGCAATTCATCAATCTCTTCAATAGTTTGTCCTTCAATAATTCTTATAGGAATTTCAGTTGTACGTGCATGTGATAAAATATCAACAAGTTCAGGAATAGGGGTTCCTTGTTTTATAATAAAATCACCAGCTTGTAAGTTGTTAGATTCTTTATACCATTTCAAATAAACAAGCATTGGCCATTCGGTTTCTATTATTCCTTTTTCTTTTAAAATGCTAACAATTTCTTTTGTTGTGGTCCCATATTCAATAAATATTGGGACTTTTTTACCTTCATCAAATCCTTCCACATCTTTTTGATATTTATGAAATAAGAAAAAAGATGCTACTAGAAGTGGTAATATAAGTATGGTTAGAAGTTTTTTCATATAAAGGTTTAAATTGATTTCTTTTTTGAAAAGTGGCAAAATGCGCGTAGACTTGCTAAATACATAATATGAGTAATTCTGAAGAAAATCAAAGCGAGAAAAAATCTAGTAAAATGGATAAACTACTTTTAGGGATTGTTATTGGTGGGGCAGTTGGTTCTGTTGCGGGAAGCTTAACGAATAAAGAACTTCGTAAAAGAATTCGTAAAAAAATGTCAGATACTTCAGATACTATTAGAGATATTATTAAAGAAAAAAAGAAAGAAAATTCTTTTTGGTGTGTTTTGAATAGAATGTTTTTCAATAGAAATAAGGATGATGAATAAACCATCTTCTCTATTGTCTGAAATCTCTAAAATAAATATTTATGAGATTCTGGGCAAACTAAAATGACTGTCCTATTTAGCTAATATGCCCATCTTTCACTTGAAAGATTTTTTTTGTATTTCTCTCTAAATTTTCTTCTAAATGTGTTGTTGTTATAAAACCTTGTCTTGATTTTAATAAATCTAGTAAGGCTTTTTGTCTGCTTAAATCGATTTCAGAAAAAACGTCATCTAAAAGGAGTGTGACTTTTGCATCATGTTCCTTTTCAATTAAATCAACTTCTAATAATTTTAATGCTAGCACAATAGACCTAACTTCACCCTGAGATGCAAATTCGCTAGAATTGCTTTTGTTTAATAAAATTTGAAAATCATCTCGGTGTGGTCCAATACTTGTTGATCCTAAAATAATGTCTCTTTCTATTCTTTTCTTTAAGTCATTAAGAAAATTTTCTGAGTCTGATTTTTTTTCATATATAATTGAAAGATGTTCTTTTTTGCTTGATATTAATTGATATTTATCTTCTAACTTTTCTTTGATTTTTTGAATTAAATTAAATCTTTTTTCCCAAATAGGTTGGGATTTTTCATAAAAATGCTTATCCCAAACTTCAATTTCATCAATTTTTGAAGTTCTATTTTGGATTTTTTTTAAAAGGGCATTTCTATGTTTTAAAATTTTTTCAAAAATATTTATTTCATAGGCATAATGTTTATCTAAACGGATAAGAACTGAATCTAAATAGTCTCTTCTTATTCCCGGAGATCCTTTTATTAAATCTAAATCTTTAGGGGAAAACATAACTGCATAAAAATTTCCTAAAAAATTAATAAATGATTCTTTAGATTCATTTACTAAAAATCTTGTTTGTTTTTTTGGGAAGTTGGCTGAATGTATTTCTAAAGAATTATCATCAGTTTCTGCATGAATATGAAATGCCTGTTTTTCAAATTTAATTGCTTCATAAGCAGATGAAGCTCTAAAAACTTTTCCTATAGAAAGCGTGTAAATAGCTTCTAATATATTGGTTTTTCCTTGTCCGTTATTTCCTAAAAAAATATGTGTATTATTTGAACACTCTATGTAAATATTGTCGATATTACGAAAGTCTTTAATGGAGATATTTTTGAGCATTTGTTATTTTTTATCTACTATTTCTGATTTATTCAAGAATCTATTTTAATTTTTTATGGATATCCTGCCTTCGCAGGAATGGCAAATTTTCAAGTCACTTTAGGTGCTACATCGATGTTGCGCTTGTTGATTCAGTGTTTTTAAAAAATCCCATACTTGTTTTAGCATGGGAATTGTATATTAACAAATTGTATTTTGGAATTTAAGCTTTAGCTTTCTTCGCTGGAGCCTTTTTTGCTGGGGCTTTTTTTGCAACTGTCTTTTTTGCTGGTGCTTTTTTAGTAGTAATTGGTGTTTTCTTTTCTGTAACAACTTTTTTAGGAGCTACTACTTTTACTTTCTCTGGAGCTTTAGCAGAAGGATCTTTTTTAGCATTATTTACTGCTCTTTGTATTAAAGATTTTCTTCTGTTTGCAGTATTTTTCTTTATAATTTTTTTCTTTGCTGCTGTATCTATAGCTTTATAAGTTTGAGAAAGACTCGCTATTGCTTTATCTGTTTCTCCTCCTTTAACCCACTTAATTATATTCTTTATAAGTGTAAGCATTTTTGTTTTAAAAGGTCTAAGTTGTTGAGTTTTTTTCTCTGTTTGTTTAGCTCTTTTTTTTGCTGATTGTATATTTGGCATAGCTTATTTGTTAAAAATCTAGTGAATTTTAGCAAATTGTATATAAGAGTCAATAAAAGAACTTGTTTAGTTGTCTTTGTTAAATATTACAAAAAAAGGTGGATTAAGTCACACATTTTTATACTAAGTTTAGATCTAAATTTTCTCTATCTATTTGATAGACCTCTTTTAATCATTGATTCAACCTCTTCGTTCGTATTTATGTAGTGAATAGTTATATCTGGGTACTCATTTTGAAAAACTCTAAAGACTTCATCAACAAAGGCTTGTCCTACTGAGCTTACTCTTTTAAAATCCAATATTATTGTTTTAAATTTCTCTAACCCTAGCAATAATCGTTTTGCTTGTGATCTTGAAACATGTGGATCGTTTGGATCTGCACTTAATGCAACTGCTACTATTGTTTTTCCAAAACCAATTTCTTGATCTGTGTATTGGTCGAATATTTCTTTTGGAGTTTTTTTTGATTTTAGGGATATTTCCATCTTAATGAGAGTCCCTTGACCAAATTCTTCATTTTTTTCTGGAGAGAGAAACCAGTCTTCATTTTGAAATATGTAAAACATGTCACTCGAAGTTATTGAAAATTTATCAAACATTCTTGATGTGAAAAATATGCCTTCTCCAGTGTGTTTTGATGGATCAGTTGTAAATTTACCTTTAGATAGATGCAAAATAGACTCTTTTATGGAGTCGAGCTTAAGTGCTTTTTGGATTCTTTTAAAAATTCCTACACCATTATCAATTATACGAATAATCAATTTACCATTTTTAATCTCAACGTCTGAAAAAATTGTTGATCCTTTTGAGTGATCAATAGAATTATTAAAAATTTCTGTAAATCCATATGCACAAATTCGATAAATATTTTGGGGGCAGGAGAGAATGATAGGTTTTACATATTGTGACCATATCTTATCTTCTGCCAATCCTGGTTTGATTTTTTCTGTGAACTCTATATGATTTCCATTTGCAAGAAAATATTGAGTCCATCTATTGCTACCTGTTTTAATAATGCTTCCTGTTTTTATCTCCTGTTTTAAGTAATGATGTGATCTTTGTCTTGAAAAATTAAACTTATTAGCTAAAACAGCCACTATGTTTTGCGGATTTTTTTCTATATTTTCTAAAATAAATTTTTTGATAAGATTATTTTTGTTCATGTTCCTATTATGCTCTTTTATAATTTCTCTGTAAACTAAAAAATACTTCTCTGTAAACTAGATATTTTTTTTCTGTAAAGTTTTGTATTTGTAAATCTTATTACAAATTTCCCCAAATTTCAAAAAATAAAATCAAATTTATTCCCTCTTTACGTGGGAAAATGTGTTCTGTGAGCACCACCCCTCCTGCTGAAATTACAGTCATTCTGGCTTGTCCAGAATCTTGCGATGTTGATTTTTTAAAAGATTCCCGACAAGCCACTAAGTGGTCACTTTGTGACGGGAATGACTAGAATAAAATGTTATGAAAGAGTTGGCACAAGGCACACCTATTCCCACTAAAGATGAATAATGCAAGAATTCTAATGTTTCAATCCTATACGCTTAAAGACCTTTTCTAATGTTTCTCTTATTATAGCTACATGTTTTTTTATTGTACTCAATAGGGGATTAGCTTGATCCCGCTTGCCAACTTGATCCTTTACCAGTATAAAAATATCATGAAAGGATCTTCTCATGATACCTTTATTCAATAACGTCTTCTCAGGAAGTTTGAGAGCTTCTTCTAGACGGAGAGTATAAACTCTACTCTTTCTTCTGCAAGTATCCCTGGGCTAAATACACCAGATAGTAGTGCTTCAGAGTTGAAGTATTTAGGAAGAAAGTGTGTTTTCATGAGCGGTATACTCAAGATTACTTCTTTTGCTAGTACCATGAAATTTTGTTCCTGTAATTCCGGAGATGAAGATCTCTCGGGAGTAAGATGATCGAAGCCTTGTTTGGAGACATAAACAAATATTTTAGGGAATTTATTTGGTGTTTATCTATTTATACTTTCTCATTTTTTATCCTCATTTGTTGGTTTCTCTACAAATTTTGCCTTTCTTAAAAAATCTTGTTGATTCCCCCATCTTAGTGGGAAAGGTAAATTAGGAGTCTTCTCAAACTCAGTAAGTTGATCAGCTAGATTAGGATGTTTGCATAAAGCATCTAGGAGTCGACCTCTAATTGATTGGTGCGCATCTTCTGATAAAGCTATTTTTTTTAAAATATCAAAGGCCTTGCTTGTTAAATTAGGATTTTTAGCTAGTTCCTCCTTTACAAACCCATTTTCAAACATTTCCAATATTTTTTCGAAAATATAATCATTATTATTACTAGCGATATAAATTTGATGTTCTTTAGGTAAGTTAATTTGTCCTGCAATAAATCTCCATTTATTTATAAAGCTTTGCAATCCTTCGTATGAAGGAAATTCTTTTCCTGAGACAGTAGCATCTCCACCAGATTCAAATTTCCCAATAACTCTTTCCTTAACATAAGGAAGACTATTTTCGTAATCTTTTAACCAATTAACTATTTTATATACATATCCTTTTTCAAATTGAATGCAATTGCTGAAGGAATTGAATGAATCTGTATTTTTAAATAGTTCGAATGCTAATTCATTTAATGTTGGTGTTTCTTCAGTATTAATATCTTTAAATATTCTTGCAAAAAGATTAACCAGCCTACGTCTTAATTCTCTATCAAAATCTAACATTGAAAAATCAATAATTGAAAAATTTCTTTTCTGTATTTCTTTTTCTAATTCAGAATTATCCCCATTTCTATAAATTTCCTCAAGCAATGTAATTATAACTTTAGGATTTTTTGAATCCCATATTACGTTTTTTTTATCTTCTACAATTAGATTATAAATTTCAAGTACATCCAAATTTTCGATATCACGATGAGTTTTATTAAGTAATTTTTCTATAGTAACAAAAGATTTAAATACATCTTGTTTACTATGGAAACTTTTTTCATAATTATTTTTAGCTATACTCGGATGTAAGTTTTTTTCAACCATGTTGATTAAATTAGTGTCAATATATAATTATAAATATTTATTCCAAAATGTCAAGCGAATAATATTTTCAAAATGAGATAATGAGATAATGTCTTTAAATAAAGAAGAATATAGTATAAAAAAAGTGACGCAATATCATTTTTTTAAGCTATTTTTCTTAATGAAGGAGCAACTCTTAGAGTTGCTCCTTCATGAAATTTATTTTTTTAATTGTAGCTATCAATAATTCCGTCATCATTCCTGTCATAAAAACAAGACGGCGTGTAATATGTCCAACACCATTGCCAACTTGTTCCGCTACCATAATTTGAAGGATTTGCGTGATTTGGCTTACTCCCATAAGATTCCACCAACATGTCATAAGTCATTCCAATCCAAATTTTTTTATTGGCGACTTTAGTACATTCATCTTTCGACCATGTTGGGTATTTTTTGCATAACTTTCCAGCCTTTGACTGCTCCCATGCTTTTTGTTCAGCTAGCTCTTTCGCTTTTCTTTCTTCCTCGGCTTTTTTCTGAGCTTCAATGGCAGCTTGTTTTTTAGCTTCTTCTTCAGCTTTTTGACGTTCATATTCAGCTAATTCTTCCTCGGTAAAAGTACGATTGATTGTTATTTTTTGTTCTGATTGTCCGTTGCTGTTTGAAACTTTTAAAGTAAAGACATTCTTTTCGTCTGATAATTTTGCTTGATAGTTAAATTCTCCATTCTCTGTTTTTACCGACGTGCCATTTATACTAAGCGTTGCATCTTTTGGGTCAATCGTACCTTTTATGGTTGTTTCATTAGCTTGAATTGTAAAGCCGTCATCTGGCTCGGTAATTGGCAAACTAGGAGTTCTGTTGAGGTGGGAATAAAATCCGACAAGTATGCCAAAAAGCACGACCGCTAAAAAAGTCCCAATATATTTTTTCTTTTTATCCAGTTTTGATTTTTTCCAAATATACCATATAAGAATTGTTGGGATTGATATATACCAAAGTATTATGGCGAGAATTACCAAAAGAGCTTTCCAAATCAATTTAAGAGTCTTTTTGTCTTTATCGCCAACAAAGGCTGGCGGTTGTTTTTGTTTTGTCGTTTCTTTTTGATGAAGTTCGCTTCCACAATGTTTGCATTTTATGGCTTCATCTAAAATATCTTCGGCACAATAAGGACATTTTTTCATATGATTTAAGGTTATAGTTAGTTGGCTACGATGGCTAAAATTATTATAATAGCAATAAAAATAAAAACAACCGCACAACCGCAATTCATACTCTTAATGAAGGAGCAACTCTTAGAGTTGCTCCTTCATGAGGTACGCAGGATCTGTTGCAATAATATCTACACTTTCGTCTGGCAAGGATTTTAAAAAATTAATAACATCATCTACAAAAATAGATACATTATTTTCCCCATTGTTAAATTGTTTTTCAAACTTTTTTTTCATAAGTCTACCTATTTTGAGATAAAAGTTATTTGTATTATATAAGTATTTCTCTTGTTTATTCAATTTATAATAAATCGTTTTCGGAGCGATAGCGGAGAAAACACCTTAATATGTCGCCTAACGTCCATGAATAACCAGTTATTCATTGTTAGCTGATGTTTGAAAATTTCTCACTATAATTTTTGTGATTTCCCATAATGAGCCTAAAATAAAGAAAATCATTCCCCATATAAAAAGTACATCATTTTGTTGTGGAATTATTATAGGACTGCCGAAAATTTTAATGCTTCCTTTACCTTCTGCTGGATTTACTAAGCGCAGGGACAATGTCAACAATATGCTTCCTATGAAAATTAGTACTAATGGGCTAATTTCAAGAATGATTTTTTTTATTTTTTTCTTATACATATGTGATTGTAAAAATGTTAAAAAATTTCAAATTTCAGCTAACTTGTTCTTATACGAACTATATTTCTATCTCTTCACTATCTTTATCTTAACTCTACCCTCCTCCTTCTCCCCATCCGTCTTAGAAACATCCCCAAACTCCCCAAGAGTCTCCCCAAGAATATAATCATTAAATCTTTCAATAACTTCATCTGCTCCAGTAATCTCAATAATAATCCTATCAGAAACATTATAATCTGCATCTTTACGCATTTCTTGAATAGCTCTAACAATATCCCTAGCTTCTCCTTCTAACCTTAAATCTTCAGTAATCTCAAAATCAAAAGTAATAACAATTCCCTTTCCAGAAGCTACTTCTTTTCCTTCTTTTCCAACATAAGAAACCTCAATTTCTTCACTGCTTAAAATCTCCCCACACACCAAATAAGAACCGTCTTCATTTTTAACAAAATCACCAGACTTTGCAGATTTTATAATTTCTTGAACTTTACCTCCAAATCTAGGTCCAAGTAACTTGGCATTTGGTCTTACTTGCAACTCAGCAAGTTCTTCTGGCTTTTCTAGGAAATCAATTTCTTTTATATTCAATTCTTCCTTTATCACCTCCATATGATCTGAAATATCAGCACCTTTTGACATAGCAACAATAGCTTTTTGCAAAGGTTGTCTAACTTTTATTTTTGTAGATTTTCTAAGTGAAAGTCCTAGAGATATAATGTCTTGAACAACATCAACTTCTTTAGAAAGCTTTTCATCAATCCTATTTTTTATAAGCTCGGGCCAATCACAATGGTGTATTGAATGAGTAGGAATTAAATTTTGAATTAAGTTTTGATACATATTTTCTGTTATAAATGGACAGAAAGGAGCAAGGAGTTTGCATGTTTCAATCAAAACATAATACAGAGTTTTATATGCGTTCTTTTTATCTTCATCATGACCTTCTCCAAACTTATCCCAAAATCTTCTTCGAGATCTTCTTATATACCAGTTTGTTAAATTAACTATGAATTTCACAAAAGGAGTACTAGCTTTGCTTAAATTATAAACTTCCATTTGTTCACTAACTTCTTTTTTTAGTATCTCTAATTCACTTAAAACCCAAATATCAAGTGGATTATCTATTTTATTTAATTTGCTTCCACGAGTATCTTCTTCATTTGCCTTCCATCCATCGGCATTTGCATAAGTTATAAAAAATGAATATGAGTTCCATAAAGGAAGCAAAACATTTCTTAAAACTTCATTTACTCCATGTTCTGAAAATCTTAAATCATCAGCTAGTACAACAGGGGAGTTCATAAGATAAAACCTCATTGCGTCAGCTCCACAGCTGTTGAATATAATCGCAGGATCTGGATAATTCTTTTTTGATTTACTCATTTTATGACCGTCTTCTGCAAGAACAATTCCGTTTACAATACAGTTTTCAAATGCTGGTTTATCAAATATCCCACATGAAAGTACATGTAGTGTATAAAACCATCCTCTTGTTTGATCTAGTCCTTCCGCAATAAAATTAGCAGGAATTTTAGTATGTTCTTTGCTTGCATTTTGAGCATATGGCATAGAGCCAGATTCAAACCAACAATCGAATACTTCTTCTATTCTATTCATCTCTCCTGAACATTTTGGACATTTGATAGTTATATGATCAATTTTATGTTTATGAATATCAGAAACAATACCATGAGAAAAATTGAATTGAATAATATCTCCAGTTTTTATTCTTGCCTCTTCGAGCATTGCTTTATCGTCTGAATACTCAAGTTTAGATCTAAGTGATGCAAGAGGTGCTGCATGTGAAACAATTAAAATTTTCCTTCCATTATATTTTTCTTCAATTTCTGCAATTCCTTCTTTCATACGTCTTGCAACTTGATAAAGATTTTCTCCTCCCTCAGGTCCTTCAGTTAGTCTTTTTATGTCTCCTTTAGGAAATACTGCATACCATTCATCTACATTTTTCCCATCAAATTCTCCGATGTTCCATTCTCTAAATTTTTCTTTCAGTTCAATTTTTGCACCTGTTTTTTTACTTATAATTTCTGCAGACTGTTTAGCTCTAAGTATATCTGAAGATACTATTAGATCTATTCCAAACTCTTTAGCTTTTAATGCAGATTCTTCAACTTGTTTTATCCCAACTTCTGTTAGAGGACATTTGTCACCTGTTTCCATTGAACAAGCGATAATATCTTTAACATTATGAAGAGCTTCACCATGTCTCATAAAGAAATATTCATTCTTTAAAGAAACATGTTTTTCTAGTCCTTGAATTGATCCTGTTACTTCATGATGATTACATTCTTTACATTCCCACACAGGCAATGGAGTTCCCCAATACCTTGTTCGTGATATTGCCCAATCTCTTGCTCCTTCTAGCCATTTCCCAAAACGACCGTCTTTTATATGTTCTGGAACCCAATGTATTTTTTCATTATTTTCAAGAAGTTTATCTTTTAAACTTTCTACTTTCACAAACCATGATTTTGTAGAGTAATTAAGTAATGGAGTTTCACATCTCCAACATGTTGGATACGAGTGTTTTAAATTTTCTGTTTTAAAAACCTTATTTTGAGATTTTAGAATTTTTATAACTTGTTCATCAAATCTTCTATTATCTTTATTATCTTTTACTGCTTCATCTCTAAAGCTGGGATCAATTTTCTGTAAAGATTTAATTAATCCTTCTTCAAATTTTCCGTCCATTCCTACATGTTGAATAACAGGAAGTCCTTCTTTTTTACCTGTTATTAAGTCATCTTCACCAAAAGCAGGGGCTATATGCACTATTCCAGTTCCTGCATCTAGTGTTACAAAGTCAGCTCCTACAAGCCTAAAACCACCTTCATCAGCTTTATCTGCATAGTATCCAAATAATGGTTCATAGCTTAAGTTTTGTTCAATAAGCTCTTTTCCTGTGAAAGTTTTTGAGAATTGACTGGCTATGCCTAGTCCGTATTTCTCTGCCAAATCTTTTGCAAGGATAAAATATATAGATTTAAGTGGAGGTGGCGGGGAAGATCCTTCAGCAACAGAGGACATTAAACCTAGCGGTACCCCTACTTTTACATATTCATATTTAGGATTTACAGCAAGTCCTGCATTTCCTGCTAATGTCCAAGGTGTTGTTGTCCAAGCTAAAAAATAAGTGTTTTCTAATTCTTTACATTTAAATTTAGCTGTAACTGAAATATCTGTTAAGTCTTTATATCCTAAATTAACTTCAAAGTTAGATAGGGGAGTAACACAACGAGGGCAAACGTGCATTGGTTTAAGACCTTGGTACACAAGTCCTTTATCCCAAAGTTGTTTAAACCCCCACCATACAGATTCCATATACTCAGGATCCATAGTTTTGTAATCATTCTTAAAATCCACCCATCTTCCCATTCTTGTTACAGTTTGTTCCCATTCTGTTGTGTATCTAAGAACGGAAGCTCGGCACGCTTCATTAAAATTTCCTTCACCACATTTTTGTATTGCTACTTTGTCTTCTAATCCCAATTCTTTTTCAATCAAATTTTCAACAGGAAGCCCGTGACAGTCCCATCCAAATTGTCTTTTTACTTTATATCCTTTCATAGTTTTATATCTTGGAATAACGTCTTTTATTGTTCCAGCTAATATGTGTCCGTAATGCGGAAGTCCTGTTGCAAAAGGAGGTCCGTCATAAAAAATAAATTCTTCATTAGAATTTCTAATTTTAATTGATTTTCTGAATGAATCGTTTTCTTTCCAAAAATCTAAAATTTCTTCTTCCATTTTTGGGAAATTTTGTCGTGTATCTACTGGTTTAAACATATAGCTAATAATTTAAAATAATAATTTGAAAATCTTGCTTATAATAGCAAAATGATAAGCAAAAAGCACTTACTTTTTTATTTTATAGATTTTCATTATAAAAACTCAAGAAAAAACATTCTTTTAAATAAATGTTTACATTTATTTTAAGCTGATATTTAATTATTATGATTTTTTAATATTGTGAAAAAATATACTGATAATATCGGCAAATTGTCAGTACTTGTATATTTTTATTAATACAAAAATGTATTGTATTCCTTTTTTATGCTACACCTATTCTTTATTTAAAGCCATTCTCTCATAATTTCAATTTAAAAGTTGGGAGTTATTTAGGATTTGTTTGACATATTAAAAATAAAATGTTTTAATTCCCGCTCTGTGGCACAACAACAGTTGTGCCATTTTTAAATATGTATTTTTAGCCATATTATAGGCTTCATGATAATTAAATTATTTCAATTACTTAATATGAATTTATCTTAGATACAAATAACAATTAACTAAATTCAACTCTTCTGTGTTTCACAACGGTTGTTGTGAAAGACAGGCCTTTAAAATTCTCGGTAAGATTTATTAGCAGGTATTCCTTTACATTTGATACATTGAAGATTAAATAATTTATTTAAAAATAATGTTGTTTATTTCAATAGATTCAAATGTAAATATCCTGCCTGCTAAGTATTAAGTATATTTGAATAGAAATTAGCGTGCTACGAAGGTATCCAAGCGAATCTTGCAAATAAATTATTTGCTAAATTCTCTTGGATACCGTGACGGCACCCACGATCCAAAGAGGAGAAAAACATGAAAAAATTTATGTGTGTTTTTGTTTTAATCGCGGTTGCAATAGGAATGTTTTCTATTGCTATGCCAGCAGAAGAGCTTCAGGGGTACGGCATTCCTGAGGTAGAAATCCTGGGACCAGCCAGAAAAGAAGCCATTAAGCAGGGGAAACTCGTGCTAATGGTCTTTTCGAAGAAAGATTGTGGACCTTGCAATCTTTTGAATATGGCATACCGAGAGGTTGAATTCAAAAAGAAAGTGGATTGTGTGGTTTTGGCTATGGTCGAAACCACTGTGAACCCGCTTATTACCCGTTACTACGGTGTGACTCGTACTCCATCTTTACTGATGGTCGACCCTAAATCCATGGAGCCGATTTACGGCTTCCTTGGGTTCGTAAAAGAGGAGACATTTCTCCAAGAAATACGAGTTGGACTGACTTACACCAACACCATCGCGGAACTTGAGAAGAAATTCCCAGCTACTACGGTCGAAGAAACCTTAAGAATTGCTAAGTATTATGAGATTTTTCCTTCTCAGATACCTGAGCAACGAAGATCGGCGTTTTATTATGGCGCCGCATCGGATATGTTGAGGTTCAAGAAGATAATGACCGATCTTCTCTTTTTCTATGATAATATTCAAGAAAAAGGCAAGAAATGGTTCGTTGATTATCTGTATGAGGATGAATTTTACAAAGAGGTGGTGTCCTCTCTCGAAGCGTTTTTTCGAGAAAGTGGACGAGAATTTGTTCGGGATGAAGATAAGTGGCTGTCATGCATGATTGTCATGTGGGTACTGGAGGTTGAAGCACCACCATTCATCTTCGATGAAATGCGTTCCTCCGCGGAGAGAATGGCGGCAGAGGCAAAAAGAGCCGGAGATGAGGCTCGTTTTAATCTATGGAAACGGAGGGTCTCAATGGCGGAAGTGGATTATACACGCTTCGTCAAAAGAGCCGGAGATGAAGCTTGGGAGTTATATAAAAAAATTATCCCAAGTGGAAACAACGCCTCAGACTTCAATACATATGCCTGGTGGGGTTTTGAAAATAGGAGTGTAACATCAAGAAAGTTACTCTTATATTTTTACTCTCTTTCGGTCAAATCTGTTTCCCTCGCCAAAAAGGAGAAGACGTCGCCTCGCGTTATGGCGGCGTACATTGACACTCTGGCCAATTGGTCAGAGATTCTTGGCAAAAAGAAAAAAGCGTTGGCTCTTTTTAGGCAAGCTGAAAAGCTTGATCCAAAAAGAGAATACACTGAAAACGTTCGGAGGCTAGCCTCCGAAATAAAAAAGAAAAAGTAGAAGGTAAAGGTAAAGGTCTCGTAGGTGCCAAATGACCTTTATCTTAGCAAAAGGCAGGATAGCCATATCGAAAGATATGACAATCGAATTGGTGGCTTCCTGTCGAATGCTAACCTTTCGAAAAAATGCCATGGTGGTTTTTACTGCCATGGCACTTTTTTATATCTAAAATTTATAGATTATTATTATGTAACTTGCTAAAATCATGCGCGTTGTAATTATTTTATTATGAACGTAAAAACAGTTGGAATAATTGGAGGAAATGGGAAAATGGGGCAGTATTTTGCTCAGTTCTTTGAAAATCGTGAATTTACAGTTTTAATCGGAGATATTGGAACATCTCTTTCCAATAAAGAAGTAGCTCAAAAGTCAGATTTGCTTATTTTTTCCGTTCCAATAAATGAAACAGTCAAGATAATAGACTCAGTGTCAGATTTTATAAAAGAAGAGATGATTCTATTTGACCTTACTTCAATAAAAACTCCAGCAGTAGAAGCTATGCTTAAAACAAAAGCAAAAGAAATTGTAGGAGGACATCCTATGTTTGCTCCAACAGTTTCACTTATGGAGCAAGTTTTTGTTTTAACTCCAGGCAGAGGGGAAAATGGACTAGAATTCTTAAAAAAAATATTTAGTGAAGCAGGGGCTCATGTAAAAATTATAGAAAAAGAAAAACATGATAAGCTCATGACTGTTATCCAGTCATTGAATCATTTTACAGATATCTCTTTTGCACACGCACTTTCCAAAACAGGACTAGAAATTCATGATTTTCTTGAATTCCAATCTCCTGCATATCGAATGAAGCTGATTATGATGGGACGTATTTTAGCACAAAATCCAAGTTTATATGGAAGTATCCTAACTCAAAACCCATTAAACAAAGATGCAATAAAATTATTTGAAGAATCATCAAAAGAATTATCAAAAATTGTAGAAGATCAAGACTTAGAAACTTTTGAAAAATATTTTAAAGAAAGTGCAGAATATTTAAATGATTTTGCTGAAACAGCAATGAAAGAATCCGACATAATTATTGAACAGATTTTTCAAAGAAAAATAAGAATTGATTCAAATGAAGAAGATGAAGGTGATGTTGCAATCCTTGGTCCGAAAAATACTTATTCAGATTTTGCTTGTTCAGAAGTTTTTGAAGAAACAAAATCGAAAAAATATTGCCGTACTATTCAAGAAATTTTTGAAAATGTCTCTTCAGAAAAAACATCATTAGGACTTGTTCCTGTAGAAAATAAATTAGCAGGACCAGTAAATGCCACATACGATTCTTTTTGGGAATTTGAAAATGTTGAAGTTGTAGGAGAAATGAATTTAAAAATTGACCATGTTCTAGCTTCACTAAAACCAATTCCTTTAAAAAATATAGAAAAAGTTTTTTCTCATACTTCAGCATTAACACAATGTAGCCGTTTTCTTGAAAAATATAGAGATATAAAAATAATCCCAGTATCTTCAACCTCTGAGGCTGTTTTTCATCTTACACAAAGAAGTGCGGTAATTATTCCAGCTAGAGCTGCTAGAAAATCTCACCTTACAATCTTAAAAGAGAATATAAGTAATTCAAGTGATAACTATACGCGTTTTTATCTAATAAAAAAGAAGGATTCAAATAGCTTAGACTATAAAAATACTACAGAAAATTGCATAAGAACGGTTCTAGCTTTTGAGCTTTTCAAAACAAGAGTTGGTTCATTATTAAAAGTTTTACAATATTTTTATGAACAAGGCATTAATTTATTAAAATTAGAAAGTAAGCCAGTAGGGGATGACGGTGATACTATTTTCTTTGTAGATACTGAAGGGGCAATGACAGAAAAACAATTAAAAGGACTTGAAGAGAGGGTTGCTACATTAAAGGTGTTTGGATTAACAAAAAAACTAAAATAATCCAAGTACTTTTTTTATATCACATTATTCTTTATTTAAAGCCATTATCTCATAATCTCAATTTAAAAGTTGGGAGTTATTTAGGATTTTATTGACATATTAAAAATAAAATGCTTTAATGCCAGCTCTAATGGCACAACAACCGTTGTGCCATTTTTAAGTGTCTATTTTTAGCCATATTATAGGCTTCATGATAATTAAATTATTTCAATTACTTACTATGAATTTATCTTAGATACAAATAACAATTAACTAAATTCAACTCTTCTGTGTTTCACAACGGTTGTTGTGAAAGACAGGCCTTTAAAATTCTCGGTAAGATTTATTAGCAGGTATTCCTTTACATTTGATACATTGAAGATTAAATAATTTATTTAAAAATAATGTTGTTTATTTCAATAGATTCAAATGTAAATATCCTGCCTGCTAAGTATTAAGTATATTTGAATAGAAATTAGCGTGCTACGAAGGTATCCAAGCGAATCTTGCAAATAAATTATTTGCTAAATTCTCTTGGATACCGTGACGGCACCCACGATCCAAAGAGGAGAATAGCATGAAAAAAAAGATGTGTGTGTTTGTTTTAATCGCGGTTGCAATAGGAATGTTTTCTATTGCTATGCCTGCGGATATCCCTGAGCAAAGTATTGACGAAGCCACGGAACAAGCCCTTGAGGAGGGTAAACTCCTACTCATTGGTTTCTCTGCAGCTTGGTGTAATCCTTGTAAGCTTTTTAACAAGGCTTATGAAGAAGACCCAAAATTCAGAGATGAGCTGAGCAAAATTGTTGTTTTTAGGAAGATTGAAGCTACGGACCCTAAAAACAAAGACATTGTGATCAAATATAACATCCATGGTTATCCGACGTGGATACTTATAACCCCCCAAACCATGGAAATTCACGAAAGATTTAGGGGGTTCAGTGATAAGTCTTCGTTTATTGGTACAGTTACGATTGCTTTAAACATGGATTCAATTAAAGAGTGTGAGTTGAAGCCTCAAAAAGGAATGCAAGATTTGTTACGTCTTGCAATGTATTATTCAGAGGATGATTGCGATAAAGCCTCTGAATATTACTATCCTTTGGGAAGATTGTCCTTGTTTGAGGCCACTTACTCAAAAGTTAGGGGCTTATTTTATAAGTCCCAAAAGGATCCAAAGTCCTTCATCTTGAATAATAAGCAGGAGCTGGATGACGTAACTATCTCTTTGGCGAAAGCTTTGAAGGATGTGGCCGAGATAGTTGAAAAGGAGCATGTGTGGTTCACGTGCTTTACTCTTGTCTACGTGCATAATTCATTAGGACATAAACTTCCAAAATCCATTTTGACGTACATGAGGTCAATGATTTTGGAGGCTGAGCAGACTGGAGAGTTACAGTTTGCACAGAGGATGCATAAAGACCTCAAAATGATTCAAAAAAAGAAAAAATAAAGGTCGTAATAGGTGCCAAACGACCTTTATTCAAACGGCAGGATAAGTCGTACCGCAAGGTTCGACCAATCGAAGTGGTCGGCTTCCTGTCG
The DNA here is from genome assembly GCA_964466055.1 of uncultured Candidatus Peribacteria bacterium. GTDB lineage: Bacteria > Patescibacteriota > Gracilibacteria > CAYXLW01. The sequence continues at coordinate 242,689 of CAYXLW010000001.1, forward strand.
GAATGCTAACAATCGAAAAGATGCCATGGTGGTTTTTACTGCCATGGCGCTTTTTTATACTATAGTTAGCTCAATATTAAATGGCATAATCGTAGCTATCGAAAAACATTTATAATATGCGGAGTTTTAAACTTTCTTATTATGCCAATTTATCCAGATTCAGCTATATCTGCGTGGGAATAGCATATACACTTTATTTCAAATTTCTATCTCCTTATTTCAATTTGCTATCTCCGCGTAGGCGGAGATCCAGTTTTTTTTTAAATGCCAAATATATGAGCATAAATGGACTCAAATAAAAGCCATCGGAAGACAAATGCTCTATTCTGCCTATGAAATTTTTATGCTGATTTATCTTGTTCTAGCTATATTTAGATTTAGCTATAGAGTTCTGAGTTTTTATGATTTTATGAACTTACAAAAAAACCAAGTAAATTTACTTGGTTTATACATCCGAGTTTCACGTTTTAATTAATCTTTCTTTTCTTCATTTAAAGTATCTCCTTTATCTTCAGTATTGTTTGCTTCTTCTAAAGTTACTGGTATATCGTTAGATATCTCAGTCTCAACCAAATTTTCTTCTTTTATTTCAGTTGCTACTTCTTTAGATGCTCCAAGCTTCTCAAAGTGAGTCATCATTTGATCTCTTTGAGTTTGTGTTGTTTGTGTTTCTTGAAGACGAGCAGATTTTCCAGCTCTATCTCTCATGTAATAAAGTTTAGCTCTTTTTATTTTTGCTACTTTTACAATTTGTATATCAACAATATTTGGTGCGTGAATAGCAAAAACCTTCTCCACGCCAACTCCTTCACTAATTTTACGAACAGTAACAGTTGCATTAAGATCTCCACTTTTGTTATGTACTTTTATAACAAGCCCCTCAAATACTTGAAGACGGTCTTTTTCTCCTTCTTTAATTTTTTGTGTTACACGAACACTATGCCCAGTACGTATAGCTGGTACAGATGTTTTCATAAAACTACTATTGAGGTCTTGAATTAAACTTTGCTTTCCCATTTGTTTTTTTTAGACTTAAAGAGCGAGGCGCATTTTACTTGTGCTCCTTGAATTTATCAAGAGATTTTTTCATTTTATTTATAAGGAAGACATTATTTGGGTTTCTTAAAATTTTCAAAATAAATGCGTCTTTTACCTCAAGTCTGTAGTCAAAATCTTCTTTTGTAAGTACAGAAAATCTAACATTTGTTTTAGCAAGATCTTTTTCAATGTAATCTTCTACTTTTTTACTTACTACGTTTCCAACAATTAATAAGTCTATTTCAGCTTTATCATCATTTACAAATTCTCCTGCGAGAATTGCTAAATGTGTTTCTCCAAGTTCATCAAGATCTTTCTTTAAGTTTTTGTCGTTAGCAGAAGATTTTACAAAAATACTCTTTAATTCAGGTACAAGAAGAAAAGATGTATTTAAATGGAAATATTTTTTTCTATTCCTAACACGTGACTTTATAAGTCCTGCCTTTTTAAGATTATCTAATTCTCTACGTATCGAATTAATTTGCTCATCTAGTAATCTAGTGAGTTGTCGAATAAAAAACTCTTCTTCAGAATTTAAGAGAAAAGTTTTTAGGAGCTTAATACGTGTTTGTGAAGAGAAAAGGGCTTTTAGTATCATGCGTATAAAATATTTATTCAATAAATAAGAAGAAAAAACATGTCCCTTTATTGGGACGTTTTTTATACATTTTCTTTTTTAAAAAAGCAAGTAAAATAATAAAAAATGTATACGAGAGTAAAAATATTGTTTTAGTTTTTTGTTTTATTAAAGAGAAAAAAAGAGGTTTTTGAATTTTTATAATTTCTTACGATTTTTGAATCATTTTTATGTTCAATTTTGATTTTTTGAAAATGTATGAATACAAAATTTATTCATATATGTTTTTTTGAGTAAAAAAATAGTTCAAATTATTTAGCTTTAATATAACAAAAATATCGAATTTTATAAAAACAGAAACAGCAATAAATCTGTCTCTGTAAATATAATTTACCTTTTATTAATTTAGAACTTAAATCAATTTCAAAATTCTATAAAGCGTTTCAGCTACTTCAGCTCTTGTTACATTTCCAGATGGATCGAATTTAGTTTGAGCATCAGTAATACCGTTTTCTTTTGCATATCCTACATAATCAGTAAACCAAGTTTCTTTAGGTACATCTTCATACGGAGCTCCGTGAAATGTTTCTACTTCAACTCCAGCTGCATTAACAAGAATTTTATAATATTCAGCACGATTCACTTCATTAGCTGGTTTGAATGACCCATCAGGGTATCCTTTAACCATTCCCAAGTTTAATGCTCGACCTATATAAGGTTCATACCAAGATCCAGTTTCAGTATCTGGGAAATTCATATTACCTGCTGGCTTTAGTCCTTTGTTTAATCCTAAAATTAACATTTTCAATGCTTCGATTCTTGAAACTTTTTTATTAGGCTTAAATGATCCATCATCGTATCCTTTTATAATTCCATTGTTTTTTAAATATTCTATTGCTTCAGCATTGTTATGATGAGCTGGAACATCAGTAAAAATATTCTCATTTTTTTCTTCTTTTACCCAGAAACTAGATATTCCTACGTAAGCTCCATTTTGAACTCTTATTTTAATTTTACTAAGACCTTTTTTAGCTCGGACTTTTACTGAAGCTTTTCCTTGGGTAAAGTCTTCAGATTTTAATTCTTTTGGACTTATAATCCCTTCTCCTTCTTCAAAAGTAATTTTTGCAATTCCACTTGATGAATAATTAGGAGTATCTTCATTATCTGAATTTATTGTTTGTATAAAAACTTCTGTATCTTTGTTTTCAATAACAGTATTGTCATTATTGTAAACCTTGAAAGCACTAGCTTTCTTTATTTCATCAATAATTGTTATTTCATAAGTAACTCCCTCAATTATTATTCTGGCAGTTTCTGCTTCATTGCTTGTGTATTTAATTAAAGTTTTTCCATTATTAATATCATTAGTTGATATTCTTTCTGGGGAAACTTTTCCTTTCCCATCTACTTGTATATCAATGTTATTAGATAATGATACTATTGTTTCATTGTTTGAGTTCTTTAGTTCAGCATAGAAACTTACATCTCCTCCAATAAAAGCGTATGTATCACCTGAAAAAACTACATTACGAATTTCTTGTGTTTCAGTTGTTATTGTATTTTCGGTATTAGTATTGTTTGAATCAGTATTTTCTGATGATACATTGGAAATATTTTCTTCAGGAATTTTAGTAATTAACAATATTGTTCCCTGTTTATCTCCCTCTGATATTCTCATTTCAAAATCTTCAGCTACTTCATTTTTTACTACAAGTTTTGTTGTCCCATTAGTAAAATTAAGAATTTTTGTGAATTCTGCAGAAGATGACGTAGATGAAATATCAAAATTAGAAGAGGTATTATATGTCTTAAATGTGTTATTATTTTGATCTTTAGCATTTATTACTAGAGTAGTATCTTCATTTGTATAAAATGTTGCTTTATCTGTCGTTATTTCAAACTTTGAAAGAGATAAAAAGACTTCGGGATTTGAAGTATTTTTAGTATTTACGCTTGGAATGCCATTATTTATCGAAGCTACTAAATTGTTATTAATTCCTTCCTCTGAATAATTTTCTTTAATCCAAAGCATAGGATTAACAGTCAACTCTTCTGCTTTATCTTTATTTAATCCTGCATTTACTGCATCAAAAAACGAAAGAGAGACAGCAGATGCTTCTGTCCAAGAAAACGGCCACCATGGATGCCAGGGAGCTTCACTGCGATCAATTTGAAAATGAAGATGAGGTGTAGTTGAAGTCCCTGTATTCCCAGATGTTCCTACTTGTTGTCCTTTAAAAACAAAATCATTTTTTTCAAGTAGCACATCATTCATATGATTGTAACAAGAAATTAAATCAACTTTTTTTGATTTGTTTTTATAGTCAGGAACATTTTTATGGCTAATACAAATATGGTGACCAAATCCTGAACTTATAATTTCTTTTTTTACTACAGTTCCATTTGCTATGGCTCTAATAGGAGTATTAATTGGCACACGAATATCTACTGCTAAATGAGAACCAGTTTTTTCTAAATGATTATTTTCATAGCTTCCAAGATATACTACAGGGAAAGTAAGTTTTGCATTATGAGCTTTTTTGTTTGCTTTTAACTCATCGACAGATATATCTAATAATGCATCTTCATAATTTGGAAGAGTTGTTAGGTATTTATTATCTATATCTTTAAAATCAGTTGTTTTTACACTTCCCATCCATATTGTATAGTCTGGGGATTTTTCAATAGGATAAATAGTCCCATTAAATGGGTTAGAAGTTTCTAGTAAGGATGATTTAAACCATTGCGATTGCCCAACAGTTGTTAGCATCGCAACACATAAAACAAGTCCTATACCAACAAAAACTCCTTTATATTCTTCCCAGATAGACTTAAAAGATAGTAAATAATTTTTGTTTTTCATTTTATTTTATTTATTTTTTGTATTCGGGTAATTATAGCAGAAAATGCTTCTAAAATCAAAAGGATTTTGCCCTCCTTACTTTCTGTGATGGGCGGGTTTTGTGTTACGTTGGTTTAATATTCTAAATTGAATAGAATCTATGAATTTTTTATGAAAAAGATTTTATATATAAAATTTTAAGATTTTAATATAGAATTTAATTCCAATCTTAAAATATTTAATCAAAAACTCATGAAAACTCTTGTTATTTATGCTCATCCAAAAACAGAGGGCTTTTGCTCAACTATTCTTGAGTCTGTAAAAAATAAATTAGAAGAAAATAATTCTCCTTATGAAGTATTAGACTTATATGATATGAATTATGACCCCATACTTCATGAGAATGAGCACTATACATCAAGAGGAGATCATAAAAATATAAGTGAAGAAAACTTGAAAATTCAAGAAAAAATTAAAGAATCTAATAAAATAATTTTTATTTTTCCTATTTGGTGGAATAGTGTTCCTGCTATTTTAAAAGGATTTTTTGATAAAGTTTTTACCTCACCTTTTGCTTTTGAGTTTTCTCCAAAAGGAATTCCTATTGGGAATTTAAAAGGGAAGGAGGGAATTATTTTTACTGCCAGTGGATCAGCTAAATGGCAAAATATTCTTTTTCTAGGGGATAGAGCTATTAAGACTGTTAAAAATGATACTTTAGGATTTTGTGGAATAAAAGCAAAAGCTTACCATGTTTATAATGCTAATAGATTAAATGAAGATAAGAAGAATGAAATTAGAAATATAATAAAAAAAGCTCTTTAGATTAAGCTGATTTTATATTTTTTATGATTTATCTTTGGCAGACCGACGCATACAGGTCTCGAACTGAATGGAGTCTTTTTGAGCTTATTTTGCTATTGGAACAAGCACGGGAAGTGAATATTGATTTACGACATTTTGCACTTTTGTGATTTTTATGAAAATGATAAAGTTAGACAGATTTAAATCTTTTTACATGCTGTACCTGTATCTTGATGAAAGTGGTGATCTTGGTTTTGATTTTGTAAACAAAAAACCTTCCAAATTTTTTACAGTCGCTATTTCTTGCTGTGGAAGGCAGTAGCAACAACAAAAAGCTTGTAAATGCAGTAAAAAACACCTTACATAGAAAGCTGAATCATAAAAAGAAAGGTGGTCGCATTGTACAGGAGTTAAAAGGAACAGGTGCAACTTTAGAAATCAAAAAATATTTTTTTAACCTGATTCAAGATATTCCTTTTTCTATTTATTCTCTTACTCTTAACAAAAAACGAGTATTTCAACATTTAACAGAGAACAAATCTCGTGTTTACAATTTTATTGCACGACAAGTCATTGATAAAATACCACTCAATAGTGAAATGGTTACTCAAATTGGCTTTATTATTGATAAATCCAAGGGGAAAAAAGAAATTAAAGATTTTAATGAGTATATTGAAAAACAGCTTGAAGGAAGCATTAACCCTAATGTGCCTTTAAATATTGTCCACAAAAAGTCACATGATTTTGAGGGAATACAAATTGCTGATCTTTTTGCCTACGGAATTTTTCAAAAATACGAAAGAAAAAACACAGACTGGTTTTCTGTGTTTCAAAGCAAAATTAAATTTGATGATCGATACCTATAAAAAAGAACGTGCCCTGAAGGTTCTTTATGCCCTTGTTCTTGCCAACCGATGGATGGGAACACAAGTAGCAACCAGCAGAGGTCTTACCGTTCGTTTACATTGTAGCAAAAAACAAAATGGGAAATCAAATTTTTATTAAGTTTACTCGGTAGCCTACGGAAATAATGGCATCGAGGTTGTAAAAATCCATGTCTCTTTTTTCCAATCCTTGGCAACTTGTGCAATTTTTGCACAGTATAGCCATGCTTACTTGTCAGCAAGAGCATGACTACAAATTTTAAATTCTATAAAGAAAAATTCTCCCAATCAATATTCATCGTATCGCTTACCATCTCTACAAAATCTTCTTCTATATCCTCATCACCTTCCTCTTCCAATCGATCCCATCCAAGCACAGCGCCTAACACATTTCCCCACTCATTACGTTCTTTTTTTGAAAGCTTTTTCTTCGATTGTAAATATTCATAGAGCTCTAAAATACCCTTCATCATAAATGGACCACCTATATCTTCAAATAACATGGGACCTTGGGCATTTAGGAGTAATGGAATCTTTTTTACTTGAGGACTAAGTTTTGCTTGTGGAATGATTTTTTGCAAAGTAATCGTAAAACGCCAATCATCACCAAAATCATACCAATACCCTACAGTATCTTTCTCATTTTGGAAAATATTTGAAAGTTTTATTTTTTTGGCATTGTATTCTGGCTCATCGTTAAAAAACATTCTTTGATCTTTTGGGATAGGCAGCGCAATAGTTTGCATAAACTGTCTTTTGCCTTTTTCAAACTGCCAAAGATGATAGCCTTCGAGGTCAAAAAGTTTTTGAATAAGTTTATGAAGCTCTAAAAATGTATTTTCTGAATCAACTAAGATAGTACGAAAAATACTTGGCTTTACGCCATCTACTTGAATTTTAAGTTGATAATAAAGTGCTGATTGTGGCATAAAATCAGGTTAAATTATAAATACTTTTTCAAAATCTCCTCTTTCTTTGCAGGAATTTCTGCCAATTCTGCTTCAAGTTTTTCAATCTCTTCCTCAATTTTCTCAATTTCCGCGACAATACGTTGTTGTTCAGCGAGAGGAGGGAGGGGAATTCTTAAGTTTTTAATAAAGCTCAAATTTGCCATTTTAAACTCTCCCGCTTTATATGCAAAATTTGGATACAATTGAATACATGAGTAAAAAAGATATTTTGGAAGAAGTTCATTAGCATTTAAAGGATATAAACCTACGATATTTTGATTTGTTGTACTTTCAAAAGTAAGATATCCAACTTTTCCAATGGTAGCACCGACAAGAGCAATGAGAACTGTATCTCTTTTTAAAATCTTAGCAGAAGACTTCTTTAGCCCTTCTTCTGTGATTTTTTCTTGTACTTGATTCTCGTATACAAATTGATTTTGACAAACTTCTGATCGGATCCAGTTTATATTTCCATTCCAAAAAGATTGATTTTGTCGACTTGGGGTTCCTCCACTTTGAATTTCGCAAATATTTCCTAATCTTTCTTCCTTTGAATTATTCTGAACCACGAATCTAAGAGAATCCTTTATCTGCTCTATTTTTCTCATCATTTCCTCTTCTCTCTTCTCCAAAACCTCCATTTCATCCACAATTTTTTGCTGAATATCCTTTGGAGGAAGCGGAACTTTAATTTCATAAGCGTCATTTCTATTTAGTCCACCTGGTCCTACCCCTGCATTCAAGTCTTCTAAATCTTTTTCTAAATATTTTAAAAGAACAGAACAAAAGGAAAATGATACTTTTGGACTTTTAATATCAACATAGAAAGTAGTATCAATTGGAAAATTATTTTCTTGAACAATATTTACTTTTCCAGCTGATCCCTTTCTTCCAATAATTATTGAAGGACCTTTAATAAGAAACTCATTATGATACCCAACAATGCCATTTGATCCCATTACGGGATACCCTCCTTCCTTTCTCTCCTTTTCTGGAAGTCCCTTTCCATACTGAAGCTCAATAAGTTCTCCTAATTTTACTAACTCCCACTGACTTTCAATTTTAAGCTTTTTTTTTACACTCAACGAAATAGTCTTTTCAAATTCTGCTCTGTCAAAGATCATCATATCCACAAGGGCGTGGCGAGAAATGTTTTTTTGTAAACTTTCCGCAATTGGGAATTTATAATCTCCTTGAAAGGCTTTGTACACATACGTACTTGCTTTTTCTGGATTATCAAAAATCTCTAGATCAAAAAGTTGCGTACACTCATCAATCGTTTTCCCTCTTTGCATAGGGTGAATCCCTTCACTCCCTCGGCGATTACTAAATTCATAGCCAAGAAACTGCTTCTCAGCATCTTTTTCTCCACTTTTAACCAACACCACTTGTTGAGGATAAGCCAGAACAAAGTATTTCAGCTTTTCTTTCTCTCTTTCAATTACAAGCTCCCAAAACTCCTTTTCATTCTTCACCTTCAACTTTTTCTCATAATCTTGGAATATTTCATGATTTTTTACCACATTATTTGGAGCTTTTTGAAAAAGTGTTTTGTAATCCTCAATCGAAAGACCTTCCCATACATGCGCTACATACTTACTTATCGGCTTTTCTACACCATTAAGCGTTACTTCTTGCAAGGTTGTGGCAAATTTTGCAATAGCACCTTTTAGGTTCACCGTTTCATAATTATTTCTTCGCTTTAAAAAGAGCGTAACGGTATTTGTTCCCGTTGCCATAAAGGTGTTACTGCCAAGTTCTGCAATAGCGATAATATCAAAGTATTCTAAAATGATTTCTCGTGCTTTTGTGTAAAGATTGGTGTTACTCAAAATTGAACTGGGTAAAATAATCCCAGCAATTCCTCCGTCTTTTAGTAATTGTTTCGTGCGCTCGATAAAAAGACATTCTATTTCAGAACTGCTATCTGTAAGTTTTTCATACAGCTCAAAATCTTCTTTAGTATAGTAATTACTTGAAGTATTTTTAAACGAAGAAACAGAATAAGGAGGATTGGAAATAACAATATCAAATTGCTTGTTTTCTCTTGGAAAAGTCGCATCTACCTCTTTGAGCTTTCCCTTGTAATCCGCATGCTGAAAATTTGCTAATCCATCACTTAAAATAACATTTGCAAGCCCATCTCCATGCAGATAACACCCTACTTTTCCTACTTTTACTAAACGGTAGTCTTTTTCAATGCCATAAACATACTGTGTTGCCCAATCAAAATGATCTTCTTTCCATGCTTTTACTTTTTTTGCAGTATCAGCAATAAAACTATTTGAATTTTTTTCATTCAACAGTCGTTGAATTTCGTGCATGCTCTCGGTAAGAAAATGCCCACTTCCCGCAGCATAGTCAATAATATATGGTAAAAGGTTGTTTCGTTCGCCTTTTTCCAATTTTTCATGCAATAAGGTATCAATCGGCAAACTTTTGATAATAAATTGAGCAATTGGTACTGGTGTAAAAAATTGCCCCGATTCTTGCTTAAGCCCTGTTGTAAGGAGAAGTTCAAAAAAATCGGAGAGGTATTGTTGCCGTTTATTGTAACGGATGCGAAATTTCTGGAGTAATTCCACCACCTCTTTCACTACTTTTGCATTTTCCTTGAAAGACGGCTCATCAAAAACCTCTTTAATAGCAAATTCATTATTCTTCTGAAGACGAACTTTAAAAAAATCTTCCAAAAGTAATTTCTTCACTGAATCATCAAGATTTTTATATTTTTTCTCAAAATCATCTTCAGAAAAATCAGTAACCTGTTTTTCAAGGAACTCAAGCATCCCATTTTTATAGAGATCGGTTAGACGGATTTGAAAGCTCACATCAGTATCTTTTCCTTCAAGCCATTGAAATTTTAGTTCCTCATTCTCTTTGGTCGTTTTTTCGTCGTAGACCTTACACAAAAAGAGCGTAAAGATTTTATTGAATGCATTCGGTTTATCTGAAACCACATTATGTCGAAGAATTTCAAGAAATTGGTTAAAAATAAAGCCACTGTCCTCCTGTGTAATTGGTTGGAGTTGTTCGGGCGTAAGCGCTTTACTAATATAACAATATGGCGTCACCCACTCATCAAATACTCCGTTATCTTTTGTGAGTTTATTCCATTTTTCATAGAAATCCTTCATATCTCCCGTTCGGTATTCTTCTTCAATCTTCACAATTTCATTTTTGTATTCTATTTTCTCACCTTGTAACTGAGAAGCATACAACATAATAACATCAGCCTTATTGCTGAACTTAAAGTATGTAAAAAGCTGTCCTCCGTCTTTTTTCATTCTGGAAAACTCTTTTTCAAATTCTTTTCCCCAAGTTTTACATTCAATGAGTAGATACTCCGATCCATCATCACGAGTAACACAGATATCAAGTCTGCCACTGGTTCCGTGTCCACTTGGCCAAATTTTCTCAAGAACAATATTTTCTGGTTTATAGCCCTTTTCTAAAAGTCGATTTACACACTCTAAAACCACCCAATTCTCAACCTGAGAAAAATTTGATGTTGTTTCTGAATCAGCTTTAATTGTTCCATATTTGATTTTTTCTTTCTCAAAATCAATCTCAATAATACAACCTTGAGGATATTTTTTTTGAAAAACACCAGAGGCATTTTCTTTAGGGGCAAAGCCTATTTTTTTTAAGAAATTCTTCATAAAAATGCTCTTATTCAATTGGTGAATAAAAATAAATTTGTTTTTTTATATTGATTTTAAAAGGAAGTTCTCACAAACTTGCTCGTAGTGTACTCGCTGTATATATCTTTCTCCAAATCATTTTTTAAAAAGCATCTATACTCAAACACCTCGAAACAGAAAAAGTGTCTTATTTAAAAGGAAAGACAATATTATTGAAATTCCCAAAACAAAGTCACGAAATGAAAATCGGATTTAAAAAATGAGAAAATAAATCCATTTATTCTCATTATTTTTGCTGTAAACGATAGTGTTTTTTAAATTGGCAGGACCACTCAGAATTGAACTGAGGACGCTGGTTTTGGAGACCGGAATTTTACCACTAAACTATGGTCCTAGAACTCCCAAAAATTCTAGCATCTGTTTAAGCTCTAAGTCAATCTAAGTAAATTGTATTTAAAGGAGACTCCCGATAGCGGGAATGGCTTAAAAACTCAACGCTTTGCAACTTTTCGAATAAATAAAAGAAACCACAACAAAAGAAAAAGTGAAATCCCAATAAAAAGAAGAAAGGAAAAAAAGAATAAAAAATCGGTTATTCCAAAAGGTATAGGAATTAGAAATAAAATAAAAAACAAGGGAAAAGTTTGCTTTACATCAGACCAGCTTGGAGAGGCGATAATTGCTCCAAAAAATATAAAAGGAAAAAGTAGTAGAACTCTCCACCAAGAAAGGATCATTAAAGACTCTTTTAAATCAAAAATTTCAAAATTTATTCCCTGTTTTGAGAAAAAATAGAAAAGAATTAAGTAGGGGATAATAACGGGAGCTAAGCCTATGAAAAATCCTGAAACAACTTTTTGAATCAAATACAACGTTTCTAAAACAAAAGAGCCATTAAAAATATTGTGAATAAGATCTTTGTATTTATAGACTTTTATCATTACGCCACCATGAATTTTAAATCCTTCTTTCGTAGAAGTAACTTCAACTCCTTCATATTTAGGCCATTTTAAAAACACCAAAGCCATTAAATAATGACATATTTCGTGAAGATGAATTGCCAAGTAAAAAACAGGAAATAACCTTCTTATACCTAAAGAAGATAAATATCCTCGAAAAACCCTAACAAAAATAGAGGAAAGTAAGAGAGTTAGGATAAAGGATAATGGAAAAATGAACTTCATTGAAATTGGAGCTAGATACTCTTGGCAAAAGGATATATAAAACTTAAAATAAAAGCACTATTTTTGCTTTATAAATTAAAACTAAGTATGAGTAATATTCTAGATGGAAAGGCTGTATCTCAAAAGATTCTTGATGGATTGAAAGAGAGAGCGATTAAATTAAAGCCATGTCTTTCTGTTATATTAATTGGTAATAATCCAGCTTCTGCAGTTTATGTAAGAAACAAGGAGAAGGCATGTGAAAAGTGTGGGATAGAATATAAAGAATTTAAATTTGATGAATCAGTATCAGAAAAAGAAATTTTACAAACTATAGAGAAAATAAATAATGATGATTCAATACATGGTCTTATAGTCCAAGTCCCAGTTCCAGATCATATTTCAGTACCTAAAATTCTTAAAAATATCAATCCTAAAAAGGATGTAGATGGATTTACGGCATATAATATTGGGAAAATGGTATCATCTCCAGATTTTGAAGATTTACCCCCAGCAACTCCAGGAGGAATTATCCGCCTTCTTGAAGAATATAAAATTGATGTAAAAGGGATGAATGTCGTAGTGCTTGGAAGATCAAATATAGTAGGAAAGCCTATAGCAACTATGCTTACTAATAGAAGTGCAACTGTAACTATTTGTCACTCAAAAACTAAGGATATTTCTTTTTATACAAAAAATGCTGATTTAATAATAGTAGCAATTGGTATCCCTAAATTTCTAAAGGAAGATATGGTAAGCAGTGGAGTTATTGTTATTGACGTTGGAATTAATAGACTTGAGGATGGTTCTTTGTGTGGAGATGTAGATTTTGAGAACATTAAAGATAAATGCTCATATATTACACCAGTTCCAGGAGGAGTTGGTCCTATGACTATTGCTCAGTTAATGATCAATGTTATAAGAGCTTCTGAACAATCGACAATGAGCAATAACGAATGATCAACTTACTATTCCTGATTTATTCAGGAATTCAGTTTTTATCAAACTCTATTACTTAAGATTAATTAAATTGTAGAGCTGAATTTGGGGGAGTTTGTTTGTCAAAAAAAAAGAAAGAGATGGTACATGGCACATCTCTTCCAGTATTAAAATTAGTTACTTATAAAATAGTATGGATTATAAACTTTTTACCTTAGTTCTAATATAATCAGAAATTTCTCCAGTTTTTTGCGTTATTCCAAATTCATTAAACTTATATCCTCTTTTGTAGCCACCATATAATCTATTCAAAACAGCATTCAACAAAATTTTATCAAAAGACATTTCTACCTGATTTGTTACATACACATCTGTTATCTGTAATTCTTTTAATATAAAGATTCAGTTTCTAGATTCCCGATCGTAGCTGGGAATAACAACAATTATTAAGAAGCCACAACAACGACAGGCTCTTTCCCAAGCCTCATCCAAATAAGAGTTTGAACCTTCCTTCTAATCATTTTATTACTCTCATCTCTATTCCTATTCTCCATTTTCCCTTCAAGATACAAATCCTTAATAGTTTCAATAAGCTCATTTTTAAACCCTGGAATTAACGAGAGATCAACAAATCCATGTGAAATAAGGTGAGCTTTAGCTTCACCTTTATCATAAGAAAGATTAATAATTAAAACACCTCCTCTAGACATCTGGAACCTTTCCAAAAACTCTTTTTCGCCAGTAAATCCAACAAGATATCCATCAATAGAAACAATTTTATGCGGAGCAAAAAAGTCTGTAATTTTATATGAATTTTTTGTAAATTCAATAATTTGGCCATTACGTGCTTTTAAAATTTTATCTTTAGAATATCCCATTTCTTCAGCAATTTTAGCATTAGCGTGAATCATAAATCTATTACCATAAATAGGCATAAATACTTCAGGCTTAATCTCATCAAGCAATTGCTTTATGTCTTCTTCACGAGCATGTCCTCCAGCATGAATAGTAGATTGTCTATAATGATGTATGATTACTCCTTGTTCATAGCATATATCCATAAGCTCTTGAACCTTACGCTCATTACCAGGAATAACAGATGATGAAAGAACAACACTGTCTCCTTCTTTAAATTCAGTATCTTGGCTTTCTCCAGTAGCAATTCGCATTAAAGCTGCGTATCTTTCTCCTTGTGCTCCTGTACAGCAAATACATACCTTATTATCTGGCATTTGGTCAGCTTCTCCCATCTCAATAATAGTTCCTGGATGGCTTTTTATATATCCTAAATTCTTTGCAATTTCAAAATACATAAGCATCCCACGTCCAAGTAAAACTACTTTTCTTCCAAATTTTTCAGCCGTTTGAATAATAATCTCCAAACGATCAATAATAGATGAGAATGTACCTGTAATAATACGTCCTTTGGCTCCTTCAAAAATCTTTTCAATTGGGTCAATAACAATTCTTTCAGCAATTGAAGATCCTGTTAAATGGGAATTTGTACTATCAGACAGCAAAGCTCTAACTCCTTCTCGTCCAAATCTTTTTAATTGTTCATGATCTACTGAAACTGTGTCTTCACGTGGATCAGAATCGAATTTCCAGTCTCCAGTGTGAACAAATTTCCCAACAGGTGTATGAATACGAATACCCATGCTGTCAGGAATACTATGATCTACAGTAAATGGTTCAGCATAAAAATATTGTCCTAATTGATTAATCGCACTTTTTTTAAAATCTTTTAAGTTAAGAGGGAATTTATAATCCTTTTGACGTTCTTTAATAAGCTCAAATGCCATAGGTCCTGCATAAATAGGAATATGAGAACCAAGTGAACGCATTAAATATGGAATAGCTCCAATATGATCAATATGTCCATGTGTAATAAGAATTGCAATAACTTTTTTCCCTTTGGTATAACTTAAATCTGGGATTCTCCCATGAACCCCATGCATATGTTCGTCTGGGAATTGTATCCCCATATCAACAATAATAATTTCATTATCATACTCAAATCCAATACAGTTTATTCCTACTTGCTCCATTCCTCCAAAAGGTATAATGCGCAAAACACCTTTTTCTATCTGCTTTCTATGTAATTCTTTGGGATGTGGTTTATGTTTCTCAAAAGATTGAGTAGGAGTTAGATAAGGAAAAGTTTTAGGTCCTGAAGTTTTAGGCTTTAATATATAATTTTGAAAATCACGAGGCTCTAAACTTGGGGCTCCTTTGTTTTTATTGAAATCAGAAAAATTAGACTTGTTATCAGAATGTTTTTTATTTCGGTGTGAAGTTCTTTGATTTTGATTATTTTTTTTGGTGTTATTATGAGTATTAGATTCATTGTTTTGATTATTTTTGTGCTCAGATTGTTTTTCTGTTTTGGGAGTTTCAACATTAATCCCACTTTTTTTGGTCATCTCTTTAAATGATAAAAATGCTTGAATTGCTTCATCAAAATTCATTTTTTTCGGTTCTTGTTTTATTTCTTTATTAGGAGGGTTATTGGTGTTTATTTTTTTATGATCTTTTGACAAATTATTTTTATGAGAGAAATTATGATTTTTATCTTTATCTCTGTTGTGATCTTGCCTTTCGTTATTATTTGAAGAAGGGTTACCATTAAATGGAATATTCATTATAAAATGATTTTAAAAATTAAAGTGCTTTATTCTAAAGCATAAATATACAAATACATGTAAAAAAAGATTATTTTTCTTTTGGGTGATTTTTTTAAAAAAGTTCTTCTTTGACCATAGTTTACCATAGTGTTGATACAATTGCAAACTACTACGAAATTATTTTAAAGATTTTTTAGCGTCCTCCAAAAAATTTAGTGCTTGTAAAGGAGTTAGTTTATTAACATCAATATCCCTTAATTTTTTTTCAAGTTCAGAATCTCTTTCAACTTCAATAACTTTTTCTTCAGTTTGAGAATTAGAAAATAAGCTCATTTGCAACGCATTTTCTTGCTTTTGCTTTTTTTCTTCTAAACTTTTCAGAATAACATTAGATCTTAAGAGAATTTCTTTTGGAATCCCCGCGAGTTTTGCAACCTCAATCCCATAAGATTTATCAGCACCTCCTTCAATTATTTTATGTAGAAAAACAACACCTTGAGATTCGTTTTCTAGCACTGCAACAGAGTAATTTTTTGCTTTTTTCATTTCCCCAATTGTTTCAATCAATTCATGGTAATGCGTAGCAAAAATACATTTTGCATTTATTTTATTATGTAAATACTCACTAATTGCCCATGCAATTGAAAGACCATCAAATGTTGATGTTCCTCGTCCAAGTTCATCTAAAATAATAAAACTTTTATCAGTTGAATTATGAAGGATTGTCGAAGCTTCAAGCATTTCAGTCATAAACGTAGATTCTCCTGTACTTAAATTATCTCCAGCTCCAACTCTTGTAAAAATTCTATCAGTTAATCCTATTTTTGCTTTTTGTGCTGGGACAAAACAGCCAATATGAGCAAGATAAATAATTAGAGCTGTCTGTCTTAAATATGTTGATTTCCCAGACATGTTTGGACCTGAAAGTAAAATGAACCTTTTCTCTTCATCAAAATAAGTATCATTTGGAATGAAATTTGGTGTGAGTTCTTCAACAACAGGATGTCTTCCTTCTTTAATATCTAGTATATTTTCTTCTGTTATTTCTGGTTTACAGTATTTATTTTCTACTGCAAGTTCTGCAAATGAACTTAAAAGATCAATCTCAGATATTTCATCTGCAAGCCCTTGAATTTCACTTGCTTCTTGTAGAATTTTTTTGCAAGTGTTATTAAAAATCTCATTTTCTAGTCTTACAACTTCTTCTTCTGCTCTTAATACTTTTTCTTGATATTCAATTAGTTCTGAAGTTGTAAATCTTTCAACATTTGTTAGTGTTTGTTTTCTTATAAAGTACTCAGGAACATTATTCTTTTGTCCTGCACTTACTTCAATAAAATACCCAAAAACTCTATTAAACTTAATTTTTAATGTTGGTATTTTAGTTTTTTCAATAAGTTTTTGTTGATATTCCAAAATCCATTTTTGCCCACCTTTAGCTATGTTTCTCCATTCATCTAATTCTGCATTTACTCCTTTACGTATAACATTGCCCTGCTCAATTTTCACAGGAGGTTCATCTGTTATCGTTGCCGATAAATATTCTAGTAAATCTGGAGTAGCCATTTCTTGCTAATTGTACTCATGGGGCTTATAAAAATAAAGTTTTTATAATCTATTTTAAATCTGAAAACCTAAATATCCAAAAACTTTTATACAAATTATAGTTAATCCAATTCCTATACAAGCTCCTATAAAAACTTGTAGATTTGTGTGACCAATTGATTCATCTAGATGATATTCTTTGTAAAGACTATTAATAAGCTTAGCATGTTTTCCAACAGTTGCTCTAACCCCACGAGCATCATACATTATTAGTAATGCAAAACCTGAAGCAATTAAAAATTCAATTGAATTAAATCCTTTAATATAAGTGGCTAGTGTGGCAATAGAAGCAGTAAAAGAAGAATGTCCGCTCGGCATTCCCCCTGCATGTAAAAACCATTTTAACTGTAATTTTTTATTTTTTATGCTTTTAATAATAACTTTCAAAACTTCAGTGAAAAATAAAATTATAAATGGGGTGAAAAAAATCATAGTTGTATTAATTAAGACTTTTTAAAATCAGAGTTTCTAATATTATTATAGTCCCTAAAATTTCTAATTTATTAGGACTAATCTCCATAAAGATTATATTTTCTATTTTAAAGAAAAACAAACTTTACTTCTCTATCTTTGGATCAATATGAACAAGCGCTTTTTCTACAAGTTCCAAACTTTCTATTTTTCTAGAAATTTTTGTTTCCAAATTGTGTAATTCTATCGCAGATATATCTTTTTTTACTTCACAATGAACCGTTACTTGAAGTTTTTCTCCAAGATATTGAGCTTTTAAATTATGAAAGCTTATTACTTCAGAAAAAGAGTCGATAACTTGTTTTATCTTTTCAATATCGTCCTTTTTTGCAGATGCCCCCATAAGAAAATCAGTATTTTCTTTAGCAATTTTGTATCCAGTGTAAAAAACATAGATTCCTACCAATATACCAACCAAAGGGTCGACCCAATTAAATCCGAATTTCACTGAAAAGAGTATTCCAACAATAACTCCAAATGAAATAAGCATATCTCCCCTAGATTCAATTGACATTGCAATGAGTGCTGAATTTCGATCTCTTTTACCTTTGTAATGCTCAAAAACACTTAAAAGACCTTTTGTGATAATAGTTATAACTAATACTATAATTGCTTCTTTTAAGTGTGTTATAATTGTAGGATTAATAATTTTTATTATAGATTCTTTGATTATTTCAATAGCAAGAACACTGGTCATAATTGCAACAAAGAATGCTGCTAATGGTTGTGCTCTACCATGTCCAGCAGGATGATTTTTATCTGCTTTTTTTCTAGCTACTTTAGTTGCCCATAATACAATTAATGAATTTATTGTATCAGTAAAAGAGTTAATGGCATCTGAAATAAGAGCGACAGAATTTGATATTATTCCAACAATTATTTTCCCTGAAAAAAGTAAAAAGTTGAGAATGGCAACAAAAATAATAAAAATATCTCGCATTTAAAAAGTTTATTGTGTAGTATTTTTTAGCTTTAGTATAATTTTACTTGGGCTTTAGAACAATAACAAGTATTATGTAAATATTGTTTTGTAACTTTAAGAAATATCTATTTAAAAGTTAATTTTATGCTTAATAAAGTTGAAGAATTAAAAAATGAAGCGCTTAAGAATATTAAGAGTGCAAATGATGAAAAGAGTTTAAGAGAATTTGAAATAAAATATTTAGGAAGAAAAAGTGAGTTAATAGCATTTTCAAGAGAAATATCAATTCTTTCAAAAGAAGAAAGACCTAAAGTTGGGCAAATGATAAATCAGGCAAAAGTCGCAATTGAAAATGCTGTTGAATTTAAAAAAGCAGAGCTTGAAGAAGTTAAAATGAATACTTTATCAGATAATGAATGGATTGATGTTACAGCTCCTTCTATCAAAAAAATAAAAGGGGCAAGACATCCTATTTCTTCATTCATCGATGAAGTGGTGGATGTTTTTGGAAGACTAGGGTTTTCGCAAGCAGAAGGTCCTGAAATTGAGAGTGAGTGGTATAATTTTACAGCTTTAAATCTTGGGGCAGACCATCCTGCACGTGAAATGCAAGATACGTTTTTTCTGAAAGATTTAAAAGCTGAAAGAAAAGATTTTATGAAAGATGATAGGGATCTAGGAATGGTACTTAGAACCCAAACTTCAAATATGCAAATTAGGTATATGCAAAACAATAAACCTCCAATTCGTATTATTGCTCCAGGTAAAGTTTATCGTAAAGATAGCGATGCAACTCATAGTCCAATATTTCATCAAGTTGAAGGATTAATGATAGATGAATCTATTTCTCTTAAAAATTTGAAAGCAGTATTACTTTCTTCCCTTAGAGAACTTCTATATAAACCAGATTTAGATCTAAGATTTCGTCTCTCATATTTTCCATTTACTGAACCTAGTTTAGAGATTGATATTTCTTTCCCTATGAAAGGAAAAAAAGATTATTGGCTTGAGGTTGGAGGGGCTGGTATGGTTCATCCTAATGTTTTGAAAAATGGAGCGATTGATCCAGATATATTTAATGGATTTGCTTTTGGGTTAGGTATAGATAGACTTGTTATGATTAAATATAATATAAAAGATATAAGGTTGTTTTTCGAGAATGACGTAAGGTTTTTGGAACAGTTTTAACATTATTTTGTGGAGACCAATGTGTCTTTACGAGGTGGATATGTCGCAACGTTGCCAATGTATTTCTACGTAAATATTTAGACAATTACGACAAAAATTATTTAAAATATCTATAATCTAAAAATTATGGATTATTTTATTTTTATGTCAGATTCAGAAAAATTCAAAAATAAATATCGAATTAAGTCATCTCGTCTAGAAGGTTGGGATTATTCATCAAGTGGTGTTTATTTCGTTACAATTTGTACGAAAAATAGAGAACACCATTTTGGTGAAATAAAAGATGAAAAAATGTATCTTTCGGAAATGGGGGGAATTATTTCAGAAGAATGGATTAATACAAAAAATATTCGTAAAAATGTTCAATTGGATGAATGGGTAATTATGCCGAATCATATTCATGGTATAATTTTTATTACGGAAAAAGATGTAGAGACGCATTGCAATGCGTCTCTACATTGCAATGTGTCTTTATCAGGAAATTTAAAATATAAAAACAAGTTTGGTCCTCAATTAGACAATTTATCTTCAATTATTCGTGGGTTTAAAGGAATAATAACTAAACAAATACATAAATTAGGATATGATTATTTTGCTTGGCAATCGCGATTTCATGATCGAATTATTCGTAATGAAGAAGAATTAAATCGTATTCGTGAATATATCATTTCTAATCCAAAAAATTGGGAAAAAGATGAAAATAATATTATTAAGAAATAGTGCTTTTTTAAAGTAAATCCTATTTACTTTTCATTTAATTCTTTATAGAATCCCGCGGAAAAATATAATTTATTAAACTTAAAAAAATCATGGATCTTAAAATTGTGCGAAATATTGGTATTATTGCCCATATTGATGCAGGTAAAACCACAGTAACAGAACGTGTTCTTTTCTACACTGGGAAAATCCACAAGATAGGAGAAACACATGATGGTGAAGGAACAATGGACTGGATGGAGCAAGAAAAAGAGAGGGGAATTACTATTACTTCAGCTGCAACACAGTGCCAGTGGAAAGGAACTACTATTAATATAATTGACACTCCAGGTCACGTTGATTTTACGGTAGAAGTTGAAAGATCACTTAGGGTCCTTGATGGAGGAGTTGCTGTATTTGATGGGGCGATGGGAGTTGAACCTCAGTCTGAAACTGTTTGGAGACAAGCTGATAAATATAATGTTCCTAGACTTTGTTTTGTTAATAAAATGGACAAAATGGGAGGTGATTTCGACATGTCTCTTAAAACCATTCATCAGAGACTTTCTAAAAAAGCCTTTGCTATTCAATATCCAATTGGAGTTGAATTAGAACATGTTGGAGTTGTTGATCTTATAACAATGAAGGCATATAAATTTGAAGGGAAAAACGGAGAAAATATTATTGAAACAGATATTCCTGAAAATATTAAGCCTAAAGTTGATCATCATAGAACTCATATGATTGAAATAGCTGCAGAACAAGATGAAGACTTGATGAATAAGTATCTTCAAGGAGAAGAGCTTACAGCGGAAGATATTAAAAAAGGAATTCGTGCAGGAACTGTTAAAGGAGATATTTATCCAGTGTTATGTGGATCAGCACTTAAAAATATCGGTGTACAGCTAGTACTTGATGCTGCAGTTGATTTTCTTCCAACTCCTTTGGATGTACCTTCTTCAAAAGGATTTGATCCAGATGATGAAACTAAGGAGCTTGAAAGAAAACCAGATGTGAACGATTATACAGCAGCTCTTGCATTTAAAATTGCTACAGACCCATATATCGGAAGACTTACGTTCGTAAGAGTTTATTCAGGAAAACTTCAAAGTGGATCTTTTGTTTATAATCCAAATACAAGAACAAAAGAAAGAATTGGTCGTCTTGTAAAAATGCATGCCAATTCAAGAATGGAAGTAAACGTTATCGAAGCAGGAGATATTGGTGCTGTTATTGGTCTTAAAAATACAATGACAGGGCACACGCTTTGTGATGAAAAAAATCATATTGTACTTGAATCAATGACTTTTCCAGAGCCGGTAATATCTATTTCAATTGAACCTAAATCAAAAGCAGATCAAGAAAAAATGGGGATTGCACTTCAGAAACTTGCAGAAGAAGATCCGACATTCCAGGTTTATACAGATGATGAAACAGGTCAGACTATCATGTCTGGAATGGGAGAACTTCATCTTGATATCCTAGTAGACCGAATGAAGAGAGAATTTAGTGTAGAAGCTAATGTCGGAGAGCCTCAGGTTGCTTATCGTGAGACTATTTCTAAATCAATTGAAGCTGAATATAAATATCAAAAACAAACTGGTGGTCGTGGTCAATATGGTCATGTTGTTATTAATTTTGAGCCACAAGAAGCAGGTAAAGGATTTGAGTTTGTTAATAAAATTAAAGGAGCATCTATTCCAAATGAATATATTCCAGCTGTTGAAAAAGGGCTTAAAGAAGTATTTACTCGTGGTATAGTTGCTGGTTATCCAGTAGTTGATGTTAAAGCTACTCTTCTAGATGGTACTTATCATGATGTGGATTCATCTGAACTTGCGTTTAAGATGGCATCTATTTTCGCTTTTAGAGAATTTGCTCCAAAGGCATCACCTCAACTTCTTGAGCCTATAATGAAAGTTGAAATTACTACTCCTGAAGAATTTATGGGTGATGTTATGGGAGATATTTCTTCTAGACGTGGTAACATTAAAAATATGGGAGATAGAGGACTTGCTAAAATTATTGATGCTGAAGTTCCACTTTCTGAAATGTTTGGATATGCAACTGATCTTAGATCTATGAGTCAGGGGCGTGCGAGTTATTCAATGGAGCCTTCGCATTATTCTCCAGCTCCGTCTAATGTTGTTGAGAGAGTTAAAAAAGAAAGGGGAGTTGTGTAGTGTTCATATTTGGTTATTTAAAATTTAAGAGAGACAAAACGATGTCTCTCTTTTTTATTGAAAATTATTATATTTCATCTCGATTTTTATAGAAAAACTGTTAAAATCTCGCCGAAAATTTATATATTAAAAAATCACTTATGACTCGTATTGCCATTAATGGTTTTGGACGTATAGGAAAACTTGCCTTACGATCAATTTTAGAAAGAAATCTTTCAGTAGAAGTAGTTGCTGTAAATGATCTTTCAGGAACTGAAACAGCGGCACATTTATTTCAGTTTGATTCAGCATATGGCAGATTTCCAGGAACAGTGCAGCATAACAATGAAAATTTGATCATAAATGGGAAAAAAATAAAGGTGTGTGCAGATAGAGAGCCTGAAAATTTACCTTGGAAAGAACTTGGTGTTGATATTGTTCTTGAATGTACCGGAGTTTTCAGAACAAGAGAAGGTGCAACAAAACATTTAAAAGCAGGAGCAAAACGAGTTATTATTTCAGCTCCAGGAAAAGATGAGATTGATGGGACTTTTGTAATGGGGGTTAACGAAAAAAGTTTTAAAGATAGTGATGTAATAATCTCGAATGCATCTTGTACTACGAACTGTATAGCACCAGTAGTAAAAGTCCTTAATGACAACTTTGGTATAGAAAGAGGACTTATGAACACAGTTCATTCATATACTTCAAGTCAGCCAGTAATTGATGCTGCACAAAAAGATTTAAGAAGATCAAGAGCTGCAGGAGAAAGTATAATTCCTACGACTACAGGAGCAGCAAAAGCTGTTTCTTTGGTAATCCCAGAACTGGAAGGAAAATTAGATGGATTTGCTATAAGAATACCAACTCTAACAGTTTCAATTGTAGATTTAACTTTTGAAACAAAAAAAGATATAAGCGTTGAAATTATAAATAAAGCATTTAAAAAAGCTTCAGAAGGAGAGTTAAAAGGAATACTAGGTTATGAAGAAAGACCTCTTGTATCAATCGATTATAGAAAAGATAGCAGAAGCTCAATAATAGATGCTGAACTTACTAAAACTATGGGCGCAAAATTTGCAAAAGTGGTTGCTTGGTATGACAATGAGTGGGGATATGCTTGTAGATTAGTAGATTTAGCAGAATATATTTCTAGATAGTATAGAATATTCAAAAGTAATAACGTAAAAGACCTGATACTGATATCAGGTCTTTTACTTAAATCAAAGTAAGGTCATTCCGACTTGCTCGGAATCTCTTATAAATATATGAGTTTAAAATATTAATGGTAAATATTTTAAGTTAAGGCAATTTAATTTAATTGGATTCTGGGCAAGCCAGAATGACCATTATTTTTACTCTACCTTAATTTCAATTTCCTCAGAAACAGATTTTTTAACCATCTTCACAGTGAGAACTCCATTTTTCATTTTAGCTGTGACTTTAGTTGGGTCTACAGATTTTGGGAGATTTATCTCTCTGTGAATTTCTTTGCACTCTCTTTCTTTAAGAAAATATCTGTCTTCTTTATCTTCCTCTTCTTTTTCTTCAACTTTTACCCCACTAATTATTAATTTGTTATCCTGTACCTTTAAGGAAATATCTCCTTTATCAAATTCAGGGATATCTGCTTTTACTACTATTTCTTTTTTAGTCTCTTTCATGTCTACCTTTGGGAATGATGTTAAAGACTGTATTCCAGAAAATGAAGGGAATAGCAAATCCTCATCGAAAAATGGAGTAAAAAGAGCCGATCCGTGTGGGATTAATTTTTTCATAATTCATAAAATTAAGAAATAAATATAATGCTTATTAGCAATCTTTACTATAGAGTGCTAATTTATAAAGTCAAGGTTTTTTTTTGGCTTTATAATATTAATTTTATTAATATTTATAGCATATATTTTGCTAATTAATAAGCTTAGAATTGAATATTATACTAATTTTTTTAGTTAGCTTGACATGTTTATTAAAAAAGTTTAAAATCGCGCCTAAATCTAAATATTTATCAATGAAATATCTCCAAAAAATACTACTGGCGTTTATCTTGATTTTTTTTCTTATCCCGTTAAAGGTTTCTGCTAATTTAACTTTTGAATTAGAAAATCAAGTAGGGGTTGTAGGAAATGAAATATCAATATATTTACTACCAAAAACAGGGACTCCAGATTTTGCTTATGCGATGCATTCTTCAAACATTTCTAGAGATGAATGGAATATAAAAAATGATACTTTTTATTGGATTCCTAAAAATTCAGGGCTTTATACAGCAACATTTTCTGTTATTGATGGGAAAGGAAATTTTTCAGATGAAACGATTCTTTTTTCCATAATCAGTAAAAAATTAAATGAATACAGAGAGCAATCTGGTGTTCAAAAAAGAGAAATATCAACAAAACTAATAGAAACTAAAAAAACAAAATATTTATATACTTCTCAAATTAAAAATTTAACTCTTTATCAGCCGATTTCTTTATATTATACAAAAGGAAAGACTCCAGTATCCATTACATTGGAGCGTTATAACCAAAGTATTGCATTAAAATGTAATAAAGGATCTTCTTTTAATAGAGATGATAATTTTATTTACGGAGGAGAAATTTTCCCTCCAAGCTGGATTTCTGCTCTTAGAGTAGAAAATGAATACAATGTTAATATTCCTGAAAATGCAGTTTCATTTATTAAAGTAGATTTACCTGAAAATGTTTCAGTTTCGGGTTGTTCTCTTATAATATCAAACCAAAATGCAAATGAATATAATACTTTTTCTTTAGAAAATAATGAGCTTTCAGAAACAAAAATATTTAAAAATGGCACAGGAATTGCAGTAAATAATGGTATGTTAATTATATTAAGTAATAATAAATATTTAAAAACACAGCAAGAAACAGAGTCAAAACTAAAATCTCCTTATGATAAATATTCTACAAAAAATGTTTATTTAAAATCATTATACTCTGCAGATTTTCCTGAAAAGATAAAAAAGAAAAATCCTAAACATGCCTTAAGTAGAGCTGAAATGGTCTCTCTTATTATTCACACTACTTCATTTTTAAGTGATAGAGTTGATATAGAAAAAGCAAGAAATAGAGAATATTGGGGATATAGTGATGTTAGAAAATCAGAAGAATATAGAGGAGAGATTTATCTATTTGAAAAATATGGATTTAACAAAGGCATAAGTGGAGATGATTTTAGACCAAGTCAAATGGCAACAATGGAAGACTTTTATTTTGCCATCTCAGAAGTTTTAGATATTTATGTGAACTGGTGGGAAAGAGATACATTAAAACGTGAGCTATTTAAAAAAGGAATATTAAAAAGTTCGGATGACTTTGGAGAAATTCTCACATTAGAAAGAATTGCTAGACCACTGTTTTTAATCCTTGAATCTAGTCGAAAAGTAGCGGAAAAACTTGATACTAATGACAAAAATATTCTTATAGCAAAAAGAGAAGATGTTATTGATGATGATATAATTTATAGATCCTGGAAAACAGGCGGAGTATCTCGCGGAGATTTTCTAGAAATACTTATAAAAAATGAGGGAAAAGATTATAAAGCTTTTCAATGGTATGAAGATGAATTTGTTAAAAAAGATAAAAAAAGAGTTATTTATGAAGATATAAAAATAGATAATTCAATTGCGCCTTATATAGCATTTGCCTTTGAACAAGGTTATTTACCTGAAGAATGGAAAGGTTTGGAAGAATTAACCCCATCTAAAAATATTTCTAAATATGAAGCTCTTGAAATAATTTTACGTTCAAAAGGGGAATACTCTGAAGCAAAAAGATATTTTGATAAAAAAATAAAGCCATGTTTTGAAAAAAATAAAGAGTGTGATTTTGGATTTATTGATTTTAATGAAGATAAAAATAAGGCTAGAGAATTTGTTTTGGCTCATTATGCGAAGAAAGAAGGAATTATTAGTTCTTATACAGATAGATTTGAGAATGAAATGAGCTTCTTTTTTGGAGAGAAGAAGATTGATTTGATTGAGGTATTGAAACTCTTTTAATTTATTTAATTTTTTGATTAAAAAAAATATTATGTTGGCTTTATAACATATTATTTAATTTTGTATATTCATGATCTTTGAATTTTACCCATAAATTTGCTATAATCATAGGAATTTTTAAGTAAAATAAATGGAGAACAAAAAACAAAAAATTATAGATATTCTAGATGTTTCAGTTTTAGTAAGCCAAGAATCAAAGCAAAAAATTCTAGGGAAACTTGATAGTTTATCTGAAGACCAATTAGATGCTTTACTAGTTCTTTTAAGTGATGCAGAAGAAACTCAGGAAAGGCTTATAAAAAAAGTTTTAGAAGTTCATCCTGATTTCTTAGATTTTTTAGAAAAATACACTGACAAAGAAATTAATGAAGCTAGAATTGAGGCAGAGAATAAGAGTAATAAAATAGATAAAGGAGAAATAATAAATTTGGAAGAAGAATTAGATAAATTATAAAAAAATAAAAATTAAAATGAAAAATATTCCAAAAAATTCACATCTTTACTTTCCTATAGAAAATAATAGGTTTCTTAACGTTGATGTTGATATTAGGGAAAAAGTTATTGAAGCTGAAAATGGTGATGACTCAATTAAAAATTCAGTCGAAGATATAGATAATGGGGGAAATAAGGATGATATTATTAGTAAACGTTATAACGAATTACAGGAATTGTATAAAAGTAAAATAGGCAAAAATACTGAAATAGAAGAAAGTGTTAGAAATATAATCGTTAAATCAATAACTAAAACTATTGATGATCCTAGAGGAATTGAAATGAGTGATTTTGATGAAGATAAAAATAACATACTTAGTACTGTGGAGTTTGATAGTTATTTAGAAGCACTAAAATCAGGAATAGATTTAACACTAACTGTGGACAAATTAAATGATGCATTTTTAGAAACCAATAAAAATGTTCTTATTAGTGTAATAAAGGAGAATATTTTATATAAAAAATTAAGTGGTAATTGGAAAGGTATTAATAAAGAACTTATTAAGACACTTTTTGGATTAGAAATAGATAACTTATATGTTTTAGAGCTTTTTGGTAGAAAAATACAGAATATTCTAGGAGATGTAGTAATTGATGGGAAAATAGGTCCTGAAACAATGAATTCTATTATTGGGAAATATGAATTAAAAGGTGATAATGATGAACCTTTAAAGGTTACTTTTATAGATGAGAGAGAAGATACAGATGTCCCAAGTCCAGCAATTGTTTTAAATCCTAGAGGTCCTACTGGAATAGCTTTAGGATATGAGGGGAAAGAGTTTTTTATTGTAAACAACCGTATATATAAGCCAAATTTGGATGGGACATTTTCAGAGGTAGATAAAAATGGGATACCTTTAAAAGGAAAGCCAATTCCTGCTAATCAAATGAATGATAATTCAAAAATTAAGGGGTATAAAGATTTTAATAGCGCAAAAGAAGCTGTTGCCTATAAATTGCAGATTGAATCCTTAAATTCTACTCCAAAAGAAAAATATGTAAAAGTAATAGATGGAATATATAAATCAAATGGAGATGGAACGTTTTCGAAGTTAAATAAAAAAGGAG
This sequence comes from uncultured Candidatus Peribacteria bacterium, assembly GCA_964466055.1. Lineage (GTDB taxonomy): Bacteria > Patescibacteriota > Gracilibacteria > CAYXLW01. Next base: position 270,782 of record CAYXLW010000001.1, read on the forward strand.
AGCTGATTAAAGGAGAAAATAATACTATTTCAGGAGAAGAAATGATGAAAGAGAAAACAAACTTTGAAGTTCATGATGATTTTAAAGAAGCACAATCTTCTAATTTAAATGAAAAAATAAAAACATTTGAAGATAGTATAGAGAAAAAGGCATCTAGACTTGAAGAAATAGGAAAAGAATTAACAGAAAAGAATAAACTAGAACTTAAAGTTGATAAAAACCTAGTTGATGAATATACAAAATTAGAGAATGAAATAGGGCAACTTGAGAAGGATATAAAGAAGTTGCAAAAAGAAAAAAGGATAAGTGTAAGAGTAAAAAAGTGGTTGGGAAATAAAATAAAGAATCTAAGGGCAAGGTTTAAGTCAATAGGAGAATTTTTGAAGAAAATGGATAATAAGGGAGGGGCTATTAAATTAGGCAGATCAGTTAAAGTACCTCCTGAATCATCTGCAGATAAAGCAAAGAATACTTATCGTGCATCAGAAGCAATAAATATGGAAGGAAAAGTTCAAGTGAAAGAAGTTAAAGTAAATATTGAAAAATTAGATTATAAATCATTTCAAAAAAATATAGGAGTAGGAAGTGAATTTAATGAAGGTAATATTTCAGAAAAAGGTATAAATAAAAATAAATTTGATCAATTAAAATTGCAAGGAAAAACTGAAATTGTAGTAAGAAAGTATGAAATAGATTTTGCAAAGTTTAAAGATTATGCAGAATTTAAAACATGGAATAAAAATGTGGGAATAAATATAGATGAAGCTAGTTTTAATTCTAAGAAACAGCCTAAAAGTTTAGGAGTAGTAGATTCTGCTAATTTAGAAGGTGGTCGCAGTAATGCATCAGATAGCGTTTCTGTTAAAGAAAATATTTTAAGCAAAGTAAAAGCAGGAGAATATGTACAAGTGGGAGATCAGGTATATAAAGCAGGAGAAAAAGGAGAGTTTTTAAAATTAGATGGAGAAGGGAATGTATTGAAAGAGAAGGGGATAAAAATGGAAAAGATGATAAAGATGGCAGAAGGAAAGGAAGTAATTAGCCATAAAAGTTTTAAAAAAGCAAAAATAGGAGTAGAATCTGAATTAAAAAAGCATAGAGTGGAGAATTTAAACAATCAAATAGAGTCATTAAATAAAAGAGTAGCAGAAGCAAAAACTAAGTTAGCAGAAGCTAATAAAGTAATAGAAGGGCTAGATAAAGGGGCAGACATAGAAGCATATGAACGTGCGCTAGAAACTTTAGAAAAAGCAAAGACGTTAGAAGCAGAAATAAAAGCAAAAGAAGCAGAGGTTAAATCGCTACAAAAAGAAAAGGGGATAAGTGTAAGAGTAAAAGAATGGTTGGGAAATAAAATAAAGAATCTAAGGGCAAGGTTTAAGTCAATAGGAGAATTTTTGAAGAAAATGGATAATAAGGGAGGGGCTATTAAATTAGGCAGATCAGTTAAAGTACCTCCTGAATCATCTGCAGATAAAGCAAAGAATACTTATCGTGCATCAGAAGCAATAAATATGGAAGGAAAAGTTCAAGTGAAAGAAGTTAAAGTAAATATTGAAAAATTAGATTATAAATCATTTCAAAAAAATATAGGAGTAGGAAGTGAATTTAATGAAGGTAATATTTCAGAAAAAGGTATAAATAAAAATAAATTTGATCAATTAAAATTGCAAGGAAAAACTGAAATTGTAGTAAGAAAGTATGAAATAGATTTTGCAAAGTTTAAAGATTATGCAGAATTTAAAACATGGAATAAAAATGTGGGAATAAATATAGATGAAGCTAGTTTTAATTCTAAGAAACAGCCTAAAAGTTTAGGAGTAGTAGATTCTGCTAATTTAGAAGGTGGTCGCAGTAATGCATCAGATAGCGTTTCTGTTAAAGAAAATATTTTAAGCAAAGTAAAAGCAGGAGAATATGTACAAGTGGGAGATCAGGTATATAAAGCAGGAGAAAAAGGAGAGTTTTTAAAATTAGATGGAGAAGGGAATGTATTGAAAGAGAAGGGGATAAAAATGGAAAAGATGATAAAGATGGCAGAAGGAAAGGAAGTAATTAGCCATAAAAGTTTTAAAAAAGCAAAAATAGGAGTAGAATCTGAATTAAAAAAGCTTAAAATTGATAAAATAAAATTTACTCCATCAGAAATAAGCACTTTTGAACAATTAGGAATAAATAAAGGGGAAGTTGCTCAACTAGAAGTCTTAAGTAAAAAGAATCCAAGTATTATTAACTCTTTAAAAAACTCTCTTAATAATCCTGCAGAGTTTAATCTGCTTAAAAAGAATCCAGACATCCTAAAAGTTTTAACAAAAGCACAGGATTATGCATTTGCTCAAAAATATATAGATAAATTTGCTAAAGCAGGAGGAATAGTTTTTGCTTGTTTTGTAATTTATGGAGTAGAGAATGCTGATAATAAAGTAGATTTCCTTGCTAAAACATCAGCAGAATTTGGAGGATTTATGGCAGGAGCTATGGTGGCAATGAAAATACCTCATCCAGTAGCTAAGCTTATGGTTGGACTAGTTGCAGGAATTGGAGCTTCATTGGGAGTTGGTAAATTATGGGATGCACATGTAACTCCTTTCCTTGATAAGCATATGCCAAATAGAAATAGAGATGTTTCAGGATGGAAGGATGCTAACAATTTTGTTGATTTTGCAGGAAAAGCTTTAGGTGGAAGTATTTTAGGGCCAATAGATGCAGGACTAGAAAAATTAGGTATAGCACCACTTGAATGGAATCAGGAGCCTTTAGATTATTTAAGTAAAACATCAAGCTTCATAGACTTTAGCTATGAGCAAGATGGACCGTCTACAGACTATTTAGTTAGAGACTCTCGGAATTTAGATAAAGCTGCTAAAAAAACTTTACCTAAGCTAAGAATTTGGAAACATTGGGTGGAAACAATGGACGAAAATAAAATATCTCATTCTAGTTTTCCTCCAGAATTGAAAGATGTATATATTTCTTTCATAGAACCTTTGATAGAAAAGGATAAAAAAAATCATGGCTGGCTTCATAACACCTTAAATTATACATCTCCTAAAAAGATTAGAGTAGAAGCTAAAAATCAAGTTTTAAAACTTATTGATGAAAAAATACATTCATTCGATTCTGTAATAGATGGAACTTGGTTAGATAAAAAGTCTAATGAATTAGATCAACAATTTTTCTATATTACATTAGTAACAGAAAAGTTTAAGGAAGTGAGAATTAATGGAGTTCCTCAAGAAAAAATTGAAGAATTTATGGATAATATTTTAAAAAGAGCAGATTCAAAAGGAGCTCTGATAGAAACAGATTATGAATATCGTATATGGAAGATTATGGTAGATAAATCTGTGACATTAGGTGGTAATAAAATTACTTTTAAAGATTACTTTTCTTTAGCTTCACTAGTTCAAAAACAACAAAAACAGGTTAGTGATCTTAAAAATCATGGGAATATAAGAGGAGAAAGATTGTAATTTTGATTTTTATTAAAAAATATGCTATAATAGCCAGATTTTAAGTTGAAAATATGTCGTTACTTATGAAGCAAATTATTGAAGGGTTAGATAAATCTAAATTTCTCAGTTCAGAAGAAAAGAAGGCTTATTACCTTTTAGCTCAAGAAATGGATGATGATTTGCAGGCTATTCTTTTAAAAGTTGTCCAAGCAAAAAATTCTAAAGATATAGAAAATGCGAAAGAAGAAGTAATAAAATATCAGATCAAAAGAAAACAAATTATTGAAAATAAAATTACAGAAGGATTAAATAGTTTATATAAAAGTGCAGAAGATTTAGACAATAAGGAGAGTGATAAAGAGCTTTTTACAAAACTTGAAGCAATTGAAAATTAAAATAAAAAATGATCTTTTTTCAAAATAAATCAATGGCTTATAATCAATGTCTATTTTCTTTAGAAGGAAGAAGATTATTTCTTGCATTTGATATGGCTGCTACAAAAGTTGATACTCCAAATGATCCTAAAGAAAAGGTGGATAAACAAGGAGAGCTTACAAAAAAAGAATTTGATAGATTAGCGGATGGGGGAGTTGAAGAAGATTTAAAAGAGTTAAAAAAAAGAAAGGATGAAGATGTTAAAAAAATTCTTTCTCATTTAGGAATTGATGATATAAATAAATTGCCAGAAAGTATAAAAAAATCTTTAGGTGATTTAGACAGTATATTAGAAATAGAAAATAAAAAAAAATTACAAATTGATGAAATAAATAAATTAATTCGACGTGTTGAATTTAATGTAAATATGGAGCATGATGTTGAGTTTATTAGAAATGGTATGAATACAGGAGAGTTTTTATCAATAGGATTATATGAAAGATTATCAAGAGTAAGTGATTATAAGGAAATTAGTTCTAAACTAAAACCAGAAGATATAATTAATATAGATTTTAGTAAAAATCGTAAACTGGAGCAACAAATTAGTGCAGCGCATATTTTTCCTCCTAATGTACAAAAAATTAGAGTTGATCATTCTTCTAAAAATTCACAGTCAGCAAATACATTAGAAGGAGTTAGGGATGGATTAACAGGAGAGTTTTGGGCTTTAGATGAAAATGGTAATAAAAAGGAGCGTTTAAAAATTTGGTCTGGTACGAAAATAACAATTCTTGAACCAGATAAAGGGAAAGATGTTACTTCAAAGGGGTTTGAGGTTCTTAAGAAAAAACAGGAATTACCAAAAAAGACTAGAGAAGAAATGGAAAAAGATGAAAATATTAAGAAGATTGTTGAAACAGCTTTAAGTAAAGGAATTGATCCCGAATTTATGATTGCTGTATATAAAAAAGAAAATGGGAATAAAGGGAAAGAATTTGGTGTAATGTTACCAGGTGTTGATTCTTCAAAAGAAAATAAAGAAAATTTTGATCAACAATTAGGAATGTCAATGACAATTCTTGCACGTCATGAAAATCAATATCTTAAAGAATATCGAGGTTCTTCTTTGAAAATAAATGATAAAAATAATCCATCATATGATAAATATACTCCTCATTTTATAGCTTATTTTTCTGAAAAATATTCTCCAAGTGATGTTAATTCTAATGATATAAATAATCTTAGTGAGATTTATTTTGAAGGTGATGATAAAAGTCAAAAAGAGGCAGAAGAAGCACATAAAGAAGTTAAAGAAAAAATGAGAGGGGAAAAACAAGAAGTTTCTAATGCAAAGCCAGAGAAAGTAACAACATGGATTAAAAATTTAAAAGAAATTAATATTAAGAAATATGAAACAATGGGATCAGGAGTCTTATGTGAAATTATTCAAAGATATACAAATCTTGAAGCTTATAAATATGAAAAACTGCATAAAGATTTTCATCCAATAGTCGTTGCTTTATTAGAGATATGTAACACAAATGGAGTAACACTTAGACTGTCTAGTGGCTTTAGAGATAATGAAACAAATAAAAGTTCTAATGGAGATAAATACTCTTTACATCAATTAGGATTAAAAGCAGATTTTGTTCCTGCTAGTTCAGCACCATATGTTAAGGCTTTATTAGAAAAATATTTCCCACAGGTGAAACATTTTGATGTGCATGATAGTGGGACAGGTTCGCATATTGATATTGGACTGTATAAGGATTTTGATTCAATCCCAAAAGATGTTTTAGATGGTTTAAAAGTTCCTATCCCTGAAAAATTTAGGAAACGTTAATTCTAGAGTTTAGAAGGAACTAATCATCTAGAATTTAACTTTTCAACTTTACTCATCATCCCAAATTATCAATAATAAGGGGGATGATTAAATCATATATTCCTAGAAATCAACAACGGCTAAATACATATAAACATCATGCTCGTACTAGACCTTCAAAGTCACGAATAGGAAGGTATGCAAGCGATTTTATGAGCACTTTTCTTGAAGCAGATTCAAGAAAACGATTGTTTTTTTTGATGTTTATCACATCACTAATTATTATACTTTTTATTGTAAGGCTTTTTTACATTCAAGTTCTGCATGGAACAGAATATTTAAAATTAGCACAAGAACAGCAATATGGGAAAATCGTAATACCATCAAAAAGAGGAGAAATCCTTACAGAAAATCCTAAAACTGGGGAGTTAAATAAACTTGCCACAAATACAACTCTAGACCTTATCTACATAGATCCGTTTGAAATTCCCGATAAACAACGAGTAGCAAAAGCCCTTGCACCACTTCTCTTTAGTGAAGAAGATTTTTTAGCATGTAAAGAAGATTATAAAAACTGTCCTTCAGGAAGTGTTAAATTTGATGAAAGTCAAATTCTTATTGATAAAGAGGGAGAAGATTTAGAAAAAATAGAGATAAAAGATGCTCGTACAAAAGAACAATTAATTCTTGCTTATGAGAGTGATTTATTACAAAAGATTTCTAAAGAAGAAGTGGATTATTCGCCATTAAAGTATGGAGCAAATGATGAACTTATGGACTTAATTGAAAAATTAGGAATATATGGGGTTTTTGTTGTTCGTAATAAAAATCTTATCTATACCGATCCTACCAAAATCGATCAAACAAAAATTAAAGCCTATGCAAAAACTTTAGCTCCTGTTTTAGAAGAAGAGGAAAATTATATTAAAAAGTTGCTTACAAGGAGGAAAATAAGATATATACCACTAAAAAGACGACTATCTCCAGAAACCTCAGAAGCTATTTGGGGTCTTAAAAAAGAGTCTTACGAAAATCATAAAGTTGATACTTTAAATATCCCTCATTATTTTAAAGGGGTAGTTTTAATCCCAGAACATTGGCGTTATTATCCTGAAAATCAACTTGCTTCAACCGTTATTGGATATGTTGATCACGAGGGGAATGGTCAATATGGGATTGAAGAAAAATTTCAAAAATTATTGAGTGGGAAACAAGGGGAAATTTTAAGTAAAAATGATGTACAAGGAATGCAACTTGTATTTGATATTTCCAATATGACAGATGCAGTAGATGGCGATTCAGTTGTACTCACCATAGATCGTGTTGTTCAAAGTAAAGTACAAGAGCTTTTAAAATCAGCAGTTGAAAAATATCGTGCAGATAATGGTTCAATAATAGTGACAGATCCTTCTACGGGTAACATAATTGCTATGGGGAATTATCCTAATTTTGATCCAAATAATTTTGGAGATGTATATGAACTTAGAAAAACGGATAAAGATGAATTTAAAAAATGGGGAACTTCAGAAGAGGCAAAAAGCAACATTTATCCAACACAGCCTGTATTTATAAAAGACAAAAAAGGAAATCTTTCAGAAATTAAGTATTCTTCTATTTTAGGTGAAAGAGAAGCTATTAAAGAATCAAAGAAAAAAGTTCTTGAAGAATCAAAAGAAGGAATAGAAATGCCAGAAGAAACTCAAAAATTTGTATATAAAAATCGTTTTGGTTTAGGTTCTTACGTAAATAGATCAATTATGAGTCTTTATGAGCCAGGATCTGTTTTTAAGCCAATTGTTATGGCTATTGGTTTAGACTCAAAAGAAGTTGAACCATACGATACGTATAGTGAGTATGGGCCAATTGAAATTGATACAGGAACAGGGGAGAAACAGTATATTCATACAGCATTAAGAATTTATAGAGGGATACAAACAATGACGAATGCAATTGAGCAGTCTTCCAATATTGGGATGGCTTATGTTGCAAGAAAATTAGGGCGAGAACTTTTTTATAAATATATAATGGAATTTGGGTTTGGAGATTATACTTATATAGATCTTCCTGGAGAGCAGAAAGGAAAAGTGAATTTTTGGAAAAAATGGCCAGAGGCACAATTGCTGACAACATCATTTGGTCAAGGTATTTCAGTGACACCTATTCAAGTTGTTTCTGCGTGGAACGCACTTGCAAATGGGGGAGTTCTTATGCAACCGCAAATTATTAAGGCTTTTATAAATAATGATGGAGAACGTGAAGATATTGATTCTAAGGTTATAAGACGAGTTATATCAGAGGAGGCTTCTCAAAAAATTACAGGAATACTTGTTTCTTCAGTTGAAAATGGAGTTGCAAAGGCTGGGAAAGTTAAGGGATATAGAATTGCTGGAAAAACTGGGACATCTCAGGTTGCATGCAGTGATTCTTCTCGATGTAGAATAGGTAGATATGAAAGAGGTGAAGGGACAACGGTTACTTCTTTTGCTGGATATGGTTCTATTAATAACCCAAAGTTTGTTATTTTGGTAAAATTTGAACGCCCTCGTCTGGGAGAGAGTACATGGGGAGAAAACACTGCTGCTCCAGTTTTTAAGGAATTAGCCGAGTTTTTATTTCAATATTATGATATTCCTCCTGATGATTTTTCGGTGAGGAAAAATTAGAAATTGAAAAATAAGAATAAAATGTTTAAAATGATTTTTGTTTAGCGGGTATAGTATAGTGGCTATTATACGGCCTTGCCAAGGCTGTGAGACGGGTTCAATTCCCGTTACCCGCTCCAAAGTATGCATAATTTACACTCAAATGCTTTCAAAACTTTGGGTTTTCGCATTTGTTATGGCTGATTCAAACTAACTTGAAATACGATAATTGTTTGCCCCCACCCCTCATCCGCCTTGCTTAGCGGGGCTATGTTAAACTATTTTGAATTAGATATAGCTAAATATAAATAAATTGGCACTTTAAAAAACTGGATCTCCGCCTACGCGGAGATAGCAAATTGAAATAAGGAGATAGAAATTTGAAATAAAGTGTATGTGCTATTCCCACGCAGATATAGCTGAATCTAGATAAATTGGCATAATAAGAAAGTTTAAAACTCCCAATATTATAAATGTTTTTCGATGCCCACGATTATGTTATTTAATATTGAGTTAGCTCTATCCCACAACCCTAATCATCTCCTCAAAAGTAGTTTCTCCATCTAAAACCTTAATAACGGCATCCTCCTTAATATTTATAAAGCCCTCAGAAATAGCTTGAGTAAGAATAGTTTTAGTGTTTTCTTTTGCTTGAATAAGTTCTCTAATTTTTTCAGAAACAACAAAAATTTCAGCAACAGTAATACGCCCCAAATACCCAGTATTATTACAATACTTACACCCCTTACCAAATTTTTCTTTATCTATAATTTTATTAACTTGAACTCCGCGAGCTCTAATTTTTTCAGCTATACCTTGAAGATATTCTAAATTCTTTTTTGAGATATCTCTTTCCCCGATACAATGAGGACAAATTCTTCGAAGAAGTCTCTGAGATACAATCATGTTTATAGCAGGAGCTATTAGGTAGCTGTTTACTCCTAAATTTCGTAGTCTAGCTAAAGTTTCAATTGATGAATTTGCATGAATAGTAGAAAGAACAAGATGTCCTGTCATTGATGCTTGAAAAGCAATATTAGCTACTTCTGGTTCACGAATTTCACCTACCATAATAACATCAGGATCTTGTCTTAGCGTTGCAATTAACCCATCTTTGAAAGTTAGAGTAGTTTCTTCACTTTCTTCTCTACTAACTTCACATTGCAAAATTCCATTCATTTTATATTCAACAGGGTCTTCAAGTGTGATAATTTTTCTATGTGGTCGGTTTATAACATCTAACATTGAATACAAAGTTGTAGTTTTTCCTGATCCTGTTGGTCCTGTTAGCAGTATTATTCCTTCAGCTTTTGCAAGTGCCATAGCTATGTGTTCAAGAGAATATTTTTTAAATCCAAGCTCATTTAATGAAACAATTCCTTTTTTAGGATCGAGAAAACGCATAACTATTGATTCGCCATATACACTTGGAAGCACTGAAACACGAATATCAACAGATCTTTCGTTTATATTGAAAAAATACTGACCATCCTGAGGTTGATCTGTAACATTTAACTTTAAATGTGCATTCATTTTTATTTGTCTAGCAATACCTTCATAAGTTTTATGATCAATAGAAGCAATACTTTGTAACATTCCATCAATACGAAATCTTATATGAACAATATCTTTTTCAGTTTGGAAATGGACATCAGAAGCATTTGTTTGTATAGCAAGTTTGTGAAAATCATCTAAAACATCGGAAGATTTTTTACTTGAAATATCTTTTTCAGCAGTGTCTTCAAAATCCTTTATAGCTTCAGCAGCGACTATCTCTTCATTATTAAGTTCAATCCCTTCATGCTTTACTTCTTTTTTATAAAGGGAGTTTTCATAGAGTTCTTGAACTTTATGAATAGATTCTTCAGAAGCTAGATTAACATTTATAGAAAAATTTTCTGTTTTGAATTTTTGAATAATGTTCTTTGCATGAATATTGTTAGGATCAGAAATTGCAATACGTAATTTCTTGCCAATTTGGAAAAAAACAACCATATTTGCAGCTTGTGATTCTTGTTCTTCAATAAGACTTAATACATCAGGATTAACTCTAAAGTTTAAAAGGTTGATATAAGGCATACCAAGACTTTGTGCTTTTTCTTGAAGCTCTTTTTCCTTAAATTCTTGATTGATATTTTTTAAGTTTTGTTTAGCTTTTTTATCTTCAGGCACTAGTGGTAAATTAATGTGTAATAGAAAATCCTGATTAATTTTATCATAAAAAGATGAAAAAATCGAGATGAATCTTGAGAATAAAACCTTATAGCTAAATCTAAATAAATTGGCATTTTAAAAAAACTGGATCTCCGCCTACGCGGAGATAGCAAATTGAAATAAGGAGATAGAAATTTGGAATAAAGTGTATATGCTATACTTCTTAAAAATCTACAAAAATTTACCCTGAACTAGTCTAGCCCCATATCAATTGATATTGCAATACTCCAAACAAATATTTTTAATAAAAACACCCTTAATTTTGTAATTGAACGTAGAGGGACATAATACGAAAAATGACTAAATTAAAGAAGTAACAAAAAAACCTTGTTTTACCCAATATTGATGAGCAATAAATATTTATTATTATATTGATTTAGCTTCAAGAGATTTAATCTTTTAGTGTTTTTTTGAATAATTATTTTAATCAAAACTGCTAAATTTTTTATGTGTAAATTTAAGAAATATAAAGGTTATAAGTAAATATTAATGATCAATTTTTGTACTCGAAAACACTTGCAAAAATATTTTAAATATAAAATAGATGAAGACTTAATGTTAAAATTATAAAATAAACGTTGACATTTTGCATATTGTGCTATATAAATTAACCTACTAAGATAAGAAGTTTTAAGTTTATTCCTTGTAATCAGCACAGTATAGGGGAAGTCTTAGATATCAGAGTTTCGATTTATATATCAAAGTTTCAAAAGTACTTTTAAGTAAAACTAACTTAAAAAATATGAAAGCTTACAGAAAATTTTTCAGCAAAATTACTTCATTGCTTTTGGCTGTTACTATGGTCATAGGCTCTATCCCTGTAACAATAGATACTACTGTAGCCAATACCATCCCCGCAACAAATACAATAGGATATCTTGAGCGTGCAGATGGTGGACATATAGGAGGATGGGCAAAAGATCAAACATATCCTGGTGTTTTAAAGACTGATCCAAATTATGCTGGAGTAAAGATAATGATCTATGATAATGGTAATCCAATAGCTACTAATACTCATTACACTCTTTTGGCTATGGCTAACCGAGTAGATGTAGGCGATCATGCTTTTGGTATTGATCCTCAAACAGTTACAAATCTTAATACCGCTGGTGAACATACTATTACAGCAAAAGCTATAGATGTAGACACTCTTGAATATGTAAATCTTCCATTACTCCCAAATATAAAAAATAAATTCACAAATGCTAAGTGTGGATCAGCTAACGGTGGAAGTTTTACTACAAAACCTGCAAATCTTTGTGATTTTGGGGATGCTAAAGACGATTCCTCTTCTGGAGGACAATGGAAATGGACTTGTAACGGTGTTAATTACGGGAGAAATGTTTCTTGTTTTGCGAATATTATTGTAGTCCCTGTAGCACCTATTAATTTGGCTACTTCTAATATAACACAGACTTCTCTTACCCTTTCTTGGACTGATAAGGCTACTAATGAAATTGGTTATAAAATTTACAAAAATGGAAATTCTACTCCTATAGCTACAATTGGAGTTAATTCTTCTTCTTATAATGTTACTGGATTAACTGCTAATACTACTTATACTTTTAGAGTTGCTGCTTATAATTTAGCTGGTGAAGGTAGTGCGAGTATTAATGCTACTACAAAGAGTCCTAACGGATCCATTTGTACAAGTGATAGTCAATGCGGTTCAGGAAACTGTGATATAGATTTTGATAGTGGAATAAAGTATTGTCATGCAGATGCTATACAATGTGTAGATTATGACATTGGTAATCCTTGGCAGAGAGCAAACGGATACGAATTATGCAGTGGTCAGTCTTGGTATAAATCTTGTTCAAGTTCTTTATGGGGAGCACAACAAAATAATCCTGATCCTGCTAATGATTATTGTCAGGCAGGTGGTGGAGCTCAATCTGGATACGATTTAGCTGCTACTTGTAGTAGTGGAGAAACAGGAGGTTTTACAAATCCTTCTTGTGTTTCATGTGCACCTTACATAGCAGCATCAACTTCAAGTTGTAAAACAAGTTGCACCTCAAGTTTTGATTGTTGGTATGGGTATTCTTGTAATGCGTCTAATCAATGTGTGTCTAACACAGAAATTAGGGATGGAATTACTCATATAGAGGAATATCCATATACTGAGTATCCATCTTTTAATAATTATATTGATGCTATTGACCCATACGACCCGACAAATACGAGATATGATGAAAGATATTTTGCTGATGTTAGCAAAGAAAACGGTGACGATAAAGGTAACGAATTATATCTAAATCCAGCAGTTAGTGAAAATATAATATTATACACTTACATGAATAATAGTGCTCAATTTACCTCTGCAACAAATGTAAAAGTTTCTTTAGATTCGTTTTATCAAAATTCTGCAGGAGAATACGTTACTTCGCCATTCACAAATTCAATAGATGTTATGCACTCTATTGAAGGAGATAATACAGATCCTGATGTTGTAAGAGATCCAATAATCGTTGCTTCTCAAGCTGGTGCTTCATTAAGATTAAAATTTGTTCGAGGGACTGGGAAAGTACAAATAAGAGGTCTTGGTACAGGAATTACTGATGTACCAACAGGAAATCAATCAGATTTACTAGAAACAGGTCTTACTGTAGGAAGTAGTGATTATCCTCTTAGTGGAACTTTTTTACGAGGAGATGACCAATTCCCAGAAGATAGGAGAGTTATAGTATTAACATACTTGAGCGTAGAGAGAGTTAATGCAGATGTTTCTATTACTCGCAGTGCAACTTCCACAAATCTTTGGAAAGGACAAGAAACAGAAATTACTTTAAATTATAATAATAATGGTCCAGTTGAAACAACAGGAGTAGAAGTTGTTGATAATTACGATGAATCAATATTAAGTATTATTTCAAGTTCATTACCAGTAGGATGCGTTGATAGTGGTTCTGAAGTTACATGTATGATTGCAGGAGAACTTGCTAACGGAGCAGGAGGATCTTTAGCTTATACAGCAGAAGCTATTTCTAGTGGAATAGCTGTAAATACTGCAACAATTTCTTCTGACATAACAGATTCTAACGCAGGAAATAATACTGCTACACAAAATATAACAGTAAACCCAGGACCTACAGTTACTATAGAAAATGCAACACCTCTTTATTTAACAACAGGAAATACAAGCACAATTACATGGTCTGCAACTAGTGCAACTTCAGGACCATACGAGGTAAAAGTTGGAAACTGTACAAGTGGAACACTTATAACAGGTGCAAACGCAAGCGGTAATTATGTTTCGACAGATGCTTCTGTAGCTTCCGTTGTAAATTTCTCAGATTTATCTGAAGGTCAAAATACAATTTATGTCTGTGTTACAGATGGATCTGGAGCTTTAGGAAGTGAAACACAAATACTAACTTTAGACACTATTTCTCCAGAAAATGTATCTAATGTAATACTTCAAGATCAAGATGTTCTTATACATAATGGATTAGATGGATATGATGTAACAGTTACTTGGACTCCTAACGGAATAAATGAACCAAATTTTTCTACTTATGAAATATATTTACTTCCAGCGTTAACAGTTTTGGATACAGGAACTCATAACCCTATCGTTAATTCATTAACAAGCCCAACTCTTGCTTTACAAGCAACAAATATATGGACAGGAACAGATACGCAAAAAACAGATTCTGCTGGCACTATTTTGTCAACAGGGAATTATAAAGCATATGTTAGAGCAGTTGACTCAGCAAATTTAACTTCAAGTGCCATATCTAGTGCTTCTGCACTTCTTGAGCGTGACGATCTTTTACCTCCTGAATTTGTTTCTTCAAACACAGTAAATAATCATACTTTAAGAATTATATTTAGCGAACCAATTTCGGCAGTTTTCCCTGCACTAATTATAGAACCAACAGGACTTGATATAGATACAACTTATAATTCTGGAGGATATACTAATGGATATTTAATAAATGGAACAACAGTTGATTTTAGGGTTAACAAACAAGGAACAGTAAATCCTTTAAATGATGACTATACAGCAAATGATTTAGGTTTTAATAATTGTGCAGTACGTGATATTACAGGGAAACAGAAAGCTAATTGTTCAGGAGGAACAACAGATGGTATTGCTCAAATTTCTAATTTAACAGTTACAGATGGTATTGCTCCAACTCTTACATTAACTAAACCTTCAACAGGAGTTACAACAGACCTTGCTAATTTTGAGGTTGATTATACTTTTTCAGAAACAATAGGAGATGGAACAATTGTAATGACTTTTACACAAACAGGAGGACCTGTTGATTCCAATTCTCCTCATTCAGTTACAATAACAGATATAATTGATGGAGTTAACGCAGAAAGTGTAGGAAGACATCAATTTAGATTAGATAGCAGTGATTTAAATAATGACGGAGGAGGAACAGATTCTCTAGTTGATGGAGGAATTTATACAGTTAAATTGGAAGCATCTGACCTTGAAAGTAATCAATCTAATATTTCAAATACAAACTGGAAATGGATTTTAGATATAACTCCACCAGCTTTTACAGTACTTGCAGACATACTTCCCGAATATACAAATAATCCAGCACCTCAATTTACATGGACTACTGTAATAGATCCGAGTCCTGTAACTTATAGAGTTGAACTATCTTTGAGTAGTGATTTTTCAACAGGTGCATTTATGACTGAGGAAACAAGTGATACTCAATGGACCCTTGATCCTTCATTTTTAAGTGATGGCAGTTATGATAATACTTATTATGTACGTGTTATTACTATTGATATTGCAGAAAATGAATCAGCTCCAAGTAATACAGAAAGTTTTACACTTGATACTCAAGTCCCAGAAATTCTTGATCCAACTTTAACAGACACTACAATTTCTAGTACTGAATACACAAAAAATGGAGATACCATTACGTTAACAGCAACTATAAATGATGTAAATCGTGATGCTATGGATATCACCATGATTACAGCTAACCTTTCTGACTTTGGAGGAGGTTCTTCAGTAAATCCTTTTTCATACATTGGAGGAACAGGAGTGGCAACTTGGGCTATTCCTCCTTCTATTACTTGTACAGATGGAACAATAAATGTACCAATTGATGCTACAGATACTACAGGCAATGTTGCAGTTCAAGTTAATGCAACTATTACATGTGATAATACTCCACCTGCATTTACAGGGGATTTCCTAACATCTCCTAATGGACGAGAAAGCTTGGCAGGAGGATCATTTCAAACAATAACTTGGAATAGTGCAAATTTAACTGAAATAAATTTTAAGGAAATTATAATAAAATATTCAGACGATGAAGTTTCGGGTGATAATGTATGGGTGATATCTTCTGGAGAAGTAAATGATGGAACATATACTTGGACTGTACCTACAATAAACACAAGCCAAGCTAAAGTAATACTTACTGTAATTGATCAAGTAGGCAATACAATTAGTGATGAAAGTACCACATTTTTCACAATAGATTCGGTGGCTCCTACAATAGAAACTGATACCTTAATTACTCCAAACGGAGGAGAGTATATATCAGGTGGAAGCAGTTATAATATAACTTGGAATACAAGTGCTATTACTGATTCTAACCTTAGAGCAAACCCAATAACCCTAGAATATTTTAATGGAACAACTTTGTCTTGGTCAGAAATTGCAAATCCTTTACCAAATACTAGTCCATACCAATGGCACCCTGTTCCTAGTTTAAACATAACAAATGCAAAAGTAAGAATTACAGCTTACGATGAATCTGGGAATTCATCTTCAGATGAATCTGATAGTTATTTCACAATAGATTCAACAAAACCTACTATTTCTTCTATTACATATTTAGATATTGATGTTGACGGTATATCTGGAGAAAGAGGAGAAATTGATAGAGTGGTAATTGTATTTAATGAGGAAATATCATCAATTGGAATAAATAACGGAGTTGGATTTACTTTTGCTGGTCATACAATCACTTTAAATTCTGGAGTTCTTTCAACGACAAATATAACAAATGATACTTTAACATTTACTATAAATGAAACAGGTGTTGATACGGTGAATATGCCAGATGCAACTTATAATTCTTCACTTGGAACTATTCAAGATTTAGCTGGGAATTTATTGGCAAATATTGCCAGTGGAGATATTACAGAAACTGATGGGGTGTCACCTATAATTTTAAGTGCAGAAACTGGAGATACAATTCCAACTGTTTATAATGGAAACGGACAAATAGATAACTACAAAGTAACTTTTAGTGAAACTATTGATTTCAGTAATTTAACAGCAAATAATTCAAACGATTTTTCAATAGCTTCTTACTCAAATTTAAAAATATGCGTTGATGCTCAAGGAACAGATTGTAATCCAAGTGATAATGCAGATTCAGACACTTTTTATGTAGTGTTTGATGAAAGTGGAGTTCCAGATACAGGAGAAATCCCAGAATTGACTTATGATAGCACTAATTCAAGAGTACAAGACTCAAGCAATGCTAACACTATGCAAAACATTTTAGATGTAGATTTAACAGAAGAGGATAAAGCATTGCCTGTACTTTATACAGCGATCTATATGCCAACAGGAACGATAACAAACAATAAACTTATATTAAGCTTTTCAGAAAACATAAATGACACAAACAGCTCTGTAAATCTTGCTAATTTAACTATTGTAGGAACAGGAAGCCTAGGAACTCCTAATTTTAATACTGTAACTGCAAATGATTCAGTTTATGAAATTATTTCAGGTGCAGATGGCAGACCTTTTGCAATAGACGTAGATACTATAGCAGTTACACTTGATGCAATTGAAGATAGTGTAGGAAATAAGAATGTAAGCATTACTCCAATAGTAATTAGTGGAGGAATAATAATTAATGAACTTGCTTGGTCAGGATCGGGAAGTGATTCAACTGATGAATGGATTGAACTACGAAATCTTTCAGGTAATACAAGAGATTTTAATAACAACAACTATTGTTTATATGTAGGATCTAATAAATTATTAGATTTAACAGGAACTGTAGGAGGAGTAGGAGCAGTTGGGCAGAATGAATTCTACTTAATTTCAAGCTATACTGAAGATCTCTCAATGATAAGTTCAGGTGCTAGTATTGATATAACTCCTACTACTTGGCAAAGTTTATCGGATTCTGCATTGGAAGTAAGTTTATATTTCTCCGCAGATGATACTTGTGATAATACTGACATTCTTTTAGACAAAGCAGGGAACGGAACAGCACCTTTCGCAGGAACTGATTCTCCAGTTGCTTCTATGGAAAGAATTGATTCTATTGGAGTAGGAACAGATCCTTCTAGTTGGTACACAGCAGTCGCAGATACAACTTACATAATGTCGCCTTCATTCTTTGATAGTGCTAACCAAAAAGGAACACCAGATTCTGAAAATATTGATGATGTAACAGCTCCTGAATTTACTCCTAATTCAGCAAGTCCTGTTGAAGATTCAATAAGACCAGATCGAAGACCTCTTCTTTCTATTGAATATTCAGATAATTTTGAAGTTGTTAGTGCTACTATGATGATTGATTCAAACCAAGATGGTGTTTGTGAAACTTTAGTTGTATCCGATTCCTTACCTTCAACAAGTCTTTCAAAAGCTCCTACAAATGATTTGTCTTTTGGAAGAAATAAACTTTGTGTAACTTTAGAAGATGCTCAAGGAAATGAGAGTGTTAAAGACTGGTACTTCTGGATTGATAATTTCTCATTCAGTGTAACGGAGGAAAATGCTGTAAATATGAGCATACAACCAACTATCCCCGAAGAAAGTAATATCCATTCAACAAAGATTGAAGTTCAAACTTATGGAGCAGGAATTGATATAACAGCATTCACAAATTTATTTGCAATATCTCAATGGAATACTTTAGATGAAACAGGTTTTGGATGGAGAATTTCTGAAGCTTCAGATTTAACAACTACAAATTATGCTTTAATGTCTATTGATTCAAACACTCCTACTCTTGTAAAGAGTTTACCTCTTAATCCTAGTGGAACTGATTTGAAGACTTACACTTACTATATTCAATATAAAATTAATGCAAAAATGAGCGTTCCAGCTGGGGTTTATACTACTACACCGAATTTTGGAATTAACTTGACATATTAGGAAGAAGTGATAAAGTGGATTCTAAAATAAAAAAAACAACGAGCCAAAGAGGTTTAACCTTAATTTAAGCTTCTCTACCAAAGTGGATTCTAAAATTTAAATTATTTATTAATTAACATTTCAAATTTATGGAAGCAGAAGTACAAAAACCAATCGATTCATCATTAGACAAAAAATCTGAAGATGAATGCACAACAGGAGAAATAAAGAAAGGGCTTGCGCTGTTAGTGCAAAATATAAGAGAATTTTTCTTAAAATGGAAAGGAAAAAAACTAGAAAAAGACGATAATAGGGAAGGCTTTGTAGGAAGATTAATGCAGCCTGAATTTGTAATTGGTAGTCATGATCTAGATGAAACCGAACAAGAAGGAGAAAAAGAAGGAAAAACATATGAAGTATTGGCTACATCTGGTCCTAATAGTAGTTCTAGAGGAGATATTGATGAGCATGAGGAATTGCCAAAGGTGGAATATGATGAAGACTTATAGTGGGAAAAAACAATGAGACTCATAAATGCAGACTTAGATAAAGATTAAAAGGAAAAGTAGGTAGGATTAATATATTAATTAACATTTCAAATTTATGCTATCAGAAGTAGGAGGACCCTCATCAGTCGACAGAATGCCTGTTCTAGATGGATTAACAAAAGAAGAAATAATGGAATGGATCATTCTGTTAGAATGTCCAAAAATCTTTTTTCCGGAAGATCCGGATTTTCTTCGTAAATTACAACAAATATATTTAGAGAAGGAAGAAAAATATCCGGGTTTTTTGGCTTTGATCTCGGATGTATTCAAAAGAGGTAATAGACAGATTGAAGGCATTAAGGCTAAAATAGAGCTTAGGCTTTCTGGGTTGAATGAAGCAAATCAAGATACTAATTATCCTCCTGTTATTCTCGAGATTAAGGAATGGCTTATTGATACGATTAAATTACTGGAAGATATTCAACAAAGTATAAAAAGCCAAGATTAATATGAATTATTAAACATAGTCCTTTTACAATTCGGCATTAAAAACGAAAATTTACTTCTTTAGATTGGAGGTGACCTAACAGTAAGAGGTTTAACCTTAATTTAAGCTTTACAATTAAGAAAAGAACACATCGTTTTTCCTTTCGAATTCAAGGTTAAACCTCTGTGTAGAAACTCTTACTTAAAACCACTTATCAAAAGTCCTCTTTAATCTTGAGAAGTAAAAATAAAATTAAAATTGCTACGAATACAACGAGATGAACAGGGACGTTTTCTTCTAAGGCTTAAAGTAAAAACCTTTAAGCGTAGAAATCGAAAGCCTCCCGGGACCGTTTGATTTTTCCTTAAAGAAAAACTTTTCCGCTTAAGGAGAAAAATTCTCTTTCATTTAGTTAGGTTCGGTCGGTCGAAAGCAATTGAAAAATGTGATCCATTTCTGAACTATTTGGAGGATATACCAAAATTCCTCCCGCCAAAACCCCATGGGTTAGGTAGAACAAAGCTCAAGAAGAAAAATCTCAGGAATAAAGCTATTAAGCTTAAACCCCTGGGGTTGAATCCTTCCAGAAAAGAATTACTTCTCAAAAATTATAAGTATGTTTTTTTAGAGGCGACAATCTTCGGGTCGAAGCCCCTTGGCCAGAAACATGCTTATAAAAACCCCTTTTGTTTCTCTTATGAAGTGTAATAAATGGTATACAGTCGAGGTTTAAATTTAATTTAAGCTTCACTGTTAAGAAAAGAACACATTGTTTTTCCTTTTAAATTTAAGGTTAAACCTCTGTGGGAAGTTTCCTCCATTTAAACAACAAATAAGAATAAACGAAAAAACAAACAAATTATTCCTTAACTTTTTCTATTATGAAAAAATTATTATCTTTATTATCGGCTTTTGCTTTAACAGCGATGGTTGTGATGCCAGTTATGGCTGCTAATGCTAATCCTACATTACTTTATACTGATGCAGGAACTCTTTTAAATACTACTGATGACACACTTCGAATTACAGTTCCGCATACAGTTGTATCAACTAACAAGACAGTAACTGTTTCTCTTAAAGACAGTTCAGGAGTTGCTGTTGATCTTAATACAACAACTCCAGTTACAGTAGCTTCTATTTCTAACGTATCATCTGCTACTGTAGTTAATGATACTTCTGGAGAAATTGATGTTGTGGTTGTAGATGATGGTTTAGATGCGGTATTTCTAGTTACTTTCAATTCTGACAACAATTTATCTCAAGGAAATTATACAGTTATTGCTTCAGGAACTGATGGTTTCGGAGCTGCTGTTTTCCCAGTTTTAAGTGCTAACGTAGTAAACATTACTGCTACAGTATTACCTACATTAACATTTGATGTTACTCCACTTATTAGTGATTTAGGAGTTTTAACAGAAGATTACTCTAATACAGATGCTAGTGTTGATTTAACTTATGCTACTAATGCAAATGGTGGATTAGTTGTTGATATGACTTCAGTAGGATTAAAAGATGGTACTACAGCATCAGATAATGAACTAGGTGTAACAAGTATAAATGCAACAGTTCCTAATGTTGCTGGTACTGAATACAGATATACAACTGCTACAGGAACAGATGGGGCAGATTCAAATGATGGAACTAATGGTACAGATATTGGAGCAACTCAAGCAGTAGTTCCTTCTACAGGAGCACCAACTCCTAGTACTATTACAAATGTAAAAGTAAACTCAGCAATTACTGCTTTAACTCCAGCTGGAGATTATGCAGACACTCTTACATTTACAGCAACAGCTACTTTCTAGTTCTTGTTCGTAAAAGTAATTTCAAGGGGTTTTAAAAGAACCCCAGGGGTTAAGAAGAAAAAAGCTCAAGAAGGAAAATCTCAGGGGTAAAGCTATTAAGCTTAAACCCCTGGGGTTAAAACCTTCTCCCTTTTGCCCAAGAGGTTTAACCTTAATTTAAGCTTCACAGTCAAAAAAATAATATGTTGTTTCCCTATCAAATCCAAGGTTAAACCTCAAACTCAAGGTTAACCCTCAAATCCAAGGTTAAACCTCAAACTCAAGGTTAACCCTCACTCAAACAAAAACAGCTCCTTCACACAAACGGCAACAAACATTTTCATTTTTATTTTCTTTCTTTTAATTAAACATGACATTGCGAGGAGTTCCGATTTATCGGAACAACGTGGCAATCTCTAAGAGATTCTTTCGTCCGCCAAGGCGGACTCAGAATGACAAAAAGGAAAGAGAGAAAACTAAGATGAAAAGAAGAACCCAAAGCAAAGAGGTTTAACCTTAATTTAAGCTTCATAACCAAAAAAGAATACGTCGTTTTTCCTTACGAATCCAAGGTTAAACCTCTGGCTCTAAAACTCATTTCCAAAAATAAAAAAACTACATTATACTCACAATCGTAATTATCATAAAAATTAACAAATAAATCTAATGAGAAAAATCACCAACAAAATCTTATTGACCCTACTTTTAACATTAACTTTTAGCATTAGCGTACACGCAGCAGGAGTAGTGTTAACACCCCCAAAGCACGAGTTCAACGCAGACCCAGGAGAACTAATTAAAAATTCAATAACAATCACAAATAAAGATACAAAACCATTAATTCTAAATGCTGAAGTAAAAGATTTCGTGGCTTCAGGAGAAACAGGAAAACCAACATTTATTGACCCTAAAGAAAATAAAAGCAACATATCTCTTGGGAAATGGGTAACAGTAAATAACAACGAAACCGTAACAATAGAAGCAGGTAAAAAAGTAGAAATTCCTTTTACAATTCAAGTCCCAGAAGATGCAGAACCAGGAGGGAAATATGGAACAATATTTTTCTCTCCACCATCAGCAGGAGGACAAGTAGCAGTAGTACAAAAAATAGGATCATTACTACTTGTACGAGTAAGTGGAGAAATTAAAGAAGAAGGAACACTTTCTGTTTTTGGAACATACGACCCAGAAATAAAAGGAGAAGAACTAGAATCATCATCTCAAGATACATTTTACGAAAAACCACCAGTAAACTTCTCAGTAAGATTTCAAAACACAGGAAATGTACACCTAAAACCACAAGGACAAATTGAAATATATAACATGTTCGGACAACAAGTAGCTCCAGCCGGAGTATTATCAATATTAAATGAAGGAGGAGTAGAAATAAGAAAAGAACTTGTAGACTACATCCCAGTAAATGACGGGAGAGGAAATGTACTAGCACAAAGTTACAGAAAATTCGACTCGGAATGGAAAGGAACACCATATTGGTACAAAGAAGAAGATGGAACAAAAGTAGTAAAATTCAAAGGGTATCCAATAGGAATGTATACAGCAAAACTTGAATTAATAGGAGCAAAAGGAGAAAAAATACTAGATGAAGTGAAATTTATAGTATTCCCATGGAAAGAAATATTTGGAGGAATTTTAGCAGCTATTATATTAATATTCGGATTTATGAAATATAGAAAATGGTCACATAAAAATTTAGAAGCAAGAATAAGAAAACAAATGGAATCTGAAAAAAAGAATAAATAATATTATTGTCATTGCGAGGAGTCCCGATACGGGATGACGTGGCAATCTCTAAGAGATTCTTTCGTCCGCCAAGGCGGACTCAGAATGACAAAGAGGAAAGAGAGAAAACTAAGATGAAAAGAAACCTATATCAAAAAAAAACAAAACTCAAGAAGAAAAATCTCAGGAATAAAGCTATTAAGCTTAAACCCCTCTCCCACCTCCACAAACCGATAAAAAGATTTTTAACAATTATTTATCGCAACATGAAAAAACTCGCACACATCTTAATGGCATTAGTTTTTTTCCTAATAACAACAAATACAACCGAAGCCTTAACTCTAACCGAACAAGGGAATATTCAGGTTTCAGCAAGTGTTATAGGGCTAAAACCTGTCGTTTACTTGTTTGATCCTACAGAAGGAGATAATTCAGCAGATAGA
Organism: uncultured Candidatus Peribacteria bacterium; assembly: GCA_964466055.1. Taxonomy (GTDB): domain Bacteria; phylum Patescibacteriota; class Gracilibacteria; genus CAYXLW01. The sequence continues at coordinate 294,327 of CAYXLW010000001.1, forward strand.
AGTGTTGATATTATAGTCGGAAGAAATTTTACAAATGCAGGAATAGTAACACTAAACCCAGGCGTGATTCTTTTAACAGGTACTATAGTTGTACACACAGGTTGTACCAATCTTGATGCAACAACAACAGCTGATTGTAATAACGGAGGCTCTTATGACAAAATTACAGGACTTTCAATCCCAAGTGGAACCACACCAGGTGTTTACGATATTTTGGTTACTACTCCAAATGGGACAAATAATAGTAGTGATACCAAATATACTGTACTAGCACCAACTCCAACCTCAGATGCTACTATTATAAGTATTTCAGAAAGCCCTTTTAGAATTATATCAGGACAAACAAAATCTATAACATTAGAAGCGAGTGATGATGATGACGATTTTATTTATTATCATGTAACAGAACTTGGTGGCACTTGGGATGTTGGAACTAGCACAGGAACTATAAATACTCCTGAGCCAACAGACACTGGAGAAGTAACTTTACAGTTCAATGCAGGAATCCCAGGTTATTACCAAAATGTATTTAGTGTTTATGATGTCAATACTCTTCCTGGTATTTATGATGACACAAGAGATGTTTGGTTTGTTGTTCAAACACCAGAGTTTTAATATATAAAATACCCTTATTATTACTAGCTGATATTTAATTTGATATACGTGTACCACAAACCATTTATAAAAAAACTTCTAATTTTATTTCTAATATTTTTTTTCATTCCTTTTTATGTTCAGGGGAAAGAGGAAAAAAAGTTTTTTTCTTATCAAGTTCTTAAAAATGTAACAGCTAATGACCTCCCAGAAGGTGATGTTTACACATTAGGAGATGCAGGAGATGAGGTCAGACATTTATTTTCTATTTATAACCAAGATGATTTTGAAAGAGATTTTGATATAAACATTCAATTACCTAAATATCTAGAATATATTCAAGGAAGTACAGATAAATACAATGGACAATGGACTGATTTTGAAGATATAACAACAACGAAATCTATTCATCTTATGCCACAGAAATCAGTTTATATAAGATATTCAACAAAAATTTCTGAACATTTCCCAAATGAAAACCGAATTCTAGTTATACTTGCAGAAGTAAGTAATGATCAGTTAGGAAAAGTGTCTTCTGTAAATAAAATTTATGTTCCAAATTTTGAGGCAACAAAACCACTGAATATTGAAAATAAAGGTGTTGAATTAACAAAAGAAGAAGAAGTGTATATAAAGAAAAAATATGAAGAAGAAAAAACAATCATGGAAGAAAGTTATCTTGAATTTATAAAACAAAAAAATGACAATAATGAGACATATGAAAAACTTGACAAAAATAGTGAAGATTCGTATGATACGAAACACAGTTTTTTCTTAAATATTTTTATAATTAGTTTTACTGTTGCCTTCTTTACTCTAGTTTTTAAACTCCTTTACAATGAAAAAAACAATAATTAAAAAATTCTTTTCATTTCTTTTCATCGGTTTCTTGCTTGCGACCTTTTTTGTATTTGATGGAAAAGATGTAAGTGCAGTAGGTCCTTCCTATTTATTTGGAGATATTACTGTAAAAAATATAACGACAAACAAGGGAACCTTTTCAGGGATTGTTTCAGGATCTACAAGTGCTGAAGAAGATGACGTTGTTCAAATCAATGCAACGATAATTCATGCAGGAGCTGCTACTAATCATGTGTTAAAACTTACTGAATCACTAATGAACTATGTCCCTAATACACTAAAAGTAACAACAGTAAGTCCCCCTGCTGACGTAGATTATGCAATTCCTGTTTATAGTGGTGGAGATGATGATAGTGATTTTATTGGAGGAGGAGCTTCGTTTACACTTGCTTCAGCGGGGCAATTTTATATTCGTTTTAATATGACAGTTCCTAATTTAGGAGTTTCTTCTATTACTACTTATCAACCTTATATAACCCTTACTGGAGATGTTACAGGGGCTCCAAATTTAATTGTTTCTATTAAAACTCCAATGGCAGTACTTTCAAGTGCATCCGATGGGAACCAAACTATGGTGGTAACTTTTCAAGAAAACATGAAAAATGATGCAAACTTAAATACAAATAGTAGTTATTATCTTTCAAAAAACGGAGGATTAACTTTTCCTATTGTATCAACAGGAGTAGTCCGAGATTCTGCAACTCAAGTAACACTAACTTTTCCAGTAGGGACTTTTTCTGCTGGAGATTCACTGGCTTTGCGTATGACAAACCTTTTAACAGATCACAGCATAGAACTTGAAAATAATCCTTCAACAACAAATAAACAATATGACACTTTGAATTTTACAGCAGCAGATACAACGCCAGCTTCTATTTTAAGTGCAATCTATTATCCAAATGAAGGAGCAAATGGTAAGTTAAAAATCATTTTTAATGAATCTATGACAACAGGGGATGTATCTAATGCAAATGTGGCAACAAAAATAACAGTTGGTGGTAAAACTTTAGGAATAAGTCCAACCGTAGGATGGAATCAGACAACATATTCTGCAGATACTCTAACCATTACTCTTGGAGCAGGAAAAGATATAGTAACAGGAGATACAATAACTATCGGGACTCCAGTAAAAGACATGAGTAATAATGACTCAAATGGAAAAACAAAAGTAATAGCTCCAAGTGTTTCTGATGTTACTTCATCCACAGCAAACGGAACATATAAACTAGGGGATATAATAAATATTCAAGTAAATTTCACAGGAAATGTTATACTTACAGGAACACCAACTTTGATATTAGAAACAGGCGCAACAGATAGAACAGTTAATTGTTCAGATGGTCCAGGAAATTCAATTACTTGTGCATACACTGTTCAAGCAGGAGATGTTTCATCAGATTTAGACTACACTTTAACAACAGCATTATCAGGAACAATTAAAGATGCTTTAGGAAATAGTGCAGACATAAATTTACCAACAGTAGGAGGAAGCAATTCATTAGCAGGAAATCAAGCCATAGTAATAGATGGTATAGTACCAGTAGTAACAGTAAATACTCTTGCTACACTAGATACAACACCTACACTTACAGGTACAGTAGATGATGATGCAGCAACAATATCCATTACAGTAGATGGGAACGTTTATTTAGCAACAAATAATGGTGCAACTTGGACACTTGCAGATAATACAATTACTCCTGCACTTCCAGGTGGAACATATAACATAACAGTTACAGCAACAAATGTAACTGGGAATATTGGAACAGATACTACAACAGGTGAATTAATGATATGTAACTCAGGTTACACAGTCTCAGGAAATACTTGTGTTGCTCCTTCTACTGGAGGAGGAGGAGGTGGAGGAGGTTCAATTGGACCAGACACAAAAACAGTTTATATTCTTTCAAATAGTGAATCGGATGTTGAATTAGAATTGATAAGACCTATAAAAACAAAAGATGGAATTTTCAGAAGACCAATTTTACTTAAAGACTATTACTATAATTCATGGTTTCGAATACAAAAATGGATGAAAGTTACAAACGACAATACTCCATTTTTAGATCAAATTGATCCTATTGGCAAAACACCAATCATGCAATTTACTTCAGTTGAACTTCCAGATGAAAGTTTAGTTTACAAGCATATATTTACAATTGGAGGAGAAGGAGTTCTTTATTCAGACCCAATTAACGGAGAATTAGTTCTTCCAGCACCTCTAAAGAAATTCACAGAAGACTACAAAGGAAGTTATAAAATAATGTATTGGATTCCAAAAGGGAAACTAAATGCGATTAATACAGGGTTAGTAGCAAGTACTGGAGAAGAAGTAGAAAAACTTGAAGGGAAATGGGAATTATTTGGAGGACCTGAAAAAGTTAACGATGGGAAAATAAGTTTTAGTTTAGATCATTCAACGTATTTTGCATTTGTTTCAAGCTCAGGAGAAGAACTAGACATAGATATAGAACTTTTAAGTGTTTCAGAATCTGGTATGCTAAAAGAATTAACAGATATTGAATCACACTGGGCAAAAGATTACATTCTTGAACTCTATAACAAGGGAGTTGTTAAAGGAAAAGGAGACACTAAAATGTTCTTCCCAGACGAATCTATTAATAGAGCAGACTTTACAAAAATAGTAATGAATCTATTCGAGTATGACTTAAGCAAAGTCGATACAAGCAATAATCCTTTTACTGATGTCCCATCCGATTCTTGGTTTACTCCTTATGTATTAAAAGCCTATGAAGAAGGAATTATTAAGGGATATGAAAAAGGAGGAAAAATATTATTTAAACCAGAACAAAATATAAATAGAGCAGAAGCACTTATTCTGATATTAAAGGCAGCAGGAATTGATGCCCCAGATGACACAACAGAGGAATTTGATGATGTCCCTAGAGGAATATGGTTTGAAAAATATGTAGCTTATGCATATAAAAATGGAGTTGTTAAAGGCAAATTAGAAGGAATATTTGATCCACAAGGAAACATAACTCGTGCTGAAGCAGTTAAAATTGCACTAAAATTGTTTAACTTAAAATAGCATAATTCAATCAAAAGACACCTAAATCCCCTTTAATAAAAGGGGATTTTTTAAATCTATAAAAACAGAGAAAGAGTTATAGCTAGAGCTAACTCAATATTAAATGGTATAATCGTGGACATCGAAAAACATTTATAATATGCGGAGTTTTAAACTTTCTTATTATGCCAATTTATCCAGATTCAGCTATATCTGCGTGGGAATAGCATATACACTTTATTTCAAATTTCTATCTCCTTATTTCAATTTGCTATCTCCGCGTAGGCGGAGATCCAGTTTTTTTAAATGCCAATTTATTTAGATTTAGCTATAATTCAAAATAGTTTGACATAACCCCGCCACACTCCCTCACCCCAACCCTCTCCCAAAGGGAGAGGGAGTTTTCCCTTCTCCCTCTGGGAGAAGGTGCCCCGCTTAGCGGGGGCGGATGAGGGGTGGGGGCAAACAATTATTGTATGCCAATTTAGTTTGAATCAGCTATATTTTTAAATTGCTAGATTTATATTTTTGTAAAAATCTAAAAAAAATGATACAATAATAAGAAATAAAAATAAAAAAATGAAAATAAATGAAAATATCACACCAAAACATATGTTTATAGCTGTTTTTTCATGTTTCTTCATAGCTATTATCGCTTGGTTACAGGTAAAACCAACTGGAAACATCCTTTTATCAAATGAACTCTTAGAATTAAATAATAAATATGGAGTTATTGATGCTGAACCTCTAGATTCTAAAGAAGATGTAAACTTACATAGAGTTCGAAGACTTCGAGCTAGTTTGATTGATACAACAGTTGATAAAAAAGCTCCTGAACAGGGATTAATAATAAAAATGAAAAATAAAAGTGAAGAAGATAAAAATGATCTTTCAAATGTCATAGTTCTTAAAATGAAGACTAATTCTAGTATCGACAAAATCTCCACTGAATATCAGAAACTGGATGATGTAGTTTACGCCGAACCAAACCATAGAATTTTCTTAACTGATATTAACGATGAAACTGAGGAAGAAGAATCAACCCCAATATCTATTATAAACGAAGAGACTCTTGATTTAGACAAAAAAACAACGGTAGCCATCATTGACTCTGGAGCTGATATAAAACATAAAGATTTACAAGGTCGAATCAGTAAAACTTGGAATACATTATCCCAAACAGAAAATGTTGATGATTTAAACGGACATGGTACCCACATAGCGGGTATTTTATTGAAAAATTCTCAATCTGCACAAGCATCAATTATACAATTCACAACCGATGGTAGAGATGGAACTATACTCAGTTTAGTCCGAGCGATAAAATATGCCACTGACAACAACTCCCAAGTTATGAATTTAAGTTTAGGAATTCCAACTTATTCAAACCTAATGCGAGAAGCTATTACTTATGCAAGGGATAAAGGAGTTATTATCATTGCAGCTACAGGAAATAGAAGTTCCGAAGAAATATTATATCCAGCTAGTTGGTCTGATGTTATATCTGTTTCAGCCCTTAATTTAGATGGAGAAAAATTTATGTTTAGTAATTATGGTGATGATGTAGAATTTTCTGCTATTGGACAGGATGTTTTTAGCGCTGCTCCAGAAAACAAATATGTTTATAAATCTGGAACTTCTCAGGCAGCTTCAGTAGTTACTGCTGTTACGGCTGATATTATTAGTTTATTTGAAAGTAATTCTAAAGAACCTCCATCATTGGAAAAAGTTCGCCAACTACTACAAAAAATATCTGAACCAATCAGTACACCAAAAATGGGAAGAAAAATCTCTAACGGTATAGATCAACAAGATCGAATTTTACTACTAGAAGAATTAAATAATACTACTGTTCAACTTGATCAAACTATAAAAGAAGTTGTGAAACTTCCTCTCTAATTTAGAGTATTATTATTAAAAAAGGTTTTTTGATAATATGTTGATTATAATGGATAAATAAAAAACCCTTTTTTGTATCCTCAGATAGTTTATTCATAATAAGGGATAAACTTCCTTTGAGGAAAAGTTCTTTTTGTTAATTCTTCAAATCTTTTCTTAATGATGTACTCTACATTTTTAAAATTATTAGGATACAAGCATATAACTTTCAGTCCTTCTTCTTTAAATGTATCAAGCTTGAGTTTAATCTCATAGTTATATTTCTTTTCTCCTAACATTCCAAAGTACTCAATAAATACATCATAATCATTAAGGTAGAAATCAGGTCTATTTATACCACCATTGCTTCTTTCTACTATAGGTTCATAACGATATTTTATTTTTTGTTCATAAAGAAAATTTGCAATTCTTAACTCTGCTTTACTTTTAACAATTTCTCCTTTCATAGTTTTGTAATACTTATTTTTGATTTTTCTTTGTATATTTTTTATTATCATTTTTTATTATGGTTAAATTATGTTAATTATAACATAATTATTATATTATTGCAAATAAAAAAGGAATAAAGAAGTATAAACAAAACAAAAAACCCTCTTACGAGGGTCTTAATTCCATCCTGGAGCCACTGCCCAGACTCGAACTGGGGACCGTCCGCTTACAAGGCGGGTGCTCTACCAACTGAGCTATAGTGGCATAAATTGTAAAGGTGGGAGAATGGTGGCTGGACCCAGAGTTGAACTGGGGACACATGGATTTTCAATCCATTGCTCTACCAACTGAGCTATCCAGCCAGTGACTAGGTGAAAACTGCTGGTGGATTATATCAATAATTGATTTCTTGTAAAGAAAAAAATAAAATAAAATCTATAGAATATTTCATTAAAAAATGCTATAATGTGGAGATTTTTTAAAACTCTAGAATGCTAATTGAAGATATTATTAGAAAGGCAAATTTTCTCTCTGCTTCAAAAAAGCTTTGGTTAAAGCGTGAATTTAATAATTTGCCACTTCTTAATCAAACATTAATTTTTGTTATTTCTGAATATTATTCAAACACTCAAAATGAAATAAGAAATCTTCTTAGTCGTATTAAAACTATTAAGAATAAATTTGTTGATAGTGTTCGAAAAGAAGTGGAGAGTCTTGTTCAAAAAAATAAAGAGCAATCAATTCTATTAAAAATAAATAATATTCCAAATAAAAGAAATATTGGACTAAGATTTATTAAAGATGATTTCTACCCAAGTTTTTGGAGAGAAAAAAGATTAGTTTTTATGTCTTTTATAGAGAGTCAGCCTAAGGAAGATTTAGTAAATGAGATTGTTAAGAAAGAAAAAAGGGAAGTAGTAAAAGATGGAGATTTAAGTGAAGTTCTAAAAAATGAAATTGAAGGAATTGATAATTGGCTTGAAAATTTTTTTAATGATTTAGAAAAAGCAGGAGAAGGGGATGATAACTTTTTAAAGGAACTAGCAAAATTAAAAGAACAAAAGATACAAGAGTTTAAAGCAGTTATTCAAAAAGAAGTACAAGGTTTAGATGAAACTCCGGAAGTGTCATATTTAGAACTTTCTAAAATAATAGAAAGATTATTACTTATTAAAAACAATGTAGATATTGAACTACTTCCTCCAAATCTTTTTAAAAATTCTGATAATTTTAAAACAACTCTTAATGCATCATCTGGGAATAAACCTTTCCAAGAAGAGCTGATAAAAAATAGTGTTTCTGATTTTGTTGATGCATTAGAAGATGCTTCCTCTACAGATAAGATAAAAGATATTATTTTTACTATTCGTGGAATTGAATTAATAAAAAGAAGTGATAGAGCTTTTGCTTTTGCATTAAAATATGCGCCTGGAGATAGAAATAAAGAAATGGTTCTTATTTATGGAAGTGAATTAATAAAAAATAATGGAAAAGCTTTTGCTTCTGCGTTAAAATATGCTCCTAGTAGCAGAAAAGAAGAACTTATATTTAAGCATGGATCTGAATTAATAAAAAAGAGTGAAATAGCTTTTGTTGCAGCTTTAGAATATGTTGATGTGAATAGGAGAGAAGAGTTTATATTTACTCACGGATCTGAATTAATGAAAAAGAGTGAACTTGCTTTTATTAGTGCTCTAATGTATGTATCTGGAGATAGAAATAAAGAAATGGTTCTTATTTATGGAAGTGAATTAATAAAAAATAATGTTTCAGCTTTTGTAAATGTTTTAAAGTATGTTCCTGAAAATATGAGGGAAAAAATTATTATTAATGGGGTTAAGTTAATAGAAAAAAATGGGATAGCTTTTGCTGCTGCCTTAAATTATGTTACTGAAAGCAGGATATTAGGGCTTATTTCTTTTTACAATGAATTAACAAAAACTGACCCTCATGCTTTTGCTGCTGCTCTAGACTATATTCCTGCTGACAAAATAGAAGAGTTTATTTTTATTCGTGGGGCTGAATTGATAAGAAAAAGCGAAATAGCTTTTGTTGCAGCTTTAGAATACGTTCCTTCACACAGAAAAGAATATCTTATTAATGTAATAAAAAATAGTGGATTAAAGTTTAAAGATAGAGATATTTTTTATAGAATATTGGAATATGCTCCTAAAAACAAAATAGATCAACTTATATTTATTAATGGAAGTGAATTAATAAAAAGGGATGGAGCAGCTTTTGCTATCGCTTTAAAGTATGCTCCTGAGAATAGAAAAGAAGAGCTTATATTTAAGTATGGAATTGAGTTAGTAAAAAGGGATGGGACAGCTTTTGTTTATGCTTTAGAAAATTATTGTCCCCCCCTGAGAAGGGAAGAGCTTATATTTAAGTATGGAATTGAGTTAGTAAAAAGGGATGGGACAGCTTTCGCTACTGCTTTAAGGTATGCTCCTGAGAATAGAAGGGAAGAGCTTATATTTAAGCATGGAATTGAGTTAGTAAAAAGGGATGGGACAGCTTTTGCTGCTGCATTAAAATATGTGCCTAAAAGCAGGAAAGAGGAGCTTATTCTTATGTGTGGTAAATTAATAAATAAAGATGGAGCAGTTTTTGTTGCTGTTTTAGAGCATATATCTAAAGACAAGAAAGAGGAGTTTATATTTAAGAATGGAATTGAGTTAGTAAAGAGGGATGAAGTGGCTTTTGCTACTGCCTTAGAACATGCTCCTGAAAACAGAAAAGGAGAGCTTATTGATATGATAAAAAATAGTGATTTAAAGTTTAACAGTAGTATTGCTTTTGATAAAGCACTAAGTTATGCCCCTAAAAATAAAATTGAACAACTTATATTTACTCATGGAGATTATTTGATAAGATACAACAAATATGCTTTTACTAGTGCATTAAAATATGCTCCGCAAAAAAAAGAACAAATTTCTGCGATATCTCATGAATTAATAGAAGATAATTTTAATGAAAAAACATTAGAGTATGAAAATGTTTCTTTTTCGACTAATGTTCTTACTGTAGCAGGAGAAAAATATTCTGTTGAAAATCAAATAAAAATAGCTAAAGAATGGCTACATGAAAAACAAAGTTTAAGATTTCGTAAAAAAGCAGTTTTGCTTTTGATTGCTAATGGAGAGACTATTAACAATTTATCAAAAAAAGATATTGTTTTCTGTGCAGAAACTTTGGAGGATACAGGGAGAACAAAAATAAGCATAAAAGAACTTTCATCTAATGAAAAATGCTTCAACCTTGCTAGAAAATATGAAATTCCTCTTTCAAGTTATCTTTCTATTCTTATAGCTACTAATCAGCAAATACCAGATAGATTATCAAGCAGTGTTAAAAAATCTTTTCAAGAGAATCTATTTAAGGCAATTATTGAATTTCGTGAGACAAAAATAAAAAATCAGCCAATGCTTGCGGGGGTATCTTTTTTGCCGATAATTCATGAAAAAGGTGACAGTCCTTATTCTTACTATAATCAACAAGAAAGTTTTAGTACTGAACCTTTAACAATAATCGCTGAAAAACTTGGACTTAAAGTCCCAAAAATTCTTCAATATGAAACTGGAAAAACAACAGTGACACAATTTAGTACATATATTAAAAGTCTTACAAATCCTACATCAATTCTATTTGCAGGACATGGTAATTCTGCTGAGAACGATGGGATTATATCTCTTAGTCATGAGGGAGGAGATTCTGCTTTTTCAATGAAGGAACTTTTTAATGTTATTGCAGAAAATCCTAAGAATGTAGCACAAATTCTTTTTGAATCATGTTATAGTGATATGAATATCAAAAGATTCTTTTTGAAAGAGTGGGATAAAAATGATAAAACAAAGGGGTTGCCAACTTCTGCGTTTCTTTCAGCTTCTAACAGTAATTCTCCAAGTGGGAAAATGAGTTTAGATGCATGGTATTATTTCGCCAAATTTATTGTCCCAAAATTGCCTAAAGGGCATCCAACATGGGGGGATTTTTGGAAGCAATTAGAAGGAAGGCTTATGATAATAGGGGATGGAGAAATGATTAGTGATCCTGCTGTTTCTTGGCCAATAAAAAAATCACCAGAAATAATGAAGATTATTCAGGATATGAATAGACATGTTATGGAAGATAAAAATAAATTGCCTACAGGTAGTTTAATTATTGGGAATAACCAAAATAATAAGCAAAAAAAAGAATCTGAAAATTATACTTAAATGAGTAGGTATGTTTTGAACGTTGGATAAAACAAAAAAAAATTTTGTTAGATTTTTTATTTTTAATATAAATTTAATAAAAGGATTCATTGTGTCTTTATTATAAAGGATGGTTCATATTATTATATGAATTTTAATTTGATTTTTTCTATATTATTTGATATAATGACTAGAAAATTAATTAAATACTATGTGTGCAGAAATCAATACTTCTTATCCAAAACTTGAAGAACAAGATTTTCAGCCAGAAGATAAAGTACATGATTGGACAAAAGAACATATAGCTGATTTGAGGGATAAAGTTGAAGCAAGTAATGTAAGAGATGAGCTTGCTAAATTTAAAGTTGAATCAGAAAAATATGCAACTCCTATTGATTACCTAAAGTCTCTTAAATTAGGAGAATCAGCAAAGGTTATTGGGGCATTACAGTCTGCACTGCAATTACTTTATAAAAAAGATAGTAGAAAATATAAAAGTCCTGGAATTATTGATGGTGTTTTTAAAGCAGTATCACATGATTCAAATAATCCTAGTAATACAATGAATGCTTTAAAAAGTGTCACAGGGAATCAGTGGATTGATGGTAAGACTTTTGAGAAAGTCATAGAGACCATAAACACAGAATTTAATCTTGCGTCTGAAGTTGTTAGAAAAGTTGATTATTTGCCACCTTTAAGTGTAAATGTATATCCTATTACTCTAAAAGAAGGAGTTGGTGGAGTTTTTGAATTATTTGATACACAAGGGAAAAGTGTGACTTATAAAAAAGTACAAAATTTACCTGCAGGTTGTTCAATTAATAACGATACAGGAAAAATTATACTTCCATCAAATCTTTCTGTTAAAAGTCATGTATTTAGAATAATGCTTTCAAAAGATGGCTTTAAGCCTACGTGGTTTAATTGTTCAATTAATGTTACAAAAAAAGTGGTTGAAGTAGTTGAACCAAGTATTGATGAAATAATAAAAAACTTTAAATATGATCATAATGGTAGAGAAATAACAATTAAAAAATCAAATAATAATAATGTGATATTTTTATATAAAGGAAAAGAAATAAACAATATGGCTGGTGATAATAAACCTTTTAATTTTTCTATTGATAAAATAAAGAATGAAAAATTAGTAGAAGAAATAAACGAATTCATTATTAATAATTTTAATTTAAAGTTGTCAGTAGAAAAAATGTGACCTTAAAATAACATATATACAATATATATTATAATAATACAAATTAATTAAAAATCCTATGTCAGTAGATGGAAAAAATTTATCAGAAAGAAAAGAAGTTCCTACTTCTATTGATCTTACATCAATAGATTTGCTAAAACCTGTTGATATAAAAAAACTACAAGATTATGCTAAAGCACGTGCAGTAGATATGATTAAAAATATGCAGGCGACGCCTGTTGCAGAAAAGAATAAAATTTTAAATTCTTTTTTAGAAGAATTTTGGTTAGCAATTCCAGAGAAGATAAAATTAGAATTAAATTTATATGGAGGAGAAACTAATGAAATAAAAAAAGCAGTAGAGGAAAAAATAAGATCATTTCTATTTGGGAATAAAAGTATTACTGAAAGTGAAGGTGGTGTAAAAAGAGATCTTACATTGGCTGAAATGCAAGATATAGAAAATTTACTTGCAGAAATTCTTTTTGAGATATATGCAGCAGAAGCTCATAGACTTTCCTGTAAGACGTCTTCATTACATGGATCAACAGTATTAACGGATTCTAATTTTGATCCCTTGGTGCATTCTCCTCATGCAGGTGCAATAGCAGGACAAAAAGTTCTAACAAATTTTTTATATGGTGCAACAGCAGGGACCAGTACTTATGGTATGCTGGCAGTGGGGGGGGTAGCGGCTGATCAATTTTCTAAAGCATTTGAAGGAACTATGCCAATGTCTGCTCAAATGGGAGTAAAATGGGGCGTTAGTGCTCTTTTAGCATGGGCTAATTCTCATATGGTTTTTAAAATAAAAACAGGGATACTTAATAGGGCTGTGTCACATAATATAGGATTTCTAAAAGCTCTTTTTTCTCATGGTCCCATTTCAAAAGAAGCATCTAAATTTAAAGAAAAAAAAGGGTTTATAGGTAAGTCGATGATTGCTGCATCTATAGTAGGAGCTTTTATATTTGTGTCGGGAAAAACATTTGTTTCATTATGGGATGGAGTTACAAATGGTGCAGCACTTGCTAATGTGGGCTTCGGACAAGCAGATAATATGCGTCAACTAACAGATGGACCATTTAAAGAAATTAAAGACCGTCTAGAAAAAACACTTAAAGATGTAGAAACTCTTCCTAGTAAATATCAGGAGTCAACAAAAAGAGCTGCTCTAGAAGAAAGAGATAGAGAAAATAGTGAAGATCCAGTTTCAGGGAATACAGGGGTAAACCGTGTTTGGTGGTCTAGTGATGTAATGTCTTTTGAAAATGCTGCTTCTTTAAATAAACTTGCGAATCAGGCTATGAATGGAGATCGTCTAGCGCAGAATCTTTTAATGCTTTTAAAAAATTCAGGGTTGGTAGGTAGTATAATAAAAAAAGCAGATTTTGATAATACTGGGAAGTTTATATTTGAAGCAGGTACAAGAGGAGATGGATCTATAGATCAAGAAATATTCAATATAGCTATTGCACATGTAAATATATTAAAAAGTGATTTGGCCAAAATTCAAGGGCTAATGGACAAGACAGATATAACTGGTGATCCTAAAGAAATTGAAAAATATGTGAATGAACAAATAGTCGATTATATGAATGGAAAAAGCAGAGAATTTAAAGAGAATATAGAAAAAGCAATTAGAGATCATTATGATAAATACGATACATTGAAAATAGATAGAGCTAGTGCAATTGAATCAGATTCTAGGTATGACAAGGCGGATCGTACAAAATTAGAAAAACTTCAAATGGAAGTGCTTAATTGGGATACTAGTAAGATTAAGGTAACAGGTATGGAGTATAGGGATCCTATTAAAATGGTAGCAGAGGCAAAAAAAGGAGATGCGCCTCTTACTGCTTGGCTTATAATAATATCCTTTTTTGTTGCTGGACTTTTACTTTCATGGACAGATATGTTTTTTATTAAAGGTCTAAGGCTTGCTAATTCTGCAGATAAGGAAGAAATAGAAAAGAAACTAATTTATTTTAAAACATTTTATAAGCAAATTCCCTTAGCTCTTCAAAGATATCTTAATGAAGGACCTTTTAGTAAACTTTATAAAAGTACAGATGTTTGTCTTCCTATTATACAAAAAGCTTTAGAAGCTAGAGTTGATGCATTAATAAAAGAAAAAAGCAAAGAAATTTCTCTTTGGAATCCAATTAAGGCTTTAAAAAATAAAAACTTTAAAAGTGGATATTTACCAAAATTTAAGGAAAAAATGACTCATACAAATATTGCAAGAGAACATAATGAAAGAGTTCGAGGGTTGCAAGAATTTTTAAATAATAGAAAAAATATGCAAGATCTTCTTAAAGAGATAATGCCAGGTCTTATGAATTTAGATATTAAAGAAATAGGCGATAAACCAGAAAATTTATTGGATAGAATAACAACAGTAAATAATGATCAACTTAAAGAATCTGTAGATTCTGAGTATAGAGCAATGGAAGAAATAGGTAATGAAATTGCAAAAACAGGAAATGCGATTAAGCCACTTGAACCTAAAGACTTTGATAAAGTAGATTTTTATAAAAATAGAGAAATTATAAATGGTCTTTCTTTGAAATTTGCAGAGTTACCTGCTTGTGTTCCAAGTAATAAAAAAATGCATGAGCATACGAAAAATATAATTGAAGTTTATACCGTAAGAGCAGAATTAACAGAATTGGCATGGGTAATGCATAATATTAAACCTGGTAGTATTAGTACTCTTTTAGAAGTTGAAAGAGTTAAAGAAAATGAATTTGATCCTTTGTCTAAAAAATATATAGAAATATGTAGACAATCTTTCTATAGCGAAAATCAAGAACATTCGGCTAGAGGACTTACACTTATAGACATAAAGGAAGCAGAATTTAAAGAGCGAAAAGAACTGGGTGATATAGACGCACAAGTTAAAAATATTAGGGCTTCTTTATTAAAGGGTGGTGAGGCTAATGTTTTAAATTTAGGCACAATGTTGGAAAAAACAGATGTTGAAACTGCAAGGGAAACTTTAACTGCAGATAAAGAAATCTTATTAAAAATTGATTCACAACTAAAAATCCGAGAAGTAACAGAAGAAAATTATGTAGTATTGAATGGTATCAGATCAAAAATAAAAGAGAAGTTGGATGATTTTTCAGAATCATTTAACCTTTTAAAGGGTAAAGAGCAGGATATACATAATGCAGAAATTGCAAGACAAACAAGAGAAAGAAAGGAAAGAGCTCAGAGTAGAGAAGCACAAATAGAAGCTGAAAGAACTAAGTTATTAAATTGGTATAATAGTAGAAATATTCATAAAGAAAGTGGACAGAGAGATGAGGATACTTTAGAATATTTTGTTGAAGATGCTTTGATTATTCACATAGATCACTCTGATGAAGATTTTTATACTAAAAATCTTGGTAATATTGAAAAAGCATTAAAGCAAAAATTAGTTTTTATGGATCCTTCAGCTCCGTATAATAGAGTATTTAAAGCAGAGGTAACATTGGCCTATGGAAAAGTATTTAGTGCATTAGTAGAAGACTGGGAATTATTAAATAAAGAGGTAGCAGATTCATCTGCTTCTAAAGAAAAGGTGGAATTGGTTGTAATGAAATCATTATCAGAAGGCATAGATGAAAAATCTTGGTGCTCAATTAGTAGTGCTATTGAAAATCCTAGTGTAATTTCTGGAGATGGAGAGAAAAGACAATTATTTTTTATTAAAAATATATTGAATATTGATCCTGTACCTTCAGATAGAGACGATAGAAACAAAATATTAGGGAAGAGAAGTCTTCAAGTATATAAAACATTAGAAATTCTTCGTAGAAAAGTATATTTTAATGCTGAATTAAAAGCTAGAGTTGCTGAAATCCACGCACTTTTTGTTAAAGAAGTAGAAAATTTATATGGAGGTAAATTTATTTCTAGTAAGGCTGTTCAATCTTTATTACAAGAGAAATAATCAAATTAAAAACCAAATTGTTATTAAAATAAAACCTCTGTAATTCTTATCAGAGGTTTTTTTGTAATTTAATTGTCACTTAAGTTTATTTTTTACTATACTGTTGGTGTATCTTTTTATTTATAGAATGTTCTCACAAATCTTTTTTATCGTTGTAACATTATTCTCTTTTATTTTTCTTGCTTTAGTTGTAGTGAAAATAAAAGGAGTTAATGAAAGATACAAATTGCCAAAGAAGGCGTCTTTAAATTTTAAAAGTAAGCTCTTTAGTAAAAGGTATGTCATTTTACTTTATCTGATAGTATTAATAATTTTTACATTTATATCCTCTATTATTATATTTTAATAAAAAAAAGTACATGATTGCGATTCTCGATTTCGGAGGTCAGTATGCTCATTTAATAGCAACACGAATACGTTCTCATGGTGTTTTTACAGAGATATTTGATGCAGACACAGATTCCTCTTTATTAAAAAATGCAAAAGGAATTGTTTTATCAGGAGGACCTCAAAGTGTATTTGATCCGGCTTCTCCACAAGTAGATAGGGGAGTTTATGAATTACAAATACCAATACTTGCAATTTGTTATGGTCATCATGTTATTAGTCAAGATTTAGGAGGCAAAGTGGTTCCAGGTACAAAGCCTGAATATGGTCCAGCTATATTAGAAGTTAAAAACTTGAATTCTCCAATTTTTAAGGGTGTTTCACAAACTACAAAAGTATGGATGAGCCATAATGATGAAACAGAAGATTTGCCTGAAAATTTTGAAATAATAGCTTCAACAAGTAGCTGTGAAATAGCAGCAATGCAAAATCTTAACGAAAATATTTATACTGTTCAATTTCATCCTGAAGTTGTTCATACAAAAGAGGGGAATACAATTATTGGTAATTTTATTGATATATGTGGACAAAGAAATTCTTGGGAGTTAGGGAATTTTATTGAAGAAGAGTGTAATAAAATCCGAAAACAAGTAGGAAATAATAAGGTTTTTCTTATGGTTTCAGGAGGAGTTGATTCAACAGTTGCTTTTGCACTTCTTGAAAAGGCATTAGGAAAAGAAAAGGTTTTTGGGATGTTTGTAGATACTGGTCTTTTACGTTTAAATGAAAGAGGGTATGTTGAGGAATCTATAAAAAATGCTGGATTTGATAATCTTCATACAGAAGATGCTTCAGAATTATTTTTGAATAATCTTAAAAATGTTGCAGAGCCTGAAAAAAAACGAAAAATAATAGGAGATACATTCTTAGAAGTTCAAAGAAAAGTGGTAAAAGATTTCAATTTAAATCCAAATGAATGGTTATTAGGGCAGGGGACTATTTATCCAGATACTATTGAATCGGGCGGTACAAAGAATGCTGATACTATAAAAACTCATCATAACCGTGTTCCTGAAATTCAGAAAATGATTGATGAAGGTAAAATTATAGAGCCATTGAAAGATTTATATAAAGATGAAGTTAGAGAGGTTGGAAGAAAATTAGGTCTTCCTAATGAAATGGTAGATCGTCATCCATTTCCAGGTCCTGGTCTTGGAGTTAGGATTTTATGTAGTGACGAAAAAGAAATTACGAATTACGAATTACGAATTACGAATTATAATTATAAAGTTCAGGTTTTACCTGTAAAATCTGTAGGAGTACAAGGAGATGGGAGAACATATCGTCATCCTGCTGTTATATGTTTAGGAGAAAATAAAATAGATTGGAATGATATTGAAACTGAGTCAGTTAAGATTACAAATGGATCAAAAGAGGTGAATCGAGTAGTTTTATGTCTTTCTCACAGATATCCAATTAAACTGAAATTAGAAAAAGCATTTCTTACATGTGATAGAATCTATAAACTTCAGAAGGCTGATTCTATTGCTCAAAAAATGATTCATTATTGGGAGTCAAAATCCAATCCTGAACAAAAAGTATGGCAGTTTCCAATTGTTTTACTTCCATTAGTAAACGAAAAAGGTGAAGAATGTATTGTTCTTCGTCCTATATTCTCACAAGAAGCAATGACTGCTGAATTTGCAAGATTGCCTCAAGAATTACTCGAAAAGATGACAGAAAAAATTTTAGAAATAGAAGGAATTGGAGCTGTATTTTATGATGTTACTCATAAACCACCAGCAACTATTGAGTGGGAGTAAATCAATGGTCAATGAGGAATGAACAATGAAGAATATTGTTATAACAAAAAAATAGGAGAGAGTTTGAATTTTCTCCTATTAATATTTTTTTGGAATAACTGTTTTTTTATCTAGTTCTATATACAGGTGTTTTTACTTCGAAAGTTCCAGAACTTTTTACAATTTTTCCACGTCTATTAACATCAATAACAGAAAAATGACAACTATAAGTTGTATCCCATAAGAGAGAATAGAGAGTCACTAGATTATTTCTAGATGTCTTTGACATTGTAGGCATATATTCATCATACATAGCATCACATACAGCAAAAAATCTCTCGTTGCTTTTTAGCTCATATGATGAAGAAAAATCTAAATCATGCTCATAAAATTCAACATTATATTTAAAATTACCACGAGGCTCTACTGCATATCCTTGTGCAGTTAAAACGAATCCTATAATAAATATAAATAACGTGTAAAGAAATTTTTTCATAGTCTTAAAATTAATAGACCTCACTTTACATATTTAATAAATATTGTCAAGCCACTCTAGTCGTTAGCTTCAATTTTTATCCCAAGTTTTTCCGAAGTTCTTTTTCCTGTAGCACTTATAGCCAAGCCACCTCTAGCAGTTTCACGTATTTTTGTGGACATAAGATTCCCAATATTTTTTAAAGCCTCTACAACTTCATCAAAAGGAACATAACTTTCAATGCCGATAATTGCTAAATCTGAAGCAATAAGTGCATATTGTGAACCAAAAGCATTTCGTTTAATACAAGGGACTTCTACCATTCCACCAATTGGATCACAAGCAAGACCTAGCATATTTTTTAATGATAAAGCTGCAGCATGAAGACATTGATCAGGAGAACCTCCTCTCATATGTGTTAGTGCTGCTGCTGCCATTGCAGAAGCTGCTCCTATTTCTGCTTGGCATCCTCCTTTTGCTCCAGAAAGAGTTGCGTTTTGTGCGATTACTGAACCAATACCTGAAGCAACCAAAAATCCTTCAACTAAAGTTTCTTCATCAAATCCGAACTGTTCTTGAGTTGCAAAAAGTACCGCAGGTAATACTCCAGATGCTCCTGCTGTTGGACATGCTACAATACACCCCATACATGCATTATTCTCATTATTCGCAATAGCATACATAGAAGCTTTTATAGCAGTTTCACTCATTGTCATATCAGAAAAACCATTCTTTTTTAAGAATTTTTTCATAGTTATAGCATTTTTCCCTGCCATTTTTCCCATTGTAACTCTTTCTTTCTCAAGTCCTCTATCAATAGAATTTTTCATAACTTTTAATCTAGACTTCAGTATTTTCTTAATTTCATTTTCAGTTTTATTGGTAAGGTTTGTTTCTTTTCTTAAACATACTTCAGAAAGGGTGATATTTTCTTCTTTAGCAACACTTAGCATTTCTTTAGATGTATGGAAAATATATTTCATGAGTTTATTTTGTTAGGATGTAGAGTATGAAGGACATCATTAAAACAGATTTTAGTCTTTATGAACTCAGGGATTAGAGTAAATTTCTACTTTTTTTAATTATTAATTATTTTACTTTCAATTCTAAATTCCGGCAATTAATCAATAAATTCTATTATATATTTGTTTCAAAAATAGAATGTATATGAGAATTGTCTTCTTTTATTTTCTTCAATGTTTCATAAGGAATTTTTTCATCAGTTTCAATTGTTGTCATTGCTTCTCCATTTTTTTTAATTCTTACTGAATGAACAGATACTATATTGTTATTTTTTGTACTAAGAGATGAAATTAATTTATTTAAACCCTCCTTAGAATCTTTATGCATAATAATAATAATAAAAGTACTTCCCATTGAGTCTTTTATGTTGACTTCGAAATCATTTATTTCTGTTATTTTTATAGCTCCTCCTCCAATAGATGATCCTGTTACAGAAAACGAATCTCCATTCCTGTGCATCACTATTTTAGCTGTATTTGGATGGAATCCTATGCCTAAAGAGCAAGGTATGAATTTAAACTCCATTTTTTTCTCTTTTGCTTTTTCAAATGAGTTTTTAATATTTTCATCACTTGGAGCCATAGAAAGTAATCCAGCCACTATTGCTCTATCTGTTGCATGCCCTTTATATACAGTTCCAAATGAACCATGAAGGTATATTTCTACTTTTTTAGGTCTCTCTCCCAAAAATGCACGAGCAAATTGTCCTAACTTTAAAGCTCCGGCTGTATGACTGCTTGATGGTCCTACCATTACGGGTCCTGAAATTTCTAAAAGAGATGAAATCATTTTGTCTGGATTATTTTGCTTTAAATATATGAGTTTATGTGAACTTTTTCAAGTGAAGTTTTGTAAATTACATCCTTCCTTTTTACAGAATTTTTTGCTATAATGTAGGGAAAATAAACACCAAAAATGAGGAAAATAGTTCATTACATTAATATACTCTTTAATCTTTCAAGTCATGAATGGCCAAGGGTTATTCTTTCATGGTTGTTAAAATTTATTTTACAAGCGAGTTATATAATGGGTTCAACGGTATTACTCGCACTTTTTGTTGAAGAATATGGTGTTACTAATCTTCCTTTTCTTTATATAACTTCTTCCTTATTTATTGTTTTTGGATCAATTCTTTTCTCATTTTTTCTTGAAAGATTTACAAAGAAAAATGAGATTTTTATGATAACTATTTTTTCATCAATTCTATTTTTAATAGTACCATTCTTTAGTCACACAAGTTCCGTTTTTTATGGGACACTATTTTTTACATTATCAGTATTTCTTGCTCAGCTTAACATTATTTTATATTTATTTATTGAAGAATTATTTTCACCACTTGAAAGCGAAAGGACTCTTCCAATTATTGAATCTGCGGAGCCTATTGGTGGTATTTTTGCTGGATTATTACTTACGGCAAGTGTAACAGTTTTTAATCTATCAGCAGTCACAATTCTTTACTATGTAGGTATAATATTATTTTTTATTGTTCCAATTCTTCTAAGCTTTTTAAAATTTACAAATAAAGTTCCAAGGCTTGAAATAAAAGAAGAAATTGAATCTTCCCCTGAAAATCGTTTTGCACGAGCACAAAAAGGGTTAAGGCATATTAAGGGAGTTACTTTTTTAAAGGGAATGCTTGTTGTTGTTTTACTTCATTTTGCTTTTTTGAATCTTGTTGAATTCCAATATACAACAGCTTTGGATGCATCTATCAAAAATGAAAAATCTATTCATCCTGAAGAATCAACTCATCATGTTGCTGATGAGGATAATTCTTATGTAAATGCACTTACTCACGGACTTGCATTCTGGCATGTAACCTTTTCTATTATTGCATTCTTAATACAGGTATTAAGTGCAAGTAGAATCCATAAACGTTTAGGAGTCATTAAGTCAATGAAAATTCATCCTCTACTTAATTTATTTTCAGGAGTATTTTTGTTATTTAAATTTGGGTATGTAAGTGGAGTTGCTGCTCGTGGAATTTTTGAAGTTACAACTCTTATGCATAGAACTTCTTACCATGCTTCATTTTATGCACTTAAAAAAAGTATTAGAGATCAAGTTAAGGAATTTATGGAAGGGATTATAAGACCTTTTGGAATGATGCTTGGAACAATATTACTTTTAGTTATTGTTTATTTTTCCCCTAAAGAAATACAGCATAATATTATAAGTGGTTGTATGGTGATAATAATGATTGTCATGTATGTATCACTTAGTAAAATGAAATCACAATATACTCTTGTGGCTAAGAAAAATTTAACAGCACGTAATTCAAATATTGAAAAAATTGAGGCAATTGAGATTCTATCACAAAAAGGTCATGAAGATGTTTTAGATATTCTAGGAAAGAATGTGCATGACCATCAACATCCTATAGTACAGTCTAAAATTTTAGAAACACTCGGGGCTAAACAAGATGTAAATTCAATACCAAGTATTTTAAATGCTTTTGATTCTGAATTTAAGGAAGTAAAACTTGCAGCAGCTAGGTCTCTTGGATGTTTCAAAGAATTAGGAAAACATTTTTTCTCACAGTCTTTTGCTAAACATCGTGTTATTCAAGCTTTGCATAAACTGTTTCTAGAAACAAAATCTAAAACTGTAAAATCTGCGATCATTCGTGTTTTTAAAAATATTAATAATGCCGATGTCATCCCCTTTATTTTAAAAGTTCTTGATAATAAAGATGAAAATGTTATTGCAGATGCTATTTATGTTTGTGGATTATTTAATGATATAAACGCTGCTTACTATATTGAAAAATACTTGAAATCGGAAAATCCAATTATTAGAAGCACAACAATTGTTTCACTCTGGAATTTCCCTGTTTATAGATTAAAATGTTTGATTCAACTTACAAGCATGCTTGAAAGTAATAATGAAAAAGATAAAATTTCAGGAATCTATGTTCTTGGAGAAATTCGATCAATCCAAGAGATCCCAAGACTCATAAAGTTTTTGGAGCATGAAAATGAAATTATACAATGTCATGCTGCTATAGCTCTTGCAAAAATGGAGAATGTTGAGGTAACAGAAAAGGTGGTAGAATTTCTTCTTCATGAAGAAGAAAAAATAAAACGGCTTACAAGCGAGCTTTTGCAAAAAGTCTCTTTACCTATAAAAAGGAATATTAGTAATGCTTTTAAACATGAGATTTCAGCTAAAATTCATGAGATTATTAAAAAAGCTAATAGTTCTTTAATTGATGATATATCTGAAGATGATCTAAGAAAACTTCAAGGACATTATGCTCTTATTTCAGAAACAAAAGAGGTTTTGATGATTGAAGAAGAACTGGAAAGGAGGGGGAAATAAAAAATAACAATTGTTCTTTGCTTTTTATAAATCTCTGCTTTGACATAAAAAATTATCTCTAAGTCCTTTTTGTCAAATAATTTCAAAAAAAGTCAAGCTTAATACTTTGCTCATTATAAACTTTTCAATAGAATACGAATACATTTTTTATACATAAGATACAATGAGAATTTAGTTCAAAGTTAGGAAAATTCTATTTTCTCAATTTACTCCTTCATAACTCTAATAATCACAATGAAACGAAACATACTATCTCTAATATTAGGCTTTACAATAACACTAATCCTCACCTCTAATATAGCTATTGGAGGAGGAACACAATATTTTATTGTTAAAAATCCTAAACTAAACACTTGGGTAAAAACTGAGCAAGAGTTCAATGCTATTACTTTAGAATTTCTTGATGGACAAAAAACAGCTGAAGTGAAATTCCCAAATGAATCAACAGAAAAATATCACCTAGAAATTGATGGAGAAAATGAAGGCGACAATTTTTCAGAATTATTTTTAACAGAGTACACAAACTATTTTTGGATAGAGTCTGATGGAAAAGTAAATGTTCATCTCTACAATAATGAAAAAAAGAAAAAAACTCTTTTTGCCGGAAGCCTTTATGTAGAAGGACTAAAAATAATTTCACGACAAGAGTGGGGGGCAGATGAAACCATTAGGTATAATTATAATGATGAAACAATAAGACCAAACGTGGATGTAGATGTAACTAACCTAAGTTCTAGTGAGAAAAAGTGCCAAGATATCATAAGTAAAAATCCTGATGAATATGTTTATGATCGCGTTGTAAACTCGGAAGGAGAAAACAATTTATTATGGCCAAGACAATACTCAAAAAAAATACAAAAAATTGTAATCCATCATACAGCTGAATCCGATGGCTCTAGTGAAATTCCTGGAGGAGACAAAATTCGTTCAATATATTACTATCATGCAAAAACTAAAGGGTGGGGGGATATTGGATATAATTTCATAATTGATCAAGAGGGAAATATTTATGAAGGAAGATCAGGTGGAGATTATATAGTTGGAGGACATGTATATTGTTCAAATATAAATACAATGGGAATATCATTAATGGGGAATTTTGTAAAGAATCAACCCACAAAACAACAAGTAGCATCACTTGCAAAATTGCTTTCAGTTCTTTCTAAAAAATATAATTTAAATTTATCTGAATCAAACGAATTTCATGGGAAAACAGCATCTACTCTTTTAGGACATAGAGACTTAGGAGCAACAGCTTGCCCTGGAGATAATTTCTATAATCTTTTACCACTTTTTAGAAAACATTTCTCAGTATCTGGAATTGATTTTGGGATATCAGAAAAATCTCGTGAACCAGCATCAGCATTTTCTGCTCAAATATCGGGTAGACCAACCAAAATAAGTATGGAACCGATGAGTTCTCAAAATATCACTCTAACCTTTAAAAATACAGGTGATGTTACTTGGGAAAGAGGTACATGGTTATATGTATCTAGTAATGATAATAACAAACTTTGGGTAGATTCCATTATAATAGACAAAAATTATGTTGCTGCAGATTTAAGGGAATCTAAAGTTCTTCCAGGGGGGACAGGGCATTTTGATATAAAAATTAACACTGGAATAGAAGGAGGGGTTCACATGCTTGAATTTACGCCTATTATTAATGCCGAAAGGAAAATAGAGAGTGCAACTATAGTTTTTCCTGTAGAGATTAAAGATACAACATTTGACTATGAATTTGTAAAGGCTGTTAATCCTGAAAATCCTTTTTATTATGGACAGAAAAAAGAGGCTAAAGTTTTACTTAAAAATATTGGGAGCACAACTTGGTATAGATCAGGTAAGTTTCCTATAACTCTTGCTTCGCCAAATAACAAAAAATCATCTTTTGCAGATGAAAAAGATCCAACAACATTTGCATGGATGGATCAAAATGAAATTAAGCCAGGACAAATTGCTTCATTTAATTTTGAGATATATGGAGGATTTGAAGAGGGGACATTTGAAGTCCCATTTGTTCCAAGAATTGATGGAGAGAAATTTTTGAAAGATGTTGGCATGAAATTCATTTTAAAAGTAAAAAAACCAAACTACAAAGCTCAAATATTATATAATAATCTAGATTTAAGTTTTAAGCCTGGAGAAACTAAAACTATAAAAATAGGGTTAAAAAATTTCTCAGATGTTGATTGGCAAGAAAACCAAATATCTATACGTGTAGTAAAAAATGAAGGAATAAAATTTCAGCAAAATACATTTTATTTCTATGATTTTATTCCCATGAATAAAAGTGGATATACAAACTTAACAATAACTGCACCCATTAAATCTGGAACATTCTCTGCCAAACTTCAAACGCTTGCTAATGGCAAAAAGTTTAATGTAACTAGATGGCTATATTTGCCTATAACTGTTGAAGAACCTGAACTTAAAGGTAAAATTGCTCAACTAATTG
The DNA here is from genome assembly GCA_964466055.1 of uncultured Candidatus Peribacteria bacterium. Taxonomy (GTDB): domain Bacteria; phylum Patescibacteriota; class Gracilibacteria; genus CAYXLW01. The sequence goes on from CAYXLW010000001.1 coordinate 319,878, forward strand.
ATCCTAATATAACTATCCCATTTGGTCGTACAAAAGAAATAAAATTAAAACTTAGAAATGAAGGGAATGTAACATGGGAGAGAAATGGAAGTAATGCTATACAGTTAGTTAGTCTAAAGCCTAAAAGTTTACTTGTAAGTCAAACATGGATATCTACAAACATTGTTTCATACATGGAAGAAGATTCTATTGCACCAAAAGAAGTTGCAACGTTTTTATTTTCTGTAAGATTAAATAGTAAAACCAATGTTCAAGAAAGATTTTTAGTTAAATCAAAGTCTCTTGGGATTATAGAAGGTTCTCAATTTATTATTAAAGTAAGTCCTGAAAAATTAAATGAAACAATTCCAATTAAACCAGCTGAAATAAAGTCTTATCCTAAAGAAGTAGAAGATATTTCATCAACAGACGGGGATTTATCATTTCAAGAGAGGCTAAGAAATCTTAGGCTTCAAAAAGAAAATAATTATGTAAAAAATAACTTATCTGAGATCAATGCGCCTAAAAAAATCGAAAAACAAACAAAGGATACTTCAATTTCAGAAAGTAAAGACATTCGTATATTGCTTTCATTCCCTCATACTTCTGCAAATGTTTTAAGCTCAAATTTATCTAAAGTTTATGTTGATGGGAAATTATTCAGAGAATTGAATAAAGGAGATTCACTTTGGACACGAAAAGATGGTACAAGGATGATTGTTTCGGTTAATGGAGAAGAAAAAAGTTATGGTAGTATTATACGAGTAGAAAGTATTAATGGTTATTTAACTCTTTATAACTGGAAACGTTCACCTTCATGGAATCAAAATATTTTTGACAACACGTTTGAAGAAGTTTTGGAATTTAGGCTTGTTGATAATGAAATAGCTGTAATAAATGAACTTGCTTTTGAAAAATATTTAAGTGGATGTGCAGAAATACCTGAGGATGAACCACATGAAAAACGTAAAACCATGGCAGTTCTTGCTAGATCTTATGCTAGGCATTACACAGAAACGAATTATAAAAAATTCCCAGATAAACCCTATGATGGATCCGATTCACCTGATGTTTTTCAGAAATATTTAGGATATAATTATTCTTTGAGGTCTCCTGAATGGCAAACAGCATTGCAAGAAACTAAAGATGAAGTTCTTACTTATAATGATGAAATATTAAGAACTGCTTATTTTTCTTGTTCTAATGGTAAAACAAAAACTCCAGTAGAAGCTGGTTGGAATAGTGAATATTACAGTAAAGTTTCGGATGTATATAAATCTGTTGATGATTCTTTTGGTATGGATAAAGGAAGATTTAGTGGGGGGCAATGTGGTCATGGGGTAGGACTTTCAGGAAGTGGAGCTAAGGCATTAGCTGATCAGGGGAAAGACTATAAGGAGATTTTGAATTATTATTATCAGGGGGTTGAGATTGAGAGGAAGTGATTTAAACCAGAATGTTTTTTTACTAAGAAATTATATAAAATTAGTATATTAAATTTCTAAGTAATTTTTTGAAGTGGATTTAAATATTAAAATAGCTGATTATGAAAATATTGCAATTTTGAAAGCATATTTAATCGTGCTTCTGATTTTGATTACGATGATATAATTGCTAGAAAAAAAAATGTCGTTTGTCAAAATAAAAAATGTAGTAATAAGTTCGATATTACAGGAGATACAATAGTTTAGCTTTATATCTTATTTAATTTTAATAATGACATTTTATAAGCTACATTGACTATAGCATTCCATACTTCAGTAGTATAATTTTTTTCATATAGACATTTTTTAATTTTCTCGAAAAGTTCATTATCTACGTAAGGCTTTATATCATCTAATATTAAAATATTCCCACGCTTATTATCTCCAGCTCTATCAATCAAGATTTTAAAGCTAATAGAGTCACGAAATAAATCAACAGATCCTGAAGCAGGTAATAGTATAAGGTTTGGGAATTTTTCTTGTATAATAGGAAAATATTTGTCTATGTCATTTAGTCCAATATGCATTACACATAAACTTGCATTATTAAATATTTCTTTATTTTCCTCCAAAATTTCTTTGAATTTATTAATATCAGTATCAAATTTATTTATGTTTTGAATTTTCATTCCTTCACTGACTTCCTGAAGACTTTCGAATGTAGCTTTGGCAGATCTATCATGATCCCATAAAACCACATTGCCTAATGGTAAAATATCACTATTTTCATTATTTTCTTTTGTCTTTTCTTCAACTAAACATTTAGCATTAGAATAATCAATTTTTGCTGTAATAGTATTTCCTTTTTGAGTTAAATTAAAATTCAAGTCTAATGCTTTTACTGTCTCTATTAAAGTTTTTATTCCTTGTCCTGTTCCTCTTGGAGATGATGATTGAATTTCTCCTATAATTTTATTATTTACTACTGAAAAATTTAATGGTCCTTCGATTTCATTTTGTATAATAAGCTCTCCTTCTTTGTTGATATGTACTCTAATCTCTCCTGAAGAGTGAACTCTGGCATTTGTTAATAATTCTTTCAATATATATGAGTTATTTACCAACGGAACGGAGACTTTTAAATTATCTATTTCTTTAGTAAAGTTAATTCTATCTTTAGAAAAACTATTTGAATGTGAGCAAGCACTCTCAATATAACTTACAAGATCTATTTCATCATTATTTTCTTTTTTGACATTAACCCAAACCAAAGTAATGTAAGCATGTAATCCTATTAATTTATTTAGTGCTTCGGGATATTTCTTAGGGTCATTATATTTATCCTTTAATAAATCAATAAGATATTCAAGTTCTCCTTTAAAGTCATGAAACTTTTTATAATTAAATTCATCACCATGTATATCTGCTTTTTTCAAAATCCCCACCTTATCCCGTATTTCTTTTTCATTAAAACTTATTAAAAAATCTTCATGCTTTTTCCAGATGGATCCTATCTCTCCTCCAACTTCATCTATAAAATCAACAAGAGATGCAAGATTTAATAGTATTCCTTTCATCTCTCTTATGATTTCTATGTACTCTGGGTCATTTGGCAAATTAAATCCTTTCTTTAGTAATGCTATAATATTTTTTTCCAATATTTTTCTATCGGCACTATCTTTTTGTGTTGGTGAAGTAGCACTTTTATCCAAAAGTTCTATTTCAGGAATTCTTTCTTTTAGTTTTATTTTGTATTCGTTAATAGATGTATTTGATAAAAATGCGATCGGGATATTTGTTATTCTATTTTTCATTAACCAAAGTAGTAAAGCATCCCCATTATCTTCATCTGCCTTCTCTTTTTCTTTAGCCATATGTAAATCACTCAATATAAGAGAGACTTTATAGTTTATTGTATCTTTAATGATTTCTATTGCTTCTGTAGCATTACTTGCAAACTCAATATTAAAATTAGAAATGTCGTTTTTTTCTATCATGTCTCTTATTACGTTGGCAATATGCTTTTGCCAATCTTTCTTGTCTTCAACTATAAGTATAGTTTCCTTCGGACTATTATTCATAATAGGATTTTTAATTAAATTATATAATACAAATATTTTTATATTTGTCAATAAAAAAACTGAGTTCATTTCAAAACTTAATTTTCAATTGGAAATAAGGCACAAAGGTAGCAACAAATTAAAAAGCTACGAACAGAAATTATTAAATAAAAATAAGGTTTTAAAGTAAAAAAATCCTTGATGGAGCACTCTCAGAGTTTCTCCATCCTTATTTCAATTATATCAAAAACCCCACCGTATGAATTGTAGGGTTTTTATAATTGATAATGTTTCTTAGAAAAACTATTCCGCATCAAGATTACCCATATCTAAACCTTCTATATTAAAATCACCCATCATATCTTTTACCATATCATCCATAGTACAAACCTTCCCAGAAACTGCAAACTTCTCACTTCCAAAAGATTCAGGAGAACATTTAATAGTGTATGCAGGATCATTTTCAAATTTCTCATAATCATAATCAAAATCAGCTTCATCTTCTAACTCTTCTTTATTTTCTGAAGTATTAATAGATATCCAGTTACAGTCAGAGTCTTTGCCATAAATATTTTGTGGATTCATGTATGTGATTTCATCTTTTTGTATCATAGTTTGAGCCATTCCATTAACTTCTGATTCAACTCGGATATCGTTTCCTTTTATCCAGTATGCCATATTCATAGGAACTCCCAATTCTTCTCCTGACATTTTTATAGTACATTTCATTGATTCTCCAGATTCTATTGCTTCAGATATTTTTTCTAAGCTTTCAATTGTTTCAGTTGGAGTGTTTAAGCTATTCCCACAGGAAGACAAAAAGATACTAACTATTGCTAGAGCAATAAAACTTAAATGTTTTTTATCCATTTTTTTATAAATTAATAATTAAAAAAAACTTGTGTATACTATAACTTAATAAATATTAAAAAACTTTATTTAAAGTTAAAAAGAAGATTTTTTCATATTAGTGAGTATTTGGGAAATATTAGAAGTACAATCTTGGTCATGAAAGGCGTGGTGGTTACTTCAATTTCCAGTTTACTGTTATTTTTAGGAAAAGAAAGGTTTTTAGAAAATATGGAGATAAAAAACAATATACAGAAGAAGTATATTTGAAAGAGATAAATAACGGGAACAAAGAGCTTTGTTTCTCAATTTAGTTTATTAGAGATAGGGCTAGGATAGAAGATTATATTATTGTAGAACAGCCTCTATCATTTTATGTATATCGTCAGCACCTTTGTCATTAAAATAGGCTTGTAAGAGCTTCATTTCTTTATCTGCGGGGTTTTGTCTTAGATCTTTCCATGATACTGTTGTAATATTGCCTTCTTTATCTTTAACTTGTACTAGTTGTCTTTTGTTATCAAAAATATCTAAAATTTGTACACGTTTCCCCATTGCTGTTGCATGATTCCATAAGACAGCACCTTCATTTTTTTCTATAATTTGATATACAGAATCGGTATCAAAAGGAGGCATGCCTACAGAATTTAATAGGAGTATATCCAATGCTGAAGATAACTCTCCCTTTTTAAATGTTTCTTCTGCCATGATTATTTATATTAAATTTTTATATTCTAATTTTTGCATATTTAAATCTATATGTCAAGGGATGGTGTTTTTATGGATATACTTTCTTTTTTTGTGGCAGTTTTTAGCTTTAAAAATCCTAGCATCGTTTTAATATAAAAAATGGCTTATTTAAGACATTTAACTTTGGTGCCACGAGGCGGAATTGAACCGCCGACCTCCGGGTTATGAATCCGACGCTCTAACCATCTGAGCTACCGTGACATTTTACATAAAAAAAGCTAAGAGATTTTAAGGATAAGCCAATTTTAATGCAAGAAAAAAATCCTCAATTAGGTGGAAGAATTTGGGGTTTATTAAAAGGGCTTATTTAAAATAACTAAAAGATTAAATAACTCCGATGGTTTCGACCAGAGGGGATAGAAATACACGTCACAAAAGTCCAACTTTTTGCTTAACTTTACTAATAGTTTTAACCGCAACCTCTCTTGCTTTTTCAACTCCCATCTTTCTAATTTTTTCAACAAGGTTTTTATCTTTCTCAAGTTCTTTTCTTTTTTTCCACATAGGTTGGAAATATTTTTTTATTGCTTCAAATAAAAGTTTTTTAACATCACCATACCCTATACCACCATCTCTATACTTTTTAGCTAAAGCATCTTGCTCTATTTTAGAAGAAACAAGTTTATACAAAGCAAAAATATTACATTTTTCTGGATCCTTTGATTCTTCAATTCCTTTTGAATCTGTTACGACAGACATAATTTTCTTTTTAATAACACTTTCTTCATCAAAAAGTGGAATAGTATTGTTGTAAGATTTGCTCATTTTTTGACCATCAATTCCTGGGACTGTTGCAATATGTTCAGCAATTTGTGGCTCAGGAATAGTAAATGTTTCACCAAATTCGTTATTAAATTTAATTGCCAAATCACGAGTTATTTCTACATGTTGCTTTTGATCTTTTCCAACCGGAACAATATTAGATTGCATAATAAGAATATCTGCCGCCATAAGTACAGGATATGTAAAAAGACCTGAATTTGAAGGGATTCCTTTTTCAATTTTATCTTTATAAGATGTAGCTCTTTCAAGAAGCCCCATAGGACATATTGAGTGTAAAATCCAACTTAGTTCTTGAACTTCTGGTAAATCTGATTGCACATAAAAAAATATTTTTTCAGGATCAAGTCCACATGCCATCCAGTCTAACATTACATTTTTTATGTTTTCTCTCATCATCTTTGCATCATGAAGAGTTGTAAGCGCATGATAGTCTGCAACAAAACAAAAAATTTCATGCTTCCCTTCATTCATCATCTCAATCATAGGTTTCATTGCACCAAAGTAATTACCTATATGAAGTTGTCCTGATGGCTGTATGCCTGTTAAAATTCTCATTTAATTTTTAGTTTAATTTATACATATTTTTTAAGTGATTTTATTATTTCATTCCTCATATTTTCATTTTTCATAGCAAATGCAATATTAGCATTTAGCCATCCTATTTTTGATCCTGTATCATATCTAGTCCCTTCTATAATCTTAGCATAAATCTCTTTTTTATTTTCTAGAAAAACTTTAAATCCATCTATTAACTTAAGTTCTTCATTATTTGTTTTTTTGCTAGATTTTATAGCGTCAAAAATGTCATTAGTACAAACATATTTTCCTATAATGCCAAGATTTGATAGCGCTTCTTCTTTTTTAGGTTTTTCTTGTAATGAAGTAACTCTAACTAACTTAGAAATATTTAAAAGTTCTTCTTTTTTCGAGATGTGTGTTGGAGTAATAGAGTTAGAAAATCCTACAACTCCATAATTTTCTATTTCTTTTCCCGTTATTTCTTGAGTACAAATAACAGATGTTTTCTTTTCGTTATAAACATCAATCAATTGCTTTAAAGCTGGAGAATTTGAATCAATAATATCATCTCCAAAAAGTACTGCAAAATCTTCTCCTTTTGAAATACAATGTTCAGCACATAATATTGCGTGACCATCTCCCAATGGGTGATGTTGTCTTACGTAAATTATTTTTGCAATATTTTCAAGTTTTTTTATCTCATTTAATTCATTTATTTTATTTTTTTCAGTAAGTAATCGAACTAGATATTCATCATCATCAAAATAGTCTTCTATAGCCTGTTTTCCTTTTCCTGTAACAAAAATTATTTCTTCAATCCCAGATTTAACGGCTTCTTCAACTATATATTGTATTACTGGCTTATCAACAATAGGGAGCATTTCTTTTGGCGATGCTTTAGTTACAGGAAGAAATCGAGTTCCCATTCCTGCTACTGGTAAAATTGCTTTTTTTATCATTTGTAAAAAACTTTAAATTTAATAATTTTCATACATTGAACTTGATATAATCTTAAAGATTGATATGAGATAACTCAATAAAAATTTCTGTAGCAAATATTTAGTTTGTAAAATTAATTAGTTAGAGTAGCAAAATTTTTCTAAAAAGGTAAGAATGATCATCTAAAAAATGATATATGTTTATCTTAAAAAATCTGATTCTAATGTTAAACTTTTATGGGATCGTATAATTATAAAATATTGCACTCATGCCATTAGAGTGCTAAAATATATTGGATTTAATCAATACAGAAAAGCATGAAAAACTATTATGAGGATTTAGGAATTTCGAAGGGGGCATCTCCAGATGAAATAAAGAAAGCATATAGAAAAATGGCTCAAAAATATCATCCTGATAAAAATTCAGGGAATAAAGAATATGAGGAAAAATTCAAAAAAGCTAGTGAGGCATATGAAGTACTTTCAGATCCTCAAAAAAGATCTCAATATGATCAATTTGGTAGTACGGCTAGTGCAGGAGGTATGGGAGGAGGATTTGGAGGAACTCAAGGATTTGATGCACAAGATTTTGATTTTGGAGGAATTGGTGACATATTCGAAACATTTTTTGGGGGAGGATTTTCTGGTGGAGGTGCTAGACAAAAAAGCCAATCTAAACGTGGGGCAGATTTAGAAGCTCATGTAAGTATAACTTTTGAACAAAGTGTTACAGGCATTACAAAAGAGCTTAAAGTTACTAAGCATGAAGCATGTGAAAGGTGTAAAACATTAGGAGGATCAGGGAAGAAAATCTGTTCTGATTGTGGAGGAACAGGAGTTGTTACAAAAGCTCAAAGAACACCTCTAGGAACTATGAGAATTCAGCAAGCTTGTTCAACTTGTGGTGGAACTGGACATTCATTTGAAAGTGTTTGTGAAAGATGTCATGGGGAAGGAAGAATAAGGGAATCATCAACTATTAAAGTAAAAATTCCTTCAGGGATAAATAATAATTCTACTATACGTCTTTCAGGGAAAGGGGAGGCTGGGATTAGAGGAGGTAGCCATGGAGATTTATATATACATGTTTCTATCTCACCTAGTAAAGAATTTGTTCGAAAAGATGAAGATATTTATACTGAAAATAATATTCATGTTTTACAAGCTATTCTTGGTGATGAAATAGATGTGAAAACTATTTATGGTAGTATAAAACTTAGAATTCCTGCGGGGACTCAATCTGAGAAAATGTTTAGACTTAAAGGATACGGAATGCCTTTTCCTAATTCTCCTGAGAGGAAGGGGAATCATTATGTAAAAATTAAAATTGAAACTCCTGAAAAACTTTCTAGAAAGGAAAAAGAGCTTTATGGTGAACTCGTAAGTGAAGCTGGCTTGAATATAAAACCAGATGATAAAGGTTTTTTTGAAAGTTTGTGGGGGTAAACAAAAAACAGCAGGCGATGTCATATGACATCGCCTACTTAGTAAAACGAAAATTGTAAGTTTAGTTATCTCCCCAATATCCAGCTCATAGCTTTTTCAATAGCTTCATCATTTTCTGTTTTTTCATCATCTTCAATTTTTATATCAGGATTAATTCCAATGCCATTAACAGGATTTCCTTTACCTGTAAGCCATTCAGCAACAGTTACTTTTAAACTTGCTCCATTTTTATATTGGATAATAGTTTGAGCTGTTCCTTTTCCAAATGATTTTGTGCCAAAAATTTTAGCTTTTCCATAATCTTGCAATGTTCCTGCAAGAATTTCTGAGGCCGAAGCCGAAGCCTCATTTTGAATAATTGCTGTTTTTGTATTAGTTAACTTTTGATTATTCCCAGATTTCTCAACAGTAGAATGATCTCTATATTTTAACTCCAAAACAGCTTCTCCTGACGGAACCCAATAATAAAGAAGTTCTTCAACTGTATCCAATAATCCACCTGGATTTGAACGAAGATCAATTATAATTCCTTTAATATTTGAATCATAATTTGCTCCAATAATGTCTGAAAAGTCTTGAAGAGTTTGTGGGCCGAATTGAGATAAGGTTATTATTAAAACATTATTCTTAACTTCAAATTCAACAGAACTGATTTTAATAGAATCACGAACAATTTTAATAACTACTAATTTCCCATTTCTTTCAAATTCAATTTCTACAGTTGTTCCTTTTAGTCCTTTTATTAAAGGTATTACTTTTCTTATAGGCATATCCAAAATATCTTTACCATCGACTTTTCTTATAATGTCTCCTGACTTTACCCCAGCTTTTTCTGCTGGAGAATTTTTAATAGGAGTTTGAATTACTATCCCATTGTCTGTTTCTTCTAAATAAGCTCCAATTCCTTCAAACTCTCCATCTAAAACATCACCAAAATCTTTCGACTCTTGAGGAGGAAAAAACAAGGTATATTTATCTCCAACTCCTTTTACATAACCTTGAATTGCCGAATTCATTAATTCTTCTTCGTTTAATTCTTCTACTTTATAGTAGTTAGAAAACACTTCGTTTTTTACAGATTCTAAATATTCAATGTTTTTTAAGTTAGATCTTTGAATATTTATTTTAACTTGATCTTTTGGGATGGAGAATATTGCTTTATCGCCTTCAGACATAAGATGAAATTTATATAAAACTTCAATAGTTTCCTTGCGAGTTAAAAATTTATTAGCTCCAAATATTTTTTCTGATTTTGGTGTATAAACATTTAAATCTAGAATTTTAGCTACAATTCTTTTTTGTTCTTCATTTATTAAATCTTTGTATTCAATTTTTCTTTCATATACAAGGGGAATAGTATGTCCTTCTATTTCTAGAATTAGTTTAAATGCATCTATTAATCTTATTTGATCTTCTGGATAAAAATTTTCTTTTTTCTCAATAATCCCAAGTCTATATGCTCTTTGAATATATGGCGCATACCAGCTTTTAGATTCAACGTCTTTAAATGGAGTTGGTACCATGTGAATTTTAGAGGATGGAGAGTATCCTGCATTTTCAAAAATTATTTTGAAAAATTCTGCTTTAGTTATTTTAAGCTCATCTATTCTTTGGTCTCCTTTAAATAGAATCCCTTGTTCTTCAAAATACTCTCTTGCTTTGTTATACAAAGATGTCTCTTGAGCAAAGGCAGGGGTAATTGATGCAAAAAGTAAAAATATTGAAACCAATGTTGATAAAAATTTCATGGATGTTTGTTTAATAAATCCCGTGCATTGTACGTTTTACTAGTGTAAATATAAATATAAAATTTTAGATAAATTGATTTAAACTTGACAGAAAAAATTATTCATCTGAATTAAAAGTCATTAATTTGTAGATGATTTTTATCTTTACTAAGAACTCTCTTTTAATAAGTGTTTTTTAAAAAGCTCTCAAAAATCACATTAATTATAAGCTATATAAATATATTTAATCTCATACTATATATCTTGCATTTCCTTAAAAAAAATCTAGAATGCGTCGGAATACCTTTTAAGATTCATAATGCCTAAAAAATTCCCCAAAACAATATTATTACTAGGAAGTGGAGCCCTTAAAATAGGCGAAGCAGGGGAGTTTGACTATTCAGGATCACAAGCTATAAAAGCTCTAAAAGAAGAAGGCATAAAAATAATTCTAATAAATCCAAATATTGCAACTATTCAAACCTCAGAAGGTCTAGCCGATGAGGTTTATTTTTTGCCTGTTACTCCATATTTTACAGAAAAAGTTATAGAAAAAGAGAGACCTGATGGGATTATGCTTGCATGGGGAGGACAAACTGCTTTGAATTGTGGATCACAATTATATAGAAATGGGGTTTTAGACAAATATAAAGTAAAGGTGTATGGAACTCCTGTAGAAGTTATTGATAAAACAGAAGATAGAGATTTTTTTAATAAGGAATTAGAAAAAATTGATGTTAAATATCCAAGGTCTTTTGCTTGTGTAAAAAAAGAAGAAGCTTATAAAGCTGTTAAAAAAATGGGATATCCTGTAATGATTCGCGCAGCATTTACTCTTGGAGGAGGAGGTTCGGGCTTTGCTTACAACGATGATGATTTTGAGAATTTGATCAAAAAAGCATTTGCTTACTCACCTCAAATTCTTGTTGAAGAGTCACTTAAGGGGTGGAAAGAAGTAGAGTATGAAGTTGTTCGTGATGAAAGAAATAATTGTATTACAGTTTGTAATATGGAAAATTTTGATCCACTAGGAATTCATACAGGAGAATCAATTGTAGTTGCTCCATCTCAAACTTTGAACAACTTTGAATATCAAATGCTTAGAACGATATCGATTAAAACTATTCGTCACCTTGGCGTAATAGGGGAATGTAATATTCAATTTGCCTTAAATCCAGAATCAGATGAGTACAGAGTTATTGAAGTAAATGCTCGACTTTCTAGATCATCAGCACTAGCTTCAAAAGCAACTGGTTATCCACTTGCATATGTTGCTGCAAAACTTGCATTAGGGTATACGCTTCCTGAGCTAAAAAATAAAATTACAGAAATTACATCTGCTAATTTTGAGCCAGCATTAGATTATCTTGCATTAAAATTGCCTAGATGGGATTTAGATAAATTTAGACAAGTATCTCAGAAAATTACTTCAGAAATGAAATCCGTAGGAGAAATAATGGCGTTAGGAAGAAGTTTTGAAGAAGTATTGCAAAAAGGTATCAGAATGCTTCAAATAGGTGCTCATGGTTTATGTAAAACACCTTTTGAATTCAAAGATATTGACGAAGAACTCAAAAATCCCACTCCTAAAAGAGTTTTTGCAATTGCACAAGCAATTATAAAAGGGTATTCACTTGAGAAAATAAATAAAATAACAGGAATTGATTTATGGTTTCTTCAAAAGCTAAAAAATATCATTGACATGAAAAAAGAGCTAGAAACTAAAAAGGAGAAATCGGATTTAAAAAAGGCCAAAATGTTAGGATTTAGTGATCATGTGATAGGTTATTATTGGGGAAAGGAAGAATTAGATGTTAGAAAAATTAGAAAGAAAATGGGGATTATCCCAGTAGTGAAACAAATAGATACGCTTGCTGCAGAGTTTCCTTCAAAAACTAACTATCTCTATCTTACATACCATGGAGAAAAGAATGATATTTAGCAATTAACAATGAGCAATGAAGAATGAAGAATTAAATCGGTCATTCCCGTCACAAAGTTACCACTTAGTGGCTTGTCGGGAATCTTATATAAATTAAAAATGAATTTTATGAAAAAGATCTTCAAATTACTGTTTTTAACACGTTTACTTTCTTCTTGTAGTCTTCCATTTTTAAATAAAGCTGAAGATAAAACAGAGAAAGAAGAATCAGTAAATATTGAAATTGAAGAGGAAATTTTAGAAAATGCCGAAATAAAAATAAATACACATACAAAAGATTATGACTCGTCTGTAAATAAAACCCCCTAAATTCCCCTTATCATGTGCGATTATAAGCCTTTCTCTTTAATAAGAAAATTATGAAAAAAATTATAACACTCATCAGTATTTTATTTTTAAGTGCCTGCACAACAGTTACTCAAGATGGTATAACAAAAGTTTCAACGCTTGAAGATTTCAAAGGAAAGCCTTCAGTTATAATTATAGGAGGGACATATTGTCCTCATTGTCAGAGTGAAGTGCCTATTGTTAAGGAAAAAGTTTGGGATATTTATAAAGAACAAATAAATCTTTGGGTAAATGTTATTGATGGAGGCAAATTTCCTGTTGCTGGTATCCCTCAAGGATTAAATGTTAATTTAGATTATAAGCTTGTAACGGGTGAAGAGTGTGGATATGTTCCTTCTTGGATATTGTTAGATAAACAGGCTAAAGTTTTTGATTCTTCATGCGGATCTGAAAAATCAGTAGATGTAATTGTTTCAAATATTAAGAAATTATTAGAAATAGAAAAAAATGATAAAATAGAAGATGATATAATTCCTGTGGAAGAAAAAAAGATTGAACTTTTACCAGTAAGTGAAATTCAAAGTGGGAGTCAAAGTGAAGAAGTTCAAAAGATTGTTCTTAATAGCGGTGTTATAAAAATGAAATATAAAAAGAATAGTTTAAAAATTATTTTTGACAAAAATGGTAAGGAAATTACTTTGAAAGAATTTGAACTAGAAGATGATTTTTCTTCAAAAGAATTCGAACAGATATTTATTAAACCTAATGTATATGAATCTAAAAAATTAATAGTTTTAGAATACCAGTTTCATACTGGATCAGGAAGTATCTTATTGGATTTAAAAACTTTAGAATCAGTTCATCGTTCTTTTAGGAAAATTATTGCTCTAGATAATGATAAATATGTTTTTTCTTTAGAAGGTTCAATAGGAGAACCAGGAGTAACTTTAGAATATTATGATGGAGAATTTATATCTAAAAAATTAACAGATAAAGAGCCAATTGGTGATAGATTAGAGTTGAATAAAATAGAAAATGAAGAGTATTTAATTTTTGATTCACCAGATTATTCACTTTCGGAAATAAATTATGAAGATAAGGTAAAAGTAAAAATTAATTTAACTGAATTTATAAGGGAAATTAAAAATTAATTTATGTCTAAAAAAGCTATTGTTCTCGGTTCAGGTGCGTATTGTATTGGTTCATCAGTTGAATTTGATTGGTGTAGTGTAAATGCCGTAGAAACTTTAAAAGAAAATGGATACGAAACAATAATGATAAATTATAACCCTGAAACTGTTTCCACAGATTACGATAATTGTGACAAGCTTTATTTCGATGAACTTTCACTTGAGAGAGTTTTGGATATTTATGACATAGAAAAACCAGATGGAATCCTGTTATCAACAGGAGGTCAAATTGCAAATAATATTGCTATGAGGCTTAAATCTAATGAAATGAAAGTGATGGGGACTGACCCTAATTCTATTCACAGGGCAGAAAGCAGGGATAAATTTTCAGAACTTTGTGATGAATTAGGAGTAGATCAGCCTCAATGGGAAGCTTTTGCTACTCTTGAAGAGGCAGAACAATTTGCAGAGAATGTAGGTTATCCTGTTCTTATAAGACCTAGCTATGTTTTATCAGGTGCGGCTATGAGTGTTGCTCACAATACTGATGAATTAGAAGCTTATTTACGAAAAGCTGTAAAGATTTCGGTAGAGGCACCAGTAGTAGTTTCAAAATTTGAAGTTGGAGCTCGTGAAATAGAAATAGATGCGGTAGGGCATAAAGGAGAAATGATATTATATGCAATATCTGAACATGTAGAGAATGCAGGTGTTCATTCTGGTGACGCTACAGTTGTACTACCTCCACAAAAAGTTTATTTAGAAACAATAAAAAGAATCCAAGATATTGCCAAAAAACTATGTAAAGAATTAAAAATCACAGGTCCTTTTAATATGCAATTTTTAGCTAAAAATAATAATATAAAAGTTATTGAGCTAAATCTTCGTGCCAGTAGATCTTTTCCGTTTGTTTCAAAAACTACAGGACATAACTTTATTAAAGTTGCTACAGAAAGTATTTTAGGTAAAGTTCTTCCCAAGGAAGAAAGAAAACGTCTTTATCAAACTTTAGATTTAGATCATGTATGTGTAAAAGCTCCGCAATTCTCATTTCCTAGACTTAAAGGGGCTGATCCTATTCTTGGTGTTGAAATGGCTTCTACCGGTGAGGTAGGTTGTTTCGGAGCTGATTTAGAAGAAGCTTTTTTAAAGTCTATGCTTTCTGTAGGGTTCAGATTGCCTAAAGAAAATATTTATATTTCAGCTGGTAAATTAGAAGATAAATCTGACATGATTAATGTTGCCAAAACTTTTCAGAAAATGGGAATGAAAATATATTCTTCTGAGGGAACTGCAGAATTTTTGAAACAAGCTGGAGTTAAAAATATTACTCCTTTGAAAAAAGCTAGTGAGAAAGGTAAGAATATTGTTGATATGCTTAGAGATAAGAAAATCGATTTGGTTATAAATATACCAAAGCATTACACTCGTGATGAACAAACTGATGGATATAAAATTCGTAGACAAGCTATTGATGTGAATGTTCCTCTTATAACAAATGTACAAGTTGCTAAATTGCTTGTTAGAGCTATGAAAAAGTATTGTATAGATGATTTAAAGATAGAACCTTGGGGGAAATATAATTAATAATTGTCCGAGTTTTCTTTTGTTATTGTTTATAATAAAAGATGTTTTGAATAGTAAATGAGGGCAGTTTCGCTTTTGGCGTCTTACCCTCGGTTTTTTGGGTTTCGTAGGCATTTTCTTAAGCCTAGTCAACACTTTGTTCTGCTTACTATTTTGGGGGTGGAGGGGTGGGGAAGAACTTGATGGTAAGCTCCTCGCTGGTTGATGAGGTAACATCGTGCCATTTCGGCTTTTCCCCTTTTTCCCCTAAGAAACACTCATATCCACCTTTTTTGGTTTTTCTTATGACAATTTCTTCAGTATAGACTGATATCTCTTCTCCAGTCGTTTTTAGTTTTACTGAAAATGTGGGTGTCAGTGAGGTGGTGGGGCTTGACTGTCTGACTAATTGCAATATGCCTATGGCAATCAAACTAAGTAATCCCGCAATAAATATTTTGGTACGGCGGTTCTTGTTTCGAAGTGATTTTAAACTCAAGTTTAGCCTTATTAGTTGGTTGTTATCCATTGTTCCTCCTCGATCCTAGTAGTAGATTCTTCTGGATCGTTAGTTAACAAAAATATATTTAAATATTATTATCAATTAGTGATCCAGAAGTTTTTTAGTAGGCAGAACATCTGTATTTGAGCTTATTTGGAATAAACAACATTATTGTAAAGTAAGTTCTTTAATTCCAATCCTCAAAGACAGATCAATACCTACTAATACCGTGTGTGTTAAAGAACTATTCAATCTAGGTATTCCTCAAAACAAAAATAAAAACCTTGTGTGTTGCTATTAACTATTAAATCTCTGTGTCCCGCTTAATCGTATATATATTAATATTTTTATCTATATTTGTCAATAGTTGATTTTTGACTTTCAGTTTATTCACATTAAAATGATTTTGCTCGCTAAAGAAGGTGCTTTTACTTTAAGTAAAATAGTTTCTTTCATTAGCATAGTAATTATTCCTTAACCTAAACTAACTATGGATCGAGCACCAACAAGAGATGAGCTTATAAAAAAGTACCAATCTCACGCTAAAGACACCGGATCTGCTCCAGTGCAAATTATATTACTTACTTGGGCAATTAATAAATTGACAGAACATCTCAAGGTTCATAAAAAAGATGTTCATTCAAAGCAAGGGTTGATTGTTATGGTAGGGAAACGAAGAAAACTTTTAGATTATTTAAAAGTAAAATCGTCTGAAAAATATAAAGAGCTTATTACAGAACTAGGTATTAGAAAATAGTATACACACATTCTGTGGTATATAAAAATCACACCTAAGTATTGGGTGTGATTTTTATTTCTTTAAAATATTTTAATTTTATTTAATTTGTTATTCTATTAGAATAACTTTCTTCAAGACTATTAACTGGATTTGTATCAGAAATATTATTTTCAGGAGGTATTATAGTAGTTATATCAGTTTTAATTCCTAATGTAGTTTTTGTGATATCATTGTTTTGAATGTTTTCTACAGTATTTAAAATCCCAACACATCTTACGTAAGCAAGTCCTATTTCTTTATCTACAAGTACTCCATCTCCATAATAAAAACTATAAGCAAAATTATGTTGAGTCCAGTAAGTTTCATTTAAGTTTTTAAAAATAGAAGTGTCTATTTTTTCAGGAGTATTTTTCAAAATTGTTTTTAAGGCTTCAACTTCAGGAATATAGAATGCTTGTCCATATGACATTTCTCCAAATTTTTTGCAGTAATTTTTTGCTTCAATATAAGTCATAAGACCAGATTTAGAAGCATCTTTTTCCCATACATATCCATTTTCTTTGTCTTCGTATACTAATTCTTCAGGAATATCGAATACATCAGTATTTTTTTCTTTAGTTACTTCAAGTTTTGGGAAATCTACAAATTGAGTTGTTCCTGTTGTTTTATCATTAACCATTAATTTTGCTTGTAAATAATAATCTCCAAAATCTGTTTTCTCTCCTTTTAATAAGGAATCGACCTCATTTTCAATGTTCATACGCATGCCATTTGCAAGTGTTACAATTGTTTCTTTAGTTCCATCGTCAAATGGATTTGTTAAATTAGCAGAGAAATCTCCTCCTATGCACGAAGTTAAGATTATTGTCAGTAGGAACATTCCGATTAATTTTTTCATGACTTTTTAATTAATAAGTAATTATTATAAATTTTTATTTAATTATTATTTCGTTAGAATTGCTTTCTTCAAGACTATTAACTGGATTTGTATCAGAAACATTATTTTCAGGAGGTGTTATAGTAGTTATATCAGTTTTAATTCCTAATGTATTTTTTGTGACATCATTGTTTTGAATGTTTTCTACAGGTTCAGTTTGTTCTGGCATAGTATCTATGTCATTTTGTATTGTTGTAGCTTCAATGTTATTTTCAGATATTTCTTCGTTATTTGCATCTTCATCGTCAGTAAGTACTTCAGTTACTTCTATTTCAGGAGTAATATCTTCAGATGGAACATATATTACTTCAGGAGGGGTTTGATATATATATTTGTTTGCTGGGATAAATGCTGGAGTTTGAGGTTCTTCTATTGCGATACTTTCACTTTCATCAAAAACGACTTCATCTTTATCATTTATTTGAGTTGATGGTTCATTTGCTGGATTATTTTCGTTTCTAAATTCTTCAACTTTTTCTATTTTTTCTTTTTCCTCCCTAATTGATAAAAGTTTTTCATATCTTTCTTTTTTATTTTCATAATCAAAAATCCTCACTTGGTTATTAATAAATGGGAAAGGTAACACTTGTTTTATTTCACCGTTTTTATCAAGCAGAACTATGGTTGATTGTATTTCATAATTTTTAAATTTTATACTTTCTCCTAAAATAATACTTTGAATATCTCTGCGTAAATCATAAATACTTCCGTCTAATAATGAAATTTCTATACTTGGATAAAATTCCTTTTCTTTTAGTAAATTAGCAGAAAAATCTCCTAATGAACAAGATGTTAAGATTAGTAATAATGCTAAGATAGTAACTTTATATTTCATATTTATTTTTGTATTTCATATTATTGTATCATTTTTCTGATAAAAAAACAAGGTTTTACTATCATAGTTATTGCATAATCTCTTTGAGCTTAAAGATATATTCCATTACAATAAAACACACATATAAATATAATGAAAATGTCAAAAAAACGAGCTATGCTCATAATATTAGATGGGTTTGGAGAAGGCAAAAAAGAATCAACAAATGCAATTTATGCAGCAAATACTCCGTTTATTGATTCTTTAAAAGAAAATCATTCTTGGAGTCTGCTAGAACCAGGAGGAGAAACAGTAGGTGTATTGCCAGGGCAAACTGGAGGAAGTGATGTTGGGCACAATACAATTGGGGCAGGAAGAGTTATAAGACAACCAATAAAAATTATTTATGACTCAATTCAAGATAAAAGTTTTTTTGGAAATAAAGACTTAGTTTCAGCAATAAATCATGCAAAAAAGAATAATTCAAATCTTCATCTTTTAGGAATAGGAGCAGATTCATTTATACATTCTCATACTCAATTTATTTATGCTCTTTTAGATTTATGTGAAAAAGAGAATTTTTCAGGTGATAAAGTTTTCCTCCATTTAGCTGCTGATGGAAGAGATAATCCTATGGATTCAAGCTTAGGGTTTTTTACTGAAATTGAAAATAAATGCAAAGAGAAGAGGATTGGTAAAATAGCTTCACTTTTTGGCAGATTTTATTTAGATAGAGGTGAAAATTGGGATAGAACAGAAAAATTATATAATTTATTAACTGATAAGAATCAAAAATTTATTAGTGATTGGAAAAGTTACTTTAAAGAAAATTATAGGAAAAATATTTCGGATGAACTTTTAGATCCAATTGCTATTGGGAATGAAGATGGCATTTTACCAAGAATAAAAAATAATGATGCTGTTATTAATTTCAATTATAGAGCGGATAGGGAAAGGCAAATTACAGAAGTTTTAACTGAGGGGAATTTTAAAGAGTTTGATAGAAATGTTGATATTCCTGATCTTGTTCAGGAATCTAAAATAACCAAAGAACTAGATTCCCGCATACGCGGGAATGGCAATAATGGTTTAAACAATTTATATTATGTAGGTTTTATTCAATATTCGCCTAAATTAAAAAACGCTCATTATGCATTTGAAGAAGAACAAGCAAATATTTGTCTTTCTGAAATTATAGATCAAGCAGGAATTAACCAGATGCATGTTGCAGGAAGAGAAAAAATAATTTTTGTTACATACAACCTAAATCGTTGTGAAAACTTAAATTTAGAAACTGAAAGTGATGCAACTGCACCTCAAACAAAAGAAGTTAGAACATTTGATTTAAATCCTGAAATGTCAGCGCCTAATTTAACTAAGATTCTTTTAGATGAATTAGAAAGAGACAAGCAGGATGTTTATGTAGTTAATTATGAAAACTGTGACCAAGTTGGACATACAGGTAATCTGAAAGCTGCTATTACAGCAGTTGAGGCTGTTGATAAATCTTTATCTCAAGTTATTCCTAAAGCTTTAGAAAAAGGATTTGAAATAATTATCACTGCGGATCATGGTAATGCCGACGTTATGGTAGATGAAAATGGTAATCCTCATACTGCACATTCACACAATAAAGTTCCTTGTATATTTGTTTCTAATAAACGAAAAGTAAAAATTAAAGATGGGGTACTTTCTGATATTGCTCCAACTTTTTTGAATATTTTAGGTATTGATGCACATGAAGAAATGACAGGAAAGTGTTTAATAGATAACTAAAAAATTTAAAATTATATATTCTAAATTATAGACAATGAGACAATACCTTGATTTAATGACCCATGTTTTAAAAAACGGAGTAGAAAAAAATGATAGAACGGGAACAGGAACAAAGAGTGTTTTTGGATATCAAATGAGATTTGATTTAAGTAAAGGATTCCCATGTTTAACAACAAAAAAATTACATTTAAGATCAATAATTCATGAACTTCTTTGGTTTTTAAAAGGAGAAACAAATATAGAATATCTTAAAGAAAATAATGTAAGAATTTGGGATGAGTGGGCTGATGAAAATGGAGAACTTGGCCCTGTTTATGGGAAACAATGGAGGAGATGGGAAACAGAAGATGGGGGAATAATCGATCAAATTTCGAATGTAGTTGATCTAATTAAAAATAAGCCAGATTCCAGACGTATGATTGTTAGTGCTTGGAATGTTGGTGAAATTGATAAAATGGCACTTCCTCCTTGTCATATGATGTTTCAGTTTTATGTCGCAGATGGAAAACTTTCATGTCAATTATACCAACGAAGTGCAGATATATTTCTTGGAGTTCCTTTTAACATTGCTTCATATTCGTTACTTTTAATGATGATGGCTCAAGTTACAGATCTTAAGGTCGGAGAATTTATTCATACATTTGGAGATGCTCATATCTATTCAAATCATTACGAGCAATGTGAATTACAACTATCAAGAGAGACCAGAGAATTACCTAAAATGAAAATTAATCCAAATGTAAAAAGTATTTTCGATTTCAGATTTGAAGATTTTGAACTTCTGAATTATAATCCTTATCCACATATTAAAGGTAAAGTTGCAGTATAAAATTTTTATATGATATAAAAAAACTTAATTATAGCTATTCTTTTTAGAAAAAAAATATTTAATTAAAAAATGAATAAAGAAATCCATTCAAATTTTGACTATCAGAGAGAGAGAGAGAGGTACCTAAAAAGGTTTGTCGATTTCAGAGAAAATTATTTAGATGATTTACCTGATTATGAGCTAATGCCATATCATGAAAATTACCATAAATATAAATGCAGGATGGCGTTTTTTGTAGCTGTAAGAAATGCGATTGACTTTTTAATTAGAGAAAGCTTCATAACTAACAAAAACATTGTAAAAGAAGGGAATAATTTTGTTTTATATACAAAGGAAATGGGGGAAAAACCATATCCTGGATTCACTACAAGGGAAGAAATAGATATGGTTAACTATATTCTTGATTTATTTATTGAAGAATTAAAAAAAAGTTAAAATCAATTATTCGTCACTATAGTCTTAATATCCTAGAAAAAATACTTGAAATAGACTCTTTCTGTCCTTCGAGTTCTCTTATTCCTCTGTTAAAAAGAACTTCACGAACATCATCAACAGGACTATTACCTAGTTGAATAACGATCTCATTAACAATAGATTTTTTAATTCGAATGTTAAGAGTTGTTACATGTGGTGGTTCATATACAATGTAGAAACTTTCAATATCTGAATATGGGTAAAACTTTCTTTTTGCTTTGACCCCCAGTGTAGTAAGTTCATGCTCAATAATCACAGGATGATCACGGGATAGAAGAAAATATACCCCTGCAAGAACTAAAAAAACTAAAGACAAGACAACATCTTTAGAAAGAACTCCATAAATAATAATAGTTAAAAATATAGTGCTAGCCACTAAATACCAATAAAAACCTTTATGGTACTTCATATACTCTGGAGCATGCCAAGAAATAATTGTTTGACCGTAGCTCATATTTCACAATTGTTATTTGATTTTAGTTTTTAGGATTTGTAATAACTTTATCAATAATCCCATAATCCTTAGCCTCCTCTGCACTCATATAAAAATCACGTTCCATATCTGCTTGAACTTTCTCTTTTTTCTGTCCTGTTCTTTCAGCCATTAAGTCAATAAGTAAATCTTTTGTTTTGATGATATGTTTAGCTGCAATTGCAATATCTGTTGCTTGCCCTTCAGTGCCACCAAGAGGTTGGTGAATCATTACTTCAGAATGTTCTAATGCATATCTTTTTCCTTTTGTTCCTCCGATTAGAAGAATAGATCCTCCACTTGCTGCTATTCCTGTACAAATTGTAACTACATCTGGTTTTACATATTGCATTGTGTCATACATTGCCATTGTTGAAGTAACTTGTCCACCAGGTGAATTTATGTACATAGTTATATCTTTTTTAGAATTTTGTTTTTCTAAAAAAAGTAATTGGGCTATAACAGTATTTGCAACATCGTCGTTAATGACTGATCCCATAAAAACGATTCTATCTTCAAGAAGTCTAGAAAAAATATCATAAGCTCTTTCTCCTGTTGGTGTTTTATCAATTACTGTTGGGATTAGCATGCTTTTTATTGTTTTTGATCCTGTAGAAGTATTTGATTTTAAAAAGTTAAACATAGGTAATAGTTAGTTAGATGATTAGTAAAATAGAATTTAGAGGGTTCTGATTTTAAATCAGCCATTTAGTTGTCAGTCAACAGTCTTTTTACTATTGCAAACATTCTACCTAATTTTAGGAAAATTAGTAATAAAATAGAAATAAATGGATTTGACTTTTGTGTTAATGGTTTTGATTTGAATGATCTTAAATAAAAAAATAGAAAAAATGGACCAACCGTAAGGTTGAGTAAGCTTCATTCTATTTTATAAATATAAATATCCTTATTTTCTTTTTCGGTAGCCACAAAACCAAATTTTAATTTTCCCGGATCATGGTATCCACTTAAACAACACATATCCTCATCAAATTCCACTATTCCTTTTAGAACATTTTTTACTAACTCGAATATATCTTTTGCTTTTATAAGAAGTTTATTTCCCTCGTTTTTTTGTATAGCATCTGTAAGAGATGTGCCAAGCTTAATATTTTTAAATTCACTTTCACTTTCTATATTTATTGAAAGTACTAGTATGTGGCTCAGATTGTAGAATATTGAAGCTTTAATCCCTTCAGATAATTCTTTAAAATTCAGTACAGGTCCTTCCTCGTCTAAATTTGTTTTAACTCCAAATAAATTTTTCTGAATTGTTTGGAGTACTAAATTTTCTACTTCGGGGGTCATTTGAATATATATAATAAAAAAGGACTTGTATTGTATATTGTAATATTATTATATGTCAATCATTATTATAACTTTCTTTATTTTTGTATAGGTCTATCAATTCATTAAATCTTTTTCCTCTTTCTTTATAATTATCAAATTGATCAAAAGAAGTACAAGCAGGGGATAATAAACAAATACCTCCTATTTTTTCTAAATGCCTAATACATTCATTAAAAGCATCATCAAATTTGAAAACTCTTTTCATATTACTCCCTCCATTTTTTATTATCTCATTTTCAATTTCCTCCCCAGTTTCCCCTAAGCATACAGAAAATATTTTATCATTATTACTAATTAATTTAGCTAACTCGGAAAAATTAGAATTTTTATTCCCTCCTCCTAGCATTATAGCAATATTATCGTTTGGGAATGAATTTATTGCAGCAATACTTGTTTCAGGAGTGGTTGAGAAAGAGTCATTTATAAAAGTAATTCCATTTTTTTCTGCAATTTTCTCAAGTCTTAAAGGCAGTCCTGTGAACTCTTTTACAGTTTTAATAATAACATCATTTGAAATATCTAAAACTTTAGCAACATGAATTGATGCAAGTACATTATTCCAATTATGTTCTCCAATAAGTGCAATATCTTTAACATTGATTATTGCTTCTTTTTTATAATAAAGCATATCATCCACTATATCTTTTTTAGGAGAAAAGGGGATTTTAATTCCTTTACTTTTTTCTGCTATTTCTTGTGATGATTTAAAATCTTTATGAAAGATACAATAATCAGTTTCTATTTGATTTTTAACCAACTGAGATTTTGCTTCTCTGTATTCATCAGTGTCTTTGTGATAATCTAAATGTTCGCTTGTTACCATTAAAATTACAGCAATATAAGGAGATTTATTTAGTGTAAATGTTTGGAATGAAGAGAGTTCCAAAACAACGTAATCTTCTTTTTTAATTTTATCTAAAAAATCAAGTGGGGGAGTTCCAATATTTCCTCCTAAAAAGCATTTTTTACCTGAGTTCTCGATTATTTTGTACATTAAAGAACTAGTAGTTCCTTTTCCTTTTGTTCCTGTTACTCCAATAATTGGAGCAGGACACTTATCAAAAAATAATTCAGTATTAGATGTAAGTTTATTTCCAACTAATTTTAGCTCTTTACGTAAAGGCGATATTCCTGGTGACCGAAAGATAAAGTCAAAATCATCTAAATATTCCCAAATATTTTTTCCCGTTATTTGTTTGGATTTTGACTCAATTTTTGAGTTTTCATCTAAAACAGTAATATTAGAAAATCCATGTTTAAGTAAATATTTTTCAGTTGATTTACCTTCAGTCCCATATCCTAGAATTGCAATTTTTGAGTCTTTTTTCATTTATTTCCAATTTATTAAAAATATTCCTCCAATAACAAGAGCTGTTCCTAATATCATTTTTAAATCGATGTTTTGTTTATAATAAAGTGCATGTCCTGCTATGAAAACTAATCCTCCAATTCCAATATAAGATATTCCTGATACAGCAGTCGATATATTTGCTTTACTTGCAAGCATATGAGCTCCACTGATAAAAAGATTTCCTATATATAAAATGGGAAATAAAATTATAGGGATAAGGAGAATTTTCCAATTATTTATATCATAATTTCGGCTTATTACTACATATATATAAAATCCTATCTGAGCTAAGGTAAAAAATAGAAGTGAAAGAAATACGTTCATTATTAAGGTGTTTTTATAGTGTTGTTATAATATTGGAATAGTAATATGCAATCAAGTAGAGACGCGATTAATCGCGTCTCTACGAAAATAAAAATTACACTAATAGAGCACCAAAAATCAATTCGTACGTAGGCGACATTGGTCAATGTCGCTTGTAAAAAGTGAGCTGAAGCATGTAAATAAGAAATGTTAAAAAAAGCAGGCGATGTCACGTGACATCGCCTACAGTTAAAGCATAACATTATTTATTAACAAACTTTATTTCTTCCCCCAAATCTTTTTTGTTATTCTCCATCCTAGCTTAACAAGTAGGACTGAAATGAAGAAATATATTGCAGCTTGAACGAATCTTAATGTATAAGTTGCTAGATGAATTGAAACATCTTGAATTAGACCATTTATGTTTCTTACGAAAGATTTAATTTCATACTGCCAAGAATCTTTAATCTGCTTAATATCAATAAGCAAATCTTCATAGATATTTATGTTGAAGTAAGAGTAGTTAATTCTAGCTAGTTGTTCTGATTTTTCTTTACTAAACCTATCAATTTGTTCTTTGATATCAATTCTTTCTTTTGATAATTTTTCTATTAAATTAAGCTTGCTTTCAATTATTTTAGCAAGGTTTTCAACGTCTTGTTTTTTAGTAGCAAGAACAGTTATTTCATCGTAAGCATCCTGTGCATTTTTAAGTGTTTCTTCAATAGAAATGAGTTTTTTCTTTAAAATATCTAGCTCGCTATCATAATCTTCAACAATTTTTTTAATTGTTTCAATTTTAGTATTAAATATTTCAGGCTTAAACTCTTTGATAACGTTAATTATTTCATCCTCATTTCCTTTTTTAACTTTAAGCTTGAAATCGCAAGATTTATCACTTTGTTCTGAACTTGAAAAAATAACATAATCTCTTTCTTTTAATTTAGATATTGTTTCACAATTTTCTTTTAATTTTCTTGTTCTTATACTTGTAAAATATTCTTTTATTTCAAAGTTTTCAGAATCATCGTCTTTAATGAATTCATCCTTTATTTGAGTAGGTATTGTAAGACCTGTCCTCATTTGTTGTACATTCTCACTCAAACTTCTCCCATCATAAACATTATTAAATTCTGCCATTTGCGTAGCAGCTTCAGGGTAGTAGTTATTACCTCCAAAGTTGAATAGACTTTTAAATGAAAATGAAAATAGTGCAATTATTATAGAGAATGAAATTACTCCTAACAATAAAAGCCCAATAATTTTTGCTATTGACTTAAAAGACCAGTCAAAATTTTCAAAGAATTTCATGGTGATGATTTATTTAAAATATAAAATTATTTATCTTCAATGGATATGGCATTAACAGGACAAGATGACTCAGCATCCTTGGCTGTTGGGCATTGCATATCTGCGTCTTTTCTTACATCTGCTTTTCCATTTTCTTTCATCTCAAATACTTCACCGCATATTGCAGAACAAACGCCACAACCAATGCATGTATTTTGATCTACTTTTATTGGTCTATTATCGTTATGACTTTGTAATTGTCCTGATTTATTTTGATTATGATTATCTTCTGACATATTTATGATATTAAAAAATAGAGAGTATGGGACGTGGTCAAACTAAACTATTAATCACATTCATCTATTAGATTTTTTCTTGATTCTTTTCTTTCTTATCCAGTTAAATCCAACTTGTAAATTAAATAGCAATTCTCACAAAAGTTGTAATTTCTGCTCCTGCAGAAGAAGCATAGGCTTCAACAGTTTGTGATGGATCTTTTACAAAAGGTTGAGTTTTTAGAGATGATTCTCCTCGGAATTTATTTTCCTTTCCTTTCATGATATTTTCTATGATTTTCTCTGGTTTACCTTCTGCTTTAAGTTGTTCTATCCAAATTCCTTTCTCTCTTTTTACCAAGTCATCAGATACATCTTCAGGGGAAAGGAAAATAGGATTCATTGCTGCAGCGTGCATTGCAATATCGGTAGCTACATGTTCATTCCCTCCTTTTAGCCCAACGAGCACACCAATTTTGCCATTTGTATGAGTATATGATCCAATAGTTTCTGCTTCAATTTCCCTAACGTCTATAATTTTCATATTTTCTCCGATTGTTCCTATTAAATCTTTCAATTTTTCTTCTGCTTCA
Source organism: uncultured Candidatus Peribacteria bacterium (assembly GCA_964466055.1). Lineage (GTDB taxonomy): Bacteria > Patescibacteriota > Gracilibacteria > CAYXLW01. The sequence goes on from CAYXLW010000001.1 coordinate 346,984, forward strand.
ATTTTTGTTTTTTCTTCACCATTTTCAAAAACTTTTTCTACAAATTTTTTACCAAATTCTTGGAATTTTTCATTCTTAGCAACGAAGTCAGTTTCACAACCTATTGCAACTATTGCCCCTTTTTTACCCTTTATTTTCACAAAAACTGTTCCTTCGGAAGTTTCTCTATCTGCTTTTTTGGCAGCTTTAGCGGCTCCTTTTTTTCTTAATACATCAATTGCTTCTTCCATGTCTCCATTTGTTTCAACTAGAGCATTTTTACATTCCATCATTCCTGCTCCTGTCATTTTTCTTAGTTCATTTACTTGCGTTGCGGTTACCATATTTTGTGTGTCGTTAAGGTATAAAAAATAAAAAATCTATGCCAAGTGAGTCTGCCATGCATTGGTATGAAAGTCAAAATAAATATTTTTTTGTTTATGTTTAATTTAACAGTATTTTTCTAAGAATTCCCTATGTATTTTTGAAAGTTTATTTCTATTCATGTTTAGTCTTTTAAAAACATCTTCAATAGAAAAATTCTCACTACTTTTTATTTGAGATATCATTTTTTTTACTTTCATAAAATCAAAAAGTTTTTTAGAAATTATCTGTAGGACATTCAAGTGGGCAAAAAGAAAAGCTATGAAATCCCAATACTCTTTATGTTTCTCATTTTCATCTTCAATTTCTAAATTAAAAGGAGAAATATCCGATAATCTGCCATCTTCTAGCATAATAATAATTAAGTAGAGAATATCTTCCGAGCCACAATGGATTATTAGCTCTCTTGTTTTTCTTTTGACTAATTCATAGTTGGTGATTTTTTCTCCTTCATAAGTCCGAATATCTCCTCCTTTAAATTCTTGGCAGACCTTTAGGCAGCTAAAGTGTTTTTTATCATGCAATGAACAAAGATATTTTAAATCCCCAAATTTATCTTTTTTTCTAATTAAATATTTACATTGGATTCCTTCGTTTTTTTTAAATTTCTTTCCAAGTAAGTCTCTTGAGTTTTCTGGTAAGGTCACAGATAAAACAGCACAACATCTTGCACAATTTGAGCATTCATTTTTTTCACATTTTTCTAAATCACTTTTATTAAACATCTCAAAAACATTAGTTTACAAAATGAATTTTATTTAAAAACATTAATTTCGCCAATATTTAATATTTTTTTATTTTCAAATTTTTTGACTTTTATATTCCCTTACGTAGAATATGTTTAATAAAGAAATTAATTTAACATAATTATGGAAAACATCTCTCAAGAGACACTTGATGCCTTCAAAAAAGAAAATGATATGACAATTGAAGAAGCAATATCACATGTTCAGCAATGGATTAAAGAAGACAACGGAGAGCAAGCAGAGGCTGGTATTGCAGAACTTAAGAAATTTGTACCAGAATTACAAGAAGTTAAAGATTTAGAAAAAGAATTGAGATTGAAAAAATCTGAGGCGGTTCAGGAAAAATCTGAAGAAAAGGAGAAGGTGACAGAGGCTACTTCTAATTTAGAAGATGTTACAAAATCAGAAAAATTTTTAGCATCACTTGGGTACTTTGGGTTTTTATGTGTGTTACCACTTGCTTTAAAACAAGACAGTGAATTTTGTAAATATCATGGTAAGCAAGGTTTAATGCTAGCAATACTTTTCTTTTTTATGAGTGCAATTGCAGTAATTATTCCAGGAGGATTTGGGATGACGTCACTTATTCATATTGTTATTTCTGTTTATGGTTTTATGCAGGCAAGAAAAGGAAAACTTTGGAATATGCCTGTTTTTGGTGATATGGCGAGGAATTTGGATGTTTAATTAATGATGAATGATGAATGATGAATGATCAATGAACAAATAACAGATAACAAATAAAAATTATAAATTTTGAATTATTTTCCGATTCATTAGCTTAGACTAAAAGACTTATGACTCTTGACTGAAGACTGATTTTTACTAAAGCCTAATATGAATTTTTACACAGAATATCTTCAAAAACTTGGGGAGAAAAAATATCGTATAGATCAAGTTCATCATGCATTTTACCATGATTTTGTTGAATCTTTTGATGAAATAACAACTTTACCGAAAGAGCTTAGAGAAAATCTGTCTAAAGAGCTTCCCTCTTTCCCATTCAAAAATATAAAAGAAAAAACATCAAAAGATGGAACTGTAAAAGTTTTATTCCATACTTTAGATGATCTTAAAGTAGAAGGAGTTTTAATGAGACATCTTCATGATAGAAATACAGTTTGTGTATCATCTCAAGTTGGTTGTTCACTTGCTTGTGAGTTTTGTTCTACAGGGAAATTAGGGTTAACAAGGAATTTAACAAGTGATGAAATAGTTGCTCAAGTTCTTTATTTTGCAAGAAAACTTCAAAATGAAGAGAGGCAAAAAGTTACTAACATAGTTTTTATGGGTATGGGAGAGCCATTTTTAAATTATGATAATGTTATGGAGGCAATTAGAACTATAAACGACAATAAGAAACTAGGGATTGGTAGTCGACATATTACAATATCAACTTCTGGAATTGTGTCTCAAATAGAAAGATTTATGAATGAAGGAATACAGATAAATCTTGCTATATCATTGCATGCGCCTAATGAAAAACTGCGGTCAAAAATTATGCCAGTTAATAAAATGTATTCATTGCAATCTTTGATTGATGTTCTTAATAAATATACAAAAAAAACAAGCAGGAGAATATTTTATGAATATATTATGTTGAAAGGAGTAAATGATGAGGATGAACATGCTCGTGAACTTGGTAAATTATTACAAGGAACACTTTCTCATGTTAATCTTATCCCTTTTAATCCAGGTTCTACTGATGAGTTTAAATGTTCATCAAAAGATAGAATGAGAGAATTTCAAAAAGTACTTTTGAATTATGGTGTCCCGAGTACTATTCGTGTTAGTTTAGGGCAAGATATTGATGGGGCATGTGGTCAACTTGCAGGAAAGTAATTTTTAAAGTACAGTTTCTGCTTAAGCTATTTTTTTATTTAATAGAATTGCTCCTTTAAAATATATTAGTTATAACTTAATATATAAGTGTCTTTTTTTTTATTCATTCTTATGACATTCTCCCAATATTTCACTGGTCAGCATAAAAACGAATGCTTTATTTTTTATTCCTATAGACATTGGATAGGTTTATTTGTGAAAATTTATTTCAATCTTTTTATTTTAATATTAGCAATAACAATATTTGTCATTTGGATAAAATTTGATATTGATAAAGATCAAAGTGTAATGTCTTTTCTATCTCAGAATAGTTCAATGTTTATTATTTTTTATACGTGGTTTTTATTTCATGTTCACCACTTTTTCACAGATTTGCTCGATTTCATGTTAGATATTATTATAGTTACGGACTGTAGGTTTATTGAAATTAAAAGAACAATTTTTTTTAAGGAAGATTTTGAATCAATAGATCTTGCAAAAATACAAGATGTGCAGTTTCATAAATCCGATTTTTTTTCAGCTATATTCGATTTTGGGAGTTTAAATGTGACATTTGCAAGTATTCTTGATATTAAAATTATTCAATATGTTCCGATGCCTGATAAATTTGTAGAACATCTTAATAAGCTTAAACGAAGACTTATTTATAAATATGAAGGTATGGAAACGGAAATAAAAGGTAATCATCCAAGGTTTTTGGAAGAGATGGATGAAGATAATGTAGTTGATGATGAAGAGGTAGTGATTTAAATAAATAACAATTAAAAAGCTTGATTTTCTCTTAAAGAAGTATAAATTTTACTTACTTTTGGTCCTTGATGGAAAGGGGGCATAAGCAAAAGTGACAATTAAGTTTGAGGGTCTCGCGTTAGCGTGAAATCGAGGTGGAACCGCTCGGAAATTAAAATCCTGAGTCCTCGAAGCAATAGAATTAGTGCTTTGGGTATTTTTAATGAGCAATGAGGAATGAAGAATGAACAAATCAAATAATAAAAATAAATGCTATCCCCGTGAATACGGGGATCCACCCCAAGAAGAACAGCTAAGTCTAAAATGACAAATAATAACTGATTCTTGATTAATATAAAAAACTGGATTCCCGCATGCGCGGGAATGGCAAAAGAAATTAAATATTAATTAACTAAAAAATATGTCTGAACTTACGATGGAAACAATTGTTAATTTTGCTAAGGGGAGAGGATTTGTGTATCCAGGGTCTGAGATTTATGGAGGTCTTGCAAATACTTGGGATTACGGTCCGCTCGGAGTTGAATTAAAAAATAATATTCGTGATGTTTGGTGGAATCATTTTGTTACAAAGAGGTTTGATATGGTTGGTCTTGATTCTTCAATTCTTATGAATCCTAAAGTTTGGGAGGCAAGTGGTCATGTTGGTGGGTTTTCTGATCCTCTTGTTGATTGTAAAAATTGTAAAGAAAGATTTCGTGGAGATAAAATTATTGAAGACAAATATGAAAAAGATTTATTTAAAGTTATTGATGAAGTTTTCTATAAGCCTAGAATATTGGATCTAAATAAATTTCTTGATGATACTTTTCCTAAAGGAGATGATCAAAAGGATGAATTAAAAGCTGAGATAATTGAGTTTGCTCGTTCTCACAATGTTAGTATAAATATTGATAAAGGTGCAGAAAAGACTTCTACAAATGCTTCTTTTATTTCAAGAGTAAACATTCTAGCTCTTGGTGGAGAATGTCTGAATCCCACAAAATCTGGTAAAAAAGCTACAGATATATTCCAATCTGAATTAAAAGCTTTGAAAAATTTAGATATTTTGAGAATTATAAAAGTAGTTCTAGAAGAAAATAAAATAAAATGTTCTTCTTGCGGTAAATGTGAATGGACAGATCCTAAACAATTTAATCTAATGTTCAAAACACAACAAGGAGTTACGGATGAAACTTCTTCAGATATTTATTTACGTCCAGAAACAGCTCAAGGAATATTTGTTGATTTCCCTCATATAGCAAGGACTTCACGAAAGAAAATCCCTTTTGGAGTTGGGCAGATTGGTAAAGCTTTTCGTAATGAAATAACTCCAGGGAACTTTATTTTTAGAACAAGGGAATTTGAACAGATGGAGATAGAGTATTTTGTAAAACCAGGCACAGAAGGGGAGTGGCATAAAAAGTGGGAAGAGGAAATGGATAAATTTCTATATAAAGTTTTGAATATAAAAAATAAAGATAATGTTCGTTTAAGATGGCATGAAGAAGATGAATTATCTCATTATTCTAGCGGAACATTTGATATTGAATATAAATTTCCATTTGGTTGGTCAGAACTTTGGGGGTGTGCGAGTAGAACTGATTTTGATCTTAAACAACATGAAAAACATTCTGGAAAAGATATGAAATATCTTGATCCTGAAACTAATGAAAAATATGTTCCTTACGTTATTGAGCCAACATTTGGACTTACAAGAACATTGTTAATGGTATTATGTGATGCATATGAAGAAGAATCTCTTGAAGATGGTGAAACAAGAATTGTTTTAAAACTTGATCCTAAACTTTCTCCTTATAAAGTAGCAATTCTTCCTTTGGTAAAAAAACTTACTCCATTTGCTCAAGAGTTATTTGAAAAATTATCAGGTGATTTTTCAGTAGATTTTGATGAAGCAGGTTCAATTGGAAAAAGATACAGAAGACAAGATGAAATAGGCACTCCTTATGCTATTACAATCGACTTTGATACAACGGGGACAGGAGATAATGTTGATCCAAAACTAAAGGGAACTGTTACTGTTAGAGAAAGGGATTCTATGAAACAAGAAAGGATATCAATTGATAAATTGAGTGAGTTTTTAAAGGAAAGGTTGAAATAAAATTTCAACCTCGCGGATCAGTGCGCCCTTCGGGGTTATATGTTTATAAATTCAAACAAAGGATGTTTATCTTTTCTAACATCCAAAACTCTTTCATTTAAAAAGGACATACAATCCCCAGATTCAATAAATATATCTTCGTAGATATATGCTTTTGTTTTAAAAGATATTTTTTGAGAATTTTTATTTTTTAACTTAATTCTCTTCTTTTTAAATCCATTTTTTGCTTTAAATAAAAAATGATGTTTGTAATTAACCCCCTCTAACTCCCCCTTATCAGGGGGAGAAATTTCAGTTATCACTATTTCAAACTGAGAAGGGATAATAATTGAATCATTTTTCCCGAATTGCTTTAAATTATTAATAATAAAAGGAAAATCTTCATCAACAAAACCAGAAGATAAAGTTTCACTTATACAAATATCATATTTTTCAGGTAAAGAGTAATTAGTCGCATCACATTCAATAAAAATACTTTTCTCCATAAATCCTAAATATCCAATTAGTTTTTTACTTAATTCTAAAGAATAAGGATTATCTTCTAAGAAATAACATTTATTAGCTCCAAGATATAATGAAAATGCTCCTAAAATCCCTGTCCCTGAGCCTGCATCTACCACTATTATTTCTTTATTTTCTTTTTTAATATCTAAAATATCTTTACTTATTCCCTCAAAAAACTTTCGATTTCTTACCATATCTTCGGCACAAAAAATACTGTCTGAAAGAGGAAGTTTGTAATCTTTATCATCCAGATCATACGTGCTTGTTTTTTGTTGTAATAAAAAATTTTGGATTTTGCCGTTAATATTTTCAAAAGATTTATTGATGATAATTATTTAAATTTTCTTCATTTTAAATGTTTATTAAGCCTATGTCGAAAGATTGTCATTTAGCTTGAAGCTCCTCTAGTATGTAATAAAAATTTTTGCTACTGTATTAACAGTTTTATACATTTTAAATTTATTTATTATGAAAAAAGCTATTTTATTCGTTATTTTGTTGGCGCTTGTTATTGGTATTTTATGGTATTTACCTAGTTTTTTAAATAAAGCTTGGATATCAAACCCCGCATCAGCTTATTGTGTTGAAAATAACGGGAAAGTAGATATTCGAAAAGATTCAAATGGAGGTGAATATGGAGTTTGTGTTTTTGAAAATGGCAAAGAATGTGAAGAATGGGCATTGTTTCATGGGGAGTGTAGAGAGGCAACTTCTGTAAAAGCAAGTGAAAATGCTTTTAAATTGAAACTAGAAGAAAAGATCTATACAGGTAAAGATGCTAAAGAATGTAGGAGATCAAAGTTTAAATGTGAAGAAGATAGAGAATTTTTTTATGATGAAGAAGGATGTGGTTGTAGAAAAATTAACTATAATGAAGAGACCCCAGAATTTTTAATTCCTACAGAAGGAGGTATTAATGCTGATAAAATAGTATGTACTGAAGAATATGCTCCTGTTTGTGGTAAGATAGAAGTTCAATGTATAAAAGCACCGTGTGATCCTGTTAAACAAACATTTTCAAATAAATGTTTTGCTAAAAAATCTAGTGCGTTTGATGTTACAGAAGGGGAGTGTAAATAAATTTATAAATTCATAGATATGAAAACTTCAATAGATAAACAAATTGAAGGATTAAAGAGCGATATTGAGAAAATAAAAATTAGGAATAAGAAAGTTGAATTAAATAAAAAATGGGAAACTAGTTTAAGTAGAAAATTTCTTCTTATTTTATTCACCTATCTTTCAATTGCTTTTTATTTTGTAGCAATTGATATTGAAAGACCGTGGTTAAATGCAGTCGTACCTGCTTTTGCTTTTTTGTTGTCTACTTTATCTCTACCGTTTTTTAGAAAGATATGGATAAAATATAAAAAAAATTTTTAATCTTGTTGATACTTATTTAGCGTTTCAATAAGACTGTTCCAATCCCCAATTTCTATATTTTGTATTTTCGTTAATACTAGTTTCATTTGATCTATATTTAGGGATCCAAATATGTTTTTAGCTGAGTTGATTTCTAATAAATTTGAGAAATGTGGAGCTATTTCTTTTGCTAGTTTTAAAAATTCTATAATTAGCTCTTCTTTTGAATAATCCTCAATTTTTATTGGATAATTCTTAATTTTTTCTGCTTTGTGATTCAAAATTAAATAAACAATTGCATCTAAAGTGCTATAATTATCATCATATTCTAGTAAAGCAATAATTTCTTTTTTTGTTTGATCAGATAAATTTTTAAATAATTCCAATGTAAAAATAATATTCACGTCTTCCAATTCTCGTCTTTCTATTTCCGACAAAAATTGTTCATCTAAATTCTCTTTTATCATTTAACAATTTGAATATTTATTTAAAAATTAGGCATATTAGGAAATATTTTCTTTATAAATTTAGGAGGAATAGGCATTTTTAAAAGCCATTTTGTAAATTTTTCAGATAAGGTTTCTTTTAAAAAATAAACTTCGTTTTTATTATTAGTTCCCCCATACAATATGCTTCCATTTTTAAGAATAATACTTATACGGTTATTACTTTCTAATAGTATATTTTCGATATCTTGAGTTCTTATTATTCTAACACTATTAGGAGATATAGGGCTAGGAACAATAACATAGTCACCTATTTTTTCTGGGTAAAGAATTCCCTGAAATTTTTCAGCTTGATTACACCCCATAATTGGAAAAGGAGATTTTACACCTCCTTCACAATATAAAATTGTTTGAATTATTTTTTCTTTTTTAAGCTTAAGTCCAAGATGGTCAATAATTTTCTCAAATGATAATGCTTGTTGTTCAATATCTTTATATCTTGGCTCATCATTTAAATGATTTTCTCCATAAACTTCTTTAACTTGTGATTTTTCCTGATTCATATTGGATTATAGTTATTTTTTATTATGCTGATATTTTTTTTCTTAACACAACATACCCAGCTAATCCAAGTGCTAACGAAATATAAATTACCTCAGCAGGACCTGCATCAGGAAGTCTTTTATTAGAGTTGTAAGAAACTACAGGTCTGTTAACTACTACTTGAGTATCAGTATTAGTTTGATCTTGTGATGATACCTGTTGTTGTCTTTTTTCTTGAATTCTTAATTTCAATTCATCAAGGTCAGCTGTTTCTTCATAAGAGTAGTCACCTTCACCTTCTACAGTAAGGTCAATAACTTCAAAGTTATTTCCTCCTGAGATGTCAATATATCCTCCTCCTGCATCAGCTGCAAAAGTAGGTGCAGTGCTAAAAGTAAGTGAAATAAGCGTTAATGCTATTAATGTTAGTGTTTTTTTCATAGTGTATTTAAGATTAATAAATAATTTATAATATAATTTAGTTTTTTGGCAATGTTGATTAGGTTTAAAGATGACGTGATGAGCTGTTTTTATTTTATTAACAGACCACACCATATGTGTATGTTTATTTTTATTTTTTGTAGGAAGTAGGTATATAAACAACCTACCTCCTACATTATTGTGTTATTCTTCAAAAGCAACTTTAACAGAGCTTAATCGATTTGAAGTTAGTCCTTTTCTAAATCCTCTTACATATAGATCTACTGGCTTATTAACTTTAATTTTACATCTTGCTTCACCTTTATCATCTGTATAAGCAACATCTCCATATGTAATCCAGTTAACATTATCCAAACTATATTGACACCATACTGGAGAATTTAATATTTCTACAACTTCTCCTTTTCCATTATATATTTTAGCTGAGAACAAAGCTTCTTCATCAATATTTGCTTTTGTAATAATTTTAGGAGTTTCAACTTTCGCTATAAAAGAATCATCGTCCATTGATATAAGATATCTTTGAGTTCTTACTATCATTGCTGCAAGTTCTGCTCTTGTTACTTGTCTGGCTGGCTCAAATTTTTCTGGGCTTACTCCTTTTACTATTCCATTCACATGTGAGAATCCTACATAAGATGCGAACCATTCTTTAGCTGGAACATCATAGAAAGGATTAGGTCCAGTAAAATATTCAAGTCCTGCAGCGAGAAGAACAACTTTTAAAGCTTCAGCTCTAACTATTTGTTTCCCAGGTCTAAAGTAACTATCAGGGTATCCTTGAACAACACCTAGTTCCATATTTCTTACAACATAAGGAGCAAACCAATCGCTTGTGAAAACATCAGGGAAGAAAGTTTTTTTAATATCTTTTTTGTTTACTAAGTTAAATGCTTCAATTACTACTTTTGCAACTTCAGCTCTTAATGCAGTATCATTTGGTCTAAAATATTTTAATTTTGCTAATACTCCTTGCTCAGCTAAATCTCTTATATATTCTTCAGCCCAATGTCCTTTAATATCTACGAATGTATTATCATCATCTCTTGCTACTTTTTTGTCATGAGTAAGAATATAAATTCCAGTTCGGTTAACTTTTGCAATTACCTCCATATTTTCTTTATCAACATCAAGTTTGTCTGTTACAAAATCTACTGAATCTTTAAGAGAGTTGTATCTATATAATTTTAAGGCTGAATCAACGACTCCTTCAGGGAATTGAAATCTTATAGTTGATTCTAAATCAGGGGTGAAACATATTTCTCTATTATCATTTGCTGTAAATTCAACAATTCTTAGAACTTGTACTTCGTTTGGAACTTTTGAAGCATGCTCAAATTGTGCTAGTGAAACAGTTTTTGGAGGGTAAAGTATTCCTTTAAATGGAGTTTCTGTTGAGCAAACTTTAACTTCAGTTCCTTTTGTAAAAGATACATTATGTTTTTGATTGCAATTTTCTAGAAACACAGGTCTGTTTATAATCCCATCAGTATTTTTTAAATCAAGAGGTCTAATAAGCTTATAAAGAGTACTGCTTTCACTTGCTGGTAATGGATAAGGGGTAGTTGTATTAGAACATTCTTGGAGTCTTCCTCCACCGCCACCACCACCACCACCGGATCCACCGCCAGCTGTTATAGCATCTATTTGAGCAGATCCATCACCATAGCTATTACGTGCTATTACAGTAAATCTGTATGCTGTACTAGGATTAAGACCATTTACAGTATGAGTATTAGAATTTGCTGGGAGAGTAGCCATTATAACATTATCTCTGAGTATGATGTAATTATCTTCATTATTAGCATTATCAATCCATATTAATGTTATGCTATTAGTTGTAGAAGTTGCATTAAGCCCAGTAGGAGCCACAGGTGGATTATTAGTTGAAACCAAAGTAGTAGCAGAAGTTTGAGCACTAGCTTCACCAACAGGATTATAAGCAGCAACACGGAATATATAAGTAGTATTAGGGCTTAATCCTGTAACATTAAAAGATTGAGGATTAGTAGGATTAGTAGCTAAAGTATTAATAAGTCTCCCATTTTGATAAACTCTATAACCAGTTTCATTAGTAGCATTATCATTCCAGTTAAGACTAAGTGAATTTTGAGTAATGTTAGAAACCACTAAATTTGAAGGGAAAGCAGGAAGATTAGGATTAGGGGTACTTAAAGTAGTTACAGTAGTTTGGGAACGACCTTCTCCATTGGTATTGTAAGCAGCAACACGGAAAGTGTATTGAGTGTTAGGAATTAATCCTCCAATGAAGTATCCAACTGAATTAGCAGGGATATTAGCTATTTCAACAGTATCTTGATAGATTTTATAACCATTTTCGTTTGTGGCATTATCAGTCCAAGAAAGAGTAGAAGTAGTGCTAGTAACGAAAGCATAAAGTTCAGTAGGTGCATTTGGGGATCCAATAGGAGGATTTAAAAGTGTAGTTACAGTAACATCATCACTATTTTGACCCACATTATTGTATGCAACAACTATAAATGTGTATGTAGTATTTTCTGTTAATCCAGGCACAGTATAACTTGTTGAATTAGCAGGTATTATAGCTACTGGAGTAGAGTTTATAGATCCTCTGTAGATTCTATATCCAGCTTCATTATTAGCATTATCATTCCAGAATATAGAAGTGCTGTTATTAGTTACAGAAGCTTGAGTTATAGTAGGTGCTACTGGAACAGTTGAATCTTGTAATGTAGATATAGTTATTATACTCATAGCTTCATCGTTACCTCGACGTGCAGCAACACGGAAAGTATATTCAGTTCCAGAAGCAAGATTGCTTATACTATATTGAGTGCTATTTGCATTAAGGAAGAATGGAGTGTCAACACCCGTTTGGTAAATTCTGTAAGAATCTTCGTTTGTTTCATTAGTTCCATTGTTATGGTCTATCCATCTAAGAGAAATAGAATTAGTTGAAATAGAACTAGCATATAAACCTGTCGGAGGATAAAGGGTAATATCACTCGGAGTATTTAAAGTAGTTACACTTGTTTGAGCACTAGCTTCACCAATTGTGTTGAAGGCTGCAACTCTAAATATGTAAACAGTTTCTTCATTTAGTCCTTCAATAGTGTAGTCAAAAGAATCAGAAGGGAGAGGAGTTGTTGTGATTAAAGCTCCATTTTGGTAAATCCTATAACCAAGTTCATTGTTAGCATTGTCATTCCAATGTAGATAAACACTATTATGGGTAGCAGAAGCTTGAAGATTTGTAGGCGTAGCAGGAAGTCCACTAGGATATGAAGGTAAAGTTGTTAAAGTAATATGAGAACTTCCTTCACCAGCTGTATTGTAAGCAGCAACACGGAAATTGTACTGAGTACTAGGAGTTAACCCTCCTATAAAATAACCTGTAGAATTTGGAGCAATTGTAGTAATAATATTTCCGTTTTGATAAATTCTGTATCCGTCTGCGTTATTTGCATTATTAGTCCAGTAAAGCGCAACTGTAGTGTCTGTTACATAGGCTACAAGTTCAGTAGGTGCTAAAGGTGCACTGTTAGGTGGAGTGCTTAAAGTAGTTACACTAATTTGTGCAGATCCTTCACCGTTAGAGTTATAAGCAACTATTGTAAAAGTGTAAGTAGTCCCAGCTATAAGATCGTCATTAGTAGTATTTTGAGTAGTATTAGCAGGAAGTGTAGATATTAAAATTGGATCTTGACTACCAGTTTGTTTATATACTCTGTATCCTTGTTCATTATCTGCATTATCAGTCCAAGTTATAGTTGCATTATGATGAGTAGCAGAAGCTTGAAGATTAGTAGGAGCTGCTGGGCTGTTAGTGCTTAGTGTAGTAGCAAAAGTTTGAGCACTTGCTTCACCGTAAGAATTGTAAGCAGCAACACGGAAGAAATAAGTAGTGTTAGGAGCTAATCCAGTAACATTAAAAGATTGAGAATTGCCAGTTAGAGTATTATTAATAAGTACCCCATTTTGATAAATTCTGTATCCAGATTCATTTGTAGCATTATCAGTCCAGTTAAGGGTAAGTGAAGTTTCGGCAAGATTAGAAACTGTTAAATTGGTAGGAGCTAAAGGTAAATTATCTATAGGATTGCTTAAAGTAGTTACAGTAACTTCAGATCTACCTTCACCGCTGTTATTGTAAGCAGCAACACGGAAAGTGTATTGAGTATTAGGAGTAAGTCCTCCAACGAAATATCCAGTTGAATTGGCAGGAATAGTATTTAATAAAACTTCATCTTGACTTCCAATACGTTGATAAACTCTGTAACCAGTTTCATTGGTAGCATTATCGATCCAGCTAAGAGTAGAAGTAGTATTAGTTACAAAAGCATAAAGTTCAGTAGGCGCAGTAGGAGATCCTGAATTAGGAGTAGAAAGAGTAGTGTCAGTAACATTAGCACCATTTTGTCCTGAATTATTATAAGCAGTTACAGTGAATTGGTATCCAGTATTAGCAAAAAGTCCAGACACAGTATATCGAGTAGAATTAGCAGGAAGTCCGCTTATAGTAGTAGTTTCACCACCAGAAGCTGCAAAATAAGATATTCTATAATTATCTTCATTAGTAGCATTATCAACCCAAAAAATAGAAATAGAATTATGAGTAGCAGAAGTTTGAGTAATAGTTGGAGCTGGTGGTGGATTTGTAGCAGATGAAGTAGTAGCAGAAACCTGAGCACTAGCTTCGCCAACAATATTGTAAGCAGCAACTCTAAAAGTATAAGTAGTATTAGGGCTTAATCCTGTAACGTTAAAAGATTGAGAATTAGCAATTAAAGTATTAATTAGTACACCATTTTGATAAACTCTATAACCATCTTCATTAGTAGCATTGTCAGTCCAAGAAAGAGTAAGCGAGTTTTGAGTAATATTAGAAACCACTAAATTAGAAGGAAAAGCAGGAAGATTAGGAATAGGATTACTTAGAGTAGTAACAGAAAGTTGAGAAGATCCTTCACCAATTGTATTGTAAGCAGCAACACGGAAAGTATATAGAGTGTTACGAGTTAATCCTCCTATAAAGTAACCATTAGAATTAGCTTGGATCGTGTTAATTAAATTCCCATTTTGATAAACTCTATAACCGTCTTCATTATCAGCATTATCAGTCCAGCTAAGAGTAACAGTTGTGTCAGTAACAAAAGCGTTAAGTTCAGTAGGTGCTTCAGGAGAACTTGAAGGAGGAACCGAAAGCGTAGTAGCAGTAACACTATCATCATCTTGACCTGAATTATTGTAAGCGATTACAGTAAATCGATACTCAGTATTAGGCAAAAGTCCATACATAGTATACTGAGTAGTGTTAGCTGAAATTCCGCTTATAGTAGTTATTCCACCGCCAGAAGTGGCATAATAAGAAATTATATACTCATCTTCGTTAGTAGCATTGTCAATCCAGAAAACAGAGGCAGAGTTATGAGTAACAGAAATTTGAGTAATGGTTGGAGCTAGTGGTGGTGGAGTAGAAGGTAAAGTAGTAACAGAAATTTGAGAAGATCCTTCACCTCCTGCATTGTAAGCAGTAACTCTGAGAGTATAAGTAGTATTAGGACTTAATCCAGTAACACCAAAAGATGAAGAGTTGGCAGCTAAAGTCCCAACAAGAGAGTTATCTTGATAAACTCTGTACCCAGTCTCATTAGTAGCATTATCAGTCCAAGAAAGTGTAAGAGAGGTCTGTGTTATGTTAGAAGCAGCTAATCCTGTTGGTGCAGCAGGGGCTGGACTTAAAGTAGTAGCAGAAATTTGAGCAGAAGATTCACCTCCTGTATTATAAGCAGCAACTCTGAAAGTATAAGTAGTATTAGGAGTTAATCCATTAACATTAAAAGATGTAGAATTAGTGGCTAAATTCCCAATAAGAGAGTTATCTTGATAAATTCTATAACCAGTCTCATTAGTAGCGTTATCAGTCCAAGAAAGGGAAAGAGAAGTTTGTGTAATATTAGAAACAGTCAAATTAGTAGGAGTAGCAGGTCCTGTGCTTAGAGTTGTAGCAAAAATTTGAGAAGATCCCTCGCCTCCTGCATTGTAAGCGGTAACTCTAAAAGTATAAGTAGTATTTGCACTTAACCCTGTAACATTAAATAATTCAGTGTTAGCAAGTAAAGTACCAATAAGAGCATTGTTTTGATAAACTCTATAACCAGTTTCATTAGTAGCATTATCATCCCAAGAAAGAGTAAGAGTAGTTTGAGTTATGCTAGAAGCAACTAGTCCTGTAGGTGGTGTAGGAGCTTCAGAATTTGAACTTGAAGTAGTGGCAGAGATTTGAGAAGATCCTTCTCCTCCTGTGTTATAAGCAGCAACTCCGAAAGTATAAGCAGTTCCAGCAGTCAATCCAGTAATATTTACAGTCTCTAAGTTAGCAGCAATTGTAGCTACAGGAGTAGGATTACCATCTAGGTAAATTCTATAGCCAGTTTCATTAGTAGCGTTATCATTCCAAGTAAGAGTAAGAGATGTCTGTGTTATATTAGAAGCAGCTAGTCCAGTAGGAGCTGCAGGAGTTGAATTTAAAGTAGTAGCAGAGATTTGAGAAGAAGCTTCACCTCCTGTATTATAAGCAGCAACACGGAAAGCATAGGCAGTATTAGGAGTTAACCCAGTAACATTGAAAGACTGAGGATTAGTAGAATTAGTAACTAAAGTATTAATCAGTACTCCATTTTGATAAATTTTATACCCAGTTTCATTAGTAGCATTATCAATCCAAGAAAGAGTAAGAGAAGTCTGTGTTATATTAAATACAGCTAATCCAGTAGGAGCTAAAGGCATTGTATTTAAAGTCGTAGCAGAAATTTGAGCACTCCCTTCACCAGTTGGATTATAAGCGGCAACTCTAAAAGTATAAGTAGTGTTAGGAGTTAATCCGATAACATTAAAAGTTGATAAGTCAGGAGATGTCCCCTCATAAATTTGTACATTGTTTTGATAAACTCTATAACCGTCTTCATTATCAGCGTTATCAGTCCAAGAAAGAGTGATAGAAGTCTGTGTTATGCTAGAAGCAACTAGTCCTGTAGGGGCTGCAGGTGCTAAAGTTTGGCTAAGTGTAGTTTCAGTAATACTTGCACTACCCTCACCAGCTGAATTATAAGCAGCAACTCTAAAAGTATAAGTAGTACTAGGAGTTAATCCAGTAACATTAAAAGATTGAGGATTAGTAGAATTAGTAACTAAAGTATTAATCAGTACTCCATTTTGATAAA
>CAYXLW010000002.1:0-288361 GCA_964466055.1 uncultured Candidatus Peribacteria bacterium
CCTTCTCCCTCTGGGAGAAGGTGCCCCGCTTAGCGGGGCGGATGAGGGGGTGGGGGCAAACAATTATTGTATGCCAATTTTGTTTGAATCATCAACAAATACCATCCCGTATGTAGCGAAGCGGAATTCAAAACCCTCTAAATCTCTCTTATCAGGGAGACTTTCTTTTTATTTTTCTAAAAAAGAGAAGCTCTTTCATCTTCAAAGTGCTTTGGAATTTTTAAGCCCAAATGCTCATAAGCATTCTGAGTAGCGATTCTTCCCTTAGGAGAACGTTTAATAAATCCGATTTGCAAAAGATAAGGTTCATAAACTTCTTCAATGGTTTCTCTTTCTTCAGCAATAGAAGCTGCAAGAGTAGAAAGCCCAACAGGTCCTCCTGAAAATTTATGAATAATTGTTTCCAAAATTTCACGATCAGTATTATCAAGCCCAAGTTTATCAACCCCTAAAGCTTCTAAAGCCTCTTCAGTAACATATTTAGAAGAATGATCTTCATGTTTTACTTCCATAAAATCACGAACTCTTTTTAAAAGTCTATTAGCTATTCTTGGAGTAGAACGAGATGAGAATGCTATTTTTTCTAAGGATTCATCATCAAGCGAAAACTCCAATATATGTGAAGATCTTATAAGAATTTGTTTTATTTCTTCAGGAGAATAAAACTGAAGTTTCGTTGTTTCTCCAAATCTATCTCGAAGTGGGGCAGAAAGTGAGCCAATTTTTGTTGTTGCTCCAATAAGAGTGAACTTAGGAAGTTTTAATCTCATACTGCGAGCTCCAGGTCCTTTCCCTACAACAATATCAAGCATATAATCTTCCATTGCAGAATAAAGAATCTCCTCCATATTTGTTTTTAATCTGTGGATTTCATCAATAAATAAAACATCTCCTTCTTTTAAATTAGAAAGAATAGAAGCAAGATCCCCAGATTTTTCTATAGCAGGACCAGATGTTGTTTTAATATTAACACCCATTTCATGAGCAATAATGTTTGCTAGAGTTGTTTTTCCAAGTCCTGGAGGTCCATAAAAAAGTAAATGCTCAAGTGGTTCTTTTCTTTTTTTTGAGGCTTGTATGAAAACTTTAAGGTTACTTTTTATTTGTGCCTGTCCTACATAATCTTTTAAAAATTTAGGACGTAACATATTCTCAATAAATTCATCTTTATTTTTAATATTACCTTTTGTATCATCGTCTATCTCATTTTTAGGATTAACCGTATTAGATTTTCTTTTAATAACCATTGGATATAATTACGAATTACGAATTAAAAATTACGAATTAATCTTCAGTTGAGAGTCTACAGTTTTTTAGTGCTCACACATATAAAATTTAATATTAAAGAAAGAATAAGAAAAGAGGTTTAACCTTTAATGTGGAATTTGAATTACGATGCTTTTATCTTAAAATAGAAGTTATATCCAAGGTTAAGCCTCAAACTTTGTCTTTTAATAGATATAATGAATAAAAATTTAAGTATTGACACTATATAATTTATATGATACAATTATAAGAATTTTAATTAAAACACAAAACATGAAAGAACTTATTACACAATTAGATAACGTTTTAAAAGATAAGAAAAATATTTTACTTCTTACACATCAACATATGGATGGAGATGGTTTATCTGCCATGCTTGTTTTAAAAAAATATCTTACCAAAAATAAAGATAAAAAGGTAACAGCTTTATGTTACGAAGATGTTCCAGAAACTTATCAATTTCTTCCTGGTATAAATGAAGTAGATTTAGGGCTTCAGACATCAAATGATTTTGTTATATCTCTTAAATGTGATAAAGCAAAAATTGATAAGCTAAAATATTCAGTTGATGGAGATATATTAAATATTGTTATTACACCTAAAGAAGGTAGTCTTAAAGCAGAAAATATATCAACTAAAAAAGCGATAGGGGATTATGATCTTATTTTTGTTCTTGATGCTGGAGACTTAGATCATCTTGGAGTTTTCTATGAAGAAAATACAAGTTTATTTTATGATCTTCCAGTAGTAAATATTGATCATCATCCAAGTAATACAGGATTTGGTCAGGTTAATTTTGTGGATATTACATCGGCTTCTACAACTGAGATTCTCTACAAAATAATTTTAGAGATGGAAAATAACTCAAAAGAATTTTTTGATGAGGATATAGCGACTCTATTATTAACAGGATTAATTGTAGATACAGGATCATTTCAACATACAAACACTTCGCCAAAAGCATTAGAGTTTGCAGCAGATCTTATTGATATGGGGGCTCACCAACAAGAAATAATTCAAAATGTTTATAAAACAAAAAAGCTTTCTACATTAAAGCTATGGGGACGAATTCTTTCTAAAATTAAAGAAAACCCTGTTCATAAAATTGTATGGTCAACGATTACAAAAGAAGACTTAAAAGAAACTGGAGCAACTACAGATGATGCGGAAGGTCTTATTGATGAACTTATGACTAATGCCCCAGGAGCAGAGGTGGTTGCTCTTATAAAAGACTCTTCAAATGGACAAATGGCAACATCACTTAGGTCTACAAGCGTATCTATAGACACGCTTCCAATTGCTCAACATTTTGGAGGAGGAGGACATAAACAAGCTTCAGGATTCAAACAAAAAGGACATAATTTCAATCTTTTTGTTGCAGATGTGATAGGGTTTATAGAAAAGTATCAGGAAAAAAGATTGAATTTAACTCCAGAAGAAGTTCAAGAATTACAGGAGAAATATTTGCAAAAAAGGGAAAAGGAAGTATCGAAAATTGAACTTAAAGAATTTGAATATGTGAAAAAAGAACATGAAAAACGTGATATTTTGTCAGAATTATCAGAAGAAAATAAAAGAGGGGAAGGAGAAAAGGAGAAAAGAGGAGATAAAGAAATTTTTATAAAGAAAGACGATATAGAAGGTAAAAAAATAGTACTTGATAAAAAAGAGAAGGAAGAAATAAAACCAACCAATAAAGAGGTAAAGGTTTATAAAAAGGAAGATGCGGTTAAAGAAGATATAACATCAAAAGTTGAAGAAAAGGATAAAGAAACCAAAGTAGAATATGAAAAAAATGATACAAAAGAAGAGAATGTGGAATCCGAAAAAGTAATTGATCAAAAAAAATCAGAAGAACAAAAGTCAGAAAAAGAAATTAAGGAGTCTGGAACTAAAAAAGAGGAAGGTCATGAATGGTTGTCAGAATCAAAAGATGAAAAAAAGAATGAGACAAAGGAAGTAAAAGATTATCAAAAACAGCAAGAAGTATCAGAATCAGCTAAAGAGCCAGTTGTAGAAGTTAAAAAGAAAGAAGCTCCTGAATGGTTGTCCGATCCAAGAGAGGAGAAGAAAGAGGAAGAAAAAATTGAAACAGATCTAGTATCAAAACATAAAATTGAAATTCTAGACAAATCTTCTGGAGATGAAAAGAAAGAAGAACCAGTAATAGAGAAACAATCTCAAGATCCTCAAAGTGTTACTGATGGTCAGATTATTAAGGAAGAAGAGAAAAGCAAAGAAGAATCAGTTAATGCTCAAATGCCAGAAACTACAGTTCAAAATGAGCAAAATCCAAATTGGTCAAATGGGAATCAACAACAAAATGCTACTTCCGCATCTGTTAATTCTCAAACAGCTCAATCTAATCCAATGCAAAATAATGCTCAAGTACAGCAAAATCAGACAGTCCCAGTGAATAATCAATATCAGACGCAGAATAATGGTCAGATGCAACAACAGGGAAATCAACAAAATACTCAGCAAGTTCAACAGCAATGGAACCAAGCACAACAACAGGGACAACAATATCAATGGAATAATCAACAAGGACAAGCTCAGCAATATGGAGCTCAGCAACAGCAAGTGACCAAAGAACAAGCTCAACAATATACGGCTTATTATGTTCAGCAATTATCTCAAATGAATCCTAGTACTGCTGAATATGCTCAAATTTATCAATACTATCAATATTATGCTCAGCTTGCACAAACACTTTAATAATAATAAAATTTTTATAATTTAACTTTTATATTATGAATGAAACCGAATATTTAGTTACTTTAGAAAACCTCGCACATATTGAAAATAAAGACCAACAACCACCAATAATACCTCAGATTATTGGTAGTTTTGGTGCTAGGGCAGGTGATATTGATCTTGAATCTTCAGAATTTGTTCCTGCTGGATATAAAATTAAAGAAGTGCGTGATGGAATCTTATATGATTTATATACCTCAATGAAAGAAGGAGAATCTGTTTTATTAGCCACTAAAAAAGGTGGTGTAATTAGCCTTTCAATTGGTACGGATTCTAGTTTAACGATAATTTTGGATGGAGAGAAAATGTCCCAGAACTTTTCAGAAAATTATTACGATTTCATTTTCCGTGTTTCCGACGAATTAATGCCACAAAAATTAGTTTTGATAGAAAAATTTATTCCTTCTTTGGGCAGTTATAAAATCCCAGAAGGATATAAAGTTAAAGAACTTTATGAAGAATGGGGGTTGACAGAGGTCTTTTATGGTATGCAAAAGGATGAAGTAAAAGTTTTTTTAACTGTTGATGGTAATATTTTAACTATGAAAAAAACACAACCTGATGATAAATTTTATTATTATGAATTTTTATATGGTGGGGAAACAAAAGGTAATGAATTCCAAGATGAAGCACAAAAATTAATGCCAGAAAATGGGGTTATAGAAATTGAAGTTGAATAAAATATAAGTCAAAAAATTTAATGGATATTTGCTTATAAGTTCCTTTTTTTGATTTTCAATTATCAAATATTTTTGTTAAAATCTCGCAGAGTCTTATTTTTAACTTTTTATAAAATGAAACGTATTTTAATAGCAATAGCGGTAATAGTTCTCTTATTAATTGCTTATTCTTATTACATGGGAGCCTTTAAAAGTATTGAAATAACAGAAGAGGAAACGGGACCGTTTAAAGTTGTATTTGAAGAGCATATTGGTGATTATAAAGGAACAGGAGAAATTATGGATAGACTTTACTATTCAGTTTTAGATGAGGGGATAGATACTACTAAAGGCTTTGGAATATATTATGATGATCCTAAAATTGTTAAAAAAGAAGAATTGAAAAGTGAAGCTGGAGTTATTCTTGAGGTGAAAGATTATGATAAAGTAAGTCAATTAGAAGGAAAATATAGAATTAAAACTCTTAATAAAAAAGTAAGAATAACAACAGAATTTGTATATAAAAACAAAGCTTCAGTATTTTTTGGTATTATGAAAGTTTATCCTACAATAGAAAAATACATTGAAGAAAAAGGATATAAAAAAGGTTCTGTAATGGAAATATATGATATTCCAAATAATAAAATTATTTATTTGGCAGAAATAAAGGAATAATAGTTATATTCCCTGCGAAGGCAAGAATATATAACCCCCTAAATCCCATTATCATTGGGGGCTATGGTGGATCCCTGAATAAATCAGGAGTGGCAATGTTGTTCAGATTATAGAGGTTTAACCTTGTATGCGGAAAGGTTAAACCTCTATCCTACCTTATCAGTTTTACAAAATATTTAGCTAAAATGTCAGTTTCAATATTTACTAAACTTTTAGTTTTTAAATATTGTAGGTTTGTTATTTCCCAAGTATGAGGAATTATTCCTACAGTGAAATAAGAATCTCCAACTTCAATAATTGTTAAGCTTATTCCATTTAAAGTTACAGAGCCTTTTTCTACAAAATATTTAGAATATTCTGGTGGAATTTTTATTTTAAAAATAAAGGAATTACCATCATTTTTAATTGATTGTATTTCTCCAACAAGATCACAATGCCCTTGGACTATGTGTCCATCAAAACGTCCATTTATTTTCATTGCACGTTCTAAATTTACTAAGTCTCCAACTTTTTTTTCTTTAAAATGTGATTTTCTAAAGGTTTCAGGCATTAACTCGATTTCGTACAAATCTTTGAAAATATTGCTAACAGTTAAGCAAACTCCATCATGGGAGATTGATTGTCCTAATTTCACTTCATTTAAAAAATTACAAGAAATATAAAATTTTTCTTTTTTTATATCCTTAATTTCACCCATCGATTCGATAATCCCTGTAAACAAGAAACTTAAATTTTAGATTTTAAATGATAAATTTTAAATATTATGTTTGTAAAACGCCATAAATCTCACTTGTTAGGGGGACTTTCTACTCTGAGCTTTAAGCATTCAGTCTTTTTAATTTTATATATTTATAATTGTTAATTATTCATTCCTCATTCCTCATTCCTCATTGTTCATTGTTCATTGTTCATTGATCTCTGCTATTGCTTTTGCAAGTTCATCTTCATTTGGAGCTTTTCCATGCCATCCGTAATTTCCTTCCATAAAAGAAACTCCTTTTCCTTTTACTGTTTTTGCAACAATAATAGAAGGTCTATCTTTTATTTTAATTGCTTTTTCTAAAGCATCATTAATTTGCTTAAAGTTATGACCGTCTATTTCAAAAACTTCCCATCCAAAAGATTTAAATTTAGTTCCAATGCACCCTATACACATAACATCACTTGTTTTCCCATCAATTTGTAATTCATTTTTATCTAAAATTGCAATAAGGTTACCAAGTTTATAGTGAGAAGAACTCATTGCAGCTTCCCAAATTTGTCCTTCTTGAGATTCACCATCTCCTAATATACAAAAAACTTTTTTATCTCGTTTTCCTAATGCTATTCCATTTGCAATGGATAATCCTTGACCTAGAGATCCTGTTGAAACCTCAACTCCTAAAGTTTTTTTTGTTGGATGTCCTTGTAATAAAGAATTAACTTGTCTGAAAGTAAAGTGTTCATCTTTGCTAAAAAAACCAGCTTCTGAAAGTACGGAATAAAGAGCAGGTGAAGCGTGTCCTTTGCTCATAATGAAGTAATCTCTTTCTGCCCAGTTTGGATTTTTAGCATCATAATTTAAAAATCCTCCAAAATAAATAGTAGTAAGAATATCTATTATTGAAAGCGATCCTCCAGGATGTCCACTTTGTGCTGTATAAACCATTTTCAGAATATCAATACGTAGTTTTTTTGAAAGTGTGGATAACTCTTGAAGGTTCATGTTAGTAATACTTTAAGGATATTAGGCTTTAGTTTTTTTTATGACAGTTAAACTAATGTCAAATTATCATCATTAAAAGTTTGATCTAATTCTTTTTTAGCAGCGTCATTTCTTAATATTTCAATTTTTTCTAAATATTCTTTAGAAATATCTTTCGTACAATATTCTCCATCAAAAACTGAAGTTTCAAACCCATCAAGTTTTGGGTTACCTTTTAATCCAGCTTTTATAAGATCATCTAAATCTTGATAAAATACCTTATCAGCACCTATGTATTTTGCTATTTCTTCTTCATTTAATCCATGTGCAACTAGTTCTTTCCTAGTGGGAATGTCTATCCCATAGACATTTGGATATTTAACAGGGGGAGCTGCTGAAACAAAATAAACTTTTTTAGCGCCTGCGTCTTTAACCATTTTTATTATTTTTTTTGAAGTATTCCCTCGGACAATGGAGTCATCTACTAAAACCACATTTTTATTTTTAAACTCAAGAGAAATTGTATTTAATTTTTGTCTTATAGATTTTTGTCTAATTTCTTGTCCTGGCATAATGAAAGTTCTTCCGATGTATCTATTTTTAATAAATCCTTCTCTAAATTTTTTATTCAAAATTTTTGAAATTTCCTGTGCAGCGGTCCTTCCTGAATCAGGAATAGGAATTACTACGTCAATTTCTTCAAGATCTTTTTTACTTAAAAATCTTAACATTTTTTTTGCTAAATATTCACCTTGTCTAAGGCGTGCTTTGTGTACTGAAACTTTGTCTATAATAGAATCAGGTCTTGCAAGATAGACATATTCAAATATACATGGTTTGTATTTTGTATTTTCTGCACAAACTTTAGAAAAATATTCATCACTATTGAAAGGGAAATATATAACTTCTCCAGGAAGTACATCTCTTATAATTTCAAATCCAACAACATCTAAGGCTACACTTTCAGAGGCTACCATATATTCAACTCCAGTTCCTATTTTTCTTTTCCCGAAAATAAGAGGTCTAATAGCACAAGGATCACGAAATGCTACCATACCATGTCTTCCAATAAGAGCGATAGAAGCATATGCTCCTGAAACTCGCTTATATAAACTTGAAAAAGCTTTAAAAATTTCTTCTTTTTTTAAATGTTCTCCTTTAAACCTGCTAAGCTCATGAGCAAGTATATTAATTAATATTTCAGAGTCTGAGGTTGTGTTTAGGTGTCTGTTATCTTCTTTATAAATTGTATCGGCTAATTTTTCAGTGTTTACCAAATTGCCATTATGAACAAGTGTTATGCCAAACGGAGAATTTACATAGAATGGTTGTGCTTCATCGACAGACGAACATCCTGCTGTGGGATAACGGACATGCCCTAGTCCAATATTGCCTTTAAGCCTCATCATGTGGCGAGTTCGAATGGCATCTCTGACGAGTCCGTTACTTTTATGAATATGGAAAACATTGCCATCAAATGTAGCAATGCCGGCTGAATCTTGTCCTCTATGTTGTAATACAGTTAACCCGTCATATATTTCTTGATTTGCTTGGTTTTTGGCTGAAATTCCAATAATACCGCACATAATTTATGCTTTTAAGAGTGCTGAAATTGTATTCAAAACCTATGTAAAAGTAAATCTGATTTTTTTAATATTTTTTTCTTTTTGAATGAAAAATGATATTGAAATTAAGCAGAAAATCCTTTTTTAAAAAGATCATCATTCCCATATTTACGGTTTAGGTGAAATAGAGAGAAATGATGATCTTATAAGTTGCTTGTCTGTTTTTCTTAAATTTTCGGGAAGAATCCTTAGATTTAAGAAGATATATATATAAATCTCAGAGCAAGCGGTTGTAGAGAGTTTGTTACTGACAAACTCCGCAGCCTCCTACCTTTCTTAAGTAATGTGTGGGGTTTTTGAGCCTCGCCCGTTACAAAAGCGAGATTTTGTTTTTATTTTAGCAATCACTCTATTTTGGAATGATTTAAAATAATAATTTTATTTTTGTTTTTTCCTCTTCATTCCTATTAAAATAAAAATAAGAGGTAGCCTTTCGGTTGGGTGAACTTAATAATTAAGTTCAGGGAATCGAAAAGTAGGAGAAGGTAGTACACAATTATTTTATTATGTATTATCTTCTTGCAGGCAATGTAATAATTTAAAGGGCTTTTTCGATTTTCTTATGAAATCTTGTAATCTTAGCAAAAATTCCAACTTTTTACAATATAAAATGTATTGAATTTATATTTTTCAGTTATTATGCTTTATCTGGTGATAATACTAGTTTATAGGTAAAATAGACTTGTTTAGATCGTAATATTTAAAAATATGTCAAGTAAATTTGTAATAATAATTGGTCCTTCTGGAGTTGGTAAAGGAACTTTATTAAATCTTCTAAAAGAAAGACATCCTGAGTTTTTATTTCCTGTTTCTGCTACTACTAGGGAAATGAGACCAAAAGAAGAAAATGGAAAGACTTATTATTTTTTCACAAAAAGAGAGTTTGAAAATAAGATAAAAAAAGGGGAATTTTTAGAATATGCACATGTGCATGGTGAAAATTATTATGGAACACTTAAAAAGCCTATTCTTGATGCCTTTGAGAAAAATAAAATGGTTGTTAGAGAGGTTGATTATCAAGGATTTATTTCTATAAGAAAAATTATTTCAAAAGAAAAGTTAAAAACTATTTTTCTTTTACCACCTTCAATTGAAATTTTAAAGAAACGGATTATTGCTAGATCTCCAATTCTTGAAGATGAACTTAATAGACGTATGGAATCATTGAAAGAGGAAATGAAGATTGCAGATGAATGTGATATAAGAATACAAACAATTGATGGAGACATTGAAGCTAGTTATAAGCTTTTCGAGAGAGCCATATTAAATGATTAATAAATAATGCAAAATTAACACTTTCTGACGTTTAATTTTCTAAAACCTATTTACATGAAGTTCACAGTTCTTACTTTGTTTCCAGAAATGTTTGCATCATTCATGTCAGAAAGTATTTTATCTCGTGCTTTAGATAAAAATTTGATTGAAATACAATTTTTAAATATAAGAGATTATTCAAAAAATAAACATAAAAAAGTTGATGATATTCCTTATGGTGGTGGTGCAGGAATGCTTATGGCTTGTCAGCCACTTTTTGACTGTATTGAAGAGGCAAAAAACAAAGCTAAAAAGAGGCATTTAGTCATTTACTTTACTCCTCAGGGGAAAAAGCTTACACAAATAAAGGTTGAAAGGTTTGCTGAAAAATATGATGAAATTATTCTTCTTTGTGGTCATTATGAAGGCATTGATCAAAGAGTTATAGATACTCTTGTGGATTTAGAGATATCAATAGGGGATTTCGTTTTAACTGGAGGAGAGATTCCAGCGACTTTATTTATTGATGCAGTTAGTCGCTTAATACCTGGGATTTTAGGTAAAAAAGAATCTCATGAGGAGGAGAGTTTTTCTAAAAAATTAGGCAGAAAAAAGGAATATCCACATTATACAAGGCCTGAAAATTTTAGGGGATTAAAAGTCCCAGAAGTATTGCTTTCTGGAGATCATAAGAAGATTGAAGAATGGAGGAAGAAGATGTGTTTTTAGCAATTATTAGCGAAAAATGAGCATACTAAAGATGTTTTATTAATTGCAGGCGACATTCGCGAATGTCGCTTACATATCAACTTTATTTTTTGAAGTATATTTTATTGCTATTCTAGAAAATGAAATTTAATTACGTCAATGTGTTAAGAATCTTTTTCTTAAAGGAAAAATGTAAAGAAAGAGAAATAATTTAATGTTTTTATAAAACAATTACTTGATTTTGTAATTTGCCTTATATATCATACCCCCCTTAGCTTATTTAAGCTAAAATCCTACTTAAAACTTAAAAGATATAATGATAGATATTTCAAAAGATTCGGTTCATCAAATTGAAACAATTTTGAATAATTCACAAAAAATATTACTGGTTGCTCATAAGAATCCTGATGGAGATACACTGGGATCAGTACTTGGATTGAATGAGGTTTTAACACAGAGAGGGAAAATATGTCAGCCTGTATGTTATGACAAAATTCCAGAATCTCTTCAATTTCTTCCAAATTCAGCAAAAGTAAAAAATGAATTTGTTATGACGGATTATGATGCAGTTATAGTTTGTGATTCGGCTGCAAAGCATATGACAGGGTTTGATGAATCACATCCGGAGCTTTTTGATGGCTCAACAGGGATTCCTGTTATTAATATTGATCATCATGGATCAAATGAAGAACATGGTATAGTTAATATTGTAAAAACAGAGGCTGCTTCTACTACTGTTCTTATAACTAATATACTCCTTCAAATTAGTTGGAAGATTACCCCAAAAGCTGCAACATGTTTTCTTACAGGAATTTATACAGATACAGGTTCTTTTATGCATTCCAACACAGATCCTTTTACTTTAAAAACAGCTGCTCGTCTTCTTGAAAAAGGAGCGAATTTAAGAATAATAAGAAAAGAGATTTTTAAGACAACAAAGCTTTCGACATTAAAGCTTTGGGGAAGAGTTATGCAAAATATGTATAAAAATGAAGATGGAGTAACAATTTCTGTTGTAACGGAAGATGATTTTAACGAAACAAATGCTCATTATTCAGAGCTTACAGGCGTTATTGACTATGTTAACTCTGTTCCAAACTCAAATTTTTCTATTATTCTTACTGAACGTGATGGGAAGGTTAAAGGTTCTCTTAGGACTTTAAAAAATGATATTGATCTTAATGAAATTGCAGGTAAGTTTGGTGGCGGTGGACATAAAAAGGCTGCTGGTTTCGCTATCCCTGGAAGGCTTCAGAAAGAAGTTAAGTGGACTGTTGTAAATTAGATTTTTTATAGTAATAGTTAAGAAGAATAACTTATAAAAAATAAATATAGAAATAATGGATAAGTATAATTCCTAATTTTTTTGGTCGTGGAGAATGAAAGAAAAATTAATATTTTTTATGCAGATGATACCCAAATTCTCAGAAAAATGGGGCAACGTTTTTTAGAAGGGTATAATAAAGAATTAGGATTAGATATAAATGTATTAGTTTTTCCAGATGGAAAACCTCTTGTTGATTATCTTATTGAAAATATAAAATCTATCGAATCGGATTTAAACATTGTAATTCTTGATGGTCATATGAAAGAGTTACATGGAATAGATGTTGTTAATACTATTATAAGAGAAAAAATTAATTGTATTGATCTTGATAATATATTTTTCCTTACAGCTGAGGAGGAAGAAGCTATTAAACCAGAAATTCCAAAAGAAGTCCATATTATTGAAAAAAAGGATTGGCATGAATTAATTGTCGAAATTAAAGGGAAGATAATTAAAATTATAACGATGAATTGGGATTAAGAAAGAATAAATATAAGGTCAATTTTTAACAAACGAGAAATACTTATTCTTAGAATTCACTAATGACATTTTTCCCAAAATAAGTATTATACACAGGAAAAATTAAAAATATTCAACATGGCAAAATTAACAAAACAATCAGAGGATTTTTCTAAATGGTATTTAGATTTAGTACAAATGGCAGATTTGATAGATTATGCTCCAGTTAAGGGGTGTATGATTATTAAGCCTTATGGATATAAAATATGGGAGCTTATTCAACAAGATATGAATAGAAGAATGGAAAAACTGGGTGTTGAAAATGCCTATTTCCCACTATTAATTCCAGAATCTTTTATAAAAAAGGAAGCTGAACATGTTGAAGGATTTGCTCCAGAACTACTTACGGCAACAAGGGTAGGAGATAAAGAGTTAGATGAGCCATATGTTCTTAGACCAACATCGGAAACTATTATTTATGACTCATATGCAAAATGGGTTCATTCATATCGTGATTTACCACTTAAAATGAATCAATGGGCAAACATTATTCGTTGGGAATTGAAAACAAAGCCTTTTCTTAGAACAACGGAATTTTTATGGCAAGAAGGACATACAGTACATTCAAGTTGTGAGGAAGCAGATGAAATGGTGAAAGATGCACTTAATATGTATTCAGATTTTGAGAAAGAAACATTGGCATTTGCAGTAATAAAAGGAAAGAAATCTGATGCAGAGAAATTTCCTGGTGCTTTTTATACAACGACAGTGGAAGCACTTGCGAAAGATGGGAAAGCAATACAAACAGGAACATCTCATAATTTAGGACAAGGGTTTGCAAAAGCATTTAATATTCAATTTGCAGATAAAGATGAACAAATGAAATATCCTTGGCTTACTTCATGGGGAGTATCAACACGTCTTATAGGAACTATGATTATGATACATGGAGATGATAAGGGGCTTCGACTCCCTCCAAAAATTGCACCAATTCAAGTCGTAATTGTACCAATCTTTAAAGATGAAGAAGGAAAGAAAGAAGTTATGAGGAAAGTGAACGATATTTATTCCTCATTGAAAAATCAGGAAATTCGAGTGAAAATTGACGATAGAGAAGAAAAAAGTCCAGGGTTTAAATTTAATGAATGGGAAATAAAGGGCGTTCCTTTAAGAATAGAGATTGGACCTAAAGATATTGAAGACAATCAATGTGTATGTGCTAGAAGAGACAATTCAGAAAAACAAGCGGTTCAGTTAGATGATGTAAATCAAATAATTCCTGAACTGCTTGAAGCAATTCAAGACAACTTATTTAATCAATCTCAGGAACATCTTAATCAAAATATTATAGATGTATTTGATTTTGAAAGATTTAATGAATTGTTAGATGAAAGAGGCGGTTTTATGAGAGTTGGATGGTGTGGGGATAAAAAATGTGAAAAAGAAATTCAAGAAAAAACAAAAGCAACTTCACGTTGTATCCCTTTAGAAGGGCAAGAGAATGTTAAAGGGGAATGTTTCCATTGTGGTGCAGAGGCAAAGTATGTTGCTTTATTTGCAAGAGGGTATTAAACCAAATTTTTGTAAATACAGGGCAATGACCTGTTTCTACATTTTTTAAACGATAACTTATGCTAGAACCAGATAAAAAAGGATATTTTGGAGAATTCGGAGGGAAGTTTATCCCTGAAATTTTACAGGGAGTTTTTAAAGAATTAGAAGAAACTTTTGATAAAGTAAAAAATGATAAAGAATTTTGGGAAGAATATAAAGGTATCTTACAAACATTTTCATGTAGACCAACGCCTTTGTATTTTGCAGAAAACCTGACAAGGCATTTTAATGGACCTAAAATTTATATCAAAAGGGAAGATTTAAATCATACAGGAGCTCATAAATTAAATAATGTAATAGGACAAGGATTGCTTGTTAAACGAATGGGCAAAAAAAGAATAATTGCAGAAACAGGTGCAGGGCAACATGGAGTTGCTACTGCCACAATGGCAGCTCGTATGGGGCTTGAATGCGTTATTTATATGGGGGAAGAAGATGTAAATAGACAAAGACCAAATGTTTTCTGGATGGAAAAACTTGGAGCAAAGGTGGTTCCTGTAACGAGTGGATCTAGGATATTAAAAGATGCAATTAATGAAGCAATGAAAGATTGGGTTACTCATGTGGAAGACACACATTATGTTTTAGGAACAGTTTGTGGTCCACATCCTTTTCCAGAAATTGTGGCTTTTTTCCAAAAAATTATAGGAGAAGAAGCTCGTGAACAAATTTTAAATTGTGAATCGCAATTACCAAATGCTGTTTATGCTTGTGTGGGAGGAGGATCTAATGCTATTGGTATTTTTCAAGGGTTTTTAAATGAAAAAAATGTTGATTTAATAGGAGTTGAAGCGGGAGGATATGGACTTGATACAAAAAAACATGCATCTCGTCTTGCTTCAAATGATGCATCAATAGGAGTAGCTCAAGGATATAAAACATTCTTTATACAAAATAAAGATGGGCAATTACAAGAAACACATTCAATTTCTGCAGGGTTAGATTATGTTGGGGTTTCTCCAATTATGGCTGACCTTTACAAAAAAGGCAGAGTAAGATTTGAAGCAGCAACAGATAAAGAGGTGATGGAAGCACATGAATTAATAATGAAGAAAGAAGGAATTATTCCAGCTCTTGAATCTACTCATGCTTTTGCACAATTTTTTAAAGAAGTAGATAAATATTCAAAAAAAGATATTATAATAATCAATCAATCTGGAAGAGGAGATAAGGATATTTTTACAATTGCAGATGCTTATGATGATGAAAGTTGGAAAGAGTTTATTATAGAGAAGGGGAAATCTTATCAATGATTTCAATGAGCAATGAAGAGCATGTAGGAGTTCAAATATTGTTTAAATAAACCCCCTAAATACCTATTATCAGGGGGACTTTGTCAATCTTCGAGAAATGATTATGTTCTAAATCTCAATTTCACTAACTCACTAACCTTCTATAAAAGTGACACAACTTGAACAAAACATCAAAAACCTACTAAAGGAAAAAGAAATTCTTCTTATTTCTCATGCAGTTCTTGGCTACCCATCATGGGAATTAAATGAAGAGTCAATTAATGAAATGGTAAAAGTAGGAACGGATGTAATAGAGCTTCAAATTCCCTTTTCAGATCCACAAGCAGATGGACCATTTTTTACGATTGCTCAGCAGGAATCTGTAAATAATGGAACAACAGTAGAACAATGTTTTGAATTTACTGAAAAGGTTTGTAAGAAATATCCAAATGCAAATTTTGTTTTTATGACTTATTACAATATTCTTTTTACTTATGGAGTAGAAAAATTTGTTAACAGAGCATCAAAAATAGGGATAAAAGGTTTTATTATCCCAGATCTTCCTTATGAAGAATCAGATGAATATCTTAAAGCTTGTAAAAAATATAATCTTGCAGCTATTTTAATGTTTACTCCAGTAACAAGTGATGAACGTATGGTAGAAATAGGGAAGAGAGGAACTGGTTTTATATATTGCCAAGCACGAGTAGGGGTTACAGGAAATCATACAAAGTTTGATGAAAGTATTGATGAATATATAAAGCGATGTAGAAATACAACGAGCTTACCAATTGCTATGGGATTTGGTATTCAAAAAAAGGAAGACCTAGATTTTTTAAAAGGAAAAGTTGATATTGCTATTTGTTGTACTCAAGCAATAAAAGTTTTGGTAAAGGATGGAGTTAATGCTATGGGAGATTTTTTGAAAGGTTTAAGATAATTTTTAGGTAGGCAATTTAGCAAATACTACTTTTTCTAGCCATATTTATCATCCAAGACTTGATCTAGGATCCAGAATGAAAGACTAGATTCCCACTTTCGTGGGAATGACAATAGAGAGGCGGGATATAAAAAATCCCTTTAATTAGAAAGAGATTTTGGTTTGTTTTTTTAGATAATTTAGTTTTTTACTCTGTGATAGAAATATAAATATCTTTGTAAATTCTCCCATCAAATCTTGTTTTATTCTTTTCCTTAAATTCAACTTTTCCAGCTTCTAAAGCAAATAATGTGAAATCTTTCCCAGTACCTACTCCTTTACCCGCCCACCATTTATTACCTTTTTGCCTAGCAAGTATACTACCAGCAATAACAGCTTCACCTGCATATTTTTTTAAACCTAATCTTTTACTATTGGAATCTCTACCATTTCGGGTGGAACCTCCAGCCTTTTTATGTGCCATGACAAATTACTTAAATTTTTGAAAGCGTGAGAATTTTATTGATATTTTTTGTAAAATCAAGGGAAAATCTAGGCTTTTTTTATTTTTATAATATAAAGATTTGTGCTTAGAATATAGAAAAAATAACTTTGAGCTTATTTTGAAAGAAAAATTATATTTAATGCTAATTCCTTAACGTAGAAGAACTTTACTTTATTGCTTCTTTATTTTACATTCTTTTTACAAATAAATATTGTATTTATATGGCAATAAATAGTAAAAAAATTGTTGAAGAATATGAAAGCATCCAAAAACAGCTTTTGGATTCTAATATTGTTTCAGATCATAAAAAATATGCAGAGCTTAATAAAAAGCTTTCACTTATTAAGCCTATTGTAGATTTGCATGAAGAAATTGAAAAATACACTAAACAAAAAAAAGAAGCAGAAATATTGTTAAAAGACCCTGAAATGAAGGAGCTTGCACAAATTGAATTTGAAGAATCAAAAGAGAAACTTAAAGAATTAGAAGAAGAGATAAAAATTGCTTTGATCCCAAAAGATTCAAATGATGATAAAAATATTATTATTGAGCTAAGACAGGCAGCAGGAGGTGAAGAGGCTGCTTTATTTGCTGGAGAACTCGCAAGGAGCTATATTCGATTTGCAGAAAATACCGGATTTAAAACTGAAATTCTTTATTGGCAAGATTCAGATACAGGTGGATTAAAAGAATGTGCAATAGAAATAAAAGGTAATGGAGCATACGCAAAATTTAAATATGAATCAGGAGTTCATAGGGTACAAAGAATACCTGCTACAGAAAGTCAAGGAAGGGTACACACTTCAACTTGTACAGTAGCTGTTATGCCAGAAGCAGAAGAGCTTGATGTTGAAATTAAAAATGAAGATTTGCGCATTGATACCTATAGATCTCAAGGGGCTGGAGGACAACATGTTAATACAACAGACAGTGCAATAAGAATAACTCATATACCAACAGGATTAGTTGTTACTTGCCAAGATGATCGATCTCAACATAAAAATAGAGACAAAGCAATGAAGATGCTTCGTACTAGGTTATATCAAATGGAGGAAGAAAAAATACATAGTGAATCTGCTGAAAAACGTTTATCTCAAGTTGGAACAGGGGATCGCTCAGAAAAAATTAGAACATACAATTTTCCTCAAGATAGAGTCACAGATCATAGAATAAAGGTTTCATGGCCAAATTTACCTGCTATAATGAATGGTGAGATAGAGGATATAGTTGAAAGGATCACATTAGAAGATCAAGCTCAAAAACTTGCTTCGTTATGATGAATATATTTTAGTTAAGAATAAATCATAAAAAAGAAATTTGATTTGGGGATTAAGATAATTTTTAGTATCTCTTTATTCTTTATTCATAATTCATTATTCTCATCTTAGCTTTTAAAAGCCTAAATGTTTGATTACATAAAGACTTCAAAATAATATGTAAGTTTCATTATGAAAATTATACTAACAATATCATTAATAATTTCCTCGGGGCTTATTTATTTTAGCTTTCTTATTGCTAAAAATGAAGAAGTAAGAAATGAGAGGTTTATTATAGCGCAACAAGAAGTTATTGGACAGAATGAAGTTGTAATTGCTGAAAAAGAAGAGGATATAACTCCTAAATCATTGACAGCTGATTTGCTGTCACAAAATGCTAAGATATATGAAGAAATTTTTAATAAAAAAGAGGAGTCCGAAAAAGTTGTAGAAACTAAAGAGAAAAAAGAGGATTCTCAGATTGTAGAAAATAAAGAGGTTTTAAATAATGTAGAAAAAGAATTATTAGAGGGCAATGAAATTATCCTTATAAAAAGTCTCCCAGGAGATAGCATATCCACATGGGAAAGTGGTAGAGACTTGGTCTTTGAGTTCAACACTCCTATTGATTTGAATTCATTTTTTTCTCATTTTAATATTACTCCATCTGAGGATGGTAAATTTTCTGGGGAAATGAACTATGCTGAAAATCAAAATATAGTAATTGTCCGAGCTGTTCCTACGTTAATTAAGGGAACTCAATATACTATTGTTCTTAAAGTCGGTATGAAATCTTTGAGTGGTGAATCTTTGCTTAAAAAAGATTTAAAAATCCAATTTACAGTAAAGTAATTGTCTCTTAAAAGAATAAAGATAACTTATAAGTTGTTTTATTTAAGAGGGTATTTTTCAGTATTTTTCTATTTAAAGTTGTTATATTCTATCTCAATTGGAGTAAGCCATTTGTTAAGTTCTCCTAGTCCTCTAAATCTTTTAATAAAAAGTTCTTACCTAATGGTATAAACACTTCCAATTTATTATTCTTTTGTAATACTTCTAAAGCTAAATCTTTAAACTTTGATAAGATTTTAATCTACTATCTGTTCATCAATTTTTTTCTACTAATTCTTCTTTAATAGGTTTTTTGCATACATTTTAAGACTTTAATACATCTTTTT
This sequence comes from uncultured Candidatus Peribacteria bacterium, assembly GCA_964466055.1. Lineage (GTDB taxonomy): Bacteria > Patescibacteriota > Gracilibacteria > CAYXLW01. The sequence goes on from CAYXLW010000002.1 coordinate 19,119, forward strand.
CCCAAAGGAAGTTTATTCTTTACTATAAATAGAATTGGTTGATTTGCTCTTCTGTGTCTATTTATTAATTTTCTTTAAAAATGGATGTAAGTCACTAGCAAAATCATTAGATTTTTGAACAAAAGTTACATTAGGGAATTTGCTTAGCATCATTCTAAGTTGCGTACTTTTTTCAGTAGTAATTACTACAACAGGAGGAAGGTCATAAAGAACAGAAGCTCTTTGTAAAAACTCAAGACCATTCATCTCTGGCATGTTTACATCTAAAGTAATTCCATCTAATGTTATGCCTTCAGCTTTAGCCTTTTCTAATATCTGTAAAGCTTCATTTCCACTCGTTGCTTCAATACAATTTACTCCTTGTTCTTTAATAGTATTGGTAAGTAATAATCTTATTGTTGCTGAATCGTCCACTACTAATATATTTTTCTTTCTTTCAGAAAGAGTTTCTGGTGAAGAGAGTAAATTACTAAGTTTGCCTATATGTTGAATTGGAACTCTAAATTCTTCATCATCAATACTTTCCAAATGTTCAACAAAGAATTTGATAATATAAGGTCTGCCTAGTTGTTCTATACTATTTATCAACTCATCTCCAATGCTTTTATCTTCATTAAAATACAGAATATCAAAAAGCTTTGTAGATTTTGAACTAATGATTGCGTATTGAATTTTATTTCTTTGATTTTTGTCTGCTTCCTTATAGAAACTAAGAATCTTTTCTTTTATTTGAGAGCTTTCTAGAAATGAATGCTTACTTAGGGAAGATGCCATTGCATATAATAGATATGCTTCATTTTTTTCATGAAAAAAATCATTAACCAGAGTTGTAATAACAAAAACAGAAGTATCGGCATTGCCTATTGCTTGGTAGATAGTAAATTTTAGATTATCATTTTTAGTTTTTGAAAGTTCTTCTAAAAGAAACTTGCCAATTTTCGCAGATTTACTTGATAGTTTTCCTAGAATATCTACCCACATAATTTTTGTATCATTATTCCCATTAGAAAATCTCTGCATGATTAAAGGTGTAGCTATTAGGCTCATCCGATCAATTATTATATGATGAACTTTTTCTCTGACTGTTGCATGTTCATGATGAACACTGTTAATAAGAAATACTGCTGACTTTTCTCCTCCTATATCTGCAATTGCATCAAGTGCCATTTCAGCCTTACTTGGATCTTCATTAAAAGAAGTGCTTTCAACAATAGAAACCAAATCACTAAAAGATTGATTCCTAAAATCATTTGTTTCAATTGCTAAAGGAAGTTCTATAATAAAAGTTGTTCCAACTCCCAAAGCACTATTTGCTATTATACTTCCATTATGTAATTCAACTATTTTTTTCACCATAGCCATACTGAGTCCTAATCCTTGATCTGGATCATTAGGATCGTATATTGCAAATTGATTAAACATTTCAGATAACCAAAATGGATCTATCCCATCTCCTTTATCGGAAATAGAAATTTGTAACTTATTATCAGAAGTCATGGTACTTATTTCAACACTGCTATTTGGAGGAGAAAACTTTATTGCATTATCAAGAATATTAGCAACTACACTTTCTATTAAATGACTATCGGCTAGTATGTTATAATAACCATCTATATTAGTTGTTACATCAACCTTCTTTTCTTTAGCTTTTAATTTTAACTTTTCTTGAGAAGATGATATTATTTCAGGAACTGAAATCTTTTGAAAATCAGTTTGAATATCATTCTTATCAATATCTAGAAAAAATTTAGCCTTAGTAACAATATTAGATATAATTGAAGTCCCTTCTAAAATGGTGTCATAATGAACAATATCTTCTTCTGATAAATTTTTTCTTATAACTTCAAGAGAAACAACTATTGTTTCAATATTTTGGGTTATAGAGTATAAAGTTTTAATTAACTCCTCTTTTAGTTGTTTTATTGGCTGATCAGTTTTTACTTCATTAAATCCTTCAATTGATTTCAATATCATTTTACTCACTTCCGATATTGATAATAAGGATTCTTTAATTTCTGAGTTTTTATCATAAATATCTTTTAATAATAATAAACCTGTTGAACCTGTAATATAATTTAATGGAGTTCTTATGTTGTGTCCAAAACTTTTTAACAATTTAAACCTATCATCCCCTTCAATGCTTTCGACTGTTGTATTTTTAAAAGTTTCTAATACTGCAATGGGATCACCGCCGTTGCCATTATTGATTGTAATAGAGGATCTTTCTAGTTCTCCACTTTTACCAGAGAAAATCTTTTTAGGCATTTCTAATGCACGTCTAGTAGGGCAACCTTCTCCTCCTTTAAGAACTGCGTGACAATTAAAGTGTGTAACATCTGTTGTAAGCCCAAACATCTCCATTACTTCAGCATTCATATAAACTATTTCTCCTTGAAAAGTTCTTAACATTACTCCATTTCCTGAATTTTTAAATTTTGTTTCACAAGCGCCAGTAATTTTTTGTAATAGAATATCCTGACGTGTTTGTTGAAAATTTAGGGGGGCGTTCATAAAAAAGTTATTAAAAAATAATTAGGCACTATTTGGTGAGGGAAAGAAGATTATCTACTAATAATTAAAAAATAATTAAAATTTATGATTTTTTATAAATACCTAATAATTAAAAAAATAAATTAGTTTAAGCTACTTTGTCTGATATAATCAAATCTTGAATATCTGAATTTATTTTTATATTTTAATTTTTTTCAAAAAAAATGAAGATACTTATAGTTGATGATGATATCTCACTTTTGAATATCTTAAAAAGACACTTAATAAACGTCTTTGATGATATTTTTATAAGTAATAATTATGAAGATGCCAAAAACTTAATACTTCATAAAAGTATTGATATTGTTGTATGTGACCACCATTTATCTAATATCCCCAGAAAACAAGGAATTGATTTATTAGAAAACATAAGAAAACAGAATATAACTATTCCATTTATTATTTTAACTGGGGTTTCCCATGATGAAATTACATCTTGGAAAGCACTAAACTTAGGAAGTGATGATTTTATAATAAAGCCATATGTAAAAGAGGATATTATTGCACGAATAAAATTAGCATATAGACGAAGCCTAAAATGTAAGAATAATTCTTCTGGTATTTTAAGGCATAAAAATATCTCTTTAGATTCTGACTTAAAAAAATTATCAATAAATAGTAAAACTACAAAACTAAGCAGAATATTGTTTTTATTAATTGTAGAATTCTTAAAAACTCCTAATAAATTAATATCAAATGAACATTTTATTGAATATTTATGGGGCGAGAATGCCTTATTTGAAAAAAGTAGTATTAATTCTTTAAGGGTTCATGTCTGTAAATTGAAGTATATTTTAGAGAAAGGTGAATATATTAAGAATATTTATGGCTTGGGGTATATTTTTGATGAAGAAGATTATTAAATAGTTTATAAAGAAGAAATAATCCCTTATATTAAAAAAAGCAATTTATCATTATTGGACAACGACATTTCTTGAGTCGAGTCTTCAAGGACTCAATACTATAAAATACCAAGGAAGACGAGTTTTAAAGTTTGAGCTATAATATTCAGTTTTCTAGAATATTTGCCAATTTTTCAGAATTATCAAAATAAAAAGATGCTTGAACAAGTTTGTTCAAATATTTTTCTTTATCTGGGAATTCAAAAACAGTGTTTGGGATTATTATCGTATCAGCTCCCATTCTTTTTAAAAGAGCAATATCAGAAACTGTTTCAATTGGACCTGTAACAAAAACAAAAGAATCTTTTTTCTTTTTTTCTAATTTTTTAATTATCTCTTCAATATTTTTTTCTCTTATCACTGGAACAAATCTTTCATTATAATTAGAAAGGTTGTCTACGTCCGCAAGTAATGGGCATTCTTGTTCTTTAAATTGAGAAAAATTATTATGAGTATGAATTTTTTCAAATCTAGAATCTGAATAAATACCACATATCCCCATTTTTAAAAGCATTTCTGCTTCAATGAAGTGCCCTGGCTTAAATGAAGCAAGTACAGGAATACTAATATTAGATTGTATTTCTTCTAAAACAGCTCTGGTTCCATCTGGGTGTACTGGTGAATTATTATAACCAAGCAAAACTGCAACAGCTCCAGAGGCTTCTGCAATTTCTGCTTCTTTGGTGTTAGTAATCTCAAATATAATCCCTCCTCTAAAAAGCTCAAATAGTAAATTCACAATAATTACTTAATTGCATTGTGATTATAAATTTAAAATTATTAATTACAAACATAAAATTAAGCTTGTTTTAAAAGCGTTTTATTGTTACATTTCCCAAGAAAAAATAAATTTATAATCTTATGAAAATTATAAAAAACTCATACATTTGGTTTACTATTTCTCTACTTCTAATTCTTTTTTCTTTTGGAGCAATTATTGCTACAAAATTACAAACAGGGAGTTTATTACGATACGGAATCGATTTTACAGGAGGAACTCTTATGGAGGTATTGGTAGAAAAGGAAGAAATAGGAATTGAAGATGCAAGAGAAGCGTTAAGTTTATATAAAGATTTTTCACCCTCTGTTCAAGAGACTGAAAAAGGAGCATTTATTATTAAAATGAAAAATTTATCAAACGAAGAGCATGATAAAATCATTTTAACTTTAAAAGAAAAACTAGGAGAACTTGAAGAAACTAGATTTATTACAATAGGTCCTTCGATTGGTGAAACTCTAAAGGAAAAAGCAGTGTTTGCTATAGTAATTGCTATTATTGCGATAGTTTTTTATATTGCATTTGCTTTTAGAGAATCACAGAAGAGACTTTCTTCGTGGAAGTTTGGAGTTTCAGCAATTATTGCACTTATCCATGATGTTATTATTACAGTTGGAGTATTCACTTTTTTAGGATTTTTTCTTAATGCAGAGGTTGATGCTTTGCTCATAACTGCATTACTTACTATTCTAGGATTTTCAGTTCATGATACAATTGTTACTTTTGATAGAGTTAGAGAAAACTTTAAATTTGCTCGTCCAAGTGAAACATTTGAAGAAATTGCAGAAAATGCTGTTAAACAAACTATGAAGAGATCAATTAATACATCACTTTCTACATTGTTTCCCCTAATTACTCTTTATTTGTTTGGAGCAGATAATATAAAGATGTTTGTTTTAATTCTAATATTTGGTGTTATAGTAGGAACATATTCTTCAATTTTTATTGCGACTGCAATTCTTGTTAAATGGGAAGGAGGAGATAAGGTTATTCGTTAGTAATGATTAGTAGAACTAAGGTATAAGTGATTAGATATTAGATAATTGCCATTCCTGCGAATGCAGGAATCTAGTATTTAAAATAGATATCTGAATAAATCGGGGATGGCGGTTTTTATGGTTTATATTTAACTTTTTATCTAAAAGTATAACGAACTAACAGATTTTTTTTCTATTGTATTTTTTATAACTTCAGCAATAAGCGGTGCAATTGTTACTTGTATTAATCCTTCAAATTTTTGTTCACTTTTTAAAGGTAAAGAATTAGTCACAATTACTTCTTTAAATTTTGCTTCGCTTAATCTTTCTACAGCTGGTCCAGAAAATACAGGATGAGTTGAAACAAGATAAACATCTGTATTTGAACCACTTTCAATTAAAGCTCTTTTAGCACCACAAACAGAACCTGCAGTATCAATCATATCATCAAAAATAATAGGAGTTTTTCCTTTTACATTACCAATTACATGAGTAACTTCGGAAACATTATGTTCAGGTCTTGTTTTATGAAGAATAGCTAAAGGGTATCCAAGCTCATCTGCAAAACTCTTTGCCATTTTAGCTCCTCCTGCATCTGGAGAAACAATAATAGGATCTGAAATATTTTTTTCTTTTATAATTTGGGCTAAAAGTTTTCTTGCATTCAAATTGTCTACAGGAATATCAAAAAATGCCATAATCTGATCTGTATGGAGATTTATAGTAATAATTTGCTCTGCTCCAGATGTTGTTAGTAAGTCTGCCATTAATTTTGCAGAAATAGATTCTCTTGGAGCATGGAGCTTATCTTGTCGCGCATAGGAATAATATGGGATAACGACATGAACTCTTTTTGCAAATGAGCGTTTCGCAGCATCGCATAAAATAAAAAGTTCCATCAAATCTCTATTCATGTAATTAGTGCGTGTAGTTTGTATTATAAAAACTTCCTTTTCTCTAACTGTTTCATCTAAGTTTACATAAATTTCACCACAGGAAAATTCTTTTATTGTTACTTTGGATAATTTAGTTCCCAAAATATTTGCTATTTCTTCTGCAAATTCTGGATTTGAAGTTCCTGAAATAATACGAAAGTCTGAAGTATCCACAGCAAAGTTAGTTAATTAGTATTTAGTAGTCAGTGGTTAGTTTAGGTGTATATAAGAAAATGATCAATGAACAATGACGAATTAATAAGTGGTAGATGTAAGATTTATTCTTAATTTTAGAGTCCGAATACAATATTCTAAATTCTAATTTATTATATTCTACCTTATTATTTGTAATATTTTATTAAATATTCCATCAGAATCTAATCCATATTTTTCATAAAGATCATCAGGAGTTCCAGACTCTCCAAAAGTGGTCATTCCTATTCTATGTAATTTTGATTTTGAGCCTGTTTCTGCTAAAACTTCTGCAGTAGCAGATCCTAATCCTCCATAGATTGAATGATCTTCAATTGTGAAAATATGACTAAATTCTTGCCCTAATTTTTCAATCATTTTATTATCAAAAGGTTTTATTGAAGCTATATTGATAACTTGTGCAGAGATTTTTTCTGATTCTAGTTTTTCTGCTGCCATAAGACTATGACTTACACAAGTTCCTGTTGCGATTATACAAATATTTTTTCCTTCACGGAGGATGTCTCCTTTTCCTAATTGAAAGTGATAAGAATCGTTATGAAGAACATGGACTCCTGCACGTCCAAGTCTAAGATATGCAGGTCCTTCATAGTCTGCTAAGAATTCTACTATTTGTTTTGTTTCAATACTATCTGATGGGCAAAGTACGAGCATATCTGGAAGTCCTCTCATTAAGGATAAATCTTCTAGCATTTGGTGTGTTGCTCCATCTTCTCCTGTTAGTATTCCTGCGTGTGAGCCTACTATTTTTACGTTTAGGTGTGAATATGCTACTGTGTTACGAATTTGGTCGTATGCTCTTCCTACAATAAAAACTGCAAAACTTGCTGCAAATACGTTTTTACCTGCAACTGCTAGTCCTGCGGCAGTTCCGATCATATCTTGTTCAGCTATCCCCATATTAAAGAATCTATCTGGGAATGCTTTTGCAAAGAGGTTGGTTTTTGTAGATCCTGAAAGATCAGCATCTAATACTACTATGTCTTTATGTGTTTTTCCTAACTCTGCAAGTGCTTCTCCAAAGGCTTCTCTTGTTGCAATTTTCATATATGAGTTTATTTTATTTAAAGCAAAAAGAGTGTATGACATTTACACTCTCTATTCAAGAAAATATTATTATTCACTTAGTATAAATTAAGAGAGGATTTTTAAATTTTTTATGATCCCCAAGGAGATGTGAACCAATTTTCTCCAGCTTCCCATAATTCGGTAAATTTCATTCCAGTCTTGAATCGAATTGATTCAATAAATCTTGATACTGTATTAGATCGGGGATTTCGTCTGATTTCTAATATATTCATAGCCGCTGTTATTTGCTTGTCCATAAAATCAAAGTCTTTGTTTGGAATTTCTTTTGCTTTTAAATATAAGTCTTCTATTAGTTTTAATAAACTTTGATTGGTTTGAATATTAACTTTCCCCTCTTCAGTTTTACATTCTAATTTTTGTAAAAATATTATGAGTCTTTCAAAAAACTCCGAGAAATTGTTTTCTTTGGTAGTTGGATTATTTTTATCTAATTTTCTAAACCAAGTTGTTTTTAGTATTTCTAGAATAGCTGGTCTTATAACTCCTTCTTTTTGATTTTCAAAATTTCGATTATGATTTGTAGAAGGCATTGATAAGCTCGTAATTAATCTATTATTTGTGTAGTTAGAAATACTTATAAGAGAGACTCTATTTTCATTTTTTTCTAACCATGATTTAGGGATTTCTCCATTTTCTAAACGAGGAATCGATTCTAGTATTTTCATAATGACTTATGTTAGATTCATACGATATGTATACATATTGTATTATTCCATATTTAAATATTAAAGTCAATTAGAAATATAATTTTCTTAATATTTTAAAAATATTTATTAAAATAACATTTCATTTAAGTCAATTACTTTTTTTTCATTTCCGTACTAAAAAAATACTAAATCTATAAAATCACAACACATTCAAAACTAACCAAAATTCTATCCATGAAAAACTATCTTTATAATTTCCTTAAAGCAGATGGAAGCAGAAAAGATTTACTCGGAGGAAAAGGTGCAAATTTAGCAGAAATGACAAATATGGGTATGCCTGTACCTCCTGGGTTTGTTATAACAACAGAAACTTGTAAAATTTTTCTTGAAAAAGATAGAAAGTTCCCAACTGGAATGTGGGAACAAGTTTTAAAAGAAGTAGAAGAAATAGAGAAAAAATTTGGAAAGAAGTTTGGAAGTTCTGAAAATCCTTTATTATTTTCAGTAAGATCTGGAGCGGCAGTTTCTATGCCTGGAATGATGGATACAGTTTTAAACCTTGGACTAAATGATGAAACAGTCGAAGGACTTGCAAAAAAGACAAAAAATCCAAGGTTCGCATACGATGCTTACAGACGATTTATCCAAATGTTTGGAAATGTTGTTTTAGGAGTAAAAGGGGAAAAATTTGAAGAAGTGATAGAAAAAGTAAAAGAAAAAGTTAATAAAAAAGATGATGTAGAACTAAATGCTGAAGAATGGAAAGAAGTTATAGAAAAATATAAAAAAATTATAGAGAAATCTAGAGGGTTTACATTTCCTCAAGATCCTTTAATGCAACTAAAACAATCAATTTATGCAGTATTTGATTCATGGTTAACACCACGAGCAATAACATATCGTCGAATCCATAAAATTCCAGATGATCTTTGTACTGCAGTAAATATACAAGTTATGGTATTTGGAAATATGGGAGAAACATCGGGAACTGGAGTTGCATTTACTCGAAACCCAAGTACTGGAGAAAATAAATTTTTTGGAGAATTTTTAATGAATGCTCAAGGGGAAGATGTAGTAGCGGGGATTCGAACTCCAAGCGACATATCCGAGTTAGAAAAAGTAATGCCAAAAGCATACAAACAATTATGTGATATCTATAAAAAATTAGAATTGCACTTTAGAGATATGCAAGACTTAGAATTTACAATAGAAGAAGGAAAACTTTATATACTACAAACAAGAACAGGGAAAAGATCTGCTGCATCTGCATTAAAAATTGCAGTTGATATGGTAAAAGAAAAATTAATAACTAAAAAAGAAGCAATACTCAGAATAGATCCAAACTCTCTTAATCAATTATTACATCCTAGAATCTCTGAATGTGAAAAAAATTCTGTGTTAACAAGAGGGTTACCAGCTTCGCCAGGTGCTGCTACAGGTCATGCAGTTTTTTGTGCTGATGTTGCGGAACAATGGGCAAGTGATGGAAAAGATGTAATTCTTATTAGACATGAAACTTCTCCAGAAGATATTCATGGAATGCATGCTGCAAAGGGAGTTCTTACTGCTTGTGGTGGAATGACATCACATGCGGCAGTAGTTGCTAGAGGTATGGGAAAACCATGTGTTTCAGGAGTTTCAGCAATAATTGTAAATTCTAAAGAAAAGAAAGCTACCGTTGGGAATATTGTTATAAAAGAAGGGGATTATATCACTATCGATGGAGCAAGAGGGGAAGTGATTCTTGGTAAATGTAAAACAGAAGATCCTAATATTTCAGAAGATTTTAGAACGATTCTTGATTGGGCAAGTGAGTTTTGTTCTATACAAGTTCGTACAAATGCGGATACTCCGAAGGATTGTAAAAAAGCTCGTGAATTTGGAGTCCAAGGAATAGGGCTTTGTAGAACAGAACATATGTTTTTTAATGAAGAAAGAATTGCTGTTGTTCGAGAAATGATACTTTCATCTAACATCGAACAGAGGGAAAAAGCTTTGAAAAAACTTCTTCCTTATCAAAAATCGGACTTTAAAGAAATTTTTAAAGTAATGGATGGACTGCCTGTTACAATCCGTCTTTTAGATCCACCTTTACACGAGTTTCTCCCTGAAAAGAAAGATGATATTGAGGAACTTGCAAAAACAATGGGGGTATCTTATGAAAAAATAAAAGACCAAGTTTTAAGTTTGAGAGAAGTAAATCCTATGCTTGGACATCGTGGATGTCGTTTGGCTATCACTTATCCAGAAATTGCAAAAATGCAAGTAAGAGCTATCGTTGAAGCTTCTTGTGAAGCTAAAAAAGATGGGATTGATGTAATGCCAGAAATAATGATTCCACTAGTTGGAGTAGTTCAAGAATTGAAATATTTAAGAGAATTAACACAAGACGTCATTAATGAAGTTTTTGAAGAAAAAGGTATTTCTATGCCAATAAAAATTGGAACAATGATAGAAATCCCAAGAGCTTGTATGGTTGCAGAAGAAATAGCAAAATATGCAGATTTTTTCTCATTTGGAACTAATGATTTAACTCAAATGACTTTTGGTTATTCAAGAGATGACGTTGGTAAATTTTTGCCTGAGTATATTCAAAAAGGTTATTTGAAAGATGATCCTTTTCAAGTTTTAGATACTGAAGGAGTAGGAAGACTTATTGCTATGGCTGTTGGTAAAGGAAGAAAGGAAAATAAAGATTTAAAAATAGGTATTTGTGGAGAGCATGGAGGTGATCCTAGCTCTATAAATTTCTGTTTTCATAATGACTTTAATTATGTTTCTTGCTCACCTTATCGTGTTCCTATTGCTAGACTTTCGGCTTCTCAGAGTTATATAAAAAAATGGGGATAAAATAATTAGTAATGAGGAATGATCAATGAACAAGTAAGAACTGAGAATTGAGAAACATCTTTATATTTTTATATCGGAAATTCAAATCCCCCTTATCAGTGGGCGTTTTTTAAATATTTTTTGTTTGAGTTTTCTTCGTTTTTTTGTTATAATTATGGGAATTTTTTAAAAAATAATATGTTTTGTTACGAAGTTAAAATTTTAGGGAAAGTAACAAGTAGTATTGCTAAGTATGCAGTTAATGAAATGCTTAATAATAAAGACGAAAAAACTAAGGATACTGGTGATGCTAATATTGCTAATACTGTTGATACTAAAAGTAAAACAGCTATTCTTAAAGAATCTGTAGAAAAGAAAAAAGAACAGACTCCTATAGAAATTCCAAGTAATTACTTTGAACAACTTACAGCTAAAATTAAAGCAGAAAAATCTGGAGATTCTAACATGGTTGAAGAGTTAGAAAAAAAAATAAATGAAACCAGTTTTTTTAAGAAATTTAAAGATGCTTTTAATTTAGGTGCAGTTATAAAATGGATAGGAGTTGAATGGTTTGGTGGACTTTTTAGTGTGAAAGAGGAATTTCAAAAAAAGAAGGAAGAAATAAAGGAGAAAATAGGAGATGCCTTGAAAAATCCTATTAGCATTTTAACTAGCATCTTAGGAGGATTTGTTGGATTTAAAGTTTTGGGAAAATTAAATCCATTAAGTCACATTAAAAATTTAAAAAAAGCTCCTAACCTTTTATTGAAAATGGGAGGAGTAGGTATTGTTGTATTTAGTGCAATGAAATTATATCAGTATTTCATAGATAATCCTGATGAGGCTAGGAATATGCCAGAGGAAATGGAAGCTAGGAAAAAATGGTGGAAGGGGAAAATGGAGGAATTAGGGTTGTCAGATGAAAGAGTATTGCCTCTTGTTCAAGGAGAATCATCTCCAAGAGATCTTTTCCCAAATGATGAAAAGGATGAAGAAGAAGAAAAAAAAGATAAAACTGTTATAGAAGATGGGGTAGAGAAAGTCCCTGCTCACTTGGTAATGGAAAATATAAAGGAAGATATTGAAGGATATATGCTTCAAGCTCAAGATTTTATAGTTAAAAATAAGATGCTTTTAACAACAATCGGAGTTTCAATAGGAGGGATATTTGTAATTAAGAAAGGAGGAGCAACTGCCAAATGTCTAATTGATACAGTTAAATCTTTAACAAAATTTGTAGGAAAACATCCTTATCTTACACTTCTTACGGTAGTCGCTTTTTTATTAGCTAGAAATTTTACTAAAGATGTGATGGTTCCTAAGGATACTGAAAACTTCAAAAAATGGCTCAAGCAAGAAATGGTAAAAAAGATGGATTGGTTTAAAGATATGGATTTACCTGTTTTGACTCCAGAAAAAATTGATATTGCAACAGAAATTATTGTGGATGAAAAAAAGAGGAAGGATTTTATGGATCAAGGTAAAAATTTTGCAAGTGATGTTGTAGATGGAGCAATTAATAACGCAACTCTTACCCCAGAAAGCCTTATTCTTTATAAAAACCATAAAGGATTTGAATCGTTTTTAATTAATTTAAAAATATTTAATAGAAACAAAGAAGAAACAGGAGACTATGATGAATTAATTTTATTAGTAGAAACTCTTGTAGAAAAAATGGATAGCAATCAACTTATAACAAGTGATGACATAAAAAATCTTCAGGTAGAATCGGGGAATGTAAATATAATAATTAAGACAGATGGTGAGCTTATAAAGTGGCAACAGTTAAGTGATCAAGGTATTACAATGGAAGATCGAGGTCCAAAAAATCTTTGTATTGATCCTAATTTATCGAAAGATGATGCTTTTAGTGAGGCAAAGAGATTTGTTATAGAACATACTTGGAGCAGTGTTTTTGAAGCTGGGGAAATCCCAATTCAACAACTTAGATTATGGGGAGGTAAATTATTTGAAAAAGCAGGTGATGAACATGATGTAAGTGAAATTATTAAGGGAAGACTGAAATTTCAAGGAGATCAACTATTTGTTGTTGGAGGAGAAGTTATTTTACAGGGTGCGACAGAGAGATTTGTTTTAGGTCCATATAATGTTCTTAAGGGGTTGTTAAACTGGGTTTTTAAAGGTGGAGAATTTTCTGCTGTAGAGTTTGCAGTCGATTATATGGAAGGAATAGTTCCTGTTATGGTATTTGGACTGGCTTCATCTCTTGTTAGATTAAAAAATCCTTTTAAAGGAGGATTGAAAAGTATGGTTCTACAAACTGCTATTTATCCTATTTCTGGACTTATTGATATGAAAAGAATGCTTGGAAACCATATTATACCTCATATTATAAGTGGAGATTATGGTTTAATTTTAAAAAGTCCTTTAGTTCAAAAAAAGTCTGATTTTCTAAGTTCATTGTATAAATGGAGAAAGATTAAAACTAAAATTTTTGGTGGAGAAGCTGGAAAAAAGATTGCTGATTGCCAATCAGCACTTTCAAAAATGTATGAAGCTTTAGACTATACTTATAAGTCAATGGATCTCATAAATAATGATAATCTTCATAGAAATATTCATGGATTACTTGAAGAAGCAGGTAAAAATGCGAGGGAAGTAGAGAGTCTGTCTGGTGGAAGAATTGCTGACGCAGAAATAAAGAAAGTTGCTTATTATTTAGAAAGAGCCATTGAACTTGAAAAACTTAAAATACAAAAATTGAAAGAAAAAGTTCATTTTGAAAAAGCAAAAAAATATATTGAAAAGGGAAGAAATAACCCAAAGTTTTATGAAAAAGCTAAACAATCTTTAGCTAAAGTTGGAGATGGGGGAGAGTTAATATTACAAAAAATGAATGTAAGTGTTGAAAAAATTAATGGACAGGAAATAGCATGGGATATTGATATAGAGATTCAAAATATTGATAAAGGGATATCGGAAATAGATAGTGGTGACTACATGAGAAAATTACCTAAAGATCCTAACTTTATTAAAAAGAGTGTGAAGAAGCTAAATGATTTAGATAAAGATATAGAAAGACTAGAAGCTGAAAAAATAAAAGAAAAAGAAAGATTTTTAAATGATAATAAAGGAAAAGGGCTTACTGAAATTGATAGTAAACAAGCTTTGAAAAATATAGATGATAGATATGATATAGAAATAAAAGATCTTCAACAAAAGAAGGGTGAATTAGCTGGGCAAATTGATGCAGTAGATCCAAATGCTATGACAAAACGTGATATTGAATTAGATCCTGATTTGGTTAAAAAGCAACAATTAGATATTGATAGAATAAAAGAGTTAGATATTGAAGTTTTAAAACTTGAGGAAAATAGAATGAAAGAACGACAGGATGTTATAGCCCAAGCTTCAAAAGAAGGGAAAACTATAGCGCATGACGATGTTAAGACCAGACTTGATGCAATAGATGCTAAATATGATTTAGATATATCAATTGGATATAAGCAAAGAGTAGATTTAACAAATGGTATTCCGATAGCAAAAATAAAAGAGCATGGTATAGAAATAGATCCTATAAGGGCAAAACAACATGGGATTGATATAAAAGAAGGAGTCCCAGTTAAAATAAAAACCAAAAATAAACTTGGTAAACTAAAAAGTATTGGTAAGGGGGTTGCTGGTCTTGCTATAGGAATAGCTGCTGGAATGGGAATAGGTGAAGCAGTCGAATTTTTTAATAAAGAAGAGGAAATTGCAGATTTTCAAAAGCCTGAAGATATGGATAAGCAAAAAAAAGAATCAGTAGAAAAAATGAGGGAAGATAATAACTTTCATAATGAAGTTTTAGTTGGTATAGAAGAAAATTATTTCAAGCCTTTAAGATTTGAATATGATGAAATACTTAAAAGTATCTCATTAGAAAATTTAAAAAATATTAAAACAGGGGAATTAGTTTCGGAAGATATATTGCAAACGAAGGTAACTAGTATGGCTAAAAAACATATGGGAATTTTTGAGAAAATTAAAGAACCGCTTAAAGTTAATCGTGAAGCATTTGCCTTATTTTTTGAAAAGTATCCAGATCAAAGAGAAAAACAAATACGTATTAATAACTATATTACAATTAAATGGGATGAAGATAAGAATAGACCGTATTTAGAATATTCTGATGAAAAGGATTTTGAGAAATCTGCATATGAAACAGCAGACTATCTTATGGAAAATTATGATGATTTCTCAAAAGGAAAACAGCCTTCAATGTGGGGAGTTGTAGGTAAAAGTGCATTATACATGGTTCCTGTAGTTGGGACTGCTATGGATGCTAGAGATTGTGCAAAATCATTGAGTAGAAAAGATTATCTTGGGGCTGCATGGAGTGGGACATGGGCTGTTGTTGGTGCTGTATCGGATGCAGCTCTAGTTATACCTGTATTAGGAACAGCAGTTTCTGTTGTAGGTAAGGCAATAAGAGGAACGGGGGCTGTTGTTAAAGGATTATTTAAAGGAATTAAGGATCTTTTTAAAGGAGCTAAGGCTGTTGAAAAAATAGAGAATTTAAGCAAATTTACTAAAATTGTGAAAGTTGTAGGAGGTATGCCAGTACAAATGGGTATGGCAGGAGCTGATTTCGTGAGATCTCTGATGACTCCTAAAAGATCTCAAAAATTTTATTTCTAATTTATTTATAAGTAATGAATTTACCTACACCTGAAGAATTGGCAAAAGCAATTATGCAAACTTCTTTAACAGAAGAAGAAAAGCAGGAGATTTTCAGTAATTTACCATTTATAAGTGCATCAAAAATCATTGAAATTTATAATTTGTTACTCCAATTATATGAAGAGGAAAAGAAGTTTGTAAGAGAAGTAAAAAGAGTTGATTTGAAATATCAAATAAAAGTACAAGGGGTTATAGATAGAAAGAAGAAAGAAGAAAAAAATTTGGATGATAAAAACTTAAGCGTTTTGAAATAATTTTTTGTAACAAAAAAATTATGTAACAACCCCGTGGGTCGGTACTACCCATGGGGTTTACTTGGTCTATTTATTCTTCAAGCTAATAACAGGAAGTTTCCCAATTTGAGACATAGATTCATTTTTATAAACACCAAGCAAGCTAGGTATTAATAAATAATCAATATTATTTACCTCAGCAAAATGAATTAAATTTAAGCTTTGTTCAATACAATCTGCTTGAACAATAACTTCAATATTTTTTTCTTTAACAATCTCCTCAAGGGAGTTCATTTTACCAAGAACAGGAACTCCCAAAATTTCTTTTTTCTTTGTGCCATAAGCATCTAAAATTGCGACTGGTTCATAGTACGGCTCATTTTTCTTGAAATTATAAATAGCTTCTTCAGCTGACTTATTAGCTCCAACGATGAGAGTTTTTTTTGTTCCAATTCCTTTTTTATAAATATGAAATTGTGCCACTCTAAATAACCAAGAATTTGCAATAAGTAAAACGTTAGCAATAGTCCAAACATAAACAAGTATTAGCCTAGAAAAGAAGATGTCACGTTTATAAAAGAAAATAAGAACAAAAATTGTAATTCCAACTAAATTGGAATTAATAATAGTAAAAAATAATCTTCTTTTAGAAATAGGCTCTGAGCTATAAATTTTTTGAAAAAATAAGAAAAGCATCCATGCGATGCTTGTTGGAATGAAAATAGAAGCATAAGTATCAAATGGAAAATCTGTGCTAAAAATAAAACCTACTCTTAAAAAATAAGCTAGTATAAAAGAAATAAGGATTAAAATGAAGTCTATAAATGCTTTAGTGGTTTTGATAATAAATGGCATGGTCAGAGATTAGAGTTTAGATGGAATGAGTAGAGAATTGATTTTTAAAAGATAAGCTTCAAGTTATCAACTTGTTATTATTATCATTTCTTAATTGATTATTTATTGATCATTATTTTTATCTTCTTCATCTTTTTTAATCTCCTCATCGACTTGTTCAACTTTTTCAATTTCCTCAAGGATAATATCCACCTTTACTTCTTTGCTCCCAGTAATTTCAGTATTTAGCGGAGGTATGATTTTTACAGATAAAGTTTTAGTTTCTTCAATTTGTGATATATCTATTTCTTTTGTTTGAACATAATCAACTCCGTTTAAAATATGTTTTTTAGCTCTAATTTCTGTTATGTTAGGATATACTGTGATTGATTTTACATAGTAATTTTCTTTTTCAAGTTTACCTGTTACATTTGGTTTTACTCCAATAATCTTCGTATCTGTAACTTGTGAAAGTTCAGCTTTTATTTCAATGTTTTCAGGTATGATTTCAATGTCTTTAATAATGGAATCTTTACTATCGTATGCTCTTAAATTTACTTTCTTTTGGAAAGAATCTTGTTCTCCATTGAATTTTAATATTGCTTTTATTTGAGTTATTTTATTTAAGATTGTTTCTCCCGCCTTAATTGTTACTTCACTAACTTCTGGTTGTATGTTTTCAACTATAAAATTTTCAGAGACTTCTCCCTCAGTTTTTATTTCGATTTTCATTATTTTCTCTTTTTCTTCCTCCAATATAACTTCAATTTCTTTTGGACTAAAAGAAACAATTCTTATTTTAGGGTTTTCACTTTTTACTTCTATAGGGAATAAGCGTGTTCCCATTTGAGCTTTAGAAAAATCTATAAATGCTTGGAAATCTTCTTGAGTGGTGGTTTTAAGTATCTCTTTAGTAGTATCAATTCTTATTGTTACAGGAGGAATTTCTGAACTTATAAAAAGGGTTTCAGGGACATTAAAATGCTTTATTGGGATTTCATCTTCAAACACCTTTATATTTTGTTGAGTACTTATAACTGCTAGCCAAAATATAAGAGAGGCAATAAGTGATAAGAAAACTAATCCAATATTTTTCCACATAATAATTTAGATTTATTTTATAAATTATCTTCTAAATATTTTTCCAAGTCGGCTATTTTATCTTTTGGTAAAAACTCACCATTTTGTGCAACTGAAAATACTCCTCGTTCTTCAGAGGTAATTATTACTACAGCATCTGTCATTTCAGATAATCCTAATGCGGCTTTATGTCGTGTCCCATAAATATAATCTTGAGCACTATGGGTAAAAGGAAGAACAGCTCCTGCGGAGATAATATAATTTTTTTTTATGATTACAGCACCATCATGTAATGGAGATTTTGGGAAAAATATGTTTAATAAAAGTTCTTTCGTTAAATCTGCATTTAGCATTACTCCTGTTTCTGCATAAATTAACAGGGGAGAAGTTTTTTCTATTGCAATAATGCTTCCATGTCTTTTTTCAGCAAGTATATTAACAGCTTGCTTAATAGCTTTTATGAGCTTATGACGAGCTGAGTGTTTTCTTCTTTTAAAAAATATAAAAGGGGAGTGTCCTATTTTTTCAAATAATTGTCTTATTTCTTGTTGAAACATCAATGGAATACTAATTATAAGAAGTAGCAAGAGTCCTTGTAAAATTATTTTTGATGCCACTAAATTAAAATTTTGGCTTATAAAAAATAGTGTTCCGAATATTAGTGTAGTTACCATAACTTGTATGGCATGTATTTTTACTATGGATCTAAATATTATGTATATAATTATTGTTACTAGTAATATATCTATTATAACTTCAGTTGTACTGAAGATGGAGAAATCTATTTCCCCAAATAAGAAGTATATACTGTCAAAAAATTTCTGCTCTAAAAAATTCAACATTTTAAATTTATAATTTTTTCCTTATTTTAATCCTAAATGAGCTTTTTGTAATGTCAAGAAATATTGTTGATTAATAGGATCAAGGTGATAAAATTTAGTTGGTTTATTTTTTAGATGAATATCTATGCCAACAAAATATGTTCATACAAACATTATAAGTAAAAATTGGAAGAGTCTTGCTGATTTTTATATCAAAATTTTTGATTGTAAGACATTTTTGCCTGAGACTAAATTGTCAGGTGAATTTCTTGATAAAGGGACTGGGCTTAATGGAGCTTCCTTAAAAGGTACAGCCTTGCTTTTGCCAGGCTATGAAAAAAGTGGTCCAACTTTAGAAATTTTTGAATATGAAACTAATGAAGCAAAGTTAGTGCCTCCTATGCCAAATCGTGAAGGTTTTGGGCATATTGCTTTTAGTGTTGATGATGTTGAGGTTATGGTTGATAGAGTGGTTGAGCTTGGTGGGAAGAAAATAGGAGAGGTTGCTAGTAAAGAATTTAAGAGTGGTTCGTTGATATTTACTTATGTGACTGATCCTGAGGGGAATATTATTGAGTTGCAGAAGTGGGAGGCGAAGTAAGTTTATTAACACTACGTGGGGAGATGTGTCCTATAAGGCACACCTTTTCCAGTAGTACTATAATTAACCTAAATTCCTGCTATTCCCGCGAAGGCGGGAATCCATTTTGGTTCTTTGTAAAACATAATTCTAGATTCCAGTCCAAGTCCAAAATGATATATTTTATATCAAAATTTTTTACTTTAAATAAATTTAGAAATAGATAAAATTAAAATAACAACAAACTTAAACTTCTTAATTGAAACAGTTTGTGTATTAAAGTCTATAAAATTTTAATTTTTACACTACATTTTCTATAATATTTAAAAAATGAAACAAATAACAAATACAATTCTAATGATTCGTCCAGTGGCATTTAGAATGAATGAACAAACTGCGGTGGATAATTACTACCAAAGTGCGCCTAATCTTTCTGCTTCAGAGGTACAAATTAAATCACTTGAAGAGTTTAATGGACTTGTTGAAAGTTTAAGAAATATTGGGGTTAATATAATTGTAGTAGAAGATACCGAAGAGCCAAATACTCCGGATTCTATTTTTCCTAATAATTGGGTTTCGTTTCATGAAAATGGAGCTGTTGTAACTTACCCTATGTTTGCTGAAAACAGGAGGCTAGAACGGAGAGAAGATATCTTTGAAATTGTAAAAAAAGAAGGGTTTGATATAAACAAAATTGTAGATTATTCAGATTATGAGAATGAAGAGATTTTCCTTGAAGGAACGGGTAGCATGGTTTTAGATAGAGAAAATAAAAAAGCTTATTGCTCTCTTTCAGAAAGATCAAATGAAGGTTTATTCTTAAAATTCTGTAGTGATTTTAATTATTTACCAATTGTCTTTAAATCTTATCAATCAGTGGGAAATGAAAAAAAACTTATTTATCATACCAATGTCATGATGTCTATTGCGGAAACATTTGCAGTGGTTTTTTTAGAAGGTATTTATGATGAGAAAGAGCGTGAAAATTTGATTAATAATTTAAATGAAAGTGGGAAAGAGATAATATCTATTACCGAAAATCAAGTTAACAATTTTGCGGGGAACATGCTTCAAGTTATTGGTGCTAACGATAAAAGATACTTAATAATGAGTAAGTCTGCTTATAAAATTCTAACAGAAGAACAAATTATAAAGTTAAAATCCCATTGTGATATCATTTATAATGATGTTGGTACGATTGAAGATTGTGGTGGAGGTAGTGTTCGTTGTACGATGGCAGAAGTGTTTTTAAAAAAAATAAAATAACTAATTTTCTGCTTTAATTCTTTCGGAAGAGATAATTTATATTTGTGTTTTATAAGAAAAATTTTACTCCAATTTTATAAATTAAAAAGGCGTATAAAACTACTATAAGAATAAAAAATATTTTCTTAGCAAGTTTTTCTGGGATCTTAAAAAATATTTTCATACCAATGGTTCCAGCAAGAAAATTTACTACTAATAAACTAAAAAGGAGTTTCCATACAATTAAACCTGAGTGGGCATATAAAATAAGTGCTAGTAAGTAAGAAGGAAGTCCAATCATCTTTCTTATACCAATACTTGCAACAAATGAAATATTAAGAAAAGAAACTAAGAGAACAGAGAGAATAATCCCAATTCCTAATCCTGCAAATGCAATGTAAGCACCAGATAAAATCCCTAATATGATTAAAAATAAAACATTTTCCTTAGTAACTTCATCTTTACCGTCATCATTAGCAACAGGAGTTTTAGAAAATATAGAGTGAAGAAAATAAATTGTTATAAAGATTATTATGAGGATAAGGAGAAAATCTTCTGAAATACTGTCTAAAAAATGTTTCCCAATAAAAATACCAATTAAATGAAAGGGGATAAGGAATAAACTTATTTTCCAGTATATTTTACTTTTTTTTGATAACTGAATAAATCCTGCAGATTGAGATCCAATTGTTGATCCAACTATATGTGCGATAGCAATTTTAGGAGGAATTCCTAGTGCAATTAAAGCAGGAACACTTATTATACTTCCTCCTCCGAATGATACGCTATAACTTTCTGAAAGAAATGCGATGGTTAAAATAAGTCCGTAATCAATAGCTGATAAATCCATAATAATTATATGTTATGAAACATGTTGTTTTCATAAGTAAATTAGCCTATTAAATTAATATTAAACCTCTGAGTCTAGTTTATTTAAAACATTTTCTAACTCTTCAGGAAGCTCAGAATTTATTTTTATTTTTTTCTCAGTTTTAGGATGAGTAAACTCTAAAAAATAAGAATGAAGAAATATTCTTTTTAAACCAAAATTTTTAGAAATTTCTCGATTCTTATTAAAATCACCATAATGTTCATCCCCCCAAAGTTCATGACTTTGAGATTTCATATGCACACGAATTTGGTGCATTCTTCCAGTTTCAAGTGTTACAGAAATTAAAGTGGCAATATCCCCAAATCTTTTAACAACCTCAAAATGTGTAATTGACATTTTTGCATTTTTACCACCTTTAGAAATAATAATTTTTGTACTTTTTTGATTTCCTTGAGTTCTTTCTAATGCAACTTTAATTGTGCCTTTATCTTCTTTTATATTACCATTAACAAGAGCATAATATTTTTTAGTAGTAGATTTTTCTTTCATCTGCTTGTTTAAGTTTTGCAAAGAAAGATTATTTTTAGCAAAAAGTAAAACTCCAGATGTTCCTAAATCTAAGCGATGAACAAGAGTTGGAGGAAAATCACATTCTCCAGTATGTGCTCTTGCTAAATCTAACATAGTTCTTCCATGGTAATGGTCAGTTCCAGGATGAACAGCAACTCCTGCTGGCTTATCTAAAACAAGAATATCTTTGTCTTCAAATAAAACTTTAAAATTCTTCTTAAAAAAAGGAGATTCTTTAAGTTTTTTATAATCAACACCATTTGAATCTTTTGGTTTATCTTGAATATCATCCTTAATATAAATTTCTAAAATATCTCCCTCTTTAACCTTCATATTTTCTTTTGCTCTATTCCCATTTAATTTTATGTTTTTTGTTCTCAAATTCTTATAAACAGCACTCATTGGCATATCAGGGAAAAAAGACCGAATAACTCTGTCAATTCTTTTGTTTGTGTGATTCTCGGTAATTGTGTATTTTTTACACTTAAAAGACATTGTTTCTGAATTGTTATTTACTTTGTTTTATGCTAATTTTGCTTGCGTAAATCATAATACAAAATTAATGCATATAGCAATTATAATGGATGGGAATAGAAGATGGGCAAAAAAAAATGGATGGAAGAAAATTCTTGGGCATAAAACAGGAATGGATGTTTTGGAGGAGGTTTTAGATTGGTGTCCGAAGTACAATATCGATGTATTCACCATATATGCGCTTTCTACGGAAAATCTAAAAAGGGATAATGAGGAGTTGAATAATTTATTTGATTTAATTAAAGAGTTTGCTCAAAAAAAAGATAGGTTTAAAAAAGATAATATCCAAGTGAAAATTATGGGAAGTATTGGAGATATAAGAAAAGATTCAGCAGAATCACTAAAAATTTTAGAGGAATTTACTAAAAATTGTGATGGGCTAAAATTCCAAATATGTGTTGCTTATGGAGGAAGAGATGAGATTGTAAGGAGTGTGAAAAATCTTATTAAAAACAAGGAAGATATTACAGAAGAAAGTATATCTAAAAATCTTGATTCTTCTCTTGAACCAGACTTAATTATTCGAACTGGAGGACATAAGCGTCTTTCAAATTTTTTAATGTGGCAATCAGCTTATAGTGATTTTTTATTTTTGGATAAAATGTGGCCAGAGTTTGAAGAGAAAGATTTAAAGGATGCGGTTGAATATTTAAAAAAAGAACAGAAAAACTTTGGTAAATAAAACTCTAACTTTTCTGTTCGTTACGACCTGCAAGTTTAGAGTTACATACTTAAACTTTTTTATTTAATTCTTCAACAGCTCTAATAACCTCATTTCTAGAACCAATAAAAATAGTGGATCTTTGATGTAGTTCTTCTATTTCAATATCCAAAATATCCCTGCCATTTTGATCTAAAGCAAGTCCTCCTCCTGCTTTTACTAAAAATGCAAGAGGGGCACATTCATAAAGAATACGCAATTTTCCGTTTGGATATTTTGAATGACTAGGATATGAAAAAATCCCTTGAGTTTTACAAAAAATTGAATTTATATCAGGAACCATCCCTCCAGAATATCTCAGAGTTTTTTGTTCAATAATCCAGTCATTAACAAGTTTCAAATATTTTTCATTCTCATGGCAAGCTCTTAAATTACCAGGAGAAAATATTTTTGTATCTTCATTAATTTTAATTTTTTTATGTGTAAGAATGAATTCATTTTCATTATTTAAAGAGAATCCATAAACATCAGTTCCGAAACTTAAGAAAAAGGTTGTTCTTGGACCATATACAGCATATGCTGCCATTTTTTGATTTTTTCCTTTTTGCCCAATAAAACTTTTATCTTTATATACTCCAAAAATACTTCCAATAGTAAGGTTTGTGTCTATAAGACTAGACCCATCAAGGGGATCAAATGCTATGCAATATTCACCTTCATCATTTAGTTTAACTGAATCTTCTTCTTCTTCCGATGCATATGAATTTATATTTATATTCTTTTTAAGTTCTTCTTCAAGAAGTTTATTTGAAAGAATATCTAATGCCATTTGTTCATCTCCAGAAGCATTTTCTTTTCCAGATTCTGTTTTTCCCAGATTACAAGTATCAATATTTTTAGAAATCTTTTTAACTCCTTTAGATATTGTTAAAACAACGCTTTTTAGTGCTTCATCTTGTTCTGAATTTTTAAGAAAATCTGAAAGAAACATGTGAAATCGTAAATTACGAGATGTGTATTTTGGACTATTTTCGAAATTAAACTTTCATTACATCAGTTTCTTTTTGTTTCGTAGCATCATCAATTTCTTTATTTGCGTTATTTACCTCTTCTTGTAATTTATTTTCAGTATCTTTTTTTATATCTTCACTAATATCATCTAATTTACGAATATTATGTTGAGCTTCATGTCTTGCATTTCTTACAGCTACTTTTGCTTCTTCAGATTTATCACGTACTACCTTAACAAGTCCTCTTCTTCGATCTTCAGTTAGAGGAGGAATATTTAATCGAATTATTCCGGTTCCATCATTAAGTGGGTTTAATCCAAGATCACTATCTCGAATAGCTTTTTCTATCGAAGATACAAGTGATTTATCATACGGACTAATAGCAAGACATTGAGGTTCTGGAATGGATATTGAAGCATTATTCTTGAGAGGGGATTTTGATCCATATGCTAAAATCATTAAATTTTCTACTATTGCAGGGTTGGCTTGTCCTGCTTGTATTTGACCAAATTCCTTGTGTAAGTGATCTATGGCTTTTTGAAATTGTTCTTTTGCATTAGCTATGATTGCTTGAGTTGGCATAGAATATTAATTAAAAATTATAAGATATAAATTATTTTACAATTGTTCCTATTTTTTCTCCTTTGGCTGCTTTTACAATATCTCCCTTATTAGACATATTCAAAACAATAATTGGGATATTTTTTTCTTTACAAAGTGAAAATGCTGTTTGATCCATAACTTTTATGTTTTTTTCAATAACTTCATCAAAACTTACACTGTCATATTTTTTAGCATTTTTATTTTTCATGGGATCAGAATCGTACACACCATCAACTTTAGTTGCTTTTATAATTGCATCACAATTAAGTTCAGAGGCTCTTAATGCTGCTGCACTATCAGTCGTAAAAAATGGATTTCCAGTTCCTCCAGCACATATTACAATTCTTCCTTTTTCTAGATGTCTTGTAGCTCTTCTTTTTATATATGGTTCAGCTAGTTGTGGTACATGAATTGCTGAGCATACTCTACTTTCAACTCCTTGATGTTCAATTGCAGATTGAAGAGCAACAGAATTCATTATTGTTGCTAACATCCCCATATAATCTGATGATGTTCTATCAATCCCAGAATCTGTATTATCTCTGAATCTCCAAATATTTCCTGCTCCTAGTACTATTACTACCTCATGTCCTGCTTTTTTTAAATCAATAAACTCTTCGGCAATAGATTTTAGTTTTTCAGTGCATAGATTATCTCCTTTATCATTTCCTAAAGCTTCTCCTGAGATTTTTATTAAGACTCGTTTATACATAGATTTAGAGATTATAGGTATGTGGAAACTATTATTTTTTTAACGTCTATATTATAAGAAAAATTAAGATATAGATAAAGAAGAAATAAAAAAAATCTATTATATTTTTTACTATTTTTCAATTAGTTTGAACAATTACAATTTATTATATTTGGACAAATATATTTTTATGTTAAGATGCCTAAAAAATTAATAATTATTTTTTTATGAAATCGGATATAGAAATAGCACAGTTAGCTAAAATTCAAACAATTACTGAAATTGCTAAGAAAATAGGTATTGAAGAAGATGACTTAGAGCTTTATGGGAAATATAAAGCAAAATTATCGAGTTCTTTAAAAGATAAATTGAAAAATAAAAAAGATGGGAAGTTAGTATTAGTAACGGCAATTAACCCAACTCCAGCTGGAGAAGGAAAAACAACAACAACGGTTGGATTGGGGCAAGCACTTTGGAAATTGGGGAAGAAATCTATAATTGCTTTAAGAGAACCATCGCTTGGTCCGTGTATGGGAGTGAAAGGTGGTGCCGCAGGAGGAGGATATTCTCAAGTTATACCAATGGAAGATATTAACTTACATTTTACTGGAGATATTCATGCGATCACAATAGCACACAATCTTTTGTCAGCGATGATAGACAATCATATCCAACATGGAAACCAACTAAATATAGATAATCGACAAATTACTTGGAAAAGAGTTATTGATATGAATGATAGGGTTTTAAGAGGCATTATAGTAGGTCTTGGAGGACAAAAGAATGGAGTTCCGAGAGAAGATGGTTTTATGATTTCAGTTGCGTCTGAATTAATGGCACTTTTATGTTTAGCGAATGATTTACAAGATTTAAAATTAAGACTAGGTAAAATAATTATTGGCTATACTCATTCTGGAATACCCGTTACAGCAAAAGATTTAAAAGCAGATGGAGCAATGACAGTTCTTTTAAAAGATGCTATAAAGCCTAACTTAGTTCAAACGTTAGAAGGTACTCCAGCACTTATGCATGGTGGTCCTTTTGCTAACATTGCTCATGGATGTAATAGTGTGCAAGCAACAAAACTAGGCTTAAAATTAGCTGACATAGTTGTTACAGAAGCAGGATTTGGAGCTGATTTAGGAGCTGAAAAATTCTTTGATATAAAATGTCGTCTTGCAAATTTAAAGCCAGATGCAGTAGTACTTGTAACGACTATAAGAGCCATAAAACATAATGGAGGAGTTTTAAAAGAGAATCTTGATAAAGAAAATTTAGAAGCTCTAGCAGAGGGGTTTAAAAATGTAAAAAAACATATTGAAAATTTACATAAGTATAAAGTACCGATAATAGTTGCTTTAAATAGATTTATTACTACAGATACAGATAAGGAAATTTCTTATGTTAAGGAACAATGTGAAAAGTTAGATTGTGATTTTGCTTTATCTGAAGTGTGGGAGAAAGGTGGGGAAGGAGGAATCCCACTTGCTGAAAAAGTTTTAAACACTTTAGAGAATAAAAAATCAGCATTCAAAGTTTTGTATGATGAAAATGACTCAATTAAAGAAAAAATTAAAACAATAGCTAAAGAAATTTATGGAGCTTCAGGCGTAATATTTACAGAGGATGCAATAAAAAATATTAAACGAATAGAGAAACTAAATTTAGATAAAATGCCAATTTGTATAGCTAAAACTCAATATTCATTTTCAGATAATCCTAATCTTCTTGGAAGGCCAGAAGGGTTTAAAATAACAATTAAAGAGTTAAAAGTTTCAGCAGGAGCAGGATTTATTGTGGCTTTGGCTGGTGATGTTATGACCATGCCAGGATTACCTAAAATTCCAGCGGCTAATAATATGGATATTAATGATGAAGGGAAAATTGTGGGGTTGTTTTAGTTTATATTTTCAAAGTATGTTTTATCAATTTGAAGATTTAAGTATGGTTGGTAAAATTAGGCAGTATCAAAAAAAACTATTTTCTAAATCTCCCATATGAAAAGCACAAAAATTTCAATAATTGGAACAGGGAATGTAGGAGCAACTACAGCTTACACTCTCATACTTAAAAATCTTGGATCAGAAATAATTCTTGTTGATAGGAATGAGGAAAAATGTGATGGAGAAGTTAGAGATTTGAGTGATGCTATTCCTTTTTCAGAAGTTTCTCATGTTCGTCAAGGAACTTTAAAAGAAGCAGGGCAGGCAGAGATCATTATTATTACGGCAGGTGTTGGAAAAATTGAAAAAGGACAAACACGGCTTGATCTTATAAATATAAATAAAGAAATTTTAAAAGATATTATTGAAGGCATGAAGCCTTTAAATAAAAATGCGATTATTATAATGGTTGCTAATCCTGTTGATATTTTAACTTGTATAGCTCAAGAAATATCAGGACTTCCTCGTAAACAAGTCATGGGGTCAGGAACACTTTTAGATACACAAAGACTTCGTGGTTACTTAAGTGAAAAATTAGATATTTCAGAATATTCAATTCATGCTTATGTTCTTGGAGAACATGGGAATTCTCAATTTGTTGCATGGACTCATTCTAATGTTGCAGGAATACCTTTAAATAAATTTTGTGAGATAACGGGTAAGTGTATGAAAGATATTGCTGAAGATACTATGAAGGAAGCTTACAAAATTATTGAAGAAAAGGGTGCTACTTATTATGGTATTGCTGCTTGTGTTAGTGAAATTTGTGAGAACATTATTTATGACCAAAAAAGAGTTATGCCAGTTTCTTCTTATCAAGAAAAATTTGGTATATGTTTTAGTATGCCTACAGTTTTAGGATGTGATGGAGTTAAAGAGGTTTTAGATATTGAATTAAGTGATGATGAGAAAAATGCTTTGGAAAAATCTGCAAAGCAATTAAAATCTGTGATGTAGTCTAATTTTGGCAATACATTTATATGAACTATTTTACTAATGAGTAAAGTATTTCCTTAATTTTATTAATTTTTTGATTGACTCTAAAAATATTTTTATTAATACTTGTTTAAATTAAGTGGTTTTTGACTATGTCTGTGTAATTTATTTGTTCAATTATAAAAAGATGAATTTTTATTTAAATTATTAATGATGGGAAATGTTGATCGCCCAGTAACAGATTTACAAGAGGTAGCTGGAAAAATAACAGGGTTTTTGGATTTGTATTGGGCTTCTCATATGTTAATACATAATTGGGTTAAAGATAATATAACCTCTTTTCTTGTTTTAGAAGAGATGAAAAAAATAGCTCTTTTACTAGCAAATATAAATACTCAAAGTAGTGGTGATATGTTTTTAATTAAAGGAATAACTTTAGCTCAAAGAAAAAGAATATCTACACTTTTATTATCGGGATTTCAATTAAAAGTCGATGAGTTGAAAAAAAATGTAAGTAGTGGTGAGATGTCAGCTGAAGAAGGATCTAGTCAAGTTGGACTTATCAGGGCTGAAGTTGAGAAAAAATTAGCATTTCTAAGATCGTTAAAAATTGTTCAGGATGTTAAAAATAATGTTTCTTAAGTCTTTGGTTAAATAATTATTTCATTTGCCCCAAAACTTTTAAACTTTTACAATATAGAGGAATTTAATTCTCTTTTTTTGTGACAAAATTTGAAATGATATTTGACCTTCTTCGTATCCCATTCGATTTTATAGCAGTAATACTCGCTGCTTTTTTAGCTTATTTTATAAGACCATTAACAGATCTTCTTCCGTTTGTACAAATACCATTTCCAGAAGTCCAGCTTATGCCATTAGATCAATTCTTCCAATTTGCCATTGTTTCAGGAATAACATTTATTTTTTTAGCAATGGTGAATGATCTTTATCATTTAACAAACAATCAAGGAAGATTTAAAGAACTAGTTAAGTTATCAATATCTGTTTTGTTTTTAATGATGTCAGTCATTGCTTTTTATGCATTATTTAAAGTAGAAACATTCTTCTCGAGAGGTGTTCTTTTAATGATGGGTGTTTTTACTTTAATACTAAGTTATGTTTTTCGATTAATTCTTAATCAATTTGAAAGATTTTTTTTAAAAAAAGGAATTGGAGTTAGAAGAGTTGCTTTATGGGGAGAGGAACATTTAAGACATGAAATTATATTAGAGATAGAAAATTCAATTCAATATTCATTAGTATATTCATCTAATCATTTTAACGAGAAAAGTATAGATCCAAAAAATATTGATGAAATGTGGTTTATAAAATCAGAGAATAATGATGAAGGAAGAGAAATATTAGAATATGCACAAATTAATCATTTAAAATATCGTTTTATCCCAGACGTTTTTGGAGTGCTTCATGCTAAATTAGAGGAAGACACAATTGGAAAGTTTCCATTACTTAAAATTCAGGCAACTTCACTTGATGGTTGGGGGAGAATTTTTAAAAGGGTTTTTGATATAGTGTTATCATTAATGCTGTTGGTAATTTTATCTCCATTTTTGATATTTATTTCTATTTTAATAAAATTAAATTCAAAAGGTCCAATTTTTTATATATCAGACAGAGTAGGGAAAAATGGAGAAACTTTTAAAATGTATAAATTCCGTTCAATGGTAGTAGATGCGGATGAAAAGAAGAAGGATTTGCAAGATAAAAACCATAGAAAAGATACTCCATTATTTAAAGTGAAAAATGATCCTAGGGTTACCAAATTTGGTAAATTTTTAAGGCGTTACTCCATAGATGAACTACCTCAAATTTTTAATGTCTTATTTGGAAATATGAGTTTTGTCGGTCCTAGACCACATTTACCAAATGAAGTTAAAAAATATTTATTAGATCAAAGGAGAGTTTTAATGATTAAGCCTGGCATTACAGGACTTTCTCAAATTACTGGAAGATCAAACTTAGATTTTAGTGAAGAAATAAAATTAGATCTCCACTATATTGTTAATTGGTCACTCTTACTTGATTTTAAAATTATTCTTAAGACACCATTTGTTTTATTAAAAGGAGAAGGTGCTGATTAAATCAATTAGTAATAGGGAATGAGCAATGATCAATTAATGGGAAAAAATAATAGAGATGAATTAATATTTTAAGATAAAATTGGATTTGGGAAAAATGTAATTCATAATTTAAATATGCCCATGGGGACTACTATTATAATCTTGTTTGTCATTTTATTTTTGCTGTTTGATCTGCTTATAATTTTTAGGTTTATTTTTAGGGAAAGAGAGTTTTCAAAAGAGTTTGTAGAAGAAATAAAAAGAAATTTAGAAAAAATAAAAGATCATTCTTTG
Organism: uncultured Candidatus Peribacteria bacterium; assembly: GCA_964466055.1. Taxonomy (GTDB): domain Bacteria; phylum Patescibacteriota; class Gracilibacteria; genus CAYXLW01. Next base: position 49,667 of record CAYXLW010000002.1, read on the forward strand.
GAAAAACAAATTTTTGAATATGAAAAAATTTTGGAGCTTTGTTTAAAAATGAAAAAGATTAAAGGAAATACTTTGGGAGAAAAAATAAAATCTTATAAAAATATGTTTTTAAATAAGAATTCTTTGTGGCAGGCTCATAAATTAAGAAATAAAATTGCTCATGAAATTGGTTTTAATCCATCTCAAAAAGAATTAGAGATGTCTAGCAAAACTTTAAGAAGAGAGATATGTAATTTAATAGAAAATAGCTAATGATTTAATGTTTTTTCTTTAAAAGATGTTGCTTTTAAACTAATAATTCATAGAATTACACGGCACATAAAACTGTTTTTTATGATTGAAAAGATTTATGATAATAAGTACGGATTTTCTGTTGAAGAGAATAATCCGTTTTTAATATTTCCTTATTTACAAAAGAAAGTTTTAGAGTTTTTTAAATCAGAAGAGGTAATAGATTTAAGTAGAGGTGATCCAGGTCTTGGCTTCACCCCATCTAAAAAGGCAAGAGAATTTTATAGTTTTCTAATAACGATAGATACAATTCTTAATTGTATGGAATCAAACTTTCGTATCCATAAAAAAAATGAAGATGATACAGAAGAAGTTATGAAACTGATAGAATATAAAGCTTATAAAACTTATCTTAAAGAAGAAGCAAAAATCAATTTAGAAACTTTAAATAGGGTAATAAAAAAAATCAAAGATTATGCATTAGAAGAGAAAAAACAATTGTCAGATTTCCAAATACTTAAAGAAATATTTAAATGTTCAGCTCTTGTTGGAGGTACATATCATGCTCCTCAAGGTGAAGAAATAGTTCGTATTGTTACTGCGGGTAAATATCGAGAACTATTAAAAGATAGTTCGATAAAGTCTGAAAATCTTATATTTACATTAGGAGTTAATGATGCAATTGGAACAACATTTAAAATGTTAGGAGAAGAAGGAATGAAATATCTTCTGAATGGAGATACGATAGCAACTTCAATGCCCGCATATGCTCCATATTTTAATGAAATGAACTTTCGAAAATTAAATATTATAGATATAGAGACAAATACAGAAACTGGGGAAACTTATTTAGAAACATTGAAAAATTGTAAAGAAAAAATTAAAGTAATTTTTCTCATTTCTCCAAATAATCCAACGGGGCTTACATATAATTCAGAAGATTTAAAAGCAATTGCAGAAATAGCAGAAAAACATGATTCATTAATAGTGACAGATGAAATCTATTCACAATTATATGAGAATTTTGATACGATCTGGAAATATGCTAAAAAAAGGACAATAAGGCTTTGTGGACGTTCAAAAATTGAGAGGTTGCCAGGAATTAGATTTGGAGATGTTCTTATTTCAGATGAAGCAAATAAATACTTAACGGAATATTTATTTAAAGGGATTCTTTCAGCTCCAGATTTTAAAACACGATTTATTTGGTCTAAAGCACCCGGGGGAAATTATGCAAGTTTTCAACATACAGCATCAGTTCCAGGTCCATCCCAAATTTTAGGGATGATTAGTATTTTACTTGGAGAAGAAGAGCGTAGAGATTACATGAAAATGATTGATAAAAATATGGAAGAATTTTTTAGAACTTTAAAAGTCCCTAGAAATAGAAAAATTTATTATGGTATATTTGACCTTAATAAAGTAGAAGGATGTAAAAAACAAAATGTACATATTGATCAAAAACTTTATGAATTATGCACAAAGTATGGAGTTATTCTAATCCCTGCTATGAAGTTTTTTTCGGAAAGAGTGCAAAAAATGAGTGATAAATCTAACTTTGTAAGAGTATCTTTGCCAAACATATCTTTGGAAAAAGTAAAAGAGGCAGGAGAAAAAATAAGAGAATATTTATGTAAATAACAGAAACAGATAATCAATATCTTAATATATTTCCTAACTAATTAAGGATTAGAGTCTAGAATCATTGACAAATGACTTTAAAAATAGATAATTCACGGGATGTAAATTTAGGTAGGCTTGATGAATGTATAAGTGTTGAATAATTACTAACTAAACTATTGATTATGGCTAAGAAAAAATCAGCTTTCATAAAACTACCATCTGATGATATTTTACAGAAGTTTCCTTTTGAAGTTAGAGAACTGTTAAAAAAAGGCAGAAGGCAAGGATTTGTTACGCAAAAAGAGCTTATAAAATCATTTCCAAATTTTGAAGAGGATATTGAACTTTTTGATGAATTATTGGGGATTTTTTCTAATTTAGGAATAGAGGTTATAGATTCTAAAAATGCAATGATAAAGCTTAAAAAAATAAAAAAAGAAATTAAAATAGAAGAAGAGGATGAGTTTTTAAAAGAAGAAACGATAGAAGATGAAGCTTTGGATGATATTGTAATTGGAGACGGAGATGACGATGATATTGTTTCTCCTCCAGATGATGAACTTGCTGCGATTGAGGAAGAACTTAAGGAGTCGGGAGAAGATAAGGTTGCTTTACAAAGACAAATTGATCTTTCAGAAATTTCGAATGATTCTGTAAGAATGTACTTAGCTGAGATTGGTAAAGTGCCATTACTTAGTGCTGAAGAAGAAATCAAAATTGCTCGTGAAATAAAAAAAGGTTCGGCTGCAGCTAAACAACATATGGCCGAAGCTAATCTTCGTTTAGTTGTTTCAATTGCAAAAAAATATATAGGAAGAAAGCTTTCTTTTCTTGATCTTATCCAAGAGGGGAATATTGGGCTTTTTCGTGCAGTAGAAAAATTTGATCCTGATAAAGGTTTTAAGTTTTCAACGTATGCTACATGGTGGATCAGACAAGCAATAACTAGAGCAATTGCAGATCAGGCTCGTACGATCAGGATTCCTGTGCATATGGTTGAGATTATCAACAAACTTACTTATACAAAACGAAGACTTGCACAAGAATTAGGTCGTGAACCTACACATAGTGAGCTTGCTGCGGAAATGGATTTAGATATCAAAAAAATTCGTCATATCCTAAAAATTTCTCAAGATATTGTTTCCTTGGAAGCTCCAATTGGAAGTGAGGAAGATAGTAAGCTTGGAGATTTTATCGAAGATGAGGATGCATTTTCTCCTCATGATTTAACAGGGCTTCAGATTATTAAGGAGAATATACATGGAATGCTTCAATATCTTTCACCTAGAGAAAGAAAAATTATTGAAATGAGATTTGGTTTACTGGATGGTGTTGGTCACACTTTAGAAGAAGTTGGTATGGAGTTTGGGGTTACTCGTGAACGTATTCGTCAAATTGAAGCTAAGGTTTTACAAAAACTTAGAGATCATCCTACAAGTATTAGGATAAGGTAGTAAAATTAATTACGAATTACAAATCCTACAAATGCAGGAATCCATTTATTAAAATGGATTTCTGAATAAGTCAGGGATGGTAATTTTTTTGTTATTTGATTACTAATATTTAAGTCTTTCGAATCCAGACATTTCTTCAACTTTCTTTCCAATTTGTATAATCCCTAATTCATCAAATTGTTTTCCCATAATTTGAACACTTGTAGGTAATCCATCAATTATTTCAGTAGGTATACTTATTGAAGGTATTCCTGCTATATTTGCAGCTACTGTATAGCTGTCAGCTAAATACATTGAAAGTGGATCTCCAAATTTTTCTCCTAAATCAAATGGTAAAAATGGAGATACTGGTGCAATTATTGCATCATATTTTTCAAAAGCTCTATCGAAACTTTCTTTTATTAATCTTCTAACTTTTGCTGCTTTTAAATAATAAGCATCGTAATATCCTGAAGAAAGAGCATAAGTTCCTAGCATAATACATCTTTTTACTTCATCTCCAAATCCTTCATCTCGAGATTTTTCATAAACTTCATGAATTGTGTGAGCATTCTTTGTTGCGTGTCCATAACGAATCCCATCATATTTATGATAATTTGTTGATCCTTCAGATTTTGCAAGAATATAATAACAAGTTATTGCATAATCTAATTCTGGAATAGAAATTTCTTCAAATATGATCCCCTCATTTTCAAGTTGTTTTATTGTTTTTTCAACAGATGCTTTAATTTTAGGATCAAAAGATTTTGAGTTCATATATTCTTTTACATATGCCAATTTTTTTCCTTTCATTGAAATATCTAAGTTTTCTGAATATTTAGGGACTTCTACCTTTGGTGTAGTGAAATCTTTTGGATCATTTCCTGCGGTAGCTTCAAGAATAATTGCTGCGTCTTCAACTGTTTTTGTAAAATGTCCAATTGTATCAAAACTAGAGGCATATGCCATAACTCCACTGCGGCTTACTCTTCCGTATGTTACTTTGAGTCCGGTGCATCCACAAAATGAAGCAGGTTGTCTAATAGATCCTCCAGTATCTGTTCCGAGTGAGAAAATACATTGATCCATAGTAACAGCAACAGCACTTCCGCCAGAAGATCCGCCAGGGACTTTTTTTGTATTCCATGGATTTTTTGTTTTTTTAATACCAGAATTTTCTGTAGAAGAACCTTGCGCAAATTCATCACAATTTGTATTACCAAGTGATATTGCTCCTGCATTGAATAATTTCTCTATAATGGTTGCATTTTCCACTGGTTTAAATCCTTTTAGTATTTTAGATGCTGCATTGCATTCTTCTCCTTCTATGCAGATAATTGGTTTATTAGCAAATGGGATTCCAGTTAGTGGATTTGAAAAATCTCCTTTTGTGTCAATTTCTTCAGCTTTTTTTAATGCTTTTTCTTTATGAACAGAGAGATAGGCATCAACATGACTATCAGTTTCTTCAATTCGTTTGAAATAAGCTTCTACTAATTCTTTTGCAGAAATTTCTTTGTTTTTTAATTTTTCGTGTGCTTCTTTCAAAGTAAGTCTGAACATATTTTTAGTTTAAATCTGTAAAATTGTAGAGGTTTTTATTTTTTTGCTCAATGTTAATTAGGGAATTGGAGTTAGAGGCTAGAGATAAGAAGATAACTTTTCCATCACCACAAACCCCTCTCCCAAGGGGAGATGTGCATTTAATCATTCCATCATTGTTCATTACTCATTGCTCATTGCTTGTTTCCCCATCTCCATTGTAATCCACCTTCAACTTTATCTTTAAATAAAGCAGTGAAAATACCTGATAAAATAACTGTGTCCAAAAAAAATCTAAAACCTTCTTTTACAGTTATAGTTTCTTTCCATAAATTATTTATATATGCAGAAAGAATAATTAGGGCAATAAGTATTATAGTAGTAAACCATCCTTCCCATGTTATTGGGCAAAATCCGTAACCGTATGTTTTTGGTTTAAACCAGTATTTAGTCATAGTTAAATATTTTATTATTTATCTTTTTAATTATATTTTAAAAATGGATATTATCAAAATTATATCTTCTTGTATTATATGTCTAAGTAAGTATTAGCTTTATATTTTAGTCCCCCCCATTAAATTCAAAGGTTTTAACTCTATTCTTTCAGTATGCAAAAAAGAGCTTAAAAATTTTTCTAATAGAGGTAGCATGTCTTCTTTATTTTGGTTTATGAAGCTTTTAAATTTTTTACCTTTTTTCTTTTTTTTAGAAACATCTTGCCTAAATTCAGATAGTTTCCTATGTTCTTTTCTATAATTTTCTTCTGTACTTTGATTAACAATAAATTCAACAAGTTTAAAAAGTTTGTCAGTGTCATGCATCAATCTTGTTAAAAGTAGTCCATTATTGATTATCCCATTTATTTCTGGAGATTTAGAGTTATTAACTCTAATAATTACTATATTTTTCCCGCTTTTAACTCTTTCTCTTCTTAAATCTTCTATTTTACTACTTGAGTGACCATAACTTCTATCGGTGTTTCTATTTCGTTTTGTATTCCTAATATGACTACTAGATGTTCTTGAGTTGTATATCTCTATACTGCCAACTATTCCCTCATCTTTTATTAGATTATAAGTTGTATCAGAAGCTTTTTTTATCGCTATTTTATTCCAAGACAATAGATTATTAAAAACTTTAAGTAAGGAATGATATAGTTCATTTGATAGTTGAAAAATCTTTACACTTTCTTCAGGATTTTCACGCAGGAATGTTTGAGAGTCTATTTTTAATACTCTTCTTATATCTTTAATAATTTCTTTTAAACCTCCCAAATTACATTCTTCGAGAGCTCTTTGTACTCTTTCAGAAAACATTTGAGTAAGTTGTTCTATATTTTCTCTTCTTTTTTGTAATAAATTTCTATTTTCTGGTCGTGAAAGAGTACCTATTTGAGGTGAATGAGCACGGTTTCTCCCAATAGCTTTTTCGGGATTCATACGAAAAATATGAGGAGGTAAATCTTTTCTTCTGTCCCATTGTCTGTTTTTACCCCTGCCTTCAAAATAAGGAAAGTCTGGACCAACGCCTGTTTTTTCATTCCGATATCTATTTCTTGGACTATAGCACCAATTACCATAACCATCATAACTATCACTATCACTATCACTATCACTATCATAACTATCATAGTTGGGCTCTTCTTTGAATGCTTCAGATAGTTCGCCTATTTTCCATGATAAGGGTTTTTCCATTTTTTAAAGAAGGCTAATAATAAATCTATGGGATCGTTATATAAATTTGAATCGTTACAGATTAAATAAGAAACTGTTAATTTAATTTGTGATAGATATTAGACTTTTATTATTTTATGTCAAATTTTACTGTACTTTTTTTACTTTTTTAAAAAAACGATTTTAAAATATATCTATTTTTGCTACCATTCATCTACTTGTTTTTCTCAATTTTTAATTAAATAATTTGTCAAAATTTCAATTAGTTTCAGATTTTAAACCAAAAGGAGATCAGCCTCAGGCAATAAAAGCTTTGGTAGAAGGGATAAGAAAAGACCAAAAAGGGCAAGTTCTTCTTGGTGCAACAGGAACAGGGAAAACCTTTACAATGGCGAATATAATCCAAGAAACACAAAGACCAGCACTTATTATGTGTCATAATAAGACACTTGCTTCACAGCTTTGTAGTGAGTTCCAAGCATTTTTTCCAAATAATGCGGTTTGTTATTTTGTTTCATATTACGATTACTATCAACCAGAAGCATACGTTGCTAAGACAGATACCTATATTGAAAAAGAAACTTCTATAAATGCGGAAATAGAAAAATATAGACATGCAGCAACACACTCATTAATGACACGTAATGATATAATTATTATTGCCTCAGTTTCTGCTATTTATGGGCTTGGAGATACTGAAACTTATAGAAATTTGTCAATTGATTTAAAAGTATCAGAATCATACACAAGGGATACAATCCTTAGAAAACTTTCGGATATTCAATATACTCGAGCATTAGGTGAATTTAAACAAGGGATGTTTAATGTTTTAGGAGATACAGTAGAAATATTCCCACCAAGTGGAGATAATATTATTCGTCTAGACTTTTTTGGAGATGAATTAGAAAAGATAGAAGAAGCAGATGGGTTTACTGGTGAGGTTTATAAAGAATTAGGAGAAGTAAAAATATTCCCAGCAAGTCATAATGTAACCACAAAGGATAAAGTTGTGGCAGCGATTCCTTTAATTCAAAAAGATTTAGAAGAGCGTTATAAGTTTTATATTGATAATGGGATGCTTCTTGAAGCTGAGCGTATAAAAACCAGAACAGAATATGATATTGAAATGCTTAGAGAAACAGGTTACACGACAGGAATAGAAAATTATATAAGATATCTTAACAACTCAAAACCAGGCGTGGCTCCACCAACTCTTATGGATTATTTCCCAAGTGATTTTCTTATGTTTGTTGATGAATCTCATATAACAATTCCTCAAATAGGTGGGATGCATAATGGGAATTATTCAAGGAAAGAAAGTCTTGTTAATCATGGATTTAGACTTCCTTCGGCACATGATAATAGACCTTTAAAGTTTGATGAATTTGAAAAGTATATGAAAACCACCGTTTTTGTTTCAGCAACTCCAAGAGAATATGAATTTAATTTTTCAAACAATAAGGTAGTAGAACAAATAATTCGTCCAACAGGTCTTGTTGATCCAACAATTAATATCCGTGATAGTAAATATCAAGTTGATGATGTTGTTAATGAAATACAGAAAAGAGTAAAAAGAGATGAAAGAGTTCTTATTACAACTACTACTAAAAAATTGGCTGAAAAAATGTCTGAATATTTAGAAGAACATGGGATTGCTGCTAAATATCTACATAGTGAAATTGACACTTTTGATAGAGTCGAAATTTTAAGATTACTCAGACTAGGAAGTAGAAGAGAGGGGATAGATGTAGTTGTAGGAATTAATCTTCTTAGGGAAGGGCTTGATCTTCCTGAGGTTTCATTAGTTTCTGTATTTGATGCAGATAAGGAAGGGTTTTTACGTTCACGTGATGCTTTACTTCAAATTGTCGGGCGTGCTTCTCGTAATGTTAACGGAACAGTTATTTTATATTCTAGGAAAAATGAAACAACGGGGGATTTTAACGTAACTAAGGCTATGGCAGCTTGTATGGAAGAGACAGATAGGAGGCGAGAAATTCAAGAAAAATATAATGAAAAACATAATATAACACCTACAACAATTAAAAAAGCAATTGCAGAAGCTAATGCATGGCAAGAGAAGCCATCTCAAGTTATTAAATATGATGTTGGAGATATACCTAAAGAAGAATTAAAGCACCTTATTAAAGAGCTTGAAGATCAAATGGAAATTGCTGTTCAAAATCTTGAATTTGAGAAAGCCGCAGAACTGCGTGATCAAGTAGAGCTTTTAAAAAGATCTGAATTTGAGTAAATTGAATTGAGTTTAGAGAAATGAGAATTGAGATTAATAAAAACGTTGGAAGTTCACATCTCAAAGAAATTCAGTTTTCAGCTTTGAGCTAATTAAAAAGACTAATTGATTGTCGACTCTAGACTAATTACTGATATTTAATCGGCATTGATAAATATATAATTCTCATCACTTATGAACAAAAAAATATTATTTATTGGTTGTGGAAATATGGGAGAACCTGTATTGAAAGCCTTTTTAAATGTAGGTGTAAGCCCCTCAGATATTTTTATTAAAACAAAAACTAAAGAAAGTAGTAAAAATCTTTCTAAAAAATATTCTGTTAATGTTTATGAATCTAAAAATCAAAACCACCCAAAAGGTAACCCCCTATCCCGATCTAATCGGGACCCTTATCAGGGGGACTTCCCTAGTTTTGATGTTGTTATACTTGCAGTAAAACCTCAAAAAATCGAAGAGGTAGATTTTTCAGAAATATCAATGAGTGATGATGTTTTGATAATTTCACTTCTTGCAGGAAAAGAAATAAATAAGTTAAAGGAGATTACGGGTAAGAATAAAATTGTTAGAGTTATGCCTAATTTACCTTTAATTGTAGGGAAGGGGATGACAACTTTTTTTGCTGAAGGATTATCTATAATTGAAAAGGAATTTATTAAAAGTGTATTTTCTAAAAGTGGAGAAGTTATTGAGTTAGAATCAGAAGATGATATGCATATAGCAACGTTGATGGCTGGCTCTATGCCTGGAATTTTTTATTACCTTTGTTCAATACTTGAGGATATTACAAATGAGTATGGTTTTACTAAAGAACAATCTCAACAGTTAATAAAAGAAGCGTTCATCGGTTCTGCTGAATTATTGAATCAATCAAATGAAACTTTTAAAGATTTACAAGAAAGAGTATCTTCAAAAGGGGGAATTACAGAAACCACTACTAATGAAATGGAAAAATTGGGTATAATGAAAGTTTTTAAGAGGGCTATAGAGAGGGGGGTTGATAAGAGTAAAAAGGGTCTGTAACCTTTTAAAAAAAATAAAGCTTTACATTTTTGGACTTTGGTGATATTATATATATAAGTAAATTAACGATTAACCGAATTCCTATGTTTACAAAATATCTAAATTTTAAAACAAGCTCACTTTTATTTTCTTGTCCTTCAAGAGTTATTTTTGGAGATGGAGATGCTCAAAAAGATAAAGATAGTTATGTCGAAATTCCCCTGATGGTAGTTGGTGGTATTGGAGCGGATGAAATGGCTGAAAAAATATCAAAAAATCTGCCTTTAAGTTTAAAAGAAGATTCTGATTTGTCGAAAGATGATGTGCGTTCTAGTATGTTAAATGAAAAAGGTGATTTATTTGGCGCTAAAATAGTAGAAAGTATAGAAAATATACCCGATGAAGAGTCATTGATGGGGGTGCTTGAGGTTGATTTTAGTGAAACTAAAAGAAGCCTTACTTTGGAGAATGAAAATTTTTATAAAGCATTGTGTGTAAAAATAATAGCATTTGAACAACTGATTAAAGAAAAAAATGCAAAAATGCAATATTCAAGAGAATCTTTATTGATTGACACTGGCACTAAAATAGACAATTTAATTAGATTATTTGGAGAAACTTCTGGTGGAATTACAAAAAAAGAGCTGGAAGGTAAAATAAATTCAATTGAAGATAAATTTACTAATTTTTTAGAATTAAAGAAAACTCTTGGAGATTTTCTTGATATACAAAAAGTTAATAATAATATTTCATCTAGCGTTTCTTCAAGAATGGATAGAATCAATTTAGATATGTATAATTCCTTAGTAAGCATAGTGAAAAAATATTTAGAAGATAATGGTATAAAAACTGAACTTAAAAAAGAAGAGCTTTTAGATTTGGTGGAAAAAGGTGGATTAGAAAAAGAACTTTTAGGTGTTAAGTTTAATATTGTTAAAAATACTGATGATAATAAAAACTCATTTGATTTTTATGCAAAAAGAATGAGTAAAGAAGATGTTCTAAAAGAATATAGAAGAGTTTTTCCATTTAGAGGAAAAGACTCTGCTTTAGATCCCTCAATAACACAAATTACTGCACCAGATTTATTTACTGTAGGAGTTCAATCGGATGATCTTAAGGTTAATGATGAAGAAATATTAAAATTTGCTAGAGTTTTACTTGAAAATATAAAAACACAGAGCATTCCTAATGAAGGAATAGAAATAGGAAAATTTAGTTTAAGATTGGATTATTTAAAGAATTCTATTGGAAATGATTCTGATAGGATGGATAGACTATTTATTGAAATAATTTCTAAATTAAAAAATAATATTTTAAATCGAATAGAAGATAAAGGTATAGATATAGATATTTCTCTATCTGATATCACTAACGAAAAGTTAGATCACAAAATATTTACTGTAAATATTATGAAAAAGAAAATGAAGAATTGAAAATTATTATTACAGTCTGATTACTTGTACTTATTCTCTCACCTTGATAAAATCTATAAGAATATAACCACATTCTTATGATTTTTCTTGATTTAGAAACAACAGGCTTTGATCCCAAAAGTGATAAAATAATAGAATTTGCAGCAGTAAAAACAGATGATGATCTTAATGAAATAGAAACTTTGGAGTTTCTAGTAAATCCAGAAAAAGAAATCCCAGAAATTGTTTCTCAAATAACAAATATCAATCAAGAAGTAGTAGACGGAGAAAAAACTTTTAATGAAAGAATCGAAGAAGTTAAAAAATTTATAGGAGATGAAATAATAGTAGGGCATAACATACAATTCGATATTTCTTTTCTCCAAGAGTATGACTTAGCAATTGAAAACAAGTTTATAGATACTTGTTATTTTGCAAATATTGCTCTTCCTCCTCAAAAATCTTATGCTTTAGAAATTTTAAGTGATGTCCTAAATATTGAACATAAATATAAGCATAGAGCACTTGGGGATGTTTTGGCATCTATTGATTTAATGAAAATTCTATATAGCGAAATATCTAATTTTTCAGAAAGTTTTTGGAGTGAGTTAGATAAATATAAAAATAAAAGTGAAAGTGAGCTTTTTAAATTAATATTTTCTTTAAAAGATAAAAATGTAGAAAAATTAGAAAAGGTAGAAGAGAGGGAATCTTCAGATTTTAATATCCAAGAGGATAACGCCCTATCCCGATCTAATCTGGACCCTTCTCAGGGGGATTTTAAATTGATACAAGCTAGTGATTTTAAAAATATTTTAAGCTTGTCTTCAGAGTTTATTAAAAACGGATATATATTATCCATTCCTCAAAGATTTTTACAAGATTTTGAAGAACGGTTTAAAGTAGAAAATAAAGAGATTATTACTTTGTATTCTGCTAAAGATCATATATCACAAGAAAAGTTAGATAAGTTTTTAAAAAAGTCAGAATATGATGAATATGAATCTTTAATGTTATTGAAGCTCATAAGGAACAAGGTTTATGATAAAGCCCTTACACAAAAAGACTTAAATGTTCATTGGGGAGATGATGAGGTTTGGCAGTCATTAAACCAAACACACGAAGAAAGGAATAAAGAGATAGATAAAATAAGAAAAGATAATACAGATAAGTCTTTTATTATTTCGCATGAAGAAATTTTTAAGGATGAATTTGAAGTAAGTAACGAAGAAAAAGTGTTGTTTTTAGACATACAAGAAGAGGATTTAGATAGAATATTCGGAGGAACTTTGTGTCAAAAAACTTTTCTAAATAGACTTGATGATGACTTGGAAAAGTCTTTTAATCTATTTTTTGAAAAACTAGCAAACCTTTTTTTAGAAGAAGATGAAGAAATAGATTTTTATGGGAAACAAGTTTCACTTGAAACAGTGAATTCTTCATCTCCAGAATTTTTAGAACTACAAAAAGAAGGATTAGAACTTGGTGAAAAATTACATGCTTCTTATCCTGATTTAAGATATTTTTCAGGTATCTTAACAAAATTTTTTAACAAAGATATTGCGATAAGGTTTGTAAAAATAAATAAAGAAAGAATGGTGACTTTGAATGTTTATCCTCAAGAGTATCAAAAAATACTTGAAGATAAATTGCCTAAAAATTCGGTATTTCTTGGCTTTTCATCAGCTATAAACAATGATTTTAGTTTTTATAAAGATCTTTTAGGAATAGTAGATGAAGGTAAATCTTTTGAGAATAAAAGTATTAAAATTCATTTACCTAAAGATGAGTTTCCTGGTGCTAAAAATCCTGAGCATATGCAAGAAGTTAAGAAGGAAATGGTTAATATTTTTAATAAACATAAAGGAAGAATAATGGTTTTATGCTCTTCAAAAAAACAGATTGAGGATTTATTTTTATATTTTGCATTGGATGAGGAGTGGAAAGATAAGAGAAAATTTATAGCTGTTGGTCTTTCTGGGGGGAAACACAAAATTTTACATACTTTAAATGCAAATGATTCTGCTGTGTTTTTCTGCTTAAAGGATTTTACGGATAATATTGCTTTGGCGGAAATTGAGTTTGAGGCTGAGGTTATTGTTAAGATCCCATTTATTAATGGATATGATTTATTGAATAAGAAAAGAGGGGAGTTATGTGAAAATGAATTTGGTGATTATGTTTTGCCTAAATCTGTTTTGGAATTACAAAGGAGCGTTAGGCTTGTTAATGCTAAGAATTTGTATTTTTTAGACAACACTATTAAAAATAATTGGGCGAAGGATTTTTTGAGGATTTTGAGATAGATGATTTGGATTAAAGATTATTTTTAGAGTATTTCTTAAAATTAATAACGAAATACCCCTTTGTTACTCCGGGGTTTTTTATAATGTCATCTGCTGAAAGTTGCTTCCATTCTCCATTATTAAATCTCTTCATTTCTTGTACAATAAATAACATTTTGTCTTTTCCCGCCCATTTAATAAGGTTTAAAACATTCAAAATATTGTTTTGCTGGTTATTCCCGTGATACATTTTTAAAGAAAAATCTATATATAGTTTTCCCAATTCAATCCATTGCTCATTTGTAAGCCCTATATAATTGTCTTTGTTATTTGTCTCCCCATATCTACTGACTGCTATTCCCCTCCAGAACGCTCCTATTTCATAACGCATAAGTTCTAAATTTTCTTTAATTCCAGCTGTGGCTCTTAATATGAAATGACCACTTTCTGTTAATGATTTATGAATATTACTTAAAATAGTTCTTTCTTCATCAGCTGTTTGACTGCCAAAGAAAAAATCTGTCATTACAATATCAAAATGTTCATTAAATCCCATCATTTTAGCATCTTGAATTATTATTTTGTCTCTTTCTGGGTGTATCTGTCCTGCTTCTTTTATTATATTTATAGGGAAAGGTGAAATATCAATAGTGCAATGTTCTTTGATTTTTATATTATTTCTTTTTAAAGCATCATACGATTTTAAATATGACGCGTACCCAGAAGACCCTAAAAGTAAAATATTATTTTCTTTTTTTAAAAATATATCATCTATGCTTAATTTAGATACGCCATCAAATGGTGTAGTGTAAGAAAAATCATCATGATACAAAACACTAAAAAAACTTTGCCCTATAAAATAGGCAACGGTTTCTCTAGTTGAATTTACCCCCCATGGTAGATTATTTTTTTTTGCTATATCATCTAAAGCTTCATTTAAGTTTTTGGGGAAATATAGTCCTAGTCCTTTATCTGCAAATTCTTTTGCACGAGATATATAACTTTCATTTCTTTTTCTAGTGTCAAAGTCATTATCGGCAGGTACTCTAATAGGGGGAACTCCTGCAACTTGGAAAAGGTTTGTAGGTGGTGATGTCTCCTTATTAGAGGGTGTGGCATTTAAAATTTCGTTAGTCTTCATATTTAGGAAATTCATCTTCTTATATTGTAATATATAAATACATATTGTCAATGTCATACTTACTAAATAACCCCCAGTTTTTCTAAGGCAGAATTAGAGAAAAGAGTAAGCTGATTAGGAGGATGAGAATATTTTCTACGAAGCAAGGGAGAAATGGAGGATTTTAAGAAAGAAATAAAAGAATCTAGATTAAAAGTTAGATTTTTAAGTTTTATAAAACGTTTGTAAACCATTAAAAAGCCAGTCATTAAAACATGAGTAGTTTGTTGTACTTTGTTAAAGATAATAGTAGAAAGAACAACAGCAAACTGAACAAGAGCAACTAAGTTCTCAAATCTTTGATATCTAAGTAATCTTATTGATTCAAGTTCAAACTTAACTTTTATTCTCTTGAAGATATTTTCTACTCCCCAACGTTCAAGATACATTGTTACAAACTGTTTTATAGAATAATCACTTATTTTTAAGCTAGATATAAGCCTAATAAGCTCTTTATCTTCAAGGTGATTACTAATAACCAAAGTGAATACTGCTCGTGTATCTATTTTAGTATTATATTTATTCATCAAATAAACTTCGTACTTCCCTTCTTTTATATTTTCTACTTTTAACTTCTCCCCAGTTTCTTTAATTACAACTTGTCGATTCTTTTTTAATCTTGCGATAAAGTTTACTTTTATTTTGTGACGAAGTTCTTTGAAGAATTGTTTGTCATCATTTCCTCTGTCAAATGCCCATATGCCTTGTTTGTCTGCTTTTTCTGATATTTTTTTAACAATCTTACTTCGTATTTGATTTAATGTTTTTCTATTAGAATCATGTATCTCGTTCTTTACGAGAATATTGTTTATACCTACTCCGTGTAGAGTATATCCCGTTGTAGTCTTTCTTTTACTCCCATCAAATACTCTGCTTAATCGTTCCATTTTCTTCGCACATTCTTTGGAAATATCACTTAAATCGTATGCAATGATTGTTGTAGGCTTTATACTGCTTATTCCTTTTCTTAAGGCAAATTCATCTATCTTTGTCTTCAATTTAATGTTTCCTAGATGTTTTGCATATTTTTCTGCCTGTTTCTTTGTACTTTTATTCTCATCTTGAACTAATGCATTTAGTATTGGTTTCCCTGCTATAAATAATCCTCTTACTATTTCACTAATTGCCTTATATTGTGGCTTACTTAAACCTTTTATTATTGAACGAAGATTATTTCTTATTTCATCTTGTATATATTTGTTCATAAAGAAAAATAGCTTAAAAAAATGATATTGCGTCACTTTTTTATACTATATTCTTCTTTATTTAAAACCATTTTCTCATTATCTCATTTTGAAAACTGGGGGTTATTTAGCATACTTAATTTTTTATATTTTTACATAATTTTTCTCAGAAATTAAGCAATATAATTTATTGTGTATTTATAATGTCTATTGCAAAAATAACTTTATTCTAAAATAATAAAGAAAACTTAGAGCTTTTTTTATTTGAAAAAAAAAATACTCATCATAGGCTCATATGGTTCAAGTAATATTGGAGATGAAGCAATTCTTGAATCAATACTAAAAAATCTTCCTGAAAATTCAGAGAAATTTGTGTTATCTGGCAATCCAAAATTCACAGAAGAAACTTATAAAGTAAAATCTGCAATACATTTACCATTTGGATTTAGGTCATTCTTCTCCTTCAAATGGATAAAATCATTTATATTCCTAAAAAAAACAGATTTAGTAGTTTTAGGAGGAGGGGGTTTATTTACAGATGAATACACATTAAAAGCAGTATTCCTTTGGACTTGGCATGTGTTTTGGGCAAAAGTTTTTAGAAAAAGAATTATTCAATTCTCAGTTTCTGTAGGAGAAATGAAAACATGGTTAGGGGAAAAGTTAACCACTTGGTCATTAAAACAATGTGAAAAAATAATAGTTCGTGACCAAATTTCTGAAAAAATAGTTAAAAAACTATCTCCAATGTCCGAAGTTATTTTAGGAACAGATGTGGTTTTTCAATGGAATGAGGATTTATCAAAAATAAAAAGAAGTAATTTTATAGCTATCTCTCTCCGCGATTGGGAAATAGATTTATCAGCTATTAATGATTTTATTAATTCTTGTTTATCTAAAAATTATAGAGTTTTACTCATTCCAATGGAAGATAATGATGAGGTCATTTTGAGGGAATATGTAAAACATCATCATGTATTTATGGCTATACCAGAGAATTTTTCAGAACTTCTTCAAATTCTTAAAACATGCGAGAAAGCAATAGGAATGAGGCTTCATTTTCTTATAGCAGCAGCTATTGCTGGATGTAAAGTTGGAGGGATTTCTTATTCTTCAAAAGTTAAAGGGATATTAGATGAATTAGAATTGCTACATATTTCTCCTAAAGAAATTAGTTTAGGAAATTTAGAAAATCTTTTTAAAAAAGTGAGTATTGCTAAAAATCTAGAAGCTCAGAAAAAGAAAGCGGTAGAGATGTTTAAAGAATTGTTATAGGTGAATATTGAAATTGTTATCCCAAACTTGATTTGGGATCCAGTTAATTTAAATAAAAAAGCAAACTAGGTTCTGGGCAAGTCAGAATGACCAATCTCCATATGCCATTCCCGCGAATGCGGGAATCCAGTAATAAGAAAGTAATTAATCTGGATCTCCGTCTCCACGGAGATAGCATAAATAAAGAGGTTCTCGGTAAGCCAGAGTGGACTTTTCTATTTGATGTTTTTCTTCAACATAGAAGATTTATAAATATCTTCCTTAAATGGAGCAATTCTTTTAATTATAATTTGAGGAAGTTCTTGCTTAATTTTTTCTATATCTGCTTTCTGATCATAGCCAAGACAAATAATATCGGGCTTAATTTGTCTGAGAGGGGAATATATATCATCTCTATCACCTAAAATAACATTTGCTTTAGGAAAATGTTTTTTTACTTCATCACATCTCTCTTTATCTGAAAATTTAGGTTTTCTGCTTTTTACTTCTTCTATATTTTTATTAGTTGCAACTACAATGAACAATTCATCTCCATACTTAAAACTTTCAGAAATGAAATATTCATGTCCTTTATGGAATAAGTCAAATGCTCCGAAACACATTACTTTTTTAATCATATTTTTATATTAGCTCATATAATAAATATAGTTTAGTATAAGTTGGTAAATTTGACAAAATATTTTTTATAAATTATAATATAACTAATTTTTAAATTGTGGCATGAGTACTGATGTATGGGGAGAAAGGATTGAATTGGCTAAAAAAAACCCTGAAACTTTAGATAATGTGATATATCAACTTGTAAAGGGGAATAACATAATTATTTCTGATGTTCTTTCTCAAGAAACACCTTTAGAGTATTTAAAGATGATTTTTCTTAAATTAACTGAAAATGAGATAGCCGAACTTATAAGTAACGCTGAATCAGATATGTATAAAGGCAGAATCGCATTTATGGCAGCAGATTTATATTCTGATCATGACAATTTTTCTCAGGCTTGTAATGTTTGGATAAATACTGCTGAAGCAATGTTTAAAAAATGTTTGAATGAAAATGAAAACGATACTATTGCCTTAACTTATTTAGGGAATGTTTATTATTTAAAAAAGGATTTTGATGAAGCGATTTCTTACTATTCACAAACATTAATTTTAAATAAACAAAATATTGATGTTTTTAATAAATTAGGGTGTGCTTTTCTCTCTAGAGGAAAGTTTTATAACAACGATAACGATGATTCTTTTAAAGCAATCAAATGCTATGAGGACGCATTAAAGTTAGACCCAAGTAATATTCTTGTTTGGAAGAATTTAAAAACTGCCTATCTTAGTAGGGGATCTTTTTGTTATGCGACTCATTGCGGTATAAATATTAAATTATTAGAATTAAAAGCTATTGGTGATAAAGTAAAACAATCTATTGGGCTTAAGTAGAAAATAAAATCTTATAATACTTAATTTCACTTTAATAAATCATTCTAATCTTATACGATTAAGATAAGAATTTATTAAATTTTCTTCATGCCTGAACTAGCTATTATCTTCATATTATTATTTGGGCTCATCCCATTCTTTTATTATCTGAATTTACCATTGGTTTATATGCAATGGACATTGATAGTTATTATAGTTCTTCTAATGATTCCTTTAATAAAAACTTTATTTAATGCTCCGTTTGTTCCTTCTTCAAAAAAAAGGGTGAAAACAATGATAAAATTAGCAGATCTTAATTCAAAAAAAAGAGTTATTGAGCTTGGTTGTGGTGATGGGAGAATTATTCGTGAAGCTGCAAAAATTGGGGTTAAAGATGCTAGAGGATATGAAATATCCTTAATTTTAATTCTCTATGCTAGAATTGTAGGATATTTTAAAAAAAGTTCAGCTAAAATTTTATATGGGGATATTTGGAAACAAGATTACTCAAATACAGATATTATTTTCTCTTATCTTTTACCAATGATTATGCCTAAGGTGAAAGAGAAAATTTGGTCACAACTTCCAAGTGGTGCATACTTTATTTCAAATGGATTTCCTTTGCCAGATATAAAAGAAGATAAAAAAGAAGAGGGGGTTTATCTTTATATTAAGAAATGATTATTATATTATAAATGTACCCTTCATAGATTTCCGTTTGCTAAGAATTTTATAATCATAAAAAAAAGAGAAGCTTTAATTTTCTCTTATTGTTTGCTATTCGTTGCAAATCTTTGATGAATGCTTTTACATTCTTAGGCGACTCTCGCTCAGGTATCCAAAAATTTGAAAAACTACCTACGCACATATAGTATCTAATTTTTCTGTAGAAAGCAATCTTTATTTCTTTTTTATTCTTTTACGTCTACTCCATATTGATATTTATCATCAATAATATCATTTTCTTTCCATTCTTTTATCCAATCTTCAACGTTAAAAACTTTATAACCTCCGTCTTTTAAGGAACATATAACACGTTTAAGTTCACAGTTTATAATCATTTTTTTACAAATAAAACATGGGAAAGCATCTAATTGTACAGAATCGTTCTCTCCTTGTACTTTTCCATAAATATAAATATCACCACCAAGTAAACTTGTTCCAGATCGAGCAGCATTTATAATAGCATTTTGCTCAGCATGAACAGAACGACACATCTCGTACCTTTGCCCTGATGGTATTCCAAGTTTTTTTCTTAAGCAAAAATTATGCTCATGAGAACTTTTAGTTCCTCTTGGTGCTCCACAATATCCCGTAGCAACTACTTGGTCGTCTTTTATTATTACAGCTCCAATTTCTACTTTTGTGCAAGTACTTCTTCTGCAAACGCTTTTTGCTAAATCAAGATAGTATTCATCTTTTGATGGTCTTTTGTAATTCATTATTTTTTTATTAGAGGATATAGGAAGAACTTATATTTATTTAGATATTGAATTGTAAAATGAGAAAAACTTTTCTTGTAACTCTTCAAGTGTTCCTTCATTTTCTATTATTATATCAACTTTTTTCATACATTTCCCTACTTGTTGACCATCTTCTGGTTCATCTTTCCCCCATTCACGTTCAATTTTTCTTAAAATTTCTTCTTTGTTTTTAGCGTCACTTTCGCGTGCTCTGCTTAAAATACGATTAACTAAAAGTTCTTTATTTGTAGATACTCCTACTATATAAACATTTTTTTCTTTTTTTAGCTCATCAATTTCTGCAGGATTTCTTATCCCATCAATTATCCATTTATCATGATCTGAGTTTTTTATTTTTTCTAAAGATTTT
Source organism: uncultured Candidatus Peribacteria bacterium (assembly GCA_964466055.1). Taxonomy (GTDB): domain Bacteria; phylum Patescibacteriota; class Gracilibacteria; genus CAYXLW01. Next base: position 70,010 of record CAYXLW010000002.1, read on the forward strand.
TTTGCAAGAACTCCTGCTCCATCTATTTTTCTCATAGAATTACCGACTTCCATTAGTTTTTCACGTTCTTCAGGAATGTTTCGTTTTCTGGCTTCTTCTCGAACCATCATAGAAAGTGTAATGTACTTAAATCCTTTTTCTTCAAGAATTTTAACAACTTCACCTTTCCCACATCCCATAGATCCTGTTAGTCCTATAATCATAATTTTAAAAATATTGATATAAATTAATTTTGGTACACCAGGAGGGATTCGAACCCACAACCAACGGCTTCGAAGACCGCGACTCTAGCCATTGAGCTACTGGTGCATATCAAAAGCTGAAAAATCTTAGTTTGTTTTACTATGGAGGTCAAGATTTAATTTTAGCAAAATAAGCTTGAATTTTACTTAATAGTTATCTAAAATCTGCCAGCTTTTTAAGAGAGAAGCATATGTTCCTTAAAATATTTTGGGTAATTGTGGCAAGTGTTGTAGCATATCTTATGGTGAGGTTTCGCTTTAAGTTTACTGAAACATTTGGTCCAATTTCATTACTCGAAAAATATCTTGGATCGACGGAAACAGGTGTAGTTCTTTTCGCAATACTTATATTTCTTTGGTCTTTGATGAATTTGACAGGAACGTTTGAAGGATTTCTTTATAGTATTTTTGGGAGATTCTTCTAATTATTGTGGGGTTGTAGCTCAGCTGGCTAGAGCACCTGCCTTGCACGCAGGGGGTCAGGAGTTCGAATCTCCTCAGCTCCACCATGTAGAAAACAACGCACCCTTAGGGGTGTTTTTTGTTATGTTAATACGGGGTTTAGTTAGTTCGCCCCCAGTGGAAATACCTTTAGTAGAATTCTTTAGATTTAAGAAAGGCTCAAACTCTTTTTTGGCTTTAAAATAAACCTTTTTGTCCTCAATTCCCCAGTTCGCCCCCAAGTTAGAAAGTAGCTCTTTTTTACTAAATTTGTTTATTGATTTGTAGTTTGATTTAAGGTTTTTCAAAAAACTTATATTCTTTATTAAATTCTCCTTAAAGTTTTTCTGCTTTTCTTCCATTTCTTTAATCTTACTCTCAAGTAAAAGCTTTTCTGTCTTCTTTACTTTTAAAATCCTCTGTAATTCGTTTAATACGTCTGTATCTTCTATTTTTATAATCTTATTCATGATGCTATCAAGTTCTTTTTCTATGGTATTGTGGTGAGCATATAAAGATTCTATTGATGAAGCTTTACTTAACTTCTCTGATTTATTAGATTTAAGCTCATTCTCAAAATCAGTTTCTTTTATTAAGTCTATTCCAAATTCATAAAATTCTTTAGGAAAATCAAACTTATTGATGATTGTATCAATCTGTTCTTCAATTCTTACTTCACTTAAAGGCTTTTCTGTACATTCCTTCCCTTTCTTTTGTCTTGAACATCTATAATAGTCATAAAATACCCTTTTTTTGCTCTCCTTAAGTGTTTTATGCTTTCTTGAGCCTCCTATCATCCCACCGCAGTTTTGACACGTAAATATGCCTTTATATGTGAAATAATTAGTATCTAATGTATAAGGCGACCTTTTATTGATTATTTCTTGAACTTTATCAAACTCTTCTTGTTTTATCATTGCTTCATGACTTCCTTGATATAACTCTCCTTTATACCAAAATTTACCGAAATAGAAGGGATTATGAAAGATTTTATGTATTGATGAGTATGAAAACTTTTCTCCTTTTTTATTCCTCAAGCCGTATTCTTCTTCTGCAATCTTTTTAACCTCAGGAACTGAATAATTTCCTGTTAATAATAAATCCCACATCTTTTTTACTATTGGAAATCGTACAGGGTCTTTAAATATCTTATTTGAGCCTACTATGTTTGATTTCTCATTTAAATATCCCGCAGGTGCTTTACATGGCTTCCATCCTTTCTCTACTTTACTTTGCATCCCTCTTTTTACATTCTTTCCTAAATCTAAAATAAACTGGTTAGCTATGCCAAATTCTACAGCTAACAGGAGAGTATTATCATTTGGATAATGTGTTTTTTCTGGCGTTACTATCTCATTTATAATGTTTGTTTGTAGATAGAATGATATTAATCCTCCATCTATGGGATTCCTTGCTAGCCTGTCAGCTTTCCAACAGATTATGCCTTGTGCTTTACCTAATTCTAATAACTTTATCATCCTATTAAATCCAATTCTCCCAGGTTTTTTGGCTGATTTTTCATCTGTTATTATTTCCAATACTTCTAAATTTCTATCTACTGCTAATTTCTCCAAAATTCTCTTTTGGTCTTCAATAGACTGTAATTGCTTATTCTTATCTTCTGTGGATTTTCTGCAGTAGATTAAGTATTTCATAGAGCTTGTATTAGAAATTTGTATTGAAAAAATTTTGAGTGAGGTTGAAACAATAGCAAGATTGTTTTATAAATCAAATTTATTTTTCTAAATCAGTCTATAAACTCACAACCTCCCATTTCTCAAGTGTTTTTCTTAAAAAGGTAAATCTTCTTCTATTTCTTCTCTTTTTAAAAAATAAGGATTTTCTATGTTTTTGAGGATTTCTAAAACTTCTTCATTGGTTTTACATGGCATAGAAAAAGGGGAATTATGCAACTGTTCAATGTAAAAGCCTTTGGGTATGTCATTTTTTCTAAAAGAGTTCTTAAAAACCGCTTTAGATGTTGATATTCCTAAATCTCGCATTAATTTCTTTTGAGTATTAGCAAATGTTTTATTTGTTAATCTTTCTAAAAATTTCTTGCCACATGAGCAAAATCCAACATATGCACTTATAGAATCATTAATCTTGCTTATCCTATTTTTAGAATCCTTAAAATGATTATTGAGTAACCTTGCTACGTTGATATATTCGCCTGTAAAGGTTTTTGTAGAATCTCCAAATAGATTTTTAGCTTCATCTGTAAAAAGACTCTCTAAAGTGAAATATTCACTGCTAAAGAACTGTTCTACTGTCATATTCTTTCTATCTGATTTTGACAGTATTGCCCCCTCAGGAAGAATTTTTTCACGATAGGTATTTTTTAGCCTATCTTTAAGTTCTAACTCAAATCTCACAAGTCCTTTTGTAAGTGATAATAAATCATCAAGAAATAATTTAATATCTTCTTCATCTTCAATCTTCATTTTTCTTCCATAATTATTTAATCCTAAGCCTTTCTTTAATTTTCTTAGCTTCTTTACACTTTCTTCATATTTATTATAAATTCTCCCTGATGCTGTAGAGCCTTTAAAATTAATACTTGTTTTAGGATAAATACAAACATCTTTAGCTCCCCAGTCTAAAGCTCCTAAATAATAAAAAACATCTTCAACGATTTCTTGATTCTCAAATAAAAATTGAAGGACTGCATCGGCTCTTGTAACTTCCCAAATATTAAAATCAGGAAAATTTTTTAAATCAAATTGTTTACATAAATCTTCATAAAAACACTTTAAAATAGCTTTAGGATTATCATAGGGGATAAAATTAACTCCAAAGTAATAATTTGGGAGAGAAAACGAAACTCTTAAATGTTCAAAGCTTTCATTATAAAAGAGGATTATAGGCATATTGTATCTATTATACATAGTTACCATAAACCATTTACTATCTCCAAAATCACGCATTAAATCATATAGAACTTCTTTTGTTTTAAAGTTTAAGTGTCCTTTAGGATTTACTCTGAAATTCCTTAAATTATTTATTTGTGTATTTCCTGATTTATCAGAGTTATATTTTAGTTTAGCAACTTCATCAGGAGGAATATTCTTGATAAGCAGTGTCATTGTGTCTAAAAAGTAGTAGATTTTTTTCATTATAAAAATGATTAAGAATTAAATGTAAACTTTTTGGGCAAGAAGATTTTTAATGCTTTGACTAGTACTAAGCGGTAAAACCTCTTACTAACATACTTATTATTCTGGTCAGATACGGGGTGCTACTAGTACCCCGTATCTTCCGACTAAGAAGAATTAAGTTTATGTTTGAGCATGAACAAGAAAACTTCTAAGAAATTACGTGCCTCAGAATCAGACAAAGTGGTACCAGTCTTTGTCTTGTACAAATCTTTAAACTCTTGAAGCCGAACATTAGGAATTTTGCTGTTCATGAGAAACAACATAAACCAAAAAAATGGCTTAGTAAAGCCATTTAAGTATGTAAAATATGTAAAACAGTACTACAAAAAACATAAAAAAATCCTCTAAAATAAGGGGAGTTTTTCATATGTAAAAGTTTGTAAAAATATGTAAAAGATATACCTAATATATAAGAGATTATCTTTTAAATAAGCTGTTATCCCTTTTTTACATATTTTTTATTTATACAATGATAATTATCAGAGGAACAAAACACTTCATAAAAATCATTTTCTGACATTATTTTACTTAAAGCTTTTTTAAGATTCCCTCTAATTGTACTTGCTACTTGAGGGGCTTCTTCCCTTGATATTGATTCATCTTTTATCTTAGCTACTTTGTAAGCACTTACTTCTCCCCTTTGTAACAGCTGAATATATCTATAGCTTTGAGAGCCTTTTCTTAAAATTACTTCTTTTTCATTCCATTCTACTTTTCCGTTTTTCTTCATAAATTCCTTTTTTGATATGTTTAATTCTGATTTATTAGAGGCATTCTTATTTTGATTATTGTAAAAATGCTCATAAATAGATTTTAGAAAGCTTATATCAATGATTTTAATAACAAATGGAGGGATATTAGTAATATCTTCTTTTTCATTAGGATTAATACATCTTCCAATTACATGGTCTTCTACTTCTATAACTTTATAATCCTTTAATAAAAAGAAAGCTTTGTTTTGAGCCATTAAAAATAAGGCTCCGCCCTTTCTTTCTTGTAGCCCATATTTCCTCTTAAGAGAATCTGAGAAGAATGGGCTTAAATCATCTTCTATGACCATTAAAACATCATTTTCACTAGATTTAGGCTTCATATGTTCTCTATTAGTCCTTTCATAAATAATGCCTATTAACTTCTTAAATACTTGTTTGGCTCTTAACTCAAACGTTTCTAATTCTTTTATGAGTTTTTTTAAGTTTTTCACTTTTTTCATTAAATTAATGTATAAAAATCCAAGGAAAAATGTAATTTAATACATATTAAAAAGCAATTTTTATATTTATGGATAAAAATTTATGAGAAAGTGTCCTTCAAAGAAAAAATAAAGTGGCTATGGTATAGGAGTGAGTGCTGAGCTTCCCTGTTGCTCACGTGAGTGTTTTTCTTTGAAGGGACAAAGATTATGTACCAAGTGCGTTAGCAGTAAAGAAAAGCAGTTTCATCACTAAAAGGAGGTGTGATGAAACTGTTTCTTGACTGCTAGAGACGAGCGAACGAAGAGAGATGAAAAGTGCGAAAAAGCTGAAAGATAAGAAAAAAGGTAAAATTTTGTTATTTGCTCTTTTCTAGGTGTCTAAATAAATCTTCTCTAATTTCTTGTTTATTGCTTAATTGACTCACACTAAATCTTAAAAGCTTTAACCCTGCCTCATCAAAAACTTGATTTACAAAATCATCACGTTCTTTACGAAAATGGTGAGAAGAATCATCAAGCTCAATGGCAAGTATAGGATTATAGTAATCTTTAGTACAAATTAAGAAATCTACATGCTTTTGTATTATCTTATTTTTAGCAATATAGTTTTCAGAAGAAAAATCAAAAATATCTGCTAAACGTACTTTTGCAAAGATTTTATATTCACTTGATATACTTTCTTCTAGTAAAAGCATCATTTCTCTTTCAGGAATGCTAAATAAGCATTTTTTTAGCATATAAAGGGACTTAGTCTCTGTATCTTCCTTATTGTGCTTAAAATATTGAGCTATTCCTAGAATAGCGACTATTCCTAGAACAAAAAAAGATATTATTTCAATATTATTCATTATTTTTTATTTCATTATCTTCTAAATATTTCTTTATCTTAATAGCTTGCTTGTTTATCTCTTTAACATAGTTCGATAATTCACTAGTAACTAACAATATTATATTAAGAGAGGTTCTAACCGGCTCAAGAGGGTCTTTTTTGTTCATAAGAAAAATACTTACTTCAAAATATGTTTATTACTTTTTATCAAAATTAATTGATATAATCAATACTATTTTTAATAAAACATAAATAATATTAGATATAATAATAAGAAGTATGTGTATTACACTTATAAAAATATTCATTAGGCTTAATAATATGCTAACAATTCTCAGTGTTTCTGAAATTCGTTTTAAGAGAAAAGGACTTGGGATATCACAACAAAAAATGGCTGACCTTCTTAAGCTTAGTTATCAAACTTATCAAAAATATGAAAAAAGAGGAGATATGCTTGTGTCTCAAGCTATAAAATGTACTGAATATTTGCAGAAAGTGGAAAAAGATAAGCGAGAAGAAGCTAAATAATTCTAATAGAGTTTATTCATTTAATACTATTCCGTTTTTGGCGGGTTTTCTATTATTGTATTTGATTTTTTTGTTTTGAAAAATGAAAGGGGGCTGGGGGTGAATTCCATTTTTCAAAATTCCTTATTTTAAAGCTCAATTTCAGTTTCAGATATTTTATCAAGTTCAAGATTTATAGCTGATTTTATATTTTGAATTTTTTTGTATTTCTCGGCTATTTCTTTTTGTGCTTGTAAATCAAATTCACTATTTTTGTCTACTGGAATTTGAATTTCTACACTTTCAATAATATTTACTGTAAGCCTTTTGTTTTGCTCACCATTTGCATATTGTTTCAGATTTTCTTTTAGATATGAGTAGATAAAATCTAAGTAAATAATATTTTTTATACTACTTTTTAAAATTAACGCCCCACAATGTGTAGTCATGCTAAATTTTCCATCTCTTAAAAAAACTGTTCCTGCATGAATGCCGTCTGTTGTCCATGTCAAACATTTACAATCAAAATCAAAAGTATTTATCTCTCCAATTATTCCATTATTTAATGTTTGTGATGAATAAAGTGGATAATTCCCTTTATTTTTTTGTATATATGAATTTGTATATTTTGACTGTCCTTTTTTTATTTCAAAAATATTTTCAATCTTTACTAATTTTAAATTTTTATTACTAGATTCAATTTCAATATTTAATTCATTGATTTGTTTTTTATATTCCTCAACTTTTTCCTTAATTTCTTGAATAAGTATTATTTTTTCAACTATTTCATCCTGACTTTTAATATCAATCTCGCCTTTTTCATCAATAGGTAATTCAAATTTTATATCTTTAACCATAAAGGGAGGCAAAGCCGTATATTCATTTTTCCCATCTGTGCCAAGTCTTCCTTTTTTAAATCTTCTAAATATAGGCTCTAAAATATACTTTACATACTGTATATTTATGTTCGATTTCTTCGGAGTTAAAATACCCCTATGATTTGTTGCTGAAAATGCTTCATTATGAAACATCACATACCCAGCTAAACCATCAATAACCCAACTTAAACAAGGTATTTTATAATCATAGTTTTTGATATACGCAAAAGCCCCAAAAGTATTACCTGAATAAACAGGATAAGTACCTTTGATATAATTTATATATTTTTTGGTGTAAAGCGAGTTTCCCCGTTCTATATTAAATATTTCGTTCACTTTAAAGATTTTTTTTTTTACTCTTATTTCTATTTTTTCTGAAAGTTCTCTTATTTCTTCCTGAAATCCTTTAATTGATAAGGTAACATCTTCTATTATAGTTGCAAATTCTAAAAGCGTTATTTTCTCCTTCTTTTGCATAAGTCCCATTTTAATTCTTTCCTCTTCTGTCCACCATGTATCTATAATCCAGTTTTCATTAAAAGTATTTAAAAATTTATCAAATGGCTGTATTTTACATCTCTTATCAGAATTTATTTTTTCAAAACCTTTCTTGTTTCCCTTAAAAAATGAATACAAAGTAACTGCTTCTTGTAAATCATTTTGTTCTATATCAAAACGATAAATATCTCTTGATTCTCCAATTTCACTTACCAAATAAGTAAATACCGGATCAGTTTGGATATCCTTTTTATTTGTTTTTTTTGTAATTACTAAAATATATGTCTTCTTGTTTGTTGTAAAAAAAGTATTTAGTGGCAGAGAAATAATCCCATCAATATAACATTCATCTAAAATATGTTGTCTTAAATTTTTATCGTTTTGACGATTTAAAATTCCGTCTGGAATTACAATAAATGCTTTTCCTCCTGGTTTGAGCGCTTTTATAATCCATTCCATAAAAAGCCCTTCAACGCCCATTGCGTTAACTTTATAGTAATTCATCAACTCGCCATCTTTTTTGATTTCATCTTTCAAATTTCCGCTTCCGCTAGTTACATACGGAGGATTTGTGAGAATAAGCTCATATTTGTTTTCAATAGGCTCTGATAAAGTTCCTAAAATAGAATTTGTTTTTAGGGTAAAACTATCATTAAAAAGCTTAGCAAATTCTTTTGTGTGCTCTGGATTTTCTTTGACAAGATCAGAAAAATAAATAAGCATATTAGCTTTTGCCAAAATAATTGTTTTTTGTTCGTCTTTATCAAAACCTTTGTCAAATCCATGTATTTCAATTTTGGGAGTAATTCCACTTTTAGTTATCTTATAAAAATCTTCTAATCTTGTAACAAGAGGCTCTAAAAGAAATTTTCCAACACCACAGGCAGGATCGCAAATTTTAATACCTTCTTTTATTTCATCTTTTGCCATTTCGACAATCGAACGAACAACTTTAAGCGGTGTAAAAAATTGTCCCCAATTCTTCTTGCTAATACTTTCTTTCAAAAAACTTTCAAACAACTGACTTTTAAAATCATAGTCTATGTTTTCGAGCTTTCCGTATTTCAAAAATTTATTAAGAACTGTTTTAAATGTTGTACTATATCCAGCGACTGCTTTTTGATCTTTACTTACAAAAATAGTTCCATTGATAATTGTTGTTTTATCTTGTATATCTTGTGGAAAAAGTTCTTTTATTTTAGGACGAACATTATTTGCATAATAATTTAAAACAAAATCTTCATCTCTTTTATCATACAAATTCATCAAATAATCAAAATTTTCGGGCTCTTGTAATACCGCCAAATCACTTAAATATTTAAAAATAAATAACTCAACAAAAGTATAAAGACAATTTTCAGGAGTTGCGCCACTTACAGACCAAATATCCTGCCAAATACTTTTTGCAAGATTCGTTGGGTTTACAAAATTTTTAGGCTTTATATTATCACTTTCTTCATTTATAGATTCATAAATTTTCTTCAAAAGATCAATAATTTTTTCACTCTTTGGCTCAAATAATATTTTGATTTCTTTTCCGTTTTCATCACCAATTCTATTCTTTGTAAGAGCATTCACCCAAACTGCTTCTTGCGTATCGGTAGCAATAAAAATTTTTGCTCCTAATTTTTGAGCAACTTCAACTTCTTGATCTATTGCTTTTTGCTTTTGAGCTTCTGTCTTAAATTCAGAAGGTTTTTTATATTCAATAACTGCTATAACATTCTTTCTTTGCACAATTAACGCATCAACTTTTTTATTTTCTACACTTCCATAATCAACATTACGAATAATTCCATATTCTTTGAGTGCCTTAACGCTTGTTGCTCCAATATTATAAAAATCCCAACCCCCAATTTTTTCAGGATTTTTAATAAGCCCTCTTTGTAGTAATTCTTCACTCATAGTTTTAGTTTAATAGAAGTAAATATATAAATCTACTGATTGTAATATAACCAATTTTGTTTATTTTTCAATCAATAAATCGTTTTCGGAATGGATCGAAGAAAACACCTTTTTATAAGGTAAATAAATTAATATTAAGATTTATATTTTTTATCTATTATCTTGCTTTAACTTTACGTCTTATTTTCAGAGAGCAATACATTTTTTTATTTTTATAAGTAGGGAACTTATAAGTTCCTAATTTTATTAATTATTGCCCACCAAGTAGAAAACAACACACCCTTAGGGGTGTTTTTTGTTATGTTTATGCGTGTTTTATTTAGTTCGCCCCCAGTGGAAATACCTTTAGTCCAATTCTTTAGTTTTAAGAAAGGTTCAAACTCTTTTTTGGCTTTAAAACAAACCTTTTTATCTTCAATACTCCAGTTTGCCCCCAAGTTAGAAAGTAAATCTTTTTTGCTAAACTTATTTATTGATTTGTAGTTTGATTTAAGATTTTTTTAAAAACTTTTGAAATATATATAATGTAGTCCCAAATTCAGATGTTAAGATTTATATTTTAACACTATTGTGTATCTTAACTTTCAATCTTATTTTCGAGCATTATATTTATATAACTTTTACACCTGAACCAATATATTCTGTCCATAACTCATTGGGGATTTGCTCATCAGAATTGATAATAACTTTTTTCTCATTTATTTTATTTAAAGAAAAATTAATTTTATTTGAAATGTTCGTATTCCTAAATTTTCCTCTTTGACTTTTTGAGGTTCTTTTCATGATACATTTATATATATCAATACTTATATTAAAATCATCTCCAAGTTTTTTTACAAGAATGTTAAACATACTATCAGGAATTATAGCGAAAGACTCCAATAGATTGTACTTTCTTAAAATGTATTCAACATCCTCCCATGTAACAGTATTGTCTAATTCGGTGTTAATAAGTTCTATCTTATCGTGAAAATTTTTAACTTTTATATTCATAGTTTTCTTTATCATAGTAATACACATATACGATTGAGTCTCATGATTAAATATATTGCAAATATTCCCTTCAAGTTCTTTTAAGGCATTTTTATCAAATTTAAATTGCAGTAAAACTGCTTTTATAAAATCTCCCCATTTTTCATTTTTAAGAATTTGCATCTGTTTTAGAATTTCTGCCATTGAATTTGCATCAAGTGAGATGTTTTTGAATTTTGAGTGCTTAATGAATTCTATAATTTCATTATACTTATACCCTTTACTAAATAGTTTTTTAATAACTGTAACAATAATTGAAGAATCAAAATCAAAACTGAAAATTTCATTGTCTAGTATTCTCCTTATATCTACTTTTTTATCTGATAAGTCTAAAAAAGAACAAAGAAATTTATTATCAGTATTTTTTTTAACCACAGGCGATTCTAGTAGTTTGTATCCGATAAATAATTTATCTTCATTGTTTATTTTTAAATTTTTTATCGATTTTAATATATTCATAGCTTCAGAAATTCCCTTAATTTCTTGTATATATCCCAACTCTATCAAGGATAATATACTTATATAATTTTGTATTTTAAAAACATTGGTGGTATTTACAGCTAAGGCAATATTAGGATACTCTCCCTTCTCTACCATAATTTTTCTTAAGCAAAAATTGATTTCATTCAAAATTAGAGTAATTTCTTTTGGCAAAGTTAATTCTAGAAAATTTTTAATTTTTCCAATAAATGCTAAAGATTGGTTTTGAATTTTACTTATTTCAACGTTTTCTCCTTTAAGGTTTCCAACAAAAGAATTTAGATCTTTTATTTCATCAGTACTATGAATTTTCTCAGAAGTCATTGTTATTTAAATTTAAAAAATAAGCACAATGGACAATGTGAGAAAGAAAAGGTTATTGTTTAGCTGAAAAGTGCCTATTTAAACACCTGTATAAAAAAATATTAAGATAATTTTATATAATGTTTATCATTATAATTATGAGAAAAGGTTAAATTATTATTAAAGATACTAGGCTTATGATAAGAAATAACAAAAATATAAATAACAAAAAAACACACAATGTCCATTGTGCGTTCTTGTTTTTTATCTTATATTTAAGCCACTCTTTCACGAGGTAGTCGTAATTCAATCATATACAGAGATATATGTCAATACTTTTTTGTGTAATGTCTATTTAGTGGCTAAATCCTTGAAAAGTAAAATATTAACACTTAATAAATAATGTTTATAAATTACTTATCTCATTAATTATTGTCAACAATGTTAAATAATTCACTTAATAGAGGTTGTTTTAAAATTTAAACAGCCTCTTTTTTGTTTTACTAATACTACATTGAGTGATTTAGGAAAGTTTAATATATCCAATAACTTTTATATAGATTCAATATTATTAATTCGGAATTAATAATTCACAATTTATTCTAAATTTCCCCTACATAAACCTCCTCCTCTAGTACATCACCTTCCTTTTCTGGAATAACCTCAACATCTAAGTAATCAGTTGGAATATAGCCATTATTACCAACAGCATTAACACGCACACTAGTCTCCCCACTCAAAACCTCAATAGTCAAAGTGTAACCATAATTATTAAAATCTAATGGATTATTACCATTTAAAAGTGGAGGTTCATAAGGATCAGGAAATATAGGAGGATCACCTTCTAGATCACCAACATAATCTGGAATTTTAGTGCAATCATCACTTAAAGTAAAACTTTTAAAATAAGATTCATCTATTATTAAAGCATTATTAAAAACATCTTCAAAAATATCTTCAGATTGAATTGTAATATGATCAATCACAACACTGTTATTGGTATTAAAGCATCTTTTAGAATTTTCTAAACCTACTTTACCTACTTTTTCAAGAGTTATTCTCAAATGAGCATTTTCTACTCTTTGCATAGGATTATATTTAGAAATTTCTGGATTACTAATATCTGTCTTCATATTCCAATAAATCTTAAAAGACTTTATTTCATCAAGTTTATTATCAAAAAAAACATCTTCTCCTGTAACTGAATCTTCTTTTATAAACGCAATTTCTCTTTGAGTATCATTAAATGACCATATATAGTCTTTCTTATCATCTGTTGAAGAATGTAAAAATACAGTTTGATCTTTTTTATATTGAGTAAGAGAATGTTCAAAGTCCTCTTGTTTTAAATACATTTCATAATCATTTTGGTCATTTTTATATCTTTCTACTGCATTATTGAAAATGTTTTCAGCCTTTTGAGTTCTTCCAATAAAATCTTGTATATTCTTTACATTTACTACCGAAGAACTAAATAAAGTTGCAAGTAAAGATATAAAAGTTAACATAATAACTCCTAAAATAAATACATATAAAAGTATCCCGCCGTTTTGTTTTAGTAATTTATTCATATATTATGTTTTTCCTTAAATCACATTTTCATTCCCGAGAATGAGGGAATCTAGTTTATATATTATAGATTAGGCATCCATCCTACCAAGATTATACAGAGTGACATTGTTTTCATTTTCCTAGAATTATAGAATAAGAAATTTCAATATCATCTTCTTTAATAGGCATAAATGTCTTAAATTTTAGAAGTAATTCTGCCATATTTACATTGTAACCAGAAGGATTCACTCTTTTCTTCATTTCTACTAACAAAGACTCTCCAATAAAATCTTTGTAAGAATTAAAAATATGTGCTGTTTCATGCCATAATTTCATTGGCTGAAAAATACCTCCTGTTCCGTGCCAAACAATAGCATTCTTAGGATTCATATCCTGAATTTTGAGAAGTGTCCAAGAGTTATTAGATTCATCTAGGCCTAAAACAACAAAATTATTCCCATCTTTAATAAAGTCTTGATTAAGAAAAAGAGTCCCATCATAACCTTCTATGTCACTTGGCAAAAGAAGTGAACTCAATGTTAAGTCTAGAACATCCATAGAAAAAATTTCTCCTGAAAGGAGTTCTTGGTAGTCTAAAAATACTCTACCAGTATCATCCAAATGAATTCTCACTCCCCCGTAATAAATATTTTCATTAGTTATTTTCTCAACTTCAAGTCCTTCACTTAAACGTAAAATACGTTTATTTAAAAAGTCATTAATATAAAGATGAGACATATTTTCGTCATACACAATGTTAGTTGGTGTGTTGATTGCAAAACTTGTAAAGTTACTTACTTGTGCATTATTCTCTGAATTATTAGGTTCAGCAGTACCTAAAAGAATGTGAACTCTACCACTAGAAATTTTTTTTATTAGATGATTCCCCGTATCCGAAACATACAAATCTCCACTATTGGGATTAACAGTAATTCCTGTTGGATTATTAAAAAAAGAAAGATCTTTATCTCCTACAGTATTGCCAGGAATACCAATATTTCCTGCAAAAGTAGCCACTGTTCTATTAGCTGAATCAGTAGCTATTGTAATTGTTCTTATACTGTGATTTCCTGTATCTGAAACATAAAGCTTCCCATTATCATCATCATTATAATATGTAATTCCTGTTGGGTTTCTAAAAGTTGCAGAGAGTGAATCAGCATTATTATCTCCACCAGCAGTTCCAAATGTCCCTGCATATACAACTTCTGTTCCAAGTAAAGTATCTATCTTTCTAATAACATGATTTCCTGGATCAACAACAAAAAGATCTGTTCCTACTTCCACCATACCACTAAAAAATATACCACTATGAATGGATAAATATCCTTGAGTATCTAGTAGTGTTAGTTGTGCTCCATCCCCATCCTCTTTTATGGAAGAAACATAATGGAATATTGGCAAATTTTCTTCTCGAGATAAGAATTTTTCAGTAGTATATGAAAGATCTGAAGTACTAATAATAATTTGTTCTTCATCAATTACTTTTTCTAATAAAATCACTTCTCCTGCCGTATTTTTTTGTAGTATCGAGAAATTTACAAGCCATGTTTCAAAACTTGTAAAATTTTGAAAAGACATAATAATCCCTCCTAAAAGAAATCCTGAAATCGCAAGAATTACAATCAATTCAGCGAAGGTAAACCCCAATTTATTTTTTCTTATATTCACATTTATCTTTTAAATATTTTATATAAATATTCATGATACTCACATTTTTCAAAGCATACATCGGCTTTTATTTCATATAATCCCCATGTTTCTAGTTGAGTAAGAGTAATTCTTCTAAAAAATTCTGTGTCTATAGGACTACTTTCAGAATAAGGATTAATAGGCCCATCATATTCATTGCTATTAGTTAAATCGTATTTTACCCCATTCCAAGAAAGCATAAAATCTCTAGCTAATGGACTTCCTGACATATTATATGTAAGTCTGCTATTCCAAGTTGTACTATCTTCATTTAAAAGAATATTTTCCGTTAATTTGATAGCATTTTTAGCTAATATTTTAGATTGCAAAATATCTTGCATTTCAGTGATTTCGATACTGAAATTTTTAATTATCACACTTCCGCTAACAATAAGAGTAACAAATATTCCCATTGCTACAAGAACTTCAATAAAGCTTATTCCTGATTTTTTAATTATATTTTTATGCAAATAACTGTGGGATTTAAGATATATAGAGAGATTCTTATTGTGAAGTCCCCACCATGACGCAAGAGGGATTTATGGAGTTTTATTCTAGAATCCTTTTAATTCTTATCTATATTTTTTCATATATTATTTTCTAACTACCTAATTATTCATTTTTATAATATTTCAAATAAGTCGGAGAATGAATATATAGTTTACAATTCATAAGACATCGTTTCATCATCTTTTTTAAAAGTAACTATTACTCTTTTATATTCTGTATTACCATAATAATATTTCTTTTTGGGAGGGGATGAATATATTTTTAAATTTATCGAATTTAAAGGTAGCCAATTATCAAAAAAATCTAATGCTTCTATTTTTGATAAAACAACTTTATTTTTATCATTTCCATCTAAATTCTCTTGTGAAAAATAGAAAAACACAATCTTTTCACTAACGAGTTTATCAGCTTTATCCATAATAGAAAATTCATATTTTTGATTTTCATTTATAGGAGAGATTGAAATTGTAGGAGTCTTTATATCTTCACCTAAGTCGACAACTTCAGCATTATCTTTTTCATCTATAATATTTTTTCCAGCTTTAACTTGGAATAGAACGTCATTGGAAGAAAAATTTTCCCATGTAAAATTTGCTGAACCACGACTAGTTGAAGAAATTGGAACAATATTTGAAATTGTTAAATTTTCTGCACTTTTTAATCTTTTTTGTGAGGAAATGTTTAAAGTATCCCTGTGATAATAAAATTGGGGAGAAGATATAGAAAACACAAAATCAGAAGAGTTTATTTTATTTGTGATAAGACTATTCCTACTTTCCAAAATATTATCGTTTAATATTTCAATAGCACTTCCAATTGTTATAGCATTACTTGAATTTTTATAAGATATAACTACTAAAAAAATAGATATTGATAAAATAGAAAGCACTATCATAAGTTCTATAATAGTAAATCCTAATATATTTTTAATTTTAAAATTTTTCATGATTATTATTTAAAACCCCACGGATCGTTATGACCCGCAGGGTTATTATACTTTAATAGAATTAAATATTAAAGATCTGTATTATAAGGAATAGTTGTTCCATTATTTGTAATAATTCCTAGAGGGATTGTGTAATTTCCACTTGTAATATTCACTGTTGTTTGAGCTGCAGCATAAGTAGCAGAAGTTTGAGCTGTCGCATGATTTGCACAAACCTTACCCCCTGTCCAATCTGCACCTGTTGGTAATCCTGCGGTTGCCGCATTTGCAGAAGCAGGATCAGCAGTTTCAATAGTAACAACTACAGCTGTTGCTATACCTTGAACAGCTCCTGCTTGTGTTGACCAAGATGTTGCCGGAATATCAAGTTTACCTAAACAAAGAGCTCCACCTGCACGTGGTGCAAAATATTTCATTTTTACTTTAGCTCCTGCATTATGAGTAGCTATATTACCTACAACACCAACACTTCTTAGAGGAATAGCTCCTGTTAACGTATTAATACCATAAACTGAAATGGTTGATCTATTAGCACTATATCCTGCTACTACCATATCTTCATTATCAATAGTTATTACATCACCAACTACAAATTGATCTGGATTTGATACTAATATTTCATCTGCAATCAAACCTATATTAGCTCGAACTTGATCTACTACAGCTCCCTCTCTAACATTTCCTTTCACGACAGCTGTTGGAACTGCTGTATCTGGATTTTCTTTAGTACCTATAATTTGGTAAATATTGTCATTAACAAATGCTGCAATATAAGAAGTTCCTTTAGGATCTGCATTCGGAGTAGCAAGAGTTGTATCAAAAAGAGTTGATCCAACTGAAACAAGTTTAGCACCTCTTATTGCATTAATTCCGTTTGCTGCCCCTAGGTTTGTAGTTATTTCAGCTACTGCATTGTTATGTCTAATTGTTTCACCTTTTGAATTTGCGGTCACAATAAGATTTTCAATGTGATTTAAATCTGCATCTCTTCTGGTATCACGAGTTCTACCAGTTTCTCCTGACAATGCCATGAATGCAAGTGAAGCTAGTAATGCAATAATTGCAATTACAATAATAAGTTCCACAAGCGTAAACCCTTTTTTTAGTTTGTTTGATTTCATTTTTTTAAAATTAAGAAGTAAATTAGTTATTATTTTGTTATTGTTTTTATTTTTACATATTTTTCAGTTTTTAAGAAATAAAAAAATATTATTAAAGTTCCGGATTATATGGCACTGTTGTTCCTTCATCTATAATTATACCTAAAGGAATTGTATTATCACCGCTTGTAATATTCACTGTTGTTTGAGCATCAGCATAAGTAGAAGAAGAAGTTCTAGATGTAGCAGTATTTGCACAAACCTTTCCTCCTGTCCAATCTTCAGCAACTGTAGTAGGTAATCCTGCGGTTGCCACATTTGCAGAAGCAGGATCAGCAGTTCTAATAGGAACAACCACAGCTGTTGTTACACCTTGAACAGCTCCTGCTTGTGTTGCCCAAGATCCTGAAGCTAGAGTATCTAATTTACCTAAACAAAAAATTCCACCTGCACGTGGTGCAAGATATTTAAGTTTTATTTTAGCTCCTTTACTATGAACAGCCATATTACCTACAACACCATCACTTCTTGGAGGAATATCTACTGAACTGGCAAGAACTGCAATGGTTGATCTCTTAGCATTATATCCTGCTACTACCATATCTTCATTATCAATAGTTATTACATCACCAGCTACAAATTGATCTGGATTTGATACCAATATTTCATCTGTAACCAAACCTATAGCAGCTCGAGTTTGATCTACTATTACGCCTTCACGAAAGCTTCCTGAAACAATAGCTGTAGGGATTCCTGTTTCTGGATTTTCCTCAGCTCCTATAATTTGATAACTATTATTATTTATAAATCCTGCAATATAAGAAGTTCCTTTAGGGTCTGTATTTGGTGAAGCAGTAGCTAAATTGAAAAGTGTTCCTGCTACTGAAACAAGATATGCTCCCCTAAGTGGATTAACTCCGTTTGCTACTCCTAGGTTTGTGGTTATTTCAGCAGTAGAACTACCATGATTAATTGAAAGAGATTTTGCATTCGAAGTTACAATAAGATCTTCAATATTTTTTATATCAGAGATTCTTCTAGTGTCTCGTGCTTCTCCAGTCTCTCCAGACATTGCCATAAATGCAAGTGAAGCTAGTAATGAAATAATTGCAATTACTATAATAAGTTCCACAAGAGTGAATCCTTTTTTTAGTTTGTTTAATTTCATTTCTAAATTGTTTAATGAATAATGAAAAAGTATATAGTTTATTAGTGATTATCCGTTTAATTTTGCGTGTTTACATCATAAGGAATCGTTCTACCGTCGTCAATAATAGCACCTTCATAAATACTACCTTGAGTTGTCGGCTCATCACAAATATATGTCGTATCTCCTGTAAGAGTTGATATATCTATCCCTGAATCACTAGTGTCTCCATCATCATTCATATCAATAGGAGTACCTGTTCCTCCTGTTAATGCTTTTAATTTACCAAAACAAAGCAGTCCATCTGCATCTGGTGAAAAAGTAGCTAATTTTATAGGAGCTTTTTTATTATGAATTTTAGCAGTAGTTGAGTTATATCCTCTCATAACTGTAATTGTTTCTGTGCTTATATCTACTCCACTAATAGCCATTTTTTCAGAATCAACTATAATAACGTCTCCTGCAATAAATTGATCTGCATTGCCTATTGTAATAGAAGTAGCAACATTAGTAATATCATTAATAAGATTATCAACAACAGCTCCCTCTTTAAAAGATCCTTTTATTATTGCTGTAGGAATTCTTGTTTCCGCATTTTCTTTTACTCCAATAATTTGATATAGATTATCAGTAAGAAAAGCACCTACATATGGCATTCCCTTAGGATCACGAGCTACATTTGAAAGAATAGTTGCATCTACTAAAGTATTTCCAATTTCAAGAGCTTTTGCATTACGAAGCACTCTTACCACTTTATCATCTGCAATTATAGCTCCTGCTGAAGCAACTGTGCTTATGTTTGTTATAATTCCTTGAGTTGTACTTGTGGTAATAGAATCAGAAGTATCGTAATCAATAGTGCGATTTTTTGCATTGGATGTAGATACAGAGTCCTCAATAGTTTTTAAATCAGAAAGTCTTCTAGAATCTCTAGCTTCTGATGTTTCTCCAGATAATGCCATAAAAGATATTGAGGCAAGTACTGCAATAATAGCAACTACTATTATAAGTTCTACCAATGTAAATCCTTTCTTTTTATCAAATTTTGTTTTATTTAACATTTTTTATACAGTTAATTATGGTGAAATTTTCATGTCATTATATCTATATATTTTATATATGTCAAGAAAATAATTTTTTTAATTATTTGGTTAATAAGATGGGATTAATATTATCTCTCCCAGTAATAGAGATTTATAATCATTAGCGTCTTTTAGGTTCTCTACTGATATACCATATTTTATAGCAATCTTTTCCCACGTATCTCCTTGTACAACTGTATATTCTACCCAATTAATATATTCTCTAGGTATAGCTATAATATTGTTAGAATATAACCTTTGAACCTCAGAATTATACTCTTGAAGTTCCTTATAATTAGGAATTTTAAATTTTTTTGCTATCTTCCCCCAAGTGTCCCCAATTTGGACAACATATTGCATATCATTATTTTCTTCACTGATTTCATTTTCAACCTCTTCATTGTTCTGTATATCCTCCTTATTAATGTATTCTGTTTCTTTTTTAGTAGGAGGAATTGGTATAAAAAGAATATTACCTGGTTGTAGAGTTTCAACATCTGGATTGTAATTCTGCAATACTTGATAAACATCAATATTGAATTTTTTTGCTATGTCTTCCCAATTATCTCCAACTTGAATAATGTATTCTACATATCCTTTATTAAGAGAGACTTCATTTTTATCTTTTTTATTTATTTCTTCTCCTAAAAACAACTTATCAACATTTGATAATATTTCTTCTTTTATTTTATCAACTTCATCATTTAAAACATCATCTTCATTTAAGTTATTAATTTCAAGTAATCCATCCACACTATTTTCTGGAATATCTATTTTTTTGTCTGAATTATCATTGGGAATATTTATATGTTCATCGACGATTTTAGTTTCAGCATTATTAACTACTTCTTCTAGAGCAGTTTTAGACTTAACGTCTTCAGAAATCTGTTCTTTTTTTTCTTCTGTCCTTTTCAAATTAAGCTTATTTATTTTTTCAAAACCATCAAAAAAATAGAAAGAAATAAGGAAAGATATTGAGAAAACAACAAAGATAAGAAAGAAATTCTTTTTCCGTTGATTCATAATTTTTATTTGTTTTATGGTGATTAAAACATATTCAATATACGACTGTGATTCTAATGGCTTTCATTAACAAAATCAACAAACATAATATCAACTATTAATGTTTGATATTTATTACAATTAAAATTATTTGTATACTTTATGGGAAATGAATAATTCTGTTTTTTCACCGGCAAAAATAAACCTAACTCTTAATATTCTTAAGCTAAGAGAAGATAATTATCATGAGCTAGATTCTGTTTTTGCGAAAATAAATTTTGGTGATTATTTAACTTTTACAGAAAAAAAGGAAAGTATTGAAATAAAATCTAAAGGAGAATTTAAAATCCCAACAAATAAAGATAATTTGGTATTTAAGGCAGCGGATTTATTAAGAACAAAAGCAAAAGGAAAAAAAGGAATAAAAATTGAAATAGAAAAAAATATTCCAATAGGATCAGGATTGGGAGGTGGAAGTTCCAATGCAGCAACAACTTTAAAATTTCTTAATACATTTTGGGATATAAATTTATCTAATGATAAGCTTTGTGAAATAGGGGCAAAAATAGGTGCGGATGTTCCATTTTTTATAAATGAATTAACTTTTGCTCATATTTCTGGGATTGGGGATAAGATAGAAAAAGTAATATATCCAAGAGAAATTTTTGGTGGGTTGGAACAAACAGAAATTATTGTTTTACTAATAATCCCAAAATATATTTCTATAAATACTTCTTGGGCATATAGCGAGTTAAAGAAATATTTTAAAGAAAAATATCCTAACAGTATAAGTAATAGCAACACATTTGAAAAAATAATCTTTGAGATTTATCCAGACCTAAAATTTTTTAAAGAAACTTTTTTAAACAATGGAGCAATTCACAGTAATATGACTGGATCAGGTTCCGCTGTATTTGGTATCTTTGAGAAAAGTAAAAATTTATTAGAAATAGAAAAAAAACTCAAAAACAAAGGAGATTTAATATCATGCGCTTTTTCAAAAGAGGTTTAACCTTAATTTAAGCTTTTCTTTTAAGATAAAAATATATCGTTTTTTTTTCGCATTCAAGGTTAAACCTCAAGATACTATTTTACCTCATCTTTTATAGTAAAAAACACCTCGGTGAAGAACAAAACAATAAGAACAATAAATGCAACCCACCATGTAAGTGCTTTTATATAGAATAAATAGACTGATGCACATGCAAAAATTGCTAATAAGAATCCTTGTCTTAAACTTAGACTATATGAAATGAATTTATTAATTGATCGTAAAAATATTCTTCTTGTGATATATCCTACAAACGTAAAAAATGAGAAATTTAATAGGAAGAAAAAAAAGTAAAAAAGAATTGGTGCAAGTAGTGGGAATTCTTTAATATGGATTTTAAACAAAACGAGGCTTAGTCCTAGTATAGAAATTAGAAAAGTAGTAAAAAATAACCAGAGATATAGTTTCATGTATTAGGCGATTAGGGGAAAAGGAGAAAAGAATTTATAGTTTAAAATTGATTAAAATTTTAACTCTTATTCACCTTCTCTCCTTTTCTCCTAATATTCTACTTATGTTTCTTTTTTACTTCAAATAAAAATTCTTTAATAAAATCTTTCGAGCCGAGTCCTATTGATAGTCCTCCTGCAAGAACAATCATACTTACTACTCCAGTGAATAATATCTTCACAAGATCTTCGGCTATGTTTAGTTGGAAAAGTGCAGCAAGAATAGCAAATGTAACAATAATCTCTTTTGCTACAAGTCCTATAATTTTAGAAGATGACGAATCCATTATTTTTAAAGTACTTTCTACTATTGCACTAACTGTATTCCCAATTTGAAATCCTATAAGAACTATAAATAAAGCTACTACTACTTGAGGAATGTAGTTGATAACTTTGTTTAAAAATTCAGAAATATCTGTTAGTCCTAGTATGTTGGATGATGCAAGAAAAAACATCATAAATATATATCCTCCTAAAAACTTTGCTATTACTTCACTTGGAGAGGATTTAACTTGTGCTCTTTCTAAGAATTTAGTTAGTCCTGATTTCTCACTAAATTTATGAAGAAAAATCTTGGATGATATTTTTACTATTGTCCATCTAACAAATTTCATAATCAACCATCCTATTATAATTATCCCTAATGCTATTAGAATGTTCGGCCATTTGTTTAAAATTTCCCTAAGCGTATTTGTGGATGAGTAAAATATTTTGCTATTAATGTGTTGAATTTGTTGTGGGATTTCAATAGTATTTAATATTGAATTCATGGTATGGGTTTAATTCATTGCGATTATTTTAAAGGTCTTTAAAAAAAATGTAAATAATTAACTTTGATTTACTATTTGTATAAAACAAATAATGAAATATCTTATAAAAATATTTCTTATTGGATATGACGCTTTAAAAACATCATTTTTTAAAAAAGATGTTTTATGCTTTATTGGAGGTGCCAGCCGGATTTGAACCGGCGATATAGGTTTTGCAAACCCAGGCCTTACCACTTGGCGATGGCACCAAACAAAGCCGAGGAATACTAAAGAAAATTGTTTTTTTTTCAAGGTTAAATTTAAAAAATTACTTATAAATCAATATCCCATAAATAAAATGATTATTTAGCCCCTCCCTATTTCTTGATAATCCCTTTAGTCCCTCTATTGTATCCTTTTACCCATACTAGGATTAAAATCTAAACTTTATCTCTCTATACATTATATATATAATGTCAATATATTTTTATCTTTTTATGTAGGAATTATATGGTCAGTTCATTGAAATAAAATAAAAAAACTTATATCCTCTAAACGAATTTTAATCATCTTACTTATGATTAGACATGCAATATTAGTAGTTATAGCTAATGCAATGGTACTTTGGGGGCTTACAAATTTCCTCCCAAATTATATTGAAATAAGTGGAGGAGTAGCTCCTTTTCTTATTGCAGGGTTATTTTTAGGTGTTCTTAGTGCAATAGTTAAGCCACTTTTAAAATTAGTCGCACTTCCACTTATAGTTCTCACAGCAGGACTTTTCTCAGTTATAATCAATGCTTTTATACTCTATGTATTAGAATACGTTACAAACGTATTTAAATTTGGAACTGCAGTTTTTGATGTAAAAGGAGGATTTATAGGCTACATCATAACAGCTTTTGTTTTATTTGTTATGAATGAATTTGCAAATTGGCTACTTAAAAGATAGAAGGAAAGGAAATTAGATGAAGTGAGTAGATATGAGAGTTAGAAGAGTTAGATTATCTCGGTTCTTTAGAGACTCAACTTCCATAAAATTGCAGAAAGAGGTATCGAATAAACTATGATTGTATTATATCTACTGATTACTAAATATGGATAAAGACAAAGTTTTAGCACGTATTAAAACGCTTCGGAAAGAAATAGAAATAGCTAATGAAGCTTATTTTACTAATGATGAAGAAATACTACCTGAATCAGTAAGAGATTCTTTAAAACGAGAATTAATTGAACTTGAAGAGGAATTTCCAGAATTTAAAACACTAGATTCACCTACACAAAAAATAGGATCTAAGCTTAACGAAAAATTTCAAAAAATTAAACATTTACATAAAAAAGAAAGTCTTAGTGATATTTTTACATTTCAAGAATTAGAAGAGTGGCAAGAAAGAATCCAAAAAGTTCTTCCTGAAAAATTTGAATATTTTGTTGAATTAAAATTAGATGGATTAAACATCACTTTAACTTATGAAAAGGGTGAATTTATTCGTGCTGTAACACGTGGTAATGGAATTGAAGGAGAAAACGTAACTCACACAGTAGAAACAATACAAAGCATTCCTCACAAATTACCTTCATATTTTAATGGAGAAATTTCTGGAGAGGTGTTTTTTATGAAAAAAGATTTTGAGAATATGAATAAAGAAGAAAATGGAAAGTTTGCTAATCCTCGTAATGCAGCAGCAGGAACTATAAGGCAACTTGATCCTGAATTTGCAAAAAGAAGGAAGTTAAGTTTTTTCCCTTATGCAATATTTAGTATTCAGGAGTTGTTATTGAATAGTCAGTTAGATGTAAAGAACTTTTTACAAGAACAAAAATTTCAAGTTGAAGAGGAATCACAATTATGTAAAAACTTAGAAGAAGTTGAAAATTATATTAAAAAATGGGCAGAAAAAAGAGATTCTCTTCCTTTTGAAATAGATGGAATAGTGGTAAAGGTAAATGAATTAAGACAGCAGAAAATTTTAGGATCAACTGCGAAAGCACCTCGTTGGGCTGTCGCATATAAATTCCCAGCAGAAATTTCTCAATCGCAAGTTATTAGTATAGACTTACAAGTAGGAAGAACAGGTGTTGTAACTCCTGTCGCAAACTTAAGACCAACAATTTTAGCAGGAAGCACTGTTTCTCGTGCAACTCTTCATAATGCGGATGAAATAGAAAAAAAGGATGTTAGAGTAGGGGATACAGTAATGATTCATAAGGCAGGAGATATAATCCCTGAAGTTCTTGAAGTAGTTAAAAGTATGCGTTTAGATGAATCTGAAAAATTTGTATTTCCTGAAAATTGCCCAGTTTGTAATGGTAAGCTAGAAAGAATAGATGAAGAAGTTGCTTATAGATGTACTAATCAAAAATGTTTTTCTATCCATTTAGAAAGCTTAAAACATTTTGTAAGTAGAAAAGGAGCAAATATAGAAGGACTCGGAGAAGAAGTCTTGAATGACCTTATTGAAATGAAGTTAATTGAAGATTTCTCAGATATCTACTCTCTTTCAAAGCACGATCTTTTAATGTTACCTTTTTTTAAAGAGAAAAAGGCAGAGAATATATTGGAATCTATTGATAAATCTAAAACACTTCCACTACAAAGATTTTTGTTTGCTCTAGGAATTCGTTTTATTGGAGAAGAAACGTCAAAATTAATTGCTGATTTTTTTAAGAAGCAGTTAAATAAAAAAATAAGAATTGTGAAAAAAGAAAAAGAAGATCAATTATCACTTTTTGGGGGAGATTTATCTAACCCCCTTAATCCCCCTTATCAGGGGGAAAAAAATGAAAGAAAAGAAGAGGAATATTTTTCTCTTGAAGAATTTTTTAGTTTAGCAAAGAAAACAAAAATAGAAGATTTATTAATAATTGATGGATTGGGTGATAAAGCTGTTAAAAGTTTTATTGAATATTTTCATGATGGGAATTCAATTCATATAATAGAAAAGTTTATTGAGAATGGTGTTAATTTAACTTATGAAGAAGTTAAAAATGTTGAACAAGTTTTTTTTGGGATGAGATTTGTTCTTACTGGAACTATTGAAAATATGACTCGTGATGATGTTAAAAAAGAAATTCAAGATAGAGGTGGGAAGGTGATTTCTACTGTTTCTAAGAAAATTAATGTTCTTATTGCTGGAGCTAGCTCTGGTTCTAAATTAGATAAAGCTGAAAAATTAGGAATTGAAATTTGGGATGAAGATAAATTTTTATCTAAAATTAATATTTAGTGAAAATAGCGAACTTTCCTTCCACAAATAGGATTATTCTTTTTGACTAATCCTTATTTTTAAAAAATTCTAAGTCGAAAAGACTTGGAATGACTAATCCCCATCTCTATTTTGTAACCTCTATATCAATTATAGGGTTTTCATGATCTTTCTCCTTGTTTCTTTGGTTACTCACTTCTTTATGCTTTTCACCAGTAATACCAAGTCTCTCAGCAAAATTAATTTCAGACACAATACCAAAATTCATATTCTCTTGTAAAGTTTTAGCAAGCTCAATATAAAAATTACGATCATCTTCATCTGTAATTTCCAATTCTTCTTCGCTACTTCCTTTATTTATTGTGACTTTACCCTCTTCAAATATGTTAATATAAAGCTCAGATCCTTTATTTTTAAAATGAACTGTAAATCGAAATTGAGGCCATTCATTTGTTTCTGGAGAAACACTATAGTATTTTACTAGCCTAAGAGTAGTAATGTTACTTTCATTTGGATAATGAAATTCTTGCGATATGCCATTTGCTACATATGTTCCTCCATTTAAAAAAAGAGTAGCGCCACTAATTCTGCTAGGTGACACTGAAACACCTTTTTGTTGAATTCTCTCAGGGAGGTTTGCTGTAATCAAATATTCTTGTTCTAAAGGAGCTTTTTTATCTGGTTCATTTTTTCTCGCGGAATAAGCACTTTTCTTTATATTATTTTCATTAAGATCATTTTTATTACATGATGTAAGTAGTGATATTGCTCCAATTGAAATGAGTGATAAAATTAACATTCTTATGCTTTTTGGGATTTCTCTTAAAGCTTCTAATAAAGTTTTGCTAATTTCTTGTTTGCCAATCTGATCTCCCAAATTTCCCACATTTTCATTTAATTTATAAATACATCTTTCTTGTATAGAAAATAATTTTGTTATGAATCTGTTTTGTAAGTGTAAATTTTGTTGGGAAGTAAACATGGTTAAATAATTTAGTAAATAAATTTTTTTTGACATACATGGAGAAGGTAAATTATAAGATGTTATTTAAAAAGTCAAGTGCTTTTTTATTGTTCATCCTTTGTTACTTAATCTAAGATGTTCAAGATTATTTTTGTTATTAAAACAATAAATGAAATTACCAGAACTACTATCCCCAGCAGGAGATATCGAAAAAGCTTATTATGCTTTTAGATACGGAGCGGATGCAATTTATTGTGGAATACCAATGTTTTCTTTGAGAACAAGAATGAATACCTTTAAAGAAGAAGAGATAAAAGAAATAGTTGAATATGCTCATAAAAACAATAAAAAAGTTTATGTTACAGTAAATGGGTTTCCTCATCAGCATATGATTGAAGTTATTAAAAAACATCTTCAATTTTTAGCGAAAGTAAATCCTGATGGATTAATAATAGCAGATACAGGCGTCTTACTTCTTGCAAATGAAATAGCTCCTAATATTCCAAAACATCTTTCAGTACAAACAAGTACTATAAACGAGCCAGCAATGAAATTTTGGATGAAAAATGGAGTTAAACGCATAATTCTTGCTCGTGAAATGACTATTACTGAAGTAAAAAAAATACATGAAATGCTTCCAGAGTTGGAACTTGAATATTTTGTACATGGAGCTGTTTGTATGGCTTATTCAGGAAGATGCCTACTTTCTAATTTTATGACAGCACGTGATGCGAATCGGGGGGCGTGTGCACATTCTTGTAGATGGAATTATAGAATCTATGATGAAAATGGCTATGAAATTGACACTAGTGATCGAGAAAAGGAAAAAGAAATAAATACTAAAGATATTTCAAAAAATATACATGAATTTGAATCTAAACAATATTGGGAAGAAGAATTACGTCAAAAAGAATTTATCCCAGTTGAAGAAGATTTTCATGGAACGCATATTATGAGCTCTAGAGATATGTGCATGATTGAATATTTAAAGGAAATAATAGAAGCAGGAGTGTGTTCTATGAAAATAGAAGGTAGAAATAAAACAATTTACTACCTTGCAAGTGTAACTAGAGCTTATGGAAAAGCACTTGATGATATAGCTAATAAAAAACCTTTTGATACTAGCCTGTGGAATGAAATTCATGCGATAGCTAATAGAGGATTTTTTGCAGGATTTCTAAAAGGAAAACCAAATGCAGAAGGACAACAATATGAAGCAAATGTTTCTAGATCAACACATGATTTTCTTGGAATTGTACTAGAATGTAAAAATGGGAAATTAAGATTTGATGTAAAGAATAGAGTTGATGAAGGAGATGAAATTGAATTTGTTTTTCCAAATATCAAAGATGACTTTAAAATGAAGGCAAGAGGATTAGAAAAAGGAGAAGAAAAAGTTAAATCTCTTCATGGAGGAAATGGTGATGGATGGATTGAATGTGAAAAGGAAGTCCCAGAAGGAACAATTATAAGAAAAAAGACAATTATGATTAATTAAATAATTATGGATGAATATAAAAAAATCCAAAATTTTGCTCTAAAACTTCTTACAGGGCGTATGTTTACTATTAAAGATTTACAAGAAAAACTTCATAAAAAATTCCCTAATAGTGGTGATGAAGTTAAAAAAAATATTTTAGAACTTGAAGAGAAAAAACTTCTAAACGATGAAGAATATATTAGAGCTTATTTGAATTATGAATTAACAACAAATTTCAGAGGAAAATTTGGTTATTTTAAAAAGCTTTATGAAAATGGAATTCCTAAAGAATTATTTGAAAAAGTTTGGAATGAGATTAATCCAAATGAATTAGATATTGCAGATACTCTATTAAAGAATAATGAGTTTCGTTTCATAAATGAGAAAGATAAACAAAAACGTAAAATGAAAATCCAAAGATTTTTAATGGGGAGGGGTTTTGATTTTGGTATAATTAAAGAATTTTTATAAGCAAGAGGATTACATATATTTTATCATACATTTGTGTAGAGACGCACAATTGTGCGTCTCTACGAAGTTGGTCTTTTAATGAATTATAATAAAGATTAATATAATGCATATTTCTTAAATAATTATAATGCTAAAAGTTAATGATAAATCACCAGCAAATATAAAAGCTTTAAACAGTGAAGGTAAAGAAGTTTCACTGTCAAAATATTTAGGTAAATATATTGTTTTATATTTTTATCCTAAAGATAATACCTCGGGGTGTACAAAAGAAGCATGTGGATTTATTGATTTCAACAGTAAAATCAAAGTATTAGGCGCAGAAATTATAGGAGTAAGTAAAGATGACATAAAATCACATAATAAATTTATCGATAAATACAATATAAATTTTGAGTTATGGTCAGATATAAGCCATGAATTAATGGAGGCTTTTGGAGTTTGGGGAGAGAAAAAGTTTATGGGGAAAACTTATATTGGGGCTTTTAGGTCAACTTTTATCCTTGATCCTAAAGGAATAATTATTAATGTTTGGGATAAAGTAAAACCAGAAATTCATGCGAAAGAGGTCTATGAATTTTTAAAAGGATTAATAAATTAAAAATATTAACTATTTCTTATTTATTCAGAAATACAAAGTGATAAAATTAATCTCTGCATTCGGATGAATTGCAGTTCTTTTTTAAAATTTTATATGTACAATTCTGTTTATATTTCCTAAGTCCTTAATAATTTTTACATCCTTGGTGAAAGAAAATATTTTCTTTATTTCTGTTACTTGATTATCTCCAATTTCCAGAATCAAGTTTTCACAGTTTTCAGATGACACTTGTTTGCTTAAACGACGATAATGGTCAAGTCCATCTTTGCCTGAAAATAGTGCTGTATTTGGCTCATGTTTAATAGATGGATGATTCCACGAGTCTTCAATATATGGAAGATTCGCAATAATTAAATCAAAATATTTTTTAGGGAATTTTTCTAAAAGATCACTTTGGAAAAATTTAATATCAACTTTATGATTTTCTGCATTTCTTTTTGCAATTCCTAAAGCTTTTGTTGAGATATCACTAGCATAAATATTTATCTTTGAAATCTCTTCTCTGTAGGCGAGGTCACGTGACCTCGTCTGTTGCTCCAGCTCTTTTTTTAGTGTTATTGCAATACATCCAGAGCCTGTACCTAAATCTAAAATTTTTATTAAGTTAGAATCAAAATCATTTTTAATAATTTTTAGAACGTATTCAATGAGTTCTTCTGTTTCAGGTCTTGGGATAAGAACATTTTTATCTATATAAAAATCTCTTCCATAAAACTCTTTTTTATTAGTTATGTAAGCAATAGGATAATGATTTTTTCGTTTTTCTATATTTTTTTTAATGATATCCTCAAGTTCTTTTGAAACCTCTACCTCTTCATGCGTTATTAAGTATGTTTCTGATTTTTCTAAAAAATGAGAAACAATAATTCTTGTATCTAAGAGAGGAGTATTAGAAATATTATTTAATTCTTTTTTCCCAAACTGTATTAAATCTTTAATATTTATTGACATACGAAATAGTTCTTTTAATATAAGAATCCATTAATATTTTAAAGATTAATGTGGAGAAAGAAAAGAATTATGAAGTTATAGTTGATGAATTATGTTTAAAAAGTAAGTGTAAAAACTGCCCTGTTTATGAATCTCATAAAGAAATATTTTCTGAAATATTTGTTAATTGCCTCTTACTTAAAGCAGTAATTGAATCTCCTTTTATTTTAAGAAAAGCTATGGAGTTATTAGATTCAGTAATTTTTAATTTTAATGGATATGATAATTTTGATGATTATATTTGCGAGGTTATCTCAAAATACTTTCCTATACTTACAGATAAGGATTTTGAAGAATGGACTAAAAATAACCAATAAGACGTTATTGATCTAGTAAATTTCTTAATATCTCATTAACAAGTTGAGGATTTCCTTGTCCTTTTGTAGCTTTCATAACTTGTCCTACAAAAGCTCCAAAAAGTCTATCTTTTCCAGATTTATACTGAGCAAGCATTTCAGAATTTTCTTCAATAACTTTTTTACAAATATCTTCGAGTTCTTCAAGATTAGAATTTTGTTTCAATCCTTTTTCATCGACTATTTCTGTTGGGTTTTTTCCAGTATTATAAATTTCAGGAAAAATATCTTTTGCGATTTTCCCAGAGATAATGTTGTCTTCAATTAGACAAATAAGCTCAGCAAGATGTTCAGGGCTTACTTTAGTTTCACAAATTGTAATTTGATCTTCGTTTAAAAATTTTATGAGTTCCGAAAGCATCCAATTTGCAACTTTTTTAGACTGATTACATTGTTTTACAGTTTCTTCATAATAATCCGCCATTTCCTTTGTTTCTGTAAGGAGATAAGCATCATCATGAGAAAGATTATATTGTTCTTTAAATCTTTCATATCTATCAAGAGGAAGTTCTGTGAGTCCTTTTTTTATATCTTCAATTTCTTTATCTTTCATGATCAAAGGAGGTAAATCTGGTTCAGGGAAATATCTGTAATCAGCTGCATCTTCTTTACTTCTTTGAATAAGAGAAATTTCTTTGGCTGTGTCCCATCCTCTAGTTTCCTGATCTATTATACCACCTTCAGATAAAACTTTCTCTTGTCTTTTCTGTTCATATTTAATAGCTTTTTCAATTGCGGTAAATGAATTCATATTTTTAATTTCAACTCTTGTTCCTAATTTTTCAGAGCCTTTTTCTTTTAATGAAATATTAACATCAGCTCTAAGCATCCCTTTTTCCATATCTGCATCAGAAACGTTTATATACCTTAAAATTTTCTGTAATTCTTTAAAAAACATTAATACTTCTTCAATTGATCTAAAATCTGGTTCTGTGACTATTTCCATAAGTGGTGATCCTGCTCTATTTAAATCAACGAATGTGCCTTCTTCTGAATGAGAAAGTTTACCAGCATCATTCTCTATATGAATTCGGTGTATTCTAAATTTCTTTCTTTCTCCATTAACAATAGCTTCGATGTAACCACCAATAACAACAGGTTCATCATATTGAGTTATTTGGTATCCACTTGGATTATCTGGATAAAAGTATGACTTTCTATCAAACTTAGAAAAATTAGGGATTTTTGAATGAAATGCATGCCCTGTTAATATTGCTTTTTTTACAGCATCATAATTCACTTGTGGTAATTGTCCTGGTTGTGCTGTGCAAATTGGACAGATATGTGTATTTGGTTTGGCATTAAATGTATCGTTGCTACAAGAGCAAAATAATTTAGATTTTGTATTTACTCTCGCATGAACTTCAAGTCCGACAACTAGTTCATATTCAGGCATATTTCAAATGATTAATCTTGTTTCATTTTATTGATTCTTTTCTTTAAAGACAATTCCTTTATTTCCAATAAGTATTATATAAAATATTAATGTGAAATTTTATTAATTCTTTTATATTAAATCTTGAAATACAAAGCATGGATGAGTAAAAAACTTAAAAATGGTATTATGCTTGTAGTTATAGATGAAAAATATCTGAAGGGAAAATTGGCATTTGTGGGTTTAGAAAAAATGAGGAAGGGGAGTTTAAGTTGATTATTTATGGTAAGGCTATTGCTAAAAACATTGATCCAGGTAGAATCAACTTGTATGGTTATTATTTAGTAGACTTCTTTCAAATAACAACTTTCACACAAAATCTTCTCTGGTCTTTCTGGAGAATAAGTTGTTTGTATTTCTTTAGTGCATTTGTCACAACTTCTAGACCATAATTTTCTTGGATTTCTAAGTGACATTCTGTCTTTATGTCTTTGATCTGGATGTCTTCTTGGTATTGGTAAATTATGATCTCTGTAAAACTTTAATTCTTGTGGGATTATTTTGTATGGTTTATTTGTAACTTCACATCTTATTGCCCAGTTTAAAATATCATCTGGAATATCTTTTATATCATCTGGTAATTTGCTTGCTGGAATTATTTTATCTACCTTTGGAAGTGGAGATTCATAATCTGACCAGTTAAATCCTTTCTTTAATGCTTCTTCTTTTGTTAAAGGATAGTATTCATTTGCAACAGTTTCATTGTATCCAAATGGAGAGAATCCAGAAGGAAAGAATTCACCCCATTCTCCTGTATTTTGCATATTTTCAATTATCAGAGGAACTAACTTTTCGTATTCCTCCTTTGTATATTGTTTGTTTAAAATGCAGTATTTTTTATATTTTAGTCCTATACATCCAAATAAATATGAAGAATTAAAACATATTTGAGAATACATAATATCACTATCATGCCAACAAGAATCACATGCTATTGCATAAGATGTCCCTGCACAACCAATGGTTTGGTAGCAAAGTTCTCCTTTATCATATCCCATACATGTCATATCCATTGAAGATGAAGTTGCATCAATTTGTGATGAATATTTGATATCTTCAGAATCACTACAATCAAAAGAATTTTTAACATTTTTACAGTTTTCCAAGTTATCACCTTCACAGTTTTCACAGTTTGTTTGATGTGATGATTTAAATGGGAATTTTTTTCTAAAATCATTTAAGAAAAAGATTTTTGCATCCTGAAATCTTCTATAATTTCTTGAATTATACTCTTTTATTTTTTGTAAATAATCCTCTTTTGAATATTGTTTATTTAGAATATAAAACTCTTTATGTCTTAAGTTAGAACAAAAGAAGCAGTTTTTACAACTTTTTAAATTTATTGAAAAACAACATTCTTCACAATTTTCTGAGTGATCTAAAAATATTGAATTATAACAGTTTTTTGAAAAGAGCATTTCATAACAATGTTCATTTTTGTAACACCATAAATAGTCCAAACAATTTTTATTTTTTGTTGAGTATCTTCCATACATACAATCTTCTTCGTAATGATTCCCAAAAGTTAAATAACAATTCTTATTTGCAAATGAATAATTACAATAATCACTATTTTCTGATTGTTTATTTATAATTGCAAGTCTTGGAGCTTTGTTAATTAATTCTTGAAATTGATTAATAAAAGATTCATTTTTATGAAAATCAATCCCATAATCTAATGCATGCCATTTATCACCCCAAAAACATTCTTGACAATAAGCGGGGAATTTTTTATCTGAAGAATAAATTGAAATAATATTTTTTTTACACAAATCACAACCCCTTTTATACAATGTTTTTTCATTTCTAATTGTCATTCTATTTTTTGAACGACATTCAGAACATAATAATGGTGGTTTAATTTGACATTTTACTCCATTGAAAACAGGAGAAGCTTTATCATAAAAAGATAAATCATCTTCCATGATATCAAAACTCATACCACATTGGAGACAGGGTTTTTGCATAGAAAAATTAGGTTAAAATTTGCGAGTGTCGTATTGCTTTGGGATGCTTATTTTCTTCTATAATTTCCCCATTACTTCATCTGAAATATCAGCATTATGATAGATTTCAGAAACATCTTCTTCTTCTTCTAATTTCTCAATAAGATTTAAAAACTTGCGTGCAATTTGGTCGTCATTAATTGAAATATAGTTATCAGGGACCTTTTGTTTTTTTACGTTTTCAATTTTATACCCCTTTCTTCTTAGATAATCACGAACTCTCCCAATATCTTCAAATGATGTTGTTATAAAAACACGATCTTCTCCAATTTCTAAATCTTCAGCTCCTGATTCAATAATATCTATTTCAATTTCTTCTTTATTTTTTGTATTGATTATAAGTTCCATGTAGCCTTTATCTTTGAACATATATGAAACTGAACCTTTTGATCCTAAATTACCTCCATTTTTTTCAACAGTGGCTCTAATATTTGTATATGCTCTATTTATATTATCGCTTAGGGCTTCAATTATAATTGCAACTCCTGCTTGAGCATAGCCTTCATATTCAAGTTCTTGATAGACTGCTGAATCTTTATCTGTCCCACTTCCTCTTTTAATTGCTCGGCTAATATTATCATTTGGAACATTATCTATTTTTGCATTAGCAATTGCAGTTTTTAAGGTTGAATTTATTTCGGGATCATCTCCATTCTTTGCAGCTATAGAAATTAATTTGGCATGTTTTGTAAAAAGTTTTCCTCTTGCTGCATCAGCAGCTCCTTTTTTATGTTTAATTGTACTCCATTTACTGTGACCAGACATATAAAGTGATTTAATTTATTATTAATATGATTTTACTTAAGATGACAATACAACTCAAGAATATAAGTAAATTATTATTCTCAAAATTGAATTAAGTTTTTCTCCATGTTTTCTAGGATCATTTTTGATAAATCCTTTTTTCTAGATTTTGCTTGATCAAACAAATATTTCTTTAATATATTATTTATATCCTCATCTGTTTGAATCTTCAAACTCCATAGAATATTTTTAAATTTTCGTTTTTGTGTAAGAGTTAAATGATATTTATTAATAAAATTAATAATTATAGTTTCTTCTAATTTTGAAAAACAAGAGGTCTCATTTTCTGTAAATTGAATTATATATTCTATAATTTTTTTGATGTGTTTATTTATAAGACTTTCAATTTCTTTTGAATCTAACTTTTCCTTATCTAAATTATCAGAGATTATTTTTATAACTTGAATTTTATCAGCATTTAGAAAATTACTAGCAGCTTCATAAAAGCCACTTGATTCCATGTCTATGAGAGAATCATCAACATCTTTTTTAGATAAAGTGGTTGAAACGGTTATGATATTCTTTATATCAAAATCTGTTTGATTTCTAATTAAAATATCAGGATAAAAGTTTCTTTTAGTATCAAAATCTGTTATCTTCTTTATAAGAAAAATATCTCCAATGTTTTCTTTTTTTGATCCACAAATACCAATATTTACAACAGTTGAGATATCAGAATTTTTTGTTAACAAATATGTTGTTCCACAAGCAGAAGCAGTTTTACTTGTTCCTGTTACAATAAGTTCAAACACATCATTTCCAAATAATTGTAATGAACTTAAACTTTTTATAGGCTTAAGTTTTAGGAATTTTATAAAAGGTTTGGCTTCAATGTACAAAGCACATACAATCCCAATTTTGCTCATATTTTTTAAAAAAATTGTTGTTTGTTACTTTTTTATCCCTACTATCTTATCTTTTTCCATATCTCTATTTTTTGGGAAATAATGGCTCCTAAAGCTGAAGAGATGGCAACAAAATTAATAATACTTCCTATAATTGATAATCCACCAAAGTTTATATCTCCTATTATTTTCATAATAATTAATATCCCAACACTCACTAAGAATATTACAAAATTATTCCATTTATTCTTCTTGTAATGAACTTGAATCAATTTAGCAAAAATTAATGAAGTAAGAATTTTGGCAAAATAAATTGTAATTGCATACCCAAATAATAGAATTAAGGCAAATGGGATGCCAATAATTGTTGCTAATAAAAGAATAACTACAATTGGTGTCATTAAAATAAAGCCTAATCCTGTAAAAAAATTCTTCCACATATTTTTTTCTAATTTTTTTGCAGATTCTTCAAAAAATTTCTTAGTAACCAACATAAAAATTAAAATGAATAATGAGCTAAATAGAACCGATTTGAAAAAATTAGACACGTTTTTACTTTCCCATTTAGAATGATCTTTTCCCCATGGAGTGTCTACTTCAAGACTAGAGTCAAAAACTGCTTTTCCATTTTTTACTCTAGTGCCAAAATCTATTTCTCCTTTTTTACTATAATAATTTACATCTGAGTTAAACGAAGCTTTTTCTGAAAGAATTATTTCTTGTGCTGAAATTTTGGATTTTCCACTAAATTCACCTCCTATATTTATTTCACCAGCTTTTATATTAGATTCACCTTGAATAATACCATTTAAAATAACCTTTCCTGCTTTTAAGATAAGATTTCCTTTTATCTCAGATTCTATAATGATATCTCCTCCCATTATTATTACATCTCCTTCTATTAATTTCGATTTCAATTTAACTTCACCTCCAAATATAATTACATCACCTTTTACATCCCCCAATATTTCAATTTCTCCTCCTGCAATTCTCAAGTCGTCTCCTATATTTCCTGTAATATTTATTTTACCTCCCGCAATTATCAAATCTTCCATAATATTTCCAGAGATATTTAGTTCTCCTCCAGCTGTAAGTAAGTCTTTTTTTATATTAGATATTACATTAACTTTTCCTCCTGCTACATATAAATTCTGATTAACATCAGTTTTAATATTAACTTCTTTAGCTACTTCGAATTCAGCGGCTAATGAGTTTGGAGTAAATGTGAATAATGATAATACTACAAAAGCTCCCGTCAATAATTTTTTCATATAAAGATTATTTAAAAAGTAATTTTTATTCTGATTCCCTTAAAGCTTCATCTAATACTTTTTCCATAAGTTCTTGAGGAGCATCTTTGCCAGTAAAAAGTTTAAATTGTTCATAAGCTTGAACAAGAAACATCTTATCTCCGGTTATAATTTTTGCTCCAGCTTTTTCTGCATTTTCAAGAAATTTTGTTTTTCTTGGTCTGTAAACAATGTCAAATACAACCTGCCCTTCTCTGAAATCTTTTTCTTCAAGAAGTGACTCATTTGTCATCATACCAACTGATGTAGTCTGGATAATAACATCTGTTTTTTCTTTATCGTAATCTGCAAGTGATCCAAATTCACAAGAAAATTCTTTAGCTAATTTCTTTGCTTTTTCTACGGTTCTGTTTAATATAATAACTTTTGCTCCGGCTAAAACACAGCCATATACACCAGCTCTTGCAGCTCCTCCTGCTCCAAAAATTACAACATTTTTATTCTCTAAATCCACTTCTTTTTGAAGAGGTTTACGAATCCCCATAAAATCTGTGTTATGTCCTATCATTTTTCCTTCTCTCCAATAAATAGTATTTACAGCGCCTATACGTTGAGCAGCAACAGAAACTTCTCCACAATATTTATGAACAGTTTCTTTATGAGGGATAGTAACTGAAAGTCCTATTTTTCTTTCTTTCACTTTCTCAAAGAAAATATCTAGTTTTTCTTTAGGTACATCAAATGCTTTATATTCTGCAGGAATATGTAATGCTTTATATCCTGCATTATGAATAAGAGGGGACAGAGAGTGTTCTACTGGATGAGCAATAATCCCAAAAATCTGATGCATTATGTGATATTTAAAATCCTTCTTTATGTGCTGTTGGAGTTTATAGGAATTAAGCTTTAATAGCAATCTAAATGGGAATAAAACATGCTTTTATATCCATAGAAGGATCAGCTGTTGCTTTTGTGTATGCTAATACTCTTATTCTTTGTAAATATTTGCTTGTAGAGTTAGAAATATTATAATCTTCATATTTTCTAATAAATAGCTCCATCATTTTGCATAAAGGATAAAATTCACTATATGGAATAGAATTTCTATCACCATATATTTCAATAACTTTCTTCTTCAATTGTTCGACTATACTTCCAATAGCTTTTTGCTCTTCTTCGTTTGTTTTTAGAGTTGTTTCAATTAAATTAATGCCTTCTAGAATTGGGGTTTTTGCTACTTCTGACATTTTTTGTTTTGGATTTAGAGTTTGTTAATTTAAAACTAAAAAAACTATAAGTCAAATAATTTTAGTCACAGCCACATTTTTAGTACATGAATCCTTTAAAGGACACTCTTTGCATTTTGGTTTTCTAGAAATGCAAAAACTTCTGCCAAGTAAAATGCACCAATGAGAATAGTAATACCAATATTTTTTAGGAAGAACTTTCATAAGTTCTTTTTCCTGTTTTTCTGCATTTTTGGTTTCTAACCCGAATCCCATTCTATAAGACAGACGCAAGACATGCGTATCCACTACGATTCCTTCTATTTTATTGAAAGCTTCATGTTCTATTACATTAGCAGTTTTTCTTCCTATTCCTGGAAGTGTTGTTAATTCTTTTAATGTTTTTGGTAATTCTCCGTTAAAATCTGATATTAATTTTTTTGCGAAAGCTTTTATATTTTTTGCTTTATTTTTATAAAAGCCTGTTGAATAGATAAGTTTTTCTAGTTCTTTCTGAGGAATTTCTAAATAGTCTTTTAAGGTTTTGCATCGGCTAAATAACTTTGGAGTTACTTTATTGACTTGCTTATCTGTACATTGAGCGGAAAGCATAACAGCTATTGCAAGTTCTATATTATTACTAAATTTTAAATGAGGTTTTACTTCAGGATATATATTTCCAAATATTCCGATGATTTCTTTTTGGTGTTTTTTCATTTTAAAAATAGAACTATTTTTAGTTAATTATAGAGAAAATCACCTAAATAAAAAATAAATTAAAATTTAGATGCAAAATATTTCTCGAGATTGTGCTATCAATAGAAGATACACGATATTCTTGAATCAGAAGAATAATAGTTTTATAAGTACAGTAAAAGCAATTAAAGCCCAGATGGTTTCTAATATTAATGATGGAAAATCTCTTTTTATAAAAGCGAACGAAGCAACACCTAATGCTCCAAATATATTCATTAGTTGATATATAATTGACTGTGTTTCTAGGAAATTATAACTACTAAGAAAAAAAGCAGTTAATATAAATCCTGTACCAACAAACCCATAAATTTCAAATATCTTTTTTGGTTTCAACATAATTGCGACAATTAAATCCTAGTTCAGATTAACATATTTATTTATTGTAAATATAGTTATTTTTCTTTAAATTTTTGTGAATTAATGGAATTATTTTACCCCAAATACTCTTAAGATAACCTCCATTGTCTTGAATTATAATTTCCGTATTTTCCAAATAAATTACATCTTCTCAGGAGCTTCAATTCCCAACAAATATAAAGCCTTTTTTAAGGTTGTTCTTAAAAATTTCAAAAGTTCAATTCTAGCTATCTTTAAACTATCACTTTCTGCATTTTGAACAGAATTTTTTGAAT
This sequence comes from uncultured Candidatus Peribacteria bacterium, assembly GCA_964466055.1. GTDB lineage: Bacteria > Patescibacteriota > Gracilibacteria > CAYXLW01. The sequence goes on from CAYXLW010000002.1 coordinate 109,776, forward strand.
ACCAAGAAGAAAATTCAGAAACTAATTTAAGAAGATAATGGGTAAGATGATGAGGACTCATTTCTTTTGCTGATCTTGAAACATGATAAGGGAAATATTGAATCTTTTTTAGAAGTTTCCAATCATACTCATTAAATTCATCGAAATCTTGCAAGAAACATTCGCCAATCTCGCCTGTTTTAGAGAGAATTGAGCAAATTCTAGCGTGAGCATATTGAAGGTATGGACCTGAATCACCGTCAAGACGAACTGCTTTCTCAAGATCAAAAGCAATATCATTTTTAGCCATTGTATGAAGCATAGTAAATTTAATCGCTCCAATTGCCACCTTATCTGCAATATCTTCTTTTTCTTCTTTTGTTAAACCTCGATCTTCTAATATTTTTAATATTTTCGCCTTTGCTTCATCAATTAACCATTCAGCAGTGATTACATCTCCAGTACGTGAAGACATTTTTCCTGAAGTGAGTTTTACCATTCCATAAGATAGATGTTCTTGTCTTCCTTTAAGTTCTGGGAATATTTGATACATCGCTTCAATTACAACTTTGAAATATGTGGCTTGTTCATTAGCAACAACATGAATATTTTTATCATAATCAAAAGTTTCTTTTTGAAGAACTGCAAGTCCCATTTCTTTTGCTTCATATGTAGGATTACCTTCAGATGAAATAAATACACGAGTATGAAGCCCAAAATCTTCTCCTTCAAAAACGACTGCTCCATTTGATTCTTTAAAAACTTTTCCAGTATTTTTTTCTACAATCTCTTTTCCTGATTCCCAAACTTCTGATTCGAAAAATAATCTATCAAATTTTTTTGTTCCTAGTCTTTCATAAATAAAATCAAAATAATCTAAACTCCATTGTCTGCTTATTTTATAAAGATTTATTATTGATTCATCATTTTCTTCATAAATTATTTTATTTATTTTTAAGATTTCAGATTTTGAAGCTTCATCTTTTTCATAAGTACTACCTCCTTTTGCATACATTTTTCCTAAAAATTCAGCTTTTTCTTGCGGGGAGGATTTTGAGATTTTCTCAATTATTTCTTTCTTTTCTTGTTTTAATGCCCACAAGCATTTAGCAACGTGAGGTCCAATATCTCCTTGGTAATTAGCTCTAAAAATTTCACCTTCTTGAGATTCAAGTAATCTAACGAGAGATTCTCCTAAACAAATATTTCTTAAATGCCCTATATGAAAAGCCTTATGAGTATTAGGGTGAGCAAACTCAACCATAATCTTTTGACCTTTTAATAAATCTTCATTCCTCCAACTCTCTTTTGAATTTAACATTAAATCAATCAGTGATTCTTTTTTTAATGTAAAATAAATAAATCCTGGTTCTGCTATCTCAATTTTTTCAAATTCATCGTTATCCTTAATTTCTTTTAGAATTTCTTGAGCAATATCTTTGGAATTTTTTCCTAATTCTTTAGAACATTGAAGAGCAGTGTTAACACTATAATCAGCACTTTCATCCTTTGGAATATCCACCAAAATATCTTTCTCTATTCCATAAAGATTTTTTAAAGCATTTAAAACTAACTTTTGAATTTTCTGACGCATCTAATTATTTAGATTAAGTATATAAATCTTCGGGAGTGTCTTTATCTAGTATCCATTTTTTAGGATTACCAATTATATATTCCCTAATTTTATTTAATTCATTTTCATTACGGATTATATGGTCATAAAAACGTGATTGCCATGTGAAATGAATATTATTCATAGTAGCATATGTTTTTACGCCTATTTTAAACCCACGAACAACTGACGATACGTTTTTTGATTGTGTTCCAAATTTGTTTTTGTAATGTTTTGTTTGTTGTAGAGACTCAAAATCTTGCGTCTCTACATACACGTGCATATTGTTTTCATTTTCAATAAACAAAATTCCATGAATATTATTTGGCATTACAACAAATTCATCTAATTTCACGAACGGGAAATGCTCAGGAATTCCTTTCCAATATTTTTCAGCCATTCTGCCGATTTCAGATAATACAATTTTTTCATTTTTAATCTCACCAAAAAAATATTCTTTATTTTTAGTGCAAATCGTAATGTAATAAGCTCCATTTAATGAATAATCCCATCCTTCCAATCTACTAGATTTTATGCGGTATTTTCCTTTAAATGATTTCTCTTCCGTCATTGAATTTATCTAAAGAATACAAAACAAATTCTATATTTTCCCATATCATAATCAATTTAAAATAAATTATTTAAACTATAGGCTCTATTTTTATTGCATTTTTTTTTATGCCACCTTACACTAAAAACGGTATTATTTAACTTTATTATAGTGCTTTTTGGAGTCATTTCTTTCCCTGGTACAAATTGTGAAACAGAAGCTGTTAGGGCTTTAAAAAAAGTCGGATTTGATGCAAAAATTATTCTTTGGAATGAATCTGAAGAATCTTTTAATAAATGTGATGGGTTTTTAATAGCAGGTGGATTTTCTTATGAAGACAGAGGAAGAAGTGGTGTGATTTCTGCTAATGACAAAGCTTTAGATTATATTAAAAAAGCAAATAAAGAAGGAAAGCCAATTATTGGGATTTGTAATGGAGCTCAAATTCTTGTTGAAAGTGGGATAGTTACAGATTCAGAAACTCCAAAAATATCCCTAACCTTCAATAAACGTGTAAAAGATGGAGAAGTTCAAGGAGTTTATTATCACGAATGGATTTATCTTAAAAATACAGCAAAAACAGGCAGAAGCCCTTTTAATAACTTTGATAGTTTAATAAAAATGCCAATAGCTCATGGAGAGGGAAGATTTATTATTGATGAAGAAGTTTTGAAAGAAATGAAGGTAAATGATCAAATTGTTTTTGTTTATTCAGATGAAAATGGAGAGGTGAAAGATGAATATCCTATTAACCCTAACGGATCTTGTGCAAATATAGCTGGGGTATGTAATAAATCAGGAAATGCTTTGGCTCTCATGCCACATCCTGAAAGGTCTGGAAAATTAGCAGAGGATCTGTTCATTGGACTAAAGAAATGGATAGAAGAAAATAAACCACAAATTACAAATCATGAACTACAAAAAGGTAAAAAGATCGAAGTGAAATCTAAAGAAAATTTTGATATAGAATTTTTTATAAAAACTATAATTACAGATAATTCTGAAGAAACTATTAAAAGTGCATTAAATAGAAAACTTGGTAAAGATATTTACTTAAAAAGAATGCGACACTTTGGAATTAATTTAGACGGAGATTCAAAAAAAGAAGCAAAAAAAATTATAGAAACTGATGAGCTTGCGAATACTAATAAGGAAACTGTTTATGTAAAAATAAATAATGAATGGTTAGTATTTAAGAAAGGTGAGGGGATTGTGAAAAATGACATGGAAACCTTTTTTGGGAAGAAAATAATATATGTCTGTGATAATGAAGATTTAATATCACAAGCAAAGAAACCAAAAATTGAGCATGAAGGAATTAAAGTAAAAAAAATTCAGTCAGCGATATGTTGGGTAATTGATTTTGATGATGAAGAGAAAATTATTCAAACGGGGATTTTAGCTAATCCTGTTTCAATGCATATTAAAAAGTAGTTTAATGATTTTTACTTAAAAGAAGTTTATTAGTAATATATTATTTACAAAAAGACAAATGTTTCCTAAAATAATGGAGTATTTATCTTATTTTAAGTGGAATTAACACATCTTTTTATTTATTTGGCTCAAGGAGATAAAAGCCTTGGAGAAAAGCGAGAACAAATTTTTGAAGATTTTTTACAAAATATACATGATGCTGATATCGATTGTCCGATTTCACTAGAAATTTTAGGAAAAGGAAATTATGCATATTTTCATATTACAGTTGAAGCAAAAGAAAGAAAAACAGTAGAGTCTATTGTATATGCTAATTTCTCTAATTGTGAAATTATTAGCAATGTAGCAGATCCTTTTCAAGATAGAGAAAATATGAAAGGATACGCAATTAAGACAGTAAGATCTGATATTTTCCCTATAAAAACATATAAAGACTTCAAGGGGTGCTCAATTGCGAATATGATATCTGTTATAGAAAAAACAAGTGGAACTGCTTTTTATCAAGTTATTATTGATAGACAACCGGCTTCTGCTTGGTATCATTTTAGAAGAAAGTGGCAAAAAAAACTTTTTAGATTTACAGATTTAATTTCTCCACGATCATGGTTTCATCCTCAACTTAGGAAAATAAGAAACGTATGTTACAAAGAAGCTGAAGATAAACTTGGAGAAGATGTTTTTATTACTGCTATAAATTGTGCTGCAGAAAATGATGCAGATTTACAAGCAATGTATCGTTCTCTTACTCCCTATGGAAGATCTGACATTAATGAACTTGTTGTTGGGAAAAAAATTCCTGTAAGTCAAATTATTAAAAGAGAGTTCATTTATAAAAATTATTTTACCTGTAAAGAAGTGGCATCTCTATACCATTATCCAAATGCAGATTTCACATCTCATCTTGTATATCTTCAATCTAAACGTGCTGAACCTCCTAGAGATCTGCCAAAAATTCAAGATGGAACAGTTAGTTTTTTTGGTGAAACGAATTATCACGGAAGCGCAGAAAGGTTTGGGATTTTTCAAAAAGATAGAGAACGTCATTTTTATTTTGTAGGAAAATCTGGATCAGGAAAATCCAAATGTTTAGAACTGCTTATTAAGGAAGATATAGATGCAGGGCGTGGATTTGGACTACTCGATCCTCATGGAGATCTAGTAGATAACGTTCTGCGTATGATACCTAAAAGCAGAATGAATGATATTGTTGTTTTTGACCCTTCAGATACAGAGTTCCCAGTAGCATTTAATCCTTTAGAAAATGTTGCGCCAGAGTTAAAAATGCAAGTAACAGTTGGATTTATCAATATATTTAAGAAACTTTTTGGTCCTGCTTGGACCCCAAGACTTGAGCATGTTTTAAGGTACACAGTTTTAGCATTGTTAGATTCTGAAGGGACAACAACATTGTCAATTCTAAAAATGCTTACAGATAAAGATTATCGTCAAAAAATTGTCGCACGTATTGAAGATTCTGTAGTAAAAAACTTTTGGGTTTCAGAATTTGCTGGATGGTCAGAAAAATTTGATGCAGAAGCAATTACTCCACTTTTAAATAAAGTTGGGCAATTTGTAGCAACAGATATTGTTAGAAATATTGTTGGACAACCAAAATCTGCATTTATTCTTAGGGATATTATGGATAGTCAAAAAATAATTTTAGTAAAAGTTTCAAAAGGGCTTTTAGGAGAAGAAAATGCAGGGCTTATAGGCGCAATGTTTGTAACCAAGTTTTATGAGGGAGCTATGAGTCGTGCAGATACAAGAGAGGAGGATAGAAAGGATTTTTCACTTTATGTAGATGAGTTCCAAAATTTTGCAACAGATACATTTGCGGAAATTTTATCAGAAGCAAGAAAGTATAGATTAAACTTAACAATTGCTCATCAATATATGGGACAGCTTTCTCAGAATATACAAAAAACGGTTTTTGGTAATGTGGGGTCAATTTGTTCTTTTCGTGTAGGAGCAGATGATGCGAAAGTTTTGGCAGAAGAGTATGCTCCAAAATTTACAGAAAGAGATATTATAAATCTAGGGGTTAGGGAGTTTTATATAAAACTTTCAGTTAATGGAGAAATTCGTGAAGCCTTTTCAGGAAAAACTTTAAATGTAATTTATCCTCCTATGGATTATTCGTCAAAAATTATTGAAGCTTCTAGAGAAACATATGGAACACCTAAAAAAGATGTGATTAGACTTTTAAGTAAATGGGATGAGAGCGGAGAATTTGATCAAACTATAGAAATTCCTAAAGAATTTAATTCACCATTAATCTAATTTATAGATTAATGCTTTGGAAAGATGGCAGAGCGGTTTAACGCGCACGGCCGGAAGGGCTCCCTTTGGGACTTGGAAAGAGTGTTTAATAAATAAGATATGTTAATGTATTATGTTTATGTATTGCAAAGTTTGAATCATGATAAAAGATTTTATATTGGAGTTACTAAGGATATAGAAGTTAGAGTAAAAAAACACAATAACGGGTTTTCAAAATCTACTAGACCTTTTAAACCTTGGGAAATTATCTATACTGAAGAATATGAAATAAAAGAAGAAGCATATAAAAGGGAGTACTACTTAAAAAATCCTAAAGGTTATTTAGAAAAAAGAAAAATAATTGAGAATCATAAATTTAATTAAGGAAAGATGGCAGAGTGGTTTAATGCGCACGGCCCGAAGGGCTCCCTTTGGGACTTGGAAAGAGTGTTTAATAAACAAGATATGGTAATGTATTATGTTTATGTATTGCAAAGTTTGAATCATGATAAAAGATTTTATATTGGAGTTACTAAGGATATAGAAGTTAGAGTAAAAAAACACAATAACGGGTTTTCAAAATCTACTAGACCTTTTAAACCTTGGGAAATTATCTATACTGAAGAATATGAAATAAAAGAAGAAGCATATAAAAGAGAGTACTACTTAAAACATCCTAAAGGTTATTTAGAAAAAAGAAAAATAATTGAGAATTATAAATTTAATTAAGGAAAGATGGCAGAGCGGTTTAATGCGCACGCTTGGAAAGCGTGTGTTCCAACTCATTGGAACCGGGGGTTCAAATCCCCCTCTTTCCGCCAAAGGATAATATAAAACTTAAATTAAATATTTTATGAAAATAGGATTATTGGATACAAAGGAATATGAAAAGTTAAGTTCAAAATTTATTAATGGAGAGGTTGAGCTTGGAGTAATACGTAGACATTATATGTTTATTATAAAAGGGATTCTGATAGAACTTTTTTTTGCTTTGGTAGGTATTTTAGCTTTATGGGGAATAAATGCTTTATTAATAACTATTTCTTCTGGATATGGTTGGATAAGTTATGTTTTAATTTCTATTTTATTTTTAGCAATCATTTTTAGATTTATAGTTTTATGGATTGATTACAAATATGATTTTTTAGTAGGAACAAATTTTCGCATATTTGTCATTGATAATAATTTTATATTTTATTCTGATTATCGTCCTATAAATTTTGAACAAATTGAAGAAGTTAAGTTTACTCAAGATGGCATAATTCAGACTATTTTTAGATATGGTATAGTAGAGATGTCAATTAAAGGTCGCGGAGATGAAAATATGATAAAATATAACTTTGCTCCTCGTGAAGCAGCAGATGTTATAAATAAAATATCAAGTGCTCACGCAAAGGTTTGGCAAGGATTATCAGGAATAAATTCTGGAAAAGCAGAACAATTTCATCGCCATGATCAAGCAGTTATAGGTAAGGTCAACTTTATAAAAAGATCCAATCCTGTTAAGAAAATTGATGATGATATTTCTGATAAAATTGCTGATGTATTTGATAGATAAAATATTCCTTGATTTTTATATATTGATTACATACAATTCACGTCGCTTTTTATGGAGCCCAGGTGGTGAAATTGGTAGACACGTTGGTCTTAGAAGCCAATGCCTAAAGCGTGAAGGTTCAAGTCCTTTCCTGGGCACCAAGCAATATTAAGATTTCTATGTTTTGAGCATAGGAATTTTTTATATTTGTAGTATTTTATCTTTAATTGTAGGTTTTTTTTCTTAAAATTTTTCTCCACGGAAAAATCCTTTGATCCTGATCCATTACAATTATATATTTTTACAATTTATCTGTATTTTTTCTTTATTTTCTGCTATAGTTATATGATATAAAAACAAAAATAAAAATGTTATTTCAAAAAGAAAAGCTAGAATTTGAAATAAAAACTATAAAAAATGGTATTTTTTCTTATGAAGAAAGAAAATGTTTTTTACAAGGAAATATAGAAGATTATATTGCGGGTAAAAAAAATGAGATAGATGCTATACATCAAGATGATGAAGATAAAAAAGGGGGAATTGATTCAGATATTGAGGATAAGAAAGTTAAAGTAGATGGATACTTAAAAAAAAGTGATTTTGATAAGTTTAAGGAACAATGGAAGTCTGAAAAAGAAAAATTTGGAAAATTGAATTTAGGGAATATTCAAGATGTGGAAAAAATACAAACAGAAATTGATAAATTAGATAAAAATTTAAAAGCTAATGAAATAATAGATGATCGATTTCTTTCAATATTGCTTTTGCTATCCAAATTAAAAACTTCAGCTGAGGATAAAGAAACAAAAAATCCAGAAAAAGATAATAAAGATAATAAGAAAGAAAATTCTGACTCAAAAAAAATTGGAGGAGAGCTTAAAAGTGGTTTTTCTGATGAAGAAAAAGCAAAGATTGATGAAGCATTAGGAGAAATAGAAAAAGAAAATGCAGATAAAGGAACTATTCTTGAACAACTTTTAGAAGCTCTTCTTACAGATAAAGGTGATATATTGGGTTTTGTTTCTAACCTTTTTAGGAATAAAGATGGAATGGAAGCATTTAAAAAAATGAATCCTAAATTAGATGGGCAAGATAATCCTGCTTTAATATTTAATGAAGCTAAATTACATTTAGACTCCTCTTCGCATTTTGCAGGGAGAATTTTTTATGGGATGTTAAAAACGCAAGCTCAGGAAAAACTTTATTTTAACGGATTTAAAAAAACAGAAGTTAAAGACAATAATATTGATTCAATAGATGCCAGTGGGGAAGAAACTTTAGAACAGTCAATAACTAGATATTTAAATGATAAAATGGGCGAAGAAAAAGCCTTAGTAGCCATTGAGCGTAGAAAAAAAGCTGGGCTTTTAAATAATTTTAAGGATAAAAAGTTAGTAGCAGGGACTAAAATTTACCTTACAAAAGATAGTGGACATTTATTAGATGTAAAAGAGCCAAATGATGAAAGTGAAAGTATAAATAAAGAATATTTTGAATATGATCAATCTATAATAGATTTATTGAAAAATAATAATTTAGAAGGGAATAAGAAAAATTTGGTAGATAAAAAAATTGATTATATGGAAAGCAATCTAAAACCAGGAGATATTATAATGATGAGAGGAAATGATGCAAAGGGGGCTGTTGTAAGAAATAGTATTACTATGGAAAATAAAGGAGATCCTTTTACTCATATGTTTACTTACATTGGGGAAGGTCAAGTTGTAAACATAGCATATAACTTCAGAGGAGGAAAAGCCTTGATTCATCCTATAAAAGAAGTTCTTGGTGATAAAAATTTGTCGACTGGTTATTATATGACTTTGAGAAATAAAGGAAACGAAAAAGACGCAACAGAGGATGAGAAAAAAAAAGTAGGTGAATTTGTACAAATTTCGATTGGGAAAGTTAATAATGTGTCCTATGCTGATGGTGACGCTGTAGATGCATATAAGAATATAGGTTTTATGGGAAAATCCACAAATGAAAAAACAGGAAAGCCATATAATATTTGCACTGGATTTATACAAAACAATATGTGCGAAGCTGGGTTAAAATACTTGCCTGTAGATAGAACACTAACTCCTGCTGAATTGGCTAAGTGCTTTAGTGTTATAGATGTAGGCAATGTGAGAGAAAGATAAAATTATAACTCAAAATTATTTTCGTCTTCTTTTCCCCTTTTTTTAAATAAGTAAAAGTTTTTTACTTCCAAAATACTCAAAGCAATAACAAGTATTAAAAGAGCTAGAGTGTAAGATAATACCAGCTTGGGATCTTCTTTGAATATTATCATGCTCCTAATAATGTCAGTCATTCCAATGTAGAAGAAAAATTTTAAAGGAAAGTGAAAATTTTCTTCAAAATAAATTTTTATAGAAGCGATAATCTCAATGTATAAAAAAATAAGAAAAATATTTTCTAATATTTCATGTGAACTAATCATTTCTCCATTAAAAAATTCAAGTACAGTAAAAAAGAATAATTTAAAAGTTAAGTATATAAAAAATCCTGCAATTGTAAGTAAAATTGCGCTTGTTGGTATATGAAGAATTTTTATAATCCATTTTTTCCAACTTTGAATTAAAGTTTTATGATAATGTTTTAATGTTTCTTTCATGACTTTTATAATTATTTGTTTGTGATATCAACAGTAAGTTAAATATTTTTCGAAATCTTTATTTCTCCCTTGAACTATATCCATATAACCATCTTTAATTCTTCTAGTTATTGGTCCGATTTTCCCGTTTCCAATAATGTTATCATCAATTGATTTTATAGGAGTAATTTCAGCAGCAGTTCCTGTATAAAAAGCTTCATTTGCAGTGAATGCTTCTTTTGGAGTTATTACTTTTTCTTCAAACCTTATTTTTAGATATTCAGCAAGTTCTATAATTGTTTTTCTTGTTATTCCGTTTAAAATATTACCAAGTTTAGGCGTATAGATCACTCCATCTTTTACCATAAAAAAGTTTTCTCCAGGACCTTCTGCGATATTCCCTTCATAATCAAGTAGCATTGATTCTTGATAATTCTCGTCAAGACTTTGAACTGAAAGTATGCTGTTTACATAGTGTCCTGTTATTTTTGCATCTGTTACAGTTGATTTAGGATGAATACGAATATATGGGGATATTTTCACATTAATCATATCGTGAGGCAAATAAGCTCCCCATGGCCAACAAGCTATCATGATATCTACAGGAGCACCTTTAGGGTTAAGTCCCATTTTTCCATATCCATAAAAAGAAAGAGGTCGAATGTATCCTTGTTCTAAATTATTTTTACGAATTAGTTCTATGTGTGCTTCATTTATTTCTTTCTGAGAGTAGGGGATATTAATTTTCAAAACTTCTGAGGAATAGAAAAATCTTTCGGTATGATCCTTAAGTCTGAAAATTGCAGTTCCTTTTTCTGTTTTATATGCTCTAAGTCCTTCAAATGAGGCTCCTCCATAATGCAGGGAATGTGTCAGTACATGGATTTTTGCTTCATCCCATGGGATAAATTCTCCATTCATCCATATGTATTTTGTTGGTTCCATAATTTATTTTTTTATAATTTTATTTTCATGATAGTAACATTTTTATTTCCTTCTTTCCAATAATCTATTCCAACTTTCTCCCAGTCTCCAAGGTTTTCGTAGTACGATTCAGATTGAGCTGTATCTAAATATACATATTTAAAACCATGTTGCTTTGCTTGTTTTTTGGCTGTTTCGATAAGTTCTTTTCCAATGCCATTATCACGAAATTCTTCTTTTACAAATACACCTGTTATCCATGGCTGATTGTTTATATCTAAATATCCTTTTTCTTCTATAAAAAGTATTGTTTTACCAACAAACTCATTGTGGTATTTTGCTATAAAAGTTGAGTAAAAATTATCTTTATCTAAAGATGGTTTGATAATTGTATTTATTACTTCCTCTTTGCTTAAGAACCATTTTTTTGAAAGGCGATTTATTATAAAGTTTATTATTTCTTTATCTTTCTTATTTAGTAAGGATATTGTGATTTTACTTATATCTATTTTTAATCTTTCCATAATTTACTTTAGAGAGTTTATTTGATCTTTAATCTTTTCTATTTTTTCTTCAGTTTCTATTTTTTCTTTTTTAGTTTGTTCCACTAAGTTAGAGGGAGCTTTAGAGAGGTAGCCTTTATTTGCTAAACGGTTTTCTAAATTTGCTAAAGATTTTTCTGCTTCTTGTAATTCTTTTTCTAATCTTAATTTTTCTTCCTTTAAGTTAATCATTCCAGATAAAGGTAACTCAATAATAATCCCATCTGAAATAATTTGAGAAATGCTGTTTTCTTGTAGGCGAGATTGCGTAATCTCGCCTGCGTTTAAAGAGAGAATATCTAATTTTTCTAGTCGTGATAATCTAATAATTTCTTCTTTCGAGTTTTTAATAAATTCTAAATTTTCTTCATTTATATGAATAACAGAATCAATTTTTTTAACAGGTTCAATCTTTTTATCTGCACGTAGAGATCTTATTGTTGAAACTATTTCTATTAATAATTCGATATTTTTTTCTGATGCATCATAGTCCCATTCTTTTTTATAAGCAGGATAAGTGTAAGTTGCTAGCATGAATTCTGAATCAAATTCAGAATGAGAAAAGTTAAGCTCTTTCCAAAGTGTTTCAGTTACAAAAGGGATAAATGGATGAAGAAGTATTAGTAAAGTTTCTAGAACTTCATTTAGAACTTTAATATTTTGTTTTTCTCCTTTAGAAAGTTCTATGTACCAATCACAAAATTCATTCCAAGTAAAATCATAAAGCTTTTGTCCTGCTTCAGAATATTTATAATTTTCAAGAGATTCCGTAACTTCTTTAACTAATTTATTAGTTCGGCTTAGAATCCATTTATCAACCTCGTTTAACCCCAGAGGTTCTTGGAACCTCTGGGGTTTGTTGTCGGCAGACATTTGTACAAATCTTGCTGCATTCCAAAGTTTGTTAATAAAATTTCTATATCCAGCAATTTTTTCTTCATAAAGTCTCATATCATTTCCTGGGCTATTCCCGATAAATAGAGAAAGTCTAAGTGCATCTGTTCCATATTTATCACACATATCTAATGGATCAATCCCATTTCCTTTAGATTTTGACATTTTCTTCCCATCTTTATCTGTAATTAATCCAGTTAAATATAATGTTTTAAATGGAATATCTTTTTTTACATATAAAGACATCATAATCATTCTGCATGCCCAAAAGAAAAGAATATCCCTTCCCATTACCATTAAATCGCTTGGGAAGTATTTTCCTTCTCCAAAAGGAAATAAAGTGTTGTGTGCCCATTGACCAGAAGAGAACCAAGTATCAAAAGTATCAGGATCTTGTTTTATATTTTTACTCCCACATTTCGTACATTTTGTATGAGGTGTGTATCTAGTAAATTTTTCTATATGTCCATTGACACCTTTGTAAGCAACTGCTGCTTCAACTGTCATCTTCTTTTCAGTTTTTCTAAGAACCCTTAAAATCCCTCCATGAGCCACAATTAAAACTTTTTTACCCCTATATTTTTCTTCGATATTATCAAAAACCTTTTTTAGTCTTTTACTGCAATCTTCAAAAGATTCTCCATTAGGAAAATCTCTAAAATGCATTTCTGAAGCATGCTTTATATTTTCAAGTTCTTTCACTTTACTATCTAGCATTCCTGAGTAATCACCATAATCACGTTCATGTAAACCTTTTTCAATAACAACTTCAACATTTCCTAATCCTTTAGATATTATTTCAGCTGACTCTTTGGCTCTTATTAAAGGGGATGAAATAATTATGTAAGGATTTATTTCTTTAATTTCTTTGACTTTCTTTTCGATTTGTTTTCTCCCTGTCTCATTAAGAGTCGCATCTTCAGTTTTTCCTTGCCATATTTCTTTTTTATTCAGATCAGTTTCTCCATGACGCATATAGTATATTTCAGTTTTTTCCCCTAAAGTTACATCCATATTTTCACAATCTCCACAATAATAAGCAGGTATTTGATGTCCCCACCATAACTGTCTTGAGATACACCAATCTTGTAAGTTATCCATCCAATGGAAGAATGTTTTTTCAAAGTTTTTTGGAACTATTTTTATTTTTCCTTCTTTTATAACTTTAATTGCATCTTTTTTTAAAGAACGATCTTTATGATCTGTGTTTATCCACCATTGTTTAGAAATAAGTGGCTCAATAATATGCCCACATCTATCGTGTAAAGAAAGAGGCTTTGTATGTTTTTTGATTTCTCCAAGTAAGTTTAATTCTCTGAATTTTTCAATAACTTTTTCGCGTGCTTCGATAATAGTTAATCCATTAAATTCTTTTCCTGAAATCTCTGTCATTTTCCCATTAAAGCCTATTACTGTTATTTCTTCCAATTTATTTCGTTGACCAATTTTATAGTCTAATGGATCATGTGATGGAGTAACTTTTACAGCTCCTGATCCAAACCCCATATCAACATCATTATCTGAAATAATTTTAATTTCACGATTTACGATTGGCAGTATTACAGTTCTACCAATTAAGTCTTTATATCTTTTATCTTTAGGATGAACGGCAACGGCAGTATCTCCTAACATAGTCTCAGGTCGTGTTGTTTCTACAGTTATAAAATCATTTGAATCTTTTATTGGATATTTTAATTGCCATAAAAATCCTTCACTTTCTTTGTGTTCAACCTCCATATCACTAATTGCTGTTTGGCAATTCGGGCACCAATTAATGATTCTTTCTCCTCTGTATGCTAGTCCTTCTTTGTACATTTGTACGAAAGTCTCTAAAACTGCTTTAGATATTTCAGGATCAAGGGTGAATTTTTCTCTGTCCCAATCTGCACTAAGTCCTATACGTTTCTCTTGCGATCGCATCATTTCAGATGATTCAATACAAAAATCGTAACATTGTTTATAAAATTCTTCTCTACCAAGGTCATGTCTATCTATTCCTTGTTCTTTTAAAAGTTTTCTTTCAAATACAGTTTGAGTAAGTATTCCTGCATGATCTTTTCCTGGAAGCAATAGCGTATTTTTGCCCTGCATTCTTGCATATCTTCCGGCTATATCCATAATTGCATACCCCGAAGCATGTCCTAAATGAAGAGCTCCATTTGCATTAGGTGGTGGCAAAACATTTATATGTGTCTTAATTTTAGTTGTGTCTGGTGAAAAGACTTTGTTATCTCCCCATTTCTTATAAATTTCTTTTTCGTAATTTTGAGGTTCGTAGGTCTTAGGAAGCATTTTTTAGTGTGTTTTAAATTATTAGGTTAGCAAGGGAAATAATAAATTATGGTTGGATAATTATCAATTATGAATGAACAATGATCAATTTAGTTTTTTATTTGACACTATTCATTGATCATTCTTTATTTCTCCAAGGTTTTATAAAAAGATTTTTAGAAGATAAAATATTAACTATAAATGTTTTTTATTTACAGTATGAGTTGCTCCAGCTTTTTTTAATTCTTCATTGCAACGCTTAACACTGGAGAAGCCAATTAATTTATTACATCTTGTTTTAACATACTGAAGAATAGTATCGCCAGTAATACCATCTTTATCTAAATAATAATCCAAATAAATTATATCAAAACACTTATCGCTTTTTTTAAATTCTTCAAAAGATTCAAAGTATATTAATTCAATTTCTTCATACTCATGAAGTTGTTTAATGTGCTTTATGCCGTAATCTTTATCATCAATTAGTGCTATTTTTAGCATAAGGAAAAGGGGGTTAGAATGAATGATCAATGAACAATGAGGAATGATCAATTCAAATATAAATTAATTGAATTATTAAATAATTTCAATGAAGCGTTTTTAATTCATTGATAACACAAGTGTCATTGTTTATTATTTAAAGTGTCATGCTGAACTTGATTCAGTGTCCAGTTAACAAAATAAATAACAACTAGATTCCAGATCAAGTCTGGAATGACAAAATATAAATAATTTAAATTTTTTAAAAAATATGTACGAAACTTCAAAACTTAAAAATGGATTACAGTGTATTTCAAAAACAATTCCGCATTCAGAAAGTGTAACAGTGCTTTGCTTAGTTGGAGCAGGTTCTAGATATGAAAATAAATCTAATAGAGGAATATCTCACTTTCTTGAACATATGTTTTTTAAAGGTGGAGAAAAATTTAGAAATGCTAAGGAAGTTGCGGTTGCAATAGATTCAATCGGTGGAGATTTTAATGCTTTTACTGGAAAAGAATATGCAGGATATTATGTAAAATGCTCTGTCGAACATATAGACACTGCATGTAAAGTTCTTTCAGATATGCTACTTACAGCACGATTTTCTCAAGAAGAAATAGAAAAGGAGAGAGGGGTTATTATTGAAGAATTGAATATGTATTTAGATACACCTATGTATCAGGTTTCTTGGAATTTTGAAAACTTTATTTTAGGAGATCATCCTCTAGGATGGGATACAATAGGAACTAGAGAAGTGATTTTAGGTGTTAATAGTAAAGATTTTCATGAATATAAAAATTCTCTTTATACTCCAGAAAATACTGTAATTGCTGTTGCTGGAGGATTTAAACATAAAGAAGTAGTTGAAAAATTAGGGAACTATTTTTCTAATATGAATGGGAAACAAACTTTGAATGCATTAGGTCTAAAATCACATACTCCAAAATCTCGTGTTCATATTTTTGAGAAAAATACAGAACAAGGGCATTTTGTTTTAGGAGGAAAAGGACCTGAGGCAAAACATAAAGATGCTTTTGTTTTCAAACTTCTTTCAGTTCTTTGTGGTGGGATGATGAGCTCGCGTATGTTTTTAAATGTTAGAGAGGCAAAAGGATTATGTTACTACATTTCAACTTCAACAGATGATTTTAAAGATGTTGGGATTATTTCAACTCGTGCAGGTGTAGATTTAAAACGTATTACAGATGCAGTTGAAGGAGTTTTAGGGGAATACAAAAAACTTCGTGAAAATAAGGTTTCTAAAGAGGAATTAGAAAAATCTAAAAACTTTCTTAAAGGTAAAATGAAACTTCGTTTGGAAGATTCAGAAGAAGTTGCTCATATGATAGGGAAACAAGCACTACTCTATGGTGAAATTTTAGATATGAAAGATGTTGAAGAGAAAATTAATGCTGTAACTATTGAAGATATTCATAGGTTGGCTAATCAAGTTTTTGCTCCGGAAAATCTTTATATTTCTATGATCGGTCCTTTTGAAAATAAAAGAGATGAGTTGGAAGAATTGATGAGGAAGGCTTAATCCAGTAGGAGGTCATGCTGACTTGTCCAAGATCTCATGAATTAGACAATTACAATAAGATTCCTGACAAGCAAGAATGACTGTATCTATTCTTTCATTTTATGCTACTAGCATGAAGTTTTTTGTTTTTAGGATTATATAAAAAAGAGACGTAAAATTTTACGTCTCTTTAATAAATAGTCTTTCATTTAATAAATTACATCATTCCCATTCCTCCCATGCCACCTCCTGCACAAGCTCCACTACATTCTTTTTTCTCAGGAATATCAGTTATTGCAGCTTCTGTAATAAGAAAAGTTCCTGCAACAGATCCTGCATTTTCAAGTGCTACTCGAACAACTTTTTTAGGATCTACAATTCCTTTTTTAATTAAATTTTCTATTTTTATTTCATTGTCAGATGCATTTTGAGAAGCATCAAACCCCATCTCTTTAGATTTTTTTATTGCTTCAAAAACTTTGTCATAAATAACGTCTCCACTAAAGCCAGAATTTTTAGCAATTTGTTTTAAAGGATCTAAGCAAGCTTTTGCAACAACCATCATTCCTACAACAATATCTTGGTCTTTTTCATTTTTTATTAACTCCATTATTTTGCTTGCAACAACAACTAGCGCAGTTCCACCTCCTGCAACAATTCCTTCAGCAATAGCAGCTCTAGTTGCAGCTAGCGCATCTTCAATTCTCATTTTCTTTTCTTTTTGTTCAAGTTCGCTAGCAGCGCCAACCTTAATAACAGCTACTCCACCTGCAAGTTTCCCAATTCTCTCAGAGATTTTTTCTTTATCATAATCAGATTTTGCAAGTTTTAGTTCTTGCTTCATTCTATCAACTCTTGCTTCAATTTTCTTTTTATCTCCTTTCCCATCTACAATAGTACAAGTGTCTTTTGTAGCCACAACTTTTGTAGCTTTACCTAAATGCTCTGGCAATGCTTTATCAAATCCTAGACCAACTTCATCGCTAATTACAGTTCCTCCTGTAAGTACAGCAATATCTTCCAGCATTTCTTTTCTTCTATCTCCAAATCCTGGAGCTTTTACAGCTAAAATATTAAATGCTCCTCGTAGTTTATTTAAAACTATTGTTGTAAGTGCTTCTCCGTCAACATCTTCAGCAATAATTACAAGGTCTTTTTTCCCTTGACCAGCGATTCCCTCAAGAAGAGGAAGAAGAGGTTGAAGTGTTGAGATTTTTTTATCAGTAAGAAGAATAAGTGCATTCTCAAACTCTGCATCCATTCTTTGTGTATTTGTAATCATGTAAGGAGAAATGTATCCATTATCAAATTGCATTCCTTCTACAACATCTTTTTCAAGTCCTACTGTTTTTCCATCCTCAACACTAATAACTCCGTCGTGTCCTATTGTTTCCATTACTTCAGAAATAAGTGCTCCTACTTTTGGGTCTTGAGCAGAAATAGTAGCCACTGATGCGATTTCTTCTTTTGTAGTAATTTGCTTTGCAAATGAATCAAGTTCTTTATTTGCTATATCAACAGCTTTTTGTATTCCAAGCTTCATGATCATAGGATTTGCTCCTGCTGTAACATTTTTCATTCCTTCTTCAATCATTGCATCAGCAAGTAAAATTGCTGTTGTTGTTCCATCTCCTGCAATATCATTTGTTTTTGTTGCTACTTCTTTTACCATTTGTGCCCCCATGTTTTCATAAGCATCTTCAAGTTCAATTTCTTTAGCAATTGTTACTCCATCATTTGTAATAGTAGGTCCTCCGTATTTTTTATCAAGAATAACATCTCTACCTTTTGGACCTATTGTTACACGAACTGCTTTTGCAAGTTGTTTAACTCCATTTTGGAGTTTTTTTCGTGCTTCTTCTGAAAATATAATTTGTTTAGCCATAATATTAATAAGTTAAAATTTATAAAAGTTTAAATTCAAAATTTTGTTATTATTAAGCTTCCAATTTAGCTAAGATGTCTTCAATATCTAAAACTAAAAGCTCTTCTCCTTCTTTTGTTTTAAATTCAGTAGGGGAGTACTTTTTATAAAGAACAACTTCTCCTTCTTTTACAGGACAAGGTTTTTTAGTTCCATCTTTTAAGACAATGTCAGATATAGCTACAACTGTACCTTGCATTGGTTTTTCTTTTCCTGCATCGCTTAATACTAAACCAAAAGAGGTAACTTCCTCTTGTGTTTGTGGTTTTACTATAATTCGTCCATTTAATGGAATAACTTTTGTTGTCATATTTTTTTTATTAATTTGTAAATTAGCAGTCGATATTTTAGAGTGCTAATTTTAAAAAATCAATAGGAAAAATATTGTATAGATTATCTAAAAATTGCATTAAATAATCTTTGCTTTGTAGTTTCTAATTTGTTAATATCTGAACATAATAAAAAAATAAATGAAAACGTTGCAATCTCTAGATTTAGACCCAGAACCCGTCCGTATAAAATATAATGGTTTTGTAAGCTTGAATGCCTTATGTAGCATTCGGTTAGTTTGTGTATTTTTTTTGAGATAATATTCAATTTAATCGCCTATTTTTTATTCAATTAAATTCTAAAAATCAATTTTATGGATTCTCGATTATTACTTTTATTAATACTAATATTTCTTTCAGCATTTTTTTCCGGTTCAGAAATTGCACTTGTGTCTTTGTCAAAAGCCAAAGTACGTGCAATGGTAGAAAAAGGAAATAAAACGGCATATATAATTCAAAATCTAAAAAGTAATCCACAAAAACTTCTCATAACCATCCTTATTGGGAATAATTTAGTAAACATTGGTGCTTCTGTAATTACAACAGCGTGGATTACAGAGAAATTTGGAAGTCATACATTGGGTGCTATTACAGGAGTTTTAACTCTTGTTATTTTAATTTTTGGAGAAATTTTCCCAAAAATATTTGCAGAAAAATTTTCAAAGCAATATGCACTTATTATTGCTAGACCCCTTGCTTTTTTTCAATTTGTATTTTTTCCAATTATATGGATTTTTGAGAAAAAAATGTTTTTTTTGATGAATCTTATTGGAGGAAGTCATGAGAAAATGACGGGAGATGAACTTAAGGCTATAATAATGGTAGGTGCTGAATCAGGAGCTATTGAAAATGAAGAAAAAGAATTAATTGATAATATTATGGAATTTGATGAAATTAAAGTTTCTCAAATTATGACTCCTAGAGCCAAAATTGTATCTCTTGAAGATACGGTTTCTTTAGATGAGGCTATAAATTTTATTGTTGAAGAAGGATATTCGCGTATTCCTGTATATCATGGGAATATTGATGATGTTGTTGGAGTTCTTACTGTTCATGATTTATTAAAAGCTAAAAAGAAAATGGGCAATAAGAATGTTCCCATAAAGGAAGTTGAATTAAAAAGTCCAGTTTTTATCCCAGAAACAAAATATCTTAATGAACTTTTTAAGGAATTCCAGTGGAGACGTAAGCATATGGCTATAATTGTCAATGAACATGGTAGTGTTACAGGGATTGTTACAATGGAAGATTTACTTGAAGAAATTGTTGGGGATATTGTTGATGAATCGGATAATGAAGACATTATGATTGAAAAGCTTTCTGAAAACTCTTGGAGGATAGATGCTGAAATTGATATTGAAGAGCTTAATGAATCTTTGGGAACTAAATTTGAATGTGAAGATGAACATAAATCGGTAGGATATTTGTTGCTCGATAAATTCCAGAAAATTCCGCGTAAAGGAGAAGATATTAAAATTAATGATTTTCATTTCTTTATTGAGAAAATGGAAGGGAATAAAATCCACTCTGTAAGAGTAATTAGAGTTAAGAAATAAACAGTACTACTCATTAGTCTTCAGTGTCTTTAAGCTAAATGATACGCCTATTTTTTATATTTATTTGATTATGTATTTATTAATTAACACAGCATTTTCGGAGGTAGAAATTACTTTGTTTAATGAGCATATTATTGATTTTTATAAAAAATGGAAAACACGAAATGAATCATTTGAAATAATTCAAGAAATATCAAAATTAGATTTAAGCAAATTAAAAGGAGTTTTAGTTTGTAATGGTCCAGGAAGGTTTATTTCACTACGAGTTGGAGTGGCTCTTTCGCAAACTCTCTCTTATACAAAAAAGATCCCAATTTATTCTTTTACATCATTCCAATATATGAAAGTTTTATGTCATAAAAATAAAGAAAATATTGTGTTTCTTCAGCAAGTAGGAATGAATGAAGTGTTTGTGAATGGTGAGTTAAAGAAATTTGAAGAGCTAACACAAAAACCAACTTATTGGGCAGGGGAGCTTAAAACACCACAATTTTTACCAGAAATATGGGAAGAAAAAGAACTCCCAGAAAGAAATTTAGATTTCTTTCTTGAATTATTAAAAAACCTTAAGCCAGTAAAACATGTTTCTATTGAATATGGGAAGAAACCAAGTATTTCAATATCTAAAAAATAAAATTTATAATAAGATATAATTTATGGAAATTATAAAGGCTAAGATTTTCTCAAAAGACTTTTTTTCGTTCTTACTTATATCAATTAATACTTACTCCTTTCAATTTATAGGCATGCTTATTTTTTCACTTAGAAGAAACACTGAAGTTATTTTAGCTAAATTAGATGATGAGGTTATAGGAGGTCTTATTCTAGCAGATTTTCCAATTGATATGTTTATATTTAAGAACTTATTTAAAAAGGATGTAAGAGATTTATCGTTACAATTCATTAAGTCAGGATATAAAAATATGACTTATGTTGCTATAAAAAAGCAATATCGTGGGCAAGGATATGGTAAAGAGTTTTTTAGAAAAATATTAGAGCAATCTTCTTTAAAATCTTATTTTGTTCCAATTACTCCATCATTACAAGGATTTTATGAAAAATTAGGGGCAAAGTTATGCCTTACAAGTGAGGGGGTATTTTTAAGGATTGCAAAAATCGTCCTGTAATGATTTTTGATTACGATTAGATAAAAATATTATTCAATATTTCCCAATATTTCATCTACTTTACGCTTTATTTCTTTTATGTCTGTTTTAATTTTAGTCAAATAAATTATTTTATCAGCATATTCTTCTCCCATAAAATTACGTAATACATGTTCAGGCATCGCAGAATATATAATTACGTTTTTGATCCCATATTCTATAGCCTTAATTGCTATATGAGTTCCATTTATTTTCTGTCCTTCGAAATTGTAATCGGTAATAACTAAATCAAAAAATTCTTGTTGTATTTTTTCAATTGCACTTTCTGCACTTGTTTCAGTAGTAATACCTCTTTTCTTATTTTCAGGTCTTTGAACATTTATTATAAATTCCATATTTCCTAATATGTCACGTTCATCATCTGCCAATAATATTTTTCCTTGCATAGTTTTATCAATTACGTTTACTTCCTTATTAAACCCTATAATTATAGTAATGTCAAATTGAATTTCGTTCTTAAAAATTCTTTAAACAAGCTAGTTGCTCTTCCTCTGTGAGAAATCCTTCCTTTTTCTTCAACTGTAAGAGCTGAATAAACCTGATTAAATCCTATTGGCTTAAATACGGCAGATAATGGGATTCCAGATAAATATTCAGCTTCAGGTTTTTCAGTTATTACTCCTTCACATTTTCCTATAAAAATTTGGGGAGTAGATTTAGGTGTTTCTAAGAAAGAAAGTGTAGTAAAAAAACATGCTTTTTTATTCTTCTCATGTTTCATTCTATTTAGAAAGAAATCTAACCAATCTTCATCATTTGCATTTTCTCCAGCCCCCCATCTTCTTGTGTGAATACCAAGTTCATTTTTTAAAGCTTCAACCTGTATCCCTGAATCGTCAGCAACGGTTGGAAGTTGTGATAAATTGCAGAAAAATTTAGCTTTAAGCATTGCATTTTCTTCATATGTTTCCCCATTTTCTTCAATATCATCATTAATTCCCAATTCTTTTAAGTTTACAAAATGAATAGGTAAATCTTTTAAAATAGATTCAATTTCTTTGAACTTTCCATAGTTTTTAGTAGCAATAAGAATTTTATTCATTTTTTACTTTTCTAAATCCATAATTTTTTTAACTCTTTTTTCATGTCTATCTCCTTCAAATTCATTTTTTAAAAAAGTCCTTAATATTTCTTTAGCAACCTCTGTTCCTATTACTCTGCCACCCATACATAAAACGTTTGCATCGTTATGATGACGTGCCATTTTAGCAGTATATTCGTTGTGACAAAGAGCTGCGCGAATTCCATTAATTTTATTTGCAGAAATTGAAATACCTATTCCTGTCCCACACATTAGTATCCCAAGTGAATTTTGATCTTTCAAAACTTTTTTACATGTTATTTCTGCTATGTCTGGGTAATCAACACTTGATTTATCAAAACATCCGCAGTCTTCAAAATTAACATTTAAAATTTCAAGCTCTTCCTTAAGAATTTCTTTTAACTCAAAGGCTCCGTGGTCTGACCCAATATATATTTTCATGATGTATGCATTTATTAATAAGCAAAAAACATTTTAAATGATTTTAATGTAATCACAAATACTAAAAATTAATTTATAAATCAATGGCTTTTTAATTGACTTTAAGCTAATTCATACTTTAAGATTCGCAAGTCAAATCTATTAAATATAAAAAAATTAAATGTTCGCAAAAGATATCGCTTATGAAGTTGGTATAACAAGGCAAGAGCTTAGACATGAACTCCAACAAACAAATTTTGGGATTGATCCTAATTCAAAAGAAATACCAGATTCTTTAGCTCAAGGAATTATTCGGCGTTTAGCTCCGAAATACAAGGCACGTAAAAAAGAGTTAATGAAAAAGGAGTCTGCATCCAGAAAAGCTGAGGAAATGGTGGGTATAAAAAGCGAAGAAAAAACAGAAGAAGTAGCAGAATCTAAAGAGAAAATAGGGGATTTTGAAGTTAGAAAAAAATCAGATAAACCTCAAGATTTTAGTGGACCCCTTGTTTTTCGTTCAAGTATAGAAGTGAGAGAAAATAAGGTAAAATTGGAAGAAAAAGAAAAACAAGAGAGAGAAGAATTGGAAAGAATAAAAAAAGAAAGAGAAGAATTAGAAAATAAAGAAGTAAAAGAATCAAAAGAAAAAGATTGGGGCGACCCAAAGAAGAAGTTATTTCCAAGGAGAGATAGCGCATTTAATGTAACGCGAAAAATTGAATTTACAGAAGATGAAAAACTTGATGCAAAAAAGAAAAGAAAGAAAAAAGGTGCGCAACAAGAACACGTACAACATAAATCATTTAAACGTTTAAAAATAGAATCGATATCTGAACAAGATTTAACTAAAGAAGATAGAGTTGCAATGATTGCTGAAGAAGAAATGAGAAGAAAACTTGAAGATGAAGCGTTTAAGGCATCTCAAGCTAAAAGAAAAGATAAACTTCAAAAACAGAAAAAAATTGAAGAATCAATTGTGAAAAAAGAAGGAGTTATAGAAATTGCTGAAATTATAACGGTAAAAGAATTTTCAGAAAAAACTGGAGTTCCAATATCAATTATTATTACTACCCTTCTCAAAAATGGGATTATGGCAACAATAAATACGGCTATAGATTATGATACATGGCTTATTTTGGCCGATGAATTAGACGTTCAATTGAAAAAGAAAGAAATGGAACATTCGATTGAAGATATTTTAGGAGGGGATATTATGAATCTTATGAAAGATGATGAAGAAAATCTTGAATCTCGTCCTCCTGTTATTGTAGTTATGGGGCATGTTGATCATGGTAAAACATCAATATTGGATTTCTATAGAAATACAAAAGTTATAGATCAAGAATCAGGCGGAATTACACAGCACATTGGGGCATATCAAGTAGAAAAAAAGAATAAACTAATAACATTTATAGATACTCCAGGGCATGAAGCTTTTACAGCAATGCGTGCAAGAGGAGCAAAAACAACAGATGTTGCTATTTTAGTGGTCGCAGCAGATGAAGGAATAAAGGAACAAACTAAAGAAGCTTATAACCACGTGAAAGAAGCTGGTGTACCTGTTGTTGTTGCTATAAATAAAATTGATAAAGAGGGGGCTGATGTTGACAGAATAAAGGGAGATTTAATGGGGATAGGGCTTATAGCCGAAGATTACGGAGGAGAAACCATTATGGTTCCAGTTTCTGCTAAAACTGGTGAAGGAATGGAGGAATTGCTAGATTCAATTCTTTTACAATCTGAAATTTTAGAGTTAAAAGCAAATCCTAATAGAAATGCTATTGCTACTATTATTGAATCTAATCTTGATAAATCTTTAGGTCCTGTGGCAACAGTTGTTGTTAATACAGGAACACTTAAAATAGGAGACACCATCCTTGTTGGAAGTGTTGTAGGAAAAATAAGAACAATGACAAATTTTACAAATAAAATGGTAAAACAAGTCCCTCCTTCTGGAGTTGTTCAAATAACAGGATTTGAAAGAGTTCCAAATGCTGGGGATATATTACAAGTAGTAGTAAATGAAAAGGTTGCACGTGAAAAAGCTAATAGAGTAGCAGATTTGAGAGGAGAAAAAGTTGGACATTCAGGGCTTGGTATGGATGAAATACTTGCAAGAATTCAGAGTGGTAAAATGAATCTCTTAAAAATAGTATTAAAAGCAGATACAATAGGGTCTATTGAAGCTATAAGACAATCTTTTACAAAAATAAAAAACACTGAAGTTGGAGTTAAGGTTATTCATGCAGCTACTGGTGCAATTACTGAATCTGATGTAATGATGGCTGCTGCTGCTAAAGGTCTGGTTATTGGTTTTCATGCTAAAATTTCACCACACGTAAGACAAATTGCAGAAAGAGAAAATGTTGAGGTTCAAATTTATGAGGTTATTTATAATTTGATAGAAGATATTAAAAATATTTTAACAGGAATGTTAATAGCTGAAGAAATTGAAATTGAAACTGGGAAAGCTGAAATTAAAGCCATTTTCTTGACGTCAAAAAAGAAGCAGATCATTGGGGCAAAAGTTATTTCAGGAAGTCTTAAGAATAAAAGTATAGCTAAGTTATATAGAGGTAATGAACTTTTACTCTCAACAAATATAGAGAATCTTCGCTCTTTTGATAAAAATGTTGACGAAATAAAATCTGGAAATGAGTGTGGTATCCAATTCTTTAAGAATCTTGAAGTAGAAGAAGGAGATATTCTTGTTTGTTATAGAACGGAGAAAAAGATGAAAACATTGTAAAAAGAGTCTTCAGTCAACAGTCGACAGTCATGCAATGGGCACTTACTTTTAATTGGTGCTTTTTATTGTGAGCTATTTCTTTTTGATAGAATTTTTTTCTAGCAACTTCTTTAAAGATACTAATAATTGTTCAGCAGTTTTTATAGGAATAGTAACTCTTACAGATTCTTCTTGATTAGCTACTACTTTTGGGCTTCCGTCACTATCAAATTCACCTGTTTGTTTGGGGTTTATATGAGAAAAAATCATCATTACATCATATTCAGTAATAACATTTGTTACAAGTTGAGCATAATAATTTTGGGCACTATTATCATGTTCATTTGGTAATTCTAAAGAAGGTTCTTTCATGTTTATAATATTAAGAATTAGAAAATATATTAGTATATACTTTATTGGTACTTTTTGTAGAACTGGACTCACACTCTATTTTTCCATTAAGTGACTTCTCAATTCCTCTGATTGTACTAGGCTCAGAAGATTTACAAGGTTTATAATCCTCAAGCGAAGGTGAGCTAAAATCATCTTCAAGGTTTAGTTTAATATTTTTCTTACCTAAAGCCTTAAAAATCCTAAAAATAATATCAATACCAGCCGAAACCTGAGCATTTTCAATTCTGCTAATAACCGCAGGCGTAGTATGAGATTTTTTTGCAAGCTCAGCCATTGAAAGCGATTGAGAAGTCCTTTCTTTATAAAGATATTCAGCAAGTTTTATGCGTGCAACTGATGCTTCATAAAACTTTTTAGCTTCAGGATGCTCCCTAGCTTCTCTAAAAATATTTACGTATTTTGAAGTTTGCATATTTATAAGTTTAAAGGAATTGATATTTTATTTTTTAAGTAATCTTGCTTGTATATTTCAGCTTTATCCAAAAATCTTTCAATCATTCTATCTATTTTTTTCTTTTGATTCTTTTCATACAAACTAGGCTTCTCAAAAGCATCTAAAAGGATAATCTTATCATTTATGACAGTAAAAAACGCAATACGTATTAATGTTTTACCTTCTTTAATCTTTAAAATACCAATTTCTCTATTCTTATATTTTTCTACTAAGGGTGGCAAATCATACTTCCCTTTATTATCAACAATATGTTTTAAACGAGCTTCAATATTTTCAACTTGTTTTAACTTTTTATTTTTTACTTTTACAGAATCTTCCTCTTTAATTTTATACTTTTTAAGGTATTCCAAAAAAGGTGATTCTAGCTCCTTTTTTTGATCTTCAAATGCGTAACAAACAATTTTCATAATTATTATATATTATCTAATAAGATAATGCAACTAAAAATTTGATGGTAATTTTATTCACAAATACTGATCAATTTTATTCATTTATTCATTTATCAATTTAATGATAGTATTGTATAAAAAAAGTCTAAAACTACAACTTTTTTTCTTGCATTTCCCTATTAAATAAATAAAATCAAAGAAGTTTAACCTATTTAATTTATGCAAAAAATTCTTATAATAACTCAGGTTATTTTTTCGTTACTGTTTATTTTGTCTGTACTGATGCAAGAAAAAGGCTCTGCAATGTCATTAACATTCGGAGGAGGAGATTCCAATGAAACCTTTTATGGAAGCAAACAAGGAATTGAGAAATTCTTAGCATATGCATCATATCTTTTTGCGATACTTTTTATTGCAAATGCTATTGTTTACATGATTGCTGTTTAGTTTTTAGTAGTCACTGATAAGCATCTAGAGTCTAGAAATCCAATATATAATTCGTAATTCTATTTCTAATGAAGTTCAGATATTTAAACCATTTTGAAAAGGTTTTTGTAGTTTTGTCAGTAGTTATTTTTTTTATTTCAATAGGGAGTATTTTTAATAGATTTTTTACTTCCATATCAATAGCAAAAGAATCAGATGGAGGTGTTTATTCAGAAGGAATGGTTGGGAAAATACAGTTTTTGAATCCTGTATTTGCAGATTTTAATCCTATAGACAAAGATATATCTTCACTTATTTTTTCAGGATTGACTAAATATAATCCAAAAACAGGGCTTACAGAGGATGATATTGCAACACACACGCTTGGTGTAGGGAAAAAAGTTTATACTTTTACTCTAAAAGATAATGTAAAATGGCATGATGATGAAAATGTTACAGCAGACGATATTATGTTTACTTTTCAAGAAGTAATTCAGAATATTGATTTTAAAAATAGTCTATTAAGAGAAAATTTTAAAGGTGTTACAATAAAAAAAATTAATGAAAAAACGGTAACATTTACTTTAGAGAAACCCTATAAATTTTTCTTAACCAATTTAACAGTGGGGATTCTCCCAAAACACATACTTGAAGGGATTCCTATAGAAAATTTACACTTAAGTGAATTTAACTATATGTCTCCCATTGGAACTGGACCGTATAAAGTTAAGCAAATTTCAAATGCATATGGAGCAGAGAAAGTTATACTTGAAAGAAATGAGAGTTACTATGAAGACATACCAAAAATACATGAATTAAATTTTTATGTTTTCCCTACATTTGAACTTCTTGATCAGAATAAAAATATTCTTGATGGCATACAATCTGTTAATAAAATATATAGAACAATTATAGGAAATAAGTCTCAATTTAATTTATATTCTTTTGTTGCGCCACAATATGTTGCAGCATATTTTAATACAGAATCATCTTTTTTAAAAGATGAAAGAACTAGGTTAGGACTTGCTTTGGGAATTAATAAAGAGTCAATTCTTGAGGAAATTTCTGAACCACAAAAAATAGATACTCCATTTTTAGAATTATCAGAGTCAAATTGGGTATTTAAATATGATAAAATAAAAGCACAGGGAAGTATTAATGATGCTGGCTGGAAACTCCCATGGAAGCAGGAAATAAATGAAACTATTTTAGAGGAAGAAGTTGAAGAATTGCCAAAATTCATTAATGAACCAAATGGTGGGGGAAATTATGCTACGAGTGGAACAGAATTTTTTATTGAAGGAATTACCCCAGATGGTGTTAAATCTGTATTTGTGAATGGATATAAGCTTAAATTATTTGATTCAGTTAAAAAGAGCTTTTCATATAAAGCAAGTATAAGTATAGGAACCTTAAAAAATGGAGAGAATGAGTATAAAGTTGATGTTTCTTATGGGAACGATTCTGAAAAAGAATTTTTAGATTCAATTAAAATATTCTATTCAGTAGATAATAAAGAGATAGAAGAAAAACAAAAAGAATATGATGGTAGTTTAAGTGAAAATAAGGAAAAACTTGAAAATCAGAAAAAGAAAGAATTTAAAAAAATAGAATTATCTAAAAAACAGCAATTTAGAATAAATGCAAAAGGAGAAATTTTAGAACTAAATCTTATTACTTCAGAAGAACCAAAAGAGTATGAAATTATTGCAGAGAATTTAAGAACAATATGGCAAGAAATCGGTATAAAATTAAATATTGAAATTTTAAAAATGTCTGATTTACAAAAACGTGTAAAAGAAAGGGATTATGATATTCTTATTTTTGGACAAAGTTTAGGATACAACCTAGATTCATATCCATATTGGCATTCATCTCAAGCAAAGAGTGGTTTCAATTTTTCTCAACTTAAAAATTTTGAAGTGGATACCTTACTCGAAGAAATACGTTCAACTCATGATGAAGCAAAAAGACAAAAAGAGCTTAAGGAAGTTGAACAAGTTTTAGTAAAAGAAGTTCCAGCAGTATTCTTTTATACTCCTGAAAAATATTTTGCTCTTTCTTCAAGAGTAAAAGGTGCTGATTTTGCTAATCTTAAAGATACTCGTGATCGTTTTTCTAATATCAAAAATTGGTATGTAAATGAAAAAAGATCCATTAAAGAAGGTGTGAAAATTATGGATTTTTTCAAATGGATATTGGGGGAAATTAGTAATGAATAATACAAAATTTTAAAATGAAAGAGGAAGAATGCAAGTAGCTTTTCAAAATAAGTCTATAAACTATCTAAACATTCATTCTGCGCTTCAAAGTTTTGCAGATAACATGGTCATGATATTTGGTCCTATATAGCAAGTAGGGATCGTTGGTTTGGTCACATACATTTTCCATTGGCATCTAAGATATCATCGGCTTTATCACAGCAAGCAGTTTTTCCATCAGTCGTAATAGCATATTCATTTTTATCATCGCCACAACATTCCGGATGGTCAAAGTTTTCGTATTCGCCAAATTGTATTGTTTCACCACTTTTGATCCATTGGCTATTACAACCATTAGCAGCAATACAAGTGGGTTGGTAGCTGTCACAATCTCTCCATTTTTGAGGAAATTTTCCAGCGCACCAACCATCTATCTTGTTGTCTGCATTTAAATCTTTGAGGGTGCCACTAGCATAGCAAGTTCCTTGGTAGACACAATCAGTGTTCTTGGTACAAACTGCTTTATCGTTTGGGTTATCTGTACCGACACATCCATCATCCGTTATATTATTGCAGTTAGGACTATTGTACGATTGGAAATAAGCGTTGAATGATATACCTGTTATACACTTCCCATTACTATCCACCGTATCATCGGCTTTATCACAGCAAGCAGTTTTTCCATCAGTCGTAATAGCATATTCATTTTTATCATCGCCACAACATTCCGGATGGTCAAAGTTTTCGTATTCGCCAAATTGTATTGTTTCACCACTTTTGATCCATTGGCTATTACAACCATTAGCAGCAATACAAGTGGGTTGGTAGCTGTCACAATCTCTCCATTTTTGAGGAAATTTTCCAGCGCACCAACCATCTATCTTGTTGTCTGCATTTAAATCTTTGAGGGTGCCACTAGCATAGCAAGTTCCTTGGTAGACACAATCAGTGTTCTTGGTACAAACTGCTTTATCGTTTGGGTTATCTGTACCGACACATCCATCATCCGTTATATTATTGCAGTTAGGACTATTGTACGATTGGAAATGGGAAAAAGGCGTTTGAAATTTAATCATTTTAGACGCAACAAAATCATTTCTTCTGCCTTTACTGTCTACGACACTGAGAAATATCTTATATCTTTCGCCATGAATCATATCTTTCGCTTGAGGTGTAGAGGAATAACTCCAATTGGTTGTGCCTGTTGCTGTCAGATAAAATTGACAAGCTGGCACCCATTTGCTTCCGTCCCAATCCATAGCTTTTGTACAAAGATTTGCATCGTCCGTAGAATTTTTTCTTATGGTTAATTGTACAAGAGACAATCCATCATTGCTGAAAGCTGTGCCGGAAATAGTTCCAAGTGACGTATTTCTAGGAGTTGTAATCGTGTTGATTGTTCCGGTTGCTAAAAGAGGAACAACAACTGGTGGTGGGGTCGGGGTTGGATGTGGTGTTGGGAAATAGATGGACACAATATCTTTATACTGAGCTTCTAATCCAGCGTTGTTTATAATAGATATTGGTGCTTGATTAAGATTTGTTATATGATGATTGTTCTCTACTTTTGTGGTTTCACAATCCGACCAATCCATATCAGAACCACACTCCACAATAGTAACACCATTCAGAGTTCTACCTGCATAGTCTACAACTCCTTTCTGCTCTTGCCACCAATTATCATGAATATTGTTATTTTCTCCATTGATACTAGCTGAAAATTTATTATTAAATATGACATTATTAGCAACCTCAATATATTTACTGCCGGCATCCAAATAGATAGCACCATACTCGTTTTTTTGATTGGTAATGAAATTATGAGAATATTCATTACCCGACTGAGCTGATACAGAATAAATACCTCCTCCATCATGCAAGAACTTCATGTGATTGCTTATTTTGTTATATCGGATTTTATTGTCTTTCGCCGTATGCAAGTCAACTGACCAGCCCCAGCCAATGGAAATTCCTGCATAAGGCAAATCAATAAGTTCATTGTGCTCTACTATAGTACTCTGCGTATTGCCAATAAATATACCTACTCCACCCTGATATTCAGCGGCAACATTATGAATATAGTTATTTTTTATCTGATTATCTTTTTCTATTAAATTTATATCTGGTTGATTAAAAGTGAGATCACCTAACGATATAGCAGTTGACGAAATATCCGTAAAATTGTTTCCGATAATGTTGTTGTTACTACTGCCACCCCTAAATTCTAGTCCAGCACCTCCCAAATGAGAGAAAACATTTCTTATGAAAGATATATTTTTAGAGTTATAAAAAATAACATTTCCAGGGACATTGGCTCCAGTTCCCCAAACATGATTTGCTTGTAATTCCGGAAAACCATCATTAGTATTCGGTTTTAGCCACGTGGCATAAGAAAAAGTAAGCCCCTTGAATTGGATATTAGTTACATTTTGTCCATATTGTCCAACTATGAGAGTTTCCAGAACAGGCAATACAACATCTGCGCTACTCATATTTTCTCCAAGTAAAGGTTTGTAATATAGCCATCCTGTAAATCTACTAAGATACCACTCTCCTGGAGAATCAAGAAGCTCATAAGCATTTTCAATCCAGTTAGGTAATCCCATAGTAAGACCTGTGTGAGCTTGAGAATCATTCCAACAAGGTTGCTTCATAGTGATAGCATTTCCAGAGATAGAAGCAACACCACATCTAAGTTGTTTAAAGGCAATACTCGAAACAAACTCCACATCACTAATATTCTCCCATTTCTGCATATTTGTATCTGTTGTTGTATATCCTGTTACTGTTTTGACTGCTCCTGGTAACCCTTCATTACTTCGAGCTCTAATAGCTCTTCTTCCGTTGACATAGAGCTGTCTGGTATCAATATTTGTACCGACATTCGCTTTCCATTTATCTCCTTCTTGAATCCACCCTGTAATCTTTTTGCCTCCGCTGATAATAGGAACTTCTGTTCCGTAATTGGTATAAATGATATTAAAACCATTCGTACCCGAATCTTGAGTACGAAGTAATAGTTTCTTTGACAATTCATACGTTCCACCACGAAGATAGACCGTAATATCTTTGGTCATATTTGTATTTACCAATCTGACAGCATTGCGGGCTTTCTCCAGTGTTTTCCATGGTTGATCAAACGTTCCCAGATTAGTATCATTGCCACCGGGAGAGACATAAAAAGAGGTTGGATTACTTTGATCCTGCATGATATTAGCACTAAATAAATCAGGATTTTTTATTACTATTGTACCCAAAATAGCTACTATTAGTGTACCTAAAAAAATGGA
Source organism: uncultured Candidatus Peribacteria bacterium (assembly GCA_964466055.1). Taxonomy (GTDB): domain Bacteria; phylum Patescibacteriota; class Gracilibacteria; genus CAYXLW01. The sequence goes on from CAYXLW010000002.1 coordinate 142,718, forward strand.
TATAGTTTTTTTATTCATATTGTTATACCGTTAATTATTAAATCTTTAAATTATATCAGAAAAAAGTCAATAATACAATATTATCAAAAAGAGGATTATTTTTTTTAACTTCAAAAAATTATGGGAATTTTTATCAAGTTTTTTCAGAAAACTTTTTTTGTTGCTCTGGCTGTTATAGCTAGAACAAGATAAATCAGCATAAGAAATTACAAAAAGAAAAAACTTCATAGGCAGAATAGAGCATTTGTCTTCTGATGGCTTTTATTTGAGTCCATTTATGTTGCTCATATATGGTGAGATTAATTGCCCCCATATTATAATGCTGCCTTATATTACTTTAGCTATATAATGCTTTTAAGTTCTGTTTATGCTTTAACAAATAACTAGCCAGTTGGGTTCTTTGTATCGTGCAGATGGATCACACATTGGTGGTTGGGCTCAAGATATGAATTATCCTGCTATCCTAAAAACTGATGCAGGATATAACTCCGATCTATTTAAGTTTTTTATTTTTTAAAGAAAGTGTGATATAATATACCATGAAATAAATAACATATGCTCAAGAAAATTAAAGCTATCTCGGCATTTTATCTATTGTTATCAGTAATATCTGTGTTTGTTTTTGTTACACCTTTTTCTGATTTTAGGGGCTCAAAATATTCATTTGAGGGTGCTAAAATTGTAAATTTTATGTCGACAGAATATTCTCAATATGCCATTGCTACTGATGGGACTTTATTAAAAAGAATAAATTTTTATGGAATAATTTCTGATTTTTTAGTTCGATTTATTGAGAATGTCCCAGTATTTATACCTCTTGATAATGTGAATTTAAATAATAAAGAAATATTAAGTGTTGAGAAATTTGTAAATTCACTATTTGGGGGATTATTCAAAATACAAAAAAGTATTTGGGGAATCTTATTTATGTTGACAGTGATTATTTTGTTTATTTGTACTTGGGGAGGGATTTTAAATGAGAAATTCCAAGAGTTATTATCAAATATTGCTATGTCGCGTGAATGGATATGGATTAAAAATATTTCAATAAAATTAAAAAACTCCACGGAATGAGTATTAGTACTTTTTTCGTGGTTTTTGTTATATAAAAAAATTTTACTATTTATTAAATAAACTAAAAATGAGTACCAAAAGAAATCTTAAAGTTCTAAAAATCTTCATGTTTTCAGTAATAACTCTTCTTGCGGGAAGTTTATTATTTGTATCAAATGTGAAAGCCGACTGTAATGGTACGGTATGTTGTACTAGTGATGGAAATACTACAATTACTCAATCTGATATTGGTACGACTGTTTATAAAACTCTTACTCTATCTGGAACTGCAAATCGCATAAGACATACTTACTCCAAGAATGGAGTACAGCAGACTGAAACTTGGAGTACGGGAAGTGGATCTAAGATTTTTACTCCAACATTTGCTACTGATGGATATAATCTTGCCGATCATTCAATGGATTATTGGGTATTTGATAGTAGCGATCTAAATCCTGTTTATTGTGGTCAATCAAAAATAAAATACACTTGTAGTGCTGGTAAGTACCATCCAAGTGGAACTACTTGTGTTAATGTTGGCGTTGGATACTATTCAGCAGCAAATATAGTCTCTCGTACTGCTATTTCATCAGGATATTATGGGAATTGTTCATCAGATGGTAATTGTGCAACATCAAGCGGACAAACAATTTGTCCAGCAGGTAGTAGTTGTGCAAGTGGAGTAAGAAGCAGTTGTGCAACAGGTACATACCAAGCTAGTACTGGGCAAACAACTTGTTCAAATTCAGGAGCTGGATATTATGTGTCTACAACAGGAGCAACGGCAAGGTCAGCATGTGGAGGAAATAATTATTACTGTCCTAATAGTTCTAATAGTAGTACAACAACAGTGACAGCAGGATATTATTCAACGGGAGGAACTAGTACTACAAGAACAGGGCAATCGGCATGTGGAGGAAATAATTATTATTGTTCAGCAGGTGTACAAAATACAGTGACAGCAGGATATTATTCGACAGGAGGGACTAGTACTACAAGAACAGGACAAACACAGTGTGAAGCAGGAAATTATTGTGCAAGTGGTGTAAAATATGGGTGTGGTGCAGGTACATACCAATCTAGTCCTGGACAAACAAGTTGTTTGACAACCGATGCTGGGTATTATGCTTCAGGATCAGCAAATTCAAGTCAAACTGACTGTGGAAGCGATGATTCATATAGTTCAGCAGGAGCTTCTTCATGTACAACAGTAACAGCAGGATATTATTCAACGGGAGGAACTAGTACTACAAGAACAGGAGAAACACAATGTGAGGAAAATAATTATTGTGTAAGTGGAATAAAAACACCTTGTGCAACAGGATATACATCACTTGCAGGAGCTACTAGTTGTACTGATTCCACAGCACCAACAACAGATTCAGTAACAGTTTCAAGCAATAATTGGAAAGCAGATAATATTGCTACATACACTGTTACTTACAAAGCAAGTGATATCGGTAGTAGTATGACAGGAGGAGCTGCACGCATGAGAATTCTAATTTTTCAAGATACTAGATGGACAAATGCCAGAGGATATTTTGCATGGGATGCTGATGGATATGTTTGGGCAGGAGATAATGTTGCTTGTACAGGGGGAGGTTATGCGTCAAAAGATCCTGCAAATTATGGGTTTGATACAATGACAATGACAGGGTGTACTACTTCTGTATCTGGAGATCAAAGAACTGTAACTTTAACTCTTAGACCAAATACTAATGCAGGAGATTTAACTGGCATGGATATTTCAATGTATGTTACTGATTCTGCTGGTAATAATTCTGCATGGACTGATTTCAATCCAAATTTTACTATTGATGGAACAGCGCCAACAATGCATGACATGACAGTAAACGGAGTGTCAAAAACTATTGGAGAAACGTTGCGTATTTATACAGTGGTTAGCGAAAATGTTAGTGGTTTAAATTATTCAAGAATATATATTGGGAAGTATCCATATAGTACTTATGGATGGAATAAAGTGAGTAATGCAACTATGATTTATGGGGGGACTTGTACGGGTACAAATGCTCCAGTTACAAGCTGTGCAAGTGGTAGAGATTATTATTACTATGATTGGGTAATAGATGAAGGAGGAGGAACACAACTTAGTGTTTTTACATATACTTGGGACATGGCTACTAATAGAGGGCAGTATGCAGAATCATCTACAGTCCCACTTGATTCTTGGTCTATTTCTAGCTGTCCAGCAGGACAATACAATAATGGAACGAATTGTGTAAATGCTGGAGCTGGATATTATTCTGCTGCTAACAATGATTCTCGTGCACAGTGTACAGCTGGTTATTATGGTAGCAGTACCAATAATTCAACTAGTACTTGTAATGGACAGTGTACAGCAGGTTATTATTGTCTAGAAGGAAGTATTTCAGCAACTCAAAACATATGCCAAGCAGGTTATTATTGTCCGACAGGAACTGCATCAGAAACGCAAAATATTTGTCCAGCTAATAAAACATCATTAGAAGGATCCGATGATATAAGTGACTGTAAATGGGTAGATGGGCAAAGCTGTACAATTGATGGAGACTGTTATAACAATAATTGTGACACAGATTTTGATAGTGTTACTAAATATTGTCATGCGACAGCAACAAGTTGTCCAAACGATACTTCGGAATATGCTACAGGATATGAGTTATGTAGTAGTAATAGTTATTATAAATCTTGTTCAAGTTCTGTTTGGGGCTCACAGCAAAATAGCCCTGATACAGCTAATGATTATTGTGATGCAGGAGATGGAGTACAATCGGGATATGATTTATTAGCTACTTGTAGTAGTGGTGCAACAGGAGGATTTAGCAATCCAAGTTGTGCATCATGTTTACCATATAAAGCTAATACAACATCAAGTTGTAAAACAAGTTGTACTTCAATTTCAGATTGTTGGACTGGATATTATTGTAATGGAAGTAATCAATGTTTAATAGATAACACAGCTCCAGTAGTTCCAGCACCAACAGATATAGGAGTTTATACTAATAGCACCTCATTAACATTTAGTGGTACACCAAGTGATGCAGATTCAGGATTAAGTGATTGTGAGGGGAGGGTAGATCAGAATAAAGCATCGGCTTGGGATTTTGCAGGAACAGTAGGAGTAGATGGAGATCATACATGGACAGGAACAAGTGGAAATACATATTATTATCAATACAGGTGTCAGGATACAGTAGGTAATTGGAGTAACTGGTCATCATGGACAGATGGTATAACAATCGACACAACAGCCCCAGTAGTACCAGCACCAACAGATGAAGGGGTAAGCAGAGCTAGTGTATCGTTAACATTTAATGGCACACCAAGTGATGAGAGATCAGGGATAAGTGATTGTGAGGGAAGGATAGATCAAGACAAAGCATCAACATGGGATTTTGCAGGATCAGTAGGGACAGATGGAGATCATACATGGAGTGGAATAGATGGAAAAACATATTATTACCAATATAGGTGTCAGGATATCGCAGGGAATTGGAGTGGTTGGTCAGCGTGGACAGATGGGATATCAACAGGACTAGATACAGATGCAGATGGTATCCCAAATATATATGAAACAGCAAATGGAATGGATATTAATAATGCAGCAGATGCATTACAAGATTGGGATGGAGATGGAGTAAGGAATTTATATGAATATCTCAACGGTACAAATATAAACGATGTAAACAGTGCAGGGTTTGCACCAACAGGATTAAGTGGGATAGCAATAGGAGAAAGCGCAATTTACTGGAGATGGACGAGAGGGAACATAACAAGTAATGGAATAGAGATATATGATGGAAGTGACATACTTATTGCAACATTAGAAGCAGATGCAAGAGAATTTGTAGAAGTAAATTTAACAGGAGGAACAAGTTATTCAAGAAAAGTAAAAGAAAAATATGACAATGCTTGGTTCACAGGAGTTTTAGCAACAGCCACAACAGAACCAGCAATCGGTAGTACAAAATCACAAAACCCAGACATTCAAACAAGTAAAGTAGAATTCAAATGGTATAACACTTCAGACATAACATTCACATCAGCAGATCTTAATGTGAGTCCAAAAAACATAGATAAGTATCAATATATTTGGAATCAAAGCAGTACAATAACATCAACAACACTAGACAACTGTGCTGAAGGAACAACATGGGATACAAGCAGTTTAGCAAAAACATTAAGTGGAGGAAGTAATTATTTGCATGTTATAGTGTGTAATAGCGATACAGTGACAGTAGCAGGAATTACAACATACGGACCATATAATTACGATGCTACAGTCCCAATAATAAGTTCAGTTGAGATAGAAAACGGAGCCACATATACAAATTCAGCACTAGTAGAATTTAGTTTTGTAGCGTCAGATACAGGAGGAGCAGGAATAGATAAAATGCAATTTAAAGTAGATGGAGGATCAGAAACTGAGTATGAAAATTATGTTCCATACAAAACAGCAGTATTAACAGAAGGATCACATACAATAAGCATAAGAGTAAAAGATGAAGCAGGAAATGAAAGTAGTTGGAGCACAAATGAAACTATTGTAGTAGATACAAGTGCACCAGTAATGGGAACAATTACATCAAAAACAGATTCAACAGGAACAACAATAAACACAGGAGATAAATTTTCTGACAATCAGCCTTATTTTTCTTGGAGTGCTACAGATGCACAGTCAGGAATAGAAGGATACTCAATAGCATTAGATAGTGAGCCAAATGACACAATAGATACAACAGCAACCTTTTATGAATACACAGTAACTCAACTTTCAGAAGGATCACATACACTAAAAATTAAAGCAAAGAACCAAGCTGGAGATTGGAGTGATAAAATTAACAGTGATGAATCTGCTATTGCAACTTTTACTTATACAGTAGATACAGTATCACCAACCTTAAATATTACCTTCCCAACAAACGGAGGTAAATATTCCACATCAACTTGGCTAAATATTTCAGGAACAGCAAGTGATACAACTTCAGGAGTACAAAAAGTAGAAGTAAGTATACAAAATGCCTTAAATAACTATTGGAATGGATCAAGCTTTGTATCAACAGAAACATGGAACAATGCGGGAACAACAACTTGGACATACAATACATCAATTGCAAATATTTCAGATGGTAACTACACAATAAATTTTAGGGCGTCAGATAATTCAGAAAAAGCAGATGGTACATACAACCAAACAACAGGAACAAGAACAATAACAATAGATAAATCAGGACCAACATTTACAAGCAGTAATATAAGCCCTTCAAGCGGAATTATAAAAGAATCAACAAGACCAATAATAACAACGGAAGTTGGTGCAACGGTATATATATGTTTTAAAGGAGCAAGCAACTCAACAAGTGATGGAAAGGCAGATGCCGATTGTGTAACAGAAGGAGATTATACATCACATGCTGTTGATTCAGTAGGAAAATACACATTTGTATCTTCATTACCATTAATGAGTACACCAGTGATAGATTTTTATGTAAAAGACTCAGCAGGAAATGGAGGAGTAGCATCAGTTGTAGAAGTTTCTTATCAATATTTAGCAACACTAACAACATTAAATCCAAATTCAGCTAGTGTTGGGACATCAGTTACATTAAGTGGACAAGGCTTTGGATCAGAAGGAAAAGTATATTTTAAGAATGGAGCCAGTACTTACAATGCAGTAACTAGTGTAACTTCATGGTCAAATACAAGCATAACAGTAAATATTCCAAGTGATGCAATAACAGGAAATGTTTACGTAGAAACAGATGATGGAATTAATAGTAATACAATCACACTTACAGTAATAAAAGCTCCACAAAGTATAGTTTTTGCACCATCGTCAGATATCGATATGATAGTTGGAGAGTCAAAAATATTTGCAGCGTACGCAAAGGATGAAGTATCAGGAGCAGGAAACGTAGTTTCTGGAGTAGGATACAAATGGAAATTTAGTGGACTATATGGAACGGTTACAGGAAAAAATCTTAATTCGACACTACCATATAGCCTAACACTTACAGGATTATCAAATGTGGAAACCGAAACAATAGGATCAATAATAACACTAAAAGTAACAGGAGCATCAGTAGGAACAATATCCGTTTCCGTACTTGACTTAGCATCTGTTCCAGATCCAGAATTAGTAGTAACAGTATATGATTCAGTAAGTTCATCAAATGTTTCATGTTCAGAAAGCGGATCGATAAGATTAGATTTTACAAGTGAGAATTTATCAACACCTGATGGAATTGATGATGAAAATACAACAGCTGAACACACTAACATAAAACAATACACAGTAGGATCAGATACAGTTAAAACAGTTAAAATAAATAATTATGTAGGAACAGGATTGGTAATGTCAGAAGATTTGTATTCAGGAAGTGAAGATATACATTCGTTGTTACTAACAAAAAATGATAAAGTAGAAGGGAACGGAACAATTATTTATGAAGTAACATTTGATGGTACAAACTGGACAAGAGTAACACCAGGAACAGCAATAACAGATGCAACAGGAGGAACAACAATTAAATGGAGAGCAACGATGAGCGGAACAACAAATCCAACATTGTATTGGGTATCAATGAAGATAAGCACAGATAGTTTAATAGAGAAAGATAATATCCCTGAAGGAAATTATGTGTATGCTGTGTCTAATTGTAATGATAGTTACTACCAAATTGGTACAGTTGAAGAACTAGAGTCAGGAATTCTTTCTGCAAAAGTACAAGGTGCGTATTTAGTAAAAGGAAATAAGAATAATTATGAAGATCCAGGTCCTATTGGAATTTATGATGGAGAAACAAACATTGCTCTTATTGATAAATTTTTGAACTATTAATTAGTAATAATTCAAACAAATACTTAGGCAAGCTTTTATAAGCTTGCCTTTTATAAATATTTTTTTATTACAAAATTATTTCTTTGGTTCCCCTAAAAAGGAATTAAATACTTTTCCTACTAATATCATATTTCTTATTTGTTCATATTTTTCACCACCTTTCTCATAAGCTTTTTTTATCTTATCTTTTTGCTCTGGTTTTAAGTGACTAAAAGAATGTTTTGCTCTTGATTCAACTTCTTTTTCATCAGAACTTAACTCTTCTTTTTGAATAATTTCTTGAATAATTAGCCTATATTTAACTCTTTTTTCTGCTTCATCTTTTATCTCTTTTCTTATGTCTTCCTCTGTTTTTTTCATAGCTTCTAGATATTTCTCCCAAGGGTAACCTTGTTGTAATCCTCCCATTTTTATATTGTCTATCATTGTATCACTCTCATCTTTGGTAAGTATTTCTGGAACTTCAATTTTTATCTTACTAGAAAGTTTATCTAAAAGTTCTTCTTCAGCTTTAATTCTATTATCGTTATATTTTTTTATTTCTAAATTTTTCTCAATATCCTTTTTTAAAAAATCAACAGACTCTTTTTTACCTAAAAGCTTCTCAATAAATACTTCGTTAATTTCAGGAAGTACTTTTTCTTTAACATTATTTAATTTTATTTTAAATTTATATTTATTCCCTGCCATTTCTTTTGCGTTATAGTCTTTTGGGAAAGTTATCTCAAAAGTTTTTTCTTCTCCTGCCTTCATTCCTTCTATTTCTTCTTCAAATCCTGGGATAAATTGTTTTGATCCTAGTTCTAATTCTTGTCCCTTTGCTTCCGTATTTGCCACAGGTTCATCTTTTAATGTAAATCCAGCAAAATCAATATTAACTTTATCACCTTTTTTACATTTTCTTTTTACTTCGTTGAATTCAGGGAATTGTTCCTGTAATTGTTTTAATACGTCATCTATTTCTTTTTTTGTTATTTTCTCTTCTTTTACAGAGATTTTAATATCTCTATATTTCCCTAAATCAATTTCTGGTTTTACTTCAATAGTAATTATAAAAGTAAGAGGGGAATCTTTCTCAACTTTTATTTGAGGTTGATCTAATGGGAAAAGATCATTTTCTTCTAAAGCTTTTTTGTAAGAGGCACTTATTGCTGTATATTGAGTTTCTTGAGAAATACTTTCTTCTCCCACTGTTTTTATAACAACATCAGTAGGGATATGTCCTTTTCTAAATCCTTGGACATCAAGACTTTCTGATATTTTCTTAATTGCTTTTTCTCTGTATTTTATAAGTTCTTTTTCTTCAACTACAACTGTTAATTCAACTTTTGAATTTTTTAAACTCTTTTTTGTTATTTTCATAATATTTTCTTAATTTATAAATAATCTACTGGATTTTATGATGGTGCAAAAACAAAAGCAAGAAGTTTTAGCAAAAAAGCTTAACTTTATATGGGTTAAGCTTTGTTTATATGTTTTATATGTTTAATCAGGGATCATTCAGCATTCTCTAGGCTCTCCATAACATTAATTTCTCCTTCTACAACAACTTCTTCTTCATTTTTAGTTATTTTGCTTACAGCTTCTAATGCTTGATTAACAGCTTTTCCTGCTTCGTTGATTTTTTCAGCAGCTTCGTTCACATCATCAATTGTTTCTTTAATATTTTCTTTTGTTTTAATAACTTGCTCTTTAGTTTTTTTGTATTCTTCTTTTGCTGTATTAACCCCTTCTGATATTTCTGTTTTTAGTGTGTTAACGTCTGTCTCTATTTCTTTATATTTCTCTGATACATTTATTGAGCAAGAAGTAGAAATAATGACTAACAACAAAAGTGATATGTACTTTTCCATAAATATTAAGAGTTAAAAAAAGTTTTAAAAGAAGTTATTAATGGAATTTGATTTTTTAATATATCAATTTCTTGGTTTGTTATAGGAGTTTGTGGTATTACATTTTGTTCTAAAGGATGTGAGATAGGATTAATCACTTTAGACATATCATGTGTTTCAATAATTGCATTTACACTTACCGGATTCTCACAAGATTCACATTTTGCCTCAAATACGCAAGTACTTTCATTTGATTCTTTTAAATCAAGGTTTTGAATAGGTATTTTCTTTTTACAATGAGGGCAAATAAGCCGTGAACTAAGTTCTTGTAAAAGTTGATGTAGATGAAATTGTTTCATATTTTATTTTAAGGGGTTAAGTGGTGTCGGCATTGTAATATAATATCATTTTTTATCAATAAAATAAATGTTATTTAATAAACTTTTTATTATTTCGAGAATATCTTATAAACCCAGATAGAGGCAGTATTTCAACCCCTAATTTTTCAAATTCATCAAGCAATAAATTAATCCCCAGGGAATCAGAGGCCATATGTCCGCAATTTATTATATTTATCCCATATTTTTCAGCTTGTTTCTTATGATCTTTAGGTATGTGCATCACAAGTTCAGTCCCAATTCCTGCTTGTGCCATTTTTTCATACATTTTATGAGTTCCAGAAGTTCCTCCAGTAAATCCTGTTACTACTATTTTACCTGCTCTACTCTTTTCATTTCCTACAATAATACTAGGAGGATTGCCTAATTTTGAGGCTTCGATGTATTCAGGGATTTTTTGTAGTTCTTTTACTATATCTCCAACAATGAGATCATTCTTTTTTTCAAAAATTTTCTTTAGATATGTGTAAACACAGTTATCACATGGTGTATGTATATTACCAAAATTTAATCCTAAAAGTTCAGCAGCTCTCGTTGCTCTATTGAAATTAACAGAATGAACAGCCTCTTTGATTTCTCCAATTCTAGGATTCATAAGTTTTTCAGCTATATTCACTGGTATTCCTTCATTTGCATATACATCAACTTGTACATACATTACATCTCCTAATCCTAGTAATCCTTTATCTTCAGGATGATGTGCAAGTACTAAATCAATATTAGCTCCTTCATCATTCAGTTTTTTTATAAGAAGTAATTCAGGAGTTTCAATATCTACTCCAAAAGCAATTTTTTTTACTTTTTTCTTAAAATCAACTGACATCATTTTACTATCCTCATAAGGATTCCATAATGTGTCTTGATCAAAACAGTCTTTCTCAAACTGGGTTTTGCATTTTTCGAATGATTCTTTTGCTTGCTTGAACTTTTTATCAATAATAGATTTTTCTCTTGGATCATTTTTTATACCAATTTTTACTGATAGCTCGTAAAGTTCTTGTATAGTTGGTATTTTTGTTGTTTTTTTTGTCATTATTTAAAAAATTAATATGTATAAAATAAAGTTGTCTCAGTTTATCAAAAATATTTGATATTCACAATATTAACAATTTCAAAAAAGTTCTATTTTAATAAATCTTTCTTCTTTCAAGATCACGTTTTTTTATTGTTTCTCGCTTATCATATTGTTTTTTACCTTTAGCAAGAGCGATATTTAATTTTAAAAGTCTTCCTTGGGTAAAAAGTGAGAGGGGGATTAATGTAGTTCCGGCATTATTCATTTCATTATGAATTTTTAATAGCTCTTTTTTGTTGAGCAATATTTGTCTATCTTTTTTTGAGTCATATTCTTTTGTTTGATCAGATTCAAATTTAGAAATATCTGCACTCTTTAGAATGAGATTATCATCTTTAATAGATATATATGAGCCTTTCAAATTTAATTGCTTATTTCTACATGACCTAACTTCTCCGCCACTAAGAATTATTCCAGCAGTAAACTCTTTTATTATTTCATAATCGAAATATGCCTTTTTATTTTTTGATAAAATCAAGGTGGTAGATTGTTAGGGGATAGGGGAGGGCTATAAACCCCCTCTAACTCCCCCTTAAAAAGGGGGAGAAATTTTATTTTTCTTCTTTTTTAAACATTTTTAAAACACTTTCAGCAAAATTCTTGGCACTTTCAGGGGTCATATAAACTCTTGTTACAGCTTTTTGTTGTTTAGGGTCTAATGGTTCAGATTGAAGAAATGTTAACACGACAACATCTTTTTTAGCAGTTATTGCAACTGAGTCGGAAAAGGAAGTTTTTAAGTCTCCAGGGATTTTAACTTCTTGAAGATTTATTTTTGATTCGTCTGGGATTTGCATGAGATGTTAATTAATGATTAAAAATTAGTCATGGATGGAGGTTTAACCTTGTATGTAAATTATATTTAGGATAAGCGTGTGTTTGTTTATTTTTTGCATTTAAGGTTAAACCTCCTACAGGAATAGCAAAATTTATGTTAATATCTCTTCTAATCTTTCTTGTTCAAGTGCTTCTTTTATTTCAATAGCAATTCGTTCTCCTGTTGAAACATTGCTTCGGTGTAAGTAATTCATATAAGGAGTTGCTCCTATTCCTGGGGATCCTGGTATTCTTAATGAAACATCAAAAACAACTAATTCTTCTTTTTTACCATCTGTTTCAATTGCACCTTGAAGTGCAAAAGGCCCAATGAGTTCTTGGGCTTCCTTTTTACAAGTTTTTACAAAATTTTCAGCTGCTACAAAGCCTTTTTCTAAAAGTGATTCTTTACACGTTACTGCGACATGTCCTGTTTCTATTTGGTGTGGATTGATATTTGAAGGAATTTTTAATTGTTCTTTTGCAGGAAGTCTTAACCATCCATCAAGCCCTGTTTGTCTTCTCATATCTGTCCCAAGTAATTCAATTTCTCCAGTAATTATTGAATGGAAAAAATTAAAATTTATTTGTGCTCCAAGTATAAATTCTTCAATTACTGAATTCTGTAATGCTTCTAAAGTAATTTCTTTTTTATTTATCTTAGATTCAGCCATGTGTCTCCAATCGTTCCATCCTTGGGCAACAAAATTTTCTCTTTCATAAGTTCTAGTAGCATTGTTAACTTTTGTTAATGATAGCCTAAGAAGCTCTTCATTTGGGTCTTCTTTTAATAAAAGCTTATTATTTCTTTTATTAAAATCTAATTCTGGTGTTTTATAAATCTTAGGAATTCTAATGCCTGCTTTTTCAAGTAAATAATATTGGTTTTTTGGGATATCTCTTTCTTCTAATTTTAATAATTCTCGTGATCCATAAATTGGCACTTTGAATCTTTTTTCAACATCTTCAAAATTATCAAAATAAACCCAAAAATATCTATTATGAATAAAAATTGTGTTCAATTTTCTAAGTTGTTCTTGAATTTCTGGATTTATAATATCACTGAATTTTTTAACTGGAATTACTTCGTCAATACATCCAACATTTCTACCATTAACATTTCTAGATTTATAGTATTTGTCGTAAGTTTTCTCTCTTCCTTTTCTTGCAACACAAACAGTTCTAAATCCCATTTTTTTTGCACCAGAACAAACATCCAAAGCGGAGTGCCCGCCAAGAACACCTATTGTAATATTGTTTAAGTCGTAGTTTTTTAAAATTTCTTTTATGTCCATAGAGATAGGGGATTAGGTTAAAAGGGGATAAGAGGAATAGTTTTTATATTAGCATCCAGAATTAAGTATCTAGTCAATTAATAATTGTTCATTGATCATTCCTCATTGCTAATTGTTACTTCTTCCATCCATTCTTTTTAATATGGTTAGCAACTAAATTAGAGAGAATATCGTGTAGTGCTTCACTATTTTGACTCATATGTTTTTCTTCATATGTTTCTTTTCCTTTCATAATTTCAAGTTCAAGCCTTTTAGGATTTCTTATTTTTTCAATAGTAATGGCAGGGGCGGCATCTCTTTCAATGCTTATTGTTGCATATCCTAGAACAACATCCCAAAAACCTTTAGTTTCAATGCTTATAGATTCAACACTCCCATAAGTTACTCTTGTGGATTCTTGGTTAAATATTCCATGCCATTCAATAAATAAAAGCGATTCACTTGTAACAATCACTGCGTCAAAGTACCAATCTATTAGTATAAAAATTATTCTTATATATACAATGACAGTCGCAAGTAGAGCAAACCAAAATAATCCAATCAATCCAGTAAGTAAATAAATCCCCCAAGGAAAAACAAGCCCAAAGAAGCTTATTTTAAAGAGTGAAAGTACAATCTCTCGCCAGTGTTTATGCCCAACGTAAAGGATTTTTTCATTATCTTCTAAATGCCGTCCGAAAAGAATTCGTTGGAAAAACAATTAAGTTGTAGATGTTAAATTATAAATTTTTCTCATTATTTCATATACAAAATTCCATCTTCTAACCTAATTGTAAAGAAATACTTGCTATTGTAAATTTCTTTTTTTCTTTTTACACTTTTTGGGCTATTTAAAATCAATTTTATAATGATGGGAGAAAACAATTTGCATGAAGATAAAAAACAAAATAAGGCTGATTATTACGATGAGAAAGAAGGATTTTTAAAAATCTCACTTAGATTTATTTGGGAAACTTTATATAATTTTTTAATGATTTTAGTAGTTGTAGTTGTAATTAGAACTTTTTTTGTAAGTCCCTTTCATGTGAGCGGTAACTCAATGACGGATACTCTTTCTAATAATGATTACATTATAATTGATAAATTAAGTTATAACTTAATGTACCCAGATTTTGGAGATGTTGTTGTATTTACTCCGCCTAGTCCACGTATAAGAAAAGTAACAGGAATAAAATGTCTTATTTCTAAGTTTTCAAAATTTCAATTTAATGAGGATGCTTGTAATATCCCAGATTTCTTTATTAAACGTATTATTGGTATGCCAGGGGATACTATTAAAATTGAAGATGGTGAAGTTTATAGAAATGAAAAACAACTTGATGAAGAGTATTTAAGTGAAAATAATAGTCATCGTACTTTTGTTCCAGAAAAAGATCAGGTGAAAGAATATACTGTGCCTAAAAATTCTTATTTTGTTATGGGAGATAATAGGAATGGCAGTTCAGATTCTCGTTCATATGCAAATGAATGGAAAAATTATGAGACAGGTGAGCATGCTCATTTTATAAGTGAAGAAAGTATTGAAGGGAGATATTTATTTGTTTTATTTTCTCCTGAGAAAGTTCAAAAATTTATTTATTCTTTGAAAGGAGAATAGTGATTAAAATCCTTAATTATTTTTGATAGTTGAGTTGTTTATAAATATGGATAATTAAAAAAGTTAAAAAATCCTTAGTTTTAAAAGCTTTTTATATTTTTTAATATTTAGAATATTTATATTTTTTTGTCAACAAAAAATATGTGTATATATTTTTTATTCAAATGATTTTTTAAAAATCATTTTTTTATTTTATTAGTAATGATAATTTAGTTTAATGAATAATGTTTATATTCAATTAATTATGTGGGATTTGTTTAGCTATTGAATAATAAGGTTTTAAAAATATATAGATTTAATTACTATTCAAAAGGTTTTTTATAATGTAAGTTTTTATGAGTATGGGTTAATTTCCTTTCCTTTATGTGAACCTATTTTTCATTTAACTTGTGAATAATTGGTTTTTTATATAAATAAAAATTATTTTTTAACTTTTTCTTTTATGACAAACAAATTTTTAACTCGATGGCTGACATCTCTAGGGGTGTTTTTGCTGTCTTTTGTGGCACTTACAGCAAGTGCAAGTGCAGCGTGTACTCTTGCAGATGTAGGTCCTGCTTCTGGAGCATATGTTAGTGGAGGTGCGTATAATTACACAGTAAATGTTACTCCGGGTGATACTTGTGGAGATGATGGAGTTATTATTACTGGGTATTATCTTTATGATTCTGATGGAGATGCTGATTTTACAGATGAGGGACCTTATCAGCAATTTGCTCAAGTTAGTCCTGCAGCGAATGACGTGTCTTACAATTTAACATGGAATACTCTTGCTCGAACTGATGGTTTAAATACTCGTTATAAAAGTCGAGTTATTTTGACAGGAGGAGGGGCTGGTTCAATGACTCCAGCAACTTTTTTTGGTATTGACAATACTGCTCCAATTCTAAACACAGCAACAACAAAAGACACTGATCAAGATGGTTTGATTGATCGAATTGATGTGACTTTTACGGAAGCGGTGGGAATGTATAACATAAATCCAGTTGGTAATGTTCTTGGTTGGACAGTTACAGCTGATGGTGCTGAAGTAATGGTAGTTGCTAGTGCTTTCTGGAATGGTCAAACTTTAGAATTAACACTAACGGAACAGGCTACTGTAACAACTGAAGATACGCCAAGTGTAGCTTATAGTAGTGTTACAGGAGATTCTTATACAGATTTAGCAGGTAATGAAGTTGTTACTGGAACAATTGCAAATGCAGTTGACGGTGCGGCGCCTGCTATTACATTAGTAGAAATGAAAGATGATGATTTCAATGGTAAAATTGAAAAACTATCTTTAACTTTTTCAGAAAACATTGCTTTAAATGCTGGCAACACAAATCATGGCTTTACTTTTGCCGGACATGGAGTTGTATCTACGGCAGTAAATAATTTTACTATTCCTGGCGGATCAAATACGCTTGATCTTACTTTGACAGAGGGTGCTCAAACATACGAAACTTCAATTGCTGATTTAGCACTAGATTTGGCAGGAAGTGATATTACTGATGGCACAAATACTATGGTAGATGTAACGTTGGATGTTGATTCAACTCCTTATGCTATTACTGATAAAGCAGCACCTTATGCTTGGATATTGGAATATCAAGATAATGGTAATGATGGTAGTGTGGATCGATTAGTGATGACCATGTCAGAAAATATTATTACAGGGACAGCGGAGGCTAGTGATTTTACTTGGACTGCTAATGATTTAACTGGTACTGCTCTAGCTGGAGCTGGTACTCCAACATTCCTAAATAATATAGTTACTTATACATTATCAACACCAACTTCAAATCTAACAGGTGTGAGTGGGCTTGTAGAGCCAACTGTAGCTTA
The DNA here is from genome assembly GCA_964466055.1 of uncultured Candidatus Peribacteria bacterium. GTDB lineage: Bacteria > Patescibacteriota > Gracilibacteria > CAYXLW01. The sequence goes on from CAYXLW010000002.1 coordinate 159,452, forward strand.
TGCCGATGATGCTGGACGAGATATTGCTGATACTGCTGGTAATCAAATGGCAACATTTGGTGCAAGAACAGTTATTGATAAAGCTAATCCGGTAATTATTGATACTGCTTCTCTTGATGATGTAGGAGGAATCCATGATGGTAACACTGAAACAATAGAATTTAGATTTTCAGAAAGCGTACAAGATGCTGATTTTGGAGCTGCACTTGCTGGATTTATAGTTTCTGATGATGATTTTGCTACTAGTGATGCGATGGTAGCATTTAATACTAATACGGATGTAGTAAATGGTGATATTGATGTAGCGAATGATGCTTATGTAACTCTTACATTTACACCAACAAATGTTTCAGGAACTGGTATTGTAAAATTCAAATATACTAACAATGGTAGTTATATATCTGATGCCGGAAATAATAGTTTACTTGATATTACCAATGCAGTTAGTGCTGATGATTTTGCTGCTCCTCAAGTTATTTCTCAAGTTTATCAATCAAATGGTAATAATGGATCTGTTGATCGTTTGGTTTTAACACTTTCTGAAATTGTTTCTTTTACAGAAGCACAATTATTTAATGATTTTGCCGTTGTTAATCAAAGCTTAACTTCTCTTGATGACGATGGAACTCCTACTTCAGTCACTGGAACTGGAACAAATACTCTTACTTTTGTTGTTTCAGGAACAACTGATTTGACAGGTGTAAGTGGTGGAACAGAACCAACTATTGCCTTTACAGATGATACAGCTAATCATATTGCAGATGTTACTGGAAATTCAAATCTTTTAAATACATTCGTAGCTAGATCTTTAGTAGATGATGCAAATCCTTATTTACTTGCTTCTCATGCTAATACAAAATCAGTGAGTGCAGATGAAGATGGCACTACTGACTATTTAGCTCTTCAATATAGTGAAAAAATCAATTCTGTACCTACAGCTGATCAATTTACAGTAAAAAATATTGCTAATGCTGATGTTCCTGTTTCTGGTGTTACTTTGATGAATGGTGCTTTAGCTGCAAATGATATTATTAAAGTAAGTTTAGATGAATCAGATACTGATAATAATACAGCTGCAATGACAGTTAGTTATGATGCTGCTGGTGCTCAAAAAATAGTTGATGCTCAAAGTAATGAAGCCACAACTCTAATAAATCAAGCAATTACAGATGATGTAAATCCAGTAATTATGCTTAGTCAATATTTTGATATTAATGGAGATGCTCAAGTAGATCAATTTACTTTTACTTTCTCCGAAGATATTTCTACTAGTACTTATGATGTTGCAGATTGGTCTATTGATTATGGTTCATTAAATGGAGGCGGAACTGGTGCTGTAGGAGTAGTAAGTTTTGCTACTAATGTAATGACCGTACCTCTTACAGGTCTTGATGCTGATGAAACAAGTTCATCTGGGACTCCTGGTATGTCTTATACAAATAATGCAGGAAATATTATAGATTCTGTTAATAATGAAGTGGTAACAGGTGGTCTTTGGCAAGTAATTGATAAAGCTGCTCCAGTTTTAATTGATTCTTTAAGTACTGGTAATGGACTTGGACAAACTGATGAAATTGATTTAGTTTATTCCGAAGATATTTCCGCTAATTCTAGTCTATTAGAAGCTAATTATATTGTAGAAAAATCTGGAACAACTGATATTATTACTGTTAGTTTAACATCTGTTTTATTTGATACCATTACTTTAAATTTAGATACTACTGATACAGATCAAACAACTGGTCCTATGCAAGTAACTTATACTGGTACTGTTGTGTATGATGAAGCAGGTGCTACTGATAATGCGGCAATTGCTAAAACTGATACTGCTATTACCGATGGAGCAGAGCCAGTTATTATGACTCGAAAATATCAAGATAATGGTAGTGATGGTAGCGTTGATCGTTTGGTTCTAACTTTCTCAGAAAATGTGGAATGGCAAACTATGATAGATAGTGATACTTATAGTCAATTAAGTATTACTGCAAATGATTTAACTGGTTTTGTTGGTAATCCAACAGCGGTAAGTGGGGAAAGTGATACCATTACTTATACAATCCCAGCCACTACAAATCTAACAGGTGTAGATGCTGGGACAGAACCAGACCTTACTTATCTTCAAGATGTTAATCCTGTAAATCGTCTTCGTGATGCTTCAAGTAATTACCTTGTGAGTAATGGTCCAACTGCTATTGATGATAATGCAGCACCAATCGTGACTTCAGTTCTTACTTCCGATGCAGGAGAGAATGGAGGAACAGCTCTGGACGGAATTGTGGATGCGATTATCGTAACTTACTCAGAAAGTATCGTGGCAAATTCTACTTTTACTGCTGGAAATTGGTCATTTGCCAATGCAGGTGCAAATATTGCTTATGCTAATGCTGGAGCAATTGCCGGATCAACAGTAAAACTTTATGTAACACAAAGTGCAAATTACAATGGTGGAGAAGTGGCGGATGTAGTTAATGCATCACAAGCTACCGATATCGAAGACGTAGCCAATAACTTTATTGCCGGAGCTTTAAATCAAACTGCAGATGATGCAGTTGCACCTCAATTTGTGACTGCTTACTTAATTGACTCTGATAAAGTTGAAGTTCAATTTACAGAGGATATGCATATTAATTCTTTAAATACTTCAAAGTTTACAGTTACAGGTCGTACAACTGATGCCATTGCTTTTGGAGCAACAAATGACATTATTAGCTTAGACCTAGATGGTGATGTTAATACCTATGTTGACCGCTTAACAGTTACAGGGGATGGAACAGTAGAAGATGTAAATGGTGTTGATTTTGTAACTGTTACAAATAAATCAATTATTGGTGGACCAACGATTGTTGGTTTGACTCTAAACACAACTCCTGTTTATACAGATACTTCTGCGATTGTTTTAGCGGGACGAGCAGTGAGTCCTTCTTCAAACTTAGAAGCAGTAAAATATTGTATTGGTACAAAAAATTTAGGTACAGCTTGTGTGATTAATGATGCAACAGTTAATATTGTTACTCCTTCTAGTGCACCTATTACTGATACAAAATATGAAAATTTTACCATAACTTTAAACGCAGACGATGCTTGGCAAACAGGAGTAGGGACTTATTCTGTATATGTAGCTTCAAAAGCAAATGGAGTTTGGGGAGATTCTTCAGTAATTACTTTAAATGTGGAAACAGCACCAGTAACAGACACAACAGCCCCAACAATCTCAAGTACAGTATTCAATCCAAATCAAACAGCATTCACAGTTACAGATATTGCCACTGGAACATTTACAGTTATAGCAACAGATGCATTTGATGATGACGATACTTTGATCGTAACAGTAAACGGAACAGTAGTAGCAGATGACGGAGATGATAACGTGGGAACTTATGTTTACACTTTAGGAGCAGGAGACAAGACTACAGGAATTCATACTTTCAATGTTCAAGTAACTGACACAGCGGGTAATTTGGCAACTAAGGCAGTAGCTTATAGTGTAGTAGCAGATGATGCTGATGCAACGGCTCCTGTAATTGCGAATACAGTATTCAATCCAAATCAGACAGCATTTACAGTGAGTGAGATTGGAGCAGGAACCTTTACTGTTACAGCGACAGATGCTTTTGATGATTCAGATACTTTAACAGTTACAGTAAATGGATCAGTAGTTGCAGATAATGGAAATGATAATGTAGGAACTTATGTTTACACTTTAGGAGCAGGAGACAAGACTACAGGCATTCATACTTTCAATGTTCAAGTAACAGATGCCGTAGGAAATTTAGCGACTGAAGCAGTTGCTTACAGTGTTGTAGCAGATGGTTCTGATACGACTGTACCAACAATTTCTAGTACAGTGTTCAATCCAAATCAAACAGCATTCACAGTAAGTGAAATAGCGGCAGGAACTTTCACAGTAACAGCAACAGATACATTCGATGATGATGACACTTTAACAGTAACAGTAAACGGAACAGTAGTAGCAGATGCGGATGGAGATAATAATACAGGAACTTATACTTACACTTTAGTAGCAGGAGATAAAACAACAGGCATTCATACTTTCAATGTTCAAGTAACTGATACAGCAGGCAATCTAGCAACTAAATCAGTAGCATATAGCGTAGTAGCAGATGATTCAGATACAACTTCTCCTACACTAACATTTACACCAGCAAATGGAACTTCTGGAGTAGCTGTAGCATCTACAATTACAATTACATTTGATGAAGCTGTAAGAAAACTTGATGATTCAGCAGTAGTAGATGGAGATTTAGCATCAATGATTATGTTAAAAGAAGAAAATGCATCAGGAACAAATGTTGCATTTACAGCGGTAATTAATGGAGGAAAAACAGAAATTACAATTACTCCAACTTCTAGTCTTGATTACAACCAAGATTACTACGTTGCAATTGATGCACAATTAGAAGACTCTTCAGATAATACAATTTCAGCATCAGTAGCAACATTTAGTACTCAAGATATATCAGCTCCAAATGTAACAACTTTGACTTTATCTAATATTACAAATAACGGATTATCTTTAGCTTATGCAACAGATGTAACTCCAACAGTAAAAAGATACAAAGTTAATACTAACACAACTGTAGGAACTTGGGTAACTCTAGGAGCATCACCAGTAGCAATACCAGGATTAAATGCAGATACTACTTATTTTATACAAGTTCAATTCACAAGAAACGGACATGAAACAAATGAATACAGAACATTTAAAACATCAACAGCAACTTCAGGATTAGTAGTAAATAATGTTGAAAGAATTTTAAATAATAATGATGTAACAGTTGGAGGAAATTACTCAAATGGATATCACTTCAGATTTCAAGTAACAGCTAATAATTACACTGAAGAAAATTTGAAATTTAAATTAGCAGATTGGTCTAATGGAGTAACTACTATGCCTGTTGCTAATAATACAAAAGTTGTTGTTACAGAAAATGGAACTGATGATTATGCGCATGCTAATATTAAAACATTAATATTATCAGATACTTACACAGAATTAAGTGCAGATATCAGTGCAATTGATGGAGATGATACTTTAGGTGGTCGACAATTTGTAATTGATGTGTTCTATCAAATTCCAACAGGTTCAGAAGGAGTACACTCAAGTAAATATGGGATCAAAACAGAAAGCGGTGAATTATAAAAATGACCCCCTTATCCTTAAATTTAAGGATAAGGGGGTGTTAGTACTCCAAAATTTAATTATTTATTTATGAAAAAATTTATTATTTTAGCAATACTACTACTTTGTTCTAATATGGTTTATGCTTCTTCTGAAACGCAAGGGGATATAGACCCTAATGTTAATCAAGGTATAACATCAGAATTACCGTGTAGCCCTGCTAGTGTTAGTAATGGAAGTGTTAATTCTATAACTTGTGTTATAACATGCAATAGTGGATATACCCTTTCAGGAGAATCTTGTGTTGCAGTTTCATCAGGTGGCGGAGGTGGAGGTGGAGGTTCTTCACCCCTTACAACTCCATATCTATTAACATTAACTGAATCCGATAAAACATTAATTCTTGATAATAGACCATTAGATCTTTCAATAACAAAAGGACTCATTACTAGACCAATAGAAATAGAAAGATCTTCTTATAAGATAAGAATAGAAAAAGGGACAAAAATAACTTATGCAGATGGTACGGAATTTTCAGGAGAAATTATGGTCCCAAGTACACTTAGAATGTCAGACATACCACCTGCTCCAAAAGGATTTCAAATAGTGAAAGCTTTTAATATAGGCTCAAAGGATAGAAAACCAATAAAGTTTTCACCACCAATTACATTAACTATTCCAGTAAAGTTTACAGAAAAGGTTGATCCAGACTTAGTGAAAGTTTATTACTATGACGAGGAAGAAAAAATATATAAACTTGTAGGAGATGGAGGAATTTTATCGGAAGATCAAAAAAGTATTGTTGTAACAATTGACCATATGACAATATTTGCTGTGCTTTATGGCAAAGGAGTTATTTCAGCAACAGAAAAAGTAGATGAAATAATATTTGAAAGTTTTTTCAAAGATGCAAAAGAACACTGGGCAAAAGAATATATTAAAGATTTATATAACAAAAAAGTGTTTATAAAAAAAGATAATTTTTATCCTAATGATTTCACATCTAGAGCACAACTTGCAAAAATAATAGTAGAGGCATTTGATATTGAAGTTCCTTCACAAATTGAATCTTCAAGATTTACTGATGTTGATTTAACACAATGGTATGCTGTTTACACCGAAGCAGCAGCAAGTGCTGGAATTATAAAAGGATACTCTGACAAAACTTTTAGACCTGCTCAAGAGGTAAACAGAGCTGAAGCTGTTGCTATGATATTAAGAGCAGCAAATGTTAAAGATTTTGAAGGAAACTCTGGTTTTACAGATGTTCCAAAAAATGAGTGGTTTTCAGGAATAGTTGCTTATGCAGTAGAAAAAGGGATTGTAAAAGGAAGAACGCCAACTTCTTTTGCACCAATGGAATTTGTAACACGTGCTGAAATATCAAAATTGGTAAGTGTAACTTTGAAAGTATTTCAATAATTATTTATAAATTGAAATCTTTTAATTAATTTTTAATATTGAGGTTTTGTTTTTAAGCTTTTTAAAGACTAAACCTCTTTTTTGATTTTTTATTATTTATATATATAATTAGGTCGTTTTTTTTAAACATTATTAGTTCATTTTTTAATTTATTTTTTATGAATCCAGAACTTTTTACAACATCAATGGCAGGTATGGGTTTTTGGTTAATGCTTTTTACTTTTTTAGTTTTTGGAGTTAGTATATTTGTTATTTCTCCATATGCTCTTATGCTGGGAGCTAAAATCTCAAAATTTAAAAAACTCAGCTACCTTGAATCTTTTAAAATAACGTTATTTTCGATGCTTGCTACGATTGCATCATTAATTGTCTTGAAAATAATAGGGGTGCAATATCAGATATTAAACTTTATTTATTTTTTATTCCTATATTTATTTATTAAAAAACACAAGCCATCTATTAGTCAATTTGCTTCTATGAGTGGAATATTAATTTTAGCAGGAATTGCTTTTGGTATAATTATTTCAATAGTTTCATATTTTATGATGCAAGATATTAAACAAAATATGCCAGATGTTTCAGGATTAGAAGAGCTTGAAGTTATGACAGAGGAAGATTTAAAAAATTTTCAAAAAGATCTAGAAAGTATGAATCCAGAACAATTAGAAGAACTTACTAAGAAGTTTAATGATCTTATTCCAGAGGAAAACTAGTATTGATTTGGAATAGCTTATATATTGTTGCCATTCCTGCGAATACAGAAATCCAGTTTTATAGTATTTTAATTAGACTCTAGACTATCTTTACTCTTTCATCATTTCTCCACCAAGTCATTTGCCTTTTAGCATAATTTCTAGATTTTTGTTGCATTTGTTCAATTGCTTCTTCTTCAGATATTTCTTTTCTAAAGAATGAAAAAGCTTCGGGAATTCCTATGCTTTTAAGTGCAGGTAGTTTTTCATCTAATCTTTTATCAAAAAGAACTTTTGCTTCATCTAACAAACCATTTTTCCAGATATACTCAGCTCTTTTATTAATGTGCTCATAGAGTTCTTCTCTATCTTTAATTTTTGGCATAAGAATTAATACAGAGAATTTTTCTTCACCTTTATCTACTTTGGATTTTTTTTGATTTGTCATATAAAAAAACTCAAGTGCACGTATTACTATAACTCTGTTGTTTTTATGTGTAATTTTTGCGTATTCAGGATCAATCTTATTTAACTCATTCCATAACTCATCTGATGATTTTTTATCTAGTTCTTTTTTTAATTCCCAATTCATTGAGTTTTTAGGGATATCAAAATTTTGTGTTAGTGCATTTATAAATAAGCCTGTTCCTCCAACAAGAATGGGAATCTTTTTTTTGCTTAAAATCTCTTCAATTTTTAGTAGTGCATCTTTTCTATGATCTTCAACTGTAAAGATTATTTCTGGTTCAATATACGAAAAAAGATGGTGTGGTATTCCTTCTTTTTCTTCATCCTTTATTACTCCTGTTGTTATTTTTAAACCTTTATAAAGCTGTTTTGAATCTGCATTTATGATTTCTCCATTTACTTCTTTTGCAATTTCTATGGAAAGTTGTGATTTTCCTGCTCCTGTTGGACCAACAATTGCAATTACAGGTGGTTTGTTTGCTTTTTTTAGGAAGTTTGAAAGAAGAGAAGAAATCATAAGAAAGGAGGTTTTTATATTTAATATTATATAATGTAGCGAGAAACAAGTGATTTTGTCTAATGACCTAAGTATATACGAACTTTGGTGGCGGTACAATTTGCGAGAAGCACCAACTGCCACCAAAGTTTGGTAAGCGAAGTGAAAATGCTAATCGTAAATTCATTCACCCTAAATTTAAACAACTAAAAGAGACCTTGCTCAATTGGTAAGAAGAAATACTCAACTACTTATATTCCGCACAAAAAACGCCTATATCAAAGGTCTCAATAACAGAATTGAAACTCTTAAAAGAAAAAAATGGGAATTTCGCAATAAAGAAAACTTTATTAAATATTTTTGTTATATGCTTTTTCCAATCTCTCAAATATTCGATTCGCTTATTTTTACCCATTGGGCTTGAAAAAGAACCAAATTTTATTGACTTTTTGCCATAGCAGTTCTCTTATTGGAAAGTCGTTCACAGAAAAATTCCTGAAACCTTTTGATATTACTTTTCTTCCTTTGTATTTTTCTGGTATTTCTGGCACCCAAGCTTTCTCTTCAATCCTTATTGTTATTACCTTTTCTATTACTCTCACACTTTTACATTCAAAGTATTCTAGTATTCCTTCTGGTAAGAAGGATTGCCATCATTTCTTTATATTTATCCATATTTTTAATTCTACTTTTTGTTTTATTCTTAACATTTTATTCTGTTTCTAAAATTTTCTCCACGGATTAATTCTTAATACGAGATTAAATATTTTTAAATTATAAATTACTTGGCAAAAGCAGAGGAAAAACTTACACTTTAAAAGATGTTAATTAAAGTAAAAACTCTATGCTTAAGTATCTTTTATATATATTTTTTATAATATCTCTTGGATTTACATCTGTAAGAGTTTTTCATATAGATCAATATGTTATCAATTTTATTGGGAATAATTTTGGTAGTACGGAAGCTCAAAAAGAAGAAATTACACCAGAAAAATCATATACATTCTCTGAGTTGATAGCTCGAGGAGATTCCTATCTTAAACAAGGTTTTGTTGAATTAGCACGTGATGAATATTTATCTGCAATAAAAAAAGATAATAAAAATACTTCTTCATACATAAAACTTTCTAACACCCAAACACTACTTAAAAACTATAAAGGAGCTATTTTAAATCTTCAAGAAGCAGAAAAAATTGAAAACACTCAAAATATTCAAATATTAATAGCTAAAAATTATATTCATTTATTTGATTTTGAAAGCGCTCTAAAAATCTTAAAACCATTTAAAGGAAATGAAGAAGCTGATTATTACTTGGATGTTTTAAATATTTTTTCTCAAGGAAAAGTAGATAAAGAAATGAAAATTCTACATAAAGATACTTTTGAAAAATCAAAAAGACTTAGTAAAGCATTTGAAGAGTTTAGACTTATACAAAGTGGGCAAAATATTTTTCTAAAGGCACTTATTGCACAAGCATTAATTGATAATGAAGATTACGAGCTTTCTATAAATCTTATAAATAAAATACTTACTGAACGGTCAGATTATCGTGATTCATGGATTATGCTTGGTTATGCAAATATCAACATTGAAAATTATACCGAAGCAAAAAACGCATTAGAAAAAGCATACGATTTAGATCCAGTAAAAGCAGAAACACAATATTTTCTTGCAATCGCTTTAGAGGAGTTAGGAGATAAAGAAAAAGCTTATGAATTTTATGAATTAGCATATAAAAATAAATATGAACCAAAAGTTCATATTATTCAAAAAATTGCGGAACTTTCCCTTGAATTTGAAGAATATAAAAAAGCATTTGATTTATATGAAGAATTTTTAAAACTTAATCATGAAGAAGTAGATTCTTTCATAAGACCTATATGGATAGCAGTTTCAAAACTTTCTGACCTACAAAAAGCAGAAAAACTTGCTCAGTGGGCAAGATCTGCGTTCCCAATGGAAGCTCAAAGCTTTAATCTTCTTGCTTGGGTAGAAATTGAAAAAGGAGATTTTCAAAGAGCTCAAGAGTTTTTAAATCAAGCATTTCAAATTGATCCAAATTTTTCTGCAGGACATTATAATCAAGGTAGAATTTATGAAAAAGTAGGAGAAACAGAAAAGGCCATAAAAAGCTATGAAACTGCATATCAGCTTGATAAAGATGGACCTATTGGAAAAGTAGCAGCTGAAGATTATAATAGAATTTTATCGAATGATATGTAGATCTGAGTTTAGTAAAAAATACAGAAAATATCTTAAAAAAATATTTTTTTACGAATTTATTAAAAAAGAAAAATTAAACATAGTTTTAGATAAGTTAATTACTTGTAAATTTTTATATAATTAACAGCTTAATTTTTTATTCTAATTTTTTTAATGTATACTATTCATAGGAGTTAATATTTTAATTATGATGCTTAAAATTAACATACATAAAATTAATCATTTTATTATTGGAATGTTTATGTTTACATCTTTAGTATTTGCCGAAGAAGTATTGTTAAAATCTGCCATTGTAGAACCTTTATTCGAAGCAGAAATAACAGTAGAAGATTTTGTTCCTGTAGGCAAAGCAATACTCTTTGATGCAGCTGAATCACATATTCTTAATGAAGAGGAATTTGGAAAAGCTGAATTTACATGGGATTTTCACGATGGTAAATCCTTAGAAAAAGACAAAGAACAAATTTATGTATTTGATACAACAGGAAAGAAAAAAATAACCCTTACAATAAAGCAAGGCAAGGAAATAACTTTAAAAGATAAAGAGATTTTTGTATATCAAAAAAAAACACTACTTATTACAAATAAATCTAAAGGAGGAGAATTAAGAGAAATAGAAGAGCAAGCGGCTGAAGATGGAACTTGGATGAAAATTATTCAATTAGATTTAGAAGATAAAAGTTTTTTAACAGAGGAAAAATTGTTTAAAAAACTTACAGAATTCTCAGATTTTATAAAAGAATCTGATTTTATTGTATTTTATACAGAATCAACAGAAAGTTTATCAATATTATCTAAATACCTTCAATCACTTATTCCAGACGAAAAGCTTTTATTAAAAAATAAGTCATTAATTCAGATATCCGAAGGGAATTTTACGATATTAAATTCTATTGTTAATCAATTAAGAAAAATTTTGGGAGTAGAAAAAATACTTCTTACTAGACCAGAAGCTTTAATACCAATTTTTGGAGCAGAGGATTATTCTCAAATAAAAACTACTCTTGAAAATAGAGCCATTGAATATGTCTTTGTTGATGATTCTTTTGAAAGATCAAACATTTTTATTTTCTCTAAAATGGTTTCATTCTTTATTTCTTCTGGAATTCCTATTAATACAATTTATCTCTTACTTGTGTTTCCATTTGTTGCCTTTTTTGTAACTTTTGCAAAACAATTTATAGGAATTTCCACTTATGGAACTTATCTTCCTATGATGGTTTCATTGTCTTTCTTTATTTTAGGAGCGACTTTTTCTTTTGTAGTTCTTACTGTTGTCGGAGTTTTAAGTATTTTAATACGTATTATCCTAAATAAATTTGAAATGCTCTATGTCCCAAAAGTTGCACTTACCTTGTCTACAATCACTTTGTCATTTTTCGTTGTTATTTGGTTTGCCTTAGAAATGGAGGCTTCGGTGATAATTCCTCTTTCTATTTTCCCTATGCTTATTATGTCAACTTTAAGTGAAAGATTTATATCTGCAAAATCTCAAGAAGGCTCAAAATCAGCAATGATTGGAATGTTGGAAACTATAATTGTTGCTTTTTTTGCTTATTTATTCTCAAGTTGGTCATATTTTCATGATATAATTTTATCTTTCCCTGAAGTAATATTATTGCCACTTGTTGGCATAATAATTCTTGGAAGGTTTACAGGGCTTAGAATTTCAGAATATATAAAATTTTCACCTTTGTTGAGAGAAGGAGTTGAGGAATAATTTTTGATAAGAAATGGTAAAATTTGTAATTAATAATTATTATAATGCCTTTTTTCCCAAAAGCATCTGGAATACTTGGAATGAACGCAAGAAATTTGCTATTTATACAGAAATACAATTCTAAGGAAAGTATGAAATTTGCAGATGATAAATTATATACAAAGACTTTTCTTCAATCTAGAAATATTGGAGTAGCTAAACTTTATAACACGATAAAAACATATGAAGATTTAGAAGATCTTCGCTTTGAGGATTTACCTAACCAATTTGTTGTAAAACCAAATCATGGATATGGTGGTGATGGGATTTTAATATCTCTCAAGAAAAAAAATAATTTTTTCTATAGTTCATCAGGAGATGAGGTGTCATATGAAGAATTATATCTTCACATTACATCTATACTTGATGGGAAATACTCTATTTCTGGAACGAAAGATCAAGCAATAATTGAAGAATATTTAGAAGTACATGATGATCTTAGGTCACTTTTAACAGTTGAAGGACTTCCCGATATTCGTATTATCGTATTCAATTATGTTCCAGTTATAGCTATGCTAAGGCTTCCTACAAAAGAATCTGAAGGAAAAGGAAATCTCCAGTTAGGTGCTATTGGACTAGGAATAGATATTGCAACAGGAAGGCTTACTTATGGATACAAGAATGAACAATTTACAACTAGCTTGCCAAATGGAGACAAAATTGAAGGAAGACAAATTCCAGAATGGGATGAAATTTTATTAACAGCTAGTAAAATCCAACAATCAACAAATATAGGATTTGTAGGTGTTGATCTCACTCTAACTACAAATGGATTAAAAGTTTTAGAAGTAAATGCTCGTCCTGGTCTTAAGGTTCAAATTTGTAATAGAGTTCCTTTAAAAGAGCGCCTTGAACTAGTTAAAAATTATAAAGTTGTTAACCCAGAACAAGGCGCAAAACTTGCAAAACAATTATTTTCTCAAAAGGTTGTAACAGAATCATCTGCATCTAAAGATTTGGGAACTAAGCCAATAATCGGATTAAATGAACCGATAACAATATATGGGGATGAAGTACGCACATTTTTTGCTAAAATAAATCTTCAATCTGAAGAAAATATAATTAATCCAAATGTTGGAATCCCGGAAGGATTGCTTGATATAAGTATACAAAACAGAAGGTTAAAACTACCTTTTAAGTATGGTGAAGTTGGGAATGATCATGATCTTGTTCTATCAGGAAAATATCTTGGAGGATTTTTAATCGATACAACTGTTAAAAATGAAATAAATACGAATCAAATTACGGATATAAATTATAGAATGATTATAAATATTGATAAAAAAGTCGCAGAAATCGATGAAAAAGTAAATTTTATATCATATTTCAGACCTTTAAATTTAAATGAAGTTAAAGAAATGTTTTTAGAAAATAAAATCTTTAGCCCACAATTTGAATATAAAGAAACACCAAAAAAACTTTTTGAAGAAATTAGAAAAGATTTACAAAAAATTCCTAAAAATATAGATCATGTTTTATTTCCACTTTATCAAGATAAAATAAAAGAAATTGAGATGAAAATTAAATTAGTTGAGTCAAGAAATTCAGAAAAAATGGGAGTGATTTCAGAAAAAATGTTTGGGAAAGTTGATTATAACCTTTATAAGGAGGCTGTAAGTTTTATAAAAAAATATAAAGAAGAAAAAGATGCAAGCAAATCTCTCTCTCCATATGAGGTTAATCAAAGGTTACAGGATTTTTTGGATTACAAAAAACTTAGTCATTGGAGAATAAAATTTATTGATAACGCTACATCTAATATGAGTGTAAGTAAAAAAGGAATTATTTTTGTAAATAATAAAATTGAAGTTACTGAAAATCATTTACAAGCATTAATAGCACATGAAATTGAGACTCATGTATTCAGATCTGAAAATTCCAAAGCTCAGAAATATAGAATTTTTGAGAGAGGAACAGCTAAATATTTAGAAATAGAAGAGGGACTTGCTATTTTTAACCAACAAAACACAGGGGTTTCTTTGGGGGATAAAGAAATATGGGCACATTTACGTATAGTTGGCGCATTTATGGGGAAAAAAATGAGTTTTCTGGAGTTATTTCTATATTTGCAAGATACATTTGACGTTGATGATAATGTTGCGTGGCAAACATGTTTTAAAGTAAAAAGAGGATTAAAAGATACAGGAATACTGACTTCTTTTACTAAAGATACAATATACTTTACAGGGTTAAAAAAAGTAGAAGAATTTATAAGAACTGCATCAAAGGAAGATATTGAGCTTCTTTATTCAGGAAAGATTACAATTGAAAATTTAAAAACTTTTAGAGAAATGGAAATAATTAAGCCAAAATATATTCCTAGTAAACTATTAGAGTTTTTCGAAAATGACCATGTCAAAAAAAATAAGAGAGGTGATCAATAAATTATAATCGAGCCAATTCTATTTACTTTTTTATTTTTTTAAGTATAAATACCACAGTTTCATTTGTTTCTTGAGATGAGACTGATTATTTTTAAATGGATTTTATGAAACCAATACTCATTACTTACCAAAAAAGAGTAACAGAGAGTTATATTAAAGAATGTAATAGAAAGTTTAAATATAGCAAAATATATATCTTTACTGAATCTCTTAAACAAGACATATCTCTTTTATCTAAATATAAAAAATTTATTTTAGAAGTTATATCTAAAAAAGATTTACCCAAGAAAATAGATGAAGTCTTTGAAAAAGAAAAGAGTTCAATTATTCTCCCATATTTTGCGGGGGATTCTAATTCTAAGTACTCAATAAAAGTTTATAATAAAATGTTTGGGAGCAATGTTGACCCCAAAGTATTTAAGATGAAAAATAAAATGAATGATTTTTTATCAAATGAGATAGGAAATAAAAAAAATATTAAAATTAGTTATGATGATCTTAAAAAGAAAAAATATGAAGATTTATCAAAAGAAATAGGAGCGTCTTTTATTCTTAAGCCAATAAATGCCGCATCTTCATTACTAAACTTTAAAATTTCGGCAGAAGAGAATTTTGAAAAAGCTAAAGATAGAATGAAAAAAAAATATCAATATATTTTAGAGGAATATCTTGAAGGGAATCTTTATGCTATAGATTTTTACTGTGATGGTAAAGATATATATCTTCTTTGCTTTTCTAGAGAAATACCTTTTTCTGAATTACTAGAAAAACTATCTCATAAATATTTAGAAAAATATGAATCAGTTCTTAATGATGAATTTCTACATTTTTTACCAATAAGATACACATTAGGTTTAGAAAAAATTAGCAGTTGTGAGTTATCTTTTATAAAAAAACTTGGAGATAAGCTTGTTAAAAGTTGTTATCGTGGATTTATTCATCTTGAATATAAAATTAAAAGAAAAGATAATAAAATTGGATTTATTGAATGGGGGGCACGCTTAGGAGGGAAAAGATCACATTTTATTGAAGAGATGCATAATTTAAAAGTGGAAAATCTTCCTTATCAGCTCATATACAAAAAGGATACAAGCCAATTTAAAAAGAGTAAAAATATTTATTTTTTAAAGAATAGAAATATTGATGAAAATTTTATTGGTATTAAAACTAATGTTTTAAAGAAAACACATGTTATGGAAATTTTCAAAAAAACTCCTAGTTTCTTAAATATATCTTTTGAAACTTTTTTAAAAGGATTTTTATGGGACTACTGGAAAATAAAAGTCCAAAAAATAAAATTTTATGTAAAGAGTAGTCCTAATTATTTTATTTACCCTTTTCATGAGAGACACGACACTCATTTTGATTATATTTTATATTTAGATGAAGAATCTTTTAAAAAATTTATAAATAACAAGTTTAAAATATTAGAAAAACTTATTTTTCACGATTATAAGAAAGTTAGTTAAAATTAACTTAGGATTATTTTTGCTTGTACTTTTCCTTCTTCAACTCCAGGTTGATTAAAAGCATTAACTCCAAAAAGCTCTGCCAAAATAGTTATTTGAATCATACAAGTCATAAGAAATTCACCAATTTCTTTTTCATCTACTTTATCTAATTTTATTTCAATATAAGGTTTATTATGTTTCTCTAGACCTTTTTTTGTTCCTTCAAAAAGTGCAGATTGAGCTTCTGATATGCCTATCTTTTTTTCTATTCCCATCACTTCAAATTTTTCAGAATCTTTTTCAAAAGGAGCTGATAAGAAAAATATTAGTTTATCTTGAGGTCCTTCATTATAAAGTTGAATTTGTGAGTGTTGATCTGTTGATCCAAATGCTAGAACTGGAGTAATTCCTATTTTTTCATTTTTCCCAATACTTTCTGCAAGAAGTTGCCTATACCAATCTAAAAGTCCTAATAATTTTTTATGGTAAGTCATAAGTACTGTAATTGATCTTTTTTCTTCAATATATGAATGATACTGTAATGCCACAAACTGACTGTTGATTTTTGACTCATGGCTGATAACTTTTTCTGATCCTTCCAATAATTTATTAACATTTGCACCTGCAAATAAAAGAGGGAAGATACCGACTGGTGTTAAGACAGAAAAACGCCCTCCTACTTCTTCTGGGACAGGAATGATAGAATAATTGTTTTCCTCAGCATGCTTATAAAGTTTTGAATTTAACCCTGTTGTACAAACAATCCTCTCTGAAAATTTTTCTGGATATTTTTCTTTTAAAATTTTTTCTACAATTGTAAGTTGAATCATTGTTTCCAATGTATTTCCAGATTTTGAAATAACATTTACACAAGTTTTATTCCAGTTGATTTTTTCTAACTTATTTTTAATTTCTTCAGAATCAATATTATCTAAAATTGTTATTTTATCATCTTTTTTTAATGCTTGTATAACACTTTGTGTCCCAAGAACACTTCCTCCTATTCCTAGAACTAATAGATGCTCAAAGTTCATAAATTCTTCATAAGCAGTTTCACATGCCTCTATAAATGAGTTTTTTTCTATTTGGAAAAATGCTGGTGGATTTTTTAATAGTTCATCTTTTATACATTCAACTTTTTTTAGTAAATCTTTTGAGGGTTGTTTTGTTGTAAAGAATTTCATAGAGATATAATTAATCGTTTAGATTGTAAGTTTATATTTAAAAAAAATCAAAAAATCAGAGTGATTTTTTTTATCTTGACACTTTTTTATAAATAAATATACTTTACTTAACTAAAGCACTTTATTTTAGTAAAGCATATGAATATACCTTGGGAGAATGTGGCAACAAATAATTTAATAGAAGCAATTCTTGCTTTAAAAAATAACGATGAAGCAAATAAGTTTTTACGTGATTTATTAACTGAAACAGAAATCCTTGAATTTTCTAAACGTTGGCAAACTGCAAAAATGCTAAGTGAAAAAGTTCCATATTCAAAAATAGAAAAAGAAACAGGGCTTAGCTCTACAACTATTGCTCGAATATCTAAATGGTTAAACAATGGCATGGGAGGATATAAACTTATGTTAAATCGTCTCAAAAAGCATCATCATCACCCTCATCATTCTTCTTTTCCCGAGAAAGGATTATCTTGATTTTTATTACTTATAAATCTATCAATATAACTCATTCTCGAGAAAGAAGGAGTTTTTTTTATTTATTTTAACTTTTTATGTATGAAAAAAATTGAACCAATAATCTTAAAAGGTACACGTGATTTTCTCCCAACAGATATGGCGAAAAGAAATTTTGTGATGAATAAAATTCGAACGATCTTTGAAAGATTCGGATATGATGCTATTGAAACGCCCATTATCTGTCCGGCAGAAACCATCTTGGGAAAATATGTCGGAGAAAATACACGTTTAACCTACAGTTTCGATGATAACGGAGGAAGACGTATTGCTCTTCCTTTTGATTTGACTGTCCCTTTTGCTCGGTTTTTTGCAGCACATTACCAAGATCTTCCGCAGCCTTTTAAACGTTACCAAATCCAACGTGTTTGGCGTGCAGAACGTCCTCAAAAAGGAAGATTGCGAGAATTCTACCAGTGTGATGTTGATATTATTGGAACGAGAAGTCTCATAGCTGAAGCAGAAATTGCCAAAATTGTGTATGAAGTATTCAAAGACTTGGGATTTTCTAACTTTGTTATTAAGTTCAATACGAGACGCCTAATGAATGCTGTTCTCGAAAAATTCTCTCTTCCAGCAGAAAAAATAGTAGATGTTATTCGAATTATAGATAAGTTAGATAAACTAAGTAAAAAAGAAATACTACAAGAACTTTCCGAATTAGGAATCCAGAAAATAGAAAGTGAAAAAATTCTCTCTCTCTTGACTCCAGAAGATACTCTTCAAAAAACCTTAGAAAAATTTGTTTCCTATGATACGAGCGAAATACAAGAATTTATACAATACTGCGACTCTTTGGAAATCCCTCAGCAATATCTGCTATTTGATCCTTCACTAGCCCGTGGTCTCGATTATTATACGGGAATAATTTATGAAATTACGAGTACGGATGTCAATTTCGGAACTCTCTGTGCTGGAGGAAGATATGATAATCTTTGTGGACTATTTTGTGATGAAGATTTTTCTGGTGTTGGTGTTGCTTTTGGATTTGAACGTTTAATGATTGTGTTGGAAGAATTAGGAATGTTTAAAGATATAAATCTAAGTGCAAAAGTACTCGTAACGTTGTTTGATAATAATTCTAAAGCAGATGCTCTTTCTATATACGCAGAACTTATTCGTGCAGGGATTAATAGTGAACTATATTTAGAAACTGATAAATTGGGGAAACAATTGAAATACGCTGATAAAAAAAGAATTCCTTTTGCGATTATTAGAGGAGATGAAGAAAGAAGCAAAGAAGAAGTAATGATTAAATCTATGAACAGTGGAAAACAAAAAACAATTCCTTTAAAACAACTTATTACTTATTTATCTGGATATTATGAATCAAAATAATAAAAAAATTAGAATTGCCATACAAAAGAATGGGAAATTAAAAGATGAAAGTCTTAAGCTTTTGGAGTCTAAAGGATTTAAATTTGATTTAGAAAATGGTAATACATTAATAGCTCCTTGCAAAAATGCAGATATAGAAATTATATTTGTACGTCACAAAGATATACCTCAATATATTCAATTTGGAGCAGCGGATATAGGGATAGTTGGTTATAATATTTTATATGAAGATATATTTAAAATAGAAATCATTAAAAAACTTGGATTCGGACAATGTTCTTTAGTTATTGCTGTACCCAAAAATTCATCATTTAAGAAAATTGAAGACTTAGAAGAAGAACGTATTGCAACATCATACCCAAATAGTTTGAAAAAATTTTTAAAAGAAAAAAATATAAGTGTTGCACTTGTTCCTATAAGCGGATCTGTAGAAATAACTCCTAAACTTAATTTATCAGATGCAATTTGTGATATAACTCAAACAGGAAATACATTAATAGAAAACGATCTTATTATCATAGACAAAGTTTTAGAATCTGAAGCAGTATTAATAAAAAGTTCATTTTCTGATAAACAAAAAGATATACAATTAAATTCATTTATAGATTTATTAACAGGGATTTCAAACGATGAAATAAATGAAATATTTGATAAAATACCTTATAAAAAGATACTAAAAATTGCTAAAAATATTCAAGAAAAACTAAAAATAAATCCAAGTTTAGCCAAAAAAGAAAAAAGTAATGATGAATGGGGTTGGGTAAGTAAAGCAGATACAGATATACAAAGAATTATACTAGATTATTTTAAAAATTCTTCATTAAAAAATGAGTATGTAATAAAGACTGAAGAAAAAATATTAGAAAAAGAAAGTAATTCAAAAAAAGAAATCCAACTAATTATTGATCCACTTGATGGGACAAGTTCTTTTATAAAACAAAAAGAAACATGGGGCATTATGATTGGAATTTGTGATAAAAAAGGAATATTACAATACTCATGGAATCTGCTTTCAACAGGAGATATTTATACTACAAATTCAAATAAATCATTAAATAAGAAAAAATCATTTAAGGGAAAAATTCAAGATAAAGAAACTATTTTAATTGATGTATATGATTACAAAAGTGATGCAAATGAAAAATTTGGGAATATTTTTGAAAAAAAATTAGGAATAAAAGCTGAACAATATAAACAAACGTCATATCCTTCTGCTATTTGGGCAGGATGGCAATTGTTTAAAGGAGAATTAGATGGATTACTTTGGCTTCCAAGTGATAAGGGTAAAAAATATTATCCAGATTATGATCTGATTTTTTTAGAAGCATTAGAAAAACAGGGATTAAAGATTCGTTTAGGAAAGATAGATGGTAACAACGCTATGCTTGTAATTGCTTCAACAGAAGAAGATGTTGAGTTGCTTTGGCAAACAGGGCTACAAATGATTTCCAAAGATCAACAAAAAAAAATACAAATATCCAAAAATCCATTACAAATCACATCTTCCATAAAAGAAGTTACATAATGATTAAAGAAAACATAAAACAAATGTCGGCATATAATCCACCATTAGAAGATCGAAATGAAAAATCTCTATTATTAGATTTTAATGAACGAACAATTTCTGTTGCTCCTTGTATAAAAAAAGCTCTAATTAATTATATTAAAAATAAAGAGATACAGAGATATCCTAACTATAAAGGGTTTTTAGAAAAACTATCAAAGTACGTTGGAGTAAATTATAAGCAATTAATGATTACAAACGGATCAGATCAAGGTATTGATATTCTTTTTCGTGCTACCTGTTCATCTGGAGGAGAAGTTATTATTCCAACACCTTCTTTCCCTATCTTTAATCAATCAGCAAATATTGAAAACCTTATAATTAAAAGCCCTGTTTATACCAAAGAAAAAGGTTTCCCAACTGATGAAGTGTTAAAAAATATAACAGATAAAACACAACTTATTGTTATTTGTAACCCAAATAATCCAACAGGGACATTAGTAAAAAAAGAGGATATCATAAAAATTATAGAAGCATCAAAAAATGTGGCGGTGTTTGTCGATGAGTGTTACTTTGAATATACAACAGAAACCATGAAAAATTATGTAAATAGGTATGATAATTTATTTATTACACGATCATTTTCAAAAGCATGGGGACTAGCATCATTGCGTCTAGGATACATAATAAGTAATGAGAAAAATATTCAGGAACTACTAAAAATACGAGGACCATATGATATTAATCAATTGGCAATTGTTGCTACATCAGAAGCTTTAAATAATCCTCAATACATGCAAAGCTATGTTGATGAAATTATGAATATTTCAAAACCAATGTTTTTAAAATATCTTAGAAATAAAAAAATTAAATATTGGGATTCTTCAGGAAATTTTATATTAATTGAATTTAGTGATGCTCAAATTATAAAAGAGAGACTAAAAATAAAAGGGATTTTAGTGAGATTACAAAAAGGACAGAATATTGAAAATACAATTAGAATAACTATAGGAACTAAAGAAGAAATGGAAAAACTTATTGGAATATTAGAGAGTATTTTATAAATTTTATTTTTTAACTTTTACAAAATGATACGAATTCTAAAATGGGCAGAAACACCCAACAACGTTAAAGAAAAAATAATGAAGCGTGCTCAAGCTGATATGGTGCCGATTCAAGAGTACGTTGCTGAGTGGATCAATAAAATAAAAATGAATGGTGATAAAGGAATTCTTGAATATATTCAAAAATTTGATAATAAAAATTTTACCTTAGATAAACTAAAAGTAAGTGAAAAAGATATTAAAGAAGCTTATGAAAAAGTTGAACCAAATGTTTTAGAAATGATAAAAAAACAAATATCTATTTCTAAGAAATTTCACGAAAAACAAGTAGAAATGATGGATAAAAAATGGAGTATTGAAACAATCCCTGGTGTAATTACAGGTTCAAAAAAAACACCTGTTGATGCCGCAGGACTATACGTTCCAGCAGGAAAAGCTCCACTTCCTACCGTTGCTCAAATTTTAACAGTTGCAGCAAATGCAGCTGGAGTTAAAAGAAAAGTAGTTTGCTTTGCACCAACAGGAAATCACTATGAGATTATTGTTGCAGCAAATGAAGCAGGAGCTGATGAAATATATCGAGTCGGAGGAATTGCTGCTATTGCTGCACTAGCTCTTGGAACAGAAAGTATTAAGCCCGTAAATGTTATTGCTGGGCCTGGGAATCCATATGTGCAATCAGCAAAGTTACAGCTTTTTGGGAAAGTAGGAATAGATATGCTTTCTGGACCATCTGAAGCATTGATAATTGCAGATGAAACTGCTAATCCAAAATACTTAGCAGCTGATATTTTAGCTCGTTGTGAACACGGTCCAGATTCAGCAGGTGTTGTGGTTACGAATTCAATGAGAATTGCCGAAGAAACAAAGAAAGAAATAGAAATACAAGCACCTAAACTTAGCAGACAAGAATATATCCCAAAAGCACTTAAAGAATATTCGGCAATTATTTTTGTAGAAAATAAAGAAGAAATGATTGATTTTGCAAATGAATATGCTGCTGAACATTTAGAGATTCAAACAAAAAATCCTCGTGATGTTTTTGAAAAAATTCGTAATGCTGGTGCAGTATTCATCGGAAACTATGCTCCTGTTGCTGTGGGTGATTATGCAAGTGGAACAAATCACTGTTTACCAACTGGAGTTGCTCCTAAATTTTCTTCTCCTGTAGGTGTAGAAACCTTTATGAAAAATATAGAGTTTCAAGAACTAACAGAAGAAGGATTAAGAAATTTACAGCCTATTGTGCAAATAATTTCAAGAGTTGAAGGGTTAGATGCACATGAAGAGTCTGTTAATATTAGATTTAAAAAATAAAAATATTACTATGAACAATATCCAAATATCATTTGGCAATGTAACCGAAAAAAATATTATTACAAAAAACCATTTCGTCAGCCACATGATTGAACACATTGCATGGCGTATGGGCATGAAAATTAATATTATTTGGGAAGATAAAAATTGGAAGGATTTAGGGAAAGCTTTGGGAAAAGAAATTGCAAAAAATCAAATACTTCAAAAAAGTTCTATAGCACTTGGAATGATTGATGACGGAACAGCAGAAGTAAAAATATTTCTTGGAGAATCTAAATGTATTTTTACTTCTAGTAAAAATATTGATTTAGATTGGTTTTTACAGATCCGTTGCGAGCAAATAGGAAGAGGAATCGAATTACTCCGATTAATCGAAGGACTGTCTGAAGGGATAGGAGCTACAATAGAAATTTGCGTTTTTAATTTGGAAGATCAGCATCATACATGGGAAGGAATTTTTCGAGGCATAGGGATTGCTTTAAGTAAAATGTATACTCCTAAATCCCCAGTATATAATGGTCATAAACAGATTGAGAAAAATATTTCAATAGGAGAAATTAGTATTCTGGAACGATCACTAGATACTGCAATTGTTTCACGCGGAACAGCAGAAACAGGAGTAACTATTGGTGTTGATTTTACCAAAAAACGTCCGAATAGCTTCCAATACAATGTTGATCCTTCTATTAATATTTCTGAAATCAATATTCTTTTTGAACTTTTGGCAAAAGAAACAAATTGTACCCTCCAAATAAATTTTAATGCAAAAATACTCAGTTCAAGTCATGTTGTCTTAGAAGATATTGGAATGGTTTTAGGAAAATCCTTATTAGAAATATTAAAGCTACGGATGGAAACGTATGGCATGAATTGTGCGGGAAGTAGTTTGCAAACAATAGAGGATGATAAAAATCAAAATATTCGCACTGGAATTAGTGTAGAAGGAAGAAAATTTTGGAGATATATTCCGTTTGATGGTGATTACAAAAATCTACAAAAAAAACTTTTAATCGGAAAAAATGTTTTTGAAAACTTACGAACAGAAGATTTAGATGATTTTATAGATGGCTTATGTGGAGGCATGACCTGTAGTATCGCTGTTCATATAAAGGAATTATCTGATCCAACAGATGATTGGAAAAATATTTTTATTACACTAGGAAAAGCAATCAAAGAAACATTTACAATTAATCCTTATCGAAAAGGAGTTCCTGCTGGAGTAAAAGCAACTTTATCTTAATTTTATATTTAACAATTTATGTAAAATGATTACTATCATCGATTACAATGCTGGAAACCTTTTCTCTGTAAAATCTGCATTAGAGAGATTAGGAGAGAAATATGTAATAACTTCTAAAAAAGAAGAAATAGAACGAGCAGAAAAAATAATTTTCCCAGGAGTTGGGAGAGCATCACAATCTATGAATGAGTTAAAAAAACTTGATCTTATTGAAACTATTAAGAATCTAAAAGTTCCTTTTCTAGGAATATGTCTTGGAGCTCAATTATTATTTGATTTTTCTGAAGAAGATAATACCAAATGCTTATCTATTATCTCAGGAGATATAAAACGATTCCAATTACCTCAAGAGTTAAAAATCCCTCATATAGGATGGAACAATATCAAAATAACAAAAGATGACAAATTCACAGAAGGAATATCAGATAAAGATAATGTGTATTTTGTTCATTCTTACTATATTGATACTAATAATAAATACATTTTAGGGAAAACAGAATATGGCATTTCTTTTACTTCAATTGTTAAAAACAATAATTTTTACGGCGTTCAATTCCACCCTGAAAAATCAGGCAAATCTGGAGAAAAATTATTACAAAATTTTATTAGTTTATAACTTTTTTAAAAAATGCAATTCAGACCCTGTATTGACATACATAAAGGCAAAGTAAAACAGATTATTGGAGGAAGTCTCAATGAACAGCAAGGAACAGTTGATACTAATTTTGTATCTGAAAAATCTTCTGCTTACTATGCCCGTATGTATCAAAATGACCAATTGAGAGGTGGACATGTTATTATGCTTGATCGAACACCAGAAACAAAACAAGAAGCATTACAATCTTTAAAATCATTTCCAAATGGATTACAAATCGGTGGAGGAATAACTGATCAAAATGCTAAAGAGTTTTTAAATGCTTGGGCAAGTCACGTTATTGTAAGCTCCTATATTTTTGAAAATGGGAAACTGAGCTATGAAAAATTAGAAAAACTAATAGCTATAACTGGAAAAGATCGTCTTGTTTTAGATCTAAGCTGTAGAAAAAAAGATGATAAATATATTGTTGTTATAGATCGCTGGCAAACATTTACGAATTTTGAGATAACCATCAAAAATCTAAAAATACTTAGTAAATATTGCTCAGAATTTTTGATTCATGGAGTAGATAGTGAAGGGAAAAAACAAGGTATTGAAAAAGGGCTTTTAGAAACAATTTCCTTATTTAATGATATTCCGATTACCTACGCAGGAGGAATACGAAATTTTGAAGATATCAAGCTTATTGAACAAGATGGAAAAGGAAATATTCATTTCACGATTGGCAGTGCTTTGGATATTTTTGGAGGAAATTTGGAATATGAAAAAGTTATTCAATTTACAAATAATTTATAATCTAAAATCTTACTATTATGCTAACAAAACGAATTATTGCTTGTATGGATATAAAAGAAGGACGTGTAGTAAAAGGAACTAATTTTGTCCAACTTAAAGATGCGGGAGATCCTGTAGAACTAGGTAAATTATACAGTGATCAAGGAATCGATGAACTAATATTTCTTGATATTATGGCAACTGTAGAAAATAGAGATACACTATATGATTTAGTCAAACGAATCGCAAAAAACATTAATGTTCCTTTTACTATCGGAGGAGGAATAAAATCATTAGAAGATATTCGTAATGTCCTTAATTGTGGAGCAGATAAAGTTTCTATTGGATCAGCATCAGTCAAAAATCCTGATTTCGTTAGTGAAGCTGCTAAAGAATTTGGAAGTCAGTGTATCGTTATTTCTGTCGATCCTAAACAACGTGGAGATGGCACATGGGAAATTTATATAAAAGGTGGGCGAGAACCAACTGGTATAGATGCTATTGAATTTTCAAAAAATATGGACAACTTAGGAGCAGGAGAATTGCTAGTTAATTCCTTGGATAGTGACGGAATGAGAACGGGATATGATATCCCTCTTCTTCGAACTATTGCAGAAGCTGTTAGTATTCCTGTTATTGCATCAAGCGGTGCTGGGAAAAAAGAACATTTTTTAGAGGCATTTACAAAAGGAAAATGTGACGCAGCTTTAGCTGCTAGTTTATTCCATTATAAAGAACTTGAGATAAGTGAACTTAAGCAATATTTAAAAGAAAATAATATTCCTATTCGTTAATTATTTTATTATGAAAAACTTTGATATAAAAAAACTCAACTTTGAGAAAATGAATGGCTTATTACCTGCTATTATTCAGGATGATCAAACAAAGCAAATTCTTATGTTTGGATATATGAATGAAGAATCTTTGAAAAAAACAATTCAAGAAAAACTTGTGACTTTTTACAGCCGAACAAAAAAAAGACTTTGGACTAAAGGAGAAGAAAGTGGGAATTTCTTAAATGTAATTGAGATAATCCCTGACTGTGATAATGACACTTTGTTAGTTATGGTTGAAGCTCCAAAAGAAACGTGCCACTTAGGCAATTATAGTTGCTTTAAAAAAAATAAGGATAATTATTTTATTCTAAGAAATCTTTTTGAATTAATTGAAAATAGAAAAAAAGAAATGCCAAAAGATTCTTATACAACAAGCCTTTTTAAAGAAGGTAGAAATAAAATTGCTCAAAAAATAGGAGAGGAAGCCTCTGAAGTTATTGTTGCTGCTTTAAAAGAATCGAATGAAAGACTTGTATCAGAAGCTTCCGATTTACTATTTCATCTTTTTACTTTGCTTGTTGATTCCAATATATCGTTTGATGAAATACTTGAAGAATTGAATAAGAGAAGAAAATAACATTTTTTTATAAAAGACTTTTATATAAACTGCCAACAAAGATATTTAATTAATTGGCATGAAAAAAGTTTTTATTTTTGGGGCAACAGGATATTTTGGAACACATCTTACAAATTTCTTTAAAGAAAAAAATTGGGGAGTAATTACAGAAAGAGTAGATATTCGAAACTTCTTGGAAGTAAAAAGTATGCTTGAAAAATACAAACCAGACGTAGTTTTAAACTCTGCAGGAAAAACAGGAACTCCTAATGTAGATTGGTGTGAAACACACAAGGCAGAAACTATGGAAGTAAATGTGAATGGATCTTTAAACATTGCATGTGCATGCAATGATTTGGGAATTTATTTTGCTCACATTGGAAGTGGTTGTGTTTATACTGGGAATAATCAAGAAAAAGGGTTTGATGAAGAAGATGAGCCAAATTTTTATGGATCATTTTATTCAAGAACAAAGTTATATTCTGAAAAACTATTAAAAGAATTTAATCCTTTACAATTAAGGGTTCGTATACCAATTGAAGGAAAATCAACTTCTAAAAATGTAATCGATAAACTTTTAAAGTATGAAAAGGTAATTTCTATTGAAAACTCTTTTACAGTGGTAGAGGACTTTTTACCTGCAACTTATGAATTAATTCAAAGAGGGGAGAGGGGAATATTTAATATGACAAATGAAGGTTCAATGAATCATAAATTTTTATTGGATAAATATAAAGAAATTGTTGAGGGAACTAAAAATTTTGAATATATGTCTTTAGAGGAATTAGAAAATGCTGTTTGTGCTCCTAGATCTAATTGTGTTTTAAATACTGATAAACGTGAAAAATTAGGTATTCATATGCCAAACATAGAAGAAAGGATTGTAGAAATTCTAGAAAAATATAAACTTTCTAAAACTTTTTAATAAAAAATGACAAAACTACTAATCACAGGCGGAGCAGGTTTTATTGGTTCTCATTTTACAATTGAAGCTGTAAGCAGAGGATATGATGTTTACAACTTAGATGCACTTACGTATGCATCAAATCTTGAAAATCTAAAAATAATAGAAAATGAACCAAACTACCATTTTATAAAAGAAGATATAAGAAATTCAGAATTTATTAAGGAGTTTTTTAGTAAAGAAAATTTCGGCATGGTTGCACATTTAGCAGCAGAAACTCATGTTGATATATCAATAAAAAATCCAAAAATTTTTATAGAAACCAATGTACTTGGAACACAAAATATTTTAGAAAATGCTAAAAATTATGGAATAAAAAGATTTTTGCATGTATCAACAGATGAAGTATATGGAGAGTTATCTAAAGATGATTATGCTTTTACTGAAGAACATGCTTTAAAACCAAATTCTCCATATAGTGCCTCGAAAACGGCAAGTGATTTATTAGTTAGATCATACGTAAAAACATTCGATTTGCCTGCAGTTATTACTCGTTGTTCTAATAATTATGGACCTCACCAAGATTTATCTAAACTCATTCCTGTAATAATAAAAAAGGCATTAAAAAATGAAAAAATACCAATATATGGAATAGGAGAAAATATAAGAGACTGGCTTTTTGTAAAAGATCATGTAAGCGCACTTTTTAAAGTCTTAGAAAATGGTAAAAAAGGAGAAGTTTATAATATTGGAGGAAATAATGAACAAAGTAATCTTAAAATTGTAAAAAATGTTCTTAAAATTTTAGGAAAAGGGGAGGAACTTATTGAATTTGTAAAAGATAGACCTGGACATGATTTCAGATATGCAATAAATGCAGAAAAAATAAAAAAAGAACTTGGATGGACTCCGAATCAAGATTTTGAGAAAATGTTAAAGGAAACAGTTGAGTGGTATAATGAACAATGAGAAAATGATAAATTTAAAATTATGACCTTTTTAGTCTTTCCAAAACTCCCTCTCCCTTTGGGAGAGGGTTTGGGTGAGGGGAAATAAATATAATAATTAAAATAAAAATCTTGAAAAAACTATCAATAATAATCTTAGATTATTTTAAAGCATCAAAAGTTATAAAAAATGTAAGAAGTCTTCTAGAACAAGAAGTAAATTTTGTTTTTGAAATACACATTATAGACAATTCATGTAATAAAAGTAATGCATTTTTATTACAAACTTTAAGCGATAATAAGAACGTAAGAATTACTACAAATAAAATAAATGAAGGATATTCTGTGCCTCAGAATAGACTTATAAAAGAACTTGAAAATGAATATATTTTAATACTAAACCCAGATATCTTTTGGAAAGATAAAAGTTCCTTACAAAAAATAGTAGATTTTATGGATAAAAATAAAGATATCGGAATTATCGGACCAAAACAGGTAGATGAAAATGGGAACATAAGTATGAGTGTTAGAGCTTTCCCTAAACTTCATGTTCAAATAAGTCGAAGAACATTTTTAAGAGAACTTCCAGTATTAAAAGATTTGGTTGAATATGATGAAATGAAGCATTTAGATTATTCAAAAATACAAGAAGTTGATTGGCTTCAATCTTCCTGTATTATGATAAGGAGAGAATTGTGGGATGATATAGGAGGATTTAATGAGAATTATTTCCTTTTTATGGCAGATGTTGAATTATGCTTAGAATCATGGAAAAAGGATATGAAGGTTGTTTATTATCCAGAAGTTGAAGTTAACGCGGATGGGATAAGATGTAGCAGGGGAGGAGTAGCATCATTTTTTAAAAATTGGATTTTAAGAACACACGTAAAAGATGCAATAAAATATCAACTTAATCATTGGAAAGAGAAAAATCCAAGAACAATGAAGAATGATGAATGAGTAATGATTACTTCTAAGTCTCTATGTCACTATTTAACTAAGCTCTAATAAAAATGAAAGGAATTATTTTAGCAGGAGGAGCTGGAACCAGACTTCACCCTCTAACAAAAACAACTTCAAAACAGCTACTTCCTATTTATAATAAGCCAATGATTTATTATCCATTGGAAACTTTAATAAAATCTGGGATTAAAGATATTCTTATTATTGTAGCACCTGATAATGCTGATGATTTTTTAAGATTGCTAGATAACGGAAAAGACTTTGAGGTTAATTTTACTTATAAAATACAAGATAAACCTAATGGTATAGCTGAAGCCTTTCTCATAGGAAAAGATTTTATTGGAACTGATAATGTTGCATTAATTCTTGGAGATAATATATTTGAGGATGATTTTAGTGAAAATATTAAAAATTTTACATCTGGTGCCAGAATTTTTGTTAAAGAAGTTCATGACCCAGAAAGATTCGGAGTTGTGGAGTTTGATAAAAATAACAAAGTATTATCAATAGAGGAAAAACCAGAGAATCCAAAGACAAATTATATACAGACAGGATTATATATTTGTGATAATTCTGTTATTGAGAAGGTTAAAAATTCAAAACCAAGCAAAAGGGGAGAGTTAGAAATAACAGATATTATGAATAAATATGCTAGAAATGGGGAATTAATTGCAAGTTTTGTTAAAGGAGTATGGTTTGATACAGGAACTTTTGAATCTTTATTCAAGGCAAGTGAATATGCAAGAAAAAAGTTTTTAGATTTATAAGATTTTTCCCTTAATTAAAAAGAGGAGAGTGTTTTATGTGTATTATTTTAACAATGCACAATGTATCTTGTGCAGTGTTAAATATACTTATAATTTATATCCTTTTTTTTATTCTAATAATATATCTATTGTTTCCATGAAATTCATTTTACCCTCTGTGGTAAGAAATATATTTGTATCTGAAAATTCTATCCATGAGTTAATCGTATTTGCGTTTTTAACAATTTTTTTGTATAGATCATTATTTTTTAAAAAACGCTTTAAATCGCAAATTTTGATTCCATCATTTAATCTAAATCCTCTTTTAAGAAAATTTTCAATTTTCTCCTCCTTAGATAGAAAATATCTATTTTCTATAAAGTCTCCCTTTAAATATTTTTCAAAATTATTTGTATTTTCAATAATTTCATAATTTATACATGAGACTGATGAAATTCCAATTCCTAAATAATTTTTTTGTTTCCAGAAATCCACATTATGATTGCATTCTTTGTTTTTTTTGGAAAAATTATAAATTTCATATTGTTTAAATCCTCTTTTGCTCAAAAATTGACAAATATGCTCATAATATTCGCATATTTTTTCAAAAGATAAGGAATTGTTAGCCTTTTTTTCAATTTTAGAATATGGCTTATAATCAAGAGCATAATAGCTTATATGATCAATATTTAAGCCTTTTATTATATCTAAATCTTTATTTAAGTCGTTAATGCTTTGATTTGGCATTCCAAAAATAAAATCACAACTTAAATAAAAATCTCTATTTTTCAATAAATCTAATGCATTAATTGAATCACTTAATCCCCTTTCAAAGAAAGACTCAAATTTCTTTTGAAAGGATTGAATCCCCATACTTAAACGATTTATGCCAATTCTTCCCCATTCTGTTATTTTATCTTTTGTAATAGTAGCAGGATGAGACTCTAATGTTATTTCAATATTTTTTGAAAAAGTAAAAGTGCTTCTTAAAAAATCTAAAAAATTATTTAGAATTTTTATTGAAATTAATGAGGGAGTCCCACCTCCAAAATAGATTGTTTTAAGAGGTTTTATGTTAGTTCTGAACTCTTTATATTTCAGGCTAATCTCACTTTCAAGTGCTTTAAAATAAGCTTGATGTAAATTCTCATCTAAAGATATTTTTTTTGCAAAGTTACAGTATGAACAATTGTTCTTACAAAACGGTATATGGATATAGAGATTATGCATAAATAATTCGGGTTTTTATATTGATTTAAGAGCAAAAATAAGCTATAATTTACGGAAATAAAAACACAAATATGAATAAAAAGGGATTTACATTTATCGAACTAGTACTTGCTGTTGCTATTATAACAGCTCTAACAACTATTGCATACTTGTCGTATTCACAATATTCAACTCAAGCTGAAAACATAAAAAAACAATCCGATTTGGATGCTGTGCAGTCATCTCTAGAACTTGAGAAATTAAAATCAACTGGATTCCCATCTAAAATTCAGTAAAAATAAACAGAAATAATGAATATAAGCCTTAAAAATCGAATTATAGACTTGATACTTGATATCATAGATTTTCTTTATGAAAGAAAAAAAATGGTTCAAATGCTTGTTTCATTTATTTTTTTAGGAATCAGCTTGGCTTATGCAACAGCTTCGCTTTTACCTGATACCAATATTGAAAATACTGATTTAATGGCAGAGTTAAAGGATGATTCTTTAACAGAAGAAATAATATCAAATGAAACAATCCATGCAGTCTCTCCTGTTGAAGAAATTATAGATGAAGTAAGTGAAAGTGAATTGCAAACAATCCTTGCTCGAGCTATAACAGAAAAAAACCCTACAATATGTGCTGAAAAATTAAAAGATGAACAACTTCAATATTGTACTAATACATATAATAGCTTGAATGAAACTAGTGAAACAGAGTTTGAAATAAATGTCCCACTGTCAGATTCTGAAATACAAAAAAGATCAAATGATTGTTTATCTAAAGAGGGAGAAATAAACCAAAATATATGTTGGGATAGCTTATATTTTCTAGTAGCGACTAACAATAGTGATTTAAGTAAATGCGAAAATATTAAAGATGAAACAACAAAAAATGTTTGTCTTGAACAAACTGAAAAAAAATATAATGAAAAAATAAGTGCCGAAGCTATTTCTGAAGGAAATATTGGATTATGTGAATCTATTACTGATGAAAATTTAAAGAAAAATTGTATTATTAAGGCAAGTGATTCTATGTTCACAGTTTCTTCAAAATGTGATAAAGATTGCGTTGATGCCAAAATTATGAATATTTCTTTAGACAAGCTAAGTATCGATTTATGCAATAAAGCATTTTCAGAAGAAATAAAAGATACCTGTTATGATAAAGTATACAATAAAAAAGCCGTAGAAGAAAAAGATTCTAGATTTTGTGATAAAATAAATAATAAAACAAATCAAGATTTATGTTATTTAGATATTAATGAAGAAGAAGATAAAAATCCTGAAGTTCAAAAAAAGATATTTAAAGAAGAAGATAGAAAATTCCCTGAAATTGGTTCAAGTTTAGTTAATCCTCTTGAAGAATTTAAATCATTAGGATTAGATGGAGATTCACAAACAAATGAATTCCAATCAGTTTTAGATGAGCTAAAAAATTACCAAGGAGGAGAATTAAATAATGATATACCCATTCGATCTGACTTTTGTAATGCTTTTTCTAGTCAAACATTAAAAGACACATGTGAAGATTCTTTAATCCTTCAAGTTGCAATCCCAAGTAAAAACGTTAAGGAATGCCTACGTATAAAAAATGTTAATACTAGGGAATATTGTGAACTTGAAATTATTCAAGGAGATGCTTTGCGGGCCGCTAATCAAGCAAAACAACAATGTATGATGCTCTCTTCTGATAGTTCACGAAATAAGTGTCTAAGAAACTTAGGATTTTTTACAGATTCTGACACAGAGAATATTGCAGATTGTTTAGATTTTTCGGAACCACTAGAAAGAATTCTTTGTATGAGAAAGATCCAAAATTCAAATGAAACTACAAATTCTTACAAAACAGAAGAAATTGTTGTTAAAACAAATAATAATAGTGAAGATCCAGATGAAGTTCTTAATAGTATTGATGATGTTTTAATTGAGGATTTAGAGGAAATTGAATAAAGAGAGTATATAAAATTTTTACAAAAAAATGCTTTCATATTTCTTTTTCAATAACCTTAATAAGTTTCTCAACTGCATCTTCAATAAATAATTTATTTATATTTTTTTCATACACTTCTTTTCTTTTTGGATCCTGTATCCACTCATAAATTTTTTCCTTAACATTCGCATCAAATTCTCTTTCATCATTAGCTGAATCAAAATATTCAATAGCATTTTTATTTTTAAAATATTCAGCATTTTTAACTTGGTGGTTATTTGCAGAACTGGCTAGAGGAATAATAATTGAAGCTTTACCAAGAGCAGAAAGCTCAAAAAGAGAATTAGCACCAGCTCTTGAAATAACAATATCAGAAACTTTTAGAACATTAGGAAATTCCTTTCCTAAAAATTCATATTCTCTTAAAGAGTCATCTTTAATATTAAGTTTTTTCCCTTTACCTGAAATAAGTACAATATTTGCCTTTAGCTTTAATTCACTAAAAATATTTTTGCAAATGTCATTAATTTGTGAAGCACCTTGAGATGCGCCCATAAATAAAACTATTGGTTTATTATTATCGAAATTTAAAAAATGTCTTCCTTCCTCTTTATTCGCTTTCAAAATTTCTTCACGAATTGGTGTACCTGTATAAACATCTTTATCTGAAGCATTTAAGATAGGAAAAGTATAACAAACCTTTTTGGAAATTTTAGATATTATTCTATTAGCAAGCCCTGAGATAGTATCAGATTCATGTGCAATTATTGGAATACGTAAAAAAGCTGCTGCAATTGCAACTGGTAAAGAAACAAATCCTCCTTTAGAAAAAACCAAATCGGCTTTAAACTTTTTGAGCATAAAAAACGATTCTCCTATTCCATAAAAGAATCTAAAAAAATCTAAAAAATTTCTCCATGAGAAGTATCTTCTAAGTTTTCCAGCATGTATACCTTTAAACTTAAACCCAAATTTTTTTATGATAGACTCATCAAGTCCATTATTTGAACCTATAAATAAAATTTTAGTTTGCGGATGTGTTTTTAAGAACTTTTCAGCGACTGCGATAGATGGAGTTAGATGGCCTCCTGACCCCCCTCCACTGAACACCAAGCGATGAATCTTTGACATATCTAGAAATGTTTAATAGAACACCTGCAACAAATGTTACAGTAAGTAACGATGAACCTCCATAAGAAATAAAAGGAAGTGTAACTCCTGTTAATGGTAAAACTGCAATATTTACTCCAATATTTATTATTGCCTGAAAAAATATCCATGAAGTAATACCAGTCGCAACAAGTCTTGAAAACCGATCAGGTGCATTTATGGATATTAAATATCCTCTCCATGCTATAAAAAGAAATAAGGCTAATATTATTAATATTCTTATAAATCCTAATTCTTCAGCTGCTATAGAAAAAATTGTATCTCCTTGAACTTCTGGCAAGTAGCCAAATTTCTGTATTGATTTGCCAAACCCTAGCCCCCACCACTGACCTGATCCTATTGTAATTAAGGCCTGTTTTATTTGATATCCTGCTCCCTGTGGATCTATTGAAGGGTCTAAAAATGCAAGCATTCGTGTTCGAATATATTCATTACTTAAAATAACTGGCCAAGAAAATAATGAAGCAAATATTCCACCAACAAAAATGTGTAGTACATTTCCACCTGCCACAAAAAAAATTGATGCTGTTATAAATCCTATTACTAAAATTGATCCAAAATCTGGCTGTGCTCCAATAAGTATTACAAAAATAGATAATAAAACTACAAATGGTAAAAATCCTTCTTTAAAACTCGTAATTGCTTGTAGTTTCTTATCCATCCATATTGAAAGATACAAAATAAGCCCAATCTTTGCTATTTCCGCTGGTTGTATTGATGGGAGAAATGGGATATTTAGCCATGATTTTGCACTACCATAATCATTAGAAAGTTGTGGTATTAATACTAAAACTAATAAAACTAAAGAAATTACGAAAAGAGGAAGAGCTATTTTCTTCCAAAGGGTATATGGAATCAAACTAATTACCCAAAGCGTTGGTATTGCAATAACAACATGTAAAAGATGCCTCCATAAATAAAAATCATTTGATGCTACCTCTTGTAATCCTTTTTTTACAAAAATAGATGTTAGCTGAAAACTTTCATAAACACTTACGGATGAAATCATTATTAAGCCAAATACTATGAGTATTATGAATGCTATGAATAAACCTTTATCTATATTTCCTTGTTGTTGCACTATTAGAATTATGAATTAAATCATTATCACTAT
Organism: uncultured Candidatus Peribacteria bacterium; assembly: GCA_964466055.1. Lineage (GTDB taxonomy): Bacteria > Patescibacteriota > Gracilibacteria > CAYXLW01. Next base: position 195,400 of record CAYXLW010000002.1, read on the forward strand.
TGAATAATACTAATAGCATATAAAAAAGAAAAGTAGATAATTTAATTAATTTTTTGAATGTAAAAATATTTCTAAAACAGTCAAAAAAACAATCAAAATAAATATGATTACAATTTTCCCAAGTGTCTCAAAATAAAGTGATGTAAAGCCAAATATTGACACCAAAGAAGAATATAAAATAACAACCTTTTTCCTTGAACCAATTCTCTCAAGTAGCTTATGATGCAAATGTCCGTAATCTCCTTTAAATGGAGATTTACCTTTAATAAGTCTTCTAGAAACTGTCCATATAGCATCAAAAATAGGAGCAAACATGACAATCATAGCGATAGCAAATTTACCACCAGCAATAATGGTAAATACAGCCAGAGCAAATCCTAAGAACATTGCGCCACTATCTCCCATCAATATTTTGGGTTTCTCTAAATCAAAAATAAAAAATATCAAACAAATAACTGCTAAAACTCCAAAAAGTAAAGCAATATCATGTTGTCCAAACATATACGCCGTAATCGCAAGTATAGTTGAAGCGACACTAGAAATTGAGCTTGTAAGACCTGAGACTCCATCAAGCCAATTCATAGCATTTATCATCCCAATTATCCATAAAACAGCAATGAAGTCTGCAATAGGGGCAACTGTTTTCCCTAAAAATTCAAAACTCCAAAAATCCAAATTCATAATTTCTCCTAATGGTGTACGTATTTCAGATATCCCAATGCCCGAAGCAAGAATAATTAAAGCGATAATGAATTGAATAATTAAGCGAAAAAATGGAGATATTTCTTTTTTATCATCAATAAAACATATAATAACTAGAATTATTGATGCAATTAGAAATCCAATTAGTGGTCTAAATAAATTTGAGGATAAAGGAACAAAAAGAAAGGTTATAACGAAAAATAAAATAGGAATAATTATTCCTGCTGGATATGGCACAGCATTTCTAGTATGTCCATATTTCTTAGGATTATCTAAAAGTCCGCATTTAGGGAAAAACTTTATTACAAGTAGAATTGAAATAAGTGTTATAAAAGCCGTAAGTGTGAGAACCTTAATTATAAATTTTTAATTTAAAATAATTTTATGACTCTAGACTACTGATAAGTATTTTGACTAAACCTTATCCATGAAGCAATTATCCCAAAAGCAACTTCTACATTCAATGATTTTTTTATTTCCCCAAGCATTGGGATCTCAACAATTATATCTGATAGATCAAGTATTTTCTTTGAAATACCTATTATTTCATTTCCTAAAACAATACATATTCCTTCATTGTTGGTATTCTTAAGAATGCCGGAATCCATAGAAATATCTTGTAGTTTTACAGAATTTTCAGCAATTTCAGCACTAACAATTTTTATTCCCTTACTTTTTAATTCTTTAACTGCATCAATCGAATTTTGCCAATATTGCCATTTAACATACTCCTCTGCTCCAATTGCTGTTTTAGAAATTTCTTTATCTGGAATTTGAGGTGTAAATCCTGTTAAAATAACTTTTTCAAAAGAAAAAGCTTCCGCAGTTCTAAAAATTGCTCCAACATTAAATTTACTTCTTATATTTTCGAGTAGAACATAAAACTTCATTGCGAATATTATAAATATTTATTTTTAACCCCTTCCAAAAAATATTTCTTGCTTTTAGCATACCATCCCCACTCTTTTTTTAAAACTTTTAGAAAACAAACAACAAAATCTAAACTTAAAATCTTAAACAAAAACAGCTTTATACCTTTAGGAATTATATTAAGGTCAGGAAATTTTTCAAAAAATAAAACAGCAGATTTCCCTATTTCCCTCATACGACCTGGAAATAAATCTTTTTCAGTTAAAGCATGATCATGCCAAGCTTTGGCATTTTCAATGTAATAAAGCTTTGCTCCATCTTTTAACATTCTATAACCAAGCATAATATCTTCCCATCCATAAGCTTTAAAATCTTCATCAAATTTATATTGTTCAAAAAAAGATTTTTTCATTGAAATATTGCCAGTATAAAAATGCCAAAAATCAGTTTCTTCATAGTTTTTTAATCCTTTATAAGAAAGCATAGTTCCTGAAGATTCAAGCCATTGTCTAAATCTATCATTTGCAAGCTCAGGTGACCAAGTCATAAATCCTAATCCAATTGCTTTATCATTTCCAAATCTATCATGGAATTTTTTATGTTCATTTAACCAGTTTTCTTGAACAAGAATATCTGATCCAATAAATATAATAGTATCTCCACCAGATTCTACGACTCCCCTATTGCGAGCAACTCCTTGTTTCTTGTTTTTTTGATAAATTGTTTTTAGCTTAAATTTAGATTTTTTCTTTCCCCATTGATTAAGTACATCTTGAGTCTTATCAGTAGAACCATCATCAACTACTACTACTTCAAAATCTTCATCAAAACTTTGATTATTTAAATGCTGTAAACATTTATCTAAAACTTCAAAATCATTATATGTAGGAATAACTACTGATAACTTCATTGAAAAAATACTAAATTATTCTATTGAAATTTAGCATATAAATTTATTTAAAAATAGTTAAACTTATAAATCCTCTCGATCTTCTAATAATTCATCTACTTTAAAAATTCTAGCAGATTTTAATTTTTTAACTAACACTTTTTCTAATTTATTATCAGGCATTTTCCCCGTTGAGATTTTTTTAGGATTTTCTTTGTAATTTAAGGTATTTTTATTTTCAATTTTGTTTTTTATGAAACTTTTAAAAATCTTTCCTCTAAAAATTTATTTAAAATAATATTTAAATTTTTATATGAAAAATCATTATTTATATCTTTTTTAATCTCAGAAAAAAAAGATGTAATATCACATAAAGAAAATGGAATTTTTTCTTTACTTAAAATGAAAGTATAAAAAATAAAAAATAACTCTAAATCTGAAGGGAAAAATTTTTCTATAAATTCTTTTAAGTATTCTAGTAATTCTTTTAATTGAGTTTTATTTAATGGTTTTATACCTAATTCTAAAATAGGAGCTATTTTAAAATTTTGTAGCTTTTCTCCTAAGTTAAATATGGATTCTCTCTTTAAAGAATTACTTGCATTCCCACCTAAACATATTACCACTTTATAAGATTCTTTTAACAACTTTTCTACAAAACCTCCCCAACTTGAGTCAAATTCGTCAAGAATAATAATATTTCTTTTACCACTTTCTATTATTGATTCATATAATTTATTTCCTATTCCTTCATTAAATTCCTCTCCTAATACAAAAAAAGATGAATATATATTTTTTCTAAGTGGAATATTATCTTTAAAATAAATATTCTTCAGAAGCTTATTATAATAAAAAAAAGACATATAATCATCCTTTATTTGGTCTACCATTCGTAAAAAGTGATCATTACTCGCTTTTATTAATTTGTCAGATATCCCACCTAGAATAAAATTCGTCTTTCCAGAAGTTGGCATACCTATTAAAATTACTAAATTGTTTTTTTTTAATAGTTCTATTAATTTTTTAACTTCTTTTTTTCTAAAATAATATATTAATCTAAAATTATCAGGATCTTTGATTTCTAGTTGTGAATAACATTCTTCTATACCCTTTATCCCCATCCCCTTATAAGGATTATAAAGATATCCATAAGGAATTTTTTCAGGATCTAAATTCTTTAAATCTCCTTTTTTTATCTCTCTGGTAAAAGCAAACGGTAAATGCTCATAAATATTATTTTGAATTTCAAGTACAATTTTTGCTATATCACAATTTTCTAGTAATTCAGGACTTATGTCTAAATGGGTTTTTACCCAATTTTCAACTTCATCAATTGCCCCCCCCCCTTCTATCCTTGAAGCAATTAATCTTAAATCTAAGGGAGGAATGCCATATAATGTTAATATATTTTTATTTTCCAAAGTTTCGATATTATTTAATACTTTCTAACATCTCCTCTTCACTCAAAAAAGCTTCTTTAATCCCTGTTTTAATACTTTTATTTACAACTCCCATACAATATTCATAGCTTGGTGTTGACTTAGAAAAGAAAAATAGGAATCTTTTTTTAAAAGACTTACAATCATCTTTTGACGCAACATTTTTTACAACCATATTAAGTTTACAGTTTCTAAGCATTACACTATTTTTGTCATTCTCTTCACCAAAAATTCTCTCACAATATATATAACCTTGATTTTTGTCATTTCTTATAGCAGAAATATGCCCTGCACAGAAAGATTTAACAGAGTCTGATTCAATTTTCTTACAATCTGTACTAGCATTTTTCTCAATGGCATTTCCAAAATAACAATAATCTCTTTTATCCTCATTATTAATAATACTTTTACAGTTAAATCTTCTATTCGTTCCTAAGAATAGATAAAGAGTGTCATCATTTAATGCAAAGTTAAATAAAGGATCCTCTTGAGTTTCCGAATTTAATATCTCTAAAATATTTTTTTGCCCTAAAACTTGTGACCAATATTTTTTACAAATATTGACAGAGAAAGAAATTTTTGGAAATTCTGGTCCTTCAATTTCTTTTTCATCTTCATCATCGTAAACAAAATTTTCTAAACTTAACATATCCATGTTGTTCAATTGTTCAGAAAATTTTTCACATCTTACATTATGATCATCTAAAAATGTATCATCTTCAATTTCTCTTAAAAATTCTTCTTCATTTACTGATTCCTCTATAATGATTTCTTCCATTTTATTTTCTTCTAACTCGGTATATCCACCTTTAATTTTTATATCTATTTTAGGAGCACAATTAAGTCTTTTATTCGTAAAACTTTCTTTCTCATTTAGAGAAATTTCTAAATTTTCAATTGCATCTTGAAGGTTTTTTTCAGTATAGATATGAGATGTACTTTTTATAAAATCTTCAATTTTTATAGTTTCAATAGGATCAAATTTCCAAGAACAATCTTTATCTCTAACAAAGGCTATTCCTCTAAAAAAAGATCTAATTCCTTTCTCAATATTTATTTCTTCTTCATATAGGGGGAATTCAACAAATATTACGGCTCTATTAGTTGTATTAATTGTATCAAAACCTGCTTTTTTTATTGGACGGAATTCTCTTGTCCAGTCATCTCTCTTTACCCAATAATTCATATCAATTGCTTCAATATGTTTTAAGACATCTTCGTTATCATGAATTTGAGCAAGTAATGAGCTATTTGTACTAAATTTATCTAAACCTTCCTTATTATTATTTTTCATCGCTGAAAGTAAGTCATCAATTAAATCTGTGACTTCATTAAATATTATTTTTGATACCTGAATATCTCTTTTCTCAAATAAACTTTGAGTTGCGTTTATTTGTCTTTCTTCTTCTGATTCTATTTTTCTTTGCTCTATATCAAGCTCTCTCTGTTTTTCTTTTTCTTGTTTATCTTTTGTTTTTTGCATCTCGCTAGATAATTCCCAAGTTATTTTTGAAAATATCTTATTTTTTATATAAATACCTCCTCCAAGTAGAATTTCTTTTCCAATAGGACGTTTTATCATTAAATCAATAAATTCTCCTTCTTTTGTAAAAACATAGAAATTATCTATAATATCACTTAAAGATTCATAATTTTCAACAAGTAATAAATTGTTGATTTTTATTTCATTAAGATTTATTGATTCAATACCTTTACTTAAAGAAATGAAATTACCACTATTTTCCGTGTTTAAGAATGCTGAATTATAAATAGTTTCCTCTGCTTTATCCCAATTTATCTCTATATCTTTAGATGTTTCTATGAAATATGAATGTTTATCATCAATGATATCTAAGTTTTGATCGCCATTTTTTTGCCAAACATTAATAATCGAATCATTATCATTTAAGATATCTTTATTTTCTTCACTAAGTAATGGGAATGAAACAAAAGAAATTCCCTTTTTTAATCGAATAATAATTGCTGTTTTTTGTATCTCAATTTCTGGAGTTTGTATTTTGTTAAAATATTCTTCCTCCAAAAGATTTGCTGAAAAAAAATTTGAGTTTAAACCACAAGAAGTAAGAAGGAAAAGCGATGAAAATGCTAATATTATTTTCTTCATGTAATTTTATTTTTTGAATTTAATTAAAACTTCTCTTCATTATACAATATTTTACTTAAGAAATAAAGGTTTTTTAGACCCTTTTGTAATTGATAATTATCCTTTATTAATTATAATATCCAAGGTATGAACAGCTTTCTTTCAATTTCTTTGGGCATATTAATTACAGCCACTGTTTTGGGGCTTATTCTTTGGCGTATTCGATGGTTAGCTGATTTTGATAGATGTATAGAAATGGTATTTTTAAAATTATCATTTCCTAGAAATGATTCTAAGGAGGATAGAGAGAAAAGTGGTGAATCTATTGGTACAACAATGACATTTAAAGAGGTTCTTGATGTAGGAACTCATTTTTTTGATGCTATTTATTCAATATATGATGAAGAAATATCAAATCAATTTTTTATAGGACAACCATTTTTCTCTTGTGAAATGGTAGTACTAGAAAAACAATTACAATATTATTTTGTAGTTCCACGAGAGAAAAAAGATATTTTAGAAAAACAAATCTCTGCATTTTATTCCGATACTATTGTTGAACAAGTCGAAGACTATAACCTATTCCCTGAAGGAAACTACATAGATGCCACTATGTATACTTTTTCTAAAAAGGGAATGTTTCCTATAAAGACATTCAAACATATGGGGTGGGATCCTATGAACACCACTATTAATGTAATGAGTAAACTTGATGATAATGAAACAGCTGCAGTACAAATAATGCTAAGACCTATGAATACAGGATGGCAAGACAAAGGAAGAAAGTATGCAGAGGATATGTCAGCAGGAGGTCATGTGAGTTTTTGGAGTTACTTCAATCCTATAAAGTTTACAAAGTTTATTCTTCAATCATTTTTCTCAGAAAAGGCTGTTGATGATAATACTCCTCAATCTAAAAATTCTCAATTAGTTGAAGAACGCTTAAAAATAATGGAAGAAAAAAATACAAAAAATGGATATCAATCAGTAATTAGAGTTATTTCAACTTCTCCAGATAAAGATAAAGTTGAAAAAAATCAGCAATCTCTTCGTTCTGCATTTGCTCAATATGACAATGTCGACGGGAATATTTTCGAACGTACAATTTATTTCAAATCTAAAAGAAAAATAATTAGAGAATTTATATTAAGATCAATGAAAATGGAGTGGTGGTACTGGATTACGAGACATAAAACTATTCTAACTGGAGAAGAATTGTCTTCCCTATTTCACTTGCCAAATATTAAGTATAACAAATCCCCTGTTATTCAATGGCAAGACTTTAAACTTGCTCCACCTCCAAATAACTTACCTAAGGAAGGAATTATTCTCGGAACAAATTTCTTTCGTGGGAAAGAAGAAGAAGTGCGTATTATGCGAGATGATAGACGGAGACATTTTTACCTTATTGGAAAATCTGGTACTGGTAAATCTACATTACTTGAAACTATGATAAAACAAGATTTAAAAAATGGAGATGGTTTATGTGTTGTTGATCCTCATGGAGATCTTGTTGAAACAATGCTTAAGTATATACCAAGAGAACGTGCCGATGATGTGATTTATTTCAACCCAGGAGACATGGAAAGGCCTATGGGATTAAATATCCTAGAGGCATATACCGATGATCAAAAAGAATTTATGTCACAAGAAGCATTAGCCATTTTTATAAAAATGTTTGGTGAAGAGATAATGGGACCTAGGCTTCAACATTATTTTAGAAATGGATGCTTAACACTTATGGCAGATGATGAAGATGGTGCTACATTACTTGATATCCCTCGTCTATTTACTGATGATGCTTTTGCTGAATACAAACAAAAAAAGGTTAAAAATCCTGCTGTAAGACAATTTTGGGATAAAGAAATGGCAAATACAGGGCAAAGAGAAAAACAAGAGATGATTCCATATTTTTCTTCAAAGTTTGGTCCTTTTGTAACCAATGTACAAATACGTAATATAATAGGACAAACAAAGTCTGGGTTTAACTTCCGTGAGGTAATGGATAACAGAAAAATATTACTCGTAAACCTTTCAAAAGGTAAACTTGGAGATTTGAATGCAAAACTTCTAGGTATGATTATGGTTGCTAAAATTCAAATGTCAGCCATGAGTAGGGTTGATACTCCTGAAAAAGAACGTAAAGATTTTTATTTATATGTTGATGAATTTCAAAATTTCGTGACCGATTCATTTGCTTCAATTCTTTCTGAAGCTCGTAAATATCGTCTAAATTTAATTATTGCTCATCAGTATATTTCTCAGATTACTAAAATGGATGGAGGAGGAAAAGGTAGACAAGAAGATACAACAATCCGTGATGCAGTATTTGGGAATGTTGGTTCTATGCTATCATTTAAGATAGGTTCAACTGATGGTGAAATAATGGCAAAAGAATTTGCCCCTGTCTTTACAGAGCAAGATTTAATTAATATTGCTAATTATCAAGCATATATTAAGTTGAATATTAATAATACTACATCTCGTCCGTTTACTATCAAAACAATTTATGATCCTAGTGGTGCAGATAAAGAAGCTGCTAATGCGTTTGTTCAGCTTTCGCGTTTAAAATGGGCGAGAGATGCTAAATTTGTAAATAAAGAGATTGCTAGAAGGTTATCGTAAATGTTATTATCTTAAATACAACAAACTCTTTCTTTAGGCTTTAAGGGTATTTCAATAAAGAAAGTAGTTCCTTTCCCTTCCTCACTCTCAATCCTTATATCTCCTTTCATTTCTTTTATTAATTTCGCTAAGAAAGTAAGCCCAATACCTTTTCCACTTTCATTTTCATTATAAGATTGATTATGTCGTCGGAATATTTGGAAAATATCCTCAAGAGTGCTTTTATCCATTCCCTTCCCAGTATCAGAAATTGTAATAGCTATTATACTTTTATTAGGAAGTTTACTTATTTCTTTTACATTTACTGTAACTCGCTTATCTTCACTGTTTGAGTCAATTGATTTACAGGCATTATCAATTAGATTTGTAATAATTCCCTTTATATAAGTTTCATCACTTATGAAGTTTCGTCTAGAATTTTCATCAATTTTTAAATTAAAACTTATTTCCTTAGTATCTAGATTTTTAGATAATATAAAAATATCTTCTATAATTTCTTCAATATTTATAATATTTTCTTCAAATTTAACTCCATTAGATTCCATCTGGGCAAGGCTAAGTATTTTTCCTAAGAGCATTTTTATATCATGTACTCCTGAATTGAACATTTTATAATATTTATCAAAATCTTTTATATTCCCTTTTGTTTTTAGAGTTTTTATATTTTTTTCAGCATTACATATATGTTTATAAATTAATAAAGCATCAAAATCTGAAGCTGTTGTTAACTCATCAGGGATATCTCCTATTATATCAAAAATATTTAATGTTTTAAGTTTTATAAAACTACAAACACTTTCTACTTTAGATAATAAATTATTTATATCATGTACAAGTCCAAGGAATAATACATTCATTTTTTCGAACATTTCTTCCAGTTTCCTTTTTGTTTCTTTTAATTCCATCTCTGTTTTTCTTTCTTCTGTAACATCAATAAAAACACCATAAGTCCCAATAATTTCTCCACTATTATTGTATTGTGGCGCCCCAGTTATTGATATAATCTTTTTTTCATCTGAATTCTTTGGATTTATGATGGTTATATCATATGTACTTTTTTGACCATCCTCCTTTCTTTTTGAAGTATGCCTCCGAATTGTTTCAAAATCTTCATCAGATACAAACTCTCTTATATTTCGTCCAACAAGTTCTCCTTTTCCAACCCAAAACATTTCTTCTAATGCTAGATTTGCAAATTTAAATACTTCTACATCTCCTCCATTTACTAATCCCACTCCTTCTTTTATATTCATAACAACTTCTTCAAATATTTTATTAGAATCTTTTTCTATAACTACTAGTAACACGTTTGCATGAACTTCAGAAATAATTATTAATATGCCTTCTGAAATTTTAATAGTCTCTTTTTTACCTTCAATAAAGTTTGATTCTTTTGTGAATGAAGAGTCATTTATAGCATTAGTTATTTCTTCTCTAAAATTTATTCCTAAACTAAGAATTAACTCTTCATCTTTAAAATTACTATAGATTTCACATCTAGTGTTCTTATCTAAAAGCAAAGATGGCACATTAGTTCCATCAATCATCCTCTTACAAGCCTGTAATATCATGTTTTCAGATACGTCCAAAATAATTAATAAACAAATAAAAACGGATTAGAATGTATACTACTCCTAACTAATTAAATATATCAACTAAATATAATAACTATATTGTATGTACTTTTTTGTCCATATTGTGTCGAGTCCTTTTCAAAATTTGATTTTTATGCCTTAATTTAAAATACAAGTTTTAATAGATTCCAAGTGCTTTCTTTTAGAAAAGACTTCCGCAACTTTTCTAATTTTTTGGGAATCAAACTTATCGAAATTAGTTTCTTTTAAAACTTTTTTCAAACTTTCTGCATTTTGTTCTTCAAAAAATACCCCTGAAAATCCTTCTTTAATAGTGTCTAAAGCTCCTCCTTTTTTATAAGCTATAACAGGTACTCCGCACGCCATAGCTTCAACAGGGGTAATTCCAAAGTCGTCTACACTTGGGAATAAAAATGCTTTTGCATTTTGCATAATTTCAACCAATTCATCTCCATATTTAGCTCCTAAAAATTCTGTGTGATCCCCTGATATTTCCTCTAATGATTTTCTTGAAATCCCCTCTCCTACTATTTTTAATGGTAATCCTAGTTCTTCACATGCTCGTATTGCTATTTCAATTTTTTTATAGGGAACAAGTTGAGCAACCACAAGAAAATAAGATTTACCCTGTTTTTTATTTGTAATATTAAATCTCTCTAAGTCCGCAAATGGAAAAACTACTTCTGAATCTCTGCACCAATATTTTTTTATTCGTTTTTGTATAGCAGTTGAAGCAGAAAGAATCATGTCTGGTCTTATAGCTGTAATTTCATCCCATAATCTAATTTTTGACACAATTTTCTGGAAAAACCATTTTTTTATAAATCCCATTTTCCTTTCTTTCATAAACTCAAAATGCCAATCCCATGCCCAACGCATAGGAGAATGAACGTACGAAATATGTTTTTGTTGGTAGTTTGTTAAAACTCCATGAGAAAATGCAGATGAAGATGAAAGAATTATGTCATATTCACTTAAATCAAAGCTTTCTATTGCCATCGGCATAAATGGTAACATCCAAGTATACCTTTTTGTTAAATTATACCATTTCTGTAGATATGAGGTTTTTATTCTTTCTTTTGGGAAAAATTGCTCCATTTTTTTTTCATCATAAAAAAGAGTGAAGATAGGAGCTTCTGGGAATTCTTCTGCCCAAGCTTTCACCAAAGCCTCTGCTCCTCCGTAGCGAACAAGAAAATCATGCACTATTGCTATTTTTTTTGTTTTCAAAGAAAAACGGATTAAATTTTCTTTAATGTAAGAGAAAACACTTAAAATAACAAGAAATCTTTAAAAAAGAATTTACATTGAGTCCTTTTTTGATACAATTCTCGGGCTTTAAAAAGTAATAAGGATCCATAGCTCAGTTGGTAGAGCAGAGGCCTCTTAAGCCTTTGGCCCTGGGTTCGAGTCCCAGTGGGTCCACCAAAATTATAATAACAGCTTCAATAAGCTTTTTTTTAGTATATATCAATTTTTTCTAAAAAATTTATTGATTTTTTATTTATTTTTCAGTAAATTTTTTGTCTGTGTATATTTTTATTTTATAATATCACTAAATAATGAACCCAACAAAAAAACTTTTAGATATTAGAGAACCTGTAAAAACAGCTTCTCCCGAAAACAATAACAAACAATACCGCTATGAAACTATAAATCTTCCGTTAAGAAATACTGCTATTGCCCTTTTACATGACTGTCATATGGCATCTAGCTTGGCTGAAGGAGGGCAATTTGACTTTTCTTCTTATGAAGATAATCCAAAGAAAAGAGCTAATCAATACCTTTTACCTTGTTTGGATTTTCTAGTTTCTCAGGGAATCCTAGAAAAAGCTGATACCATCTATACAGCGACTGAAGAAGGAAGGCAGTTATTAGGACAGTCAGAAATTATTAAAACAAAGGTAGAGATATACGAAAAAATTGTTTCTATATTGGAAGGTATTTTAAACTTTAAAGAGAAAGGTACAGGGATAGCAAATTCATTAAGCGATATACAGATTTCTCTAGAACAAAAATTAGACCAGTTGGATTTGGAAACATTTGTTGTTCCTGCTGTTTCTGTTTTTTATAATCTTTCCGTACAACAAGATGGAAATGATAAAGATAAAAAAATAGGAGATGTTCTGAGAGAAAAAGAAGGGATTGATCTGAAATCGCTCTTAGGAAGTCAAATCAATGATGATATTAAAGTCTTTTATAATGTTTTACGTGGAATGGATATTGTACAAGGAGAGATGAACTGTTGTGCTTTGACTGAAAAAGGAATAGCTATATTTAAACTTGGTGGATATGCAGATGCGACAATTTCTTATTACAAAACGCTTCAGAAACTTCATCCTTTATTAAAAGGAGTATCAAAATACGGTGAAGATGTAATGAGACATCCAAAATTCAATGCTATTGCATCAAACGGTATTATAAAAATTAAAGTAGCCCCTTATATTGTTGATAATATATTAGGTAGTTTTGCAAAGGAATATGGGAAAAAAGTAAATACTGTAGATTTTGGTTCAGGAGGTGGTGATATGGCAATTCAAAGTTCTAAACAAACAGAGTATTGTGTTGGAATAGATATAACAAAAGGGGCAGTTGAGATAGCAACTAGCTGTGTAAAAAAAGAAAATTTAGGTAATAAGATTTCATTTATACACGGAAGCATATTAGATAGTGATTCCTTAAAAACAGCAAAGAGAACCATTGAAGCAAAAGGATCAAATAAGATTATAGGAACTATTAATTTTATCCTTCATGATATTGGAAAAGAGAAAGCAAAAGAATTTTTACAAAAATATGCAGAAGTTTTTGGAGATGCTCCTCTAGTCATTACAGAAACCTTCAGAGTTCCACTAGAAATATTACAAGCACATCCAGATTATCAAGCTCCTTCTTTTCAGTTTTTCCATGACATCTCAGGGCAAGAGTTATTTAAAGAACAAGAATTAAGAGATTTGCTACAAGAGTGTGGATATATAATAAACAATGAAAAAATGCACTCTTCTATGCCAGGACAAGACGGAGAAAGATATAATACCATAGGAACATTTGTGGTACAAAAAAAGAATACTAATAACTAGATTCTCTATATTGTTGCATTTAAAATTGTTTCAAGTAGTAAAAGTATTTTGCTGTGTATTACAAATGCAAAAAATAGGGAATGCTAAAAATTGTTTCAATATTTTTAAATGTTTTGATTGTATTGTAGAGCAATTTTATATGTCCTATAAGTTGTAAAATTGAGTCATATGCTACATCCCAGATTAAGGATGTTGCTCGACTTCAAATAAAACGAAACATTAGGCGACATATTTTTCAATATTTTTTCTCAAATAGAAATTTTGTTGAAGAATTTAAAAAAGGAATGGAATTTTTATTCTAGTTTCTAGTTTTTCTTATTGGAAACATTGTTCTTTTGTTATGAGGTTTTATTATACCTCTCAACTGGTGGCGATGTATCTCATCTTTTTCATTTTTGAGAAAATTTCAAGTTTTTCCCATCATACAGAATAAATTATAACTCCTAACACAACCATAAAATCTAAAACAGTTTTTAATGAATAAGTTATTATAATAGCCTTCTCTTCATGTGCTATCCCATATATAAGCCATATAAAAGCAAAACATACATAAGCTATCCAAGAAAATAAAGAAACTCCAGAAGCTTCTTTTTCAATCCATATTTTAAAAATTTGAGGAATTACTAATATCCCACCAAGAACCCCAATAAAACAAATTGAATTATCTATAAAACTCTTCCATCTATTTGAATGAGGATATTTTTCCAAACGATGAAAATATTCTTTATTATGCATAAGTTAAGGTTCCTATTATTATTAAAAAATCGAAAATACCCCATAAAACATTTGTAAGGATTATAGGTTTTTCATTGTGAATTATACCATAAGTAAGCCAAAAAATAGCACATACCAAATGTAACCCCCAAGTTAGAGCAGACACTCCAATAGCATTTTTTTCTGTCCAAATCTTGAAAATTTGAGGAAGTGCCATAAGAGGATAAAGAATTCCAACAAAATAAATTAACTTATCTAAAAAACGTTTCCATTTATTAGTATTGGGATATTTTTCAAGCTTCTCATGGACTCTTTTTCTTACATGAAAATGGTGTTGCCCGTTAACAAATATCATGATTTATAAGTTAGTTTCTTACTTAAGTTTAATTAAATTATTTAAATACAGCAAATTTACATGCAAAAATATTACAATAAATAAATAAATAATAATCAATTTTATGTTAAATAAATAAAAGTGCCTAAAAAAACTAAAAAAGTGGCAGTAAATCTTAATGCACTCACAAAGGCAAGAGCTGTTTCTTTATGAATAAATCCATGTATAAGCCACATTATATTACAAAATGCATATGTTCCCCAAGACCACATAGAAACCCCCGAAGCATCTTCTGACCATACTTTTATAATTTGTGGAAAAGTCATTGAAATACTAAAAATACCAACTAAGTAAATAAATTTATCAATAAACCTTATCAATTTATCAGAATGAAGATATTTTTTAAATTGCCTATTATGTTTATTCTTATGCATAAATTAGAGTTCCTATTACTATAATAATATCTAATACAATCCATATAATTTGAGTAAATATTATAGGCTTGTCTTTATGTGCAACCCCATAAATAAACCAAAATGCTGAACTAACTATGTAAGCTGACCAAGTTATAGCAGAGACTCCTATGGCATTTTGTTCGATCCATATTTTATATATCTGTGGCAAAGTCATTATAGGACCAAAAACAGCTATAAAATATATAAATCCATCAAAAAAGTTTTCCCATTTATTAAAGGAATCCTTTTTTAAATTTTTATCTAATCTTTTTCTTATTTGGAAATGATGAGTTCCTATATGTGAGTGTGGCATAAATATAATTAAATATCTTCATAAAAATATCTTTTAATTATACCAAATTTAAAAAATAAACACAATAAAGAAGACAAATATATCTTCTTTATTACAAACCAATGTTTAATTTTAATAATTACTTCTTTTCACAGGTAAGAAGCTCTTGTCCTTCCCCAGCAACTTTACTAGCAATAACATCAATTATTAAACCGTACAAAGCTCCTGCAATTATAGTTGCCCAAAAAACCATTTTCATTTTTTCCTCGTCCATCCCCATAGGAGCTATAAATATTCCTAGAGCAATATCAAGAGAAACTAAGGCTCCTATAGCAAGTCCTCTAATCCAAGGATAAATTCTACACTTAAAAATAGGATGGAAAGTAAAAGCTCCTGCTAAAAATACTACTACACCTATCAAAAAACGGTTAAATAAAATTGACCACATTAGTGGAGACCCCCAAATATCAGGAGATTCTTTAGAAGCAAGCCAAACACATAAAAATCCAAAGATAATCCCAAGTACAATACAAACCATTTTTCTCTTAAACAGCTTGCAACAAGATGAGTTTTTCATAAGTAAAAAATTAAAATATAAAATAAATTATTTGTGTGTCGTATAATTTAAATTTACATTCTTGATTCAATGAATTCAATTACATCAATATTGTCAATATCATGATATACTAAAGGTTTTTTATCAAGTTGAGGAGTTTGCTCTTCATAAGTTTCTTTCTCCTCAATAAAGAATATTCCTGTAGGAATTTTTTCTCGATGAGTTGTTACAAATTTATATGCTTCTTGTCTATCTGTGAACATCACATCTGATTTTTCAACATGTTCATTGTAAAATTCATAAGTTTCTACTTTATTAAATGTTGTACAAGGTTGAAGAATATCAATAAAACTTGATCCTTTATGTTCCATAGCAGCCTTCAAAATTACTGTTAGATTTTGTAAATCACCAGCATACGCACGAGCCACAAATGTTGCTCCCATAGTAAGTGCAAGTGCTGCTCCATTTACATAATCTTCAATTGAACCAAAAGGAGTTGATGATGTTTTAGTTCCTTTTTTTGCAGTAGGAGCTGTTTGACCTTTAGTAAGCCCATAAACACCATTGTTATCAATCATTACTGTGATATCTAAATTTCTTCTAAAAAAATGAATAAAATGCCCCATTCCAATACCAAGTCCGTCTCCATCTCCACAATTTACTAAAACTTTTAACTTATGGTTAGCAATTTTTATCCCTGTTGCTATAGGAAGAGCTCTACCATGTAGTGTATTAAGTCCATATGTTTTAATCCAATAAGGCATAAGCGAGCCACATCCAATTCCTGCAACTATTACTGTTTCATTTGTTTCAGTTCCTATTTGGGCTAGTGCTTGTTTAATGCCTGTAATAATACCAAAATCTCCACAACCAGGACACCAAGTTGGCATAGCTTTCGTAGCATAATCCATCATTGTTTTTGGTATAGACATACTCATAAATTTAATTCATTAAACTTTTCAATAATCCATTCTCCGCTTATTGGCTCTCCATCAAATTTCCGTAAAGAGTAATTTGGGATTATTCCTGTTTTTTCTCTTAAAACACTTTCAAATTGTCCTGTTTGATTACCTTCAATACAAATTATTATTTTATCTTTTAAAATTTTTTTAACGGATTCTGACTTAAAAGGATGAATATATTGCATTTGAACTATTGCAATATCCTTTCCATTTTCTTTTAAAGTTTTCTGTGCTTCAAGTGCTGGACCAATTGTTCCTCCCCACACTAACAACACAACCCCAGGGGTTCCAAGAACCCCTGGGGTTAAATGTACTATTGGCTCTGGCAACTCTTTTTCCAACTCTTTCATTTTTTTATATCTTTTCTCCATCATTTCCACAATCACTTGTGTATCATTTGTAACTAATCCATATTCGTCATGTTCATATGAACTCGAAAGAAATTCGCCATCTTTCATTCCTGGTATTGGTCTAGGTGATACACCATCTTTTTGAAAAGAGTATCTTGGGAATCTGTTATCTTCATTTCTTACTGCTTTTTCTAAATCTTCTTTAGTAGCAATCTTCCCTCTTTCAACTTTTATTCCATCAGCAATATTTTTTTCACATGTTTGATAACTATCAGCTATATATTTTTCAGTTAAAAAGATTACTGGCAATTGATATTTTTCTGCATAATTAAAAGCTTCTGCCGAAAGCTGTACACAATCATCGTGATTCCCTGCAGCAACAACTAAACGAGGGAAATCTCCTTGTCCTGAATGCATTGCCATTCTTAAATCCCCTTGAGCTGTTTTTGTAGAAAGTCCTGTTGATGGTCCAGGTCTTTGTGCAAGAAAAATAACAACTGGGGTTTCTGTCATTCCTGCCAAACTTAGTGCTTCTGACATAAGTGCAAATCCGCCACCTGAAGTTGACGTAGCTGAACGTACTCCAGCATATCCCCCTCCTATTGCCATATTTACAGCAGAAATTTCATCTTCGGTGTGCATTACTACAATATCATAATTCCTAGCTTCCTTTGCAAGTGTTGTCATTATTGTTGAACCTGGAGTCATTGGATAAGCTGCTAAATATTTCAATCCACCTTTTATACTCCCAAGTGCAATTGCTTCATTTCCATCCATAAGAAATCTTTCTTTACCATCTCCTTGAATTTTAAATGAATTACGATAATCAATATTGTTATTTATGTATTCATATCCTAAATCAAGGGCTTTGTAATTTATATTTACAATCTCCTCTCCTTTTCGGCTAAAAATAGTTCTTATAACTGTTTTAAAAGAATCGGTTGATCTTTCTAAAATAGCCATAACAGCTCCAATTGCAACGATGTTTGCAACTAATTTTAATCCTGCCTCTCCAGCTAGTTTTAATGAGGGGATAGGAATTAATTTAATATTATTTTTATTTTCTATCTCTTCAGTTTTTATACTTTCATCAAAAATTATAAATCCTTCTTTTTTTACTTCATTTATATGTTCTTCAACTGATCTTTTATCCATAGCAATAACTAGGTCAAAGGTATTACTGTGTGAAGTAAGTTTCTCGTGTGATACACGAATATACGAATAGTTATGTCCTCCTCGTATTCGATTTTCATATTCACTTGTTGTATGAACAAAAAGACCTTCCCGTGTAAAAGAAAGTGCCAAAGAATGAGCCATTGATTCAAGCCCTGAACCTGCAGGACCTGCAACTAATATATTTAATGAATTCATTTATTCTATTAAAACATCAGTAGAATATTATATTTTATAACTTTATAAATCAATTTGAGTTCTTTATTTTCCTTTTTAATTTTTACTTTAATATTTCTTCATATTATTTTAGATAAAATACTAATATTCTCAAATAAATATTTGCAAAATTTTACAAAAAGATCAAAATGATACACACTTAATTTTTTATATCATATAATTTATATATATTATGAAAAAATCAACTTCTATTTTAATCATTTTTATATTGACGGTTGGCATATTTACCACTTTATTATTTAATAATACAAAAGCAGCTAATAGCTACAGTTCAACTGCCTTGAATATTGCTAATTTCTTGGTTGATAACCAAGATGAAAATGGAATGATTGCTGATGTTCCAAATGATGCGGAGTATAGTTTAGTTAATGAAGACTCCAATATGGAATATGCTCTTATTGGAATCGCTGCTGCCTACCAAGAAAGTGGTGATATTAAATACTTAAATGCACTAAAGAAAGGCGTTGAGTGGCTTGCTGCGCGGGAAGATATGACTGCCAGTATGTGGAATGGAAGCTTCCGTTATGCTTATGAATCTAGCTATCCTTATGCTCCAGTAGCAGTTTCGCCTGGAAGAGGAATCACTGACGCTCGTGGTGTTGATGCTACAAGCGCTCTATTTGTCTATGCGCTAGAACTCTATACTCGATTATCAGGATCGACAGCTCTTGCAAAAGAATATGAAACGCATGCTCGTTCTGCCTTAAATTTTATATTAGATTATAACCAGGCTCCGAACGGATTCTTTTATAGCTCTTGGCAACAAAAAAACGGACAATGGGTACTTTGGAAATTTCAATATACGGCTGATCAAGCTGATGTTTATCTAGGAATGCAATCTGGATGGTTGCTTTATGGAGATACTCGCTATAAATCAGCTGCAGATAATATTGCCAACAATATTGAATCTTATTTCTTTATTCCTAGTCAGGGTAAATATGCTCTTGGATTAGATGAATATGGTACACCAGATCCAGATCAAGAATGGTTCAATGGGACTTTTCCTCAAGGATACGTACCTTGGGTGTTTGGAGACAGTATAAATAACCAAAGTGCTTGGAATTGGATAAAAAATTGCCAACAAGCTGATGGGAGTCTATCTTGCTTCAGTAATGATCCTCTTTATAGCTTAAGTGCTAGTATTTATGCTTTACCATCAGCTAATCTTTCCAAGCCTTTGCCAACCACTGCTTTAGACTGGATAATTAATACTACCTACGATCCTATAGATCATGGGATTAAAGATACAGCTAATGATGGGAAAGAAAAATATTCAAACGTAGCTGGTTTTACCATTGCTTCAATGTTGCAATTTTCAGCATTTGGAAACAGTCTTCCCCCTCCAGTAGTAATAGATGGACAATGTGGTGTATCTGCTACAAATTATTCACATGATACAACTAGTTATGGTAGCAACCCTGACTTCTGTTCTGCTGGGATTCCTCCAATTCTTCCCACTAATTTCCCATTTCAAGGAAGTTTTGTAAGCTGGGTTTGCACTGGACAAAATGGAGGTAAGGATCAATCTTGTACTGCTACTAGAGAGTTAGTACCTACTTGTGGATCTGCAATGAGAACATACAATTATGATGAAATTTTCCCAGGTAACTATACTTATTGTGCTTCTGGAAACCCTGATCCTACAACTCCGCTAGATCCTAATCAAGGAGGTTATACCAATTGGGTTTGTCGTGGCATTAATGGAGGAGCTCCTTCAAATCAATGTTCATCTAATAGATCATTAGCACCCAAACCTACTGATATTACCATAATTTCTTCTGTTAGTCTTGGCAGAGATGATGCAGAAGAAAGTATTTTAGGAGCTGTGAATCTCAGTAATTCTAATTTAAAAATTGTATATAATAGCTCTAAAGGAAATCAAATTATAGGTTTACGTTTTATATCTTTAGACATACCTAAAGGTGCTATTATTACTAACGCTTATCTAGAATTCACTGTAGGCAAAGTTAGTACTGGACCTGCCAATTTTACAATTGTTGCAGAAAATACTAATAACTCTAAGTTTTTCCCAACGATTAATTACAGCATTTCTTCGAGAAATAGGACAAGTGCTAATGTAATTTGGTCTCCAGAAAATTGGGATACTGTTGGTGCTAAGATCCAATCTCCAAATTTATCTTCTCTTATTCAAGAAGTAGTTAATCGTTCTGGATGGAATTTTGATAATGCTATGTCATTTATTATTACTGGAAGTGGTACACGTACAGCTGTAGCCAGAAACCAATCATCAACAATGGCAACTAAGTTAATAGTAACTTATAAATAAGTTTTAGTTGTTTCAACATTAAATATTTTTATTAAGTATTTCCAAATATCTTTTTCTTTCAAAATCATCACAAGTAAAGCCAAAATTACTGAAGGCTTCTTCAAGTAACTTCTTTTCATTTTTCAAATCACAAATTTCTTTCTTGCAAATTTTTTCAATTTCTAAAAACCAACCAAGTTTATCAACATTATTCAACTCAAACACATAATCCCCTTTTTTAAATTCATAAGTCTTTTTTCTTTTCTCAGCAAAAATTTCATATCCCAAATTTCTCATGAAACTAAAAAAACTTTTTTTACTATCAACTTTAAACTCTATTTCTTCATTGGATTCTATCCCATTATCCATCTTATGGTTCTTATAAGTAACAATATATTTCCTATTAGATTCTCTAACCCTAAATTCAGATTTTTCTTGATTGTGTTTTTTAAAGTACCAATCAGATTTTTCTTTCTTTGTTACAAATTCATAATTTTCTTTTAATATTTTAAGAATATCTTCGTAAGATACCCCCTTTTTATCTAGCCATACTTTTGCCTCAATTTCCAACATTGATCTAGAATTTTAAAAAAATAGCATCTATATTTGATGCTATAAGATTACGTAAATAATTCAAAATTTAAAATCAAAAAATTATATTTTTTTTTATTCTGTAATAAGTCGTATAAACAAATCAATAATCATCCAAGAAAGCATTACAACAGTTAATCCAATAAAAACATTTTTTAAAGTAGACTTACCTTGATCTGGAGAGTCTGAATATGCACCTATAAGATAGTAATATCCCCCAATCATTGAAAAAATAACAGCAAGAAGTCCAGCTACCCAAACACTGTTATCTGTTATATAAGCAAGATATTTAGGTATATCGAATAACTGCAAGGTTCCATATTTAAATTTTGAAGACAGTGCCCCTGTACTAGGAATAATACTAGCAGCACAAGCTACACTAATATTAAAAACGAATGCTGATAAAGTGATAATAATTTTTCTCATATTTTTTTTATTCTTCGATACATTTTACACTAAAAGTCTTTCGATGTATAGGAGAAAAACCATATTTTTGTATTGCTTGAATATGTTTCTTTGTTCCATATCCAAAATGAGTTTCAAAACCGTACTGTGGATAT
The DNA here is from genome assembly GCA_964466055.1 of uncultured Candidatus Peribacteria bacterium. GTDB lineage: Bacteria > Patescibacteriota > Gracilibacteria > CAYXLW01. The sequence continues at coordinate 217,191 of CAYXLW010000002.1, forward strand.
TTTTTAGAAAGTTTCACCATTTCTCTATCTCTGGACACTTTTGCAAGTATTGAAGCCGCTGCAATGGAAATTGAGCCACTATCTCCTTTAATAAGAGCAAGTTGAGGCACATTTGCAAAATTTATATTAACAGCATCCGTAAGAACAAAATCTACTTCTAAAGTTTTAGCTATTTGTCTCATGCCTTGTTTAACTGCATTTAAAATATTTATTTGGTCTATTTTTTGGGGAGAGACAAAAACAATTTTATATTTATATGCAGACTCAATAATTTCATCAAAAAGCTTTTCTCTCTGTATTTTTGTTAATTTCTTTGAGTCATTTATTCCTTCTGGAATTTTTTGGTTTTCAGAAAAAATAACTCCAGCAATTGCAACAGGTCCAGCGAGTGGTCCTCTCCCCGCTTCATCCATTCCCACAATGTTTTTGAATCCTGCTTTCCAGAATTGTTTCTCAAATTTAAGCATAAAATTAGTTAGGTGTTTAAAATAAAAGAAATCTAGTCATTCCAGTCACGAAGTGATCCCTTTGGGACTTGTCTGGAATCTATAATAAAATATTTCTTAAAAGATTTTCTACAAGCAAAAATGACTTCCCGCATTTATAATTCTTTTAAAAACTTCACTACTTCATCAATTTGATACTGAGGAGTTGAAGCACCTGCTGTTACTCCAACTTTATTTATATTTTTTAATTTTTCTAAATCTAAATCTTTAATACTTTCTATTTTCTGAGTTGGACAAAATTCAGAACAAACTTCTGCTAATTTTTTTGTATTAGAACTTTTAGTTCCTCCAATAACAATCATAGCATCAACTTCTTTTGCTAGTTCTTTTGCAGCTGTTTGATTTTCAAAGGTGGATCCGCAAATCGTATCTTCAATTTCTATTTCATCACATTTTTCTTCTAAAATTTTACATATTTCTTTAAATAAACTTCTTTTGAAAGTTGTTTGCACAGCAACTCCAACTTTTTGAAATTTTGAAAGATTTTTTGCTTCATCAATCGTTTGAATACAGATAACATTATCTAAATCTTCTATTATCCCTTTTAATTCAGGATGATCTTTATCCCCAATAATAATAACTTGGAATCCCCTTTTTTGAAAGTTCTGGGTCACTATATGAACTTTTGTTACAAAAGGACAAGTAGCATCTAAATATTTTTCTGTATTTTTTTTAATCTCTTCTTTCTTTTTATTTGAAATGCCATGAGATCGAATAATAACAGTATCTTTAGCATCTTTTATATCATTGATAACACTAACTCCTTTTTCCTCTAAATCTTTAATTAGCCTATCATTATGTATTAGAGGTCCAAATGTAGATATATTCTCGCCTTCCTTTTTATTTTTAACTATATCTTCAACCATGTCATAAGCACGTTTTACTCCAAAGCAAAATCCTAATTTTTTTGCAATAAGAACTTTCATATTTTTTTCTATGTTACAATGATCTTACAGTACAATAAATGGAATGATAAGATTTTTTTGTTTATTTTTATCAAAATAAACATTATAATATGTTATGTATTCATAATATAAATTTACACTATGAAAACTATTGCAAAAAAGCAAGCATCTATTCTTCTATTCCCTCAAAATTATGAATTTGTTTCTCAAGAAGCAAAAGATTTAAGAACAAGCAAAACTGACATAATAAATAAAGCATTATTCTTATATCGTAAGTTTAAGCTTAAAAAGAAAATACAAGAAGGATTTATGGAACAAAGCAAAGAAGATTCTGAACTCGCGATGTCTGATTTTGGTGATTATTTTAAAATTATTAATGAATCTGAAGCATGCAACTAAAACAGTTTGATATAGTGCTTGTTAATCTTAATCCCACAAAAGGTGCTGAACAAAAAGGAGAAAATAGACCCTGTATTATTCTTCAAACAAATGCGTCTGAAGATTATGGCAAGACTACAATTATTGCTCCTTTAAGTTCGAATATTGAAAAAATTTATCCTTTTGAAGTTTTGCTGAATCCAAGTAAAACAAATAATCTTAAAGTATCTTCTAAAGTAAAATTTGAGCAAGTTCGTGTAATAGATAAGCAACGCATCATTAATAAAATTGGTAGAGCTGAAGAAAAAGATATAACAAAAATTGATTATGCCTTAAATGTTATTTTTGATCTTGAGAGAAATTTTAGATAATTTTTTTGTTCCAAAGAGGATGAAAATCATATTTATATAAATGCATATTAAAAATATTACACTGACTTAATGCGTAAGAGACAATACATATTGTCACGTAACGAAATTATGGAATTTCGTCTCCGGTTTTCGCAACATTTTTATTACGAATTGGTATTACATTTTCGTAAAACTTCTTGGAATTCTTCATCCGTAGCTTTTTCTCCTTTTAAAACATCACAGTCTTTGTCTTGCCAATATGGCAATTGACTCATATTTTTTCTTACAATTTTTTCTGCAAAATTTCTATAAACTTTAGCAACTTGAATAAAGAAATCTACTCCTCCATTAAAAATTTCTTCACAAGTTTTTACATTCCCATCTTCATTAACGCAGTGTAAGCAAAACTTAGAAGATTCATCTCCATTAGCAAAATCTTCTTTTTTAAGTAGTGGCGTACCACAAGCAATGCATGTTTTCATAGTTTTTTTGTTAAAATAATAATTTAAATTATTGTATTTTCATTTTTAGTTCATCTAACTTAGCTTCAAGTAAAAAGTTTGACATATCAATATCTTCCTCAAAACCACGTGTTCCAAAAATATTTTTTTCTACATTAAATCCAAATCCAAAAAATTTATCTATTTTTTTTTCTTTTTTTGTTTTTACTTTTTTTAGAAGATCAAAAATTTCTTTTTCTGAAAAACATAAAATAATGGATTTCCAAAAAATAGATTTTGATTTTATGTTTTTGCTTTGTTGATATATAGGATAAAGTCCAAATAATATGTAATAATCAGCATTATTAACGTTGTACTTTTCTAGAAAATTATTAAACCAAAGATGATATTTATATTTAATATCTTTAAATTTCCCTGATTTTAATTTTTTAGGCTTATCAACATAGGATCTTGAACTTTTTACTTGTACTCTAATAAGTTTATTTGATTTATTATTATGAATTATAAAATCAATTCCTTTTTGTTGTCTGCTTGTAGGAATATAATATGAATTACCCTCTGACTTTTTCAGTTTTTTCTGAAGTTGATTTATAACTTCGTACTCCGAATAAGGCAATGTAAATATACCTTCCATAATTTTATATTAATTAGTGTAAATATTTTTCTATTTAATTTTTATCCACTTCCTCTTCCCAATCTGAATAACCATCCCAGACTCCACCCTAACAACCTCATCCTTATCATCCTTCTTCACATCATCAATCTTAACACTCCCCTGCTCAATCATCCTCTTACTCTCGGAACTAGAAGGACAAAGATTAGTTCTATTAATTAAATCCCAAAGTTTCAATTCATTTTCTTCAATTTCTATTTCTGGAATATCATCAGGAATACCACCTTTTTGAAAAACTTCCAAAAACTCTTTATGACATTTCTCGGCTTCTTCCTTAGAGTGATATAAAGAAACAATCTCTTTTGCTAATCTAATTTTTATGTCCCTAGGATTGGTGTCACCTTCAAGTTCCTTCTTTATTTTCTTAATCTCATCCATAGAAACCTCAGTTGCTAACTCAAAGTAATTCAAAATAATATCATCTGGAATAGACATCGTTTTACCGAACATCTCTTTAGCACTATCCATAAGTGCAATGTAATTTCCAAGTGATTTAGACATTTTCTCATGACCATCTAGACCAACAAGAATAGGAACTGTTATAACGTTCTGTGGTTCCATTCCATGAGATTTTTGTATAGGGCGACCACACATCATATTAAATAATTGATCTGTTCCTCCTATTTCTACATCTGCTTTTACAGCAACACTGTCGTATCCCTGCATTAAAGGATACATAAACTCAACTAAATTAATATGTTGCTGTTTTTTTATTCTGTCTTGAAACATATCTCTCTCTAACATTTGAGAAACAGTGAAATTTCCAGCTAATTTTAATATCTCTTCAAAATTTAAAGGTGCAAGCCAATCTCCATTATAAACAACTTCAATGTTATCAATATCAATTACTTTCGATGCCTGTTCAAGATATGTTTTTGAATTCCTATCAATATCTTCTTTTGTTAAAGGTTTTCGTGTTTGAGATTTTCCAGTAGGATCACCAATTTGCCCTGTAAATGTACCAAAAATAAGAACAATTTGATGTCCTGCATTTTGGAAGTGTTTTAATTTTCTAAGAGGAACTGCATGACCAAGAGTAAGATCAGATCCTGTGGGATCTATCCCTAATTTTACTCTAAGTTTTTTCCCACTTTTAAGTTTTTTTTCTAAATCTTCTCTAATGTTAATCTCAACTACTCCTCGATTTAGAATTTCATCAATCATAAAAATAGACTTTAGGATGTTAGGACTTAGATTTTATAATCAAATTAATTCAAAATTACTATTTGTTATCTGTTATTTACAATTATTAAGCTTTCATACTTGAAAGTTTTTTCATGAAGATTTCAAGCTCTTCAACGTTATACATATCAAGCTCGTAATTTGTTAAATCTGTTGCTAAACGAATATTTTGCCCCCTTTTACCAATAGCCATTGCACGTTCAGATTCTTCAACAAAAACAGCTGCTCTTTTTTTAATCTTTCTCCCAGTATTATGATCAATTGATTCTTCATTATTTATAATAACTACATGTTCAATTTTTGCTGGCTGAAGAGCTCTCGCTATAAGCGTTTCATCTTTCTCACTATATTCAATCATGTCTATTCTCTCATTCGCAAGTTCTTCGGTAATCATATTGATTCTTACTCCTTTTTGCCCAACACATGCTCCAATAGGATCAATTTTAGGGTCATTTGAAGATACGGCAACTTTTGATCTAGAACCTGCATCACGAGCAATCTTTTCAACAACAACTTCTCCTGAAGCAATTTCTGGGATTTCTCTTTCTAATAACTTTTTAAGTAAACTTGGATGTGATCTTGATATTGAAAGTTGAGGTCCTTTCGTGGTTTGTTTTACTTTATCTAAATAAACAGTAAGCCTTTTTCCTACAAAATAATCCTCACCAGGAATTTGGTGTTTTTCAGGAAGTAAAACTGTATTTTTATTTAGACTTAAATATACATAAGAACCATCTACCTTAGTTACCATTGCGTTTATAATTGAGTCCTCTTTTTCTTTAAAAAGATCAAATAAACTGTCTTTTTCTGCTTCTTGTATTCGTTGAAGTATAACTTGTTTTGCTGCCTGGGCTGCTATTCTCCCATATTTTAAAGGCGTAACATCAATTCTAATTTCATCTCCAATTTCAATATCTTTCTTCATTTTTCTTACCTCATCAATATGAATTTCTTGATCACTATCCTCAACAACATCTACAACTTCTTTAACTAAATATACAGTTGCTGAATCGATTGTCTCGCCCTTAAACTCAATTTCAATTTCTTGATTTTTATTCCCATAATCTTTTCTGTAAGCAGTAATTAAGGCTGATTTAATAGCAGTAATTATTTTTTCTTCAGAGATATTTTTTTCTTGAGCAATTTGGCTTACCATTGCTAAAAAATTTTCAGACATAAGTATAGTGTTTTAAAAAATATTTTTAAAAAAAGAAAGTTACTCAAATTAACTCTTCTTATCGTGGAGCATTATATGTAAAACCTTTATAAAATTCAATAGAATCTTGGATTTAGATAAAAAAGAAACCGTAGAGAATTAAATAATTAGTGATTTAAAAACTTAGTTTTATATTTTTCTATTTGAGGAATAAGTTGTTTTTTAGCAAGATCTAAAGCTTCAGTAACAATAGAACCATTTGCTTCTGATACCAATGTATCTTTTGGAACAAAAACTTTTATAACACATGTTATAGATTCTTCTTTTGCTTTTGTAACATCATGACTTATATCAATCTTAATTTCAGAAGACTCATCTTTAATTCTTTTTGCAAGTGTGGAAATTTTTTCCATTTTTGCTATTATGTACTCATCTTCTTCTTTCTTTAAAGTAAGTCCTTTTGCGTGAATAATAACTTTCATATGTTTTGGATTAGAAAATATATAAAATAAAAATCCTGTAATCAAAGGTTAAAACAGCCAATTTATTTCTGAGAGGATTATAATAAATTAATATATAATTTAAAATTGAAAATTTATAGTTTTTTTTGATTAAGAAAAGACTATAAACATTATAGGCTTATTTACTGACTTCCACTCTATTTTTAGAAGAAAAAAGAACTTTACCATTCTCATATACTGTTTTTACAAAAACATCATATTCACCAGTAAGTGGCCTAATCCATAAATACTCAAAAATTCCGCTTGAACCATCTTCTAAATTTTTAATCTCAAAGAGTATTTGATCTTCGGTTTCAATATCTGTTTCAGATTTATATCGAGCAATAAGAACAACTTCATTAACATCTGGTAAATCATCAGAAGGAACAAAAAACTTGATTCTTTCTGAATCTCCAAATTTGATATTTTCAGATACTTCTACTTTTAAATCTTTTGAGATTTCTTTTGAAGTCACTCTAACTTCAATTTCATCCTCTGCCGTATTGGAAGTATTGTCATATGCTATAATCTTTATTTTATAAGTTCCTACTTCGCTTGGGAGTTTAATTTCTCCAGTATAAGGGGAAATTTCAGAACTTGTTACCTTTACATCGTTCAGAAAAAAATCAACATGAGAAATGTCTCCCCTCTTGTCATAAGAATAAGTTTGAACTGAAATTATTGAAGAAGCGAAAAGACTTTCTCCATTTTTCGGGAAAATTATTTCAGTATTTGGAGCCTGAGAATCTTCAGCTACTTTAACTTGAATAGAAGTTGAGCTTGAATTATATAAAGTGTCATATGCTTTTACTTTTATACTAAAAGTATCTCCTACTTTTGTGCCATCAGAAAATATTATATTTCCTTTATACGGAGGAGTTCTATTTGTATCAACAAGTTTATCATCTAGGAAAAACTCAACAAATGAGATCCCCTGCTTTGAGTTTATTTCAGTCCATACGCCAACACCTTTTTCTCCAACTATCCCAAAAGATGTAGGTGATATAATTTTTACTTCTGGTTTTTCAGAAGTGTTTTGTGAGGTATGAATTGTTTCTATATCTTGTGGAACACTTGATAAAACTTCATCAACATTTAACCTTTCTAGAAACTCTTTTGAATGTGCTTCTGCCCATCTTTTTACAGGATTTTGCCAATCTGGATTGTCCGGCTTTTGTGAAGACCACCGTACAACTGCAATTTTCTTTTTTGCATCTTCAGGAGTAAATTCATTAGGTAATTTCCCGCTTATTTTATCAACTGTAATTATTTTTAAAGATGAATCATATTCTTTAGGGATGTTAAATGAAGAAAAAATTTCTTTAGTAATTAAACTTTTGGGAAAATCAGCAGTAGGTAACTTCCCAGTAATTGATGAAACAAGAACAGATTTAATTCCTGTAGGTCTTTGAAAATCTTTTGATTCCTTTTCTTTCAAAGCTTCTATCATAAATTGTCTCCAAATAGGACCTGCTGTTGAAAATCCACTTGAATTTTTCGCCATTGCTGAACCGTCATTATTACCAGCCCAAACAGTTGTAATCAAATCTGGAGTATATCCTATAGTCCATCCATCTAATGGCCATACAATATCTTTAATTTTCTTGTTAGATGTACCAGTTTTTACTGCGTTTATATGATTTGGTAATTGAAGAACTGAATTCCATCCATGTCCTCTGGCTGATGGATCTGCTAATACATTTGTGACCAAATAAGCCGTTTCTTCATCTAAAACTTGTTTTCCTTCCTTTTCTTCTAAAGATTCAAGAATATTACCATTTTTATCTACTATTTTTAAAAACGGAGTAATCTCAACTCTTTTCCCTAAATTGGCAAATGTAGCATAAGCTTGAGCCATATCTAACGGACGAATTTCTGCTACTCCTAAAGATATTGCTGATCCATACCAGTCAGCCTCCTTTAGAAAACTTAACCCCATGCCTTTTGCAATATTATATGTTTTTTCAAGTCCTCCAAGTATACCTGCTTTTATAGCTGGAATATTTAAGGAATTTCCTAATGCTCTTCTCATTGAAATAGGACCTCTATATAGTCCATCAAAATTTTTTGGTTTGTAATTATTCCCAAAATCTGTTTGCAGATCAAAAACTACGGTTGCTGGTGCATATCCTGAAGAAAAAGCTGCAGCATAAGCAAAAGGTTTAAATGAAGATCCAGGAAGTCTTCTTTGTAAGATAACATTCACCTTACCATCATTTTCTTCATCCCAATAATCCCTTGCTCCTACCATTGATATAATCTCACCAGTTTTAGGTATAATAGAAATTAATGCCGCGTTTTTTGCTCCATATTTTTTCTCGTTTATCTCACTTCTCTCTTTTAATATTTCTTCAGCCTTCTTTTGAAGTTCATAATCAAGAGTTGTATATATTTTTAATCCTCCAGCACTTACAAATTCTTTCCCATATGTTTCTTCAAGTAAGCTTTTCACATACATAACAAAATGAGGGGCTTTTATATCTACCCTAAAAGTTTTAAAAGAAAAATTTGCTAGTTCTTTTTCAGTTTTATCTTTTACTTCTTCTTCAATAAATCCAAGTTCCACCATACGACCAAGAACAGCACTTGTACGTCCAGGTATGATAATTTTAGATCCATTATTAAGTTCTATTTCCATAGGTAATAAACCTAACTCTATACTCTCTTCACCAATTTCTTCCAACAATTCTAAATATGAACTAACATCAATTTCTTTTATTTTTTCTTCAGGAATTATTAGTTTTGTTGTTTTATTGTTATCATATGGAGAGTAACGACTTGGAGCTTGAGGTAAAGCTGCTAATATCGCAGATTCTGCTAAATTTATTTTTTCAACAGGCTTACCAAAAAATGTTAAAGACGCTTGTTCTACGCCAAAAGAATTTGAACCATAAGGGATAGAATTTAAGTACATTGCCAAAATCTCATCTTTTTCAAATTTCCATTCAAGCTGAAGAGATAAAATCAATTCTTTTATTTTTCTTGTGTAAGTTTTTTCAGAACTCAGGAATGTATTTTTTATGAATTGTTGAGTTAGGGTAGATCCTCCACCTTTATGAGAACCAAAATTTACTATTTCTGAAAGAAGTGCACGTGTATATCCCTTCCATGAAAATCCGCTATGTTCAAAAAATGTAGCATCTTCAATCGCTATTGTTGATTTAATTAGAGAGTCAGGGATCTTTTCAATAGGAACAGTTTTCCTATTTTCATCACCATGTATTGTATAAAGCTCTTCTCCATTTCTATCATAAATAATAGATGACTCTGCAAATACTATTTCGTTTATATTTGAAATATTTGGAAGATCTTTTATTATCCAGAGTAAAAAAATAATTAGTGCAACAGTTGCTACTGCTAAAGCAAAAAGAATAAATACCATAAACTTTTTTAGCCATTGAAATCCACTTTTTTGGCTTTTTAGTCTATGTAATGAAGCAATGATGGATGTTATTTTAAAGTCGGACATTAGTTTGGGGGATTAGAAGACTAGAAATTTGGAATAAATATAAAATTCTGTTTTATTTTAAGGGAATAGAAAAAAATATCAATGAATTGATTTCATTGATAATATATAAACTAAAAATTGGGAGAATAAAAGCTTTTTAACTTTTCCCTTTTTCTATATCTCTATATTTTTCAACATATTCATTAAACCTATTTCTTGATAATGATTGTTCTGTTATGTTCATAACTTCATTAAGAAAGGCTATGAATGTTTCTTTTTTAGAAAATGAAGTTAAGTAACTCTTATTTAGAGGTTTCCCTTTATCATTTAATCCACCTAAAATTAATAATTCTATAGCAAATGAACTTAAATTTTTTGGGAAAAATTCTTCGTAAAATTTATGTGGCATCTTTTTCATTTCTTTATCAATTCTTTCAAAAGCCCCTGCGAATCCTATATTTCCCAATTTATATTCTTTCTTATCTCCTCCAATAATAGTAACCGTTTCCCCATTAAAAAATTGATTCAATTCTAGTATTTTATCCAAAATTAATTTAATTTTTTCTTTTTTCTTTTCTATAGGAATTAAATCAAAATTTTCTAATACACCAAAAGCTTCTTCAAAAATTTTTTGGGAAATTTTATTACTATCTTTTCCTTCTTCAACTTGTAGAAGAAATTTATTTACATATTCTAAAAATTCTTGTTCCAAAAAATTACTTATACTTATATCTGAAATATCTTTCATTGTGTCATCCATGAGTTCTATATCTTTATTCCAGCTATTATCACCATTTATAATTTTAGGAGCTATGTTTATGCTTAAAAAAAAGTTCATGTATTTTTCAAACGATTCTTTTAATGTTTTTATTTTATCTATTAAATTAGTATTTTTTAAAATGTTTCCTATATTTTCAATTTTTTTAAAAAGACTATCAATGTTTGCTCTAATCGAACGCTCTGTTTCCTCATTCTCAAATTCTTTGGCTTTACTAATTAATCCAGGATTTTTTTCTTCGAAAAGCTTCCATTTTTCCTTAAATTCTGCCATTTTATCTGATTGTAATATTTGTTCTTCTGTATTTGTGAAATATACCCAATTGTCTCTTATGGATGGCAATTGACTGAGATACTCTGATTTTTTAAGATTAATAAAGCTTAATGCTTGATTATCATTACCACATTCTTCTATATTATGTAATATGATGTCAAATTCAGGGACTAAATGATTTATTTCGTTATTATCGATATCTATTATTTTACTCATTATTACTCTAATTTCGCCTAAAGGAATTAGAAATTTTTGAAGAACTTCACTTTCTGAAATCCTTTTATTTGTTTCAAAAAACTCACCTAAATTAGTATCTGCTATAAGTCGATCTCCCTTAGCTCTATTCAATCTTGCTTGAATAATGTTGTTGATTTGCTCATTACTAACTTCTACTTTGTTACTATTTTGAACTACTTTTATGATCTCTAAAGCATTACGGTATAATAATATATTTAGATCTTTTAACTCATAAAGAAGAGAAGTAGATCTCTTTAAATTTTCTGGTAAATTATTTCTAAACTCAACTTTTAGTTTATGATTTTCAGGCAGATCATTATTATCTACCGTTGAAGCAAAATTTATAATATTGCCAATTTTTTTATTAAAAGTATTAAAAGTATTAATTGGAAAAAAAGATTTCCTAGAAAAATCAGGATTGTTTCTATTTGATCGATTTAAAGCTTCTAATTCAATATTTAAATCCGGCAATTTTTCACTTTTAGGAGTACTCAAATACTTTTAGTATTAAGAATTCTTTAAATTATATCATGAAACCAACAAAATTACTAGAAAAATATCTAGGATAAATGTAATTATAAAAAGCAGAGATTTTTAAGCAGTTTTTTCATGCTCTCCAAAAAGCTTCTCTACTAAAGCTTGTTTCTTTGCCTGTAGTTTTTTCTTTACATAAGGATCAGATTTGGCATGATAAGCTCTTGCTGTACTTAAAGCACTAGAAATATCTCCAGCATTATCTTTCTCAGCTGCTTTTACCAATGCTTCAGCGACATTTCCTTCTGCAATATCTATTTCAGTTTCAGTGTCTTTTACCCCCTCCTTTATTCCTTCACTAATTTTACTTTCCATAGCAACAATTTGATCATCGGAAACATCTTTAGATATCCCCAATTGCTCTCTAATTCTTTTCGCCTTATCTTTATTTAATTTTTTAATTTCACCATCAGAAAGTGGGCGTATATTATCTGGACCTATATGTAATTTTTCATCACTAAGCATTCAAACTATTTAATTAAAAGTGTATATTACTTAATTGTTAAACTTAAATAAACAAACATCTCCATCTTTCATTATATATTCCTTTCCTTCCATTTTCACAAGTCCTTTTTCTTTTCCTTTTGCCCATCCACCAGCCTCAACAAAATTTTTGCAATTGATTATATCTGCACAAATAAATCCTTTTTCAAAATCAGTATGTATTATACCGGCACATTGTGGAGATTTCATGTTTTTTGTAAAAGTCCAGGCTCTAACTTCTTTTTCTCCTGCAGTAAAATAAGTTTCAAGTCCTAACGTTGAATATGCCGACTTTATTAGTTCATTTCTTCCACTATTTTTAATGCCAAATTCTTCTAAAAATTCTTTAGCTTCCGCTTCACTCATATCTGCTAAATCTTCCTCTAATTTTGCACAAATAGGAACAACGGAATCATTCTCATTTAGTCCTAATTTACTTTTATACTCATCTTTATTAAAACTAACAAGATCATCTTCACTTAAATTTGCTATATAAAGTATAGGCTTCATTGTTAGAAGATGGCATTCTTTAATCCACACTTGTTCTTCCTCATTCATTTCAATACTTCTAGCTTTCTTGTTATTTTCTAAAGTTTCTTTTACCTTTTTAAAAAAATCAAAAATCTTTTTGGCATCTTTTTTATTTGCTTTTATATCTTTCTCCGCAGTATACACTTTTTTCTCCATTGTTTGTAAATCGGCAAGTATTAACTCTATTTCAACGATTTCTATATCATCTTTAGGATTTATTCTTTCATGTACGTGAGTAATATTATTATTCTCAAAAACTCTAACAACTTGTGCTATAGCATCACACTCTCTTATATGTGAGAGAAATTTATTTCCTAACCCTTCTCCTTCACTAGCTCCTTTTACAAGTCCTGCAATATCAACAAATTCTGTAACAGCAGGAAGTATTTTTTGTGGATTAACAACCTTAGCAAGTGCATTTAATCTATCATCAGGTATTTCAACTATTCCAACATTAGGGTCTATTGTACAGAATGGATAGTTTGCAACTTCTGCAACTGAGCTTTTTGTTAGTGCGTTAAATAAGGTTGATTTACCTACATTCGGTAAACCGACAATTCCAATTTGCATTTAGTTTTTATTAATTTGGGATATTTTAAGTAAAAACTTAGATAAATAATATAAGATAAAATTAAATAAATTTGACAAATTTATTTTAATCTCATTTCGTATTATTATAATATTAATACACTTCTTTCAAATAACAACTTTCACACAAAATCTTCTCTGGTCTTTCTGGAGAATAAGTTGTTTGTATTTCTTTAGTGCATTTGTCACAACTTCTAGACCATAATTTTCTTGGATTTCTAAGTGACATTCTGTCTTTATGTCTTTGATCTGGATGTCTTCTTGGTATTGGTAAATTATGATCTCTGTAAAACTTTAATTCTTGTGGGATTATTTTGTATGGTTTATTTGTAACTTCACATCTTATTGCCCAGTTTAAAATATCATCTGGAATATCTTTTATATCATCTGGTAATTTGCTTGCTGGAATTATTTTATCTACCTTTGGAATTGGAGATTCATAATCTGACCAATTAAATCCTTTTTTTAATGCTTCTTCTTTTGTTAGAGGGAAATATTCCTGTGCCAAAGTTTCATTATATCCAAAGGATGATACTGGAATAGAGAAAAATTCTCCCCACTCCTCTGTTTTTTTCATATGCTCTATTATTTCAGGAATTAATTTCTCATATTCATCTTTAGTATACTGTTTATTTAGTATGCAATATTTTTTTCTTTTTAATCCAATACACCCAAAACAATCATTACATACGTGAAGTAATTCTGAATAAAACGTGTCTTTACATCCATCCCAACAGGCTATACCAAATAACACATGGTATCCACCATTTACTGACATAAATTCATAAGAAAGTTCAGTTCCATCAACAGTTGCATAAGCATCGTAACAATCTTTTAAATTAACTCCATAAGCAGTAATATATTTACAATCTTCTAAAGATTCAGAGTCAAAACACTCATGTGCATTTTTACATCCTATAAGATTATTGCCACTTGAGTTCTCACAATTTATAAGATTTGATGATTTAAAAAATATATTTTTTGTATATTCAACAAATTCTTTATTTGTATTTTGAATACTATTCCAATTATCTAACAACTCTTCTTTTTTCTTAAAATATTCTTCTTTTGATAATTGTTCATTTTTATAACAATATTTTGCCCTTCTTAAATTTGAGCAAAAAAGACAATGTTCGCAATTTTGGCAATTTATACAAAAAGCACTTTCGGAAATAGAAGTACAAGATTTGGAAAAATAAGTGTTATAACAATTACTACAACTTACACACTCATAGCAAAATTGACAATTTACACAATTCAAGCAATCAATACATTTCTGGCAATTAACTAAAAGTGAAGAATACATACACTCTTCACATTCACTTGAAGCATATATTAAATAACAATTTTTTAATTTATCTGTCCAATTCGTAAACTCTGAATTTTCACAATCTGTAGTAATCATAGCAGTAACTCTTGGTACTTTTTTCTGTAATTCATTAAAATTTTCAGCAAATGTTTTAGAAAAATCAAAGTCTGTTGCATGATCCATGGCATCACATTTATCGCTCCAATAACATTCCTGACAATAAACAGGAAATTCTGAGTTTTCTGGATAAATAGAGACCATATTTTTAGAACACATACTACAATTTCTTTTATACAGGTTGCTCTCATTTCTAAATACAAGTCTTCTTTGTTGTCTGCATAATGGACATAATTTTGGCTCTGGAATTTGGTATTTTACACCATTAAAAATGGGGGATATTTTGTCATAAAATTGTAAATCTTTATCCTTTATTTCAAATTGTGAACTGCAATGTTGACATGCTTTCATAGAAAAAATGGTTTTAATTTAAAGCATTTTCAATAATATTTCATTTTAATACCATGTCAAAAATATATATAAATAAAACTAGATGCTGTTAAAAATATTGTTAACAAGCTATTTTTATTAATTATAATTTTCCCATAAAAATGGAACTTGTTATTTAGAACTCCAAAAAGATTTAAAAATATTTTCATGCATTTTCACCATAACAGGGTCACGAATAACTATTGCCCTATTCCCTAATTCTTCATCTTTATGCCATATAGTAACTTCATTATCATAGATATATGCCATATAACTTTGATGATTTTCATCAATGCATAATTTCATATTTCTTAAATGTTTATCATTATTTGGCATAAACTCTTTTGCATAGTCTCCTATTTCTGTAATAACAGCATCAACACTTTTTCCTTTTTTAGTACGCATTTTAAGAAAATTTCTCTCTGATTCCTCCATAATATCTAAAAGTCGTTCTGCTGAACCATAACAAGCCATATGATCCCATGGCTTATATAATATTTTATCACACTGCTCTTCTATTTTATTTTGATCTACAAGAATATCTATTGGATCTTGATATTCACTAATAAAACCTATGTTCATTAAATTTTCTAACTTTTTTAATTCTAACTCTGTCTTACGAAGTTTTCTTTGTTCTTTTGCTAACTTATTTGCCAAACTATTTATAGATACAACTTCAACATTTTTTCTCCAATTATCTTTGGATGATGTTAATAACCCTAAAACTTTAAGGTTTTCAAATATTCTATAAGATGAAGTTTTTGAAATCCCTGATTTTTCTTGAATTTCTCTTATTGTCAATTTCGGATATTGATTTACCGTTAAGTAAAATATTGCTTCACTTCTTGTCAATCCTATTTGCTCTAAAAGTTGGATAACACGATTTTTTATCTTCATATATAACTATATAGTATTTGATATTTTATACCATTAAACTTCCACTTTCATCAAACACTCACAAAGTTGATTTATTATGCTCTAGCAACAATTAAAATTAACTGACCACTTTTGTAATGGATTTCAGCTGTTAATCCATAATCAACTAAATCACGAGATAATTGAACAATAACTTTATCTTTAACAGCAATAAATTTTTCTTCTTGTTGATCCATAAAATCATCAATTTCTGTTTGTTCATCAGTTTCCATAGAAATTTGTTCCTTTGTTTTTTTTATTTCCGCAAGTTCATCTGAAATTTCTTTACGTGCTTGTTTAAGTTTCTTCTCTTTCTCACTAAGCTCTGTATAACTTGGATCCATATCAAGCTTTTCTTTTAACGCTTTTTTTAATTCTTTTAATCCATCTCTAGCAGCTTTTTGTTTATTAAAAGCATCTGCAAGTTCTTTTGCTGCTAAATTAATTGACGATTGAATATCTCCTGATGTAGTCATAAAAATAAAAATTTAATAAGTAATTCTTTTTCAATTCTATATTCCAGCCCTAAAAACACAAGACTTGTTTTTATCAAAGCTTTTTTGCTAAAATTAAACTAATGATACAAAGAAAATATGAAATTTTACGGCAAATTATAAAAGAATTTATCTGTTCTGCTCATCCTGTGAGTTCTGCACATTTTACTAAACTGAAAAAATTTAATGTTTCTTCAGCTACTATTAGAAATGAGATGTCAGAATTGGAGAAAGAAGGATTCATAACTCAACCTCATACTTCAGCAGGAAGAATCCCTACTATAAAAGGTTATCAACATTTTGTTGAAAATATGATGGAAATTAGTAAACAAGAAGAAAAAGAAATTTTTGAAAAATTCCAAGAAACAAAGAAAAAATATTTTTTAGCTAAAGCAAGAGAAAAGGTTTATGACGGGATTTCTATTTTTTCACAAATGACTCAAAATATCGCCTTTGCAACAATTCCAGAAAATAAAGAAACTATATACCTTGGCATTGCCAATCTTCTTAAACAGCCAGAGTTTTCGAACGATAACTCAATGGCATCTAGTGTCATTGAAGTTTTAGAAAGTGGATTTTTTGAGAAATTAGAGAAAATAGAAATTGGTAATGATGTTGATATCCATATTGGAGAAAAAGATATTTTCCCTCAATTTGAATCATGTGCCCTTATGTGTACTTGTTACGATTACAAAGGATTTAAAGGAGTTTTAGGAGTTGTTGGTCCTATACGTCTAAATTATGCAAGAAATAAACTTTTGATCCAATACACAAAAATGTTTATTGAGGGGCAGAAGCTATTAAATTAACAATGAGGAATGAAAAATGATCAATAATACGAAAAAATAATAAGCACACACTTGTCTTTAAAAAAGAAGTTGCATACAAGGTTAAACCTCTGTTGCTGATTTTCTACAAAGAAGTTATATTTATTCATGATTCTTTAT
The DNA here is from genome assembly GCA_964466055.1 of uncultured Candidatus Peribacteria bacterium. Taxonomy (GTDB): domain Bacteria; phylum Patescibacteriota; class Gracilibacteria; genus CAYXLW01. The sequence continues at coordinate 234,325 of CAYXLW010000002.1, forward strand.
TCCCCTATTTATAATAAATATCCATGACTTTTCTTAACGCTCTTTTTTTAGGTCTTTTACAAGGAATTACTGAATTTTTACCAATATCCAGTTCAGGGCATTTAGTTCTTGCTGAGCATTTTTTAAATATTTCATTAGATGAAAGTATAATGCTTTCATTTGATGTTATTCTACATGCAGGAACACTCCTCGCTTTAATTTTATATTTTTGGAAAACTTGGGAAAAACTTATATTAAGCTTTTTTACTTATTTTTCTAATAAAACAAACAAAGAAGATAAAACTCTTTTAAATATTTTAGTGATAGGAACTATCCCAATAATTATAGTTGCACCTTTTACAAAAGATATTTTGGAAAACTATTTACGTAATCCTCTTTTTGTAATTTCTTTTATGGGAATAGTTGGAGTTATTTTTCTACTTGCAGAAAAATTTTCACCAAAAACAAAGTCAGAAAAAGTTAGTTTTAAGCAAGGTGTTATTATAGGGATATTTCAAGTATTGGCATTAATCCCTGGAGTATCAAGATCTGGAACAACGATTGCTACTGGAATGTTTCAGGGGGTTGAACGACATAAATCTGCTGAATTTTCTTTTCTTCTTGGGACAATTGCAATACTTGCGGCTACTGTTTATGTTTCATTTGATATATTTAGCTCAGAAGCAATTACATTGCCTTTATCCCAAACACTAGTTGGATTTTTTAGTTCTTTTATTTCAAGCATACTTTGTGTGCATTTCCTTCTTAAATTTCTTAAAAAGCACTCCTTAAGAGTATTTGCTTTTTACTTAATAGGAATTTCTTTACTAGGGTTTTTATTTTTATAAATTAAAACCCCTGCCATTCCCGTGAATGCGGGAATCCAGTTTTAGTTTTTTTCTTCTAGATTCCTGAACAAGTCAGGAATAGCAAAAACTTAGTTCTTACAAACTATTTCTTTATAAGTTGCTTTTGCATACAACAAATAAAAAAGTAAAACTATGTTAAATATATAGTTAAAGTATAGTGGATAGTGGTATATTTGATTTAAAAAATCATCATAAAATATGTAAGTTAAAGTGAAAATTTCTCCAAAAAACCAGAACAAAAGAAATAACCAAGAAAGATCTTTTGCACTTTTAGTCTTCCATGTATGTATTACTTGAGGCACTGCACAAATTCCAAATAAAATTGCACCTATCCATCCTAAAAAATTATGTATCATATTTATTAATTTTTATTAAATTCTCTCATTTTTATTAAATTAATGTCATAAATTATGTCTTCAACTTTTTTCATATTTCTTTCAACTTGATCGTATTTATTTCTAGTCCCCTTGCTTAGACCTACTTTCGTAAGTTCATTTATAATATCTTCAATTATATTTTTATATTCTATTATTTTTTCAAGGTTTTCAGAGCTAGCAATTGAAATACATTTTCTAACCAATTCTCCTGTAAAATCACATAATCCTCCTATTTCTTGTTCTGGATCAATTACAACGTAAGCAGGAAATTCGTATTTGCTATTTGTTAGAAAAGAATAGAAGAATTTTGCTTCTGCATATTCTTCAATTGCTTCTTTATAAAAACCTATTTCAAGTATGAAACTATGTTTATCAATTTCCTTTTTAAGACTTTTTAAAATGCTTTCTATTTCATCTATTTTCTTTTTACTTTCCTTAAAATTATCTCTTCTTAAAAGAGCAATCGCCTCTTTTGCTCCAACTCGAACTTTCTCAAAACTGGCTTTAAGTTCTCTAACTTTTTTATTTCTTTCTTCGTAAAGCTTTATGCTTTTTTTAAGAGTTTTAATCATAATGAAATGCTTAAGATATTCTCCTTTCTTCAATTCTATATTAAATACCAAAATTTTGTCATGATGAATGTTAAAAATATTTGCTATTCCCGCGAATGCGGGAATCCAGTTAAACGCTAATTCTAGATTCCAGATCAAGTATGGAATCTCCTGAGGGAGCAACTCTGAGAGTTGCTCTCTCAATGGGTAGTTCATTACACCTAGTAGTTAGTTGCCCCACTAGATTAATTACCAGCCATAATAATTATAGCTTGGTGTATACCAACTACTTGAGTAGTCTCTTGTAGGTGAATAATAACTTTTGTTATATAAAGATTGAGATGGCTTATAACTATAATTATCATACTTATAAGCATTTGGATTAGTTCTGTAGTGTTCTTGTACGTAAGTTCCATTGCTTCTATAGTATCCATTTACCCAGCCTGCACTTGCTGTCTGAATACCACTTATTGCAATAGTGATTGCAATTAATAGCATTGATAGAAATTTTTTCATTTTAGAAAAATTAACAAATAAAAAATGGGGCAACTAACCTGTTGCACTCCATTTATCAGTATCTTTTGCAAGACATCAAAACAGAACAGGTAGTAGCCCCGTCTTTTTTCTGATGTCTATATTGATATTATCAAACATAGATACTGAATAGAGTGCACAAATACTCTATCCAATATGTATTATTTTGTCAAAGTTTGTTATACATCTTTTGGATTGTATTCTAATCCTTGTTTGAGTGTTTTATTGAATCTAGGAAGTTCAATTTCATGGAGCCCTATATATTCTTCTATTGAAATTGGGAATCCCATTGAGGGAAATATATAAAAAACTACTGTTGATCTCCTGAGGGAGCAACTCTGAGAGTTGCTCCCTCAATGAGAGTTTTCAGATTTCAAAATTAAACTTAGATCTATACTACTTTATTTACATATCTCATTAAAACCCCTGTCTGATAAATTAAAAATTCATTTTCTGTCTCTCCAATATTGCCATCTTTATGCTTACTATTCTCATTAAAAAATATATCTAAATATGAAAACGTTTTCTCTATGATGTTTCTTAATTCTGAAATTGTATTATTAGCTTTCAAAGTAGTAAAAAGCGCCTTAATATTTTTATCTAATCCTTTCTGATTTTTAAATTTTAATCTTAGAAATTCTTCTAAACTCCTTCTTAAACTTTCTGCAGATTTAATAGAACTATCTTTTCTATTTTCTTGATAAGAGTTTAAAGCATTCACAAAATGTTTATGACTTTTTTCATCAAGAAAAGACAATACTTCATTTACAAGTTTTTCATCAAATTCTTTCTCTCCTTTTGGATATAAAATAACTTCATCATTTTCTAAAGTTATAGATAAATTGATATTTGATAACTCTATAACTTCTTTAAGTCTTTCATAGAATGTGGATTTAGCATGCCCTTTAAAGGGTAAATAAAAAATAATTTGTAATAAACGATATAATTTTTTTTCTTCATTCTCAATAATAATTGACTTGATTATATTCTTACTCCAACGATCTCCTGAAAAATCATAAGAATGACCTTCCCATTTTTCCCTTATCCCCAAAATTTGACAAAACTCTTTAATTCCTTCTTCTTTAATAGACTGATCTATTCTACTAAATATATTTAAAACCCTAACTTTAAATTTTTGAAATTCTTCCTCATAATCTTCATTATCTTGTATATCAAATCTTTTATTAAATTCTTTTAACTTTTTTGCAATATCCATTATTTGAAATTATAAAGTAAAAAAGCCAGATCAATGATCTGGCTTTAAGTTTCTTGCTATTTATCCTCCTCCTTCTTTCCATCATCAACAACTTCCCCTTCCTCAACCTTACTATCCCCTTCTTCTTTTTTGTCCTCCCCTTTTTGCTCAGCATCAGATTCCTTTTTAGCAGTTTCATAAAGCTTAGTACCAACAACTTGCATCTTTTCCATTAATACCTTATTAGCCTCCTCTAATTCCTCCTTTTTAGCCTCTTTATTTTCTAAAACTTTTTTAGCCTCAGCAACAGCATCTTCTACTGCTTTTTTATCTTCCTCACTAGCCTTATCTCCAGCATCTTTTAAAAGTTTTTCTGCTTGAAAAATTGATCCATCAAGTTGATTTTTTACATCAATAGAAGCTTTTCTGTTTTTATCTTCCTCAGCATGTTCTTCAGCCTCTTTCCTCATTTGCTCAACTTCATCTTTACTAATTCCTGAAGAGCCTTGAATAACAATTTTTTGTTCTTTTCCTGTACCTTTATCTTTAGCGGTAACGTGTAAAATCCCATTAGCATCAATATCAAAAATCACTTCAATTTGAGGAATACCACGAGGTGCTGGGGCAATACCGTCAAGGATGAAACGTCCAAGAGATTTATTATCAGCACTCATCTGTCTTTCTCCTTGTGCTACATGAATTTCAACTGAAGGCTGATTTTCAGCAGCTGTTGAGAAAACTTGAGAACGTTTAGCTGGGATTGTTGTATTTCTTTCAATAATTGGTGTTGCTACTCCTCCAAGAGTTTCAATAGAAAGAGTAAGAGGTGTAACATCAAGTAGAAGAACATCTTTTACATCACCTTGTAACACTCCACCTTGAAGAGCAGCTCCAAGAGCAACTACTTCATCAGGATTAATTCCTTTATGAGGTTCTTTACCAAAGAATTTCTTAACAGCTTCTTGTACTGCTGGCATTCTTGTCATTCCTCCAACAAGAATTACTTCGTTGATATCTCCTACTTTTAGTTTTGAATCTTTCAATGCTTTTTCAACTGGCTTTAAAGAGTTTTCAATTAAAGAAGAAACTAGTTGTTCTAATTTTGACCTAGAAAATTTAAAAACAAGATGTTTTGGTCCAGAAGCATCTGCAGTAATAAACGGAAGATTAATTTCAGTTTCATTTGCTGAAGAAAGTTCAATCTTAGCTTTTTCCGCAGCTTCTTTAACTCTTTGAAGAGCCATTTGATCTTTGTGAAGATCCATTCCATTTTCTTTTTTGAACTCATCAAGAATATATTCAATAATAATTTCATCAAAATTATCTCCACCTAGATGAGTATCTCCATTAGTAGAAAGTACTTCAAATTGTTTTTCCCCATCCATTTCAGAAATTTCCAAAATAGATATATCAAATGTACCACCTCCAAGATCGTATACAGCAATTTTTTGGTCTCCTTGTCCTTTCTTATCAATTCCATAAGCAAGGGCTGCTGCTGTTGGCTCATTTATAATTCTTTCTACTTCAAGTCCCGCAATTCTACCCGCATCTTTTGTTGCTTGTCTTTGTGAATCGTTAAAATAAGCAGGCACTGTAATAACTGCTTTTGAAACAGTTGTTCCAAGGTAAGCCTCCGCATCTGCTTTAAGTTTAGCAAGAACCATAGAAGAGATTTCTTCTGGTCTGTGTTCTTTTCCATTAAGTTCAATCATAACTGCACCATTTTTTCCTGCAGTAGTAGTAAATGGCATCATACTAGCCTCTTTTTCTATTTCTTTTAATGTATGACCAATAAATCTTTTAGCAGAGAAAATAGTGTTTTTAGGATTTGTAACAGCTTGACGTTTAGCTGGAACTCCTACAAGACGTTCACCTTTACCTGTTATTGCAACAATTGAAGGCGTCGTTCGTTGTCCTTCTGAATTTGGGATTACAACTGCATCCCCTCCTTCCATAACTGCAACACAAGAATTTGTTGTTCCTAAATCTATTCCAATAATTTTTGACATGATAATATGAATTTAAAATTTAAAATTAGCACTTTTATTGTTACAGTGCCAAGTTTATATAAAAAAATTAGCACTGTCAACATTTGAGTGCTAATTTTGTAATTATTTTTCTATATCCTTTTAATTATACTAAATATTAACTAACATTTCATTTTCTACATCATCTACTTTTTGGTTTTGTGAAGTAATAGGATTGTAAGATTGATAAAAAAGCTCAACAAGTTTAGGAGTTGTAAGTTGTTCAACATTTAATCCACAACTGCCTAAAGCACTCATGACTGTATCAACTCTAGCCCCAATCCCCTTTTTAAGCGAACTAAACTCATAATGACGTTGTCTTATATTCCCAACATCATCCTTTGGATGAATAGCTTCCCAAAAAATAGAAAACATTCCCCTATTCCTTGAACGAATAGGATCATATGGGATAACTACATAAAATACTTTTTCCATTATATCTGCATATTCAACAAGTTTTTTTACGTACTCTAAGTACTCAAAACTAACATTTTTTAAAAGACGATTTTCTTGGTTCTTAGCAGTTTTTTCAAAAGATTCAATATAATGGTCTATATCTAGCTTTTTTGAACGAACAAGAATTTGAAATGGGAAATCTATAGTATTTAAAAATCCTTGATATGCGTAAATAAGAGCATTTTGTTCTTCTTTTGATTTTAGATTGAAATTCACGGGTGAAACTTGAATTACAGCTCTAAGTCCACCATTTTTAAGAACTACTAAAGAATCACGAATTTCCGCAATTTGTAAAAAAACTTGAGCAGGAGCAAGTCCAGATTTTTTCCCTTTTATAGATGAATCATCGGGCATTTATATGCATTTAAAAAGTAAAGAATATATTGCGATTTTTTTAAGCTAATTTATAACTCATTATCTCTAAGAGGCTTATATTTTCTCTTATCTTCTATTTTATTTAAAGCTTCTGAACTAATCTTATCAAAATTAACATTTTCATCTACTTTTTTAATTTCTTCTTTTATTATTGGTAGATTTACAGAAGATTTTTGTGATGACATTACGTTAATTCTACTAATAGAATTCTTATCTTCTTCATCAAATAAGTTCATATTTAAATGTTCTTCTTGAATGGATTTATTCTCCTTATATTGCCCCTTTTTCATATCAATTTCCATAGCCAATTCTGCGAGAGTTTTCTTTTTAACTTCTTCCCCTGTTTTAGAATTTTGTTTTTTAGGATCCTCTTTTTTCTTTGTAGCGGTAACAATAATTGCTTTCATTTCAGGAATAATAGAATATTTGCTATTCCATATGCGACTCTGTGGATTAAGCTTATATTCTATAATAAGTAACACCCATTTAGGAAAAGTCACTCCTCCAATATTTAAATAAGCCACAGCGATAGTTGTAACTGCAATAATAAAAATTATAGGCCCCCAAATTTCTATAAAAAAATGTCTACTTAAAACACCAAAAAGAACATAACATATCCCACCACCAACAGCTAAAATAATAAGCTGTTTCATAGTCATAAATGGAAGAATTTGATCATCCCTTTGAACGTCTTGTGGTATTTTGTATTGTAACACTTATAAATAATTATGAATGCGATAACAGATGTTTTTCACGCACAATTTTGCCTTAAACATAACAATAATTCAATAAAATTCGTTTGACAATCATGTTTTCTTGTAGAGAAGGAATGATTTAATCTATACTTGGTGTGTAAAACAAAGTAGTCAAGATTTACTATTAAATAATCATATCCTTATTCTATAATATCTAATCTTTATTCCCAATGATAAAAAATATTTCTCCAATTGATGGTAGATATGCCTCAAAAACTAAAGATTTAAATGAATATTTTTCTGAGTATGCATTAATAAAATATCGAGTATTTATTGAAATACAATTTTTAAAGACACTTTCAGCAGAACCAGAAATTGAAGAATTACCAAATTTCAATAACCAAGAAATTATTAATTTAAATGAAATCGTTCGGAATTTCTCAGAAGTTGATGCAGAAAGAGTGAAAGAAATTGAAAAAACAACCAATCATGATGTAAAAGCTGTGGAATATTTCTTAAAAGAAAAACTCCAAGGGAAAATTGATGAAAAATCACTTGAGTTTATTCATTTTGCATGTACATCGGAAGATATAAATAATCTTGCATATTCACTTATGACAAAAAAAGGAATCCAAGATGTTATGCTCCCTAAACTTCAAGAACTTGAAGAAAATATTAGAAGCAAAGCTAAAAGTTGGAAAAGCATATCAATGCTTTCAAGAACTCATGGTCAAACAGCTTCTCCTACTACACTAGGAAAAGAATTTTGGGTATTTGCAGAAAGGCTTAACCGGCAATTGCAGATACTTGAAGGACAAGATTATTTGGGCAAAATAAACGGAGCAACTGGAAACTTTAATGCACACATCAGTGCATATCCAAATATTGATTGGAAAGATTTCTCAAAAAGATTTATTGAATCCATTGGACTTACTCCAAATTTTGCAACAACTCAAATTGAACCACACGATTATCATGCAGAGATATTTCACACTTTCTCTAGGGCTAACACTATTTTCATAGATTTTGCTAGAGATATTTGGGGATATGTATCTCTTAAATATTTTGGACAAAAACTAAAAGAAGGTGAAATTGGGTCATCCACTATGCCACACAAGGTTAATCCTATTGATTTTGAAAATGCTGAAGGAAATTTAGGACTCGCTAATGCTATTTTTTCTCACTTAGCAGAAAAATTACCAATTTCAAGATGGCAAAGAGATTTAACAGATTCAACTGTTATGAGAAATATTGGGACAGGATTTGCATATTCTCTTATTGCGTATGAAAGTTTATTGAAGGGGCTTGGGAAACTTGAAGTTAATGAAGAAAAAATTGCAGAAGATTTAGATAATGCTTGGGAAATTCTTGCAGAACCTATTCAAACTGTTATGAGAAAAAATGGGATTGATAAACCTTATGAAAAATTAAAGGCTTTAACTAGAGGGAAAAATATTACAAAAGAAATTGTTAGAGATTTTATTTCCACTTTGAATATTCCTGATGATGACAAGAAAAGACTTCTTGAGCTTACTCCAAGTTCTTATATTGGAATTGCTGAAGAATTAGTTTCATAATATTTTATTTTTATATATCTTTTACCACTGCTGGTCTCTTTTCATCTTGATGACTACCTGCAACAGCAAATTCAACTACTCCTGCTAATCTTTGGCAAAGATATGATCTCATTATATTTATAACTGCAGGAGTTTTTACATTTTCTGAAAAACTGTTTAATAAGTCAGAAGAAATTTCTATTTCTCCATTATTTATAAATCCATTTAAACAACTACTACATTTAGTATTTATAAGTTCAGTTATACTATCTATTTCTTTATAATCTAATTCTTCATCTTCTAAAACTTCTGCACATTGATTTCTTATAAATTCAACAAGCAATTCAATTCCTTCACTTTTTAGAAAATCAGCTGTAATCCCTATATTTTCTTTTTTAGAATGATATATTAGTGCCTCAGTACTGTATATATCTAGAATCTGTTCCTTTGTTTCTATATCTGTAATATTTTCTATTTCAAATTCTTTTTTAGCTTTAATTATACTATTAACTGAAGGCTTTTTACCATGCAACATTCTAAGATGTATACTTTTCGGAGAGCCATCTTCCCCATGATTTACTTTTATTGATTCACTCGGAACGTCAATTCGTCTTTTCGGGAAATGTATAGGTTCATCTTTCCTTCTAGTTTCTCCATGATCTAAATATCCTATATTAACATCTGAATATCTCCTTTCTTCATCAGATCTAAAAATAAAACTTTCAAACATTTTAAGAATTTTATATCTAAAATATTCATACAACCATTTATTTTGTTCAAACTTAGCAATTGTATTCATAGGAATCCCAGAAAGAGTGGCTAGCTCTCCACTAAATTTATCTAATATAAATGGAAACATAACAGCATTTGGATCAATCACTAATTGAGTGTCACCAACATCATTTATAGAAAAAGGTAAATTATCTTCAAATTTCAATAATCTTTGATTATATGAATTTAAATCTTCATCTCTAGGAAAAGCTATCGCATTAAATTCAGCAAATCCTGCTAAACAAGAATCTCCCCTTTCAAGAACGATTGAGCATCCTCCTAAGTCTGATAACTTTAACTCCACAAATTGTACAACTGAAGTTCTAATTTTACTCTGTATTTCTCTAAAAAGTTTATCATTTCTTTCTTCTGTATATTCTTCTTTTATTTTTCTTAAAAGTTCAGAAACATTCTTTTCTCTATTTTTTTTCTTTCCCGCAGAGTTTGCATCTTTAAAAACTTCTTTCTTTAAATAAAATAGAAAAAATTTTGAACTTAGTATTTCTGAAAGAAGCCCATAATTTTTAGGAGTAAGATCAATTCCTTTTTCATTTTTATACTTATCACCTAGTATTTTATTAGAAACTTCTTTTAAAATTAAAAGTTCATTTCTTGATATTATATCTAAATTAGAAAAATCATAATGCATAGCTTCAGCATCTGATTCTTTTTTACAAACAGGGAAGCAAGGAAGTACAACATCAGGGAATACTCTATTAAAAATAAAAGATATAATTAAAGATTGAGCATTATGATTGCTATCTACTTTACCAGTATATAATAAAGCTTTTGACAAATGTTGCAAAATTTCTATTCTTGTTTCAAATTGATTCTTATCTATAGGTTTTTTTATTTTTTCTTTAATTTCTTGAATTATTTCTTCCATAATAGGAAAAAATTTCTCGTGAAGCATTATAGATTCGTAAGGATCTGTATAGGCCTTCGGAAACTCGTTTAAAGCTGATTTTAACATTTCCTCATATTTTTTCACATCATTATCATCTAGAAATAATCTTCTAGACTTTAGAATCTCCTTAACTGGTGGAAAATCTGCAACTAATTTTTCTTTCATATAGGATAAAAAAAATAGTAATCAATATACTCATTTTTTATGTTATGTCAACCAATTATAGTTAATTTAAAAGATAATATTATTCATAAATATTACATATTTTGCTATAAATGACAGCGAATATAAATGAGTTCATACCGCGTCGCTTAAATAAACTCAATTTTGTAAGTTTATTTTGATAAAAGCAATTCGTTATCTATTAATTTAAGCTATGCGGTATTATACAGTTACTTATTTTTTAAATATAGGAGTATAAAATGCAAGTCCCAAGTTTCATTCTAAAACATTCAAACATAAAAGACTCCAAAATGTGGCAGTTCTATCTTTTACTTGCAGGATGGGCAAGTATTTATACTGTCATGAATGTTTCTATAATTTTATTTCTAAACGAAGTTTTAGGAAGTATATTTTTAGCAGGACTTGCTTTATCAATAGGTTCTGTATTTTCTATGTTGTTTGATGGACTTTTTTCCTCAATACAAAAAGTTTTTTCGGCAAGAACTATGTTTATGTGGTCTATTTTAGGAATGATTATTGCTGTTTTATTTTTTATTCTTTCATCCCATCCTGTTATTGCATTTTTAGCTGCAATATTTTTTAGAATCTCATTTGATCTTTGTGATATAACCGCTGTTTCTTACGTACTTGCAAAATCACTCCCTGCTGAATATGGTCAAAATTTATCTTATAAACAGTTAGCTCAAGGAGTTGGAATGATTGCAGGTTTTATAATTTCAGCTATTTTATTACAAGCTTCTTATTTCATCGGAGGTGCTACAGCTTCTGTAATAGATACTGCCGCAAGTCTTGTAAGTATAAAAGCTCAAGCAGAAAATTTTATTTCCACTTTATTTATGATGAAGGTATTTCTGCTTATACTACTCCTTGTTCTTTGGTTTCTGGCTTTTATTCTTTTTGATAAAGAAGTTAAAGATTTTTCCAAAGAAACAATAATGTCTTCGCTTCAAAGACTGGAATCCGATACGCTTGATGGGCTTAAACATACTGCTATTCAGGTGACAAAAAACATTCCTCATTTTAAAAAAGATGAAAAAAATCAAATTGAACTAGATACAACTGAAAACAAGAAGAAAATGACTATGAAGGAAATTTTTGAAGAGCTTACAAGTTCAATAAAAGATATGGCTCTTGTTTTTAAGAAACAACCTATAAATTTATCATTAGTTTGGTCAATGACCATTATGGGGATTTTCTCATATTGGGATACTTTTTTAGGAACATTCCTACCAATTTTCTTTACTGAAGTTCTTAGGTCTCAATCAGGTTGGATACAAAATCTACCAGGAAGTTTATTGATGCTATTTTTCATTTTCCCTGTGTTGGGATTTTTGCCAGTTGTTGCAAAATATGGAGATAAATATGGTCGTCATTATTTTATGATTTTGGGTATTGCTATTACTGCTATTGCCACTCTTGTTATTGGGATGGTTAGCATGAAATCATTTTTTATTATACTTATAGCTGGGTTTGGTATTTCTTTTGGATATCTATTTGGGATGAGTACTGCTAAGGCTCAAACTGCTTCTAAATTGAATGAATTTTTAGCTGTTGAGAAACAGATGGATAAGATTGATACTAATGCATCTGCAGGTCCTATTATGCTTGTGGATAATTTTGGTAATATTATTGGGCCTCTTTTTGGTGGTGCAATGATTTCAATTTTTGGATTTCAAGGATTCTTTATTGTTTTCTCTTTATTTCTTATGGCTCTTCTTGCGTATACTTTTAAGAAGTATTCAAAAATATCTGGGCATTCTTATATTTTTCAATCTCCTATTATTAAAGGATTTGAGATTCAGAAACCTGTTAAGGAAGTTGAGGTTTAGAAATTTTTTAAGATAACATATTGCTTTTCGTGGGAAGAGGTATCCTGAAAAAGGCACCTCTTTCTTAAAATTTAGTATTATATTAAAATCCAAGTGAGAATTAACAAAATTTCATGACTTTTCTAAAAGACTTAATTTTAAACGGAAAAATCCCTCACCTTATATTAATAAGAAAAGCTACCCTCTTCTTATGGATACTACCAATTTTAATATACTTATTCACAGATATACATTTCGTAGAATACGGGAAATTAGGTTGGAATATACTTATTGCAATCATGTTAATCAGACCACTTTCTGACGTTATACCAAATCTTAAAATCTTAAAAACGCTAGTACTTTTCCGTAAAGAATTTGGAATTTTATCAGGAGTGTTAATAGCAATACATTCTTACAAATATTTCGCCCTAGGAAATAAAAATATATTAATTGAAATCTTTAACCCAAAATACTGGGATTTTAATACGATATTTGGTTGGGGGATGGCAGGATTTATAATAACAATAATTTTATTACTAACATCAAACAACTTCTCCATCCGACTCCTAAAAAATTCTTGGAAGAAATTTCAGGAACTTTCATATCTACTTTTTTTATTTAGCGCAATACATATTGCCTTAGTAAAAAAGGGAGATATTAATGAGATTTTATTACCAGTATTGCTTGTTATGATTTTATGGCTAATGGCAAAGTTTAAAATAATAATTTTTAAAACAAAATAAGCAGTCAAAATTGTCTCTCATATTAAAACAAATTCACTTCAATCTTTTTAATTCACCATCCTGCTCTGGAGAAAATAACCAAATCTCTTTGTACTTATTTTTAGGAACAACAATATCCCTATCAAAATTATCAAACGTAGCTTTACCAAAAATAGCCGAAGCACTAATGATCACAAGAAAAAATTGATCATGAGGGTTGTACATTTTTACCTTTTTACTCTTAGCCTTTAAAATACCATTTAACCTGATAATAAGCTCATCCGCACTCATTGGCTCATGAGATGTTTTTTTAGATCTACCAAGTAATAATATCCTTGCCTCTTCTGAATCATAAAATAAAGTAGTTACCAACACCAATTATTTTTTTTGAATCTCTATCTAGAACAGTAAAATCTGGCATATCCGAATGATCTACTTTCTTCAATTTCCTATTGAAACTTTTATTATATGCTTCAATGCTTCAATAAAGTGATCAATAGTATACTCCTCAATAACTTCTTTCTCGTTCATTGTTATTCTTTACTAAAATTATGTGACGTAGAGACACCCAATTTGGGCATCTCTAGACCTAAAGACAAGAAGGACAAGCAACATTTGTAGTCCATTCTGTTTCAGGAATAACAATAGGACCTCCATGATCCGATCCACCAATAACAGGAGCAACCAAAATTCTCCTATTAGAAGGAATCGCTTTTGGTGGTGGAGTTTTAGGATTAAATCTTTGATTCATAGTTACATAAAACTGTGGAAACAATTGCTTAACTGAAACACTAGATTCATCAACACTAGCAAACTGAAGGGTATTCTCATTCCTAACAGTTCTAGAAGGAGTTTTGTAAAAAGCATCTATAATATAAACCGCATTAACTGGAACTATGGGATGTTCAACAGTTAAATTTGCTGTAAAACCTCCTGTTTGCGCACCATTAAAAATGGTAACTGGAGAGTGTGCAACGTTAATAAACTTATTCTCAGATATAGGTAAAGTAATATCATTACCATTATTACTCACAAACATTTCTTGCCCTGCTGTTACAACCATGTACATATCTTTTTCTTCATCTTCTTTATTTTCATCTTTATCTTCTTTTACGCTAACCGTATTCAATAAATAAAATGCAAGATATTGATCAATTATCTTTCCATCTTTTTTCAAAAATGTATTTTTTAAAGTTTGGGTATTTAAAACATATCGACTTGAACTTATATCAACTTTCCCTTCACTATTAACATATTTATAATTTTTATCTTTAATACTTTTTAAAGTATCAACTTTATAAATTTCATTAATATTAAAATGCTTTCTAAGAGTAAGAACTTCTGCCTGAGATTGTATTTGTGAGTTATCAAACAAAACTCCAGTTTCTCCACGATAATCTTTTTTAGGCTGAGCAAGAACTATTAATTTCGAATTATCTGTATCTATCCAAGGAATTTTTATCACAAAAGAAAGCCCTGGTCCTACTTCTTGCATATTTTCATCCAACATTTTTACTTCATACATTCCGGGTTGGCTTATCTCAGTAATTTCATAATTAAATAAATTTTCTTGTGCTAAATGTTTTGTAATTATCGGAGTTTTATCTTCACTCATAACATCAAAAACTTGAATTTCTTTTACTTTTTGGAAAATATTAATTTCTGAAGATTTTGTTAATTCCTGTTTTGCATTTTGTAACCCAGTTTTAGCTGAATTAATTTTTTTATTCGCCCCTCGAATTATTTCATTTATTGCATCTATTGCATCTTTAGCAGTATTTGCTCGTGCCAAAGCTAATGCCTCTTTAGCATTTTCTATTTCAAGATAATCTTTAGCTTCCTTTACTTTCCTTTCTGCATCTATAATAATATTTTCTGCAGTTGTAACAGCACTAGTTGCATTTGCAATTTCTTCGTCAGTAGCCTCTTCATCTGCTTTTTTAGCTAAATTTGCTTGTGCAACAACAAGAGCCTTTCGTTTATTATCAAGCCTATTTTCAGCAACTGTTAATTTATTTTCTCCATCTGATATCGTGGTTTTTGTAATGTTAAGAATTGCATTTGAATCACGAATTATATCAGCATATCCTTTTGCCTCTAAAGTAGCATCAGTAGCGACTTTATCTGCATTAAGTGCTATCTCTGCCAAATCTCTAGAAATAGCTTCTGAATCTTTCCATTTTTGGTATGCATTTTTATCAACAATTAAAAAATCCTCAAATAATTTGAAATGAAAATTTAGTTTTTGTGATTCAATCAAATAGGGAATTGCACTTAGTGCTTTATTGAGATTTTTTTGAGATATTATATTTGGATCATTAGCTCCAACTACTTCAACATCTAAGGAAATTGTTAAATCATCAGCATTATTTACTGTAACAATAATAGTTTGTTTAAAACTATCTTTAACCTTTATTTGAAGTACACAATTATTGTTTAGTTTTTTTATTTCCCATTTATCAGATGTTTGGGTATTACTTAATACATCTTCATTTTTTATTTCAGTATCATCCATTATAACTAGCCTATTAGTTGGTGATAGTTTGTTACTATTATCCCAATCTTCATTTGTTGTTTCAATAACTGAGTACCAAGATATTGAATCTGGTGTTTTAATAAATTCTTCTCTTCGATAACTCCTACAAGCATTTAAATAGATATTACTACCTGCAATCACCTTATATTTTATTTCATGACTTTCTTCCCAAAGTTGCAAAATATGGCTAAGAATGGAATCATTTAAAATAGATAAATATTCTGGAAGACTTTGTAATTCTTTTAAAGTTTTTGCTATAAACTTTTTACCTCCTGTTTCATTGTCTTCCCAAATAGCATTTTTTTCTTCTAAACTAAGCTGTACTTCCTCAACATTTTCACTACTTAAAAATCCATTATTCATTCTATTATACTTTATAGTTTCTTTATGTGTTGTCATCGCAGCAGTTTCTTTATATACATTTTGATCTAATGGATTTATAAAGTCTAAAATAATATTATCATTCTCTTGTTTTAGATCTATGAAACTTGGAATTTTATAATTTAAATTCACTGAAACATCTGTGTCATCATTCTTTTTAATTTCAGTTAATCCTTCTACTTGAATTTGTCTCCCTTTCTTAATATCTATTTTTTCTCCATCAGTAAAATTTAATATAGTTGCATTTCGATATTCATTTGTAGTTATAGTTATTCCTGCATAAACTTGAGCGCTGAATAGCACTAATAAGATTATTCCAAAATATATAAAAGACTTCTTCATTAACAGATTAAATTTTATTTAAATTTTGATTTTGCCTCAGAAATTTGTGCATCAGTACAAGGACTTGGCCTACAAGTAATAGTATAAGTTCTTCTTGTTTCACCTTCTCCTACACATTCATCTGTATAACTTACAGAAACCGCTGATATTTCAGGAGGCGGTGCTGGAGGTGGCGGGATAGGAGGATCAAATTGTGAATCAATAATATTTACAGGTTTAGGAAATGTTTGAACTAAAAAAATAGAATATTCATCGGTGCTAGCAATTTGTAATGTATTTTGATTACTTAAAGTTTTTAATGGTGTTTTATAAAATGCTTCAAGAGAATAACTCACATTAATTGGGAGAATTGGATACTTAGAAATAAGATCAGTAGAAAATTTACCCGTTTGTGCATCACTAGGAATAATTACAGATTCATTAGCAAGATTAAGAAATTTATTTTTTGAGATAGGAAAAGAAAATTTCTCTCCATTATCTGTTACAAATATCTCTTGTCCTGCTGTAATAATAAAATGACTTTTTTTATCATCTCCTGTTTTTGTTTCGTTTAAAATGTAAAAAGCAAGATTCTGGTCTTCTATTTTCCCAGTTTTAGAGTTTTTTAAAAATTTCTCTTTCAATATATTTTTATTTAATAAGTATCTTGAAGAGCTTATATCAATCAATCCTTCATCATTCTCTTCTGATTTATAATTATTATCCTTAAGTAAATTTAGCGCATTTGAATATATTTTTTTAATATTAAAATGTTTCTGAAGAGCCTCAACCTCTTCATTTGTTTGTACTTGAGTCCCATCAAACAAAACCCCTGTTTCACTTCTGTAATCTTCATTTAACTGAGAAAGTACTATTATTTTAGATTTATCAATATTAAGCCAAGGTATATGTAGAATAAAGCCATGTAACCCAGTTGTTACTGGTTTTCTATTTGAATCTAGCAATTTTACTTCATATAAACCAGGTTGAGAAACTGTAAATTCGAATGAAAAAATATCTTCCTTTCCATTTGGACCATTTAGAGATTTATTTATTATAGGAACAGCATCAATTTCTGAACTCATGGTATTAAAAACTTGGATAATATCGATATTATTTACCATACTGCCAGTTGTAGCCATTAACTTTAACATATTAAGCTGATTTATAGCCATTAATGCACTACTCCTAAGCATTTGGTATGTGTTGAACTTTTCATTATTATTAGGATCTGCATTGGCAATATCATATGATTCCTTTGCTTTATTAATAGCTATTTGAGTTGTAGATGTGGCATCAACAATAGAGTCTGAAGAACTGCTAGGGAAAAGGTGCCTGAACCTTTCAAATGAGAATTTAAAATCTTCAGATTCAATTAAATATGGCATACTCACCCCTGAAGCCTTATCTAATTCTGATTGAGAAATAAATCCTTTGGTGTTTGTATCATTTGTAACTTCAACATCTAAAGTAACATGTAGATCATCTGCGTTGTTTATTATTAAAATAAATGTTTGCTTAAAACTATCATGAACTTTTACTGTTAGCACACAATTGTCATCTGAAGTGAAAGTTTCCCAATTAGTTGAAATAGCATCATTCGAAGATATTATTGTATTTTTTATTTCAGAATCATTCATTAAGGTTATATAACTTGGAACGCTTAATTTTTTTATTTCCTCATCTTTCCAGTCAGCATTTAATATTTCATTTTTTGCGAACCATTCTATTTTATCATTCTCCTTTCTACTATAACTGCTACATGCATTTAAGTAGATATTGCTTTCAGGCAATACTTTATAATTAAGTGCATGACTTATTTCCCATAAATATAATATTTTTTCTTTTGCATCACTATTTATATCTTCCCAAACAGGAAGATTTTTTAATTCTTCAAGTGATTTTGATCTAAATTTCCCTACTCCTTCTTTTTCTTCTTCCCATATTATATTTGATTGTTCTTCTGTTAAGTTTAAGTCTGTTATGCTAAAGCTATTAACAAGTCCAGTATTAGTTCTATGATATTTGATAATTTCATCGTGTGTAGTTATTGCTAGTGTTTCGTTATATAATTTTTCATTTAATGGGTTATTTATATCCATAATTATACTTTCATCGTTATCTTTTAAATCTATAATACTTGGTATTTGGTAATTTAAATTTACTGACACTTCAGTATTTTCATTTTTTTTAATTTCTGCAATTCCTTCTATGTGAACAGGTTTCCCCTCTTTTACATCTATTTCTTGACCTTCTGTGAAATTTACAATTGAAGCATTTTTATATGTATTTGTTGTAATAGTCATTCCTGCATATGTTTGAGATATGGATAAAGTAAGAAAAATTATTACGGCAAATGTTTTTATTATTTTGTTCATTATAAAGGTTATTTTACGTTATAGAGAGAGGTTTTAAACCGATCTCTACAAAACCGTAGGCGACATTCGCGAATGTCGCTTACTCAATTTATTCAACATTAGCTTCTTCTTCCAATACTTCTGCTTTCCATTCATCTCCTAAAGTACTCACCGTTACATTTTCTCCTATAATCTTATATTCCCCAGGCAGTGCAAAAAAAGAAAATCTTCCACTGAAATTTGTAGTAAAAACTCCTTTATATTTCTCAGGTGTAGCAACTGTTTCATTAATTATTTTATCATTCATCATCAGCTTAACTATTGTTCCTGGTTTTGCTCCTCCATAAATAGTTGGATCTAAAGGTATGTCAACTCTTATTGGTTCTTCATATTTACGAATAGGATTTGTATTTGCACTTTCGTCATTTTTCCCTAAGTAGATATTTTTATAACTCATTTCTTCAATACTCTTCAAAAATCCATCGTCAATAGCTTCTCCATTTTTTAAGTTATATAGAGTTGAAGGAAATACAAAATTTTCACCATTTTTATAAATGATTGTTTCTGTATTATTCGGCTCATAACCTGGTATAAGTGAATTAACATCTAAATAATAAGAATCTTCTCTTAAAGAGAAATTGTAGTTCCCATCATCAGTTACAATTACTGTATATTCATTAGGTCTAAGCCATGGAAAGGGATTAGGTTCTTTTTGAAAAAAGAAAGATTTTAGTGTAAATTTTATAGTATAATCCGAAACTATTTTTTTAGTCCAAACATCATAAATAGCTCCTGAAATTGAACTTTCTGAACCATTTGCTATAACAATTAATGGGAAGAGAATTGAAATAATTACAGTCCAAAAAATCTTTTTCATAGTTTATATGGTTAGAGGGGTATTAGAAGAGGTTTAACCTTGTATACAATTTCTTTTTTGAGATAAATATGTGTTTATTTTTGTTTTGAATTTAAGATTAAACCTCTTGGTTTTATTTTTTAACTTTTAAAGTAAGAACCGAATTAATATTTCCTACAAATATTTTTATAGTTGAACCTTCTTTATATTCTGCCTTATCAAATTTAAAGTTTCCCAAAAAGTAATAATCTTGATCAAAATTTTGAGATACTAATGAATTTTGTGATTTATTCCAATAAACACCTTCATCTCCATCTATAAGATAAAAATATTCATTATCTGGCTCCTGTAAAATAACAGATAAATCTTGTTTATTGTTTTTAAAACTTTCAGGAATTTTTACACCTAAAGATAAAACACTTCCAAGCTTATAATCTATATTCTTAATTGGACCATTACTTTTGCTTTTACTTGAATCATAAATAAGAAATTCTTGATTATTTTGAGTAATATTTGCTTGAAATAATGAGGCATTACCCCATGTACATCCTGATATTAGAAGCAAAATAAATGAAAAAAGAATTGATGATGGTTTATTCATAGTCATTATCATTAAAGTAGTTTTGTCGTTTTTTTATAAAAATAAAAATAGCAGATCCTACTGCAATTAAAAACACAAATCCTATTAATACAAGTTTTGTATTGCTAATGCCTTCATTTTCAGTAACTTCCTCATCAAAAACTCTTTCTAAAACTACAGTTTTTTCTTTTTCTTTATTTAAATTATCAATCTCTTCAATGGCAGAAACAGAAGTAGCATTTTCTTCTGATGTATATTTAAATATACCTTCATAAACTTTTTTTTCATTATGATTGAAAATCTGTAATATTACTTCATCTCCGTAACTAATTTCTTGGCTTAATGGTATTTTAAGTATGCTACTTGAATCTGGAAAACCACTTCCAATTTCGGTTTCTTGAAATATTATTGAATGAAAAAAATAATTATAATCACTAGTTCCAGTAATTAAGCTTGGCGTTTCAAACTTTATACTCACTTCTTTTTCGTATGCAAAAGCAAATGTAGTTAAAGATGAAAGAATTGATATTAAAACAAAAAATGATAATACTTTTTTCATATGGTGTTTTTTAAAACAAAAATCATAGATATTTTATCTAATTTATTTTTATAAATCTATTCTTTTAATTTATTTATGCTCAAATAAAAAAACGATACTTAAAAAGTATCGTTTTTAGTTTTTGTTTATTCTTTAAACTAGCTAATAGCTGAAACTATGAAAGAAATTATTTGTGGAGCAAAAAATGCAATAATCGCACCAATCACTGCTCCAATCATAGCTTTTCGAGCAGTTGCAATTTTCTCATCATTTCCTGCTGCACTAGAGTACATAATACCTCCGTAAATAAACACTATTACAGATATCCCCATTGCGATTGTAGATAAAAAACTTGTGATTTTAACAACAACATCAGAAACTGATTGATCAGAATCTCCAAACATATCATTGCCATCTAACCCATCACAGTTTTCATCTAAACCATTTTTAGGCACATCCGACTGACCTTTATTAAAATTTCTTCCATTTAAAGGACCTTCAACTTTTGAAATATCATATAATCCAGAATCTTCATCAATTATTTTTGTATCACAAACTTCAGGTTCAATTCCTTTTTTAAATTGTATATCGCTACATTCTTTTTCTTTTTTTATATCTGACCAATTATCTTGACACCCTGTGTCTCCAATCTCTATACATCCACTGTAAACAAAGTATCCATCCTTGTCTTCATCTATACACGAAGCTCCTAGAGCTATACCTGTAAAAATAAAAAAACTAAATAAAAAGCTAAAAGTTTTCATAAAATAATTGTTAAGAAAATACTAAACTTGGTTTAAGTTTACAAAAAAAACAAACTAAGTCTAGAGAAAAATTAATTTGTTCCAATACTTTTGAATTTCCCCCATTTACAGCACCTTGTTGTATATCTCCTATCGCAATAAATGGAATGACAATTCTCATCTATAAATATTGCCCAATTTCTTAATGAATCTTCTGGTATCTCACCATTTCCTTCTTTATTCATATTACATACATTTGTATCACAGCTATTAGTTGTCATTTTTATAATTTTATGAATCTAACATTTTAATTTAATTTTATAGGAGCAACAAAAATATTGCTCCCATAAAATAATAAAATTATTTTTAATTTACAAACATTATTTGTTTTTCAAAAATTGGTAAATAGCCACAGCAATTTCATCTCTTTTCATAAAACTTGCTGGATTTAACTTATTGCCTTCATTTGGAAATAAATTATATTTCTTTGCAATTCCCGCATAAGCATTTACCCACTTAATTTCCTCGGGGATATCTGTATAAGAATGATCTATATACTCAGGAAGTAAAAATGTCCTTGAAAGTATAGCTAGAAATTCACCTCTACGTACTCCCTGAGCAGGTCTAAATGATCCATCTCCATAACCTCTAATAATATTCCTTTCAGATGCTTCTACCATATAAGGAATATACCACTCACCTTCTTTTGCATCCCAAAATTTCCCGTTATTCTTTTTACTTTTATCAACTTCTATTCTCGCCACATTAAGAACAAACTTTGACGCTTCAGCTCTATTAACTCCATTATCTCCTCTAAAAGTTTTATCAGGAAACCCTCCAATTATCCCTATTTGATATAAATATGCTGCAGATTGTCCTTCAAGTGAACTTATATCTTTATCTTTAAAGGGAGAAGTTGATGGTGCTGTTACAATATCATTTTCATATCCAGCAGGAGGCTCTGAATAAACATAGTTATCATCATCAACATAAAAATCATTACTACTATCAGTTTCATCGTTATATGGTGAATAAATAATGCGTTTAACACGTGAAACATCTCCTTCATAATTTTTTGTACGAAGCCAAAAAGTATGAGTTTTATCTAAGGGAAGAGAAAATTTATTAGAAATATTTTCTTTTGTTGCATATGATCCAATTTTTGATATCTCATCTACTTCATTATAAGATAAATCTCCTGTATAAAAACCAAGCTGATATTGCTCTGTCCCATAAGGAACACTCCATGTAAACTCAAAGTAACTAGGAGATGAATTTGCTTTAATAAAATTATAACTTAATTCAGGTGTCTGTTTTGAATACTCTTCATCATAATTCGAATCAAATGCTTCGTTTTTATAAACCACATTACTTCTATATACCGTACCACTAGAATCTTTAAAAAATAGAAGCATTGGATTCGTTCCATAGCTTGAACTCACACCAAACCCATCGCCAAATGAATCTGTTTTATACTTTTTTCCTTTTTCTAAATATTTATATCTAAATTCTCTAGGACTGTATTTTGTTGATTCTAAATTTAACGGATTGGATGTAGAGTAGTATCCTAAACTATAAGAAATAAATTCTTTTTCATTGTTAGACCAAGCAAAATCAATTCTGTTTCTTGAATTTTTGAAGATTTTAAGATCTGTTACAGCAACAGGAATATCGGCCAATGATATAAAATCTTGATCGTTAAAATTAGGGTAAAGCTTAGACACAACATTACTATTTTCAGATTTATTTCCTTTATAGTCCATATATCTAACAACATATGAATTGTTTGTGTTATATAGTTTGAATTTTTCTGCATGTCCTGGATATTTTGTTATAGATACAGATTCTCCAACACAATCATATTTATTAAAACTATCATAACTACATCCATTGAATTGCGTATTTCTATCATTAGTTGTTCCTGTATAAAAGGTAATAGAATATTTACTCACATTAGTAGGGGCAGTCCATTGCAATTCATTTCCAACTAATCTAAGATCTTTAATATAAGGTAGCTCACTTGCGTCTATTTTTTTAATTTCAAAAATATTATCCGAAATATCAGAAGCTATCATTTGATCATTCTGACCATAAACCCGAACCTCCATCAAATATCTTCCAGTATTCCAGCCTTCAGTACGGAAATATTTCCCATAGATAGCATCGGAACTATAAACTCTTAGACTTTTATATAATGCGTCTTCAGATTTTTTGTCGCTATTTTTAATAGAGTTTACCGTTTCAAAATCACTTACTTTCAAAACACGAAAATCAACGTACTTAATTTCCAAATTTTCTTGTTTAGTAATGTTAGCCTTTGCTGTAAATCCATCGTTATAAGTGTTGCCAAATAATTCACCGCCGTTGGGATAGGTTACCCGAGTAGTTGCATTTGAAATAGCGACACATGCTCCGTCATAACAACCGTTAGGACATTCATATGATACCTCTGCATGAAAATTTCCATTTTGACAACTAAATTCAAATAATTTTTTACTATTGTCTCCGCCACCGAAACCATTTTGTCTATTATGATCTTTTTCACAAATATCCCATTCATTACGATTTTCATATCCGATGCTAGCACTAGGATCATAACCTACAGTATAACCTTTCTTGTAATAATCCTTGCCTCCATCAGTATCTGTACAAGTATGAGATACCCCACCTGCAATAGTCATTATATTCCCATTCATAGGAAAATTTCCTGTAATTTTAACAGTGTTACCATTAATATCCTCAGCTTTAACATTATCACTAGAATCAATTGAAAAATAGAAATTATTAGCAATATTAGCATTATTGCTTACATCTCCCTTAAGAATTATATTTCTAGTGGTCCCTTCATTAATTATTAAATTAAGATTATTAAATACTACCTTCCCGTTATACAATGTCTTCTCACTACCAATTCGTATATTCGCTGAATCATATAGATATAGTTTATCTACATCAGAATCACTAGAAATTCCTTTTCTAGAAATATTGATTTCATTTACTTTAATATTACCACTACCTCCTGTAACTGATAGTTCAAATTTCATAAAAGCAACACCTTTTGCACCTTTTGATAATATTTGTGATGGAGTCTGAGAACTACTTTTACTAATAATTAGAGTTGGCTCAGTTATGGTTAGAGTGTTTCCTGCAACAGGAACTCCCACTACATTTATTGTATTATTCGATGTAACTTCTTTAGCTTGTATTGACGTTATTTTGAAAGATATAGTATCTCCTCTATTTGCACCACTTTTTATATCACCTCTTAAAATAAGAGTTAAAATTCTCCCTTTTTCTACAACAAACTTATCATTAAAAGTTACAGTATCTGAAGGACCTGATAATATTACACCATTTTCATTATTTACTAGCTCTAAATTTGATATATCTTTAATAGATATGCTACCACTTTTTAATAAACTAATTTTTTCTACAATTATGTCAGAATTATTTGCTTCAAATTTAAATTTAGCTAATGTTACATCATTTCTATCTTTAGAAATATTTCCTGAAGGTGAATCTGATGAAAGAGAAACTGACAGATAGGAATTTACTGGAGTAGTTCCTGAATATCTAAGAGTATTCCCATTAAGAGTTGAACTTGAAACATTCCCAACCCATTTAACTTGAGTATTTGTATCATTCCATATAAAACCACCTTGATTTACAAAACCATTTGCTGATGATCCTAGATCAATACTTACCGTTAGTAAAGAATCTGTTCCTGCCATACCACTTATAAGTGACACTGTATCAACCACAACAGAAAATGTTTTACTTGTACCTTGTAAAATTTCTATTCCAGGATAATTTGTCCCATTTGGAGAAAAAATAACAGTTGCTGAACTTGAGTTATAAACTGCGATTGTTCCTTGTGCCACTGTTGTACCTCCTTCTTTTAAATAGGCAGTTTTCCCATTTGCTGAATAATTAATATGACCATCGGATACAAAATCTATTTTAATTTTATCTACAAATGGACTGATTACTACTTTTTCTTGGCTATCTGCAGAAACTACAAATTTAAATAATTCATCATTTACAGAAACAGTTCTAGAACCACTTGGTGAACTAGAAGAAAGAGAAAGAATTGGCTTTGTTTCATGTACATGCATTTTTTTAGTATTTTGACTAGATTCAGGAGAAATATAAAGACTAGCACTATTTGCATTATTTGGCTCAAACATTTCTCCTGAACTTTGACCAACTGCTTCAAAATCTGAATCCGAATCTATCACAAATTTTACAAATCCCCCTGACGTCGCACCTCCTGATATGCTATTAATAGTTGCATATACAGTAACTGTTGAGTCATCATCTTTTGGTATAAAGAAATCTAATCCTGAGAATTTAGCCTTACCTGAAGTTAAATACCCCTTCTTTGTTTCAATAGCACCATCTGAATTTGTATATTCAATTTTTAAAGAAATAACATTGTTATCCCATGCACCTGTTTCAGGTAACGCATTAAGATTATTAATAGCAAGTTTTGTTACTTGGAATGCTTCACCTGTTGAAGTAAATCTAAATTTTGAAATTTCAACATCTGACTTTCCTGCAACAATAATATCTTCTTTTGGAGTATCTGGACTTACTTCGACAGTTAACGAAGATCCTGAAACTAACTGAATTCCATTTATCTGGATATCACTACTGCTGCCAGAATTTAAAGAGAATCCTTCAGCTGAAGTAATAAATCCAAAAGTTAAAAGCATAAACGAAAATAGCCAAATCATTAATGATGGGATTCTAATTTTTTGGAACAAATTAGCGAGTTTCATGATAAAAATAATTAAGATTTAAAATATAATTTATACGGTTCAAAAATAATAACAATAGTTTTTATAAAATATTACAAGTTTTTTTGTTTAATCACATCTTCCGTTAATACAGTCATTAGTACAAGTCTCTATTTCCAACCAATCTTGAGGCTCATCCCAGTTGAATTGAGTACATTTTTCTAATTTTAATCCATTACATCTCATTTCTCCTATTTTACATGATTTATAATCATCTATAGGGTTACTTTCTAAACATTCTCCATTAGAACACCCATCTTTACAAGTTTCGAATTTAAACCAATTGGCAGTTTCATCCCAATTAAATTGCTCACATTTTTCAACAAATTGAGCATTACAACGTTTTTCTCCAATTTTACAAATTAACAGATTATTTATAATAGGATTTGTTTTACATTCTCCATTTTCACAGCTATTACCTGACATACAAGTTGTAATCTTCTTCCAAATAAGACAATTATTTTCATCATATTCACACACATCTACTGAATTACCGTTACATTTTTTTTCTCCTTTATTGCAAGTAGTATTAATGCATAACAACTGTAGTTGTATTTTTAAACTATTATTATTTTCATTTTTCTCAACAACTTGATTTAAATAATCAATACTAGCAACAACATCAAATATTTCATTATTTTCATATTCATGAGAAAAAGCTATTTTTTTAGTATCTCCTATGAACATGCCATATATTTCTTTTGAGTCAGATTTCATATCACCCCAGTTTACATCAATAGAAAAATTACCAGCATCTTCTTCTCCAATATTTTTAATGTAGACAAAGAACATTGAAGATTCATTTTCTTGTTGAATTTTTTCTACTAATAAATCTGGGAATTTTTTTATACTTGTCACCTTTATATCCTTGAAATCATTTTCATTTTTTAATACAACTTTCCCCAAGTCTTCAAAATCATTAATTTGATTTTTTACAATAACAATTGAATCTTTATTATTAAGATCAGAATCATTATTAAGAGTAGAATCCTTTTCTTCTTCCAATTTTACTATAACCTTATTAAGACTTTCTTTTTGTTTTTCAGAACTTTCATGAAATTTATTTTGAATCTCTTCTCTTTTTTCTTCATCTTGAATATTCTGAGCTAATACCAAGGCTTTATTTGTATTTTGGGCAATTTCCTCTAGTGTTTTTGAATTTACTATATCCTTTTCAAGTAAAACTTCTAATTCTTCACGCCTTCTTTCTGCAAATTTTAAGTATTTTTCAGCTTTTTCTGTATCAGAATAAGCAGAAGCAAGTTCTATAGATTCGATCACCTTTTTAATAAAGAACAAATTGCTCTCATGTGTGACACTAGGAGATTTATAAGCATATGTTGAAGTTGTTACAACAATGAGTATAAAAGCTAATGATATCCTTATCAAATTATTGAATAGTATATAAATTTCTTTCCATATCCATGAAAAAATGTTTTTATAAAAATTTATAAAATATTTTTTTAGAGATAAATAATAACTCTCCTCTAAAAAGAATTTATCTAGTAATCTTTGTAAAAGAGTTAATTTAAAAGAAGGGGCTGGCTTCTGCTCATCAAATTTCTTCTCTAACAAATTTTCAATTAGTGCTTTTTCTTTATCCGAAAATATTAATTTTTCTTGTGACATAAAATATTAATTTTTTGTTAACATTAGTAACAACAAAATCTCCAAGAAAATATTACATTATTTATTCCTCTAAACTCGATAATGATGTTTTGAATCTTTTTATTGAACGATGAATCATTACATTAATATTTTGCTCTGTAACACCTAAAATTCTAGCAATCTCTTTGTGTGACAAATCTTTTGTAAGTTTAAGCCCCCATAAATCTTGATAATTTTCAGGCAATTTATGAATTATTTCCCAAAGTCGTTCACCCATTATTTCTTCATCTAATTTAGTGCAGTCAAAATCTTCTCTTGGTTCGTTATTTCCTATAACATCATCGATATTCTCGATTATGGTATTATTATTTTTTCTGTATTGATTTATAAGTATATTCCTAGCAATTTTAAAAATCCAAGCTTCAATAGGAACTCCTGCATCTTTGAAATTATTTAAATTAACAAAAATTTTCTCAAAAGTATCAGATGTTAAATCTTCACTTAATCTTTGATCTCGTGTTCGAAAGTGAAAAAATTTATATATTTTATCAAAAAGCCTATCATAAAGAATAGCAAAATATTCAGGGTCCTTTTGTGCAAGTCTTGCAATATCGTTATTTGAAAGAGAGTTCAGACTACTATCCTCTGAAATTAAAAATTTTAAATAAGAAAATATTTTAATAATCATTAAACTAAAATCACACATAATACCTGCTATGTATTTGTTAAATACATGTAAATATGCCCCTAAAAAAATATTGTATATATAGATAAAATGTACTTAAAAAGTTGTTTCAACGCTTCGGAGTTTACAAATATCAAAAATAAAGTCAAAATCTTTTTAAGAAGATATAGTTATTTATTTATATAAAAATAATGGATTCTTTACAAAGAAAAATCATTACTACAATACTTTTCTTAACTCCCTTAGTATTTTTCACTTCTTTAAACCAAATTTTCGAAATAGGAAAATTGTTCATTTTGAGCATTTTATTATTTCTTCTTTCTCTAACATTTATATCAAAGAAAGAAAAAATTAATATTCATCCTATTTTATATATTATTGGAACATACGTTTTTTTTGTTTTTCTTAGCACTATTCTTTCAAATCAAATACCTTTAAGTTTTTGGGGAAGTATGGAAAGACATCAAGGATTTATGACTCTCGTTTTATCAATCATATTTTTATTATTTCTTATTTCTCAAAAAGACTTTACTCAAAACATAAGTAGACATCTAAAGTATATTATAATTTCAAGCACTGCTGTTTGTATTTTAGCCTTATTACAAAAGTTTAATTTAGATTCCTTTCTTTGGAATAAACAAGATTTTTTAGGTAGAGTTTTTTCAACGATGGGACATCCAAATTTTTTAGGACAATTTTTAGTTTTAATTATCCCTTTAATACTTTTTTATTTATTTAAATCAAAAGAATTAATAAAACGTATACTATATTCATCGCTCTTAATTCTTCATATTTATATTCTTTTTTTAACAGGGAGTAGAGCCTCTTTTATTGCTCTTTATTTTTCGATTGTTCTGTTTTTTGTTTTATATTTTTTAAAAAGTAATAGACAGAAAATATTAGCCATAATTTTAAGTGTTTTTGTTCCTATAATTTTTGTTTTATCTGTAAATATTTTTAGTAATCTAAGCGTTGTAAAAAACACTCCATTACTGCAAAGGTTAGTTGTTAGTGAAGATAACAACAGATCAATTTTTACAAGATTAAATTTATGGGGAGAGGGAATAAAGGCTATAAAAGAAAAGCCAATTATTGGCTATGGCCCTGAATCTCAAATGATAGAAATGGGTAAATATATGAACAAATATCTTCTAAAATTAGAATCCATAAACACAATCCCTGACAGACTACATAATGAATTCTTAGATTCATTGTTTATTGCAGGGTTTTTAGGAACCGCTACTTATTATTTATTTATAATATTTTTATCTTACTATGCCTTTAAATATTTAAAGGCAAACGGAGAACATAAAAACATTATTATTGTTTCCCTGTGCTCAATTTTAGCTTACACAGTTTCTAATTTTTTTGGATTCCCAGCTATAACCCATTTAATTTATTTTTGGTTTTTTGTAGCGATAATCATCAGTATTACTTCAATAGGAAAAGAACAACAAGTTCCTAAGGTTATTTTTGTGATAATTTCTATTCTTCTTTTAGGAAACGCTATATTTGTTTCAAAAGAAGTGTATGCAAATTATTTATTTAAAAATGCTAGAAACAATATTGAAAATGATTCATTTGATGAGGCTCACTATGATTTAGAGAAAGTTTATAATACTAGTAATTATTTTGAATATTCTTTGTATTACATAAATAATATTATAAACACAGATAATCCTGAACTTTTTGAAAATGGATTAAAAGTTTTGGACGACTTAAAAAAGAAAATTCCTCACTTTACAGATATATATCTTTTAGAAGGAAGATTATATTCGAGATTTGGACTTTTTGATGAAGCTAATAAGTCATTCAAATTGGCTTCTGAATACTCTCCATTTAATACAAAAGTATGGAGTGATTGGGGAACAAATCTTTATAATCAGGAAAAATACAGACAAGCTAATCAGAAATTTGAACATCTACTTTCGATTGTTCCTAGTTATTGGGATGAAAATACTTTGAATTCTGATTATGAAAAAAATCAGGCTAGAATTTTCTTTAAGCATAACAACGATTTTAGACTGAACTTTCTGTATTTATCTCGTTCTTATTTCCAAATTGATAACAGTGAGCAAGCACTCTATTATCTGCAGTTTGCTAACCTGAAAAGCATGGATACTTTAACTACTTATGGTGTTATTTTTGGGAATATGGGAGATTATGAAAAAGCTCTTTCTTATTATAAAAAGGCATTAGAACTTGATAGAAATAATTCTCACATTTCAGGAATTATTGATCAACTAAATAAAACAATAAGTGAATCAAAATAAAAAAAACCATTGAGTTAATCAATAGTAATTTTCTGGTGGAAGTACCTGGATTTGAACCAGGGACCTCAGCATTATCAGTGCTGCGCTCTAACCAACTGAGCTATACTTCCTTAAAGCCAAGGGATTTTTGCAAAATAGATTGAATAAATCAAGATAAATTGTTAAAAATGTATATATAATAAATTTTCTCTAATGCAAAAAGAAAATCCAAACAATGAAAAATTTAAAGCAAATTCTAAATATAAATATGGGGTTGTTGTTTCCAAATGGTATAAAAAGGAATATACAGAAAAAATGTTAAATGAGGCTTCCGACTGTTTTAAGAAATTTGGAGCTAAATTAGAAAAAATTATTTGGGTGCCAGGTTCTTATGAACTTCCACTAGGTGCACAAAAACTTATAGACAAAGGATTAGATGCCATTTTAGTATTAGGAGTTGTCATTCGTGGAGAAACATCACATTATGATCATGTATGCAGTACAACATCCAATGGGATTATGAAAGTTTCTTTAGATAATAAAAAGCCTGTTATCTTTGGACTTTTAACTTGCGAAAATCATAAACAAGTTAAAGAACGTCTAAATAAAGTTGAAGATTGGGTAAGATCTACAATTGAAATATGTGAAATATAAATCAGCTAATATTGCAATTTAGGACTCACAAAATCTTTTGGGAAATCACAAAAATAGGCACAACATGCAATCATTGCCGCATTGTCTGTGCAATATTTAATATTTTTAGGATATCTAAAAATTTTATCTTTTAAATTATTATCAAAAAATTCTTTAAGTCTTTTATTAGCAGAAACCCCTCCTGATAAATGAACTTCTTTAACATCAAACTCCTTTAATGCCTTTTCTACTTTTTTCCATAAAGTTTCAACAATAGCTTCTTGTAAAGATGCAGCCAAATCACATTTAGTTTTATCATCAATTTTTTTTATTTTTTCTAAAGTATATAAAAAAGCCGTTTTTAATCCAGAAAAAGAAAAATTATAATCCCCTGAGTTAATCATTGATCTAGGAAATTTAAAAGCATCTTTATCCCCTCTTTTGGATAATTCTGAAATTTCTCTTCCTGCAGGATAATCAAGCCCTAAAAGTCTTCCACACTTATCAAAGGCTTCTCCCGCAGCATCATCAAGAGTTCCTCCTAATTTTTTAAATTTCCAATGACCTTCCCATAAATACAAATCATTATGTCCTCCAGATACTGTTAAAACTAAAACTGGGAATTGAATCTCTTCATCATTATCTAAAAAATTTGCATACATATGCCCCCAAATATGAGGAACTCCTACAACAGGAATTTTCATAGTTAAAGAAAGCATATTAGCTGTAGAAATCCCAACAAGAAGTGATCCAATTAATCCCAGACCTTCAGTTACTGCAATTTTATCAATATTTTTTAGTTCTAATTTTGCATTTTTTAAAGCTCTATCTAAAACAGGAATCATTGCTTCAACTTGAGCACGTGCTGCAACTTCAGGCACAACCCCTTTAGTTTCTTGATGCAATGGAATTGAAGTAGCAATTTCACAGGTCAAAACTTCTCTTCCATTTTTAACAACAGAAACAGATGTTTCATCACAACTTGTTTCTATGCCAAGGATTAAATTATCTTTTTTCATTAGATATAATTTAAGGAATTTTTTTATATTTTAAAACACTTTTTATTTTACGAATAAACTAAAACATTTTACACTCTCCACATGCAAAGATTTTTTCTTTCAGATACGGCAAAGAATAAAAATGAAATTATCATTACTGATAAAAACATTATTAATCAGATATCCTATGTATTACGTTCTAAAAAAGGAGACAAAATAATATGCTTATTTGATGATGGCAAAGAACATATTGTTAAACTAATAAGCTTTTCTAAAAAAGAAATATTAGGACAAATATTAGAAGAGAGAAAAAATGATAATGAGATAAATTTTGAATTAGTTCTTTATCAAGCTTTACCAAAATCAAAAGATAAATGGGAGTTTATAATTGCTAAAGCTACTGAATTAGGGGTAACAAAAATTATACCAATGATAACTTCTAGAACTTCTGCAAAATATCCAGTAAATTCTGAACGTATTCAGAAAATTATTCGTGAATCTGCCGAACAATCAGAAAGAGGAATTTTACCAAAAATAAGTGATGTTATTGATATTCGTAACCTAGATAAAAACCTCCATTTTTCATCTATTAATTCTGATACTAATTTATTTGTGTGTGATTCTTTCAATAAAAATTCTAAAAATTTGCTAAAAATTATTGAAGAAGAAAAAACACAAAAAAAATCTTATGGGATAATAATTGGACCTGAAGGTGGTTTCTCAGAAAATGAAATTAAATTTTTAAATAATAACAATATAAATTCTGTCAATTTAGGAAAAAGAACTTTAAGGGTTGAAACAGCTACCATATTATCTTTAGGAAGTTTTATGCTAGCAAAAAACTGTGAGAGATAGAATCTAAATTTGACTTAATTGAAAATTATATTTATTATAAATAAAATAAGTAAGTTTTATGCTTAAAGATATACTGCAAGATATTGGACTAAACACAAACGAGGCAAAAACATATTTAGCTTGTTTAAAGCTAGGAACACAAGATATAAAAACTATTTCAAAAGAAACGAAGCTTTCAGTATATGATACAAGACTTGTTTTAAGTAGTCTTGCAAATCATGGATTTATAAGCAAATTCTATAAAGGTAAAGATTTTTTTACTGCCGAACAACCTTCAATGATCAGCAAATTACTAGAAAATAGTAAGGTTAATTTGGAAGAAAAAATAAAGATATTTAAAAAAATGATTCCACAATTCCAAAGCTATATGAGCCCAACCTTTACTAAACCTGAAATTTCTTTCTATGAAGGAAGCGAAGGGATTATTGCATCATATGAAGATACATTAACATCAAAAACTGACATATTAAGCATTACTTCAATTAATACTACAAAAGATTTTCTCCCTATATATCTCTCTAAATACACGGAAAAACGAAAAACTGCGGGAATATTTATGAAAGCCATTTTAGCTGACTCTAAAGATGCCAGAGAATTTAAAAGAAGAGATAAAAACGAACTAAGAACCAGTCGCATAATTTCTAACAAACTTTTAGAATTTAATATTGAAATGAATATTTATGATGATAAAGTGTCCTATTTTTGCACAAAAGAAAATCTCTCAATAATAGTAAAAAGTAAAATTATTTCTAATAACATGAGAAATGTTTTTGATTTATGTTGGAAAACTACAGAAATATATGAAGAAAATATTAAATTAAAAAATAAGTTGAAAAAAGAAAAATAATTTTTATAATTTTAGTTGGTGTTTTTCTTTGTAAAGATCATATCTAGCAGATCCAAACTTATCTACGTAATGCATATCAATAGTACGTATTTGAAACTCTACTGGTTTTTTTTCTATACAAAATAGTGTTGTATGTAAGCTTTGATACTGATTAGGCTTAGGGTTTTTTATATAATCTTTCAGTCTATTTTCATAATGAGGCCATAGCAAATGTAATAATTTTAAAACTTTATAACAATCAGAGACTGTTTTAACAATAATTCTTATGCCGAATATATCATTAATTTTGTTGATAGAATCATGTTTCATCTCCATTTTTTCATAGACTCCATATATATTTTTTTTCCTATATTTGATTTCAAAATATTTTAAATTTATTTTTTTAAAGTGATATTCAATAACATTAATTATATTTTTAAATAATTTACGATGAATTTTTTCACTCTCTAAAAGAAAAGATTCAATCATTCTATAAGTTTTTGGTTTTAAAATAAAAAAAATAGTATCTTCTAATAAATATCTTAATTTCCATAACCCGAATCTATTAGCTATTGCAATACAAAAATTTTTACGTTTTATAATTAAAGATTTTGGTATTTTTTCATTTCTCAATTTAATAATATTTTCCAAAATCATTAAATAGTAATTTTCATTCAGAGAATCAAAAGGATTTATATTATCTTGTAGTTCTTTAACTTCATCTTCGTCATAATTAATTTTTAAAGTATCTACCTTCAACTTAAAAATATTTTTATCGATTTTTTTTATAATATCTTTTTTATATTTAGTTAAAATATCTAATTTACTAGGTAGAAATAATGCAATCCAAATATTATAGAAAGGGGCATATTTTTTTAGATATTTAAATTCTTTTTTCTTGATTTTGATACAATTAATCTCTTCTTTTTCATTCGAAAGAATAGATTTTAACTGATCTATTTTTTTTGAAATAAGAGTTGTATTTAACTTAATTAATGACATATTGAAAACAAATTGTGATAACTTATATTAAGTATATTAAAAAAAGATTTTTTACAAAAGTAATTTAAATATTTTTATAAAGATCAATCTGTCTATTTTTTTCTGCTTTAATTTGATAATATCAATCAGTGAGAGCTTATTCATATATATAACATTAAATCTATGAATACAAAAAAAATAACAATTTTCTTTATTATATTTTCATTTTTTTCAATAAACATAGTAAATGCTCAATCATTTACAGATGTTTCATCTTCACATAAAAATTATGAAGCTATTGAAACACTAAAAAAATATGGAATTATTCAAGGATATGCTGATGGAACATTTAAACCAGAAAACACAATAAATAGAGCAGAATCTCTAAAAATTATTTTAAAAGGAAGTGGCATCGAAACTCCAGATACAAATAGCAATGGAGGATTTTCAGATGTACCAATTTCTGAATGGTTTACACCATTCGTTGTAAAAGCAAAAAATTTAGGAATTATAAAAGGAAATCCAGATGGGAATTTTTTGCCAGAAAATAACTTAAATCTAGCAGAGTCTTTAAAAATATTATTACTTACAAATGGAATTCATGTTTCTCAAATTTCATTTTCTGAAAAACCATATGACGACATTGAATTGAATCAATGGTTTGCTCCATATTTTACTTATGCTTCAGAAAAAAATTTAATTGACAAAAAAAAATATGAAAAAGTTATTCCTGGACATGCAGTAACTAGAGCAGAACTTGCAGAAATAATGTATCGATTAAGAAATATTTTAGAAGTTGAGCAAAGAGATATTTCATTTGCTTCTTATTATTCAGACACTCTACACGGTAACAATACAGCCAGTGGTGAAAAATATGATAAAAACAAATTCACTGCAGCACATAGAGAACTTCCATTTGGAACTAAAGTTGAAGTAACTAACATGCTTAATGGAAAATCTGTTCTTGTAAAAATTAATGACAGAGGACCGAATATTGAAGGTCGAATTATAGATTTATCAAAAGTAGCATTTGAAGCAATATCACCTTTATCAAAAGGGATAATTCCTATTTCTTTACGTGTTGTAGATGACAATCCAACAGCAAATCCAGTAAACATACTTCCATTTAAAGAAGATTGTATTTGGCCAGAAGATGTAGAAGAAATCGATACAAAACATTTTATTAATAAGGAAGAAAATATACATGTTGAATTATACGAACCATTAAAAACAAAATATTTTGAAAATGAAATTATTGATATTTCAGGCAAGGTTTTTGATGATAAAATAAAGGAAATAACAGCTTTTTTAAAAGACGAAAAAGGAAATCAGCATACATTTCTTGCTGAAGTTAAGTCAGGAAATTTTCTAGTTCAAGTAAATATGGGAGAAGTAGGAAAAAAACAATTCTCTATTATTCAAGAAAGAAGTGGCTCAAACTATACAGCAAATATTGAAGTTTTTAGCATTGAGTGTGATAAGAACTTACCAGAATCCAACCTTCAAGCACCTTCAAATTATCGTTTTGCTATTGAAAACAATATTGTTATTTTCAGATGGGAAAATAATGATGCCAATATTTCACGTGTAACTTTTAAACAAGGGGACAAAGAAATTATCCAATATTTCTCTAAAAAGAAAAAAGGATGGAAGATAAATCCAAAACTATTTAATATTTTTTCTCAAGGAGAATTTTCAGTAAATATTGAAACTGCACAAAGTAATTCTGGAACTATTTTAGGAAGGACTTCAAAGTGGAAAAATGGAGATAATCAAACATACATAGCGACACTCCACCATCATTCAATAGAAAAACCTGAATATATTCAGATTTCTAACTTTACAAATACTTATGGATTTGGTGGTGAAATATCATTTAATGGACGCACAAAATCACATATTCGTCATGAAGCTGCTATTATTAAACCTTCTGGAAAAATTGAAACTATATCTTTAAATACCCAGGCTAAAATTACAGAGAATCAACATGGGATAAAAACAATATCTCCAAATGAAGATTTTTATTTCTTATATAAACCAACTGAACATGGTTCTTATATTATAGAAATAAATCATGAATCTGGTATCGCTGCCTTAAACACACCTATTTATGAAGAAGGGAAAATCCCTATTATTCCAGATTTTGTAGATTTGAAATTAGGAGAAAGTCATAAAGAGCTTGGAGATATAAATACAAATACTTCGTCTGTTGAACTATTAAATCTTATAAATCAAGAACGACTATCCTCAGATATTGATAGATTAGAACTTACCGATGGATTATCTTTTCTAGCACAAGAAAGAGCTAATGATATGGCTAAAAATAATTATCTATCACATTGGACACAATCAGGACAAGATATTAATGATTTACGTATTTCTCATGGTATTAAAACATCTATAGGAGAAAATATAGCTAAAGAATCAAATCTTATAAATGCTCATTTAGGACTTATGAGATCTGCATTACATAGAGATAATATTTTAAGCAAACATTGGACTAAAGCTGGATTCGGATTCTCTAAATCACAAGATGGTCAAATCATTGTAGTTGAGTTATTCTCATCAAATCCAATAGAAGAAAAAGATATTCCTAATTTAAGAGAAGATGTTTTAGACATTATAAATTCTCAAAGAGAGAAATTTCTTATTCCAAATGCTTCGCTAAATGCTATTTCTCAAAGCTGGAGTGATACCATGGTAACAGAAGATTTTTTCCCTTGTACTGAATGTGAAATCGTATCACCAAGCGGAGTATCTTTAACAAACAATATTAGAAAGTCTGGGATATTACAAACTGTAGGAACTTTTCTTATTGGAGATAATTCATGGATTAATTTGAGAGAAAATCTTATAAAGAACTTAAAAAAAACCTCGCCAGATCAAATTGATATTTTTGATAATAATTGGAAAGAAGTTGGGATAGGAATTAGTCAAGATAATGATGGGATTATAAAAGTAACGCTTTTGTATTCAGAATAGAATTTTTACTATATGAAAAACGATAACAAATAAAAATTCAGATATGATTAAGCTTATAATAAATCCTGGTTCAACATCCATAAAATATTCATTGTTTAAAAATAATACGAAACTAAAAGAGTTTGATTTTAATAAATCAGAGGATTTTTTAGAAAGTTTTAGAAACCTAATACAAATTTTAATAAAAGATAATTACATAAATAATATTATAGATATTAAAAAATATGGAATACGCATTGTTCATGGAGGAAATTATTTCAAAGAAGCAACCTTGATAAATAAAAATAACATAAAAATATTAGAGAAAACATCAGAACTTGCCCCTTTACATAATCCTCTTGCATTAGAAATAATTAAGGAGATTTGGAAGCAAAACAAAACAGCAAAAATATATGGAGTTTTTGATACATCATTTCATCAAACTATTCCTGAATATGCTTCAACGTATGCTATCCCTAGAAAATTAAGTGAAGATTATCATATTCAAAAATATGGATTTCATGGAATTGCTTGCCAATCAATATTAACTAAGATAAAAAAGGAATTTAAGAATCTTCCTAATAAAATAGTTATTTGTCATTTAGGAGGAGGTTCTTCAATTACTGCCATAAAAAATGGGGAATCAATTGATACTTCAATGGGCTTTACACCTCTTGAAGGACTTATAATGACAACTCGCTCAGGAGACTTGGATAATGGAGTTTTAATGTACTTATCAGAAACTCTTAAAATACCAAATGATAAACTTCTAACGATATTAAATAGTGATTCTGGAGTTTATGGAGTTACTGGAATAAAAGATATGGAAACCATCACTGAAAAAGCACAGAAAGGAAATAAACTCTGTAAACTTGCGATTGAAATGTTTGTTTATAGAATAATTAAATATATTTTTTCTTATTATGGTGTTTTAGAAGGAATTAATACCTTAGTTTTTTCAGGAGGGATTGGAGAACATAGTTCTTATATTCGAGAAAAAATATGTAAGAAGTTAAAGACAATAGATATAAAAGAATTTCTTATTTTAAAAGCAAACGAAGATGAAGAAATTTTAAGACAGATATTAAAAACTTAAGTGATTTGTACTATAAATATTTTTTGAAATTTATAATTTAAAAACAACACCACACAAATAAATTGGTTGATGTTGTTATAAAAAAGTTAAATATAGATTATTTTTCTCTCATATTATGAGTGACCTCTGACACCTCCCATCGTCAAAGAATAATTTTAATTGCTGAACAAGATGCATTTGATCCATTTCCTGATCCTTTACATATCCATGTAAAGCTTTCTCCTCTATTAACAGTACGCAAACTGTCTAAAGTCCCACTCTTGCATGCCACAGCTTGAGTAATTTCTGTCCTACTTTCAACCTCAGTTATATCCCCACACTCTCCATTCACATTAGAAACACCCTTATTTGCTTCACAATTAACACTTCTTCCATTATTATTACATGTCCATTGAAATTTACTATTTTCTTCTGCTACAGCACTTGGAGTACCTATACTACAAAGATTATTACTTGGGACAGATCCAAATGATTGTCCATTTGAGGTTCCACAAGAAGCTTCTTGATTTGAATTTGATTTATTAGCCCAACAGTTTGTAGCAGATCCAGTCCCAATTCCTCCACATGACCAATTAAATTTATTATTATTTTCACTAATAGAGCTAGGAGTGCCAGAATTACACAAATTTACAGTAGGAGTAGAATTAAATGTTTGTTGATGAGAAGTACCACACAAACCATTTTGATTTACACTCTCATTAACAGGAAGCCATTGCCAAGCAGAATTCCCTCCAAAATCTCTTATTATATCTATGGTTCTTACTATATTTCCCTCAGCAACATCATTACAATAAATTTTATCTTCACTAACAACAGTGCAAGCCATTCCCTTGGCATTTAATTTTGGAACAATATCTAGTGCTTTTTTCCCATTAGGACCATATTCTGTAACATTTTCACTAGAAAAAACTCTTCCTGCAACATACTTAGGAGTTAAATGATTACAATTTTGTAATTTTGAAATATCATACCCAGTCATTTGGTTGGCAAAAATGCCAACACAATTGGGATATGATGAATAAATGGTATTTGGCAAATTATCATTATACGTAGGATTAGAAGTAGAAGTCGAACTAACATCATCAGTGTTAGGAGTATTACCACCATCTACAGGCATCCAATGCCAATTAGAATTCCCTCCAAAATCTTTTATTATATCAATCATTCCAACACGCTTCCCATCTGCAACATCATTACAGTAAATTTTGTCTTCACTTTTAACGCTACAATCCATCCCCCTAGAATTTAATTTTTCTTTCATTTGTTCAATTGTTTTCCCATTAGGCTTATATTCTTTAGGATCCTCCGTTATAAATTCTCTTCCTGCAATATACTTAGGAGTTAAATGATTACAATCTTGAAGTTTAGAGTTATTATATCCTCCTAATCTTGAAAAATCAGGATTTCCAGGTAAACACGGACTTGTAGAATTGTATTTAGTATTTGGCAAATTTTCTCCATCATCTGAGTTGTCGTCATCTCCTTCATCATCGTCATTCCCACCGGTTGAATTACTATTAATTGTCACATTTAACCCTTCAGACATTTTTATCCAATAACCTCTGCCAAGCTCAATTTTATTTAAATTTCCTACATTATTTACAAAATCATAGCTTTCCCATTTTCCACCTGTATACGTAAAAACGATTTCTATTTTATTATTAAATAAGGTTTTTAACTTACCAGAGTTATTTTTAATATTAGACATATAAGGCGATAAAACAGGGAAACCTACGAGATTCCATCCTTGATTTAAAGTTATAGCATAAGTTCCAACTCCTACATTAGGATTTTCTGGAACTTCAGGTGGTGAAGGTGGAGAAACTTCAGCTTTTAGATATTCAGTTTTTAATTTTAAAAGATATGATTTTTCTGCAAATATCATTCCTGATATGAAAGAAATTACTATTAAAAAAATCACTCCTAAAACTTTTAATGTTTCAAGTAAAGAGAATTGTCTGTTTTTTTTATTTTTCATTTGATGAGAGAGTTTAAGTTTTATGTTTATAAAGTATTTATAGTTGTAAATATTTTGAGATTATTTTCTAAAGTATGATCTTTCTTATTATCATTTATTTTAATTCTTAATATTGTATCAAATTTACTTATAAATTTCAAGCAGGAGAAAAAATAAATAGCAAACAATGAAACATACAGATATTTATAATTAGAAATCAATATTTTTTTTACGGGTCAACTCTTTTTAATTCTAACATAACAATGTCAATAACTTCTCATTGAGAAAAATTAAATATTTTGCTATAATGATCTGATATTAAATATAAAAATTAATATAAAAATTATGGAACTCACAAAATATACTGTTCGAATTCAAGAACTTTTAAAAAAAGCAAAAACTTTTGCTATAAAAGAAAATAACAGTGAAATAAGTATTTTTCACATTCTCAAATTATTCTTAGATGAATCAGAAGGAGTCATTTTTTTAATCTTTGAGAAATTTGGTTCTTCAAGAGAGACTCTTAATCAAAAAATAAAAGAGAAACTAGATCAGCAACCTAAAGTTGAATCTATAGGGAATATTGTTTTTAATGATGATTTAGAAGGAGTTTTGGCAAAGGCAGAAGCTTTGAAAGATGAAATGAAAGATAGCTATGTTAGCGGAGAGCATATTTTACTTTCAGCTTTACAAACAAACAAAGAAACTAAGGACATTTTCCTTTCAGCAAATATTAGTGAAGAAAAAATTGAAAATGCTATAAAAGAATTAAGAAAAGGGAAAAAAATAGAAACAGATAATCCAGATTTATCTGTAGATGTTTTTGATAAATACTGTCTTGATTACACAAAAAAAGCAAAAGAAGGAAAGCTTAATCCAGTTATTGGAAGAGAGAAAGAAACTCAAAGAATAATACAAATTCTAGGAAGAAGACTTAAAAATAATCCTTTAATTATTGGTGAAGCAGGTGTGGGCAAAACAGCTGTTGTTGAAGGACTTGCTCAAAAAATAAGTGAAAATGACGTTCCAGACGTACTTCTCAATAAAAGAGTGCTAGAATTAGATCTAGCAGCACTTGTTGCTGGCGCAAAATTCAAAGGAGAATTTGAAGAAAGATTAAAAGCTTTAGTAAAAGCAATTATAGAATCTAATGGTCAAATTATTTTATTTGTAGATGAAATTCATAATATAATGAAAGCTAATGCAGGAGGAGGAATGGACGCTGCTAATCTCCTTAAACCAGCACTTTCTCGTGGAGAAATAACATTTATTGGTGCTACAACAAGAAATGAATATAAACTTTTGGAAAAAGATGCAGCATTAACAAGAAGATTTGAGACTTTAGTTGTAGAAGAACCTAGTATGGAAAAGGCTGTAATTATGCTTCAAGGTGTAAAATCAAAATATGAAGATTTTCATAAAGTTAAAATTTCAGATGAAGCTATTGTTTCAGCTGTAAAATTATCAAGTCGTTATATTACAGATAGAAATTTACCAGACAAAGCTTTCGACCTTATTGATGAAGCTTGTTCTGTTTTTAAAACAAAAGGAATCAAAAATTTGGAAGAATTAAATGATCTTCAAGAAGCAATAGTTCATTTAGAGATGCAAAAATCTGGGACAGATAATTCAGAATTAATTACAGACATTGATAAAAAAATTAGAGATTTAAAAGAGAGAGAAACGATGTTGAACACTCTTGTAAAAGAAGATTATGACAAAGTTAAAAAAGAGCAAGAATTAAATCAAAAAATAGAAAGTTTAAAAGAAAAAGAGAAAGAAATGGAAGTAATGGGAGAAATGGATGAAGCATCAAAAATAAAATATTCAGAAATTCCTTCTTTAGAAAAAGAATTGAATGAATTATCTAACAAAGATAGAAAGTTTAGTATCTTAAATGACACTAAAATTCATGACACCGAATACATAAAGGAGGTAGATGATGAAGAAAAAGTCAATCTTTTAAATCAAATTGAAAACAAAATTAAAGAGTTAGAACAAATACAAAGTAACTTAATTGAATCTGGGGATACAGAATCCGAAGAAATTCAAAAAATACGAGCAAAAATCAATGAGCTTAGACATAGGAAAACAATAATAGAAGAAAAGAATAAAATTGGAGAGGATAAAGAAATTAAAGAGGAAGAAAAAGATATTGAGCAACAAGAAATTATAAAACCACAAGTGGATTCTAATACTATAGGTACTGAACATATAACTAAAATTGTTTCTTTATTAACTGGAATTCCTGTTACAAAGTTAAACACATCTGAAAAAGAAAAATTAAAATATATGGAAGAAGAAATAGGGAAAAGACTTGTTGGTCAAAGTCATCCTATAAAAAGTATTTCAAATACAGTACGCAGATCACGAATGGGATTAAATGATGGTAATAAACCAATGGGATCATTTTTATT
This sequence comes from uncultured Candidatus Peribacteria bacterium, assembly GCA_964466055.1. GTDB lineage: Bacteria > Patescibacteriota > Gracilibacteria > CAYXLW01. The sequence goes on from CAYXLW010000002.1 coordinate 277,710, forward strand.
CCTTGGTCCAACAGGAGTTGGAAAAACAGAGCTTGCTAAAACTCTAGCTAAATATTTGTTTCATGAAGATTCAGCAATGATTCGTTTTGATATGTCTGAATATATGGAAAAACAAGCTAATCAAAAACTTATTGGAGCTCCTCCAGGCTATGTAGGATATGAAGAAGGAGGTGAATTAACAGAAGCTATTAGAAAAAAACCTTTTTCTATACTACTTTTTGATGAGGTGGAGAAAGCACATCCTGATGTTTTTAATCTTTTTCTTCAAATTTTAGATGATGGGAGACTTACGGACAATAGAGGAAGAACTATCGACTTCAAGAATACGATTATTATTCTTACCTCTAATATAGGATCAAAAGATATTTTAGAGTTCCAAGAAAATAAATCTGTATTTACTGAGAATGAAAAAGGAGAAGAGGAGCTTGATCCTAATCTTGATAAACTTATCAAAAAACAACTTTTTGAGTTCTTTAGACCAGAATTTATAAATAGACTTGATGAAGTAATAATTTTTCATCCGCTAACTTTAACAAATGTTTATAGAATACTCGATATTCAAATTGATAGAATTAATTCAAATCTTTTAGAACAAGGAATTCAATTGGTTGTAGCTTCATCTACAAAGAAATTTTTAGCAGAAAGAGGTTTTTCTCCTACTATGGGAGCTAGACCATTAAAACGTATAATTCAAACTGAACTTCTAGATGCCTTGGCTATGAAAATGTTAGGAAGTTCTTTGAATGGGAAAATTTATGTAATTGTTAAAGATAAAAAATTAGAGTTTGTAAATAAAGAAGAATTTGAGCAATCAGCAAAAGAATCTTCTCGAGTTGAAAATCAGAGTTCAGATAATCAGAATCCAGATAATAATAGTCAATCGAAAGTTAATAACAATAATGAAAGAACAACTGCTCCATATACTCAATCTCAAATTATAGACCCTAGCCATGAATTACCAGTAGGGAATATTCAGCATAATGAATTTCCAGCTGGTGATAGCAGTAATCGTCAGGCTGAACTTAATTCAGAATCCAGTAATCAAAATAACTCATGATCTGTATTCTCGCATTCGCGAGAATAGCAAAAAATAAAAATTAAAATAAAACAAAAAAATGGAAGAAAACTTTATAGATTATTACTCAGTTTTAGGAATTTCCCCTTTCTCAAAAGATTCTGAGATAAGAAAACAATTTCATATTTTAGCTTTTAAATGGCATCCAGATCATAATTCTAGTGAAGAAGCAGGAGAGAAATTTAGAGAAATTTATGAAGCTTATGACATTCTTTCTCATTCAGAAAAAAGAGAGAAATATGACTTTGAGTACAAAAAAATAAAAGAAGAGAAACTTAAAAGTTTTAAAGAAAAAATCAAGTTTTGGGGAAGCCGAATATTTGTATTTATTTTTTCTTTATTATGCGGAGCAGGAAGTTTTTATATGCTTTCATTAGAGGTCATTCCATTACTCGAAAATATTATTTTTTCATCAGTTTTATCATATTCAGTATATTATCTTATTCTTCTATTGTTTTTTGATTTCTATAAATTTTATAAAACAGATAGGCAATTTTCTTTATGGAATATACATACAATTTTAGGAATAAATTCAGCTTTAATAATATTTTTCCAAATTCTTTATTGGAATAAAGTTATATTTGAATCAACTATTTCATTTTTCCTACTAATGTTCTTTGTAGCATTTGTTTTTAAGTTTATGCTCTTTACTCAAGAATCCTTCTTACAATTTAAAAAAGGAAACTTTAATTTTTTAATAAAAAATTTTTATCATACTTCTTTTATAGGGATAATTGCTTTTTTGAATAGTTTAATCATAGCTCTTATGTTCTTGTATTTCATGGATTTAAGTTTCGATAAAACATTAATATTACATTTAGGAGTATTTGGAGCAATAGAAGCAATTATATTTAGTTCATTTGGAGATTAAAAATTATAATATAAAATAAATTTACTTATTAATTAAAACATTATGCAACCAGAATCTTTTAAAAATTCAATAAAATGGGCATCTGAATCTAGTGTAAAAAAAATTATAGATCAGTTTTCACGAACTTTACAAGAAAGATATTGTAAATTAAAGGATAAAGCTCCACAGAATGAAATATCGTTAAATCAAAAGCTTTTATTAGAATCCTTGGCATTTGAATTTAATAGAAATATTAATACAGCATTGGATATAGGATCATTAACAAATGAATCTTCTCCTTCGGATATTTTTAGTATTATGGATAAAATAGAAACTAAATCAGAAGAAACAAATGTAGATACAGTAAGTATTTATGATTTTAGAGATGTTGATAGACATAAAAGAAATGAATTAAGTAATAGTCTTGGCAATGGCAGTGTAGAAGAAAAAACGTTAGATAATCTTTTTTCTAAAGCAGAAGGAAATATTCCTATTAGATTTTTAGATAAATATCATAGCATCGAAACTAATTGGGATTTATTTGTAGCAGAAGCGATAGAAGAAGGGTTTACAGAAATTATTATATTACCTAACTATGATTTTCACCAAGGAGAGGGAGTTCCTAATCCTAACAAAAAATGGATATTAAAGAGAAAAAAAAGAGCAACGCACGTTTTAACTACAACTGGAATTGATAATATGAAACATATTAAAATAGGCACTTTTAGCTTAAAAAAGCTAACAGATGTAGAAAAAGCAGAGAGAGGGGGTTTATATTAATTCAAAAAAAAACAAAAAACAAAAACTTGAAAAAACTATTTATCACCTTAGGCATAGTACTACAAATCTTCTTTATTACAGAAGTGTTTGCTGCAAGTGTTACTTCTAATGTGCATATAAATGAAAATCAAGGAGCTACATATCGTTTTTCACCAACAATAGAAAGCCAATATACAGCAACTGTTCCAGAAATTGTTTTTAACAATACAGTACAAAAATGGATAACAAATGGAGATTTACTAAAAGAACATACCGATGCCATTTGGAATTCCACCGAAACAGGATATCAATTCAAATTTTCTAATATAGAAAGTTTAGAAGGAAGTTCTGTATGGAAAAGTATAAAATCTAGTACGCAAGTTTTGGTTAGAAATCTTTTTAACCGTTATAAACAAAAAGAATGGAGTAAGCTTTGTGGTGTCTCATCTACCACAGAAAACGATAATGGAGATTTAACTTTCTCAAAAGGAGAAACCAACTATATTGTTTATAAAGAATTAAAAAAGGTTTTTAAAACAGGAATATTTTGTGATACAACAAAAATTTATGATGAATTTAATGATGATGTATCAAAAGCAATTTGGGTAGAAGTTAAAGAAGAAAATAAGGTATACTTTGCAGATCCTGCGACTGGATCAATAAAAATCGAATTTGCAGATGAAAGTACCCCTATAACTCTTTCATTACATTCAGGTCCTACCAGATCCCAAACTGTTCCCAAAGGATTTATTCAAGAAGAAAGTAAAATTTCTGAAATAATTGATTTTGAGGAAAGAAAAAATCAAAATGTATCCTTCATTCTAAAAAAAGATTCAAGCCAGTTTATATCTTCAGATGATACAACTGAAAGATTCAATAAAATCGCAAGTCAAAGTAATGCAGAAGTAGTTAATGACTATTGGGTAACACTTGCAGGAAAATTCGCAGTAAGAACAGCTAATGCATTAGACTGGATTTTAGGAGTAGAAAATCATTCATATGAAAGTGAGACTATCCAAAAGCTTACAAATACAGTAATCAATTTTGCGAATCTATCATTTATTATTGTACTAATAATTCTTGCATTTTTACTAAATTTTAAAATCTTTTTTTCTCCCTCATACATTCTTAAACTTATAATGATAATTATTTTTAGTTTTGTACTAATAAATTTTTCTTCACCAGTTGTAAGATTGATAATTCATGGAAGCAATGTTTTAGAAAATACCTTTAGACAAATTCCAAAAGTAAATGATGAAGGCTATAAAAATATTGGAGCTGAAGATTTAATGAGTGTAGCTAATACAAATCTAAATTATTCGTTTGTAGGAAAAAGAATTATGTATTATATGCCACGAAAAGATACAAAGTGGCCAGCAGATGCTCTTGAAAAAGAAGAAATAAGAAATAGTCTTTCCGTTACAAAAGATGATTATTATATAGATTTATATTCTGATGCTTATATTATTAATATAGCACTTGTATTTTTAATAAGTATTGCACACTGGGGAATAATTCTTTTCCTGTTTTTACGTTATATAATACTCTGGGTAATACTCATAATTGCACCCATTTTATTTTTCCTTTTTATTTTCTCAGGATCTCGTGAATATTGGAGATATTGGAAATGGCTATTTATTCGTTGGATCATGATCGGTCCAATTATCGCTATTTTACTTAATGTACTTGTTCATATCTGGAGAAATATTGGAGTACCAGTAAATAGTAGCTATTCAGGATTAGAAGTTTTCCCTCAAGTAACTAATTTATTTATCTACTCCCCTTTTGAAACTTTTGTTTCAACAGGATCTATTGAAGATATGATGAAGATTATTGGAGGTATAATAATGTTACTACTAGTACCATTTTTTGCGATATGGCTAACAAGAATCATGCGCTCATTTGATTCAATGGCTATAACTGGAAGCAGTCAATCATCTGGATTTTTATTCAGAGGCGAAAATCCATCATTTTCACCAGATGTACCAGATGAGCCAGATCCAAATAGTCCTTCAGGAAATAATCCCAAAGACCCTAAAAACCCAAGTACTCCACAATATCAATATATGTCTCCTTTCGATAAATCATTTGCAAAACTCGCAAAAGTTTTACAAGACAAATTTCCTCAATCTACATTTGCTAAAAAATTAACCAAAGAAGAGGAAACATCTAAAGGAGTAGTTTCAACTAACGATATGACAAAGAATTTAAAAGATATTTCAGAAATACAAAAACAATCTACAATTCAAGATATTTCTTCTGTGGTAGAAAAAATGTCAACAAAGGATATTGCAAGTGTACTTAAATCTTTTGATAAAAATGAAATTAAAAACTACGGAATAGTAACTAGAAATTCAACTAGTATGATAAATGAGCTAACAAAAAGAAAAAAAGAAGGAGACACTGAAGCTGAAACTTTGCTAAACAATATTGAATCAAGAACTACAACAAAATCAGGGAAAGTAAATGAATCTAAATCTGAAAATCAAGTACCAGAAATATCAAATGAAAAATCATCTCAATTATCACAAGAATCAGGAACTCCAATTTCCGAAAAAGAAGGTGATATACTTTCTTCTACAAATAAGGAAAAACATAAAGCAGCAGAACTGCCTGAAGGAAAGATTTCTGTTAAGTTTGATGAATCTATGCAAGAGGCAGAAACTGTGGATGCAGAGCAAGAAACTTCTCAAGCAAAACATAAAGCAGCAGAACTGCCTGAAGGAAAAACTTCTGTTAAGTTTGATGAATCTATTCAAGAGGCTGAAACTGTAGATGCAGAGCGAGAAACTTCTCAAATAAAACAAAAATCAGCTGAGCTTCCTAAAGGACAAACCTCTATTAAATTTGATGGCAGAGAGGAAGAAACTGAAAAAGTTGATGTTCAAAACAATAATGTTCAATCAAAACAGAAAGTATCCCAAGCTTCAAAACAAGAATCATCTGATGATGATAAATCTAATAAAAATAATAAAGAAAAAGACCATGATACTAAGAAAGAAAGTAATGAAAACTCAGCTACATCATCGTCTAGTGATGATAACAGCGATGTGATCCTAAATAAATCTAGTGAAGATGAGGAAGAAACTTCATCAAAAGGAGAGAAGATAGCCAAATTAACTGAAGGAAAAACTTCAGTAAAGTTTGAAGATAACAAAGAAATATCAAAAGTATTTTCTTCAAGTGAACAAGTTAAAAAAGAAGAAACTAATTCGTTCTATTCAAAATCTTCTGAGAAAAAAGAAAGCTCAATGAATTCTAATGATCAATTATCTAAAACATATAATAAAGCAAATAATAATGAACCAGATGATAAAAAGACCTCACCAGCAGATGAAAAACAAAATAAGAATGAAATACTAGAAGAAGAGGATGAAAGCGTAAAGCCTAATAACAATGGATATAATGAAGACATAAGCGAGTCTCCAGAAAATGAAGAATTTATTGATACAGATGACGATATTTTAAATAATAAAAATTAATCTAATTATATTTCAATGAAAAAAATACTAATATATCTATTAAGCATAACATTCGTATCACTTTCAAGTCTTGTATATAACGTAAATGCAGGACCAAGTGATAAATGTGTCTCTCCTGAAATGTATAATCCAGAAGATGAACAATGTTATTGTCCAGATGGGAGTATTGATTTATATAGAGCAGGTTGTTTTACTGAAGCTTTTGGAGGAAGTGAAGAAATTGATACTGGGGGAATTATTAACTCTGCTCAGTTAATATTTATTTTCTTGAGTATAATAGTTGTTATTTATGGAGGAATTTCTTATATGACTTCTCTGGGCGATGAATATAAAACAAATACTGCAAAAAAGATAATATATTCAGGAATTGGAGGACTAATTATTGTAGTACTAGCAAAACCAATTGCTTCATTTATTATGAATTTCTTTTAAATATTAAAAATAAAAATTAAAAAATGTTGATAAAAAAACAAAAAATAAAGGTAAATAAAATAAAGAACTGTCATTCCGGACTTGCTCCGGAATCCAGAATAAAAAAACTGGATTCCCGCATACGCGGGAATGGCAGAAGTGGTATAATACAATCTAAATTTTACAATTGGATTATCACTTGGATTCAAGAAAGAGTAGAAAAAAATAGAAAGAAAAAGTTAATTCAAAATATGAAAGAAAACGCTTTTTATCATCGTATTATAAGGTTAAATATGGCGGTGTTTTCCATAGGAGTATTACTATTCCCATCATTTGTATATGCGGATTCTATTTTCCAAACAACAACTTATGCAGAATTTCTTTCAAATTTATGGTCACTAAGTGCCTATATTTTTATTTCACTATCTGGAATTGTTATTATTATAGGTCTTCTTTTATTCATTTTTGGGGCATCTAACAAGAACAATGAAGTTTTAGGAAAAGGATTGATTGAAGGAGGAATTTTGTCTGTAGTTCTTATCTTTTTTACAAAAGCATTTTATTCTTCATTAAATAAAACAATCTTTAGTGTTACCGAAGAGAAGACTTTTTCTCAAATGGGAATTGCTTTGGAAAAAGTCAGTGCGTTTATTATTTCCTCAATTTCAGTTATAGCTGTAGTATCTATTTTATATTCAGGATTTTTGTACCTTACTTCTGGTGGTAAAGTAGAAAAGATTCATAAGGCTGTTAAGTCTTTTGAATATTCTATTATTGGGATTTTAGGGATTCTTCTTTTACAAAGTATATTTAGTGGAGTTATTAAGTTTATAAGTTAAACATGACAAATGAATTATCATTTTCGCATGAACCATCAATTTATTTCAAAGATGCTGATAAATTAGTAGAAAGAATTGTAGGCTATAAAAATTATGATGAATTTTGGGAAAAAGAAAAAGATAGAATAAATAAATATATGAATTTACCACATTGTATTACTGAAAATGTACATTCGAGAGTAATTAGTGTCATGAATAATTTTCATACATTAAATCCACATTACAGATACAGTAAAGAAAAAAATGATTATACAGAAATAATATCAGAGTTTGTAAGAGTTACGCAGGAACTTAAAATTGATCTTAAAACATTATTTGAATTAGACACCCCAGATCCTCTAGAACTCAGATATGAACAAATATTAAAATTGAGTCAAAAAGAAGCCATATTATATACAAATATGTTAAGAAAAAAAGGAATTACAGAAAAAAGAATGCAATCTGTTCAAAAAATACTTTTTCCTGTGTTTCAAAGAATGCTAATGAAATATAAAATAGATAAATTGATAAAAGGAATAAGTGTATGAGTTAATATAAAAGACTGGAAAGAAGTTATTTCATAAGGTGATTTAAATAATTTCAACTTTCATTACTTCCACTCCCAATTAGTAATCTCATCAATATCAACCCCATTCTTCAAAATATATTCCTTATGTTTTTTTAGTTTAGATTTAATCTCATTCTTCACCTCCTCATATTTGTTTTTATCAATATCCCCTTGATTAAAAAGCTTTTCAGCCATATCTAAAACTAAGTGATAACGTGAAGTTTTATTTCGTGTTTCCATGTCAAAAGGAGTAGTAGTAGAACCTTCCTCCATGTAACCATTAACTTTTATACGATGTGAGCCTCTATAATCAAATAATAATTTTTTAATTGTATGAGGATAACCATGGAAGTTATAAACAACACCTTTATCAGCAGTAAAATATTTATCAAGTAAATCTGAATTTGATTTTACTGTGTCATCTCCTACTCCAAGAGCAGTAAGTTCAGAAACATTAACAAACCGTACTCTAACATTTGGAATTAACTGTTTAATAATTTGAATTGATGCAAGACATTCGTTTGTTACATAATCTCCACTTGAAACTAAAACAACTTGTGGATTCTCATCACTTGCAAAATCCCATGTCATAATCCCATGATCCATTTGAACTTTTGCTTCTTCTAAAGTAAGCCAATTAAATTGATCTTTTTTACCTGCAACTACTAAATTTAATGAATTTCTTGATTCAAATATTTCTTTCATAGTGACAAGCATTGAATTTGTATCTGGGGGGAAATAAGCAGAAATTATATTCCCATCTTTTTCCATCATACTAGAAATAAACGAAGGATTTTGATGAGAAAAACCATTATGATCTTGTCTTTCTAAAAGTGATGTAAGAATAATATTTAAAGCAGGAAGTGGTTTTCTAAATTTAACTTCTTCGGATGCTTTAATAAATTTAGCATATTGATCAGCCATTGATGCAATTACTTGAACAAATGCTTCGTAGGAAACAAAAATTCCATGTCTTCCTGTAACTGTATAACCATGTAAGAGTCCAAATAGAGTATGCTCCGAAAGCATCTCCATAACTTTTCCCTTTTTATTTAAGTCTTTATCAAAGTCTTCTATTGGCCATTCCCAAGAACGAGAGGTTTCATTAAAAATTGCATCTATTTGATTTGAATAAGTTTCATCAGGACTAAATACCCTTAAATTATTATCATGTTTATTCAGCTTAAAAAGTTGTTCTAAAAACTCTCCAGCTTTTTTCATAGAACTAGATTTTGTTTTTCCTCTACTACTATTTAAGCTAAGAGTTTTTAAATTTGGATATTTTAATTTTTTAACGATATCTCCACCAAAAGCATATTTTTGACTTCCACATGCCATTCCTTTTTGTGGGATTAAAGATTGGATATCTTTATCAAACTTAAATTCTCCTTTTTCATTAATTAACAAACTCTCAAATTTATATGATTTCAACCATCCTTCAATCATTTTCAAATGTTCAGGATTTTTCTTAACATCAGCAAGAATAACTTGATGAGAATTACAATTACCTTCAAGTTTTTCAGCTCCATCATACTCCACACCTGTCCAACCTTTTGGTGTTCGTAAAACTATCATTGGCCATCTAGGTTTTTCTATTCCTTTAATTGTTCTGGCTTTTTCTTGTATATTTCTGATTTTTCCATAACAGGTATCCATTGTTTCAGCCATTTTTTCATATACATCGTAATTCTTACCTTCTTCTACAAAGAATGGCTCGTAGCCATATCCCTCATAAAGTGCTTTCACTTCATCATTATCCATACGTCCAAGAATTGTTGGCCCTGAAATTTTATATCCATTTACATGTATAATTGGAAGAACCGCTCCATTTTCAGCAGGATTAAGAATTTTATTCACGTGCCATGCAGCAGCAAGTGGTCCAGTTTCAGATTCCCCATCACCAACAAGGCAACAAGTTATCAAATCTGGATTATCTAACACTGAACCAAATGAAATGCTTAAGCTATAACCTAACTCCCCTCCTTCTAAAATTGCACCAGGTGCAGCAGGGTTTGAGTGTGATGGATATCCATATGGAGCAGAAAATTTTGAACAAATTTCTCTAACTCCTTCTTTATTATATGGTATTTTTTTTGGATAAAAATTTGTGAGAGATTTCTCTATAAATAAATTTGCCTGAATTGCTGGGAATCCGTGTCCCGGACCAACAACATAAAGAAACTTAGCATTATTTTTTACAATCAATCTATTTATATTTGCATAAACAAAATTAATCCCAGGACAAGTTCCCCAATGCCCTAAAAGTCTTGGCTTTATATCTTCTGACTTAAGCTCTTTCTCGAGCAAAATATTGTCTCTTAAATATATTTGAGCTACTGCAAGATAATTAGTTGCTCTTACATATTTTTTTAAAGATAAAACTTCTTGTGGTGATATTTTTTTAGACATAGTTTTATTGTTATTTTGTTCACTTAATTATAACAAAAAAAAAGCAAATAATCCACTTGACAAGAGAACCTCATAATTTTAAGATAATTTATCTTTAAATTCCCTATATGCAAAATACAAAGGATTATTATGAAGGTGGAAGCAAATATGGTGCTTCAGAATATCTTAAAGATAAAGGAATTGATAAAAAACATTTCCCAAATTCTTTTTATTTAGAACCAAATGAAGATATACTAGCTTGCTAAAATAATTTCGAAGTATTATAATAAGGTTGTCAATT
>CAYXLW010000003.1:0-100842 GCA_964466055.1 uncultured Candidatus Peribacteria bacterium
CACAATATACCTTGTGGCTAAATTTATTATTTAATAATTTATTCAAATGGAAATAATGCCTTGCTCTAGAGATGAGAAAATTGAACTTCCCTCTTTTATTGAAATTGTAGAGGTATCACAGGAAGAGTTAATACAGTTGTGCCTTCGTCAACAAATAAACTTACTTACATCGTTGCATAATTTAGAAAACTCGAGCCCTTTTCAGCAATGGGAAAATTCTTCGGAAGAGCTAATTAACTTAGAAAATATAAAAGTGGACAAAATAGAACAAAAAGCTTCTTGTAAAGCAGAATTGTTTTTTACATGGAGTTCGGATTTTGCACATGGAGCTGATACTTTACTTCCTATTACATCTTTAACAGAAGAATTGTTAAGAGATGGCGAAAAGATTATTGGGTTAAAAGAGATTACATGGCGAAAAATGATTAAAAATAATATAATATTACAGGTAGAATGTGTTTCTGAAGATTCAAAGATAAAAAAAGATAGTAATAGTGTTTTAACTGGTGAATTTATAACAAATGAAGGAAGGCATTTTGTTTTTATGGGATTTGAAAATGAAAATGATCCTATAACAAAGAAAGTTATACGCAATCCGTATGCTCAGCAACTTTTTTCTGGGGGTTATTACTCAACGAATAATTCAGTATCCTTTTCTATAGAAAATAGAAAGACTCCTAGTGTGATAAAAAATTCTAAAGGATTACAATTTGCTACATTAATTGATATGATAACAATTGCCTTATCAGAAATAGGTCCTTCTGCCAATAATTGCAAATCAATTTTAAGACTTATGGTAAATGTTAAAGATTTACAATTACCAGAAGATATTAATGATTTTTTTAGAAATAATGAATTGACAGTACGTTTACTTCAAGAAAAAGGGTGCGGTAGCTCTTCAGGTACTACGATAACTCCTTTTGAATATAACTTTTCTAGTCAAGAAAAAGTTTCTAGAGGATTAGTTGGTGAAAAACGAGATTTTTAAATTTTTATATCATATCTCAGAGTTGCTCCTCAAGGGTTAATAATTTTATTGACAAAAACAATTTCATCTGATTAAATGTCATTTGTTTTAACGTCCTAGATTTAAAAAAATGAATAACTCCCGTGCTCCCGTGCTCCTAATATTCTTTCCTTAAATGTTGGATTTTTACATGATGACTTTGATTTAATAACAAGCGCTTTAAATGCTCAAGGAGTTCATCGTAGACTTGTAAATATACTTGATGAAGATGATTACGGTGAGGCAAGAAAACTTTTAAAAGAAAATGAATTTGATTTAATAGAAACTAGAAATTTACGCAGAGGACAGGAGCTATGGAAAGAAATGAGTCCACATTTAATTGAGATTGAAGCATTAGCAAAAGAGAAAAGTATTCCAACTATAAATTCTTTTGAGATGATTCGCTGGGTTTTTAATAAAGGAGGATATTTAAAAGAATTAGAGGCTAGAGGTGTTCCAATTGTTCCAACAAAGACAATAGGGGTTCAAGATGAATTATATTTACCTGACTTTTTAAAAGAGAAAAAGGACGGAGTTGTAATAAAGCCATCAATAGCAGCAAAAGCATTTGGATTGTTTTTTGTAAGAAAAATTGATGAGACACAATTTGAGGTTTCAGTTCCTTGCGAAAAAACAAAAGATGAATTCCCTCATTTAAAAAAACAAATTTTATCAGCCAAAGAATTGCAAGACTATTTTCAAAAATATCTATATTTTCATAGAAATAACGAAACAAATAAAGATCAGCTCATTCTAGTCCAAGATTATATCGAAGAAAAAATGGAATACTCCGCCGTAAAAGTTAGAGGCTGGCCTGTTTATTTCATAAAAAGACCAGTTGGAGAAAATACAAATATTGCACATGCTCATTTTGGAGGACAGGATATATATGTTCATTCTCCCGATAATGAACTAAAATTTTTTTTTCAAGAAGTTATGGAAAAATTGCCTGATAATATTAAAGATGAAACAATTTTTCGAGTTGATATCCTAAACTGTCCTGATAAAAACTTGCTTCTTGAAATAGAAACAGCAAGTCCTAGGCTTTTTAATACTCCAGAGTTGGCAAATAATTATTATGAATATGCAACAACTCTTGCTGTTGTGGCTAAAAATTCATTTTTAATTTTTAAAGAAATGAATGATAGACGCACTGCTATTAAAAAAACCTTGGCTCCATCTTTACAAGTTTTGCCAGAAATATTAAGAAATTATATTTTACCCTAAAAATGATACAGAAAGTTAAGGTAAGATTATTAATGAGAAAATACAAATTTAACGACCATTTTTCTGTCTTATTGAATTGTCTGAATTTTGGGGTACACTATAATAATCTCAATCGTGAAAACAGGGTGTTATTTAGATATTATTGTTTCCCTAAATGAGTTAAAGTTTCTTCTAACTCACGATACATCCTTATATGTTCCAATCCTAAACTAGTGAGACTAAGAACTTCTTGAATTAATTTTTTTACTGTAATCGATTTTTCTCTTATAGACATTCTAGACTTTTGATTTTTTATCTTTCTTAATCCATGAGCAACAACTTTTGAAGCATCAGTGTCATTTAAGCCTTTGATTGAAGGAAGTTTCTTCTTGGACATGTCTAATAATTCTAAAATTCTTTCGGAAAAAGAGGTATAATTATCGACATTAAGACATATTACATTTTCTTGGTTCATAAAATCTAATATTTTTTTACTAGATGATTCATCCAAGTTTTCACTCGCAATATAAGTCTCCAACATTTTTGTTACATTTCCTCTGTTTGTATATATTGGACCAATTAAAATTAAAACTTTTTCTTTTAAAGAATTCATTATATCTATAATTTCTAATACATTACTTATTGCTGCTATTTCAAGAACTATAAGATTAGGGGTTGTTTTCTCTAAATATTCCTTTATTTCTTTTGGTGGATAATTATCAACAGCATCATATTGTACATTAGAAGCTTTTTGAGAAAGGGACATTTGAATTGCTAACTTGTTCGTTGCATTATCAAAACTTTGACCAATAGCTAAGACTGTTTTTTGTGCTTCCATAATTAAGTTTAGTTAAATAGTTTATCCCCTACTCTTTGTAAAACGTAGTGTATCTTAAAACAAGGCAAATAAGAATGTCAAGTTTTTTCTCCCAAAACTTTCTTAATTGCATCAACTTTTTTGTCTACCTCCTTTCTCTCAAACTCTGGAACCGAATCAAAAACAACTCCAGCGCCAGCTTGAGCGTAGGCATCTTTACCATTAATAAACAAAGAACGAATAGAAAGAGCGGCGACTGCTTCACCTGAGAAAGAAAAAAATCCTGCGAATCCTGAATAAGGACCTCTTGGAATTTTTTCCTTTTCATATATCAATTTAACAGCCTCAATTCTAGGAGCACCAGAAACTGTCCCCATAGGAAAAGAAGTCATAACTGCATCAAACATGTTTTTATCTTTTGCGAGTTCTCCAGATATATGAGAAACAATGTGTTGAACATGTGAGAATTTTTTAATGATCTTTAATTTATCAACTTTGACAGTTCCATATTCACAAACTCTTCCTAAGTCATCTCTAGCCATATCAACTAACATCATATGTTCTGCGCATTCTTTTTCATCAGCTAATAATTCTTTTTCTAATTTTAAATCTTCTTCGGGTGTTTTCCCTCTGCTTCTTGTTCCAGCAATGGGGTAAGATTCTACTCTGTTATTTTCTACTCTTGCTACAAGTTCAGGGGAAGACCCTATTAATTGTCTTTCTCCAAATTTTAGAAAAAACATATGAGGAGATGGATTTTGAGCTCGTAATTTTTTATAAATTTCAAGAGTTGATCCAGAAATTTCATAATAATATTTTCGTGTAGGAACTATCTGAAAAATATTTCCAGCAACTATTTCTTCTTTCAGCTTCTCAACAATATCTTCAAACTCTTCATCTGTAAAATTTGAGCCTTTTGCTTTAATTTTTTCTTTAGATAAATCAATCGGACTTTTTAATATTTCAAATATTTTATTTGAATGATCTTCAAGAAGTGTAAAATATTCTATTTTTTTAGTATGAAGATTGTATCTTATTCCTTCTAAATAAAGACCAAACTCAAAATCGTAAAAATCTTTATTATCATGAAAAGCTTTTATATTTGGTTCTTTGTATCTATAGGCCTCATACGAAGCATAACCAACAAGTCCGCCTTTAAAATCATTTCCTTTTGGTAATAAATCTGAAGGAAAATTTTGTTTTAAAAACTCCCATGGATTTTTATTACAATCAACTTCTTTATCATCAATCCAAAGTTTTTCTTTACGAGCTTTTATAATATGCTTAGGACCAAATCCTATATATGAATAACGTGAAAAATCTTTATCATCTCCAAGTGATTCTAAAAAGAAAAACGTATCAAAATTAGCATAGACACGAGTAAAAACATCAAAAATGCTTAGATCTAAATCTAATTCTTTAATTTTATATTTTAAGTTTTTAATATCAAAAATATTAGAATCAACAACTTTTTTTAATCCTAAAACTTTATATTGAACACTCCTACTTTCTTCAAGAATTAATTGAAATACTTTTTCAACCAGACTTTCTTTAACACTAAAGTTTTTTGCAATCTTTCGTCTTTCTTTTAGAAGTTCTTTTTCTCTTCCTGGTTGATAAGCTTCTATATTTCTTCCTTTTTTATACTCAGCAATTTCAATAACAACTTTAAGACGTTTTTCAATTAACTCAATAATTTTAGAATCTATATCATCAATCTGCCTTCTGAAATTAGCAATGTTCATGAAATTGAAATTAGGGGATTAGTCATTCCCGTCACAAAGTGACCACTTAGTGGCTTGTCGGGAATCTTAGTATTAATAGATTTGCTAATTTATATTATAAATCGATTATGTTTTTATTTTGATTATTATTTAGATTCCGAGCAAGTCGGAATGACCATTTGCTATTTTAACCCAATATATCAAAAATAAATTTTTATTTCAATTTGACCTCAGAAAAACAGAAAAGTATTCTTTTAGTGATTTTTTATCTTTTTAATAACTCCATATTATGATGCAATTTCCTAGGCTTAAAGCTACTTTTCCTGAATATTATGAACTTCTTCAAGGAGAAATGAAAAGACAACGAGATGGACTCGAGCTGATTCCTTCTGAAAACTATACTTCACAAGCTGTAATTGAAGCGACAGGATCTCATTTTACTAATAAGTATTCAGAAGGATATCCTCATAGAAGATATTATGGAGGGCAAGAATTTACAGATAAAATTGAAGAACAGGCGATTGAAAAGGCTAAAAAAATATTCAAAGCAGATCATGCTAATGTACAACCTCTTTCAGGTGCTATTATGAATGTGGCAACTTATTTTGCACTACTAGAACCAGGTGATACAATACTCGGAATGGATCTTTCTCACGGAGGACATTTAACTCATGGACATCCGGTTACTGCAATGTATAAAGTTTTTAATTTTGTTAGATACAAAACAGATCAAAGTAAAGGGGGTGTTATTGATTATGATAATTTAAGAGAAATGGCACTTGAACATAAGCCTAAGCTAATACTTGCAGGTTTTTCTGCATACAGTAGAAATCTTGATTGGAAAAAATTTAAAGAGATTGCAGATGAAGTTGGAGCAATAACTATGGCAGATGTTTCTCATATTGGAGGACTTATTGCGGGAGAAGCCATTGATAATCCTTTTGACTATGGATTTGATGTTATGACAACTACTACCCATAAATCACTTCGAGGTCCAAGGGGAGGAGTTATTCTTTGTAAAGAAAAATATGCAAAACAAATTGATAAAGCAATTTTCCCTGGATTACAAGGAGGACCTTTAATGCATAGTATTTTTGCTAAACTTATTTGTTTTGCAGAAGCTGACACTCCTGAATTTAAAGAGTATTCAAAACAAGTTATTAAAAATGCAAAAGTTTTGTGTGACGAGCTAGTTTCACTTGGATATGTTCCGGTAAATGGAGGTACTGAAAATCATCTTATTATGCTTGATGTAACAAAAAATGGGCTTACTGGAAGAGAGGCTGAAACTGCTCTTGATAAAGCAGGAATGACATTAAACATGAACATGATTCCAGATGATCCACGTAAGCCTCTTGATCCTTCGGGAATTAGATTTGGAACACCTGCAATTACAACTAGGGGAATGAAAGAAGAAGAAATGAAAAGAATTGCTCATTGGATGGATAGAGTTCTTAACGATTCCAACAATGAAGGACTTCTTAAAAAAGTTCATTCTGAAATTACAGAGATGTGTAAGGATTTTCCTGTTCCAGGGATTGAATAGAAATTCTTTTTTTGATTTTATAAAACATCTAGGAATATCTATATAAAATTAATTTGGTAAGTTAAACAAAATTAATAACTTCAATAGTCGCATCTCCTTCTCTTCCCTTAAGAGATAAAAATTGAGAAGAAGATCCTACTCCTCCTGTAGTTAATACTTGTGTAACTCTTTTTCCATATTCATCTTTTACAACATAAGGTTTCATGCCATCATTATAAATCTTCCCTAATTCAAAATTTGCCTTAAGTATTCTTTCTTTAAGCCACAGTATAAATTGAGATGCCCCATGTGTATGTCCATGCACAGAAAGAGGAAATTTAATATCAGTATCTTTAAGCATTTTTATCATACTTGGCTCATGCGCAAGAAAAAGATTTAAACCTGAAGCTAAAAACTTATCTCTATTTTTCCCAATAATATTATTTATAGGCACTGTGTCTCCATTTTTTAAATATTTACCATCCTTATCCATAACAATAGAACTTCCAATCCCTACTATATTTATATAATTATTGTTTGTATTTAATGTTATACTTTTATTTCTTAGTAGTAAAATTCCAAGATCTTCAAAGGCCTTACGAACTAAAGGGGCAATTAATACAGAATTATCTTCTTTAAGGGTTATTGTGTCATGATTTCCTAGAATAGCAACAATAGGGCAACCTATTTTCTTAATTCCTGAAAAAGGTTCTGGATCAAACAGTATTGGGTTTTCACATGCATCTCCAACAAAAAGCACAATATCAGGATTTTGATCAGAACAAGCTTGAATCGCTACTCTTGTTGCTTCACGATTTCCATCAAGATGATATTTTTCACTACTAATATGGGTGTCTCCTAAAACAACTATTTTTAAAGGATTTTTAAGTCCATATTTTTCTTTAGAGAATTTATATTTTCTTACTTCTAAGCATCTATTTACAGCAAAACTTACCCATGTGCTCGTAACTGTTGCTAAGCTTAAAATTCCAGATAACGTTAAAAAATATCGTCTGCTCATTTTTGGCTTAGGAACAAATTCATTAGAAAAATTATCTGCTTGTAAAACATTTCCCACTTTTTATAATT
Organism: uncultured Candidatus Peribacteria bacterium; assembly: GCA_964466055.1. Classification (GTDB taxonomy): domain Bacteria; phylum Patescibacteriota; class Gracilibacteria; genus CAYXLW01. Next base: position 7,368 of record CAYXLW010000003.1, read on the forward strand.
TAAACAGAGATGAAGATTAAAAATGTTTCATGTAAATGTCAAGTCTTCGTAAACTTTCTTCCTTCCCTAAAATCTCCGCAACTTCAAAAGCTCCAGGAGAGGCTTCTTCTCCTGTCAGCGCAGCTCTTATTGGCCATAGCATTTGTCCGTTTTTCCATCCTAGTTTTTGAATTTTTTCAATAAGTTTTTCTTTTATCGTGTCTTGAGTGAAATCAGCTTCTTTAATCTTAGAAAAGACATTAATTCCTTCTTCAATAGCTTTTTTTGCGATAGTTCCATCTACTTTCATTTTTTCATGAATCAATAAATTTTTATTAACATTAATCTCTTCATAATAAAATTTAATTGAATCTCCTATTTCCGATAGTTTTTTCATTTTTTCTTGAACACTTGATACAACTTTTTTGAAATAAGCTTCACCTTTTCCATTAATTTTTTCACTAAAAGGTAATTTTTCAATATATGGATTCAGGTTTTCAATAAATTTATCTATTGATAAATTTCTAATATAAAGACCATTAAGCCACTCTAATTTTTGTAAATCAAAAACAGCTCCTCCTTTATGAACTCTTTCTAATGAAAATTTTTCTATCATTTCTTCAAGCGTAAACACTTCTTCTTCCGTTCCTGGGTTCCATCCAAGCAAAACTAGAAAATTTAGAAGTGCTTCTGGTAAATATCCTTCTGCTAAATAGTCATCAACAGAAACTTTATTTTTACGTTTAGAAAGTTTTGATTTATCTGCATTTAAAATTAGGGGGAAATGAGCAAAATAAGGAACTTCCCATCCTAATGCTTCATAAACTAAAACCTGTTTTGGAGTATTTGGAATATGATCCTCTCCTCTTAAAACATGAGTTATATTCATCTCATGATCATCTATAACTACACAAAAATTATAGAGTGGAGATTCTAAATCTTTTGCAATTACAAAGTCAGAAATATCTTTGGTATTAGTTTTATTCTCTCCTCTAATAATATCATTAAAAATAACCTCTCTATTTTCTGGTAATTTTATTCTTATAACTGCTTTTTCTCCTGCTTTAATTTTTTTTAATGCTTCATCTTTTGGAAAATCTCTATATTTACCTATGTATCTAGGAGGAAGCTTTTTTCTTATCTGCTCCTCTTTTTGAGCTTCAAGTTCTTCTGGTGTCATAAAACAATAATAAGCCTTTCCTTCATCTAATAATTTTTGAAGATATTTTTTATATATTTCGGTTCTTTCAGATTGTCGAATTATTGGGGTGTTTTTATCTAACAATTTCATATTTATAAGTCCTGAAACTATATCATCTTCATACTCTTTGGTTGATCTTGTCTTATCTGTATCTTCCGACCTAAACACAATTTCTCCTCCATGTTTTTTTGCAAAGAGATAATTATAAAGAGCAGTTCTTAGTGTTCCTATGTGTAATAATCCTGTTGGCGATGGACAATTTCTTACAATAACTTTTTCCATGAAAAATAATCTTTAAAGTATAAATCTCCCTTAAAGACTACCTTTGTTTTAAATTAGTTTCAAATGAAATAGCATTGAAATTTTTTCCATAGAAAAACCTCTAAATATTTGATATCTTTCTTTCTGTAATGACAAAAATATTAACTCCAATGCAGCGGCAATATTATGAAATAAAAGAACAAAATCCTGAGAGTATTTTGTTATTTAGACTGGGAGATTTTTATGAAATGTTTGATAAGGATGCAATAGATGCTAGCAAAATTTTAGGAATAACACTTACGGCTAGAAATAAAGGAAAAGATAATGAAATGAAAATGTGTGGGATTCCTCATCATTCAAGTGAAAAATATATAAATCAGTTAACCAGAGCAGGAAAAAGAGTTGCGATTTGTGATCAAATTTCAGATCCATCTATGCCGGGAATCGTTGAAAGAGCTGTTATAAAAATAATAACTCCTGGAACAATAATTTCAGAAACTGAATTAGATAAAAAAACATCAAATTATCTTCTCTCAATTTTTGAAGGAAAAGAAGGTTACGGACTTTCTTATTCCGATATTTCTACAGGTGAATTTTCTGCAACTCAAATAAAAAACTTCGAGCCACTAAAAAATGAAATACAAAGATTAAATCCTTCAGAGATATTACTGGAAAAAGATTCTTCATTAATTAAAGAATGCGAGGTACTTTGTTCTAATATTTCATTTTGGCAAAAACCAAAAAATCCTCAAAAGGCATTACAAGATTTTTTTAAAATTCCAAATCTAAAAGTTTTTTATATTGAAAATGAAGAAGATGTAATAAATTCAGCATCACTTTTATTGGACTATATTTTAGATACTCAAAAAGGAAGTGCTTCTCAGCTCACTAAAATTACAAAATATTCTTTGTCAGATTATATGCCTGTTGATATATCAACGTTACGCAATTTGGAGATTTTTAACACTATGTATGAGGGTAAATACAAAGGGTCACTTCTCTCAGTTATTGATAAAACTATAACAGCAGGTGGTGGTAGGAAACTTAAGCACTGGTTGCTTAAGCCCTTAAAAAACATTAAAGACATTAATGAACGATTGGATAAAGTTGAAGCATTTTCTAAGAATCATTCAGAGAGAGCAAAATTAAGAGAAATATTAAAAGAAACCAGAGATTTAGAGAGACTGCTTGGAAAACTTGCTTCAGGAAAGGGTAATCCTAAAGACCTAGTAGCAATACGTGAAACACTTTCTCTTATTCCTGAGATTAAGAACATTGTGAAACAATTTTAAAAGCTCCCAGTATCGGGATATGGAGTTTAATATAAAGATGGTAACTACTCACATATATAAAATTTAATAAGAAATAAGGAAAGAGGTTTAACCTTAAATGAGAAATAAAAACAAACACATGCTTATCTTAAAAGAGAAGTTACATAGAAGGTTAAACCTCGTTAAGTAATTTTTTCAATTTAACGCTTTTCTTATGAAAAATAAAATAAAAGAAGTTTTTTGGTCTAAATTTGGACAAGCAATTTTCTACTTTGTTTTAGGAGTTTTAGTTGCACTACTTTTCACTAAAACGGTTTTTTCTCCAAACGATGAAAATGTTCAATTAAATGTTCCAGCTGATCCTGTAAGTGAGAGCAAAGGATTTTAATAAGTTTTCTTTGAGATTTTTTGTGTTTCTCAGTACAATAAATTAGGTGAATAGGAGAAGAGGCGAGAAGAAGAAAATTTAGATTTTCCTTCCGTGGACTAATCCCCTAATCCCCTAATCCCCTAATCCCCTAACTTGTGGTCATTCAATCTCAGAAACATCGATCAAAAAATCTAAGGATTCAAAGAAAGGTGAAATTCGAAGTAGATATTGCTCCTAACGTTTCTCGTGAAGTGTGGGGGATTTTTTATGCAGTACTTGCTACTATTTTCCTTTTTGGACTTTTTGGTGGAGCAGGAATGATTGGAGAAAAAATTGAAATTATATTTTCTTCGCTTTTTGGAATAGGAAGATGGCTTATCCCTACAATGTTTTTGTTTCTATCTATAGCTTTATTTTTTGCAAAAGAAATTAAATTTAATTTTACAAGAAACCTAGGAATTTTCCTTTTATTATTTTCTCTATTAGGACTGATTCATTTACAAACACCCATTGAAGCAATGGATGAAAACGTTAAAGAGTATGGTGGATGGATAGGATTTACATCTTCAGTTCTTTTTAGAATTTTATTCTCATCAGAAACAAGTGATCTAGCAACAGGCTTAATTCTATTTGGAATTCTTTTAATATCACTTCTTATTACGTTTCAAATTTCGTTTAGAGAGATATGGACGTATTTTCATCCTGAAACATCTGTAACTCATATAAAATCAAAAAAAGATCAAAATGATGATTTTGATGTAGAGGAAGGAGAAATTAGAATTATAAAACCAATTCCGTCAGAAGAAATTGATGACGATATGCAAAAAAAATTAAAAAGAGGACGGGCTATTCATTTTTCAGATGATGATAAAAATCTTAAAATTCAAAGACCCCTTAAAAAAGACTCTCTTGAAATTACTAATATCCAAGTTTCGGGAGATTGGAAATTCCCAGGACTTGATTTACTTGTTGATGAGATTTCCGAAAATTACCCAGATGACAAACATCTCAAAGCTCAAGCTGCTAATATAAAAGAAAAATTGGCGGAATTTGGAATAAAAGTAGAAATGGTAGATGCAAGAGTAGGTCCCACTGTTACACAATTTACAATGTCTCCTCAAGAAGGAATTGCTGTTAAAAAAATAACTAGTGCAAAGCATGATCTAGCTTTGGCTTTGTCTGCAAAATCAATTCGTATAGAAGCTCCAATTCCAGGACAACCTTATGTAGGAATAGAGATTCCAAATGCAAAGCGATCAATGGTTTATATGAGAGAATTACTAGAATCTGAAGAATTTTCCGAGTTACACTCAAGCCTAAGGCTAGGTCTAGGAAAAGATGTTTCAGGGAAACCTGTTATCACAGATCTTTCTAAGATGCCTCACTTGCTTATTGCTGGAGCAACAGGCTCTGGTAAGTCTGTTGGAATGAATTCTTTTCTTATTTCACTTTTATATCAAAATTCTCCTGCAGATTTAAAATTTATAATGATTGATCCTAAGCGAGTTGAGCTTACTGGGTACAATGGAATTCCACATCTTTTAACTCCTGTAATAAATGATGCAGATAAGGCATTAGCAGCTCTAAAATGGGCTATTTCTGAAATGATGAGAAGATATCAAGAATGTAGTGAAAAGGGATATAGAAATATTGATGAATATAATGACGAAGAAGAACAAAAAATGCCAAAAATAGTGATAGTAATTGATGAGCTTGCAGATTTAATGATGAGAGATTTTAGAAAAGACACAGAATCTGCAATTATGAGGCTTGCACAAATGGCTCGTGCAGTTGGAATTCATCTTATTATTGCAACACAAAGACCTTCGGTTGATGTTATTACTGGAGTTATTAAAGCTAATATTCCAACACGTATTGCTTTTTCTGTAATGTCGGCAGTTGATTCACGAACTATTTTAGACAGTATTGGAGCTGAAGATCTTCTTGGAATGGGGGATATGCTTTATGTTGATGCTAATACTCCAAAACCTCTTCGTATCCAAGGGATATTTATTTCATCAAAAGAAATTGAGCGAGTTACTAATCATGTGAAGCTCACACCAGAACCTAAAAATATAACGAGGATTGATCTAAATGTTATTGATGAATCTAAGCATTCAGGAGTTTCTCCTATTGATTTAGATGCAATTGCTGAAGCTACAAATGAGGATGATCTTATTCCTGAAGCGATTGAAATTATACAAAGAACAGGAAAAGCCTCAGCAACTTTACTACAACGTATGCTTTCTATTGGATATGCTCGTGCGGCAAAGATTTTAGATATTTTAGAAAAAAAAGGAATTGTTGGTCCTGCCAATGGGGCTAAGCCTAGAGATATATTTTTAGAAGGCGGAGAAGTTGATAATTAAAAAAGATACAAAAAAAACTCGGGCTAGCCGAGATTTTTTAAATAAAAGTAAAATAAAAAAAACAAGAGTTAAAATTACAACTAATCCACGTCTAACTCCATCACGGGGCGCAAACGGGCATTATTGTACCGATAAAGATAATGATACCCCCTCAAGTAAATCTGACAAAGATTATAAATACTCCAATTAGCACCAGCAACCCATTTATTATGAATAGGCTCTCCATTACACATTGTCAATGTCTTATCTTTTCCCCATAAATCATCAACAGGTCTTGGTGGATTTTTAGATAACCCTTGCATTTGTAATAATATGTTTTGTTTTAATGTCATTCCTTTAACTCCTTTTGGAGCATAGTCCGTTTCAAACCATTTAAATCTTTCTTCAAGTGTATCATTAACATTTTCACCTTTTAATACCTTAGGAGAATTTGCCCCCTCACATATTACTACTTTCCAGCCTGTTATTTTTTCAGTTGCACTATCTCTTTGATCAGCTCTTTGTAAGGCTTTTTTCTGCCAATTATCTAAAAAAGCATCATCTTGATCTTTCATTGGCTTCAAACTGTTCAATGATTGTATATATCTATCACTTGATGTAACAGGACATAAAAGCATTACAGGATTCTCGAAGGCACTTATTACCTCTAGTTGTTCTAGTGTAAGTTTCTTAATTAATGTATTTTTTACAGTTTCCATGCTAGGACATTTTTTATCTTCTCTTTCATCTGCTTTTTCTTCATCATATAAACCAAAATTTTTTATACTTTGAAATGCTGGTTCATATTTACCTTCTAACAATTTTAACACTTCTATTTTTTCTTTCTCTGGTTTTGAATCTCTGCTGCTAGATTGATGTTCATTTGAATTCCCTTTCAAAGAATCTATTAATTCTCTAATATTTTGTCTCATTTCTTCTAGTGGTTTTCTATCAAAATCTTTATCTAAATCAAGTCCTAATTTTCCCATTTTAATAACTACTTCAAGAGTTGTAGCATCTTTTATTTTTAAAATCTCAGTCAATCCTTTTATGAGAATATCGTTTCCTTTATTAACTTCTGCCATGATAATTTTTATTAAGAGGGATAAATTTAGGTTAAAATTTAAACATATAAAAATTTATATGTCAATAGTTTTTTGACAAATTCTTTAAAAGCTTTTTTTATAAAGATTATTATTTAATAAATATAGTCTTATATAGCCATATTTATTTTAAAACAAATATAATTTTTACATTTCCCATACACACATAATTGTTTAATACTTTTTAGTTAAATAAAAAGTATTTTCAATGAATAAAATATATTATATTTCAATACTATTTTTATTATTAATATTTGGAATACTTAGCATTTACGCACAAATATCAGATCATCTTCTAATTTCAGAGGTAATATATGGAAATACAAATGCAGATGATGAATTTGTAGAAATTTATAATCCCACAGATCAAGAAATAAATTTAAAAGAATTAGGGCTAACTCTTCATATTAGAAATTCCACAGGAACATCAGATTCAAACAAGACAATTACTTGGACAAACGAAATAATTCCAGCCTATGGATTTTTTCTTTTTGTATCACAAAATAGCCAATCATTTTTAAATCTTGCAGATGCAACTTATAGTCCATCACTTGTAAATAACGGAGCTGTTTATATCTCTTTTTCAAATAATAAATTAGATAATGTTATAGATTTCATTTCATGGGGAAATCATGTCATGCCAGAGGGGTTTGAAAATCAAAGAACAGAATCTTTTTCATCAAAACAAAGCATTGAAAGAAAGAGTAATGAAAATGGAGTTGATATAAACTTGGGGAATGCTTGGGATACAGATAGCAATGATTTTATTATTAAACAAACTGCAAATCCGCAAAATAGTTCCAGTGCTCCAGAATTTCATACAAACGAAGAACCTGAAGAAATTGATACTATTCCTCCGAGTCCTATCTCTTATCTACAAGCTAATGCTGGGATTACTAGTATTTTTTTTTCTTGGGTAAGCCCTACTGATGAAGATTTTTCTGAAATTTTGTTTAAAAAGGGAAACGATGAAAGCATTTCAATTGGAAAGGTTTCTTCATATTTAATTTCTGATTTAGAAGCAAGCACCGAATATATTTTTTCTTTTTATTCAAAAGATTTAACGGGGAATGTTTCTGATCCAATAACTATCACAATTACCACTTTAGAAATTCCTGAGATTTTACCGCCTGAACCAATTAAAAATTTAACAGCAACAAACATTACAACTAATTCAATTTCTTTTTCTTGGGAAAATCCTATTAATGAAAATTTTTCTGAAATTTTAGCAAAAATTGATAATGGTGATTTATTTTCCCTAAATAAAGAAACAAATATATATTTTCTTGAAAATTTAAATGATAACACAGTCTACGATTTCACATTGTATGCAAAAGATACTAATGAAAACTTGTCGGAACCAATCAGCATAAGTATTAAAACTCTTGAAATTGTAATTTTGGATGATGTACCTCCTGCTGAAATAAGTGATTTTTTTGGCACTCAAAAAACTTTTAGCATAAGTGTTTTCTGGCAAAATCCTATGGATGAAGATTTTAGTAATATTCTTTTTTCTTATGCAAAAAATGGCGATAGTTTCGGTGAAGTAAAAAATTTAGGAAAACTAACAAATTTTACAGTTGATGATTTGCTTCCTTCGAATTCTTATCAAGTTAAAATACAAACTCAGGATTTACTGGGAAATACTTCAAATGGACTAATTTCAACTTTTTCCACTCTAGCTTGCAATTCTAATAATTCAGTGATTATAAACGAAATTGCTTGGGCTGGAATGACTGTACTTGCAGAAGAAGATCAGGTTTTATCATATGGTCATGAGTATCAATGGATTGAGCTTTTTAATAAAGGAAATGAGGAAATTGATCTTGAAGGATGGGAGATTACAACAGACCAAGGGCATGAAATATTGTTGGATTCTCTTATTATTCCAGCTAATGAATATTTAATTTTACAAAATAGTGAGCAGGAAATTTTTGCTGATGAAACAATAATCCCAGATTTGATATATGAAGATCCTAAAGACAATGAAAATAAAAGTATTCTATTTTCTTCAGAAACAACAAATATCAAACTTATAGATCAATGTAGAATGACAGTTGAAAATATTCCTTCAATATTTGCTGGGAATTATTCGGGTTATCAATCGATGGCTCGTTTATCAGTTAATTCAAACTCTAGTCTTGCGGATTCATGGTTTAATGAAAAAATTAATGGTAGCCCAGCAACAGAAAATATTTTTTACAAAACAAATTTATCAATAGCTTATCTTAACCCAAGTCCGTATTATCCAACACCAAATCAACCATTTGTTATTGAAGCAACTGTGGCAAATTTATCAAAAGAACCTGCTTATTACGGCAATTGGAGTATTCAGATATTAAATGAAAATGAGGAAATATTAGGACAAAGTTTAGGGGTATTGCTTGAGAATTATGCTGATAATACTGTTATCCCCATTGAAATTTTTGCACTTGAAGAAGGAGAATATGATATTATGGGGCAAATTATTTGTGCTACAAATAATTGTGGAAAATACTCTACTTTAAATCAGCGAATAAATATCAAAATTTCTTCTCGGATAAACGAAGTTTATCCTAGTCCTAGAGATGAAGAACTTGAGTGGATTGAATTTTACAATCCATCAGAAGTAGAGTTTGAATCTACAAATTCTCAACTTTGTATTGATGATGAATGTATAGTGCTTCTGGAAAATATTCCAGCTCAAACTTATTATGTAATAAATGAGAATGAAACAGAAAAATTTGACGGAGAATGGATCGTTTTAAAAAACACATCTTCTGAGATTAAGTGGAAGAAAGAAGAATGGATATACAATGAAGAGTTTGATGAAGATTGGGATGATCCTGAAGATGAGTTTATTTTTCAGGAGGAAATTTTTGATATTTTTAGATATGAAGGGGCTTCTATCGGTCAATCTTTTTCACGGGACACTAATGGAAACATTGAAAAATCATCACACATTACCAAGGAAAAAGATAATACTTTTAACCAAGCTCCTGTTGCGGTTATAAATATTCAAGGCTCAGGAAATAGCTCTGGGACTGCACCATTTTCTCTTAATGTAACAGGTGAAGATTCTTATGATGCTGATGGTGATAATTTATCTTTCTATTGGGATTTTGGTAATGGCAAAACTGATTTATCTGAAAATCCACTAAGCATAAAATATGAAAGCGTTGGAAGATATTATCTAAAATTACAAGTAAGTGATACATTTGGTGGCATATCTAGAGATGTAAAAACAATAGATGTTTATCAAGCTTCTCAAAGTATAAGCTCAGATAGTGAGGTATCAGTATCTATGTCAAATATAAGTAAAGTTGATTTAGAAAACATAAAAAGCATAAATGACAATTTTGCAAATATTCTTTTTACAAAAATTTCTATAAATGACAAAGACAATGATTGGATTGAAATAAGCTGTAAAACCTGTGGAGAAAAAATTAATTTAAATGGATATAAATTATATGATGACAAAGTTTTTTTTATTTTTGCTCAAGACATTTTTATTTCTTCTGAAAACCCAATAATAATAAAATTGTTAGACTCTGAAATCCCAAACGATAAAGAAAATATTATTAATGTTGAAAAGAAATCTGGGCTTACGAAAACAGATGATCAACTTATTTTAATCAATAACAAGGAAGAAATTGTTGATGCTATTTGTTGGAACAATTTTGATGACACTTTTGCAAAAACGGAAATTGAAGATGAACAAAACCTAAAAGATTCTGGAGCTTGGAAAGGTGAATGCGTGGATTCAAAGTCTCTTACAAAGAAAGGAATAATTCTTTTTCGAGATATTATTGATAATGATACAAATACAAAAGAAGATTGGAGTATTTTAGAGAGCTTTGAGGATGATGTTTTATTAGAGGAAAATAAAGAGGAAAAAGAAATCAATCCTACAATTGAATTTAAAGATGGTTTGCGTATTTCTGAGCTTCTTATAAATCCTTATGGGGACGATAAGCAATTTGAATGGATTGAATTACAAAACACTTTAGATGAATCGATAAATATTAAGAATTGGTCATTAACTTTTAAGTCTAAAAATTTTGAATTTGAAGATAAAGAATTAAAGGCAAAAGAATTTTTAATAGTTTATGCAAAAGAGTCTAAACTTAATTTAAATAATAAGTCTGGCGTTCTTATTCTAAAAAATCCCAAAGAAGAAATAGTCGAAGAAGTTAAATACGATAAAGTTTTTGAAAGTGCCAGCTTTGCCAAAAACAAAATAAATGGCTTCGAATGGACAAGTATTAATACTCCCAAAAATGAAAATTTAATTTTCCCTATTAAAAATGGAATTAAAGATTCTGATCATGATGGAATTTCTGATGAATTAGAAATACATCTTGGAACAGATCCATTTAAAAGAGATACAGATGGAGACATGCTTCCTGATGGATTTGAAATTGAAAACGGATTAGATCCATTAATTTTTGATGAGGCAGGAAAGGAATCATTCCAAGACTACCTAAAAAGAAAAACAAGTTTTGCCGTTAAAACACCTAAAAAAGATGAGGACTTATTAAAAATCTCAGGAACAACATTACCTCTTGCTAAAGTAAAAATTAAAGTTCATTCCAATCTTCATATTTATAAAACTGAGGCTGATAATAAAGGAAAATGGCAAAAATATATTACAAAATTAGAAAAAGGAGAACACTTATACCAAATTCAGGTTATAGATAAAAACGGAATTAGTTCTGATTTTTTAGAGTCTGTTAATTTCAACTTGGAGAATGATTATGAAATGACATTGAAGCAGAAAGAAGAGCTTTTTAGTAAAAAGAAGAAATCAACAAAAATTGTTAAAAAGAAGGGGATAGAATCAATATCAGATAAAAAGAAAGTTAATGCTTTTTTAATTGCTTCAAATTATAAATCTATTTCTAAAAAAATTGATACTGAAATCAAGGAACATTCTAATTTGAAATATGATTATTCTAGTAAAAAAGCACAAAAAATGAACTTTAATGTTTATTTATGGGGATCTATATTTCTAATTTTAGGAGGAATCTTTAGTAAGCAAAGAACGGAAGACATATCTGATTAAATGTGTATCATGAAATTTTTGAGATTATAGCTTTTAATATTGATAAGATAAAAAACATTCCTTCATTTAAGTATGTTGAAAAAGCAAGGGTGGCAGAATAGTTTTTGTTAAGAACATGAAAAGAGAAAGGCACATTTCTCCTTGTTTAAAGTTCTTCGATGACTAGGTTGTAATTACCTTCTTTTAAAGCCTCGGATATCTTTATTATTATGCCTGTTATTGCTTTTTTATCGTCAAATCCATCAAAAAAGTCAATAGGGTCGTTTATCTTAGGGTTATCTATCTTTATTTCAAGGTGGTGGTATTTTTGTTCATTGTTGGTTTCCATGTTTATAAAATGTTAATTGATATATATATAATTTTCAAAAAATCAAATTTAGTTCCTAATTTTAAGCCGCTTCAAGTAAATAAAGAATTATACTATTAAAAGTAGTTGTAGCAGTACAAATATTTTTACCATCTTGTATGGTAGCATAAAACTTATTAATATTTAGTTGTTTTGTTGGGTCTAATTTTATTATCATAACATCATTTTCGAGAGAGCTTGGTTTATAGTTTTCTCCCAGATGATGACTACCATCCTGATCCTTCCTAGTTACTAAATAGCATTTATCAATCTCCGTTATTTTACATTTATTGTCTGTTCCTGTATTTATAGTTTTTAATTTAAGTCCCATTTTTTGCATAACCTCAAGCACAGGAAGGTCTAATTCTAAAACGTCTTTTTCTTGAGACATTTTTTGTAATATTTCATCCCATTTACTTTTGTTTCCTCTTTTTACATCATTAAAACAACTAAGATGCTTTACTTGTAATCCTTCAATTTCAACATCAGGCAAGTTTCTGCTTGGAAGCATTTTAATATACCAAGGTTCCAGAGGAATTATTTCAACTTTCATATTAAAATGGTTAGGGGGTCAAAAAGTGGAAGCATTTTACAATTCTTATATATTTTGTCAATGTCTAATTTCAATTTTATTAACATAATCTTCTAATTCAATTTTGAATTCTTCTAATTCTTTTTTGGAAAAACTTGAAAATTCTTTGAATTTTTCATTAAGAACCGAAATATTACGAAAGTTTTGTAGTGCCCAAAGCCTAGAATCTTTTATCATTTGCCCCATTTCCTTTAAGGTTTCTAAATCATGGCATTCAGGAAGAATGGTTGAACGAAATTCGTATTTAATATTTGAATTTTTAATTAACTCAATACTTTTAGTTATTTCTTTAATATTAATGTTCATTCTTGTTAAATCATTATATTTATTCAAAGATGTTTTAATGTCCATTGCAATATAATCTGCTAAATTTTTATCCAGTATTTTTTTTATCATTTTAGAATTAGTCCCATTTGTATCTAATTTTACTAAAAAACCCATATCCTTTATCTTTTCCATAAATTCTGGAAGATGATTATGAATAGTTGGTTCTCCTCCAGATATTACAACTCCATCAAGTTTGTCTACTCTTGTTTTCAAAAAGTTTTTTACAGCTTCAAACGGAATGAAGTTTCCTTTCATTTTCTCTAATTCTTCGGGAATTACAAATTGAGAATTATGGCAATATCCACAACGCATATTACATCCAGCTGTGAAAATAATTGCAGCTATCTTCCCTGGATAATCTAATAATGTAAATTCATTAACCGCTGTAATTAACATAATTTTTTTAGGAATTACTTTTTAAGAATTCTTCAATTTCATAAACTTCACTGCCTCTAAAAATTTCACTTTCTTCTTCAAATACAATAAATAATGGTGCGCTAATTACGTCATATTTCCCAGCAAGTTCTATAAATTTAGGATGAGTATTATCCAAAATTTCTCCCTCAAAAAAAACATTATCGTTTATATATTGTTTTATTTCAGGACACTTAGGGCAGGTTTGAGTTGTGAAAAGCAGGTATTTCATAAATGTACTTGTTTAAAGAATAAAAAACAAAACTTGCATTTTAAAGTTATTATATAGTAAAATTATGATGTAGTCGGTAGTAAGTTCTAACTGTTGAGCTTCAATTGCATTGCAATGCTGATTATGCCCCAGAAAAAAGGGGCATTTTTTTATTATGGTTCTATGCTTATATATTTTGATAATTTTTCAATTCTTTTTGATAAACTTTCTATAAATTTACGATGATATGAAATAGGCTTTTTTAAAAAATTAGACACATAATTGGAAGTATAAATATAACTCAAAACATCGGAAAATTGTATAAGGTATGAATTAAAACTTTCTACATACATTACATTATCGATAAATTGTTCAATATCTTTTTTAAAAGCACCAAAACTTGTTCCATTGTCCTTGTAATATCTGAAATCATTAATAATTTTTTGTTCTAAGCCTTTACATCTATCCATTATAACCATGCCTAAAACTTTTTTTTCTTTTAAATATGTTTCAATCTTTTCTATTAAATACATAAAGGCAACATTGTGGGGATGAAAAGGTGTTTTGTATTTTTTTTCAAACTTACTTTTGTTAATACCTTGAGAGAAGAAGTTGATTTCATAGTGTTCAGCTATTTCAACAAACTTTTCAAATATATTAAGCCTTTCTTGTAACTTATAATGTTGAAAATATTTCTTGCCATTAAATAATTCTACTCCATGAAATTCAAAATCATAGTTTTGAGAATGTGGTAAAAATATAGGCAAAAAACTTTTAATACTATTTTCAATTTTTTGTGCCTTATCTTTAGGAATAGTTACTCCTGAAATAAAATGTATTGGTTGATCAGCATCCCTAAGGTTCATCCCAGTATTCCCAGACTCATCAAGATAAATGAAATACATTTTTAATTAGTCTAAATAATATGATTTTATTCTGATGTTTTTATTAACTATATTTCTTAATAAACTCAGAATTTGCTGAAATTTGTTCAAGAAATGCAATCCTTGAATAAAATTCAGATTTTTTTCCTTTGTTATACTGACTTACTGGTCTGTGATACCCCATAACTCTAGTCCAAACTTCACATTTAGTTCTTTTACAAGAGTCCTCTTTTTTATTTGGGTTAGCCGATGATTTAGTAATTGGAGTAGTCATATAATAAAAATTAATTTTTTAAAAATTGATATTCATTTTATTTATTTTCTTATTTGATGTGTAATGTTTTCTTTCATCTAAATCATATTCCTCAGAAATTTTTGAGGCATCTAATTCCTCATCACATAAAGGGCAATAATCATGTTCTCCTGCAATGTATCCATGTTTTGGACATATAGAGAACGTTGGTGAAATTGTTATGTAAGGCAGTCTATATTTCGTAAGCGCTTTTTTAACCAATTGTTTACAACTTTCGGCATTTGAAATTCGTTCAGCCATGTATAAATGAAGAACAGTTCCTCCTGTATATTTTGTTTGAAATCTATCTTGTTTTTCTAGTGCTTCAAATGCGTCTGACGTGTATTCGACAGGGAGTTGTGTTGAGTTTGTATAATATGGGAATTCTTCTGTTCCTGCTTGAATAATATCAGGGAATCTTTTTTTGTCTTCCTTTGCAAATCTATAAGTTGTTCCTTCAGCAGGAGATGCTTCTAAATTATAAAGATTTCCTGTTTCTTCTTGAAACTCAACAAGCTTTTTTCTCATAAAATCAAGGATTTCTTCTGCAAAGTCACCGCCTTTTTCTGTAGTAATATCTTCTTCATCATTATAAAAATTTCTTATTGCTTCATTAACTCCATTAATACCAATTGTTGAAAAATGATTATTCAATTTTTTAAGATACCTTTTTGTAAAAGGGAATAAACCTCTATCTATCCAAGTTTGTATTTCCTCGCGCTTAAGTTCTAGAGATGTTTTAGCAAGTTCCATTAAATATCCTAATCTTTCAAAAAATTCTTTTTTATTTCCTTTATTCAAATAGCCAATTCTTGGAGTACTTATTGTTACCACTCCAATAGACCCAGTCATTTCTGCTGAGCCAAAAAGTCCTCCTCCTCGCTTAAGAAGTTCATTTAAATCTAGTTGAAGACGACAACACATTGAACGAACATGATGTGGTTTAAGGTCTGAATTCAAGAAATTTTGAAAATATGGAAGTCCATATTTTGCTGCCATTTCAAATAAAAGATCTGTGTTTTTGCCTTCCCAATTAAAATCAGGAGTAATGTTATAGGTGGGGATAGGAAAGGTAAAAACTCTTCCTCTATTATCGCCTTTAGTCATAACTTCAATGTATGCTCTATTTATAATATCCA
Source organism: uncultured Candidatus Peribacteria bacterium (assembly GCA_964466055.1). GTDB lineage: Bacteria > Patescibacteriota > Gracilibacteria > CAYXLW01. The sequence goes on from CAYXLW010000003.1 coordinate 23,150, forward strand.
TTTCTTTACTTAGTTCTTCAAACTTTTTTTCATAATATTCACCTCCTAGTTTTAGTCTTTTATCTTTTAAATCAGGAGGACATTTCCAGTCTAATGTAATATTTGTAAATGGAGTTTGTGTTCCCCATCTAGAAGGTACGTTCAAGTTAAATACGAATGATTGCATATTATCATAAACGTATTTATATGTGCGCTCATCAATATATCTTAGTTTCTCTTCTTCGGAAGAAAAGGATATTTTGTAATTTTCTATTTCGGCTTCAATTTGTTTGGCATATTTATGAACAAAAGGAGCAAGATATGTGTCAAATGAAGAAAATGCCTGTGCCCCTGCCCATTCATTTTGAAGTGTTCCTAAAAAATTTACCATTTGTGCCATTGCAGAAGCAAGATTTTTAGGTGGAGATGATTCAACTTTATCAGGAACCCCGTTTAATCCTTCTTCAAGAAGAACTCTAAGTGACCATCCAGCACAATATCCTGAAAACATATCGAGATCATGAATATGATAATCACCATTTCGATGAGCGTCTCCTACTGATTTTGGATATACATGAGAAAGCCAATAATTTGCAGTTACTTTCCCAGAAACGTTTAAAATTAGTCCTCCCAAAGAGTATCCTTGATTTGAGTTTGCATTTACTCTCCAGTCAGATTTACTTAAATATTCTGTCATACTTTTTGCTACTTCGATTACAACATTTTTTGTAGCACGTATTTCAATCTTTTTTTGACGATAAAGAATATAAGCTTTTGCAGTATCGGCATATCCTTCTTCTATAAGAACTCTTTCAACGGTATCTTGTATTTGCTCAATTTCTGGAATAGCATCTTTAAAAGTTTTATCTAATGCATCAACAACTTTTCTTGCAAGTTTCTCAGCAATTTCTTTATCACTACCTCCAACAGATTTTGCTGCCTGATATATGGCATCTGAGATTTCTGAAGGATCAAAATCTACAATTGCTCCGTTACGTTTTTGAACTTTTATTATTGTCATGAGAAAACGTTTGAGTTAAAGGATTTAAAAAAAATTGAAGAAAACAAAAACGCTATATATAGCGGATATAATTAGCATGAGCCACAATATATAGTGTTAATTTTATTATGACAAGATTATCTTCTTTTGATTTTTTTAATCAGTAATTATCTAATGTGTAAATTATCTCACGTATAACTAAGAAATATGATTGTATTTAATTAGTTTTAACGGATACCCCATTACCGAAATAAAATCTATTTTTAGATATTGACACATGTTTCACATATATGTAATAATACGCTCCTTATGTAAAATAAAAATAAAGATAGACATTTTTTTTCTTTTAAATAAGGGGGCAAATCAAGTTTTATTATTTTTTAAAAAAAATTAGCTTTTATTTAAAGTAAAAATTTGAAAGACTTGACGTTTTGAAACATTTCTCCTAATATTGCTAACGAATTTTGAATCTTATTTTAAGCATTCGATTTACCGATTTAAAAACTATTTACTTATCTAACATAAATAAACATGAATGATCCAATTGTTTCAGTTATATCAAACGTTGATCTTAAGAAGGTAATTGAAGATATGTTTCTGGTTCTTACGGACAAGGAGAGGGAAGTTGTGACGAGACGTTTTAGTTTAAATAATAAACCAAAACAAACTCTAGAAAAAATAGGGAAGCATTTTAATGTGACAAGAGAAAGAATTAGGCAAATAGAGAATATTGCACTTCTTAAACTTAGGCGTCATATTTCGAATTCTCAATTACGTCATGTTAATAAAGCTGCAAAAGAAATTTTAGAAAAATCAGGAGGTTTAATGAAAGAGTCGGATCTTATTGCTGCAACACTTAACAAAATAGGGAAGAGTTCAGCTCTTGATGGTAGCATTATTAAGCTTTCTCTTGCAATAGATGAGAACCTTGGGAAAAATGAAAGATCAGGAACGCTTGAACCAGCATGGAGATTTGATGCTATTTCTATATATAACATTAAGTCTATTAACGATAATGCTTATAAGATTTTGAAGAGTAAATCAGTAGTTGTTAAATTTATTGATCTTTATAAACAAATCCAAAAGCTTGACTTATTTCATGATAAACAACCTACCTCTGAACTCATAAAATCTTGTATTAATATTGATAAAAGAATAAAAGAAGTAAAAGACGGATGGGGACTTATGGAGTGGAGAACAATCAATCCTAGATCCATTAGAGATAAAGCGATTATTTCTCTTCGAAAAGCAAACACTCCTTTACATTTTGTAGATATTGCAAATAAGGTTGTAGAGATAGGATTAACAAAAAAAGTTGTTACTACTCAAGCTGTTCATAATGAACTTATTAGATATCCTGAATTTGTTCTTGTAGGAAGAGGGTTATATGCTCTTAAAGAATGGGGGTACAAGCCAGGAACTGTGTCAGATGTAATTGCTGAAATATTAAAGGAAAAAGGTCCGCTTTCTAAAAAAGAAATTATAAGAGAGGTGCAGAAACAAAGAGAAGTTCAAATTGGGACAATTTCTCTTAATCTCCAAAAAAATCCTCACTTTGAGAGAGTTGGACGAGCTGTTTATGATTATGCAGCATAGTCGATTGAGATATCGCATTCTTTATTACAGCACTAGTTTTAGTGCTGTTTTTTGTATGAATATTTGATAAAAAGAGTGTAATCTAAAATTTTTATGTTTGTTTGTACTCAAATGCTTTAAAACTTCGTTTTTTCGCACTTGGTATGACAACATTTGTTTTATCTATGAGAAAATAAAAACAAGGTTTTTGTTTAATGATTTTTATTAAAATTTGTTTATGCTTCCTATTATAAGAAACAAAAAACATCCTATTCTTGCAAATTGGAATAATTATTATTTGGCTTAAAACTTTAACTATAAAAGAGACTCAATTTTATCTATAAAAACTTGTTTTGACTGTGCCCCAACTAATTCATCTACTAATTCTCCATCTTTGAAAAATTTAATAGCTGGAATTCCTTGAATCTCAAATTTCATAGGTATTTCTTGGTTTTCATCTACATTCATTTTTCCAATTATTACTTTTCCTTCATATTTATTAGCTAAATCTTCAATGATAGGTCCTATCATTTGGCATGGTCCACACCAAGGTGCCCAAAAATCAACAACAACTAACCCTTCAGCATTTATAACTTCATCATTGAAGTTCGCATCAGTGAAAATTTTTGCCATATAAAAAATTATTAAAAAACAAATTTAGAAAAATATTTACAAATTGCTTTTAGCTTCTTCTAATGCTTGTATGAAATCATCAATATGCTCAACGTCAATCATAATAGTACTCTTTCTGCCTTTACTTCTTTCCGATATTTTTAGAAACTTCCCATATATGCTTTGCTTTAAGTCGAAGAAGTATGTTCTAAATTTTGTGGCCTCTATTTTTTTTGAGAATATTTCTTCAGCATATGATCCTCTACCGTTTGATTGTGATCTTCCAGTAGATGAGCCACCTGATTGTGTTGATTGAGATGATGATCTTCCAGCAGATGAACCATCTGATTGGCTTGTTTTGGATGGTGGATCAATTACTGCTTTACTGTTATTATCGTCATCAAAATCTTTGAAAAAATCTTCCATAGTGTTAATTTAATTAAAAGTCTATTTCTTATTTTTAAGCATAGTAGTAACAACATGACCTAAAATGAACTCAAGAGATTTCATCGCATCATCATTTGCTGGAACAAAATAATTGTAAAAATCAGGGTCAACATTTGAATCTGCTATTCCTAGAACTTCAATTCCTATTTTTTTTGCTTCATCAAGAGCAATTTTATCTCTTAATCCATCAATAACAAAAACTGCATCTGGTAATCTATTCATATCAGACACTCCTCCAAATGCTGTTTCTAGTTTTTCTAATTCTTTTGTAAATTGTGACTGTTCTTTTTTTGTGTATCTTTGGATATTCCCTGTTGCAAACTCTTCTTTTAATTTTTTCATATAAAGAATTCGAGTTTTCACTGTTGAGAAATTTGTAAGTAACCCTCCAATCCATTTATGAGAAACAATTGGCATTCCAGTTTCTTCTTTTATTTGAGTTAATATATCTCTTGTATGAGGCTTTGTGCTAACAAATAAAATTGTTTTTCCAGATTTTATTACTTCAGCAACTCGGTTAAGAAGCTCTGCTAATTTTTCTGCAGACTTATTTAAATCAAAAATATGAATACCGTCTTTTTTAGCACACAGATATTTTTTCATTTTAGGGTTCCATCGAGATGACTTCTGCCCGTAAAGGCATGCGTTGTCAAAAAGACTTTGAGGGGTAATTGTTGCTGTCATGAAAGGATAATTATTAATCTATTTGCCATAAAAATAAGCTCGGCAATTTTAGTTATTTCTTTTGAAAAGTCAAACGTTTCTCATTTATTGTTTTTGGCTTGTATTAAATTATTTTTAACCAAAGTTAATTGATTTATTATTTCTTACAGCCCAATTTTTATTAGGATCATAATATGCATCTAATTTGCTTTTATTATGAACTGATAAATAATACTTAAAATCACCATTTCCTTGGACAAAAGTCATTCCAGGGATTTCTTGGTTGTTTATAAATACAGGAGTACTAAACCTAGGAATTCTATCAGATTTTGGCAAATTATGAATATCTAACAGATTTTTAAGAGCATGGACTATTTCTATTAAAACTTCTTCGGTATTTTTCACTTGGGATGGCTTTGGATAAAACACAAAATCAGCAACATGGGGATTATCAAGATCAAATTGAGACATTTTATACTGATTCATCATTTTTAATTCACCATTTTTTTGAGCTTCAACAATGCATTTAAGAACTTCAATTTTTCTTTCAGGTGGAACATTTAAGTGAATTTTATAAGTGTTTTGTTCCCATTCATATATTGTATTGAGTTCAGAATCACTTAATGTTTTTGATTTATCATTGATTACGGATTCTAATAATTCTCGAGCTGGTTCTTTTTCAAAAGAAAAAGATGGGAGCCCGAAATAGTAATATCCATTATTGTGCTTACTATAAATCTGTTTATTAATATCAAATATAGATTTTATATAAATTTCTTTTTCTTCATCAGATAATTCGTTAAAAGGAACTTGGTCTAAAGATTGATATTGAATATCGGCTAACTTTTGAAATATTTCTCCTCTGTCTAGAAAATCAGTTTGTAAAGCCCCCCCCCTTTTTATATGCATCTTGAGGAAACTTCCCAAAAAAAGATTTTAAAATATTATAAATTCTTACGGATTCTAGTGCGATTTTTCTTAATTCGTCAGAAGATGGAGAGGCTGATAATAAGTTAGCAAATGCTAAAAATAATTGGTCAGCAGTCCTTCTTATTACAGCATAACTAGATCCTTCTTGAATAGTTAGAGTAGTAATCTCTTTATTTTGTGTAGAAGAAATTGTTGCAATATTTAAACTAAGTGGTTTAGCAGCACATAGTAGAGGTGATTCATAAATAGGAAGATTATCGATGATGGACATGATTTACATTTAAAAATCATGCTATTATAACATAACAACAACATTAATACAAATAAGTATTATGTAAGATTTTAAATTATAAAATCTTATTTATAAAATACTGTTGTCCAATAGAGAATAAAGTTGAAATTGCCCAATACATTCCTACTCCTGCTGGCATCGAAAGTGTAAAAAATGCAATCATAACAGGCATAACATAGGTAAACATTTTGCTCATCATTTTCATTTGTAATTCCATTATTCCACCTTTTTCATCATCTTTAGATTTTTCTGATAACTTTTGTTTAGGAAAAGAAAGTTTCATTTGTAAAAATTGTAACCCTCCAACGATTATTGCGATGTACCAAAGTGCCTTATGTGTAAGATTTATTCCGAAAAAATCAGGATTTATAATTGAATAATCAAATCCTTGGAACATATCATATAATAAATACATATTATTATGCGAAAGACCACTTTTCATAACAAAAAATACAGCTATAAGAACTGGGAATTGAAGCAATATTGGTAAGCATGAACCAGCTGGATTAACTTTATGCTTTTTCCAAATCGCCATTGTTTCTTGAGCTATTTTTGCCTGATCCCCTTTATATTTCTCTTTTACTGCTTGAAGTTCAGGTTGAACTTTTTGCATAACTTTCTGATTTTTTAAGGCTTTATGATTTGGAACGAGAAGAACTAATCGCACAAGAATTGTTAAAATGATAATTGAAAAACCAAGTGAGTGTCCTGGTAGTACAGATACTAGCCAAATAAGTAAGTTATAAATTGGTTTATAGACAATCAAAACCCATGTAGATTTAAATATTCCAAGTGGTTTAATTTCAAATTCATGAGAAAAAAGTTTTCCTTCATATGGTATACTTATCCTGTATTTCCCAACTTCTCCAAACAATTTATCGCTTTCATTAGCATATGAGAAAACTCGTTTCTCTTTTGATGGTATGATTAGGGGGTCCGTACAGTTTTCAGAGCTTACTCTTCTTTCTGAAATTTCTCCCCATTCACCATTTCTATATATTTCAACTTTTAGCGGTATTATTTCACAGTTATTATCAATTGAAATTTCTTTATCTGTATTATTAAAAACATCAACAGTTATAGCACTTCTAATTGTATATTTATCTTTTGCTAAAATTACAACATCGTCAGTATATTCTACTGGTTTTTTACCGACTCCAAGAAAATTTAGAATTAACCAAGCAGTTGCGAAGAAAAATAGAAATCTACTAATTTTTTGCATATTCATATTAATGTGATTAGTTATTATTTAATTTTTTAAATATTTCTTTAAAGCTTTCTTGAAGTTTATAAAAAGATGTATCTTTAGAATTAGCCTTCGGAAGGATAATAATGTCGCTACTTGGACGCAAGGAAAGAATGGAGTGGTGAATAGTCTCTCGAAATTTTCTTTTGAGCTTATTTCTATACACAGCTCTCTTGTCATATTTTTTGCTTACAATAACAGTAGCACGTGATTCTTTGTTTATATTTGTTAGAGATATTAAAGTAAAAAAAGGAGAATTAAACCTTTCTCCTTTTAAAAAAATTCTTTTTATATCTCTTTCTTCTCTCAATCTGTTTTTTCTTGGTAACACCTTAGGTAGTTAGAAAATACGTCCTCAGTAAATTTACCAACTTCCATAAAAACCCTTTGGAGAGGTAAGACAATGTCTTCCTTTTGACCTTCTGCTATTTATAACATTTCGCCCAGATGAAGTACTCATTCTGTGGAGAAATCCGTGTCTTTTTAGCCGTTTTCTTTTATTTCCTTTACTTCCTGGAACCATGATAATTATTATTTATTTTCAAAGCTGATGGATTTTAAGCATCAAGCCCTTTCAAGTCAACTGAATTTTTTTGGCTTTTATTCTTTCTCCATAAAAAATAATTCCTTGTTCCTCAAAATTTTTGTAACAGTCTGTTGTAAAGAATTGTCTTTTACTGTTTTTTGGTAGCAACTTCTCAATTTCAGGATGTCTTTCAAGATAGTCACATAACTTTATGGCAGCTTCTTTTCCTGAATCAATTATACTTACTTTTGTTCCCATAATTTTCTTAAATACTTGAATTATGTGAGGATAGTGTGTGCATCCTAAAATTAGACTTTTAATATTAGAATTTTTTAATGGACGAAGGTATTTTTTTAAAATTTTTCTACATTCAGGCGATTTACCTAATTTTTCTTCTATAAAAGGAACAAGAAGGGGCGCGCTTACTTGGAAAACTTGTTTTTCTTTATTTCTTTTTAAAATTTCTTTTTTATATGCATTTGTAGCAACGGTTCCTTTTGTAGCAATAACCCCAATATTTCCCTTACTTTCAATGGCTTTTTCAACCCCAGGAATTAAAATTCCTAGTATTTTTTTGTTAGGATATTTTTGTTGTAAATATCTTAAAGCTTCGGCAGAAGCTGTATTACAAGCTATTATTATAAGATTAGCTCCTAAATTCCACAACTTATTCACACACTCTTCGGTAAATTTTTGAATTGCCTCTTGAGATCTTCCTCCATAAGGGACACGCAATTGATCTCCTAAATATATGAAATCATAAGTAGGAAGAACTTTATTTAGTTCTTTTGCATATGATAATCCTCCTATTCCTGAGTCGAATATTCCAATCATTTATTTTTAATTAACACAGTAGGTAACATTAATAAATGTCACCTACAATATAAAAGTAATTATTTATAATGCAATCTTAATTAACTTCTTTCATCCTCAGAATATACACTTATATATTCTCTTTTTTCATAGTTAAAGAAATCATCCTTATTAAAAAATCTTTCAAGTTCATTTTTTGCTGCTGGCTCATCTTCAGATGCATGCACAACATTACATTGTATAGACATTGAATAATCTCCTCTTATTGTTCCTGAATTTGCTTCTCGAGCATTAGTGATTCCACACATTGATCTAACTACTTTTACACAATCTTTTCCTTCCCAGCACTGTGCTATTATAGGTGATGATTGCATGAATTTAGATATTCCAGGGAAAAAAGGTTTATCTGCAATGTGTGAGTAGTGTTCTCTTAATAAAGAATCTGAAAGTTGCATCATTTTTATTGCAACTAATTTTAATCCTTTTTTTTCAAATCGATTGGTTACTTCACCAATTAGTCCTCTTTGGACAGCATCTGGCTTTAAAAGTACAAGTGTTCTTTGCATGGTTTTATGTATTAGTGATTTTAAAGTGAAAGTAATTTACTTGAAAAGTTTTTACGTTCAAGAAGAATTTTAGGATAATAGTTTTTTTATTTGACATATTTGGCTTTTTTGTTTTTAATTACCTCTTTTTAAAATGCCATAGAAATGGATAGATTTATAAATAATTTTGAAGTCTCTTACGATAAAGAAGCATTAAGGGGTGTGTGTAATTCTATTTTAGAATATTTCTTAAAAAATAGACTTGATAAAAATAAAGCGGTCTTTTTAGAGATTTTCCAAAATATAAAAATTATTTTTGGAGAAGAAGAACTTATTAACTATTTAGACAGCATAGGGGCTGATGAAAAAATCAGAGATTCATTTTTTCATATAAACCTTAAAGGAAGCTCTGGTTTTGCTCCATTAATGATTAAAAACACCTTGTATCCTCTAATTTATTTTTTAGATTCGAATTTAGATTCTAGTAACTTAAAACCGGATAGAATAACGTTGCCTGATATTTTTATAGAAGAAATTTCACATTGTGTGTTTTTTTTAAATCAAATTTTATTAAATCAAAAATCCCCTCACAAAGTTTTTACTGAACTTATCGCTGTTTTAGATAAACAATTCTATTATCTTGTTAATTCTTCTAATGAGGATGAATTCCTAAGTGCAATTAAAAGAGTTGACAGTGTTAAAGATTCTCTTATAGAAATTTTGGGAAAGGAGGAAGAGGAACATTATTATTTTGCTTATAAGTGGGGTATTCTTTTATTTGAATTTTTGGTTTTTTTGCAAAAAGAAAAAAAATATGAGCTTAAAAATGCAATATTTGCCTTTTTTTATCATTATGATGATAGTTTTCGTATAAACTTTTTATTATTTGATTTTCCAAAAATCGCAATTGAGAGTGGATTTTCAATTAATCTAAAGGAAGCATTCCTTGACACAGAAAATCCTCAAGAATTTTTAGCATTTAAAAGAATCATGAATGAAATATAAAATAAGATGAGGTAAAATATTAGTTTATAACTCTAACTTCAAGTTCTAATTCAATATCAAACTTCACTTTAACTTTTTCTTTGGCAAGTTTTATCAACCTTAAAAAATCCTCGCTACTTGCATTCCCTACATTAATAAAGAAATTTGCATGAATTTCCGATATTTTTGCATCACCAATTTGAGTTCCTTTAAGCCCACATTGCTCAATTAAATAGCCAGCCGAATATTTATTAGGATTATTCTTATCATTCAAAGGATTTTTAAAAAAGCATCCAGAAGATTTCCCTTTAGGTTGTTTTTGACTTCTTTCTTTAATAAAACTTGTTATCTTTTCAAGCACATTTTCTCCTTTGGGGAAAGAGAACTTTCCTTCCCAGAAAATTTTATTTCTTTTATTTTTTAATTCAGAATGACGATAAGTGAATTTGAAATCTTCTTTATTCCAAATTTCTTTTTTCTCCGTTTTTAAATCAAAGACTATTGCTGACTCTAAGAAATCTCCAATGCCAACACCTTGAGTGCCTGCGTTTCCGGTAACAGCACCTCCAATAGTAGAAGGATATCCAGCTAAATGGAATAAATCATAATTTTCTTTTGCAAGTTGCAATATGGTGGCACTTAAAATATTCCCTGCACCCAAAACAACTAAATCATTGTTTCTCTCAAATTTTTGATTTTTTAAAATAATAGTTACTCCTTTAAGTCCTAAGCTAGGCAATAGAACATTAGATCCCAGTCCAAGAATATTAATATCTAGATTATATTCATTAGCAAAACTTATAAGCTCAAGAAGCTCGTTCTCTTCTTTTATTTCATAAAAATATTCAGCAATGCACTCTATTCCTAGGGTGTTTTTATTTTTTAAAGAAAAGTTTTTTTGTATGTTTATCATCTTTAGTATATTAGAGGTTTAACCTTGTATGTAAATTCTATTTTAAGATAATAGTGTATTTATTTTTCTTTTACATTTAAGGTTAAACCTCTTGTTTTAGTTTACTATTATCTTTTCCATAAAGCCTCCAAAAAATAAATCCTAAGAATAGAAAATAGAAAAGCCATATCCATCTTGGAACACTAATATCTGAGATTTGTGCATAAGGTATTCTTGCAAAAAACTGAGCAAAAAATAAGCTTAATTTTAAAAATATAAAAGTAATGAATGTAAAAACATCAGAAATGAAAGGAATAGGAATTAATGATAAAAATCCAAAAAGCATTGCTAAAGGGATTTGGGGAACAACAAAAAGATTTGCAATAGGCGCGACAATTGAAAAAGTTTTAAAATTTATAATTGTTACGGGCATTGTTGTAATTTGAGCGGCCATTGTCATTGCTATTGCTTCTTTTATCCCAAATTTCTCTGGTAATTTTTGAAAAAAATTAGGCAATAAGGGTACAAGCCAAATAACGCCAACGACAGCAAGGACAGATAGTTGAAATCCAACATCATACACAAGCATTTTCGGTTGCCACATTGCCATTATTGTAATAGTTAAAAGCATAGCAATTGATGGAGTTTTAGGATTACCAGTTTGAACGGCAACAAGCCCAATAATCCCCATAATTGCAGCACGAACAACGGCTGCACTCATTCCTACAAAAATGGTGAAAAGAATAATAAAAATAAGAGAAATAATAAATGAAATTATTCTTGGCATAAAGCCGAGTAATGTTATAACAATTGCTAAAATAATTGTAATATTAGAGCCACTTACAGCAACAATATGGGCAAGTCCAGTTACTTGAAAATCTTTTGTGATTTCAGTGCTCATTCCTTTTCTTGCGCCAATAAGAAGTCCTGAAAGAAATGAAGAATATGGCTCGGAATATTGTTCATTAATTTTATTTAAAAACTTCTTTTTATTTTTAAATAGCCAATAAAAAATTTTTGAACTAGGCTCATGCCCAATTTTTTTTATTCTTGGGTTTTGGATAATCCCATAAATTTCATATCTTGAAAGATAATTTTTATATGAAAACTCCTCATCTTCAGGAGGTGTTTTTAATTCTCCTTTAACTTCTAAAATATCACCATATTCGTATACAGGGAATTTGTTTGCATCAAGTAAAATTCTTCCATAAGCTTTTTTCCCATTATTTTCAAAAACTTCTAATGTATATTTTATTTTATCCTCCCTCTCATCAACTTCCTCATCAATCTTTCCCTTAAAAGAAATTTTAGTTTCTAAAAAGTGTGAAATGTGATCTTGTGATTTTTCTGAAAAAACAGGAATAATTCTAATTATACCAAAAGAAAAAAATATGGAAGAAACAGTAAATAAAATTGATAAGAGTTTCAAAATATCTCTTCTTTGTAACATCCAAATAACGAATAAAATTACACCAATTCCTAATATTATAAAAAAAATTGTCCATAAGAATTTTATGGATACAAAAAAAGATAAGAATATTGAGCTGATAAATGAAATTAACGCCGAATAAGTAAAATATGATTTTGTTATTTTTAAAATACTTTTAAATTATAAAAAAATGATAAAGGATTTTTGTGAATAAATTGTAAAAATTGGAACCACTTTTTTGTGAATAAAGTCACGCCATTTTAGTGTAATAAAATACCATAAATTATGTGTTATGATATAATTTAGTTTTTTAAGTAAGTATAAAGTTTTACTAAATTTGAAGAAATATTTTTTAATAAAATAATATTCTTATTTGTAAAGGGTAAATCGTTGAGAAAAAGCCTATTTTTTGTTATAATTAACAGATTTTTTCACATTCTAAAATCGCACACAAAGTCTCAAATAAAAACAAAAATAAAAATACACTTATTTAATGCCATTCTTAAGCCTTTTACTTTGGCAATTTAACAAAAAGAAATCTTTCTTTTCAGAGGAGAGGTTAATTTTTATGGCAGGTGAAAATCTTAACGATACACCAGCGCAAGAAACTCCTCCGGCTTCGGAGAATCCTAATCAAAGTTTAGAAACGCAAACACAACAAATGTCGGAAGAAAAAAAAGATTTTAATGTTTTAAATAATAAGTGGGAGTTTGAAATGATGCCGATGACAATAGAAGAATTTGTTAGTAATCAATCTGCAGATATTTCTCAACTTCACAGTTTATTAACTAATATTAATTCTAATCCTGAATTTAAGGGGCAACTAGTTAACTTTGCAGGAAAGAATCAAGAGATAGAAAATGATATTCAGAAATTAAATGAAGCATATAGAGCTTTAGGAAAAGAAGAAATTCCTGAAGAGGTTTTGCGAATACAAACAGTTAAGCTAAGCAATGCGGAAACCGCTAAAGAGTATATTAGTAACGTTGCTGAAAGATCTAGGATTGAGTTTGGAAAACAATTAGAAAAATATGCTCAAGATAGAAGGCAGAAAATAATAACAGGGGTTAATTCTTTAAGAGAAAACTATCCTGAACTTAATAATAATTCTAGCTTTAAAACCCAATTTCTTACTTTATTAAAAAGTGGAAGTGGCCTAGAAACAGAGCTTCTAGGCGCCATAAATGGATTTAATGTAGGTGCTACTTCATATTTTAGAAATATAAAAGATACATTTGATAATTTTAAAAGAAATGCTGATGTATTAGATAATCAGCTTAAATGTTTAAATGAATTTATGAGTACGGATGATTTTATACAAGCTTTGAGTGATCAAACAGGAATACCAGTGGATGAATTGGAAGTCCCATTAAAAGCAGCTTTAGGAGAAGAAGGATTTAAAGCTGTTAAAAACGGCACCCCAAATGTTAGCGATGTAATGAATGCCTTAAGGTTTGCGTCTGAAGGAAATAAGGAGGAAAGGAAAAAAGAATTTGAGGCGTATAGAAATAAGTCGCCAGAAGAAAAAGAAAAAGATATTAAAAATATGCAAAAAGCAAGATCTGATGCAGAGGGAGATCCAAAATCAATGGAAGAAAAGATAACCGGGGCTGAGAATTTATTAAAAGAAATTAGAGAAAGCTTTTTATCTGAGGAAGACTCTATTCTTGATAAAGTTGATTCTGATGTTAGAGATAAACTTTCAGAGATGTTAACTTTCTATGAAGATCAACTTTCTTATATTAAACAGGGGCTTGAGAATTATAACAATTGTCCTGAAGAGGATAAGCTCTCAAAATATGGCTTATCACTAAAAGATATGGATGGAAATTTGAATATGATCAAATCGGAGTTAATTAAATTTATAAAAGAAGGATTGCAAAGTAAAGATGGTAAAACTACCTGGGAATTTCGCAGTCCCAGATCACTTTGGTGGTCTATTAAGGGTTGGAAGGAGCTCATCACAGAACAAATGCAACGTATAGATAAAAAAAGTAAAACTGGATGGGATGAGACAATTGGTAATGTAGCAGGAAAAGTAACTTCTGGAGCACTAAAAAAAGCCTTTCAGATCGGATCACAAAGAGCTCAAACAGAAAGTGAAGCTATTGATAGAGAAGAAAGAGAAAAATGGAAAGAGTGGGATCAAAAAGATCCTCCTTATATGATAAATTTACTAAAAAATTTTAATGGTAATGATGTCCAATATTTCAGAGCATTATTAGAAGAGCTATCAAGAAAAGGTCTTTTAAGATGGGATGACCCTGTTATTTGGAGAAATTTCGAAAGGTTTTGTGGTATAAAAATGCCTAAAGCTGCTTATGATAACGTTCCTCTAAGGAATGCGACACTTGATCAGATGGTTATAGAAACTTTTGGAGACCAAGGTTGGTTTAAACAACATTTAAACGAAGCTACATCCAATCTTATTGGAAAATATGGAGAAAGACAAAAAGAATTTGATGCTATAGACGGAAGAAAAGATAGTGCTAAGGAGATGTCAGAGATTCTAAGAATTCAATATAACAATAATAAAGAAGCTTTTGATGAAGGCTATGGACAAATGAAGGATAATCCCTATTATTTTTCAACTAAAGACGAGGACTCCATTAAATATGCTGGATTATGGGTGAAAACAATGGACTCAGGTTCTTGTACGGATACAGAAAGATTTTTTCTTTTACTTAGAGGAATTGCAACAGGAATACTTCCAATGGAATATCTTGCTCATATAGAGGTTGATAAAATGTTTTTTAATGAAAGATGGCCAATTTTAAATTGGTTTAGAGATGGAAAGAAAAGATCAGATTATTTGATGTATGATAAAATGATAACAGGAGGTCAGGCTAATTGGAACTCTTCAAATAGAGAAGAATATTTTTTTAAAGGGCATACCCCTACTATTGAAAGATTTCTACATAATGAAATGATTTTTAATAAAGGAAATATTGATAGGGATAGTCGCGTATTAGAGAGATATGAAAAAGTAGATAAAGATTTTGGTGTAGCTCCAAGTACTTCGGAAAATGTTTATAAAAAATATATGGGGGCAAATGGGAGACAATTACGGCAAAATGCTGGAATGATGAATGATCTCGCATTTTGGTCTGGTCGTTTAAATTATTTTAGTGATTTCAATGTTAACGGAGAAGAATTGAGCAACAAAGACAAGGAACAAAACAGGAAAGTTTTATTTGATAATATGGGGGGATTTGTTTTAGCTGATGCTATGGCAAAAAGTAGATTTGATGGAGGCCAGGCTACAAGACTTGGTGATACAGAATATGATAAGAATACTCCAGGTATGACACAAGCGGGATTACTTGTAAAAGAATTTTCAGCTATAGTAAAAAATTTTCTTACTGAATTTATGATGAAAACCAATTTTCAAACAAATTATGAAGGAGTAACCCAAAATAAAGAGACTGTAATTAAACTTTTATTTTCTAATGATTTGCACAAAAAAGAAATCCAAGAGGCATTAGGTTCTGACAATCAGCAGAAAGAGAAAATGAATCCTACAGATGAAAGAAATAAGTATATAAAAAAGGTGGGAACAGGAGAGCTTCAGAGGCATATAGAAAAAAATAAAGACAAGTTTTTAACTTTATTAAAAAAATGGCAAGAAGTAGGAGCATTTGCTTCCATGGACGTTGCTAATAATGCTAAAGTTTTGGGAATAACAAACTATAACATAGATGGAAGTAGTGTGCCTGAAAGTTTAAGGCTGGATTATAATAATATTATACAAATGCCAACTTCTAGGAGACCATCTGAATCTTATGATAATAAACTCCCTTTAGCGGCATAAAATTAAAAATAAATATTTTTTTATTATATAAACAATCCTTTGTCCCAATAAAAAAAACATGATAAATTGTACTGGAATTTAAATTAATAATAATTTCTATGTACAATAAATCTGGTGTTCAGCTTGCACAAATGTTGAAAAATGGAGTTATAATGGATGTTACAAATGCAGAAGAAGCAAAAATTGCAGAAAATGCAGGAGCTTGTGCTGTTATGGCACTTGAAAGAGTCCCATCTGACATAAGAAGAGATGGCGGAGTTGCTCGTATGAGTGATCCGAAAATGATAAAAGAAATTCAAAAAGCAGTTTCGATCCCTGTTATGGCAAAAGTAAGAATTGGACACGTGGTAGAAGCACAAATTCTGGAAGCTTTAGAAGTTGATTTCGTTGATGAATCGGAAGTTTTAACACCAGCAGATGATGAACTTCATATTGATAAAACAAAATTCAAAGTTCCTTTTGTATGTGGTTGTAGAAATTTAGGAGAAGCATTAAGAAGAATTTCAGAGGGGGCTTCGATGATTAGGACAAAAGGAGAAGCGGGAACAGGAAATATTGTGGAAGCTGTTAGGCATCTAAAACAATTAAAAAAAGAGATAAAACAATTAAAAGGAATGGATCGAGCTGATTTAGTTCATTATGCAAAAACTCTAGGTGTATCTGTAGAATTATTAGAAGAAGTTCAAAAGAAAGAAAAATTACCAGTTGTTAATTTTGCTGCTGGTGGAGTTGCAACTCCAGCAGATGCGGCTCTTATGATGCATTTAGGAGCAGAAGGTGTATTTGTAGGATCAGGAATTTTTAAATCTAAAAATCCTAAAATTATGGCTAAAGCAATTGTAGAGGCTGTTGTTTATTATAAAGATCCTAAAAAACTTGCTGAAATTTCAGAGGGACTAGGAGAGGCTATGCCAGGATTGGAAATAAAGACTTTAGAAACGAAAATGGCAGAGAGGGGAGTATAGCAATTTCCAATGAGCAATGATGAATGAAAAATAAACATGGTTATGCTGGCTTGCCAAGCATCTTATTAAATATCGACTATATGAAGCATAACTCACAACTCACGACTGTCGGACTACTAGCCTTTCAAGGAGATGTTGAAGAACATGAATCTGCTATTTTATCTTTGGGATATAAAACCAAGTGGATTCGTACAAAAGAAGAGCTAAAAGATGTTACTCATTTAATTATTCCAGGAGGAGAAAGCACGACTGTTGGAAAATTTTTATATAAAACAGGAGTTGGTGAAGAAATTCAGAAAAGAGTGAAGAATAATACTCTTCAAGTTTATGGCACTTGTGCAGGAGCGATTTTGCTTTCAAAAGAAGTTGAAACGAAAATTTCTGTTAATAATTTAAAACTTATTGATATAAAAATTTCTAGAAATGCTTATGGAGCACAAATTCATTCTTTTTCTACAAAGCTAGAGTTTATTCCGCAGAAAAAAATGTTTGAAGCTGTTTTTATAAGAGCTCCTAGAATTATTAGTTACGGAAAGAGTGTAAAAGTTCTTTGTAAATATAAGGATGAAGCTGTTGCTGTTGAGCAAGGAAATGTATTAGTTTCTACTTTTCATCCTGAACTTATTCGCCCTGCTTTTATACATGAATATTTTTTGAATAAATCAGTTAAAAAATGAAGAAATCTTTCAAAGAAAAAGTTTATGAAGTAGTTGCAAAAATTCCCAAAGGGGAAGTTCTTTCTTATAAGCAAGTTGCTGTTTTAGCTGGTTCTAAAAATGCATCTAGGGCTGTTGGAAATATTATGAATAAGAATCCTGATACTAAAATAGTTCCATGTCATAGAGTTATTAAAAGTGATGGTACTGTTGGTGGTTATGCCTATGGGGCTGAGGCTAAGATAAAAAAACTGAAAGAAGAAGGTTTGAAAATTGAGAATGGGAAAGTTATCGATTAAACACGGAGAGAAGAGGTTTAACCTTAAATGCGAAATAAAAATAAATACAATCTTCTTTTACAAAGAGAATTTACATACAAGGTTAAACCTCTGATTTGATTTTAAATTTCATATAGATAAATAGAGGCTTGTTTTTCCAGTATGTCTTTTTTAACTGGATTAAGCCCTTCTATTTTGAATGTATATGAAATAATTCGTGTACCCTTTTTTACTTCTTTTAATATCTTTTCTTTAAGTTTGTTTTCAAGAACTTTTGGCATCCCAAAAACATAAATTACATCTGCTTTTGATAAGTCTTGTTTAAATATATTTCTTAGTTTGAATTTAAGGTTTTTTTCTTTAAAAAATAGGTTTATAAGTTTTGAGTATATTAAAAGTGGAAATGATAATTCAAATCCATGTACTTTTACGTCTGGATTATTTTTTGCGATATAATAAGAAACCTTTCCATTTCCTGATCCTAATTCATAGAATATTTCACCCTTTTTTAAATTTGCTATTTTGTTTATTCGTTCTAAGTCTTTTTTTCTTGTTGGTACCCATGGGGCAAGGGAAAATCCTGTGATAGCAATGGGTGTTAGTATTAGGATGACGGTGAAAATGGTTACATTAAAAAGTGTCATTTATTAACTTTAAGATTCGTTTATATACTACTTTATTATTTTTGTTTGTGTAAATGATTATGCTATTCCTGACCTGTTCAGGAATCCAAAGTATATGAAAAATAGATTCCTGCATGCGCAGGAATGGCACGTAAAAAATCACAAAATGGAGCAACTCTCTGAGAGTTGCTCCATCAAATATTTAGTGCAACGTTCCGAAGGAAAATTTCAGAGTTTTGGGAGCCGCCGATATTATTTAGAGAATTTTTGCGTTACGATCCCTTGTATCTTTCCAGTAATTATGGTAAATGCTTCTGGCTCATTTGGACCATTTAATCCACTACAATAGTTAATCTCTTTTTCTTGTATTTTGAGAACGTGTGGATAGCATCTTGCACTCTGTTCATGACCATAATAAGTTTCTAACTGCATTATTTTTGTTTCTTCTATTAGATTTTTCAAATCAGCTATTTCTTGGCTTGTCAACTGTGCTTCTTCAGTTATTAAATCGTCTTGTGTCCAACAGGGCGACTGTTGAATCCATTGAGCACATCTATCTTTTATTTTTTCGTAATCGGCATGGGTGAAAACTATTTTTGAATTTTCTATTTGTGCATTATAAGAACTTCCTTCAGTTGTATAATAGTAGCTTATAGAAAGTGGTGTTTGATTTGAAGATTGTTGGACACACTCCACAACAAAAATAATGCCTATAATCAATAATGCAAAAATTCCATAGTAGATGTATTTGTTTTTTGTCATCATAATTATTGTAAAATTAGCAAGTTAATAAAGATTTTGTTCGAGAGGCGGGATCCCAAATTGAATATAACTAGTTATTATACGAATTATTTTTCTAGTTTAGAGCCTTAATATTTACTTACTCTTTTCCATCACTTTCTTCCTCAACTCCTCCATAATCTTAGGATTCTCCTTCAAAAAATCTTTAGCATTCTCTCTCCCTTGCCCTAACTTCTTCTCACCATAAGAATAAAAAGCTCCAGCCTTTTTAACAATTTCAACCTTTACAGCATTATCCAAAACATCACCAGAAAGAGAAACCCCTTCATTGTACATAATATCAAACTCTGCTTCACGGAAAGGCGGTGCGACTTTATTCTTAACAACTTTCACATGAGTTAAATTCCCATAAATTTCTTTGTCTTCGCCTGATCCTTGCTCAATTTTTGCCTTTCTTCGAATATCAAGTCTTACTGAAGCATAAAACTTTAAAGCATGTCCTCCTGTTGTAGTTTCAGGATTTCCGAACATGACACCAATTTTCATTCTAATCTGATTGATAAAAATAACTGTACACTTTGTTTTATTGATAATTGAAGTAAGTTTTCGAAGTGCTTGGCTCATAAGCCGAGCTTGAAGTCCCATATGAGAATCTCCCATCATGCCTTCAATTTCTGCTTTTGGCGTAAGAGCAGCAACTGAATCTATAACAATAGTATCAACTCCTCCAGACCTTACTAAAGTTTCAACAATTTCCAGTGCTTGTTCGCCACTATCTGGTTGTGATACATATAAATTATCAACATCAACTCCTATTTTTTTAGCATAAGCAGGATCTAAAGCATTTTCAGCATCTATAAATGCTGCAACTCCACCTTGTTTTTGAATTTCTGCAATTGCATGAAGTGCAAGGGTTGTTTTACCTGAAGACTCTGGTCCATAAATTTCAATAACACGTCCCTTTGGGTATCCTCCTCCTAATGCTAAATCGAGGGAAATTGATCCAGAAGAAAAACGTTCAACATTCATTGTGGTATTCGAGTCCATTTTCATTATGGAACCTGTTCCAAAGTTTTTTTCAATTTGAGAAATTGCGGCTTGTACGGCTGCTAATTTTGGATTCATTTTAGGATCTGGCGTTGTCATGGTTTTGTGTAGTTAATATATAATGATAAATAATTTAATTTTAAAAGTACCTTATTAAAGATTTTTTGCGGCTTTTAATACGTTAATTACTTTTCCATTTATAAAGAAAGAATCACTCGCATCAATATAAATTGGTCTGTGTATAGGATTCATCGAATCTGGGAGCAATATAATTTCACCGAATGTTGTTTGTTTAAATCTTTTAATAGTTGCGCATCCATCTACAATAGCAAGAACTATATCGTTATTAAGTGGCGATTGAATACTTTTATCTACAACAACATAATCTCCATCTTCAATGTATTTTCCATCGATACGAGCTTTATTCATAGAGTCTCCTTCAACTTCTAAAGCAAAAATATTTTGAATACTTCTTAATAATTTTTTAGAAATCTTTAAAAATCCTCTAACATTTTCTTCTGCAAAAACTGAAGGTGATCCAGCATTTGTAGTTCCTATAATAGGAATGTCAATACAGCTTTCAGTGTTTTGTGCATTTGTAAGTTTAATACTTCTTTCTTCTGAGCTTCTTGAAATGTATCCTTTTTGTTCAAGTGATTCTAAATATTGAACTACACTTCTTTTGCTTTTGGCGTTTATACTTCGCTCAATTAACAAGTTTTGTAGTTCTCCAAGAGTTGGAGAATAATTGTGTTTTTGTATAAAGTTTTTAAGAATCTGTAAAACTTTTTCTTGGTTTTTTGTAATAATTTCCATGTATATATATTATGTGTGTATAAAATATATACAGTATATACATAAAGGTCAATAAATTCTATCTTGAAAATTTATATAAATTATTTTCTTATATTAATATTCCATCGTTTTAGTTCTAAAAATCGTTGCCAGAACAAAAAGATATAAATTCTATTTGATATTTAAAAGTAATTTGATATCCTTTTTAGTGTAATTTAAAGCTCATTCACGTGCTTGTTCAACAATTTAAACGGCTTCATCTTCATGAAAAAGTTCTTGTTATTGGACTGATCCTAAGCTTTCTTTTTACTTTTTTAGATTGGTTTTTTCAAGTAAACATCACTCCAGTTGCTAATGAATTAGGAAAATATGAAGATATAAAAACATTTAATGCGTATGAAGGAATAATAGCCGTTATAGGTTATTTTTATTCTATTCTTACTTTATCTGCGCTTGTAGCCTTTATACTTTCTTTAAAAGAAAAAATGGTTAGTAAATTTATAGAGAAAAGACATTGGTTATTTTTATTTTTAACAGGAGAGTCTTTATTTTTATTAGTTCTTGCATTTTTAATATATACATCATATTCAATGCAATATTCACGTGCAGGAGTAAGACATGGGCTTATATTATTAATTATTACTAATATTGTTACATTATTTGCTTCTCATTATTATTTTATACAAAGGAACAGAATCAAGTTAAAAAGTGCTTTTGAATCCCAGTTAGGCAAAGACAATATTAATATTGATTTTGATGAAGTTACGAATAAAAAGAACAAACAAGATGATACCTTAGATCAAATGACATTAGCTGATTATAATGAAGAGAAATAATATTTATTATAAAAAATTATGAGTAAAACAAAGACTAACTCTGAGGATAAAATACAACTAAGTGACAATATAGACTTTGTTGCTCTTGCTTTATCTAACAAATTAGAAACAAGTGAGGATATTTTGCCAATATGTTTTTATTGTAAAAAATGTGAAAAAATGGTTACAGATGTTGAAAAGAAAAAAAATAAATTAGTGTTTACCTGCAAAGAATGTAAAAGTAATGATATTGCGATTGGAACACAAACAACTTTAGAAAATTTTTATCATGTAAATTAATAAATATTATGATTATACGAGCACTTGAAGGTGTTGGAGTTGAAATTGAATCAGAAAAACAATTACTAGTTTTAGAGGCAAGTAAAGATTATGGAAATGTAAAAGTTATAACTACTTCTAAAGAAAATAAAATTACAAAATCTTCAGGACGTATTTTTTCTTGGCCAGGTGAATATGAAGTAGGGAGTTGGTCTTTTAAAGGTATTGAAGCGGATAATAACTCAGTTATATTTGCTGTTAATATTGAGGGAATGTATGTTGTGCATTTAGGGAGTGCTAAAGAGATTAAGCCAGAAGCACTTGATGCTATTGATAATATTGATGTTTTAGTGCTTCCATTGTCTGAGAATTATTTATCTCCAAAAGAGGCTAAAGAATTGCTTAGTAAAATTGAGCCAAGAATAATTATTCCAGTAGGGGATATGGTTGATAGTTTTTTGGAATTAATAGAGGATAAATCTGGATCACAAGCTGTTCCTAAGGCAACTATAACAAAATTATCTCTTCCTGTAGATAAAACAGAAATTATAAGGTTGGTATAATTTTTTTAATTCATTTGTGTTAATAAACGATGAGATAAGATGTAAAAGTTCTCATAGTTCAATGGTAGAACAGCCCTCTCCTAAGGGGCAGATACAGGTTCAATCCCTGTTGGGGACACCAAAAGATTACAGAAAACAAAAAATCCCCCTTATAAAAGGAGGATTCTTTTTTGTATTTATTTTTTTACTAATCTCTTTCTAGTGAAAAGTTTTTTCTCATTCCTCTAATTTTTCTTTCTCCTATATTTTTATTTATTCCTAGCTCATCAAAGGTTTTCTTTGCTTCTTCATGATTTCCTTCAAGCATAAGTTTGTGTGCTTCAGAAAATTTTTCAAAGTTTTGCTCATTGATAATTTTTAGGATTTTAGGCTTTCTATCATTTTCACTCATAATTGAAACCCAAGATGCATAATCGTTGTTTTCAAAAGCTTTTTGCATGGCTTCATGTCTTTCTGGTGAAAAGTTTTTTCTCATTCCTCTAATTTTTCTTTCTCCTATATTTTTATTTATTCCTAGCTCATCAAATATTTTTTTTGCTTCTTTATGATTTCCTTCAAGCATAAATTTATGTGCTTCAGAAAAATTTTTGAAATTTTGTTCATTGATAAGTCCTAAAATTTTAGAATTCTTATCATTTTTACTCATAAGCTCAACCCAAGATGCATAATCGTTGTTTTCAAAAGCTTTTTGCATAGCTTCATGTCTTTCAGATGAATAATTATTTCCTCTTTGATTTAAATTTCCTCTATAGGCTAAAGCCGATGGTATTGATACTATAATGGCTATAGTAAAGATTAATGCCCCTATAATTATATGGTTTTGTTTTTTCATAATTTTTTAGTTAATGATTAATAATTTTTTTGTGATCACATCAACTAATACGCAAGTAAAAATTTTTTCTTTCATTTCTTTTAATAAAAAGATTCTGAACTCTCTATAAAATTATCTTTCTAGCATTATATCTCTTCTTGGATGCTGGTTGAATTTTTGGCTATAAGGGTTTTTTTCTATTACCCCATGTCTAAAAAGAAAATCTCCAATTCTTTTTTTTGGTCTCCACGGTCTTATTTCTTCAGCTTTAAAATGTGTATTATCAATTTTTTCTCCAATAATTTTTATTCTTAGTTCTTCTTTAAGGTCTGTATATTCTTTAAAGTTGGTTTCATTTGTATCTACTATCCATTTTTTATTATCTAAAGAACGCAATATTATTATATTATTATCATTAACTTGAATTATTTCCCCCGCAATAAGCCCATTTTCTTCGTTCATCCAAATTCGTTCTCTCATTTTATTAGTTCTTTGGTAATAAGGATTTCTCTGAAAAGAGTCCTCAAGTTTTTCAGAAACACCAATTGTATTTATTATGCCACCAATAATAAGAGAAATTATTAAACTTATCCCTAGCTTTAAAAATACTCCATATTTGTAAGAGCCTTTAGTATGCTTAAAATTATAATAAGCAAGAGCTGTGAATCCTCCCATAAGCAATATCCAGAAATAAGGAAGTAACAAAAATATAAACGAAAATAAATTTTTCTTAATTTTAATATGTACGTCCCAATCTGCTGTTTGTATATGAAAAAGAATAATGCTAAAAGCAATGCTACCAAGAATTATAGAAACTATAAACATGCTCCAAGTAAAAGATCTCTTTAATAGAAAATGCCATTTAGGAATGGGTTTTATATTCTCTTTTTTGATTTTACCGAGAATTTTTTTACTTAGATTATTCATGATCTTGAAAATAAGTGCTTAAATTGTTTTTAATAGCAAGTTCTTTAAATTGCTTTTTTGCTCTACTAATAAGTATGGAAACTGTTCCTATAGACTTTTCTAGAATATCACTTATTTCTTGGTAATCTTTTTCTTCCAAATATCGAAGAATCATGATATCTCTGTATTTTTCTGGCAACATTTTAATTATTTCTTTTACCCTTATGCTAAGCTCTTTTTGTGAAAATTCTTTATCAAGTTTTATTTCAGATTCAAAAATATTTAAAAAATTAATACTTTCATTATCTTCAATGTTTAAAGTTTTTGGTCTAACTTGAATTTTTCTGATATGACTAATAGTCATGTTGTGAGTTATTCTATAAATCCAACTAGAGAAAGAAAAGGTGTCATCAAAATCATTAAGATTTTCATACACCTTAATAAAAACTTCTTGTAAAATATCCTCGGCACTTTCCTTTTCAATATTAGATATTCGTAAAATATATCTAATTAATTTATCTTCATATTTTTTCATTAAAAAATAAAAATTATTAGCATCTTTAATGCTTAGCTTTACTAAATCTTTATCGGAAAGGTTATTAAAATCTCCCACGTAAGACATTAAAAAATAATCTTCAAATATTAATACGTATATTGTACATATTTTATTTCATTTTACTAAAAATCAAATTTTCTATCTGATAACTTGTTATTTAATCAAGCTTAATTGAGCGATAAAATGCCTAATATAATTCCTATCCCAGTAAAAAATCCTCCTATTATCCATGCCCTCATTACTATTTGACTTTCAGTCCATCCGATATATTCAAAATGATGATGAATTGGAGCAATATGAAAAATTTTCTTTCCATTTCTGACTTTTTTTGAAATTAATTGAATTATTACAGATAGTGTTTCAATTACAAATATGAATCCTACAACAGGAAGAATGAAAACAAAATCAGTCATCATTGCTATTACCCCTAAAGTTGCTCCTAAAGCAAGAGATCCAGTGTCTCCCATATAAAACTTTGCAGGTGGGACATTGTGCCATAAAAATGCAAGTAATCCTCCAATTATTACTGCACAGAAAGTTGCTAAATTAAAAAGACCTGACATGTAAGCTAGAATTGCAAATGAACCATATCCGTATATTAAAAGTCCTCCAGCAAGTCCATCTAATCCATCAGTTATATTAACAGCATTTGCTGTTCCTGTAATTATGAAAATAAAAAGAGGTATATACCACATTCCTAGTTCAATATTACCAACAAAAGGAATAAATATTGATGTATATTCTAATTTAAAGTAGAACCAGCATGCTCCTATAAGAGAAAAAAATAAAAGAAAAAACATTTTAGGATGGACAGGGAGACCTTTGTATTTGTTCCCGCGAATATTTAAATAATCATCAATAGCACCAAGCAGTCCCATTGTAGTTAATGTAAAAAGTGGCAAATAAACCTCGCCACGATCTAAAAGCGATTCTGAAATAAACCCGAAATATGATAATCCGCGAGAAAATAAGACCACAAATAATGATGTTCCCCAAATTAGAATTCCTCCCATTGTAGGAGTTCCCTCCTTTTTTAAGTGAAGTTTTCTAAAAAGTTCAGCAACTCCACCAAAAGATGCCTCTTCTCTTATGTTTTTACCGATTCTATTTTTCACAAGAAAATATATGTATCCTGGAGCTATGATCATTGCAATCAAAAATGAAGAAAACATTGAGAAAAATATGATCGAAAGAGGAATAATATGAGTCATTTAATCGCAAGGATTTATAAAATTAAACTTTAGGCTTTAAAAAAAGTCTAAAAACGAATATATAAATTGTAAATTTGGCGTTTTTAGACTTTTTCCATAATTAAATATTGCTTAAATCAATTTTTATTCCCGGCCCCATAGTTGTTGTTAAAACTATTGAATTTATATATTGCCCCTTAGCACCAGATGGTTTTGAATCAATTACTGCTTTAACAAACGTTTTTAAATTCTCTTCAATTTTTTCTGCTCCAAAAGAAACTTTTCCTACTATTCCATGGATAATTCCTGTCTTATCTGTCTTATATTCAATTTTTCCTTTTTTTATCTCTCTGATAGCCTTAACAATTTCAAGAGTAACAGTTCCTGATTTAGGACTTGGCATTAATCCCTTAGTTCCAAGGATTTTTGCAATTTGTCCTAAGTTTTTCATGACTTGAGGTTGTGCAATAGCTATATCAAAATTTATTTTCCCTTTTTTTATATCTTCAATAACATCTTCAAGTCCTGCAATGTCAGCTCCTGCATCTTTAGCTTCTTTAGCTTGATCTGCTTCAACAAATGCAGCAATTCGCACTTTTTTCCCAGTTCCATTAGGTAATACTATTGTTCCTCTTACAATTTGATCTGCGTGCCGAACATCTACATTAAGATTCATATGAATTTCAACGGAAGAGTCAAATTTAGTTGTAGAAGTCTCTACTGCTAGTTTAGATGCTTCTGACAGAGTATAAAGTTTTTTTTGGTCAATTTTTTCTAAAGCAGATGCATACTTTTTAGCAAGTTTTTTTGCCATATTAAAATAATATTAAGTGGTAAATAGCGCCTAGAACAATGATCAATGAAGAATGATTAATGAACAATTATAGTTTTTACTAATTATTGCTCATTTTTAACTGTTCATTGTTAATTGTTATCTGGCTCCCACGATTGTGAGTGCATGAATTGTATGGATTTTTTCAGATTTGTCAAAACTTGTTTTGCTAGGTTTTATTATGAAGAAAATATACAAAAAATTTCTAGCCCTAAAGCGTAGAAATCTTAATGTTTGATTGGTGCTCCGAGCCGGAATTGAACCGGCACTCCCGAAAGAAAAGGATTTTAAGTCCTTCGCGTCTACCAATTCCGCCATCGGAGCAAGTTTATAATCAAAGGTACCCTAATTTACTTCTAACAATATATTGCAAATAACAATTATCTCTTTACCCATTGTTGCGCTTTTCTAGCCTTTTTCTTTCCAGGTTTTTTTCTTTCAACTTTTCTTGAATCTCTTGTTAGTTGTTTATCTTTTTTTAAAGTAACATGAGACTCTGTTTGCATAGCAGAAATAGCCTTAGCAATTCCATGTCTTAATGCATCTGCTTGAGCAGTTACTCCTCCTCCTTCAATTTTAGCTGTAATAGAAAAATCTTTAATTCCTATAAGTTTTAATGGACTTTTTATTAATCCAAAAAGAGTTCCTATTTTAAAATATTCATCATATGGCTTTCCGTTTACAACAATTTCCCCATTTCCTTTTTCATAAAGTCTTACACGCGCTATAGAGGTTTTTCTTTTTCCATTGGCATAGTAATATTTACCAGTAAACATATTATTCATTGGCTCTTTTCTCATCTCTTTCTCAACTTTTAGCAATTTTTCAGTAGCTTTATCTACAGTTTTTTTTATAGAAACAACTGCTTTTGTCTTCTTTTCTACACTTTTACGAGTGCTTGTTGTTTTCGGCTTTTGTATCTTTTTTTCTTCCGTCATAAAATATGGAAATTAATTGTATTGTTATTGGTATAATTTTTTATATTTCTACTATCTTTGGAGTTTGAGCTTTGTGTTCATGTTCTTCTCCCACAAAAATTTTTAATCTTTCTAAAACATCTTTTCTTAATTTATTTCTAGGAATCATGCCTTTAATTGCAAGCTCAAGAATTCTTGTTGGATTCTTCTCCATCATTTCTTCAGCTGAAGTTGTTTTCAAATTTCCTAAATATCCAGAATGACTATAGTACTTTTTGTCTCGAAGTTTATTTTCTCCGGTTAGTTTTACTTTCTCAGCATTTATAACTACAACATAATCGCCTAAGTCAAGATGTGGAGTAAAAATTGTTTTATTTTTACCTCGTAGAATGTTTGTTATTTCTACCGCGATTTTACCCAATACTTTATCTTTAGCATCGATTAAATACCATTTTCTGTCAGCGCCGTTCATAATTTTTGGAACAAATGTTTTCATTTATTTATATTATTAACTCATTAAACTAATTGAAATTCTACCATCTGAGCTCCATCTCCACCTCTAATTCGAGTGTTAACTATTCGAGTGAAACCAGAAGATCTGTCTTTATATCGACTTACAAGTTCATCTATAATTTTCACTGAAGCATTTTTGTCTAACAAATATTCACCTATATAACGAATTGCATTCATTTTATCATTTGCTAAGACTTTTCTCTTTGCAGTAGCAATAAGCCTATCCAAATCTCTTTGTGCTTCTTTTGCCTTTTCTCTATTAGTTTCAACTCTCTCATACAAAACTAGAGATGTTACTAAATTTCTTATGGTAGCTTTTAATGCTCCTTTTACCCGAGTGTCTTTTCTGTGTCTCATGACTTTTTAATGTTATTAAGATTTTTAATTATTCATTTGATAAAGATAGCCCTCTCTTTTCAAGTGCTGCGCTCACTTCTTCCATTGCCTTTTTACCAAATCCTCGAAGTGATTGTAGCTTTATCATCGTGCATTTTTCTAATTCTTCAATTGATCCAATTTCTCCATTAATAAGTGCATTTAATGTTCTTGGAGAGAAGTTAAGGATTTCAATAGGTGTATAAGATTCTCTTTCTTCGTCATTATCTTGTATTTGTGATGCTTTCGTAAAGTCTGACATAAATTCTTCTTCAACCTTAACTTCTTCCATGTCAAACAAAGAGAAGTATGAGCTAAGAATATTTGCTGAAAATTTAAGAGAATCTTCAGGTGTCATTGCTCCATTTGTTTCTATGTCTATCACCAATTTATCTAAATCTGTATTTTCACCTACACGAGTTGGCTGAACATCATATTTAACTTTTTTTACAGGAGAGAAAAGCGCATCTGTATGTATAAATCCTATTAAATCTTCATCTTCAATTCTTTTTTTAGCTGGAGAATATCCTACATTTTTCTCAACAATAATCTCAACCTTGAGATGAGCGTCTTTTTTTGTTAAATGTGTGATTTCATATTCGGGGTTTAAAATTTCGACTTCTGCTGAAGTTTTAATGTCAGATGCTTTTATAATCCCTTCTCCTTTTTTTTCTAAAACAATAGTTTCTCTTCCTTTTGAGTGTTTTTTAAAATTAATCCCTTTTAAGTTTAAAATTAAATCAAGAACAGAATCCTTCATTCCAGGGACAGTTGTATATTCATGTGTAACTCCTGAAACCCTCACCGCTATAATTGCTGCTCCTGGTAGCGAAGATAAAAGAACTCTTCTTAAAGCATTACCAAGAGTCACCCCATAACCAGAAGGAAGTGGTTCAATACTAAAAGACGAACTACCTTCTTCTGTAGAAAGGATTATAATTTTAGGAAGTCCAATTTCTTCTTGAATAATATGCATATAATTAGAGTTTATTGTTAAATTTAAATGTTATCGAGAATAAAATTCGATAATTGCTTGCACATTTATTATTTGTTCCAGCTCATCATCTTCAGGGAGTCTTTCTATTGTAAGACTTTTTTTCTTATGGTCAATTTTTATCCATTTTAGAGGGGTTGCCTGAGAAAATCCAACATATCTAGGTGATGTCTCCATCTTTTTACGTAATATTAATATATCTTCAGGCTCAACTAATATTGATGGGATTGTTATTTTATGTCCATTTAACTCGAAATGTCCATGTGAAATCATTTGTCGGGCATCCTTTCTTGTAACAGCAATTCCTGCTCTATACAAAACATTATCAGCACGTCTTTCAAGGTTTCTTAAAAGCTCAGCTCCAGTAACTCCTTGTGATTTATGCGCTTTTAAAAAATATTTTTTAAACTGTTTTTCAGATATCCCAAACATATATCTTGCGAGTTGTTTCTCTCTTAATTGTAAGGCATATTCTGAAGGCTTGCGAGCACGCTTACGCTTCGAAAAATGTTTTGCAAGTATAGCATCAAATTTTGGAGTTCCAACAATGTTAACACCAACACGTTTACAAAGCCTCGACATTGAACCTGTATATCTTCCCATAAATTAAGTTAATTTATTAATTATTAAAATTACACCCTTCTAACTCTCCTTTTTCTGCACCCATTGTGAGGAACTGGAGTAATATCTATAATCCCTGTTATGTCTAATCCTGACATGTATAATCCTCTAATAGATTGCTCTCTTCCTGGTCCTATCCCATTTATTCTAACTGAAACTTTTTCGAGTCCAAAAATTTTCACTTTTTCAGATGCTTTTTCAGCAGCTACTTGTGCGGAATACGGAGTAGATTTACGAGCCCCTTTAAATCCACTAGATCCTGACGATGCCCATGCAAGAGTGTTTCCTTCAACGTCTGTAATTGTTACAATAGTATTATTGTATGACGCATATATATGAGCAATCCCCTCCGAAACTATTTTTTTTATCTTCTTTTTTGAACTTACAGCCATTTTATAAAATTAAATTATTTACTATAATTAAACACCTTTTTTATTAGCAACTGTTTTTCTTGGACCTTTTCTTGTTCTAGAATTATTTTTTGTTCCTTGTCCTCGAACTGGAAGCCCCAATCTGTGTCGTATTCCTCTGTAACACCCAATTTCTTGAAGTCGTTTAATGTCGAGTCCTACTTTTCTTCTTAAATCAGATTCAACAGTATAGTTTTTTTGAAGTTCATTTCGTATGGAGGTTAATTCCTCTTCTGTTAAATCTTTTACTCTTGTATTTTCGTTTATATTTAGCCCCATTAGTATTTTTGCGCTAGTTACTTTTCCAATACCATGAACATAAGTTAAAGAAATTATAACTCGTTTATTATCTGGAATAACTATGCCTGCGACTCTTGCCATGTTTATATAATTAATTTTTTTATTATCCTTGTCTTTGCTTATGTTTAGGATCTTTACAAATAACACGAATTACACCTTCTCTTTTAATAACTTTACAACTAGGACATATTTTTTTTACTGATGCTCGTACTTTCATAGTGTTAATTTAATTATTATCTACAATATTTGTTTCATCTCTCTCTTTACTGCCATTACCTTCTTTTTCAGTTGCACTTAGTTCTTTTTCTTTAAATCGATATATAATTCTACCTTTTGTTAAATCATATGGAGTCATTTCTACTTGGACTCTATCTCCAGGGATTATTCTAATATAATTCATTCGCATTTTCCCTGAAACATGAGCGAGAATTATCATCTCAGGATAGTTTTCGTCTGTTATCTTTACTCTGAATGTAGCATTTGGCAAACATTCAAGTACTGCTCCTTCTAAAACTATGACTTCTTTTGCCATAAAACTTGAGGTTATTTTTAGAAAGCAAGAGTAAAGCTGGAGGATTTTACTCACACCAACACGATATTGCAAGAGATTTTTTCTGTAATAGAGTTCATATTTTGAGAAGCTATAAGAATATATGGACATAAAATGCTTAAGCTGGTTTTTACATAGAGCTTTTCCATATATTTAGTCAAAAAATTAAATTCCTAAATTTTTTAATCTTATTATTTCTTTTTGAAAATCCTTTGATGTATGAAAAATAAAATCTGCCAAGGCTTTGTATATAGGAATCCTCTCTTTATAAATATCTAAAAATTCTTCTTCAATATTTTTTCCTGTCAGAGAAGGTCGATGTTCTTTTGATTTTTGGTTAATTCTTTCAAGTAAAGTTTTTTCTTCTGTTTTTACCCAAACAACAATACCTATATCTTTTATTATTTTTTGATTTCTTTCAAATGTTGGTAGTCCAGCCCCTGTTACAATAATTGTATTAGACACATTTTTGAAATTTAATATTGCTTCATACTCTCTATTACGAAAAAAAGTCCATCCATATTGATCTACTATTTTTTCAATTGTCATATTCGATTTCTCTTGAATATATTCATCAATATCGACTAAAGACATACCAAGAGTATCTTTTAATTTTTTACCCAAACGAGACTTTCCTGCAACTCTCATTCCTATAAGGACAATATTCTTCATTTTCCTAATTTAAAAACAAAAAAATTGTAAATAAGTATAAATATAAATACAATAAAAACATGAAGAACTACCTTAATACTATTGGAAAAGAAATTATTGAAGAAAAAACAGGTAAAGTTTTAGCATATATTAATGATCTTATTTTTGATACGGAAAATGGGAAAATAATATCTGTTTTACTTAGCAATGATAAATTTTTATATTATAACAATATTTCAGATTGGAAGGTTAGAATATATGCAAAATCAGATGTTTTATTCCAAGATATTGGAGACTTACCAGATGTAAAAAAAATTCTTGAAGATGAAATTAGTATCCTTGGTAATACAGTAGTAGATGAAGATGGTATTTTTTTAGGATATTGTGAGGATATCGTTTTTGATGAGAAAATGGGGATACTCAATAGTATAATAGTTAGAAAGTATTTTTTGGCTATTATCCCACTTAAAAAAAAAATAATTTCAAGTTCTGAAATAATTGAAATTAAAAAAGAGGGAATTATCGTAAAGAATACTAAGATAAAAGATGCTGTTGCTGAGGTTTAGAATTTTATATGTTTGATATCATTCTTTGTCCACTCTAAAAACTTCAAGAAATCTTCCTTAAAAATTTCTAAAGTAAAATTATTATTAGGATGAAAATTTATTTTTTCATATGTTTCTAAGTTTTTATCAATAATAACTTGTATATCTTTATTTTTATCATAAATAATTCCAAAAGGTGAAACTGAGCCAGCTGTAACATTTAAATATTTCATTAATCTTTCAGAAGATGCAAGGCTTGATTTTTTCTCATTAAGCAATTTTTCTAATTGCTTTAAGTCTACCTTTTTATGATCTTCAATAATCACTAAATAATGATTGTCTTCCTTCTTATTCCTCAAAAATAAATTTTTAATTTTCCCACCTTTAAGATTAGGACAATATTTCCCAACTTCTTCATAACTATATACGGCATGATGTTAATACTTTATGTATTTAATATTAAGTTCAGATAATACTTTATAAATATTCTCCATATATCTTTATAAATAAATTACATCATCAACTTTTTTATCATACTCACCCATAGGGATTTCTTCTAAAATTTGGGAAGAGAAAGCTAGAGAAATTGTATTAATATTTTTTTCTAATTTTGATATTTTGTCTAAAAACCTATCATAATATCCACCTCCTTGTCCTAATCTTTTTCCGTCATTGGTAAAAGCGATACCTGGGACAATTATTAAATCTAAGACCTCTGGAGATTTTTCTCCACCTAATTTTTCATTAGGCTCATAGATTCCAAACTTAGATCTAGTAAAATTATCTAAATTCTCTACTTTATAAATTTTCAAGTTTTTATTAAATACTTTTGGGAAGTAAAAAGTTTTTTCTGTGTTTCTCTGAAATAATGTTAAAACATTGATTTCCCATTTTAGTGGATAAAAAAGCATAATATGTCTCGCATTTTTCCAGAGTACGGTTTGCTTAAGTTTATTACAAAGCAGAAGAGATTGATCTTCTCCTTTAAACTCCATGAGCTTCTCTTTAATATATTTTCTTAGCTCATCCTTTTTTATTTTAATATTATTTTTCATCAATTATAACTTTAAAATCATTGTCTCAAGTGCTAATGCCAATGCCTTTTCGTTTTTATTAGATATAATAATTCCACCTGTTTTTATGCCAATATCAATATCTAAAAGTTTTTTATAAATTTTTTGTAATTCTTCAGAGGAGAAATTATTTACAAACTTAAATATCTTAGATGCAACAAATGGATGCAATTTTAATTCTTTTATAAGAATATTTTTATCTACTTTCGGAAACTCTTTAGCAAGAATAAGAGTTCGAATTTGACCTATAATTGTAAAAAGCACTTGAATTAAACTCTCTCCTTTTTTAAGAATGTTGTTAAACTCTTTTAATGCCTTTTTTTTATTTTTTTCACTTATCGCGTCTATTAACTGAAAGATATTAAATGAAACATCAGGAATGATAAGTTTTTCAATATCATTTTCAGAAATTGCTTTTTCTTTTCCTTTATATGCAATCAATTTATCAATTTCATTATTTATTTGCCAAAGATTATTTCCTACATATTCTACAAAAAATTCTAATGCTGAAGGTAAAAAACTTCCCCCCTTTTCTTGGGCATTCTTATGAATCCATTTTTTTATCTCATAATCACTTAAAGGTTTAAATTCTTCAATTTCAGCATGTTTTATAAATTTTTTATAAAAACTTGTTCTTTTGTCTGGATTAGCTTCTATAAATACAACTACAAAAGTTTCATCAATATTCTCTAATGTTGCTAAAATATTGTCTGATTTTTTGTCATCAATTTTATCTCCAACCTTAGGTGGGAGGTTTTTTATAAATATAAGTCGCTTTTCTGCTAGAAATGGCATACTTTCTAAGTCTGAGGTTATTTCTCCTGCAGTTAATTCTTGCCCGTCAAGTACAGAAATATTCATATCTCCATTGTATTTTTCAGAAAAAGCTTTTATCCATTTTTGCTTTTTTTCATCAATGAGAAATGTTTCTTCGCCTGTCCAGAAAAAGATAGACATAAAATAAAGAGAAATTAAGTATGAACTAAGATAAAAATATAGAAAAAATGATGAAAAGTAAAAATTAAAGTTTGTATCAATAAAACAAATTTTACGCTACTTGAAAAATAATTATAAAAAGTTAAAATTCTGTAACAAGAAACTAACTTTTTATTTTATGGTAAATAATTCAACTAAAGATGGTAAAAACTGGGTATATTCAGATATTGTTAAAGATCATTTTTTCAATCCTAGGAATATTTTAAAAATTCCAGAAAATGAATATAAAGCGGATGGTATTGGATTTGTAGGCTCTCCAGAATGTGGAGATATGATGAAAATCTGGATAAAAGTAAAAAATGATAAAATAGTAGATTGTAAATGGCAGACTTTCGGGTGTGCTTCCGCTATTAGCTCAACTTCTATGCTTTCTGAAATGGTAACAGAAAATGAAGGGATGGGGCTTGATGATGCAATGAATATAAATCCTAACGATATTGTGACAAGACTTGGAGGACTTCCAAATAAAAAAATTCATTGCTCAGTTCTTGGGGATAAAGCGTTAAGAGAAGCTATTAATGATTATTTTAGAAGATCTAAGCAAAACTATCGCATTAAAAGGAATAAGGAAACGATTATTTGTAGTTGTATGAACGTTACAGATCATGATATAGAAGATTGTGTTTTAGAAAGAAAAGATACATTTAAGTTGGTTCAAAAGAAAACTAATTTGGGCATAGGCTGTGGAGGATGCCATGAAAGAGCAAAAGAATTAATTAAAGAGTATAGAAAAAAATATTTTGGGGAATAACTGTTTTTTGATATCGAAAGTCAGAATTGTCTCACATTAGCTTCTTGAGCTTGCCCCTAATTTTAAAAATGATAAAGTATCAAGTGTAATTAAAAATTATTTCTATGAAGAAATTAATATTTCTAATCCCAATTTTGTTTGTAATAACATCTTGTGGTTTTACTTACACGGAATTTGAAGATCCCATAGAAGACAGGCTTATGGAGTCCACAAGTGATTTGAAAGAAGTTGAGTTAGAAGGATTTCTTAAATCTCAAGAAATTAGTGTTACAAGCAAATTTACACATGCTTTATATAATGAAAACAGTGAAATAATAAGTAAGATAAAAAGTTCAAAGTTATCGTTAGTTCCGTACGAAGAATTAAAAGTTAAGGTAAAAGGGCGATATGAAGTATTAAATGATGGAGAAAAAGTTTTAGAAGTTTATGAGATTGAGGAAATTGTAGAAGACACAAGCCCTTTTTCAGAAGAAGAAATCTTATGGAAAAAGTACAAAGAGACAGACTCATTATTTTCATTTGAATATCCTGAAATTTGGAAAATTGTACGTGCGAACAAAGTTACATATCTTAAAAAAGATAATGATAATATAGTGAAAATTACAGGGCTTCAAAATCCTAATAATGCACCAGTTTCTACTTTTGTTTCAGGAGAACATCAAGAAGTTACTATTAATGGCACTGTTGCACTAAAACAAACAAAAGAAAATGGTTTTGATCTTTATTTAAAAGCTCCTGAGACTATTATAAAAATAAGTTTCAATGCAGATAAAGCTGATGAACAAAGAGAAACATATTTCTATTCTTTTTTAGAATCATTTAGTTTTTCTGAAAATTCTAAAGAATTACAGAAATGCGGAGGTTCTGAAAATATTTTGTGTTCAGAAGGATTTAGGTGTGAACTGACAAGGGGTAATAGTGGAGTTTGTATTGATATAACATCAACGGATACAGAATATGAAGAATTTGGTACTTTCACTGAAGATAAAGAGGAAATAAAGAAATCAGAAAATATAGAAATTGATATGCCAGAAGAAAAAGTAAATGAAAAAGTTCTTCTTGAAGATATTAATTTTGATGATGGCAGACTATATGAGAACAAATATATGAACTTTTCTCTTCAATATCCTAAAAGCTGGTGGTTTAAAAGCTTTGGTACAAAAGAAGGAAGTTTATGGCATATTGAGTTTGCAGAAAAAGAGATTGAAAATATTGGAGATGGTATTATCATGGTAGATGTAAAAAGTGGAGTGCAAAAATTAACAATAAAGGAAGATGGGGGGAAAACAACAATTTTATTGCCAAAAAATTCAAACTCATACTTAGAAATTACTGGATACTCTGATCAATCTGAAAATATAAGAAAAATAGCTAGTTCCTTTGTTGAAAATTTAGAAAGTAATTAGGTAAAAATTTATTTATAATATGAATTATGAGGAAGCTTATAAATAAAGGATTAATTAAGAAAGCCTAAAACCTAATTCCCTAAAGTCTGTATATTAAAATATAAAATTCTAATTTTAATTCTTAATTTTTTACTTATGTTTGGAAAATTTATTGCGGGGTTACTTGGGGGAACGGCACTTGGGTTATTGTTTGCAAAGAAAAAGGGGGAAAGTCTTCGTGACCAACTTAAAGGGAAAAGTACAAAAGAGGTTGCTAGAATTTTAGGGGAAGAGATTTTAGAAGCGGGGAAAAATGTTGGTGAAACAGTAAAAGAATTAACACAGTCAAAAGGAGCTAAAAAATTGAAGGAAAAAGCAGGTAGAGCTATTAAGCAAACTGCAAAAAAAGTTGAAGATGCTATGACAAAGGAGACAAAAAAAACAGTAAAAAGAGTTGTAAAAAAGAAATCGAAAAAAACTTCTGATAAGAATTAAGCATTTTAGATTTTCATATTATGGCATGAACCATATTTATGTGTTTCATGTGTTGTGATAGTCAATAATTTTTAGCTTTTTAATTTAATATTGTGATACAGAAAAAAATTATTTTCGTAACAGGTGGAGTTTGTTCTTCCTTAGGAAAGGGGATTGCTTCTGCTTCTATTGGAACAATTCTTACAAATGCAGGATACTCTGTATTTACTCAGAAGCTTGATCCTTATTTAAATATTGATCCAGGAACAATGTCTCCATTTCAGCATGGAGAAGTTTTTGTGACTGACGATGGAGCTGAAACTGATCTTGATCTTGGTCATTATGAAAGGTTTATAGATGTGCCACTTTCTAAATTATCAACAGTAACAACAGGAGTTGTTTATAAGAAAGTTTTAGAACAAGAGCGTAGGGGCGATTTTAATGGTTCAACTATCCAAGTTGTTCCACATATTACAAATGAAATCAAAAATTGTGTAACTGAAGCACAAAGAGAGTCAGGTGCAGATATTATAATTGTGGAAATTGGAGGTACAGTTGGGGACATTGAAGGAGAGCCTTTTTTAGAAGCAGTTAGACAGCTTAGGCAAGAAAGAGGGAAAGACAATGTTCTTTCTATTCATCTTACACTTTTACCATATTTAGCTGGTTCAAAAGAACTTAAAACAAAACCAACTCAACTTTCTGTTAAAGAAATGAGAAGATCTGGTATTCATCCTGATATTATACTTGCACGCGCTGATAAAAAAATTGATAAAGAATTATTAATAAAAATTTCAAATTTTTGTGATATTGACGAAGAAGCTGTTATCCCTGCACCTACACTAGACTCAATTTATAAAGTTCCCTTAGAGTTTGAAAAATATAAAATTTCGGAAATTATCCAGAAGAAATTAAATTTAGAAGTTAGAATCCCAGACTTATCTGCATGGGAAAGAGTTAAAGAAAAATTGGAAAATGTTACAGATGAGGTAAAAATTGGACTTGCCGGTAAATATACGGGATTAGACGATGCTTATCTTTCTGTTATTGAGGCTATTAAAACAGCGGGATATGATTTTGATAAAAAAATCTCGCTTGTTTGGATAAATACTGAAAAACTAGAAAAGGGAGATGAAAAAGAAAGTGAAAAATTAGAGAATGTTGATGGGATTATAGTTCCTGGAGGATTTGGGACCAGAGGGATTGAGGGGAAAATTATGGTTGCTAAATATGCACGTGAAAACAAAATTCCATATTTAGGTCTTTGTTTAGGGTCACAAATTATGGCGATTGAACTTGCTCGACATGTTGCAAAAATTGAAGGTGCGACAAGTGAAGAATTTGATAATAATGCGACTCATAAAATAGTACATTTTCTTCCAGGGCAATCTACTAAAAGTCATTTAGGAGGAACTCTTCGTTTAGGGTCTTATCCATGTGTGTTGAAAAAAGGGACGAAAGCATTTGATGCTTATCAAGAAAAAGAGGTTCATGAAAGGCATCGTCATCGTTATGAGTTTAATAATAAATATAAAGATCAACTAGAAAAAGCTGGATTGGTTATTTCTGGAGTTTCTCCTGATGGGAATTTGATGGAGATTGTGGAAATAAAAGATCATCCTTTTATGCTTGGATCTCAGTTTCATCCTGAATTTAAATCTAGGCCTGTTAGATCTCATCCTTTGTTTAAGGCTTTTATGAAAGCTGTTGTAAACAAATAGCAATAAAAATAGTCATTCCGACTTGTTCGGAATCTTATTTATAACAACTTACTAACTGCAGTGATGTATGTTTATTTTTGTCTTTCTTCTTAATTGCTTATTAAACGCATTGTATAAGTTTCAAACATTTTAAGAAAGAGGTGCTTTGCAAGACACCTCTTCC
The DNA here is from genome assembly GCA_964466055.1 of uncultured Candidatus Peribacteria bacterium. Classification (GTDB taxonomy): domain Bacteria; phylum Patescibacteriota; class Gracilibacteria; genus CAYXLW01. The sequence goes on from CAYXLW010000003.1 coordinate 62,390, forward strand.
CACATAAATATGCATTCCTAATATCGAGGCATTACCGTTGTATTGTGACCAGTTGGAGCAAGAAGTTCTGCTGTGTTTCTATTAGTTGTATGTCCGATTTCAAGTAAAGGTTGACCTACATTAATTAAAGGGTTTTTTTCTATGGGGGTGCCTAATCTTCTGTCTTTATTTGCAGGTGCTGTTTCTCGTGGATCAACTCCTGTTTTTTCTATTGTTTTCATAATTTAAAAATTAAAATATAAATAAAATAATAAGTTATAAAAAAAATCCCTCTTTGCTTATTTATTTGCGAAGAAGGTTGAGGGATTATTATTTTTTTCCTAAAAACCTTCTCCGCGGATAATGAGGAGAATAGAAATGATAATAATGAGAATAATTAGCCCTACTATTTTAATAGTATTTTTTTTAATGCCTTTGTTTTCCATATATGATGGGAACATCAAAATTGGGGTTAATAGTATAATTTTTATTTGTTGTCTGCGACTACTTTTCTCTGAGATAATAAGTTATAAAAAAAATCCCTCTTTGCTTATTTATTTGCGAAGAAGGTTGAGGGGTTGTCTATTATTTTTCCTAAAAACCTTCTCCGCGAATGAGTAGCAGAATAGAAGAAATAATAATAGAAATTACAATTAACCCTATTGTTTGAATAGTATTTTTTTCAATGCCTTTGCTTTCCACAAATGGGAACATTAAGGATGTATAGGGTTAATTAATCTTTGCATATCGTAAGAATCTTAATTCCTGTTGTCAAGTAAAAAATAAATTTTTTGTTCAAGAAACAGTATTAATGTAGTTTTTATTTATATAATTCTTATTATTAATTTAATTTATTTACTCAATTTATCTTAAACTATGATATTATTAATCATTGATGAGTACGTACATATACGTTCATTTCTGTCTCAATATCATGAATATGCTTATCATTGAGTGTTGAATATTTTTCTCTCATATCAGCAATGAAACTATTATAAGCATCAACATCATCTTCTTTCTTAAGAAAGACCTTTAATAGTGAATTAAAAATCGACTCTACTTCCTCTTCAGGTGCAAAATCTATAATAAACTTCTTAATATCTTTCTCTTTTTGAATTCTTTTATCTTCCTGTATTATATTATTAAGTGGTAATTTAATTAACTCTGCATGATATGGGTCATTAGCTTGTAGTAAAGCCAGTTTTCCTGGAATATCATTCCACATTTGCCATACTTTTAGAAGAATGTAATTATTAGAAACTTCATAAAAATTATTTTCTTTAGGATTACAATGATCACAAATTAGATCTTTAGGAATCCGTACATAATAATAATGATCTTTTGTTTCAACGTTTTCATGTTTAGTTTGGAATAACACTGGTGTTTGCTTATATTCAGATCTAATTCCTAGTTTTTCTAAATAAGCACATACTATAACTGATATGTAGCCACAAACAAATTCAAATTCTTTTTGGTTTATCTTTTCGGTAACTTTCTGAATTTTATTTCCATTTCCAGGATTTTCTCCACAAATCATATCAATTATACTATCTGTTACTTCTGCAATATTTTCTAGCTCGAAAGGCTTGTTTTTACCTTCTTTTAATTTCTTTTTATAAGATAGCTTGTTGTATAGAAAATTTGCCCAATATTCGGAGCTTGAAACCCCTTTTTTGAATACTTCTTCAATTAAAAGTCTTATATTGCTTATTAATTTTTCAATTGTGATTCTTTCTTCTCCAAAACTATCTATCCCATTTCTAGAACAAAAATCTTCCAAAGAAAAAGTTTCTTCTTGCTGTTCTTGGCAAGCCTTTTTTACAGTATTTCTAACTGTATCAATGGAAAAATTAAACAATTCTTTTTCTGGTTTTCCTGATTTTTCTAAAAATTTTTTAATTTCGAGTCTTGATCCTTCCTCAAGATGAATTTCTGTAATTCCATCATTTACAAACGCTTCCTTAAAATCAATTGTCATAAAAATTAAATATAGGGTAATTAAATCGGGCGATATTTTAATATATAAAATTGTGGAGTCAATACATATATTTTGTTATTTTTATATGTCAATAATTCGCTCTTTTTACCACTCGCTTTTTTAACGTAATTTTTGTAGTATCTAAAGGCAAATGAACAAAATATCTTTTTCCATGTTTTCTCATGGAACTACTTTTAATCTAAATATTCTTTTAAAAACATTTCATAGACTTTATTTAATATCTTAGCTTTATGGCTATCGCCTTTTGTTCCTAATAAACCTAAAAAGTTTAGATGATCTAGCTTTGCTGCAAAGATTGAACAATTTAAACTGCCATTTATTATTTCTTTCAAAAGCATTTTGTCATCCTGGTTAAGACTACTTACGATATTCTTTAAATGGTCTTCTTCAAGTATTGTATTTATAGCTTTTTCAACAAAACTTGTTTCAATTTTTAGGCTTTCATTTTTACTTTTTATATTTTTAAATAATTCTTCAAACATGATTTCAGCAATGTGCATTGTTAAAAAAGGGTGTCCGTTAGTTTGCTCATAAATAAAGTCAACTATATCATCAGAAATTTCGATTTTTATCTTTTTAAAACCCTTTTTAATTGTTTTAGCAAAAGCCTCTTTTTTTAAGTATAAAGATTCAAATTTAAAGGATTTAGTGATATTAAATGGTGAATTAGGTCCATCATTATATGAAGTAGGATTTCCTGGGAACGTGAACAACATTCCTCCTTGTGCTTCTTTACTATCATGGTTGTAGTATTTCTCATTGTAAATAGATCTATATAATCCCAAGAAACCTGTTATGCTGTTGTCTAATGCCGTTATTTCATCAAAAAATAAAAATAGTTTTAAATTTTTAACACCTTCTCTGGTTTTTTGTATTTTGAGTAAAAGGGTATTATTTTGCTTAACTAATTCAGATACAATTTCAAAATATTGTCTTATTCCAGAATCAGTTGTTAATTTATAGTTTTTATCAATTGCTTCTATTTTTTTAAGATGATCCAATATTGCTTCATTGATAAATCTAGTAATATTTCTAATATTATCTATTTTATCAGGTTCGATACCTTGGAAATTGATAGGAACAACTATGTTTTCTGGTTTTATTGTTAGTTCATTTCTCAGATATTTTGAAAAAGTGCTTTTTCCTGATTGGTGTGGTCCACAAGCGCTTATATAATCGGATTCATTAAGATATTTGAGTGCTTTTCTTCCTTCTATGGGTTCTACGGGGTTATTTTGTATTTCAATATGCGAAAATGGGTTTTTTTTCTCCATAATAATATAATAAAATGTGTAATACTATTTTTAATAGACGAGGATTTTTAGAAATTACTATACAGTTTAAAAAACAAAAGTCAATGTTTTTTTGTTGTGTCAATAATTCGCTCTTTTTACCACTCGCTTTTTTAACGTAATTTTTGTAGTATCTAAAGGCAAATGAACAAATCACCACGCTATAAATTTTGGCAAAAATTAATATCTTATTTCTTAATTTTTATATTCTTATTCATAGGTGTTCCAACGCCTAATTTCGATGTATCTGCTGAAAGTAATAAAACAAGAAATAATTTAGCAGTTCTTTTGGTAGAAGAATCACTTTTTAAAGCAGGAGAAGAAAATGATGTAAATGCACTTTCTGGTAAAATTTTCAGGTACTCAGAAGACATTAGGAATAATTTAACTAATACAAAAACTCTTATTCTTACAGTTAATAAAAATATTACTCCAGTTCAAATTACGGACACGTTAGAAAAATTTTACTTTGATGGAGACGTGAATGATTTTGAAGAAAATTATTTAATAGGAACAATTTTAATTGGAGACATTCCTTTGCCGGAAGTTTTTATATCAGAATCAGAAAGCATTAAATCAGTTGCTCCATATACAGACTTTAAAGAAAAAGCTTTCATCTATTCACCTGAAAAAGAAAAATTTATTCGTCATAAAAGTGATTTTAAACCAGAAATTTGGCATGGGATTATTCCAAGTTTTAAAACGAACGAAGAACTATCGAGTTATTTTGATGAAAATCATAAATATTACACAGGAGAAAAAAAAATAGATCGTGAGATTTTTTATGCAGACTTGTTAGCAGAAAAAAAAAGTTTTAATGAAAGTCAGTTAGATTTTTATAAAAATACTGTGGAACATGCGGAAGATATTGCATACAAACGTTTTACGAATAAATTATTAAATAAGCTTTCAGAAAATTTTGCAGACAACATTATTCCTGAAGATTCGGCAACTGATAAAAAATTAAAAAATATTAAAGATGATCCTAAGTTATGTGAAAAAACTCCTTGGGGGAATTGTCCTAAAACCCCTAAAGATTTAGTTGATTCTGATCTATTAAAAAACAATGAAGAAAATCTGCCTGACATTTATTCATTTTTTCAAATCCAAAACTATATTCCCGAATATGCAAACGTAGTAAAAAGTTATATTCAAGATGTTTATACTAAAGTAACACAATCTGGAAGATGGCAGGAAAAAGATGTTAATTACTTTGCAAAAGAAATTACATTCAAAGATGTTGAAATGCGTGAAACATTAAAACAAGCAAATGATTTAATGAAGGATTCACTTGTTGAATTTATTGAAAATAAATGGCAAAAACCAGTAGCTATTCCTTTTAAGCTTTATGGGCAAAATGCAGATGATATCAAAAGTGTTAAAGATTGTACTTGGTACAGAGGGTCAGTTGCTAAAAATGAAGATGATTTATCTCAAATAATAGCAATGAATCGTACCTTTGATCCATATGCTTCAGAATGCAATGATTATGCAGGATGCTGTGTTGAAAATTATTCAAAACCAGAAAAGTGTAATCCAAGTAATGCAAAAAAATCTGTAATATCGCCTGCAGGGTCAAGATTATCTTTAATCCCATCCGAACCTTCTTATGAAATGTGTGTGCAAAGTACTTGGTATAATGAAAAAGAAAAGAAATTTGAAACATCGTTTCCTCCTTTAAGGGTAAAAGAAATTTCTTCAATAATGGTTCATAATGAACCTACGGATGAAGTCATAAAAGAACAAATTAAATCAAAGGTTGCTAAAAATTTACCAGTTGATGAAGTTCACTATGTTGATTTTCAAGATCAACTTCAAACTAAGGTGCGAATTGATCTTCCTAATTTTTTCAAGACAGGAGGAAAAGCTGTTGATTTCATAAAATCTAAAACTCAGGAATTAAAAAAAATGAATCCAGGCATTCCTGACAATATTTTCATTAAAAATTTCTCGGATGAACTTTTATATAAATTGAATGAGCTTATTGCATGGAAAAATTTTTCTATTAGTCAAAAATATCACTACATATCACTTACAAAACTTTTCCAAGCTCCAGAAAATAAAAACAAAAATGAACTACTTTACTTAAGAGCAAAAACTAAAGGAGATAAAGTTGTTATGCAAATTAATCCTGAAACTAAAAACAAAAAAGATATAATGCAAGAAATTTGGAAAGACCAAATAGAAAAAGAAGAGGAAAAAAGCATTATAATAGACGAAGAAACTGAAATTAAACTAGAAGAAAAATGTGGATCATACGAAGGTGTTGAAATTTGGGAGTGGCCAGAATCAATTATGTGTTGGTTAAAAGAGCTTAAAAGTTTTAAGTTTATTAGCACTGAATCAAAAAATGCATGGGAAGAATCTTGGAAAGAACTCGAAGAAGAATTATCCTTTTATGATAAAGATGAGAAAACAGCAATGGAGGAGCCATCAAAAATTATAGTCCCAGAAATTATATCTATAATAAAATCACAAAATGAAGACTCTCCTAAAAAATTCAAAATAAATATTACCCTAGAGGGTGAAAATCAAAAACCATACAAGGCATTTAGTGAAATTACAGTAATCCTGCCTAAGGGAATTGAAACGGATGCCAAAGATATAAACTTACTCGAAGATGGTCTACAGATAGCAGTTATGTTAGGAATTGCTGAATTAACAATTTGGACAAATAGTGATGCTAATGGAAATATTTTATTTTCAGCAAAAAATATATCTGCATCAACAGTTATTGAAATACTTGAATCTCCATTATTAAAATTAGAAATTATTCCTAAAAAAACGGAAGAGCTTTTTTCTTCTGCTAATTTAAAAATATCTACAGAAAAACCATTTTATGGGAATGTCCCTATTTATTTTTCTGAAAGTTCAAAAATTATTTTTTATAATAAGAATCCAATTATTCATGATGGAGAAATTGAAATACCAATTGTATATAAAAATTCAGGATCAGATATATTGTTTTCAATCACTTCGCCTTACTTTGAAAAACAAACATTTAAAATTCCAGCGAAAGAATCTATCCCAACAAGTTTTTCTACAGAAGAAGATATCTTTGTACAAGCAGGAGAAACTATAAATTTAAAAGTTAAAATCATAGATCAATTTTCAGAATTATTTTTGGGTTCATTAGATTTCAAGTTTTTTATAACGCCAGATTCAAATAATTTTACGAATAAAAAAAGTCAAATAGTAAAAGCTGAGAATGGTGAAGCTAAAATAGAAATCCCAACTAATGGAATTCATGGGAATGTTTATGTTGCCTTAATGGCAGATAACATGAAAACCAAAATAATAAATATTAATATAGGGACTGAATTTAGTAATGATGATATAAAAAATACTTCTTCAGTTTTTACTTTTTTTGTTCAAGAAGGAAGTGGGAATGTTACTGAATTTATACAATCAATGCTTCTTTCAGGAACCGCTTCCATTGCTCACAAAAAATTTATTTCAGATGCTAATAATAGTTATAAATTTGAATTAAATGAAGATGGCAGTTTTTTAATAGCAGATAGTGATATTTTGGTTGAACATGATAATAATTTTCAGTTTTCTGCACTTAATACAAAAAATTCAGAAAAATATTTAACGTGGAGCCTAAAACTACCAAACAATCCTACAATATCTAATACAGATGAAAATGCTGATATTTATGTTTCTTTTGTAGATAATAATTTACTTCAATTAAATAATAATGAAGTTATTCTTGAAGGAGAAAAAATTATTAAAGTTGATTCAAATGGAATCCATTTAAATGACAATAGATTTAGTAAGAATGTTTTATCTGAGAATGGGAAAACTATTATTGAATTTTTATTCAAAGATATTCCTATTTTAAGAACAATTATTAAGTCACAAGAAATTGATGTTACTTCACAAAATTTGTTGGTGATAAAAGAAGGAAGTGAATATTTTATTGAAGCAGAAAATAGTAATGAGGATACTCAATCTCCAGATTATCTTGGATGGGAAGGAGAGGACATATCGCTTCTTGAATCTGCTTCGAGAACTTCATTTGGAGAAGCATTCTTAAATTCACAAAATGAAAAAGATATATTTTGGGGAGATCCTGTCCTTTCTTATAAGTTAGAAGATTTTGATATAGGAGATAGTGGATTCGATAAAACTTTGGGAAAGAAAGTTTTTGAAAGTAATTCAACGATCTCAAATATACATGCATTCAATTATAATAATGATAGAAATGTTGATATTTTACTCAAAAGAGGAGAAAGCACTCTTACTCTTTTAGAAGGGACTGAATCTGGAGATTTTATCAATCGTGGAGATTATGGACTGCTTGCAGGTGGCTTGTCTTATTTTAACTCAGGAGATTTCTTTGGTGATGGGTATGATGACATTATACTTGGCTCAAAAAGTGGAAAAGTTTACTTCTTTGAAAATATACAAGGGCATATTAGTCCTGAAAAAGTTTTATTTGAAACAGATTCAAGGGAAATAAAAAAAATTGAAATCCATGATTTTGATCAAGATGGCATTAAAGATATAGTTTTTTCAACTTCACGTGGAGAGCTTGTTATCCGTTATGGTTCTGCTAGTGGATTTGAAGAAGAAGAAATTATTACTTCTCTAGGTATAAATATCCTTAATGAAAATTTAGTAAGTGATTTAGCAATTACTCAAAAAGTTGTTTTGGAGGATTCCAAAGAAGAAACAGTTTATATTCGTGAAACAATAGGTGCTGAAGTTAAAGCTTTGCCAATGACATTTGTAGGTTTATCTCAAGCAAAAAAATATTTTTCTTCAAAAGATAGAAATTCACTTGATGTAAATTCAATCATAAATGTAGATATTGTAATACCAAAATCTGAGTTAAAAGTAGATGCCTATATTATAGATAAAGTTCCAGAAGTATTTTCCTATATTTTTGATTCAGCATCATGTAATGATCAGCCATGTAATGTTCAAGCTTTACAAGATGAAGAATATGCAATTGCATTTGGTCCAATAAAAAATGTAAATGAAGATATTCACATTTTATATCAAATGAAAAATACAGTAACTTTTGATATTGATTTTTCAATAGATGAAGAAGAACACCAGATTAACATCCCTCAAATAAAAACAGGATATAAAATTGTTAGTGATCGAATTTGGAATTCAATAACTTTAGATTTTAATAAAGAAGAAAAAACCTCAGAAAACACATCAGAAAATAATGATGAAGATAATAGTAATGATCCAACTGATGCACTTGATGATTCAATGGAGAATTCATGGGGAGTTAATAAGTCAACTAATAATCTTTCTCTTAAAGATAAGGTTGAATCTAAACTTAATGATGTTGCTAATTTTCTTCAAGGCTTAAATTGTATGAGCGGAGGATGCCTAGCTGTGCCTTTTAATAAAGCCTTTCTTGTTCCAGGAATGTGGAGCATGGGAGCAAATTTATCATTACCAGGAACTAAAGGTGGACTTGCTCAAACAATTGGAAAAGTTATGGATAAAATAGGAATCCCTATTGGACCAAATCTTTCTCCTATGCCAATATTTGGAATACACACACAGGCATGTCCTGTAGCAGGGGCAATTCCTATGCCTTGTTTTGGTACGATGTGTTATTCCCCAGTAAGTACGCCTCCATGTGTTTCAGTTACTAGTCCTAGTGATTTTAGAATATATATGTCGCCTACTCTTACAGCTGGTTTAGGAATTGCAATATGTACAGGACATTTACCTGGAGCCTATTTAGGTCAATTATTATCAGCTTCAGCTGATCCTACAGGTAATGCACAATCTGCATTAATGAAATCTGGCGGAGGGAAGTGTATTGCATTTGCCCCTCCTCTCCCTTATCAGAAAGCGTGTGATAAAATAAATGAAAGCATTGAGGATTTTTTTGAAAAAGCAAATGAAGCAATAAAAGGAAAAATAAATAAAGGTAAAACACTGTTTAATGTTGATGGAGCAGTTGAATCTGGAAGTCCAGAAACAGTGGCGGATAAATATCAAGGAATAACGATCGGAATAGATACATTTAAAAAAAATATAGATAAACCACAAAATAAATCTACTTACCCTTTTCCACGCAACCTTTTTACACGTTGGTGGGATGCACAATTATCCGAATTTGGAAAACTTCTCATTCTTCCAACAGTAACACTTTACTATCCTAAAATGGATAAGGTTTTAGATTTTGAATTAGACCAATGGAAAGAGGCTTTATCTGAGTTTAAAGATAAAAATAAAAAAAGCACGTCTGCTAAAAAAGAATCAAATAATCTATCAGAATCTAACAACAAGAATGAAAAAAATCTTCAAAATGAAGAAGCTTCAACATCTTCAATAATGGATTTTATTAATAAGTATAATGATAAAATTTCTGATGCAGGAGAAAATATTGAAGATAAAATGCAGGATGTTTTTGATTTAGTAGAAAATTTACCACTGCTAGATATACAAAAAAAAGTTGTAGATATTGATATCCCATGGATTAATCCTCAAGAAATTTCATCAATTATTGCTGAACTTGAAAAATGGATAGAGGTAAATGAGAAAGAGGTCGAGAGATTTAAAAAAATGGTAAATACAATAGAAAAAGATTGTAAAAATTTAGAAACAAAAGAAGATAGAACTTCTTGTGAGAAGCATATTAAATTCTCAACAAATGTATCAAAACTTTTAGAAGATGCTGAGAAATCTCTTGTAATATTAAAATCATATCAAGAGTTCCCAAGAAAACTTGCAAAATATAAATCAGGATTATCTTATTATTTTGTAGATGTTATTGAATATATTAACAGTCTTATTAATGTCTTAGGTGGATGGCTAACAAGAAACAGATTAATTGCAGAAAGATACATAAATCTTGTGCTAACAATAAAAGAAATTGTTAAAGGATGGAAAAATATTAATCTTGTTTTTAAAGACTATATGAAATCTTGTGATTCATGTAAGGCAGATGCTTACTCACAAAATGCTAATCTTTTTGATGTATTAATGGCATTTATTCCTTCACCTCCTGTTGTTGTATTCCCAACTTGGCCAGACATTATTTTGGACGTGTCTCATATAGAAAAAATGCAAATTTCTATTCCTCAGTTACGTTTTCATGTTAAGGAAATATCTTTATATTTTGATTTACAGCCTTTAAACCTTCCCAAAGATCCTAATATTGTTTTAGGTTTTGATCTTGATTTAGATATTCCTCATCTTCCTGAATTGCCTATACTCCCAGATTTACCTGAGTTTCCTAATTTACCAATTCCACAATTGCCAGATTTGCCACCACCACCAAAATTACCATCAGGCTTAAAATGTTTTGGAAATTGGCTTGAAATTTTAAAGTTAATTTTAAAGATTTATTGTCTCGTTAAAAATGGAATCTGGGTATATCCAGAGGCATCTCTTACACAAATCATTGAAGCTTTAACAAACAGATCAACTTATCCATTTCTTCCTTCAGATTTTCTTCAACTTCAATGGCCAGATATAAAATACCCATGGGTTGATTCCATTAATGTTGATACGTATTTAAAAATTAATCCAAAATTTGGAGATTTATTATATATAAAAACCAAAGAACAAGCAGACAAATTTAATGAGTTCTCTAACAAGGCAACTGGTAAAATTCAACAAGAAATAAATGAAAAACTAAATTATGTTCCAAATAAAGTAAACGAAGCAATAAATGAGGCGAATAAAAAAATGAGAGAAGCTGAAAATTTTATGGAGAATATAGAGGAATATGTTGATGATGCAACCAATATAATTGAAGATAAGACTCAAGAATCTATAGATAAAAATACTGATAAATTGGAAGGTCTGATAGAAGCGGAGGAGAGATTAGCGAATCTCCAATACGAAAATGATATTCCTGTATCCGTAGGAATGAAAAATTTATATGAAAGTAATTTAGAAATTCCAAATATAGAAAATCTTAAAAATCTTAAAAATCATTTTATAGAATTAGTACAACAAGAAAAAAATGATGTTCTAATTTTAGAAAATACAAAAAATTTATTTGCAATTAATTCTACTAAAGAAAAATCAGAATTTACATTAACTGCAGATTCTCCAAGTGTGTTAAATAACACTATAACATTAAGAAACAATCAAAATAAGGTAAATAAAGAGCTTTCAAAACAAATAAAGGAAAATCAAGATAACATTGAGAATTCAGACAAATATAGAAATGGACTTTATATATTTAATGAAGAAACAAATACAAGCGAAAAAATTACATCATACAATGAAGAAGTTTTAGAGGTTTCATTTATAGACCATGACAAAGATTTTGATGAGGATATTTTCTACATAATAGGTAAAAAGCTATATTTGAAAGAATCTTATGAAAACAATTCAAACATTAGTAATTCCTATAAATATTCAACTCAGATAGGAGATTTTAAAAATTATATTCCTATAAAAAGATCGGTTAATGATTTAGAAACAAATTCAGAAAATAAGTCTGTTAATATCTCATGGCTTGAAGATTTATCGAAGGACAATGCAGGGTATCTGCTAGAGAAAAAACAATTTATTTATGGATTTGATTTTCATAATCAAACGAATTCAGAGTATGTTTTCTTACTAAAGGATCCATTATTTAATTCCGAATATGAAGTTCTTGGAAAAACAAGTACAAAAATTGGAAATACCATATATTCATTTAAAAAGAATGAAACAGCTCAAATCAAGAAATATTCAAATCCTGAATTTGTTTGGGATATGCCAAATGATTTTTATTATATAAAAATTTATTCAATTAATAATAACGGAGAAAAATCAGTTTCTTCTGAACAGAAACTTTTAAGTCCACAAAATGCACATGATAAACGACCTCCTTTATTATTAGAGAATAATAAAGATCGTGTTCCTGTCCTAAAAGAATGGCCCGTAGCTGTTGGTACAGTACATGATACAAATCAAATAACTTATCATTGGGATATAGATAAAGATGGAAAAGATGATCATGTTGGTGATTTTTATAATGTTCCAGCATCTGAAGAATTAGGTTCATATCCAATTAAAATTACTGCAAAGGATATTTCAGGGAACAGCTTAAGTTTTGAAAAAATAATTGAAGTATTTGCTCCTGAAATTGTTATAAGTGAAGCGAATGTTAAAGAGGTAAAAGGGTATACAGAACCTCGTATTCCTTTAATGCCATTTGTATTAATTAGAAAAAGAGGAGATACTTTAAAAATGATAAAACCTGAAAATAGTGAACGATTTTTTACCGACACAGAGGGAAATTTTTTAATAGAAAAAGATGATAAAAAATCTGGAGTTTTAGTTAGAGATAAATCAGGAGGACACATTGCTCTAGTTAATTCAGAAACAGGAAGTATCAAACTTTTTAAGGAAGAATATAGTTTAAAAGTTTTACCTGCTACGGATGAACACCCAACTCAAATATTAATTATCAATGAAAAAAATGAGATTGCAACAATTGTATCTTATGTTTCATCAGGGAATAATGTAACAATTGCTAGCAATAATGAGGAATTTTCTGAGTCTCAAGACAATCAAGTTATGGTGTTTGATACAAATAAAGAAGATGAAATAAATATTTTACCAATACCAAAAGATGCACATTATTTTAAAAATGGCGTGGCTTTAACAAATAAACAAAAAGAAATTATCGTAGCAATATCTCCGCAAGGATCAATTAGATTAATAGATAAATTCTTATATTTAGATTATGAACAAATTGATGATCAAATTTTCTTTCTCATAAAAAATGACGATTCTAACACTCTTGCTAAAGTTAATATAAATGCTATTGGTGCATCGGCAGGAAAAAATCATTTGGAACTTGTTTCAGAATTTAGTAACAAAAAAGCAATATTGGGGAATTTCGCATTCATACCAATTTCTAGGAAATTAGAAGGTCAGATAGAAAATAATATGCAGGCGAGGTCACGTGACCTCGCCTACGATAAGTTGGAAATCAAATCACGTGACCTTGTCAGCAAACAAATTGATATCCCTGATTTATTCAGCGATCCAGAGGAGACGAGTAACTGGATTCCTGCTATGTCCCAAATGGAACACTTAGTGTCAGGAATTACAATAAACAAAGCTTATGCAGATGAAGACACAAGTACTATTGAAAAATATTTAGACATAAACGAAAAAAATATTTTTGAAGAAAAAGATAAAAAAGACTTAGAATTTCCTTTTAAAGACATTAATTCGGATCATCCATATGCAAATGCGATTATTGATCTTTATAAAAGAAATATTTTAAAAGGATATGACGATGGATCATTTAGACCAAATGCAAAAATTTCTCGTGCAGAATTTGTAAAAGTTGCACTTGGTGCAACAACTTGTTTTGATTGCTCAACTCCTACTGAAACAACAAAAGAATTATTTAAAGATAAAAAACCATTTCCAGATATTAGTCTTACAGATTGGTTTTATTATTGTATCTCTATTGCAAAAAAAGAAAAGATGGTGACTGGATATGGAGATGGATTTTTTCATCCAAATAAAAATATATCTCGGAAAGAAGCAGTTGCTGTTCTTTTAAGACAAGCAGAAGTTGAGCTTACAGAAATGCCAGAAAATTCCTTTAAAGATATACCTGAATATGATTGGGCAAGAGATTATGTTTATACTGCAGTTCAAATTGGTCTAATGAAAAACATAGGAGGATTTACATTCCCAAATGAAGAAATATCAAGAGGAGAATTTGCTATGATGGCGAGTCGTATACTTGAACTTAGAGATTGTAAAATATATCCAGAGTATAAAGACACTCATGATTTTCAAACAGGGAAACTTCCAGAAGAGGAAAAAATTACTGAAATACCAAAAATTCCAGAAACAAAAACTATGCCAGATGGAACTAAGATAACAGAGTATCCAGATGGTAGTGTAAAAGTTGAAAATCCTGATGGTACTATTATTGAAAAAGACCCTGATGATAATATTGTGAAAACTATGCCAGATGGAACAATTATTCTAATTCCACCAGAAAAACTTGATTCTTCTGGAATAGGAGATAAAGAACTCGGAGAGTTTCCTTATCCTTATAAATTTTCTGGTATTTGTCCAGAATTTAAAGATAGTCTTTGTCCATATTTACCAGAAGATTTTACAGATATATCTTCAGGAATTTTAATTGAGCCAGTATCATCCAGTATTTTCCCTCCTCTAAATTATCCTAAATTATCCAGTATAGAATGTATCTTTGTTGATGATTTGGAAGATATACAAACAGGTGATATTATTTTTGCTGTAATTATATCTTCTGATGACAGTAAAATTTTCTCTAAGAGTAATGAGGTGACGACAATTAGCAATGAACAATAATGAATGAACAATTATCAAAAATAAGTGCTATTCCTGTGCATACGGGAATCCAAATTGAAAAAAAAATAGGCATTTCTGAATAAATCAAGAATAGCAGAATACAAAGTCTAAAGTTTAATTTTATCCCCTATTCCCTAACCTCTATCCCCCTAAATTTAATGTTTAAAAAAATTCTTATAATTTTTCTTTCGGTTTTATTAATTATCCCCAGCATTACAAATGCTGACGATATTAGATGTAAAGAAAGTATAGATCAGTATATAAAAAAAATAATTGAATTAAATACTCTTAAAAGTTTGAGCAATCAATTTAATTCAAAAAATATAATTTCAAGTAAAGCCTCAAAAGATAACATTATAAAAATATTAAGACTTTCAAGTTATGATTTTGAAAAAACATGCAATGGTGTAGATATTGCTTATAAAATTGCATTACAGTCTAAAAATGAAGTAAAAAAAGATTGCAAATTTGAAGACAATCAGAATCCAAATGTATTTTGTTTAGAGGATTTTATTTTATATGGGAATAAAAGTTCATATGAAGAAGCTGATTTTAAAGGAGAAGATGCTATTTGTGTTTTCAATAAAAATGAAAATGAGAATGTATATTTTCAAACTTTAAATTACTGTAACAATAAAATTTCCCTTTATAAAAAGGCAGTTTTTAATTTTGTGAAAGTACAAACTTCTCTCGTATCAAAACAATCTGAGAGCAATTATTATTCAGCAAAACTTCTTTCTATTACTCAAAGACTTAGATCTCTCGGGAATACTTTATATAAATTAAAAATAAAAATAACAAAAGTTTTTGAAAGCATTTTTTGTACTTGTAATAAATAATTTTAACAAAGTTAAATCTACATGAATTATCCAAACTAAATGAAAAAACCATTAACCATTATAGGAATAACAATGTTGATAGCTGGAATTATTTTTTTTAAATCAATTCCAGTAGAAGCAACAGTAACAAATTTTTGTGATAGTGCACATATTGCACAAGTATTTACAAGTAACATTATGACTCATTCAAATTTATTTATAAGTTCAAGTTTTGATGAAGATGCATTAAAAGAAGCATTAGGAACAACTGATAATGATAATATTATATATAAATATATTAAAGGGAATGATGTTTTTATAGAAACTCCTGAAAAATATCATAAAACGCAAGAAGAACTTTTTAAAAAAAGCATTTCTTATTCTTTAAAAGATTTGGATAAAAAGAGTAGTAAAACATTAGATGTTGTAATCTCAGAGAATCCTATTCTTTGGCTATATAAGAAAAAATTAGAATCTATGAAAAATAATAATACAGAATTAACAGAAGCTATTCCTACTTTTATAGTAGGGCTTGAAGCAACTCTTAATTACACCATTTTTTCATGTAATTATATTGTAAATGAAGATGATGTAGTCAAGAAATCATCGGGGTTACAAGACTCTCTTGTGACAATAAATTTCTCTATTCAAGAGAAAGGAAGGGAATTACTAGAAGCAAAAAGAATTTTGGAATATGCATTAAACTCATATGATTCACTGGCAATAGCATATCCTCAACATCAAGCATATTTAAAAACAATTAAAGAGCTTAAAAAGCTACGAGAATTATTTGGTAATATGGAAGATATTACATCAAGTTGTGTACTTAAAAATCACTATTACTCTTCATGCAAATAATACTTTATTTTTTATTGGCGATATTTTTTTATTGTCCACAAGTACAAGCTTTTTCAGCAGAAAGTTTTGCTAAGAATTTTTATGGAGATATTAAAGAAAGAGTTGAAAACGAAGAAAAAATAACTGTTAGTGGCAGGGTGAATTTTTCAACAGGATTATCTCATAATATAGTAGAAGAACTTATGAAAGGGAATTTAAGTACTGAAAATGAACAACAAGTAAGAAAATATTGTGGAGAGGAAGGGCTTATATTCAACAGTGTTTGTCGAGAAAATCTTAAAAAAACGGTTGTGTTAGAAATGGATTTAGCAGAGATGGAAACTCAAATGGATTTAGAATTAAGTGCGGATGAAATATGGGCAAATGGTACATTACAAGATTCTCCATTTGATTTAGTTGTAGATTTAAATATTATTGATGTTATTCTTTTTGGAACTTCTGCAGAAATACCTTTGGCTAGATGGGATAAAGTAGATAAAAAAGATAAGCTTGAACCTGTAGTTGCAGATAGAATTTCAAATTCTCCTCTTAAAAATAATCTTATTGTGGTAGGTGAGGATGGTGAGGGAGATACATGGAAGGATGACGACAATTATGAACATGATGATGATATAAATTTAAATGGTGAGAAAATTTCTTTTGATTTAGCTGGTATATTCAAAAAGCCTGAATTGGATTCAGAAAACCTTCAATGTATTGATCCAGAATCTATTATTTTTTTAAGCTCTAACATTAATGAGAATAATAACAATAATGAAAATGGAGGAGTTAAAGTTGGTGAACCAGAAAATGAAGAAGGAAATACTAACGGGAATAACTCTGAGTCTTTAAATACAGAAAATGATGAGCTAGATGACAAACCTCTTCCTGAGGGAGATCTTTTTACGTTAGCTGATACGGAAGAAAAGGAAACTTGTAAGAAGGGAATGTATGGAGGGTATTTTTGCCCTGAAGAAGTTGGAGATGAAAATGAAAGTTGTAATCCATTGGAACAGGCTTGTAAAAAATGTTTAACAAAGGAAGATTCGGATGTGGAATTTTGTGTAACTTGGGAATTTAAAAATTCTGAACACTCGCTACTTTCTTCTTTATGGATGGAAGATTCAATCCAAAGTTATACGGAAACTGCTCTTAAGGTTTATGATAATTTAATAGGCGTTGCTCCATTAACGCCAAAGAAAAATCAAAACCAAGGAGGATTTTTAACTCATATGAGTGATTTGGATCGACCAATTGCAAAGATGATTTATATTAAAGGTAAAATTCCTGATGAATGGACAGCTGAATCTAAGTTAAAAGATTTTTCTCACGAAGCTTTAGTTGGTGACTGGCGGAGAATTTGGTTTGCAACTCGTCCTGCTTACAATGAAGAGGGTAATGCTTTTAAGAATTATGATCGCTCTATTCAAAGATTTACGAGTGAATCTAATGAGGTTGATATGTTAGAGGGTAGTCGTATTAATGCGGAGATGGATTCTTTTAATAGGATGTCTTCGGATGAGAGTGTGGCTATTTATTATAAGAATGTTGAGAATAATTTGGAGCATTTTAGGAAGAACTTTTTTGAGGTTTTTAATGAGACTATTAAGGAGTTTCCTTTTGAGGAGGTTGAGGGGGTGAAGAAGAATATGTGTGAGAAGTGATATTTTTCGCGGTAATTCTATTTTGCAAATTTAATAAAAACACTTATCTTTTCACTTAGAAGGAGCAACTCTTAGAGTTGCTCCTTCAATTAGCAATTCCCTGTAATCTTTCAAGAATGCTTTTGCTAGCCCTTGAATGTTGTCAAGAATCAATACTAATTCTTCTCCAGGGGTATTACTATCTCTATACATAATTTTATTAATTTTTCTGCCTTCAACTGTAATTGATAATTTTTCAACTGCTTTTTCAAAAAAGCCTACAGTATTTTCCCCTAAAGTTTTTTTTATTTCTTCTCTTGACAAAGTTCCTTCCCTTAACTTTTGATTTAAGTCTTTATATTTAGCATTAATAATCCATTCCCGAATCTCAAAAATTATATTAAAAATTTTTTCATGTCCATTTTCTCTTGCATCTAAAAAACTAATAAATCCACCTTCGTCATCAAATAATGTGAAGTTTTTGTCAATTTCTTTATAAGGAGGATCTCCCCAATTCCCATAGCAATTAATCCCTGTGTTCATAATCTAAAAAAAATTAAATTACATTAAATCTAATATGACAAATATTTTATATTTGTCAAGCGATTTCCTCTAAATAACCCCAGTTTTTCCTCAGAAGGAGCAACTCTTAGAGTTGCTCCATCAATTATATTTAAAAACTCAAAGTAGAGACGCCCAATTTGGGCGTCTCTACAATAAAATTGTTTGTGAATTATTTTAACCTAAAAAATTCCTTATCATTTTCTTTCCTTCTTCTGTTCCTATACTCTCAGGATGAAACTGTACTCCTTCCATAGGAAATTCTTTATGTCGTATAGCCATAATAATATTGTCCTCTGTTTTTGCTGTAACTTCTAAACAATCAGGAATAGAGTTATTATCTCCACATAAAGAATGATATCTCATAACTTCTAGAGGATTTTTAACATCTTTAAAAATTCCCTTCCCATCATGAGTAATAATAGATTTCTTTCCATGCATAATAGTTGGAGCTTTTACAACCTTTCCCCCAAAAACATTTATAATCCCTTGGTGTCCTAAGCAAACCCCAAGAAGTGGAATAGTTTTTCCAAATTTAAGAATAATATCATCACATATTCCAAAATAGTTTTTATCCGCAGGATGTCCTGGTCCTGGAGAAATTATAATGTGAGTTGGATTTAGTTCTTCTATTTCTTTAATAGTAATTTTATCATTTCTGTAAACAACAGGATTTCCTTTTGCTTCACCAACATATTGAACAAGGTTGAAAACAAAAGAATCGTAATTATCTATTATTAAGGTTTTTAACATTTGTTTAACATTAAGGAGGTTAGGAGAAGGGGAGAAAAGGGGAGTAGAAAAAATTGAAATAATAATTCCTCATTCCTCATTGCTTGAATCTTCTTTGGTAGATAAAGTTATTTTTATATCTTTTGTCTGGAATCTTTCTAATGATCCTTTTGTTGGATCAAGAACTTTTACAAGAGATTCTGTATCCCCAAAAATTTCGAATAAATATGGAGATGAAAGAGGTATCCCGCCTAAAAGAACTTGTCCTCCTGCTTGGTCTAAGCCTGAGCTTTCAAAAGAAAAAGCTATTCCGTTAAGAGAGATGTTTCTAGCGCCTGCATTCCAAAAAGTATTAATAATTTCAATAAGCTGTTTGATAGAGGCATTGCCTTCTATTAGAACCTCTAAAAACTGATTTTTATTAAAATCTATTCCTGAAAATTCTTTTGCTCTTTCAATTTTATCTAATGCTTCTTCGCCAATTTCCTCATCAGTTTTTAATTGTAAAAGTTTTTCTTTAGAATCTACTATCTGTTCTTTCATTTTATTATTCCCTTCTAGAATAATACGCATCTCTCTTAAAGGATTATTTTCTTGAAAGTCATTTTTTTCTTTTTCTGAAATTGATCTCCATTGAAAAATCCCTATAAGTCCTAGTATTAAACTAATAATAAAAATTGTTGTTTTTTGAAGATATGGATGTTGCATATGTTTATTTATTAAGAGAAATATCGACAGAACATGAGTTAGGACTTTTGATTTCAGTTTTTTTGAGAGTCTCTACAAATCCGTATAAATTTCTTAAATCTTTTGAGTTCTTTTTGTATAAATCTTTAATGTGATCTGTTAGCTTGTTTATTTCCGATTCCAATGATACCTGTACCGCATATGTTTTTCCATATTTATTTGAAAGCTCTTTTAACATTTCTTGAGCCTCAAAAAGTTTAATGGCTTCTTTAAAGCTTTCTTCTTGAGTATTTAGAATTTCTTGAATGTCATTTGAAGGGTATTTTTCAGAATTAATATCACCTGTAAGAGTTAAAATTGGATCAAACAAATTATTGAAAAAATTATTACGATTTAACGTTTCTTCAGCATTAGTTCCAGTACTTTGCATTGGCTTAATTCTTAAAAATGGAATTTGTATGGATGTTGCAATATATGTCCAAGCTCTTTGTTTTGCCATTAATTCTCTTTGCTTTTTAATCTTTGGATCATTTGAAAATGGATTTACAGATTTGCCAGTGTCTGAAAAATTCTCTTTTAAATTTTGCAAATTTTCAGATAGATCACACCATGATCTTCTTACTTCTTCCCAGCTATCGGTCCTACAAATTTTTGATTTTTTCTTATAAAGATCATCGTACCAATATTTTTTAAGAGCTTCGTTCTCATCTGCTTCATTTTGGTTGTCTGTATTTCTTATAAATTTCATAAGAGCAGAGGTCTCTCCATAAATTTCAGTAAGTTCATTTATAGATGAAGGATCTATACATTTTTGTTTATATGAATTAATTTCTTTTTCAAAAAATTCAAGTTGCATTCTAAGTTTTTCAATATCTTTAATTTTACAAGTATTTCCGGAAAGATAAGAAAAAGAAAAAATGAAATTACTAATTCCAAAATAATTATTGTATTGAAGTGCCTTCCACTCTTTCCATTCGTCGGATCTTTTTAAAGAACACTGAGAAGAATTTTCTTCTGGCACGGTTTCTTTTATTTGAGCATTAGCTAAAATAAAGTACTGGAATTTATCTGAAATGAATTTTTCTAGTGCTTCATTGTATGTTTTTTTTGTTTCGCTGGCATAGTCTTTATCGCATATAGAAAATAAATTTTTAGCAAAAACAGTTTCTTGAAAAGTCCCAAGAAAAAGGATGGTTATAATAGTTATTGCTAAAAATCGTTTCATGTGATGATTAAAAATTTCTAAAACAATATAGCATTTATATAAATTAGAGAAAAGGTTTGACAAATTTAAAAAAATGTTTATTATCACCCTATATTCATTATGGGGAGAGGTTCGAGGATTTGTTTAAACTGGCACAACGAGTATTGTTGTGTCTTTTTTATTTTTGTTTTTATGTAATTCTAAGCAAATTATCTTTATTATAGGAAAATTTTAAACAATCTATTTTTAACAACATTTTTCTTACTTAGGTGATTTTTTCTTACTTAGGCGCTTTTTTCGAAATAAAGTTTTCTCCATTTTGTCTCACAATACTCGTTGTGCTTTCATGTAAATTTATGAAATTTAATTTTTAATTATTAGTTTTATGGAAGTAAAAAAATGTGAGATCCTTGAAGAAGTTGAAAAATCTGAAATTGCAAAGGAATGGCTTAGACAATTAAAGCAAAAATCAAAGGAATTTAAAGGAATTTCATTAAAAAGCATTTTAAGTGATGTTTCTATTTTTCATAGAGCTATCCATGAACTTTTAAAAACATCATCTGAAATAGAAGGTGAAGTAAATAGGGAATTAATTAATAATGTAGAAAAATTAATCATAGAAGAACAGCTAAAAGCGCTTTGTTTAAACAAAAACTATAAAAGAAAAGATTTAAGGCATTTCTTAATAAAAACTTTAGAAATAGAAGGGATAACGATGAAGGAAGTAGAGGGAATATACGAATATATCGAAATGGCAGATCCATTAGCTATTATTGTAATTGAATCCAAATTTAATGAGCTTATGGGAACAACACAAATGATTGAAGGAGCTATGTCTAAAGAATATCAAAATTTAATTATGGCGCTATTAGCAGAAAAAGGTGAATGCTTACGAGGAAAATGTCATCATGACACTGATGTAGAAGGAATTATTGAAGATAAAGAGTTTTTAAAGATATGTGAAACATATTCTTTAGTTGATTCTTTGGCTTTCTATATTGAATCTTTTTTTAAAGAAATAAAAAAAGGAGATATTGATAGTATCCATGAACAAATTAATCAAGCATTACAACCTCTTTCTTTGAAAAAGAGAGAGGACGTTCTTAAAATTATTTTAGGTAAGCTTGTTACAGAAGATGCTGTTTTCAATAATAACTATGATGGCTATAATCGGAATACATGTAAATGGACTTTTAAAGAAGCAAATACAAAAGAAAATAATTAGTTATATTTCTGCCAAATATACTGGATTATAAATTTTTAATTTTAAAACTTTTTTAAAAACAAAAATTTATTCAATGAAAATTTTTTGAAAAATTACTTTCCACAACATTTCTTATATTTCTTCCCTGATCCACAAGGACAAACATCATTACGTCCCACCTTTTCAATTTTTTCTTCAGGACTATTATCAACTTTATAAACTTTTATTCCATCTTCATTATTTGAAGGACTTGAAAAAATTGTTTTGTTTTCAATTGCCTCAGCAGGTTTATTTAATAAAATATGAGATTTTTCTAATTCTCCTTCAATTTGATCTTCATTAGTTTTCATATCTTCAACACGTGGAGCAACTCTTTTTACTTCTATAGGGGATTCAATATTTATTTCCATAGACATAAGTTCTCTAATAGTATTTATAGAAATATTAAATATAAGTGTTCTGAAAGAAATAAATGCCTCATTTTTATACTCAAAAAGTGGGTTCTTGTTTCCATAAGCGCGTAATGAAACAGTCTCCCTTAATCGCGACATTTCATCAATGTGTTCCATCCATAGAAGGTCGATATTCCGTAAATAAACTGCTTTTTCGGCGTATCTTAACATTTCAAGATCTGGCAATAGTTTCTCTTTCTCTTGGTAAGTATTTAAAAATAATTCAACAATAAAATCTATAAGATTTTCAGACTTATTTTCAGTTTCCTCTTTTAGGGTTTCAGCATCTGGTAGTTGAACTTTACCTAATTTTGTTAGAGAATTTATTATTTCTTCATAATTCCATGAAGTTTGTTTTATACCATTTATATGTTCTTCAATAATTTGAGCAATGTACTTTTTCATCAAATTTATAATTTCTTCTTTTATATTCTCATTGTTTAAGATTTTTGTTCGTTTTTCATAAATAATTTCTCTGTGCTTATTCATAACGTCATCATACTGTAATACATGTTTTCTAATTTCAAAATTTCTTATTTCAACTTTTTTCTGAGCAGATTCAATTGCATTAGAAATCATTTTGTTTTCAATAGGCATGTCATCAGGCACACCCATCATTTCCATCATTTTTTTCATTCTGTCAGATCCAAATATCCTCATTAAATCATCATCCATGGAAACATAAAACTGCGATTCTCCAGGATCTCCTTGTCGCCCTGAACGTCCTCTAAGCTGATTATCTATACGTCTTGAATCATGACGTTCAGTAGCAAGAACTAATAATCCTCCTGCTTCCATACTTTCAGGTGTTAACTTTATATCTGTTCCACGACCTGCCATATTTGTTGCAATAGTTATTGCTCCTTTTTCTCCTGCTCGTGATATTATTTCGGCTTCCTTTTCATGGTGTTTAGCATTTAGTACACTATGATGAATCCCTTCTTTGCTTAGAATCTGAGATAAAACTTCAGATTTTTCTATTGAAATGGTTCCTATAAGAATAGGCTGTCCTTTTTTATTAGACTCTTTTACTTTTCTTATAATTGCTTGATATTTTCCATTAAGACTTTTAAATATTGCATCTGGTTTATCGACACGAGCAACTGGTTTATCTGTAGGAATAATAATCGTATCAAGCTTGTAAATCTCAGCAAATTCTTTAGCTTCAGTTTCTGCTGTTCCTGTCATACCTGCGAGTTTTTTATACATTCTAAAAAAATTCTGGAATGTAATTGAAGCAAGTGTTCGACTTTGTCTCTTTATTTCTACGTTTTCTTTAGCTTCAATTGCTTGGTGAAGTCCTCCGGAATATCTTCTGCCTGGCATTATTCTTCCTGTGAATTCATCAACAATTAAAATCTCTTCATCTTTAACAACGTAATCAATATCTTTTTGGAAAATTGCTTGTGCTTTAAGCGAAGACTCAATATGATGAACTTCCTCAAAGCCTTTTTCTGTATAGATATTGCTAATACCCAAAAGATCTTCCATTTTATGGATTCCTTCTTCGGTTAGCGTTACAGCTCTTTCTTTTTCATCTATCACATAATGTGTGTCTTTTATAAGTTGATTTACGAGTCTTGCGTATTGCTTATATTTATCAGTAGATTCTTCAGCAGAAGCAGAAATAATTAAAGGCGTTCGAGCTTCATCAATAAGAATCGAATCTACCTCATCAATAATCGCAAAATTTAAATTTCTCATTACTTGTCTTTCAGAATGAGATGCCATGTTATCTCTTAAATAATCAAACCCAAGTTCATTATTTGTTGCATAAGTTATATCACAAGCATACTGACTCCTTTTTTCTTCTGGAGATTGTCCATGTTTAACAATCCCTACTTTTAATCCTAGATATTCAAAAACTTGTCCCATCCAATGTGCATCACGTTCTGCAAGATATTCGTTTACCGTAACAAGGTGAGCTCCATTTTCAGTAAGTGCATTAAGGTATAAAGGTGCAACTGAAACAAGTGTTTTACCTTCCCCAGTTTTCATTTCTGCAATGTTCCTACGATGAAGGACAATTCCTCCTACAAGCTGAACATCAAAAGGGATCATGTTCCATTCAACCTCTTTTTTCCCTAGTAAAAATTTATGTTTTTTTTCAACAAGTCTGCGACAAGCGTTTTTTACTGTTGCGAAAGATTCAATTAATAAGTTATCTAAAGATTCTCCGTTTTTTATCCTTTGTTTAAATTTTTCTGTGTTTTTAAGAAGGTCTTCTTCACTAAGTTTTTGATATTCTTCTTCTAGTTGATTTATTTTGTGGACAATTGGTTGTAGTGATTTTATGTATTTCTCATTATAATCACCAAAAATTGCTTTATATATTTTTTGTAACATTTTTGTAAATTCTTATTTGATAAAATGCGGATGGATTGTAGTGATTTTTTAGTGGAAAAGAAATATGGGAAAATGAGTTATATGGTTTTTTATTGACAAAATAAAAATAAATATCATAATATCATCTTATTTTTTAGCTCTAAGATAGAGTTTTATGGAAAAACTAGTAAGAAAACCTGAAGAAAACCATACTTGGCAAGAGTTAAAACATATCCTTGAATGCAAAAATAAAACAGACATAGCCTTGGCAATTTCGGGAAAGCAAGTATATATCGAGTGTCCAACTCCTGATTTATATGAAAAAACTAAAAAAGAGTTAGAGAAATATGGATTTAAATACAGAGGGATTGAGAGGTTTGAAGTTTTTTTTAGAGACAATCAAATAATTTATATAATTCCTTATTCGTTAGATAAAAAAAGGAAAAAGATATTAGAGTTTTCTTTACTAACAAAAGAGCAAATTGATTATTTATTCTTTTTATCTCCTGAAAGAGAACAGGAAATTTTTGAACATAAAAAGAAAACAATTATTGATTTAATTAGAGAAGAATACAGCTCAACAGAACGAATTATCCACGAAATAAAAGGTATAAATTCATTTATGTATAATGGGGAAATAAATGGAATTTTTGAAATTCATTATGACTATGCACATTTCGGAAATAAAAATGATATGAAAAAAAATACTAATAGAATTGTAATTCTTAATGGACAAATTAGGTCGTATCTAAGAATAGATGATATTTATTTTGCTAGACTTGTTAGTCCTATAAAAATTGAACAGGGCGAACTAGGAAAGCCTTTGATAAGTAGCATAATTCATACTGTCTCTATTAATAAAGAAGAAGGGCTTCCTCAAGAGCATGAGCGACTTCCGATGGTTAGAAATCATTTGATAAAGGAGTTGGTTGGTACTAATGGGAGAAAATACATCGTATGTGGGGTTAAAGAATTTAATGTTAATGAAGATGGAACAATAAATGGGATTCTGCAAATGAGACCAGATCCATTAATGAAAAATTTTAAGTTTGTTAAGTGGTATAAAGTAGAAAATAGTAGGGTTATACTTGTTGAAAAAAAGCTATCAAATCTTATGGAATTTGTTTCTTTAGAGCTTGAAGAAAAGCAAGAGGTAACAGAACTTGAGTTAAGCCAATGGCTTCGAAGAAAAAGATAAAATTTAATTTTTTCTTGTTATAAATTCATTTGCCATTTTATGGCTCTTTTTGTATTCTCTCATCCAGGAATAAACATTTAACTTAACAAGATTTTATCATGCTTAAACTAATTTCGGGGCAGTTTACCATACCAAAAGATAATGCTCTATCAATCGCAGAAACTCTAATGGATGAAGAAAATGAAACCCGTACTGTTTTTGCATTTGTTATTGAAGGAAAAGAAAAAAACAATGCTTTTAAAAAAATTAAAGAAATTTTTCAAGAAAATATCTTTGATAATGAAAAAGATTTATTGTTACGCTTTGAAGAAAGCATGAAAAAAACAAACCAAGAATTAAAAGAATTTGAGGATATAAAAATAAGTGGAGTAATAGCAGTACAGGAACGTAATGAGCTACATGTTTCTCAGGCAGGACAAGGTGAAGCGTATCTCATTAGAAGAAATAAATTAAATGTTATTATTGAAAATACGCTTTCAGAAAAAGAGGGGGAAAGTGAAAGAGAAAACAAAGATGAAGATATATTTACTAGTATAGCGAGTGGCGAACTTTCAGTTGACGATCAAATTGTTTTCTCTTCTTTAAGAGTACTAAGATATGCTACTGCTTCACAGTTGGTTTTGGTTCTTTCAGAAGGAATTTCAGAAGGACTATCCGCAGTAAAAGATTTACTTGAAATTGAAGCTGGAGAAGGAGCTGTTATGTGTTTTCATGCAAAAGGAAGTTCTGTTTTTTCTAACGCAGAAAGTAGTATAAGAGTATCTAGAAAACTTAGGTTTACATTTTTTAGTCAGGCTGTAGATTTTTTTGATAAAACAGTAGAAAACATCTCTCAAAAAACAGGTAAATCATATGACCTGGTAAGAAATTCTTTATTAGGAGGGTTGGCATTTATATTTTTTGTTATTCTTGTGGTTGCTGTTTCGTCAGCATCCATAGACAATTTAGAGAAAGAAAAACATGAAATATACAAAATACAAATGTTAAAAACAGAAAAAGAATTGCAGGCTGCAGAAACTCGTGCTCTTATGAATGATCTCGAGTCATCAAATGCAATCCTAGATAAAATTGAAGGATCTATTCAAAAGATGCTTACGGAAGGAGTTTTTGTGGATGAAGGGCTAGCTATCTTAGAAAGAATTCAAAATCAACGTGATTCAGCTAATAAAGTAACCAGAATAAAAAACATGGGAGACAGAATGCTGGCTGATATTTCCGTAGTTGCTCCTGGAGAGAGTGTTCAAGGTATTATTTCTTTAAATGGAGGAATGTATGCATATACTAAAAAATCTCTTTTTAAATCAGTTTTAGATCATGTTGATCCAAAAATTACAATTACAGAAAAGGATGAAATTATTAGAGCTCATGTCATAGAAGATCAAAATGCAATTATATTTACACTATCTTCAGGAACATTAATGGAGTACATAGATGGTCAGGTAAAAGCTGCGACTACAGCAGATGAAGGAGGATTTAAAAAAGCAATCTCAGAGAGAGGATATAGTCGTTTTTTATATTCTTTATCTCCTGAAGATAATCAAATTTGGAGATATGAAAGAAAAAGAGAAGGGTTTACAGCTCCATCGGCATGGCTTGAAGGAGGAGAGAGTATTGCAAATGCAATTGATTTAGCTATTGATGGGTCAGTTTATGTTCTAAAAAAAGAAGGAGGAGTTTCACTTTTTCATAAAGGTAAAGAAATTGCATTAAGTATAAAGGGTGGATCTGCAAATGCTTTAAGTGCTGCCACTAAAATTTTTGTAAAAACGGATATGCTTAATATTTATTTTCTAAACCCTGAAAGGAATTCTATTGTGGTTTTTGAAATTATTAACAAAGGGCTTTCTTATAAAAAAGAATATATTTTTGAAACAGCAACCCCTATAAATGATTTTTATGTTGATCAAAATGAACAAAGAATGGTGGTTTCAGATGAAAATAAGATGTATGAAATAACATTATAGTGGATAAAGTTTTAAAAACGGCGAATAGAGTATTTTCTTGATAGAAATTAATTTAGGGGTGAAAAGCAGAATGTTTTTTGTTTATTTTAAGTAATTTGAAGATATCTATAATCTATTTTAATTCGAGATTAGAGCCTGTTTTGTGAATATATTTTAAGTAAATATTAAAATAAAGAGATTATAAGAAAAAAGTATTGACCTTAAGTAATTCTTGAGTATAATTTGCCAGCTCTAAAAAAGAGAGTTTAAAGGTTTTTAGTTCTTTAACAATTTGGAAACATTAGTTTTTTATTTAAAGTAAAGCAGAGAAACGGTTTTTTATAACAATTTTCTCTATTTTACTCTTCTATTTATTTTAGAGAGTTTATTAAAAGAGTCATTCAAATTTTTCTTCGAAGAGTTTGATCCTGGCTCAGGATGAACGCTGGCGGTGCGCCTAATACATGCAAGTCGAGCGGTAATCCCGATTTATCGGGAACGAGCGGCGAACGGCTGAGTAACACGTTGATACTTACCCCGTACTCAGGGATAACTTACTGAAAGGTGAGCTAATACCGGATGGTCTCGTAAGAGTAAAGCTTTTGCGGTACGGGAGAGGTCTGCGGCCTATCAGCTTGTTGGTAAGGTAATTGCTTACCAAGGCTATGACGGGTACCTGGTGTGAGAGCATGACCAGGCAGAATGGGACTGAGACACGGCCCATACTCCTACGGGAGGCAGCAGTAGGGAATCTTCCGCAATGGACGAAAGTCTGACGGAGCGACACCGCGTGCAGGATGACGCCCCTTGGGGTGTAAACTGCTTTTCTGAGTGATGAAATTTTGACATTAGCTTAGGAATAAGCACCGGCTAATTACGTGCCAGCAGCCGCGGTAATACGTAAGGTGCAAGCGTTATCCGAAATCATTGGGCGTAAAGCGTCCGCAGCCAGATTTATAAGTCTGATGTAAAATCCCGGAGCTCAACTCCGGACTCGTGTTGGAAACTGTAAATCTAGAGTAGTGCAGAGGTACGTGGAATTTGTGGTGTAGGGGTAAAATCCGTTGATACCACAAGGAACACCAAAAGCGAAGGCAGCGTACTGGGCACTTACTGACGGTCAGGGACGAAAGCGTGGGGAGCAAAAAGGATTAGATACCCTTGTAGTCCACGCTGTAAACGATGGATACTCGGCGTTGGAGGATTCGACCCCTTCAGTGCCTTAGCTAACGCGTTAAGTATCCCGCCTGGGGACTACGGCCGCAAGGCTAAAACTCAAAGGAATAGACGGGGATCCACACAAGCGGTGGAGCATGGGGTTTAATTCGTCAATACGCGGAGGACCTTACCAGGACTTGACATCCCGAGAATCCCGCAGAAATGCAGGAGTGCCGCAAGGAACTCGGTGACAGGTGCTGCATGGTTGTCGTCAGCTCGTGCCTTGAGGTGTACGGTTAAGTCCGATAACGAGCGCAACCCTTATCGTATGTTGTATATTTCATACGAGACTGCCTGGTACAACCAGGAGGAAGGTGGGGATGACGTCAAATCAGCATGGCCCTTATGTCCTGGGCCACACCCGTGCTACAATGGAGTGTACAAAGTGTTGCGATACGGTAACGTGGAGCCAATCACAAAAAACACTTCTCAGTTCGGATTGAGGGCTGCAACTCGCCCTCATGAAGTTGGAATCGCTAGTAATCGTGAATCAGCTACGTCACGGTGAATATGTTCCTGGATCTTGTACTCACCGCCCGTCAAGTCATGAAAGGAGATAGTACCCGAAGTCGTGTTAGTCTTTCGAGACGCATGCCTACGGTAAGATCTCTGATTGGGACTAAGTCGTAACAAGGTATCTGTAGGAGAACCTGCGGATGGAACACCTCCCTTTAAGGAGTCGATATTTTCATTCTGTCTCGATTTATCGAGATTAGTTTAGATAAATACTACCTATGGTCGAGCTGTTTAAAGTATGCCTATAGGATACTTTAGGCTGAAGGCTATATTCTATTATTAGAATTGCCTCGTTTCTCTGCTTTACTTTGATTAAGAAATAATGTTTTCAAATTCTTTTAAAAAATCCCCTTTTTGGGGTTTTTTTTGTATAATATAAAAATATATTTCTATTGAGTTTATAAGGGAAAACATTAGAATTCTCCAGTCCTCGGGAGTCGCCAAGTGGTAAGGCAAGGGACTCTGAATCCCTTATTCGTAGGTTCGAATCCTACCTCCCGAACCAAACTGGACGCTCTTTAGTTAAAGGAGTGTTTTTTGCTTTGTCAAAAAGGGTTTCATTAGGTTCGAAGTGTCTAAAAAGTTCCTCTTGAGCTTCTTTGGCTATTACGAACGGTATTTTGGCTTCACAATTGAGTTTGTTGTCTTTTAATAATAGGTTCGAACAAATTTTGTTTAGCATCTCCTTTTTTTCATTCGCACCTAATTTTTTAAGTCTTTCAATAATTTTTACTGCTAAGCCTAAAGTGTTTTCTGCTTTATTAACTATATTTTTTGAATTTTCTAATAGTTCTTTAAGGACTTTTTCAGCTTCTTCGATTTGTTTGTCCATAGCCTCTTGTTCCTGTTTATATTTTTCATTACTAATTGATCCATCTAATAAAAGATTAAGAAGCTTTGAACTTCTTTCTTTTAAGGATTTCAAATATCTTTCTTGCTGTTTTGTCCTATCTTTTTCTGAATTTCTCTCATATTCATTAACATATTTAATCCACTTAATGACAAACTTTTTGAAATTTTCTGTTAAGTCTATTATTTTTAAAAAATCGATAAGTTGAGATTCCAATAATTTTTCTTGAATAAGTTTCTGTGAACACCTTATTTTAACTTTTTTAGTCTTTGCACAATGATAGTATATATAATAATGGATATTGCCATTTTTTTGAATTTTTGTTCTATGTTCAGCAGTAACAATGCTTCCACACTCTCCACATACTATTAAATTCGTATAATTGAAACTATGTTTTTGTATTTTTCCTGTTTTAAATTCTCGCTTCAAAATCATCTGTGTTTTCTCAAATTGAGCCTTAGTAATTAACGTGGGATGAATGCCTTTGTATGAGGTTCCATTATAATTAATAATGCCATAATAAAAAGGATTTCTAAGTATGGCATGTAATGTGCTTTTTGCTATTTTTTTATTTTGTCTTGTTCTTAATATATATTGCTCATTTAAGATTTTTGTTAATTTCCCTACAGAATAATTTCCTGTTATAAAAAGTTCAAAAGCTTTTTTAATAATATTTGCTCTTTTAGTGTCTAATATAGCTTGCCTAGTATTTCTATCATTGATGTAGCCTAAAGGCACATATCCAATAATACCTCCTTTTTCTACTTTTAGTTTTGATCCTCTTTTAACATCCTTTGATAATGTGCGACTATATTCTGTAGACATTCCAAATTCTATAGCAAGGATTAATGAGTTATCAGAAGATGAAAATACTGAATTATTTGTTCTAATCTCTAAAATTTCGCCTGTATTCAATAGATGTACCAACTTTCCTCCTTCCTCATGATTTCTTGCTAACCTATTAGGATGCCAAACTAATATTGCGTTTACATGTTTTTCATTTATGAGTTGCATCATTCTATTAAATCCATGACGTAAATTAGGAGTTTTTGCAGATTTAGATTCATGAATAACCTCTACAATTTCTATATTTATTTTTTTTGCATATTCAGTCATTTCTCTTATTTGTGCTTCTATTGATTGTACCTGTCGGTCATCAGATTCTTGAGATTTTCTAGCATAAAGTACATATTTTAATTTATTCATATTGTTAATTAGTTAAATTGTAAAATTAAATTTTATCATTTGGGTATATTGATACACAATATTCTCGCTTACTCAGTTACTCGGTTACATCGCTTATTAATTCCCCCCAACCGTTTTCTTCAATAATTCTTAAAATTGTATCTTTCTTTATGTAAATAACTCTTCTTACTTCATCTCCATATCTTTTACTTTTAGAAAATTTAGCCAAGCTTAGTTGACTTATTATTTTCCCAATAAAACGATTTTTCTCATATTGAGATTGAAAATACCCTGTGTTATCCCATGCTTCAGGAAAGTGTTTATCTATAAGATCCGATATTTCCGTATATGTATTACAAACATCTTCTTTATCTATTCTGTTTGTAATGCTTTGTAATAATACATAACAAACAGTGAATTCGTTTACAGAGTTAACAAGCTCAACTTGATCTTGTTTTTCAATATGTTCAATTTCTTCAATTAACTCATTAGTAATTTTTAAGTCTGTTTCCTTATCTATAATTTTGGCTAAAACTTTAAGAGGAAGCCACATTTCATTAGACCTATCTCCTATTTCAAGGATGCTTTGAAGTGTTTCATGAATATTATCAATATTATTTAGAGTATAAAAAAACATACTATCTCTTAATTCTGT
The DNA here is from genome assembly GCA_964466055.1 of uncultured Candidatus Peribacteria bacterium. Classification (GTDB taxonomy): domain Bacteria; phylum Patescibacteriota; class Gracilibacteria; genus CAYXLW01. The sequence continues at coordinate 94,977 of CAYXLW010000003.1, forward strand.
AATTTCATCATCTTCACTTATTAGGATTAAATTTTTATTTTTAATATTTAGTTTATTAATAGGAATTTTGATGCACCTAGACATAAAAGTTCCATCTATAGAATGTGTAGCATTTGAGGCAAAAGCTTTAGGACTATAAGAATAAAAATCTGCATTAGCTCTAGCAACAAGTCCTGTATTTTTATATCCAGCATTTAAGATAGCACAACCTCCTTTTTTGATTATTATTTTTTCTACTTCATCCAAACACAAAGTACACCCCATGTTAGAAATTTTTCTATATAAAGCTGCTTCAGTGTAATCAGTCAGAAAATTGCCATTAAATGATAGAAGTCCTATTAATTTTAGTAACTCTGATTTGCCAGAGCCTGATTTGCCATGAAAATATAAGTAAGGATAAGCGTTAAATATCTGATAAAAATATGTTCCGATAATCCATAAAATAATAATATGTCTTTCTTTTTTAGTTTTGAATTCAAATCTTTTTTTTATTGCTTCGTCCATCAAAAAAAACAGATCTCCAAGATGTTTATATTTTTTAAAATTTTCTGCATATATATTAAAATTTTTCTTAGATAAAAATTCTTTATTAAAGTTACAGTTGTTTTCAGTAAAAATATCATTATCTTCTAAAAACTTTTTTAATTTACAAATAGTTTTATTTGAACTTAAAGTGAAATATTCCCATTTCCTATTTTCTCTTTTTAAAAAGCCGACAGTGTAAACAAGTTTCTTATCAGGAAGAAACATTTGCGATGAATTGATAAAAGTTCTCATAGTTTAAGAAGTTAAGAATTAGAGTAGAGCCTTCCAATAAGAAGTAAAAAATCTCTAGCTTCACTTTTGGCTACCTCAATATCCATATCTATATTGAAGTCTTGCTTCATTAGGCTCTGATATTCAGTTCCTATTTTTTCCCAAGTTTTTTCATCAAAAGAAAAGAGAGACATTGTTACTTTTTTGGTTAACTTTGTCTCAACTCTATATGTTGAAATCAACATCAAACACTCCCCACATAGTGAGATTTTAAATGTTTCTATAAAGCCATTAATTTAACTACGTGGGGTTACCGTGGGTTAAATTTTATACCCTTTTCCTTTTATGCTTTTTATTAAATCTTTTATATGAAATTCAGATATTTTAACTTTCTCTCTTAAAAAATTTCTTAATTCACGTATAGCATCTCGGCTGAAGAAAAAAATGGTTTCTTTTATATGGTCTTCAATGTTGTTTGTTTGATTCAAAAACATATAAATTTCTTTATGCGTTACAACCCCATCATTTTCATCATTTTTTCTTGAAAGTAATAATTTCAATAGCCTTATTGGTTTAATCTCTTTTAAAAAATCATATGAACACCCTTTCTCTCTAAAACTGATCTTTTTATTTTCTAAATCTAGAACAAGTCCTCTTTTTCTAAAAAGAGTTTGTGGGAATTTATCTACATTATATTTTAATTTCTGTAAATCTCTATTTCCTAATTCATCAATATTAATCCCCGCCTTTAAAAGTCTTTCTTTTTGGTTGGGACATTTACTATGTATAGTTAAGTCATTACATAAAACTCTAAAATCTTGAGGAGATTCTTCTGTTTTATAATATTTTTTTATAAAACTACCAATAGCTTGGCTACTATTATTTGCTAATTTATCCCATTCTTTAGGTGTTCCATAAGGAGAAGTGTTGCGAGCTAAATAATATGCTAAATCATTGTAAGTAGTTATACATTTTGTTCCTTTCAAAGAATTTAAAGCATCTTTTATCAATTCGTATTTATCCATTTTGAAAAATTAAGAAGATTATTTTCTTTTTTCTCTTAATATTTACAAGCTATTTATATGGCTTAAAAATTCTTGAGAATGAAAAAAGATATATTTGAAACGCAAGAAATATACTTTTGATTACCAAATATGTAAACGAATATTGTAAATATTACTTAAAGAATATATGATTTTTTTGGAACTCACATCATAGAAAAATATTCTGCATTGCTATTATTGCAATCAAACGAATCCAAAAGTAGGGTTATCTCCTGCCTCGGATTTGTTTGCAGAAACAATGATGTGGGTTCCACAGGATGATAACCCTTCTTTTTATGCTATATTGTGGAATTGATTTAGGTTTTAGACCAAAAACTTCATTGGCTTTAGTTTCCTTTAATAAAGGAATGTTTATTTTAGAACATAATGAAATTGGATTGACTGATGAAAGGATAGAAAAAATTGTTTGGGACAAAAGACCCGATGTGGTAGCAATAGATGCTCCGCTATCTGCTTCTCAAGAAAAGATACGACCTGCTGATAAAGAATTAAGAGAATTGTTAAAGCAACATCCTCATAGTAAAATTTTTTCTCCAGAGGGCAATATTGCAAGCCCTTTTGGTAGAACTTTATTTTCGATAACTTATAGAGGTAAATATTTACTTCAAAGGCTTCAAAATATTACTAATGTTATTGAAACACATCCTTTGATTAATTTTTTATTTTTGGAAAAGTGTTCTTTAGAAGATGCTAATAGGTTAAAAAATAGAAAAGAGGATTGTTCGATACAAAGGGAAATATTATTAAGGTATTTTAAATCGCTTCCTAAAAATTTGGAAGATCACGACTATGATGCAATTATTTCCGCTATGCTTGCGTGTGTATATTCAAAGAATGAAAGCAAAAATAAGTTTAAAATTTTAGAGTTGCCAAAGCTTTATAATACAGATGCAAGTTTTGTTGTTTTTAAGGGAAATAATTAAAATAATTAATTGATTTAAAGAATAATTCAACTTAAATTTACTGATAGTTTTTTTTAGCAAAAAAAGTAAACAGTATAGTTGTACAATTTTTTTATAATTAATTTTTTAGCCTTATGGAAAATATTACTGAGTTTGATGATGATTCGGATGAAGAAATAATAAAACAAACAGAAAATCAATTCACAAGTATAACTTCATATACTGTTGGAAACTCTGTTAGGACAATCATCGATATGATTGAACAAAATTTAATTTACTTAAAGCCTGAGTTTCAAAGGGAATTTATTTGGGATATTCGTAGGTCTAGTAAACTTATTGATTCTATTTTAGAAGGATTACCTATTCCAAACATACTTCTTGTTAAATATAAAAAAGATGAAAAATTTATTGTTGTTGACGGACAACAAAGGTTGAAAACAATATATTTTTTTATTAAGAACGAGTTTAATGATAATGGTACTATTAAACCATTTTCATTAAAAGGGATAGAAAACAAAAAATGGAGTGATAAATCATTTAGAGAATTAGATGAGATTATGCAAAGAAAAATATATAATACAATAATTAATTCTACTATTTTAGATAATGTAGAAAATTCTCCAGGGGTAATATTTGAAATATTTAACAGGTTAAATACTGGAGGAGTTCCATTGCAAGCCCAAGAAGTTAGAAATTGTATTTATTCAGGTAAAGTTAATGAGCAATTAAAGGAATTAAATTTATATCCTAGTTGGAGAAAATTATTAAAAGCAGATAAGCCAAATAAGAGACTTCAAGATATAGAGTTAATTTTAAGATTTTATTCATTGTTTGAAAATAAATATGAAAGTTATAAAGCTCCTATGAGAGATTGGCTAAACGCCTCAATGCAGAATTCATTAATCAAAGGATTAAGTGAACACTTCATAGCTCAATTTAAAATAATTACCGATTTGGCATTAAAACAAATTGGAGAAACTGCATTTAAAGGGAAAAGTCATAATCTTAATCGTAGTATTTTTGATGCAATAATGGTTGGAGTTTCAAATTGTTTAAAAAATAATAATTTGGCTGAAGATATCAGTGAAAAACACAAATCTCTTCTCGTGGATGCTGAGTTCCAAGATTGTTTAATTGAAGGAACTACAGACCATAGAAAAGTTAAAAAAAGAATAGATCTAGCTATCAAATTTTATTGCAATAAAAATGACTAACTTTAAAGGACATTCAGAAATCGCAAAAGCTTTTTTTATTATTGATGAAAGATTTTCTTCTATGAATGAATTCGTCCCAAAAACACCATCTGAATTACAATTAATATCCACCTTTTCACAATATATGGTAGTGTATATTTCAAGAACAATTGAGGGGGCAGTCAAAAATATGATTTTGACAAAAGCAATTTTAAAGCAGTTAGATAAAATGAAACTAGCTGAAATTGATGAGACTCTTAAAAAATTTCTAAATCCAAAATGTGAAAACATTATTTCTTGTATAAAGGAAACGCTAGGTATAAACATTGAAAAAAAATGTTTTGAAGATGAGCAATTAAATGCTTTAGGAATAATTATTAATGATAGGCATAAAATTGCACATTCGGATGAGACCATTGAGGCAATTCAAAATATAAAATCATTGAGTGAATTAGAAAAACATTACAAAAATATTAAAAAGTTTATTGAAAAGTTATGCGGAATTCTTTCGCTAGATATTAATTAAAAATTAGTAAAACAGCTTCTTTGGCTATTATGAAGGGAATCTTGGTTTCGAAATTGAGTTTTTTTATCTTTTAATAATAGACTGAAGCCAAAGAAAATTCATAATATCTAAAGATTTAATAAAATGATTGACTATTATAAATTTGACTTCTAATCTTGATACAAATTACTCTTTATTTTTTTGGATTGTTTAAATATATTTTTGAATTTCTTTTATCTTTAATTAGCGGTATTGCATTTGTTATTTGGCATTATAGAAAAGAAATTTTTTTATTTTTAAGTAAACAGAAATTAAAAATTTTTCCAGCAAATTTTAATATTGCTTTATCTGTTGATTTTCAAGAAGGGTTAAATTCAGGGAATTACTTTAAACAAATAAAAAGAAATTTAGATGAAATTTTAGAAAGAGCCAACTTACATAAGCTCTTAATAATAAAGGATTTTTCTGATGTTTATAAATTTAAAAATAAATCAGAAGCTGAAGAATTTAGACAAAGAAAAAATCTTGATTTAATTATATGGGGTGCCTTTTCTATAGATGGACAAAAAAAAGAAGGAAAAGGTTTGCATGAATTAAGTCTTAAATTTACTTATGGATGCTTGCATGACAAAGAAGGAAAGATTTTAAGTATTCTTGAAAAAGATTTAGTGTCGAAGTTTGCACAAAAAAATTATTGGCAAATTGTAGAAGATAACTCTTTCTCTGATATAAATATTGTTTCTCAAAACATTTATGATTTGGCAATTTATACTATTGCTATAACGTTAAAAATTTATGGGTATATTGAGAAAAGTACTAAACTATTAGAATGCCTTTATAATGACTTATTAAAAAGAAAAGACCCGCTATTAGAAGGAGTAACTAATCACTTAATAAATAATTATGGATTAATTGTTATTGATTTATCTATTAATGGAAAAAATTATGATCTTGGAAAAGAGCTTTGTGAAAAAATGCTAAAATTAGATCCTTGTAATCATTTTGCTCTATCAAACTTAGCACTATTTTTTTATAAGTTAGGGTTCTTTAAAGCATCAGAATATACTGTTAATGATTTATTACAAAAACATCCACAATCTAGTTGCACAAAAGTTGATGTAGCATTCTTTTATATTTTAAAAAAGAAATATAAAAAAGCTTTTGAATGGTACCAAAAGCTTATAAAATGTAATATTGAATTTAACCCTTTATATGTTGTTGAGTTTTTGGACATTGAATATAAAAGAAATAAAGACCCAGCCTTGTTATATGCTAGTGGTATAATGTATTACTATTTCATTGATCAAAATATGGGAAAAAGTGAGTTAAAAGATTTCTTAAAAAAAGCAGAAGAAAAGACTTATAAAAAAATGTATAGAAATGCAAAGAAATTATTATTATCTTGATTCTATCAATTAAAAATTAGTAAAACAGGTTCGAAGATCA
>CAYXLW010000003.1:100942-102284 GCA_964466055.1 uncultured Candidatus Peribacteria bacterium
AAACAGGTTCGAAGATCAGGCAGGTGAACCAATTTCTTTAAATGTTTGTATAAAGCCATTTTTTCCCTTTATCCCTATTTTTATTATATAAACTCAACTTTCTATCTCATTTTCGGAGTATATTGTACTTACAAAACTAGAAATGCTAAGTGTATCAACATCATTATCTAATTTTTTTTTGGCTTACTGACTACACATCTGAATATTTCCTAAAAGTTACTATTCTCTTTAATAAAAATATATGTTATAATAATAATGTATAATATAATTCACTTTATATATGTCTCATACTGAAACTATGAATTCTAGGATAGAAATTACAGGTGAACTACACACGGACTGAAGTCCGTGGCTTCACCTAAATCTTCATCTTAATTCCTTTACCTCATCTAATTCAATACATTCTTCTTCTATATCTTTTTTACCCTGATTCTCAACGTATTGCTTAACTGTTTTATGATTTATTTCTCCTACTGTTGCTACAAAATATCCTACTGACCACAACACTTTACTCCAATAGAACTTTTTTAAATATTCTCCAAACTCTTTTCTTAGCTCTTTTGATGTTCTTCCTTTTATCTTTTTGATTATATATGGTATCGGCTGTGTAATAGGTATTGATACATACATATATGCACATGATACTCTTCCATCCCCATCTTGATTATCCTTACATACATCTCTTTACATATTCCTTCTACTAATACTTTTAGTCTTTTTTGTATCTCCTTACTCAATACTTTTCGTCGATACTTTGTCACCCACACTATGTGATACCTACATCGTATACACAATGTGATGCTTTCCAGCTCATCCCCCTATTATATTCTAAATGTCAATATTGATCTTCTCTATTTTAACTTTACAATCGTACTAAAGTCACGGGGTTTTGAGCCCAAGACTTGGAAATAAAGAACTAAGCTTCAACTATTTATTAATCAAAATTATTGTGTATTGTCAATACTGCAACAAAGAAGTAAAAAATGAAATTTTAACATGCAATTTTTGTCAACGTATTATTAACATTCTTATTAAACATCCTCATTTCGCATTAAAATTTATTTCAAATTTCTATCCCTTAACAAAAGAATTAATTGAAAAATTTAAGGATAAGTGGGACTGGGGAAGGTTAAGTAGCAATAAAACACACCCTTGGTCTATTGAGTTAATTGAAAACTGCAAACAAAATATAAATTGGGAAGCCCTGAGTTACAACGATGGATTTTGCTGGTCAGTGGAATTAATAGAAAAATACAAAGATAAGTGGAGCTGGTGGGGATTAAGCAATAATGAATCATTGCCTTGGTCTATAGAATTAATAGAAAGGCATGAAAATAAATGG
>CAYXLW010000004.1:0-8877 GCA_964466055.1 uncultured Candidatus Peribacteria bacterium
TTACAATCTTTGCTTACTCTTGACTTCGAAATTATTTTAGCAAACTAGTATATATTTCTAACATCGTTTCTGGTTTCTTCTTTTATGTGGCGTACCCTATTCCTAGGGAATAATGTTGTATTTAATCTATCTCTAACTTCTTTTACTTGAGCTTGAGTGAACATTTCACCATTATTACTTCTATATTTACCTCCTTTCCTAGGGCTAAATGTTAATATTCCATCCTTTTTTCCAGGATATTCTCTTAAGGCTTTTTCATCTTCTCGCCTCATCCCTCCAATTATATTATTTCCTCTGTGACTCATAAGAAATTAAATTAAAATATAGAATTTATGAACTAAGATTCAATGTTCGTTAACAATACTATGAGAAATGTCCTATAATGTCAAGTTTTTTCAGTATGCCATCCAAGCCCTTAGTGCTTTTTTAGGAATATAATGATAATTTAATGCTTAAAATTAAGCTTTACCAATTTTTTAATTAGTCTTAATTTTTACTTTTTTGAAATATAAAAAGTCCATTTTATGTGTTTTTTATCACTAAAAAACTCTTGCATAAAAATTTTATACATATAATATGCAAAAAAATTATTCAACATAATGATATTTGCAGTTGAAAATAGAAGGCTTTATGAGATGGGTAAAGGATATCCTCTTGGTGTTAGTGTTTTAGAACAATTCGAACGACCACAAGAAACTTTTACTGTTGCTGTAGTAGATGATCAAAACGATATAGCGGAAATGGCACAAGATATGCTAGAAATAATTTTCGAAAAGTTAATGCCAAGTTATAGTTTTGATATACAAAAATTTTCTAATGCTCAGGATTTAATAGACGGAATAATAGATGGGACAGTTCAAAATATTGTTTTAATACTTTCTGATGTTAATCAGATGCCAAGAGAAACCAATTCTAGGTCAGAAGATCCTGCTGCTGGAGCAATAAAAGCTATTGCTGCTTTTAAAGAAATAAGAAGACTCTTAGGTGAAACAGTTCCGTTTATTTTGATGAGTGGTCATGAGCCTAATTTAAGAAACCATATAATCACAGAATATGCAAGCAATACCATCGAAAAGCCATTAGACATGAATAAATTAAAAGTTATAATAAGAGACGCGTTGGAAGAATTAAAATTATTTCCAATAGCAGCTTAATCCAATAAACAATTCAACTTGTTTATTCTTAAAGTTCTCTAGTTCTAAAGAGAAGGTTTTTTTAAATAAGCCTTTTTTTAGCATTCCTAAAACTTCGTCTTGCTAATCCATAAGCCACAAAAACTATTGGCATAAGGAAAATGTTTCCCCACTTAATTAAATTTTTCTGGAATTCACTTAATTCAATTATTGGTCTATCTTCAATGATTTTTGAGCGAATAGAAATAAGCTCATCTCCTAAAGTAAATGCATCTATTGCATTCATGAAAAATACTAAATTAGCTCTGAATTGTCCTATAAATGAAGCTGAAGCAAAGTCCGAGTCTCCAACTACAAGGACTTTACCTTCACCTTCTTTTTGAGCAATAACAGCGAGTGGCAAAGGATTTTTCTCTTCTCTTGTAATCCCAAAATCTTGCTGAGGATTAAGATCAATATTTTGAGTTTCAATAACCTCTTTCATTTCAGGTTCTTTGCTTTCTTCTTTTTTATCTGCTTCTTTATCTACTGGAACCATCTTTTTTACTTCAGTCTCAGCTAAACTGTAATAATTAGATGTTTTAGCTAAAATATCAACGTTGATTCCTTCTTTTCCTTTAATTTCCAAAGAACTAGTCCATGGTAATATGAATGAATCTAATTGAGTTGTAATAGAATTTTCTTTATTTAAATTAGATGTTTTAACCCAGAATGGATAAGGAAGTGAGTAAGTAATGAATCCTTGAGTAAAAGAAGCATTTGTACTTGCTCTATCTTTAACTAAGTTTGAATTAACTGAAACGCCCCAATCTTCTAACAAAGAAGAAAAATCTTCCTCCATTTTACTAGGAATAAGTCCTTCTCCAATTTCAATCCTATCTATTAAAAATAAGGCATTTTTCCCTGAAGCAATAAATTCTTTAATAGTTTTTATTTCAAATTCTTTAAAAGCCTCCTTAGGACCCCCTATAACAATAGTATCAACACCTTCAATTTTAGGATTTTCTTCATTTATACTTATTGTTTTTACTTTGTAATTTTTTGAAAGGATATCTTTTAAGGGATAGTCTGATTGTCCATTTGCCATTTGTTCAGAAGTAAGCTCATGTTCTCCATGACCAGTTAAAAATCCTACAACTTTTTCATTGTCCGAACTGATTTTTAAAATGGTTGATGTTAGATCATACTCAAAAGAACCTAAATCTTGCAAAACAGGGATTGAATCATATTTCTCGTATTTGGCTAAAGGATTTTGATTGTCTTCACTTTTTTCAAAGTTTTCTTTTTCTCTGAGTACTGCTAGTCCCATATATGCTTTTACAATTTGTCTCTGATCTTTTTCTATAACCTGTAACTGTAGTTCTGGAATTCCAAGGTATTGAGCTAACATTACGGAATCGGAATCCTTTACAGGATCTATATATGAAATATTTAAATTACCATTAGATATTGCCTCATATTCATCTAAATAATCTCTTATACTTTGTTTTATCATAATTGCTTGAGGTGGAAGCTTTTCAGACATAAAAACTTTTATCTCTATTTCTTTTTCCAGTTTGCTTAAAATATTTTTAGTCGAATCGGAGAGTGTGTAAATACCTCCTTCTGTGAAATCTAAACGAGCAGATAAATTATAAGAGATTAAATTTACACTGAAAACAGCGATTATCGTAGCAATGACTGTAAGAGATCTAAACATAATAAAATAATTTTAAGTTTATATTATAAATTAAAAATCAACTATTAATTAACGTCGATTCTTAAGAATTTGTACATTTAAATACAAAAATAGAAAAACAAAAGATACATAATAGATAATATCTTTCATATCAATAACACCTCTAATTATAGAATTATAGTGTGATCCTAAACTTATAAAATCTAAAAATGGAACAAGAAATCCTGGTAATGCAAAGGTTACAATTGGACTACTTATTATAAAAAAAGCAAAAGTTGCAAGTAAAGAAATTATAAAAGCAACTATTTGATTATTTGTTGTGGAGCTAATGAATAACCCTAAAGAAATATAACTCATCCCTAAAAATAAAGCTCCAAGATATGCAACAATTACAGTCCCCCAATCCAAATTACCAACAAAAGATAAAGATACTGGCAAAGTTATTGTTGCGAGTAAGACTATTAAAAGAAAACAAGTGCTAGCCAGGAATTTTCCAATTACTGCTCCTGTATAAGATACAGATGAAGTTAGAAGAGTTTCAATTGTTCCTTGTTTATATTCTTCTGCCCATAGTCTCATTGTTAAAGACGGTATTAAAAAAAGAAATATCCAAGGTAAAAAATCAAAAAATCCTCTCATTTCAGTTTGCCCTATTAAAAAGAATGCCCTGAAAAATATCCAGAATGAAAAAGAAATAAAGGCAACTAAAAATATGTAAGCAATTGGAGAATTAAAATAAAGTCTAAGTTCTTTTTTAAAAATAGCTAAAATTTTTGCAGTCATAATTAATTTTTTAATTATTAATTAATTTTTTATTTTGTTAATGAATGGAAAACTTCTTCCATACTTTGTTTTTCTACAATCATTTCTAATAAATCTAAATCAGCTTTAGCAATAACTTTATTAACTTCACTCCTAATGTCGGAATCTGCAAATACAATATAACTAGCAGTTCCTTTTTCCATAACTTCACCTTTTTTAACATCATTAACAGCCTTAATATCTTTTATTGAGTCTATAACTTTTTTCTGAGCCCCTCTTACTGTAATTTTAATTTTATAAGAAGATTCGTTTTTTCCACGCATTAAATCTTTAGGTGTTCCTTCAGCTACAATTTTTCCTTCATTTATAACAACAACTCTATCTGCTATTGCCTCAACTTCTTGCATTATATGAGTCGACAAAATAATTGTTTTTTCCTTTCCCAATGTTTTTATTAAAGCTCTTATTTCAATAATTTGATTAGGATCTAAGCCTGTTGTAGGTTCATCAAGTATTAAAATATCTGGATTATGTATAAGGGCTTGAGCTAGTGCAACCCTTTGTTTATAGCCTTTTGATAATTCTGAAATATTAAAATATAATTTTTCTTTTAATCCACAAAGTTTAACAACATTGTTAATTGCCTTATTTTTATCCACATTACTAATTCCATGTATTTCTGACGCAAATTCTAAATGTTCATAAGCACTTAGCTCTTGATATAATGGCGTATTCTCTGGTAAATATCCGATTCTTTTTTGTATCGATAAAAATGATTCATTAATATCTAAATCATCAATGATGACTTCTCCTGAACTTGAAGATAGAAATCCTGTTATTATTTTCATCGTAGTAGTTTTTCCTGCGCCATTAGGTCCAAGTAATGCAAGAATTTCACCTCTATTTGCAGAAAAGCTTATATTTTTCAATGCTTCTACACTTCCATAATTTTTAGAAAGATTTTTAATACTAATCATAATATTTTAATTATGTTTTATAGGAAAAAACTGTAGGCTATTTTAATTTTAAAATTTAAAAAATCAAGTTCTATAACTTATATATTTAATTTCTTGATAAAAACAAAAGAGCTATTCAACGAACTACTTTTTGACACACTGCTTATTCCGCAACTTTACTAAATAGCAAAAAAGCCCCTAAGAGGACTTCTTCGCAGAAATTTTTTAACTGGCTCCACAGATTGGAAGCAATCGCTCGGCACTTCGCCTTTGAAAAGGGCGCGTATTGCGCGAATCTGAGTCTTGAGGAGCGGATAGAGAATGAGACGGATGAGTTGGTGATGGCGGGTAACAAATAATTGACTTTGATTTTCTGATTCTGTATAATATTTCTGCAAAAGGACAAAATTGTCCTATTAAGGAAAAGTTATGAATACAATTGATTTTCAAAAGAAGTTTCAGCCCTATCAAGTTTTTTCTTTGCAAGATGTAAAGAAATTTTTTCCTGATTTTTCATATCGACAAATTGATCGCTGGGAAAAGAAGGGATATTTGCTAAAAATCAAGCAAGGATTCTATACCTTGTCAGATCAAGATGTTAATCAAAGTTTTTCATTTTTAGTGGCAAATCGGATTTATCACCCTTCTTATATTTCACTGGAAAAGGCTTTGAAGTATTATGGATTAATCCTCGAGGAAGTTTTTCAAATAACTTCTGTAAGCACCAAGAAAACAACAGAATTTGACACGCCTGTTGGGAATTTTGGTTATCAGCACATTTCTCCAAAGATCTTTTGGGGATATAAGCTTGTAAAAACAGAAAACTCTAAGTTTTTGATAGCTGATGCAGAAAAGGCTATTTTGGATTATTTATATCTGAATCCTCGCCTTAAGACGACCGATGATTTTGAAGGAATGCGAATAAATACAGATTCTTTTGCGGAATATGTAGATATCAAGAAGTTTCAAAAGTATCTCGAAGCTTTTAGTAATAAAGCACTTGCAAGGCGTGCAAATATTTTTTTAAACACTATTAAAAATGATTAATCTAATCCAAATTTTAGAGGAATATCCGAAGCATCTTCATTCTAATCGTGAGAGTATTTTGAAGGAATATCTGCAATACAAGATTTTACAAAGTATTTTTGACAGCAAATTTGAGAAGAAATTAGCTTTTCTTGGCGGTACGGCACTCCGAATTGTTCATGGTAGCACTCGATTTTCCGAAGATCTTGATTTTGATAATTTTGATCTTAGTGAAACGGAATTTGTTGAGCTTGGTGAAATAATTAAAAAGGACTTAGAGAGCGAAGGACTGGAGGCTGAAATCAGTACAAAAACTAAAAATGCTTATCGGATTAAAATTCGCATACCACAATTGCTGTTTAGCGAAGGATTAGCTTCAATGCCCGAGCAAAAAATTCTAATTCAGGTGGACACAGTTCCGCAAAACTTTGAATATACACCAGAAAGGTTTGTTTTGAATAAGTTTGATGTATTTGCAAATATCGCCACTGTACCCAAAGATTTACTTTTAGCGCAAAAGCTTTATGTCTGTGTAAATCGAAATCGAATTATGGGGCGAGATTTTTTTGATGTTGTATTTTTGTATGGCATTGGCGCAAAACCAAATTTTGACTACCTAAAGAAAAATCTTGATATAAAAAATGAAAAGGAATTGAAAGAGTATTTACTTGTGAAGACTGCCGATTTTGATTTCAAGGAATTATCAAAAGATGTAGCACCATATCTTTTTAATCAGAGAGATAAAAATAAGGTGGAAATGTTTCCTGATTTTATTAAGCATATTTTGTAGTCAGGAAAAAGAACTACTTAAAAACAAAGCCTTTTCTTCTCCGCACAACTTGACTTTATTCCATAACAAGACATAAAAGCCGTATCTATTTAATTTCTTGATAAAAAACAAAAGAGCAGTTCATTGAACTGCTCTTTTGTTATAAAAATTCGATTTTGGTGTTACTTGGCAAAGTTGTTGCGAATAAAATATTACACTCAGGTAATAGATTTTGGAAAAATGTTTGAGCTTAATTATAGCGAGTTTCAAAGTTTAAAGACTTGGGATTGCTACCAAAACATATGGGTTATAATCCCCCGATAAACAAAGAGCAATGTTGAAGTCTCTATCATTTAGCTTTTGAATAGCAATGAATTTTTCTATGGAATCTAGCTAAATAATGACGGACATGATTGTTCTCTGATTCTATTCGAGAAGTTTCTGCTTTAGATTGAACTAACTTGTTTTCAGAAATCAAAGAACGATAAATCTTTTAATGATCTGATGCATAGTAATAACAAGTTAAGTGAGATATCTTTGCTAACAATCTTTTGAGTGACTTCTTTCCACAACTACCGATTTCCCATGCAAGAACTTCTCCTGAATCTCTATCAATAGCCATCCAGAGCCAGACTTTTCGTTTTTTTTACCAATGTAGTGCCACATTTCATCAATCTCAATAACTCTAAAATGATTTGGTGTTTTTTCTTTTGATCGTGGTTTAATATTTCTTGCCAATGCTTGTATCTAGCGTAAGATTGAAACATTACTGATTAATTAAAATCTTGTTTAAAATGAAGATTCTTATATTCCTTAGTTTTTTACACTAAAGATATTCAGCTAAAACCTCAATTAGTTCTGGAAATTTCCTTAAAGTTGAAGCTAAATCAATAAAGTCATCTTCACCATACTCACGTGAGTTTAAATTAATAAGCATTTCTTTATGATGTTCAGGAATTTCATTACCATGTCTTTGTAAAAAGTCAAGAAGAAGGTCTTCTAAACTTACATCATGGTAGGTTTCGCTTACAGAGAGAGTATCCTTAAGAGTGGAATTACCACCTTTATTATCATCAATACTTAAAGAATATATATTTCTTCCTCCTTCCCTAGATATTCCATTGATTCCTCTGATATTCAATCCTTCATTTTTTAAAATAATATGAATACAAACTCTTGGCATATTTAGATTATCAGCTATGGAATACAAATTATTATATTTAATAACTGTTTTCTTTGTCTCTAATATAGTATATAAAGATACTTCTTCTAAAAAACTACTCTTTTTTTCAATAGCTTTATAGATATAGCTAATATATTCTTCAATATTCATCCCTCTAAATTTTAAAAGATAAGATGTTATATATGGAATCGAGTCTTCATATATTTCTTCAAATTCCTTAAGTTTTTGTGTAAGTAGTGTCTTATTATTAAAATAATTTTTTCCATCCTGTAAAGGCATATTCATTAATTTCCAATTATTCATTTGAGCTTTAACTTCAGAGGGGATAATAGACCAGAAGCTGCCTAAGTTAATATCATGATAGCCGTTATCGGTAAGCCATCTAATTTGACCATCTTCAGTATTGTAAGAAGTGTCAATGTTTATTAGTTTCTTTCTTATCTCAATGGCATTTTGTAAAGGTATATTCATTTTTTGCCAATTATACATTTGAGATTTAACTTCAGAGGGGATAATAGACCAGAAGCTTCCTAAGTTAATATCATGATAGTCGTTATCGGTAAGCCATCTAATTTGCCCATCTTCAGTGTTGTAAGAAGTGTCAATTCTTAGTAGCTCATCTCTTAGTTTAATAGTATTTTTTAAAGGTATATCCATTGACTGCCAATTATCCATTTGAGATTTAACTTCAGAGGGGATAATAGACCAGAAGCTTCCTAAGTGAGTATCATTATAGCCGTTATCGGTAAGCCATCTAATTTGCCCATCTTCAGTGTTGTAAGAAGTGTCAATTCTTAGTAGCTCATCTCTTAGTTTAATAGTATCTTGTAAAGGCATATCCATTTTTTGCCAATTATTCATTTGAGATTTAACTTCAGAGGGGATAATAGACCAGAAGCTTCCTAAGTTAACATCATGATAGTTGTTATCGGTAAGCCATCTAATTTGCCCATCTTCAGTGTTGTAAGAAGTGTCAATTCTTAGTAGCTCATCTCTTAGTTTAATAGTATTTTTTAAAGGTATATCCATTGACTGCCAATTATCCATTTGAGATTTAACTTCAGAGGGGATAATAGACCAGAAGCTTCCTAAGTGAGTATCATTATAGCCGTTATCGGTAAGCCATCTAATTTGCCCATCTTCAGTGTTGTAAGAAGTGTCAATTCTTAGTAGCTCATCTCTTAGTTTAATAGTATTTTTTAAAGGTATATCCATTGACTGCCAATTATCCATTTGAGATTTAACTTCAGAGGGGATAATAGACCAGAAGCTTCCTAAGTGAGTATCATTATAGCCGTTATCGGTAAGCCATCTAATTTGCCCATCTTCAGTGTTGTAAGAAGTGTCAATTCTTAGTAGCTCATCTCTTA
>CAYXLW010000004.1:8977-89812 GCA_964466055.1 uncultured Candidatus Peribacteria bacterium
ATTTGCCCATCTTCAGTGTTGTAAGAAGTGTCAATTCTTAGTAGCTCATCTCTTATTTTAATTACCTTTTTTAAAGGCATATTCATAATTTGCCAAGAATTCATTTTAGATTTAACTTCAGAGGGGATAATAGACCAAAAGTTGCCTAAGTTAATATCATGATGGCCGTTATCGGTAAGCCATTTAATTTGCCCATCTTCAGTGTTGTAAGAAGTGTCAATTCTTAGTAGTTCATCTCTTAGTTTAATAGTATCTTGTAAAGGCATATTCATTCTTTTCCAAGAATTCATTTGAGATTTAACTTCAGAGGGGATAATAGACCAGAAGCTTCCTAAGTTAACATCATGATATTTGTTATCGGTAAGCCATCTAATTTGCCCATCTTCAGTGTTATAAGGGGCAAGATTATTTGTGTTTGTATCTTTATTTACTTTAAAGTCTTTTAATAATTTACGATATAACTCTGTAAGTACTTCATATTTTAAAGAGGGAACCTTTATGTTAGTTATTTTTTTTTCTCCAAGTAAGGATTTAATTTTTGCTGGAGATATATTTTGCGTGTAATTTAAGATATTGTTTAGTTTTATTTTACAATAGGTTAAGTAGTTTAGAAGAAGGATTCCTCCTGAAATATCTTCGTATTTTTCAGGGATTTTGCCATTTATTTTTCTTCTATCTATATGCTCTAGATATTTATCAATATATTCATTTAAAAAGCTGTTATATTTATTTTCTTTATATAGTAATTTGTTTTCTTTTTTTATCATTTTGTGTTTATTATTCTATATTTAGATGTAAGATTTAGCTTTTATGTAGTTTTTCTGATATTTAATTTTGTTTTTGAAGTATTTCTAATGTTCAATCTTTTAATTTATAAAAATAGTTACAGTATTATAGCATAATAAATCTCCGTAGCATAGAAGTTTTTCTCTCTAATCAGGATTAAAAATTAAGAGGCAGCTATTAAGTTCTTAATCTCATTAATTATCGTCCACCATGTAGAAAACAACACATCATTAGGGGTATTACAGTAAATGAATATAACAAAAAGATAAAAGAACTTAAGGATAAAGAAGAAGATTTACTAGAATATAGTTTATAGTTTAAGGATCATTCAAAGGCATATAAAGAGTTCTTAATAAGCAGTTCTTAACTTTTAGAACTGGCAAGCCGAGCTTATGAACTCTTTGAAAGTTCGCAAACCGACCAGAAAAGAAAACTTTTGAGCTTAATATTTTTGAACTTACAATCAAGTCAAGGAAAGCTTATCATAAAAACAAAAGAGCTGTTCAACTAACCACTTTTTGACGATACTGCTTATTCCGCAACTTTACGAAATAGCAAAAAAGCCCCTAACAGGACTTTTTCGCAGAAATTTTCTATCTGGCTCCTCGGGTCGGATTCGAACCGACGACCTGTCGGTTAACAGCCGAATGCTCTACCACTGAGCTACCAAGGAATGTCGTAAGTGCCGTGTTGTATTTTTAATATTTGTTTTATCCTTTTACCTGCTTTTAGATTTTTTAAATATTTTTCTCGTTTTAATGCTTCTGTTTTGTTCTCAAACTTTTCAAAATAAACCAGTTCCCATATTCCTTTATTTTTTGTCCAGTTTTTATTATCAATGCTATTGTGCTGTAATATTCTTCTCTCCAAGTTTTCAGTAAATCCAATATATATTCTTTCAGACTGGTTCTCAAGTAAGTATACAAAGTACATAAGTTGGAGGTTAACATCCGTCCCGATGTATCGGGACTACCACTGAGCTACCAAGGAATGTCGTAAGTGCCGTGTTGTATTTTTAATATTTGTTTTTCTTTGATTTGTGATCCAATTTTAAAGTTCAAATTTAAAAATTTCTCTAAATACAAATTGATCTTCTCGTGAATATATTACTGATTTTCTTCTTTTTTCGCTCAAAGCTTGCAGATTGTATCCACTTTGCAAGATACTTTCAAGTGTTTTTTCCATAAAGCCTAAACCGTCTTCCATCTTGTATACAGGCAAACAAATAATAACAGTTTTTATCCCATTTTTTTTCATATTTTGAAAGAATGGAGCATACAATTCTGATAATAATTCATCAGTTTTAGCTACTTCTTTCTTTAAAGGAGGTTGTCTTTTTGGTTCTCCCAAATATCCTTCAGTAATTACTGCATCAACTTTTTTATCAATAAATTCAGTTGCATCATGCTTAAAAATTTCAAGTGCATCATCTAAATTTAAGTCTAATTTAAATTTGTTTTTAAGCCACGCTATATTTTTTATTGTTGCTTCAGTCATTTCTTCAGAAATATCAGAAGCAATTACTTTTTTATTCATGAGTAAAGCTTCCATGGGCAATGTCCCCATGCCACAAAATGGATCCCAAATTGTTTTTGTTTTCCCTGCAAAATTAATCATTATCTGTGCAAGTTTTGGTGGGAGCATTCCTATTTTAGCATCTCTGAAAGGCTTTGAATAATCTCTTAAAGAATAAGCATTAATATTTTGGCACGATAAAGTTTCTGCAAGTATGTATCTGTCATTTCTAGTGTTAATAATATTTATTTCAATGTTCCCTTTATTTACAATTTCTTTTCTTGTTACGACGGAAGAAACATTTGTAAAATTGTTGTTACAGAATCTTAAAGGAAAGTTAACTGCCTTTTTTATTTTTAAAAGATGATTTCGTAAAAACTGGGATTCCTTTCCTTTTTCTTTCCCAAAAATATTTAAGGCAATTATGATTTTCTTATTTTCTTTATTTTTTTCTATCAAAAAAGAAATGATGATATCATCAATATCAATTTCTTCTTCTTTAGAAAACACTTTTGCTATTTTTATAGTTCCCCCAAGTAAATCTTGTTTTTTCTCTAATTCTTCATTGCTTTCACATAAAACAACTCCTTTACAAACTCCTTTAAAGTTCATATCAAAGACAGATTCAAGTTCTAATAAAGATAATTGAGAATTCCTGCCGAGAAAAAAAAGATATTGATTCACACTTAGTTGTTATTGATTTTCCTAATAGATTATATACAACAATATTTGAAATACTAAAGAATAAAAAAAAGACATTCAGATTATAGTATGAATGCCTTTATTTTTTAATATAGAAGAACCTAAGTTTTAGTTGCCACATCCACAACTTCCACAGCATCCTCCACCTTCCTTCTCATCATCTTTTTCTTCATCTTCTTCATCAAAGTTTGAAATATTTATCATAATATAAAAGTTAAAAAATAGTGTGGGCTATGCTAAAGAATTTTTTATAAAAAATAAAGTCTTTTATCTTCACACTTTAAAATCTACATGTATAATCAGCCTGTTTATTTTTAAGAATAGATATTCAATGAATTTTTTTAGTAAATTATCATCTTTTGAAATTTTTCATAAACAAGAGCAAAAAAGGATATGGAAAAAAGTTGTAGGGCTTTCTTTGCTTGGAGTTTTTTTTATAATATTTTTATACTTTTATTTGCTTTTTTCTCCTTTTAGAGGATTTTTTTGGAAAATGCCTTCGATGTTAGGATTTTTTGGAAGAACAAATTATCTTATGCTTATTCAAAATAATTCGGAAAGCAGACCAACAGGAGGATTTATTACAGCATATGGAGAATTATCATTTCTGTTTGGAGTACCTAGTATTACAATAAAAGATTCATATGACATAAATCCACCAGAAAAGCTTATCGAGCCACCATATCCTTTGAATGAATTACTTGAAAAAGATATTTTCTATAAAGGTTTTGTTTTTAGAGATGCTAATTGGTCTCCAGACTTCCCAACGAGTGTAAAAAATATTGTGGCACTTTACAATGAGGGGTATCAAGAAATAAAAGAATTTGATGGGGTTATAGCTGTTAATTTATCAATCATAGAAAAATTATTATCTTTGTTTAAAGAAATTAAAGTTGGAGAGGAATCATTTGATTCAAAGAATTTTTTTCATAAGACTCAGTTTTATTCAAAAAATATAGATTTGCATTCAGTTGAAGAATTAGGAAAACGTAAAAATATAATGAAAGAGTTTGTTCCTATATTTATAAAAAAACTTCTAAAATCACCATCAAAGTATTCTGAAGTTATACAAATGTTGGAAGAATTTCTTGATACCAAAGATATTCAATTAAATTTTACAAAAAAGTCATATCAAAAAATTGCTGAAGAAAAAGGGTGGGCAGGGAAATTTGAGCCAAAAACAGAGGACTTTATTCATATAAACATTGCAAATATTGGAGGCAGAAAAGGCGATAGATATATCCTTCCAACTTATAATTACACAGTTCTTTTTGATGAAAACAATCAAGGAAAGGTAAATCTTGATATTGAATTTCATTATCAAGCAACTCAAGGTCTTTATACAGATTTTTATCAAGCGTATATAAGAACATATGTTCCTAAAAGGATTTCTGAACTCAAAAAGTGGGGTGATAATAAATCTGAATTTAAAGTTGAAGAAGACTTAGATGTTATAAGTATTGGTACCTTGATTAATATTTGGCCAGGAGAAACAAAAGAGCTTCATTTCTCATACAATCTTCCTGCGGATATTCTTCCATATGATTATAATTTACAATTAATTCCAATGTCTGGGAATTTTGGAGAGCAATGGGGGATTGCTTTAAAGGCAAAAAATTCTGATAATTTTTGGGAATCAGAAAATTTTGAAATAAGAGAAAATATGGCTAGCTTCAGAAAGGTGATTTCTAAAGATACTGTTTTGTCTGCAAATTTAAAAGAAGACACAACTCCTCCTGTTATAATTTGGCAAAAATTTTTAGATAAGGATAGAATTGAGCTACTTATTTCAGAAAGATTAAATCCAGAAACGTTAAAGGATTCAAATTTTTCCATTAAAGATAAGAATATTAAAAATAGTGAAGTGAAAAACTCCCCAGTTGTTCTAAATGCATGGCAAGATGATTCATATAGATTATTTCTTAAGTTAAATGCGATAAATTGGCAAATTGGAGAACATTTTTCTTTAACAATAGAGAATATTTCAGATGTAACAGGAAATATGATATATCCAAACCCAAAAGAAATAACTTTGGTTCAAAGATAAAATTTTATAATGATCAATGAGTAATGGTCAATGAACAAATACTAAATTATCCCCAGTTTTTCAATGAGTGATTTTAAATAAAAGGTTTTAAATAAAGAAATTAATAAGGTAAAAAAGTGACACAAGATCATTTCATAACCCTTATTCCCATGAATAAATATATCCAAGATTCAATAAGAAACAAGCTCAGATCAATAATTCGAGAGATAACAGCTCCACAACAAAAGACAATCAGTGAAGTAGTTCGTGGTTTATTTACAGCAGGAGAGCCAATTTTAAGTAAATTAGCAAAAGATAAAAATAAGACAGCAAAAAAGCAGTCGAATTCTTTTATTTATTTTATGTGAAACTCCTTAGAACCTCTCATTTTACTCACTCACTTTTTTTAGAATGTTAGAATATTTACTTGACATATAGAAGAATATTTTTATTATTAAAGATAATCAAATAGAATGTCACTATATTCGTCTTCAAATAGTTTTTCATCCCCCAATGTCTATGGTCTCCCAGGATATGTTTTTGGAGAGTTTCGTCATCAAAAAAAAGGTCGGAAAGTTCCTACAGAGCACCCTGATTGGCAGCATGACGTAAGAATCAGGTGGCAAAATGAAGAGGAGAAAGCGGATTCCCTAAATCCAGATCAGCCAATAATCAGCCCTCATGATATGTATTGGCCCATGTTTGCAAGCAACTTAGAGAAAGTAGCCAGAGGTTTAAAATTTAATATAGCAGCGCATTGTAGAGATTTGTGTAATCAAAAATTAAAACAAGTAGTACTAGAATGGGGGTGCGGAAGAGGAAATGCAGTGAAAGATCTTTCACTAGATCCAGAAATAAAGGGAAAAGCACTGATATATGGATATAGTGATATTTGGGATGTGAGCTGGAATGAAGTAGAAGGAGTTAAATTTTTGTTTTTCGTAAAAGAACATATGGTTGAATATTTCAAAAGGACAAGACAGAGAATTAATTTTGTTTTTAGCCATGGAGCTATGGAATATTTAAAATATGATGATCTTAAAATTCATCTAGAAAAATTGGCATCAATAATGGACTCAGGAGCAAAAATTGTATTTTCCCCTGATATATCATCTGATATAAAGAAGCGTATATTTTGGCAACTTAAAGATTTTCATCCATCATATGATAGATCGCAACTAGGGTCAGATCTTCCTTGTGTTTTGACAAGAAAATGATTGTCCTTATTATTTGGTGATAGTACCAAATAAATCTTATAAATACTAAAGAAATTTAAGATATTACAAAAAAACCGAAGTTTTTCGGTTTTTTGTTTTTGTTTTCGCATTCCTCCTTCCAGTTATTATGGGGGGAACACTTAATTTGGAGTGAGTCTTGGACTGGCAGACTCGTTTCTTTGCCTTATTCTCGACTGCTTTTACTTCGGTCGAAGAAGTGTGCTATTAGTGGCTATATGGTGCCAGAAAACTAAAGTTTAATGGATAGCTCAACACATTATTGTGGTGAAATAAACAGTGTCCTTTCTGTTTATCTACTCATAAAGCAAAGAAGGTGGAGAGCACTTCAGTGCATGCTACCATGCGACTCTGAGATGATGTTTCCTGGATCGTGGAGCTATGGTGAAATACTCTCTACGTTCCCTGCTTTTTCTTAGAAACTGAGGCCTCAGTTTTGGTTTTCTAAGAATTAACGTTTGTTTTAAAGGATCTTTTGTTTTTAGTTTTTGTTTGTATTTGTGTTTTTCTCAAGGTGTTTAATTTTTGTTTTTCTGAGATCCGAGTAAGACTTTTTTTTGTTTCTTGTCTTTGGATTTCAGATTATGTTACCAAAATTTATATTTATGTGCAAGTTTTTAAAATTGTATTATCTATAATATATTTTATAAATATATTTATATGCTAATAAAATGGCTTAAATAACGCGTTTTTTTAAATAGATTGTGTTGCAAAAAAACATTTGATAGGATTTCTGTATGAATAATTTTGTACTATTTTTCATTGGCATAGCACTTCTTTCAATATTTGGATCTAGAATATTTCCTATTTTAATAATAGGATATCTTTTATATAAGAGAGTTATTGAGCCTAATATGTCATCAAGTAAAAATAAATGGAAAGGAATTGAAAATTGGTTGAAAAGTTTTTTACAAAAGGGTTCTATAAGTAGTGAAGATGCCAAATTTTATGATCCTAAAAATAGTAAAACCAATAATTCATCATTTAATTCTTTTAACATGAATTTCTTAAATACAAAACGTATTTTATTAGCAGTTGTAGGGCTAATATTTCTATTTATCATAATAGATGGATTTGTTTCTGTTCCTGCTGGGACTGTGGCTGTAATCTACGATCGTGGTAGAGGAGTACTAAATGAAGAGCTTCCAGAGGGGCTGCATTTAAAAATACCTTTTTGGCAAGTTGCTACCATAATGGATACTCGTTTACAAACTTATACAATGAGTATTGCAGATAGAGAGGGAGAGATATATGGAGATGATTCTATTGAAAGTTTGACTAGAGATGGACAAAAAGTATTAATAGATGTGACTATTCAATATAGAATTAAAGGGGATGATGCTCCTTGGATTTATAAAGAAGTAGGATCAGATTATGTGTCAAAAATCGTTCGTCCTGGTGTTAGAAATGTCCTTCGTGATGTTATAACTGGTTATGATTCTACAAAATTATTCAAACAAGAATCTCGTATGGAAGCTCAAGAAAAGATGAGAGAGGCTCTTAGTGGATTGTATGGGAAAAATAAGGTTCAATTAGAAGCAGTTTTACTACGGAATATAAAATTCTCAGAAGTCTATTTGCAATCTATAGAAGATAAACAGGTAGCACAGCAACGAATTCAAAAATCTGAATTTGAAAAACAAGAGGCTGAGATTAAAAAGCAAACAAAAATTATAGAAGCTGAAGCTGAAGCTGAAAGTATTAAGCTAAAAGGACAATCTCTTAGACAAAATCCAGCGGTGATTCAATTTGAAATGGTTCAAAAACTTTCACCAAATATTAAATGGGGAGTTTTGCCAGATGGTGTTCTTCCTATGTTAAATATGGATAAATTAGAATAGATTATAAATATATTTTGTAGTATTTAGAGTTTAAACCTCCTTTATTAAAGGAGGTTTTTTAAAAGTAATATTTTAAAAATTGGTATGAATAATTAAGAAAATTAAAATTTCCTACATAAATTGGACATATAAGAGATATTCTCTTAATAAATTTAAATAATCTTAACTTTTAAAGTTTTTTTATTTATTAATAATTTATTTGATTATGAATTATTCAGAGGGGATACAAAATCAAGACACTCCAAAAAGAGAAACTCTGGTCATAGAAATTCGGAAAGGTGAGAAAATTGGTACAGATGAGAATGCCAGTGATATAGTAAAAAAATATATGAAAGAATTGGCGGAAAGGATGGGAGTTCAAATGGTACATCAGCCAGAAACGCATTTATCTCCAAAATTTGGTTTATCAGGATGGCTTCCTACTAAATCAGAAGAAGGGGCTTCGGCGATACATATATATGATTGGGATGATAGAGATCCTTCGTTCATAAGTGTTGATATTTCTATGCCTAATGCCACGCCGGATGATAAAAAAAAAGAAATAATAAATTGGACTAGTGAGTATTTTAGTGCGAAGAAGATTGCAACTAAAACAAATAAGGATAGAAATGATTGGCAGGAATTAGCCCCCGAAATTCTAAGGCAAAGATTGTCACTACGTGTGAAACTAAATGATGTTTTAAAAAATGGTGGATTGGAAATAATTCAGGAGAAATTAATAAAATATTTGGAAGAATTATGTCCTGTTCTTGATATGAACGGTATTTCAAAACCTTTAGCAATAATAGATAATGAAATTTCTTCAATATCTGCTTGGGTGCATTGGGAAACTTCAGGGGCTATTATTAGCTGTAAAGACGGGTTTCTTGATATAGATATTTATACTTGTAAAGAATTTAATCCTGAAACGGCTATTAACTTTACTCAAAAAAAATTGGGGGAGATTTTATATTCTAAAAGTTTTTAATTTTTACTTTATTAAACTATGGGAAATGTTGATGTTTTAAAAGAAAGCGGAATTGAGACAATTACTGAGGCTTTACATGTAAAGGGATTACCTGATCTTTTTGTAGGAGTTTTAAGAGATAAGCAGAAGTTTATTAAAAGTAAATTAATTAAAGCCGTTGCTACGGCATTTAGGGATATTTATGGACATGGAAAACCTGTAGATAATACAAGTTGGGGGGAATATTTGAAATGTACGACATGTGGTGAAAATCAATCTATAGAAGATTTTTATGAACTTGATACATATGAGCATATTTCAGAATTAGAGAAAAATGGAATTCCAAAAAACATTTCATGCCCAAGTTGTAAAGGGGAAATGGAACTCTTTTGGCCCTCTGATAAATTGATTGATAATATGATAAAACAGTTTTCTGAAAAAATATTATTTTTGGTAACTCTTCACGATGCACAGGGAAATATTTATGGATTTGAATATGGATTTAAAGAGACAATAAAACAAGCATGGGAAGACACTATTTCTAAACTTTATAAAAATTCAAGTCTAAATTATGAGGAATATTTAAGACAAATAAATCAAAAAAGTAATGGTAAACTGAAAGAATATACAGAAGTTATACATTTAGTAGAAGTGGGGCAAACACTTCCCTCTAGAGGTAAAGACACATTCTATAATCTTTTAGGTACATTTCTAAACGATTCTATACCAAAAGAAATTCGTGAAACGTGTTCTGGAATTACAGCAACACAAAAAGGATTGAATGCATATTTAATTTCCAAATTAGCAGAATGGGGAGATATTTGTGAAGTTGATGATTCTAAAACTGTAGTATTAGAAGGAAACATTGAAAATATGTCCGAGGCTACAAAAGAGAAAAGTGCTCATAAATTTCTATCCTTTTATATAAATCGAAGAAAGAAAAAGTAAAAATATAATAAATCATAGGATGTTAATCTTTTATTGTCTTTATCAAAGAATATGAGATAATTCCACTCAGTGGTGGGGGCTTACTGTAAAGTTAGTATTATATTTAATTTATCTAAATGTTAATATTTACATATTTGGCTTCATGTTTAATTTACTTAGTACTTATAGTATTAATTGTTTTAAAAAAGCCAAAATCAATTAGTACTATGTATTTTCTTATACTTCTAATTGGTATTCTTGGATGGACATTTACTCTTTACTTGTATCTTTTTATTGATTTGGGTTACTGGTTGCTTTTTATAGGACGATTAAACTATAGCATGGGAGTACTTATATCATTTGGTATTACTGCTTTTTTCTACGAATTTCCTAAACCAAAACTTATTTTTTCACGTTTTAGTAAGATATCTTTTACTATATATTCACTCTCTCTTTTTTTTATAAGTTTATTTACTCCTTTGATTGATAAATCCGAAACCATAACTACATATGGTCCAGTTGTCACATTAGGAGATCATTATTATTTATATGCAGTTCATTTAGGAATTTCAATATTTTTGCCGATAGTTTTTGGTCTTAAAAAAATTTCTTTCTTGTCAGGTTTGGATAAATTAAGATTTCAATATTCTTTTTGGATATTTATTCCTGGTTATGCTATTGGGTATATTATTGCAACTATACTCCCCATTTTTGGGGTTGTAGAACATTTTAAGTATATGTTTTTAGTTTTTGTACCAGGAATTATTTCTTCATTTTATTCAATATATAAATATAGATTCTTTAATTTTTCAAATGTATCATTAAATTTCTTCAGGAAAACTGTGTTATGCTTAATTTTTTTACTAACAATTTATTTTTTATTCAATATTTTAACTTACTTCTTTCAAAATATTAATTTTCAATTTTTTGGATTGATCAGTTCTATAATTGGATTAATTCTATTTATAGAAATAGAGAAAATATTTCCTAAGTTTATTAGTGAAGATTTTCGTATATTCTATAATACAATTACAGAGCTCAAATCAGAAATTTATTCTATTGATACTTATGATAAACTAATAAACATTTTAGAAAATGGATTTGTAATAAAACTTAACATAAAAAGTGTTAATCTTTTTTTAACATCCAACAAAGAAGTAAAAACAAGTATACCATTTTATTTAAAAGATAAATTTACGAAAAATCTTGAAGGATATAAAAAAGATTCTTTATTTTTGCAAGAAATAGACTTTATGAAAATTTCACCAGAAATAAAAGAATTATTAAAAATAAAGATGAGTAATTTGAATGCATATGTATGTATTCCTTTGTTTTCAACAGATAATTTAATTGGATTTTTAACTCTAGGAAGTAAGGAAAAAGAGTCTCCATATACCAAGGAAGAAATTGATGGCTTACTAGAATTTCGTAATCATCTGGAAATTATTTTCATGAATATTCTTCTTACAAGTCATCTTAAAGAAGAAAATGATCTTATGAAAAATATTATCTTCCAAAAAACACAAAAACTTAGAGAACAAATTAAAAAAGTAAGAGATTTGGTTAAGCAACAATCAGATTTTATTGCTGTTATAGCACATGAATTTAGGACGCCATTAAGTATAGCCATATTCCAACTTGAAGATATAAAAGAGCTTTGTAATGATAAAAGTGAAGGATTAGAAAATATAGAAAGTATAGGTTTAGCTTTAACTTCTTTAAAAGATCTTACACAAAAGCTTTTTGATTCTCAGCAATATGATTTATATAAAGTAAAATTTACCCCTTCAAATATAAATCTTATCTCATTTCTAGAAGGAATTTATAAAGAATTTTTACCTTTTATGAATGAAAAATCACTTAAATTTTTATTCAAAAGTTCGATACAAAAAAGCACTAAATGTAATATCGATGAGTTGCAAATGAAGCAGGTATTTAATAATCTTATAAGTAATGCTATTAAATTTACTCCAAACTATGGGGAAATTGTTTTGCAATCAAAAGAGATAGGGGAATATGTTTTTATTTACATTATAGATACAGGGGAAGGAATTCCTGGTCCAGAAAAAAAGAGGGTTTTTGAAAAGTTTAGAACAGGGAAAAATATAGGAAAATTAGGATTGGGATTGGGTCTATATATTTGTAAAAAAATCATTGGTCTTCATAGAGGGGAAATATTAGTAAACGATACCCCAAATGGAGGAACAATATTCTCTATAAAACTAAAAAAAGTACAAAGCTAAACAAGGTATTGAACTCATTATTTTAATGTAAATTTTTTAGATAATTTAAAAGTATATTAGGGGGAGTATTAATTTTTACTAAAAAATCATCAGCTCCAGCTTTAAATGCTTCTTCCTCAAATTGAAATTTACTATAATTAGAAAGAACTATAATTTTAGACTGCGGTAATTCTTTTCTTAAAAAAGGAATAATAGAAATACCTGATCTTCCTTCTCCTTTAATTCCATGATCTATCAATAAAATATCTGCCTTAAAGCTTTTAACTGCCTCCTTTGTTTCTTGAGATGTTTTGGTCCATAATACATCATAAGAATTCTCCTCAATCTTTTTTTTATAAATCTGTCCTAATGTTTCCTCGTCTTCCAAAATTAAAACTTTTATCATAAATAAAACAAATATTAAAAAATATCCTCATTTAAACCTCTGATACGATAAATATATTCTTGTGCTAAAATTTTCTCAAGACTTACAAAAATATTTTCTATAATTATCTACATAAAAAATACAAATTGTTAATACAATAAATAAGCAAAAATATTATTTTAAATTTTATAATAATCTTATAAATTATGTTGATATCAACAAAAAGTCTTATTAAGCATAAATTACTTAACATCCTTACAATTTTGAATTTTTCTATGGAAGAAATATCCATACTTGAAGATAAAAATAAAATTCATGAGCTAATAAAATTAGCTATTTTGCTTGTAGAGTATGAAAATATTTTTCTCGATGAGAAATTAAAATTTTTTATTCAAGAGCAAAATATATCTGAAATTTTAGAAATTATCATACTTACTTATGAAGAAGAAATTACAGCCAAAAAAGTAAAAATTTCCCCATTAAAATCTAGTCATTTGATAAATATTGATAGATACTATTTCATTGAAGCACTTAATAGAGTGTTTTTAAGAATTTTAGACATAGATAAAATTTCTTACATTAAATTTAAATTTAAAAAAGAAAGTAATTCTCTATCTCTATTTCATGATGGTAGAAAAATAGAAGATTTTAATAAGAATCCATTAGTGGATTATCTTGAAAGAGAAGATGCACAATATACTGAAATTCATTTTCAAATTGCATTACATATTTTAGATTCCCATGGGATAAAGATTTTTTCTAGGAAAGGGGAAATAGAAATTTTTTTTCCTTCCTTAATGATTAATTAAAACTTATATTTTAATGAATGAATAATTAAGAAAATTAATTTTTTTTGCTAAAATATTATATATAATGCCAGAAATATATAATAAACAATTTAATCAATATCAGAATGAAAATACTTATAATAGATGATGATTTACTTATTTTAAGCATTTTAGAAAAACAGTTAAAGCATATTGCCGATGAAATTGTGGTAATAAATAAGTATGAAAATGCAGAGGATTTAATTCTAACAAAAAATTTCGATGTTATTGTTTGTGATCATCGTTTGTCAAATGAATCAGGTAGGCAAGGGCTAGATCTAATAAAGAAGATGAGAGCGAAAAAAATACATACTCCAATTCTTCTATTAACAGGAAGGAATATGGATGAAATTACACCATGGGATGCATTAGATTCAGGAAGTGATGATTTCTTAAAAAAACCGTATAGGGCAGAAGAACTTATTGCAAGAATAAAATTAATTTATAGAAGGAATTTTAAATTTGAAGAACCACAAAAAAACATAATAAAATATAAAAACATACATCTTGATGTTAATTCTATGGATTTGATAATTAATAAAAGATGTATTAAATTGGGAAGAATACTATTTTTACTTATGTTACAGTTTTTGAAACGTCCATATAAACTTATGCCGAATAAATCTTTAGTGGAATATTTATGGGGAAAAGAAACTACTGCCAAAAAGGGGAGTATTAATTCTTTAAGAGTTTACATTCATAACCTAAAAAATATTTTAGGTAAAAATAGTGGATATATTAGAAGTATGTATTCTTGCGGATATGTTTTTGATGAGAAAGTTAAATAAGAATTTATTATTAAAGTTTTTTAAAAGTTCAAAAAAATTAACAATCTTTAATAAGGTTTTTTATTTCTTTTAGAGTTTCTAAAGGATTGTTTACAATATCATCAATAAATTCTGGGATTTCTTTAATTTTGTTTGCAAATGTATAAATTACAGGAAATATATCTATATTTTTTATATTATCAATAATTTGTTTCACTGCCGCCATTTTTAATTCATCTCCCATAATATCAACAGTAGTTTTCCCAGGGAATATTGTTTGTGTTAATCCGTCTAGAATAACACAGCATCTAGCAAAAGAAGATATACTAGTTGGAATTGGTATTTTATACTTTATCAAAATTTTTATTATTCCCATAAACCAAAATCCAATTCCTTCATTTTTAGTTTTTTCTAAAAAGATTTTGACATCTTCTTCTATAATATAGGCATATTGTTTATGTTCTACATTTGAAAGTTCTAAAGCGAATTTTATAAGATCTTGAGAATTTTTTGTATAAATAGCCAAAAAAATATTTTTTACAAAAAAAGTATCTTTCTTGTTTAATTCCTCAGTTAATCCATAATCAATATTTGAAAAATCACCATTTGGTAATATTAAAATATTAGATAAATGAGGATCTGCTTGAAAAAGATATTCTTCGCAATTAAACATATTTCTTGTTCCTGCACTTAAATATGTTTTAAAACTTTTGAAAATATCATAATTTGGATTATTTTTAATTGAATCTATTTTAGTTAAAGGGACTCCTTCTGCGAAATCCATAGTTATAATATTTTCACTGCAAAATTTGGGATAAGAAATTGGGAAAAAGCCTTTTCCTAAGTCTTTTCTAAATTTTTTCTGATGTACAAAGTTATATTGTATACGTGCTTTTAATAGATTTTTTTCTTCTTTTTTAAAATCTGTTTCATTTTCTAGCCATTTCTCAAAATGAACTATGAGTTCAGATATTTTTATACATCTTAGTGTGCTTGAAAAAATTTTAGCAATAAAAAATATTATTTTACTTATTCTTATGTCTTTCTTTATTTTTTCATCCACTTCAGGTCTTTTTATCTTTATGGCAACAACAGTTCCGTCTTTTAAAATACCCTTATGTACTTGGCTAATAGATGCTGAAGCTATTGGGTTTTTATTGAATTTACGAAAAAGTTTTTCTGGGGTTTTTCTGAAATCCTTAACTATTATTTCTCTTATGATTTCGTAATCTAAAGGGTTAACATTATCTAATAGTTTTTGTAGTTCTTTGCAATTTTTTTGAGAGAAAATATCAATTCTCATTGATAAAACTTGTCCAATTTTTATAAATGTAAGTCCTAAGTTTTCAAAAGATTCTCGTAGTCTTTTGCCGAAAATCTTGTTTTTATGTTGATTAAAATTATAAAAGACAAGGTATTTCAAAAGTACTGATGTTATTTCAAATGTTCTTTTTATCATATTTAATTATAAATTATATTTTACTAGATATTGTTCTTACATTTATTACATATAAATATATTTTTTGATGAATCTTCCAAAATAGATAGGAATGCTTTATCTCCTTTTTTTACCTTAGCATCACATATTTTGCACGATACTTCTTTTGCTAAAATTATTTCTTGAGTTCCTATGATTTTATTTATCTCTTTGTCAAAAATTTTTTTTTAACTTTAGAATCTACGAATGTCCCAAATTCATGTCCAATATATAAAAAATCTTCTGTTACATCTCTAAGTAAATTGGAAACTGTTTTGCCGTGTTTTTTTGCGAGTCCTAGAAATTTATCATAAATTTCTTCAGAAAAACGAGTATGAACTACTTTGCTTTTTTTAGTCATAATAAAAAAATTAAAATGTATACATTTGTATACATTGTATTATATAAATTACTTATTGCAATTTAATTATATATAGTATATTTACTTTTAAATTAGCATGAATAATACTAAATTGGCAATTAATCCATATTAATTAACCAAAATAAATATGTTAGTAAATTATCATCTGCACGACATAAATTCATACGATGCTTATGGAACGATTGAACAATATATTCAAGAAGCAATTAAAAATGATGTTAAATTTTTAGGGATTTCTAATCATGTAGAGACAGTAAAAAATAATTCACATGTTGTAGATATCGAAGAAGCAATAATTAGATTTAAAAAAGGAAAAGAAGAATTTTTAGAAATTAAAGAAAAATATCCACAAGTTAATATTTCATATGGTTGTGAATTAAGTGTTAATCCAGAATCTAGAAAAGATATTGAAAGATTAATAAAAGAAGTGGGATTTGATTTCTGTATAGGATCAGTTCATTTTGTTGAAGGATATGATGTAGCTGGAGAAAATGTTATTGAGATTTGTAAAAAATATCCTCAAGAAGTTCTTATGGATAAGTATTTTAATGCTCTTTTGGATGGTTTAAAATGGGGACAATTTAGTCATATTGGACACTTTGATGTTATAAAAAGATTTGCAAGTAATTTTTATGGTGAAAAATATGATATGTATCTCCATGAAAAAATATTAAAAGAAATAGCAAAAATAATTATTGATAAAAATTTTATAGTAGAAATTAATTGTGCAGGTATTTTTTGTCCTTGTAGAGAGCCATCACCTCATGGTGAATTGGTAAAATTTTTAATTGATAACGGTGTTAAAAAATTTACATTAAGTTCGGATGCTCATAACCCTAGTGAGTTTATGCAAGGTCTTTTAGAAGGGGATATAATATTAAAAAAATATAATATTAAACCATTTCATTACTAAAAAATATAAATATTGAAATATCTCATATCACTCTTTGTTTTTGCATCAGCGATTCTTTTTAACGTGAGATGTCTTAATATAAAAAAATTACAAGAGAAAGGTCTTTCTGCTATGACTATTATGTACTATGAAAGATATGCGATTATTCCTGCTACAGTACTTTTCTTTTTTACTTTTCGTTCGGAATATATTCATTTTATATTTAGTACTCCAATCATATTATTTGCCTTCTCATTTCATTTGATTTTTTGGGTAGTTCAAGAATATATTGGTTTCTTTACTATTGGATCTGTAAGCAATTTATCATTCTTAAATGCTTTTAGTTCAATGGTATATTTACCAGTTTATTTACTTATAGGTATTGTTATTAACAACGATAGTCCAAACATTTTTATTTTAATCGCTTTAACTCTACTCGGAATTGCTATTTTTATTAAACCATCTCATCATGAAGAAAATAAAAGAAAGATTTTTGAACATGGGATTATTTTTATTATTTTTATAACTTTATTTAGAACAATTTTAGACGCAATTAATTGCAGTTTAAATCGTTTGGTTTTACAGAATTTAGATACTGTTTTATTTGTTGTTGCTCTTTATGCTTTTTTATCATTATTACCTGCAAATATTTATTTTCTTTTAAAAAAAATTCCAGAGAAGGAGAAAAATATTGCCAATAAAAATAAATATTTAGTTTATTCAGTCCCTGTGCTTTGGTTTCTTGCTTCTATTCCTGAGGGGTATGGGTTTTTACATGTTCCTATTTATACAATGATATCTATTGGCTCTATTACTTTTCTTATAGATATTTTCTCGGATTTAAGAAATAAACGAATTAAAATTAATAATCAAACCATCATTTTTATTACATTGGTTTTAGTAAGTATGATTTTTTCGGTTGTATCTTTAAATTGAAAAATTAATATTGCTTTTTCATCATTCAACAATTTCTGCTCCTCCAATTACTTGTTCATCATCAGAATAAAAAACAACGGTTTGTCCAGCTGTAATAGCCCTAACAGGTTCTTCAAAATTTACCTTAATATTATTATCCTCCAATAGCTCAATATAGCATTTATATAAAAATCCCAAATGTCTTATTCTTCCAAATAAGTTTTTAGGAATTTTATCCTGAGTAATTTTTTCATCTTTATCTAAACCAGTTAAAATAAAGTTTTTCCCCAATAATTCATTTTTAAAAAGTTCTTCATCATCTCCCATAATTAATTCATTTTTCTCATAATCTAACTTCTTTACATAAATAGGTTCTTCAAAGCCACCAACATCAACTCCTCGTCTTTGTCCAACAGTATATCTCGGAAGTCCCTTGTGTTTACCTATTATTCCCCCATGGTATACCACATTTCCATCTTTAAAAATATCAGGAGTATTTCTTTCAAGAAAAGGGATATATGAATCTTCGGGGAAGAAACAAACTCCCTGACTTTCCTTTTTGTTATTTATTTCATTAATGCCATATTTTTCAGCTAAAGCTCTTATCTCAGTTTTTTTGATTAAATGACCGATAGGAAATACTAATTTTTTCAGTTGTTCTTGGTTTAAATGATATAAGAAATATGATTGATCTTTATTTTTATCAATCCCGCATTTTAAAACATATTTTTCGCCAATTTTTTCAGTTCGAATATGATGTCCTGTTGATAAGTAATCAAACCCCATAGCATTTGCTTTTTCAAAAAGAGCTCCAAATTTTAAGAATTTATTACATTCCACACATGGATTAGGAGTTCTCCCATTTTTATGGGCATCAAGAAAATTATTAACAACTTTATCTTCTAACTCATCTGAAAAATCAAAAACATAATGCAGAATACCTAGTTTATGACATAAATTTTTAGCATCTCTTATAGCTTCAGGTCCGCAACACTTAGGCTTATCTTCACCATCTTTAATACCTAAACACATCGTTATTCCCGTAACATCATACCCTTGCTCCTTTAGCAAAAAAGCAGCAACGGAAGAATCGAGTCCTCCGCTCATTGCCAGTAAAACCTTCTTATTCATTTTCTTCAGATGTTTCTAAAGTAGAAAAAAACTTAAATTGAATTAAAGCTATTTCTTTATCATCTTTATCAAAAGCTTTGATTAAATATTTATTTTCTTTTCCTGGTGTTAAATTGCCATATTGTTTAGCAGCAGAATACTTCCATTGAACATCTCCTAATTTAAATGTTCTTAAAGTGTAATCTCCAATAATAATTTTTGCTGTTCCCTCAGGTGCTGTTCCACGTACTACAACTGGCTCATAATCAATTTTCTCATCTTCTTCAGGACTTATAACACTAAGCTTTAACGTATCGTTCTCATTAACCTCTTCATTTGTTTCTTCCTCAGGAGTATCTTCTTCATTATCTCCAGAAGTTATTTCATCAGTTGTAACAGTCTCATTTTTTACTTCAGTTGTTTCTTTTTCTTCAATATTTACATTTATAATTACAGATTTTATAATTTCAGTTTCATCTTCAAAAATAGCTTTTACCTCAAATGTATTTTTTCCTTTTACCAAATTCCCCCATTCAATTTTTGCACGATATAACCATTGAGTATCACCTTTTTGAAATTTTGAAAGGGGATAATTATTTACAATAACTTTTGTTGCCCCCTTAGATACTGTTCCTTTAAGTTCGAATGGTTCTATTTTAACTTCAGTATTTTCTTCTATTCCAATTGTTAAGTTATTCTGTTTAGTTCCTAATTCTTCAATGATTTTATCATCATCTTTAGTTTCATCAGATTTATTATCTTCAATGATTTTTTCTTCATCTTCATTTTTGTTTTCTTCTTCAGTAACAACAGTAATAGCCTCTGTATCTTTTGCTTTTTCTATGCTCTTCCCAAGAGCCCTTTCTATCCAAGAAGATACATATACTTCCGAATCTATGCCATTAATTTCAGCAAAAGGACCAGTGTCCTTACTAGAAAAGCTAAGCTGTTGTCCTACTCCTACTTCTGTTGTAGCAATAACGGTATCATCATTAATTCTATTAACTTTTACCCTTCCTTCAAGTACTTGCAATATTCCTTCTTCAATAGACATAGTAGATCCTCTAGAACTGATTTGAACATTTTCATATTGGATTATGAATTCTGATTTTGGATTTAATATCCTATCAATTGAAGCAAGTATTCTGCCATTTAAAAGTGTTATTTTAGTTTTTTGAAAAGCATCAGATTCTTTATGTTCATCAATAACAAAAGAACTATTATTATCTATATAAACAAATGTATCTTTCAATAATTTTAATTTTGCCTCTCCTTGAAAATTTGTTTTTACAGCATCTCCAGCAAATAATTTCACTTGAACATTTTCTGGAACTGTTCTCCAGCTTTCATTATTTTTTAGTAAAACTTTTATTTCAGGGTTTACAATTTCAAGATTGGTTGGAGTATTTGCTCCAAAGCTAAAATTCCCTAATTTACTAACAGAATATATTACAGCAAAAATTATTATTCCTATTAGGATAAATGGGAAAAGATAGGAAATAATACTTTTTCTAGGAGGTTGTCTCATGATTTTTTAAGTTTAATAATTTTTAAATTTTAAGATGTTGTTAGAGTAAAAAAGATTAGTTAGTTTGTAAAGAATAAACTAATTTTTTAAAAGATTTTGCTCAATTTGATAAAGTTTAGGGGGTAATAAACTAAGAATAGAAATAAATCAGACACAAAATTGACATTTTACTGTTTACAAACTGACATTTTATCATTTATAATTAGATCTATTTTTTTATAAA
Source organism: uncultured Candidatus Peribacteria bacterium (assembly GCA_964466055.1). Lineage (GTDB taxonomy): Bacteria > Patescibacteriota > Gracilibacteria > CAYXLW01. The sequence continues at coordinate 29,684 of CAYXLW010000004.1, forward strand.
TAAGTAATTATGGAAATTAAGGACTATTTAGTGTTGGAAGTAGAAGAATTTAAAAATTCTTCAGAAGTTTTAAGTGCAAAACAAGAATTATTTGAATTCACATCAAATGATTTTGGCAAACTTAGTCCTTCTTTACAAAACTATATAAATGCTCCATTAGGAACAAAAATCTCAAAAGAAATTAATAATCTATTCCCAGAAGTTATAGAAATTATTAAAACAATAGAAAAAAAACTTGATTCTTTATTAGCTATAAAATCTTACGATAGAGAAAAAGAGGATCCCATTATAAGCAAAGGCTTTATAGTACTAAGAAAATTAGATAAAAGTTCAGAACTTGTTAATTTAACAATACTTTTTTTTAATAGGATAGCGGTTGCTTTAGAATCTAAAGGAAAAAACACTCAATTGACAAAAGTTAAAAAAGAAAAACTTAAAGTGGTTTTATCTACTAAAATAATAGAAGCAATAGATAAAATAAATAGTACAAATGGAGTGGCTCAGTTTTTAAAAAATCGTGATATAACAAACACTTCTTTCCCAGAAAAAATTAATGTATTTAATGAAGTTTTTATAGGAAAAGGAGATTTTGTTAATTTTCAGCATATATTAACTATGACTTATTTCCTTTTTAAAAACATAGAGATAGAGAAAGAAGAGGTTTCTCAAAATTTAAACTATATTAACAAATTTTTAGACTGTATTCATAATCGTTTTTTAAATATAGAAGAATTTTCAAAACAAGATGTAATTATATTTTTACAAAGAATAAATGAATTATCACAAAAAATAAGTGAATTATCACAAGAATTAAATGAATTAGGCTGTGATAGTACAATTGCTTATCTTTTGTTGGATAAAATTGGGGAGATTAATCTAATATTTAGTGAAGTAGAAGAGTATGAGCAATATTAATATATTTATGGAAATACTATTTATTTAGTTTTCAATTTACTCACATATTCAAAAGCTCTTTCCGAAGCATGAGCACCTTCAGCTGCAGAAACTATAGCTTGTTTCCACTCAGTATTAGTTACATCTCCAGCTGCGAAAAATCCTGGAACATTAGTTTCAGAATATTTATTTGTAACAACTTCTCCTTTTTCTGTAACTTCAGCACCAATTTGATTTGCAATATCAGACTCTGGGATACGTCCTATTTCTATAAACAAACCTTGAAGATCAAGAGTCTTACCAGTGTCTAATTTTACTCCTGACACCTTATTTTCTCCTAAAACTTCAATTACATTTGAATTCGTAATAACTTCTATTTTTGGTTCATTCTCCATTCTTTTTATATTTATAGGTTCAGCTCGAACTTTATCTTTGCGGTAAATTATATAAACCTTAGATGCGTATTTTGCTAAAAGTAAAGATTCTTTAACTGCAGAATCAGATCCTCCTACCATTCCAACAACTTTATCTCTAAAAAATGCACCATCACAAGTTGCACAATAAGAAACTCCTTTATTTTTAAAGCGTTTTTCAGATTCAATTCCTAATTCTCGGTGTTTGGTTCCTGTTGCTAGAAGTAAAGAGTGACCTTGTATTTCTTCTCCATTGTCTAAAGTAACAGTAAATACATCCTTTTCTTTTTTAGCCTTGGTTGCTTTATTTAATTTTGTTTCAACTCCAATTCCTTTTGCATGGTTCATAATATTGTTTGCAAGTTCATATCCTGTTATAGATGGGAATCCAGGATAATTTTCTACTAAATGTGTTTGAGTAAGCGTACCTCCATCCATTTCACTAACAACAACAACATTCATTTCAAATCTTTTTGAATACATAGCTGCTGAGTATCCTGCTACACCTCCTCCTATTATTATAAGATCATACATAGTTAATTAAGTTAAAATTTTCATGTAATGATATTCTAGTATCATTATTTTTTAATTGCAAAATAGGTTTTTTAAAAATAGTTAGTTCATATGGTTTTTAATTTATAAATCTGTTAAAAATATACTAACTAATAATATTAAATGGGATACTTAAAAAATAAACAAATAAATTTATTAAATCTCCATGCAATACTAAGAAGATTTAGTGCAAGTATAATTGATATATTTGGATCCATATATTTTTTACAACAGGGGATATCGCTACAAATCGTATTGGCAGTATGGTTGGTAAATTTTCTTATAAGAATATCTGCTCGTCCAATTTCTTTAAAACTTGTACAAAAAATTGGGCTTAAAAAAAGTACTATAATTGGATCTATTATTTATTCTGGTTTATTCCCTATAATTGCACAGGTTAATGGAGTAAGTATTTGGCTTCTTATTTTTATTATTTATTTGGCTATAGTTGATATTTTTTATTGGTTACCTTTTCATGCATTTTATGCTTCTTCTGGAGATTCAAAACACAGGGGAAAAGAACTGGGATCATTAGCAGCGGTAGGAACCATTATTGCTGGTATTTCACCGATACTTGGAGGATTCCTCATTGATACATTTGGATTTTGGTCTGCATATGTGTTATCGACAATTGTTATGATTTTTGGTGTTATACCTCTCTTTTTTAGTTCTAAAATAGAAGTAAAATCACAATTTTCTTATAAACAAGCATGGAAAGAAATTGATAAAAAAGGGTTACTCTTATCAGGGGGTTGGGCTATTTTATACACCTTCCATGATTTTTTGTGGATAATAATAATGTTTTCAATTGTTGGGAATTTCTTTGTTTTTGGAGGACTTATTGGCTTTCAAATGTTCATAACAGCTATTTTATTTTTATTACTTGGTCATTTTGTTGATAAAGGGAAAGGTTTAAATATAGCTTTAGTAGGTATTATTATGATAATAATAGTTATATTTGGAAGGGCATTTTATGTAAAAGATGTTCCAAGTATTTTGATATTTGAAATAATTATGGCTATTGCTAATTGTTTTTTTACTTCTTCTGCAAATACAGCATTTTATGCTATCACTCATAAAAGTAAGAACCCTATTTGGTTTCAATTTTTTAGCGAGTCTTGTTGGGATTTAGGATCAATTTTTTCATTGAGTATAATTTCAATTTTAGTTTATTTTGATGTTGATTTGAGAAATATTATGTTACTTGCGATTCCTGGATTTTGGATTGTTTATTTTGTGCTAAGAAAATATTTTTATAAAATAGAATTAGATAGTTAAGAAGAAATTTTTTCATTTAATTTAAGTTCAACATTTTGCTTTACATAATAAATATATAATATATAATATACTTTGATGTTCTTTAAAAATACGGCACTATTGTTAGCAGGTATTTTTCTGTATTTGATATCTTGTTTGTTAATAACTTACATAAGTAATGTTAATAATCTCAAGAAATTATCAAATATAGATATTCTGCCTGCTAAATCTCATCGGCGTTAATTTGGAAATAATAAAACTATTATTATTGAATTAACGCTGATGGGTATTTTCCCAAAATGCTAAAAAGAATGTCAAAACAAAGGAGGTTGACATGTCGACGTTAGAATTTACAACAATAGTATTATTATCCTTTTTTGTTTTCCTAATGGTTTGTTTAAAGAGTGCCTGGATGGAAAAAAAAATGGGATCGTTTAAAATGGTTGGAGTGGCTTTTGGTCTTGTTTTTATTTTTAATCCTGTTGTAGTGGAAGGGATTACTCCAGTGGAATTTCACCTTTTTTTCGAGATTCCCTCATTTTTTCTTTTGTTCTATCTTGTTTTTTTTAAGGTAGGGCACAAATGGTCTGGGAAGGCTATAAACGTCGCGGTTTCAATTGTTGCCTGCGTGGTATATCTTTTTCTACCACCACCACTGAACCGTGAGGTTTTTGTTTGGATTTTTGTCCCGATCTTTTTGGTCGACTGCATAGTATACGGCCTAAAAGAAAAGAAAAAGAAAAGAAAAATAGAAAGATTACCCCTACAAGTTTAAGGTGTGATCTAGGCAGAATAGTTCTTATTTGATGGCTTCGGAGGAGCCTGTCAGATAAGAGCAATCTTTTGCCCGGTTGGTTTTATCAACCGGGCAGTGCTTTTTTAGTTGAGCATTTTTATATATTTCTATAAGTCTATCTCGGCATAAACACTCATTCCGCCCGAATGACTCTCACTCTCCCAAGAAATATTCTTCATAGAATCAAATATTGCGAATTTAGGAGCTTCAAATGGGATAAAAGAAAATAAATTTTGCAATTCTGAAAGTGAAATAAACCCAAACTCATGGGCATTTTTTAGTTTATATGAGAAGTTTTTATCAATAGATTCTTTTTTATTTTTTAATAAATCTGATAAAGATTCTTTTGAAGTAGAAATATAAATAAGATCTCCTTTTTGTGCAGTAAAAATTCCCCAAGGATAATCTTTAATTTCGTATCCTAAAATTCTAGTTGCTCCAACTCTTTCATTAACTTCTTTAATCTTATCTTCATTAGAATAAACTGATTGAAGAATAGTATTATCATCGACTTTAAACTCTTTTTTTTCTACAGTAAAAATCCCTCTATTTTTGAAAAATACATCTAAAATATTTTCAATTTTTTTAGAATCATTACCCTTAGAAATAAAACTAAATTGCATTTTATTTTCAGAGTCTTTTGAAATTCCAAAGGCATAAGTTTCTTTAAAAATAGATAAAATATCTTTATAGAAATCAATTTCGTCCCCAAATAAATTGCTCACTTTCTTCATTAAAATTCCTTTTAGAATAAGAGCATATTCGGGTGAATTGTTTTTATAAAATTCTTCGGTATGGAGCCATTGATTTTCAAAGTTTTGTCCACCTAAGAAGAATAAAATATTTTCTTTTGGAAATTTGCTAGCAAGGGAATCTAATTTTTTCTTTTCATCAGATGAAGAAAAGTCTTTCTTTGTAATAGCATAAATTCTTGAAATCATTTTATTTCCTTCAGAAAATTGTAATGTTCCGTATAGTCTTTCTAAAGCTGTTTTATGTGCTTTTAAAAATGGTGTCTTTAAATTATTAGAATCGATAAACCAAGTAATATCAGTATTTTTTGGGAGATTTTGAATTTCCTTTTTTAAATTTTCATTATTAGGGAATTCATCTTGTGTAAATACTTCAAGGGATTCTTTATTTTTTGAGCAATAAAGTGTTTTTCCTTCATATATACAAGAAATTTGTCTTCCGCTTTTTAAAGTAATCATTTTAGTCCCATTCTCCTTTTTAAATTCAATTTTTTCATTAGGAGTAGAAAAGTTTTTAAGTAATCTCTCAACATCTGTTCTAGAAATTTTTTCTAAGAAGAATATAGAATTATTTTTCTCGTCTTCCAAAAGTGTAAGATATGGAACATCAATGTCTTTGGCTAAGATAAAATCATCAACAGTTAAATCGCTTTTAAATATTTTAAAAACTTCTTTTAAAATAGAAATTTTATCGCTATAAAGATTTATATGAACGAACTTTTGCGTATTTTTAGGTATTTTTTCAATATAGTATGATTTGGTGAAAAATTGCAAAAAAACGAATATAAGAAATATTAATGATACAATACTAATACTGAAGATCATTAAGTATTTGCTAATATTTTTCAATGAGTAAGAAATTATCTCAGATTTTGTATGTACTGACTTTCTATGAAGTTCTTTTTTGGGTGTACTCTTTTTAGAAGATATATTTTTTGTTTTAATATCAACTTGGATTAGATTTATATCTTGCTTTTTTTTGAGTTTTTTTTGCACGAACTGAGTAATTAATAAGCTTCAATAGCTTATATCATTTTTATTTATTAGTGAATACTTAAGTTTGTTATCTAATCAAAAATGCCATTCCTGCGGAGGCAGGAATAGCAAATATGGGTTATTTTAAAATTTGTTTTCCTAATTAAAATGGTAAATCTTCAGGCTTAATTTCAGATTCATAGTTTATTTCAGGAATGTTATCAATAGATTCAGCAATATTTGATTCGCTAGAAGCTTGGTCGGTTATATAATTTCCAGAATTTTTACTTCCTCCTTCTAATGCATGTCCTAAAGATTTTAATTCATTTGCCACAATTTCTGTAGTGTAACGCTTTTGTCCGTCAGGAGTTTCCCAAGAACGAGTTTGAATTCTTCCACTAACATATACTTTCCTACCTTTAGCAATATGTTTAGCAATTTGATCAGCAAGGTCATCCCACGCAACAATGTTATGGAATTCTGTTTTTTCTTGTTTTTCTCCACTTGAATTTTTCCAAACCCTATTTGTTGCTACTCCAAATGAAGTAACGTTAGAACCACTTGGAGTTGTTTTTAATTCAGGTGTTTTTGTTACGTTCCCAAGAATTTCAGCTTTGTTTATTCCTCCAGATATCAAAAGATTATCGCTAAGTGGTGCTAAGAAACCATCTTTAGGTGAAAGCATTATTAAGTTGTCTGCAACCATTTTTGTCTTGAATTTTTTATTTCCTTTATCATCTTCCCAAGAGTCAGTTTCTAATCTGCCTGATAAATATACTTGGCTTCCTTTTTTTACATAATCTCTGGCTATTTCTGCAAGTTTGCTCCACAAAGTAACATTTAAAAATGTTGTCCCCATAGGATTATTTGCATTTGGATTATCTGTTTTTGTTTTAATTTCAATATTTAAATCTGTAACTAGCATTCCAGATCCTATTTCTCTTACTTGTGGATCTTCTGTAACGTATCCAATAATTTGAGATTGATTTAGTGAGTACATAGAGAATTAATTAAAAATTAAGAATTTGAAATCTACCTTAAAAGTAATTTAATGAGTAAAAGTTTTTAGGGCAATAGAATATTAAATTTTTACTATCTTTCCGACATTTATGATACATTGACTCGAAATTGATCAGTATCTAAACTATTGATTGAAAACTATAAAGAAATTTTTAATGAATACATTCGGTAAAATTTTCCGGCTTACTACATTCGGAGAATCTCATGGAAAGGCAATGGGAGCTGTTATTGATGGATGTCCATCAGGAATATCACTTGATGAATCGTATATACAAAAAGAGCTTGATAGAAGAAAACCAGGACAATCATCTATCACAACACAAAGAAAGGAAGGAGACAATGCTGAAATTTTATCAGGTGTTTTTGGAGGAAAAACTACAGGAGCTCCAATTGCAGTTATTGTTTTTAATCGAGATCAAAAATCTGAAGATTATTCTTCAATTAAAGATGTTTTTAGACCTGGGCACGCAGATGAAGCTTGGTTATCAAAATTTGGGATTCGTGATTATCGTGGAGGTGGAAGAGCTTCTGGAAGAGAAACAATTAGTAGAGTTATAGGAGGAGCAATTGCTAAAAAAATCCTTCCTAAAGAAACAAGAATTATAGGACATACTTTTCAAGTTTATAATGTAAAGGCAGAAATATTTGATGAAAGTGTTATAGAAAAAAATCCTATACGTTGTGCTGATGAAGAGGCTGCTAAAAAAATGGAAGAAGTTATTTTAAGAGCAAAAGAAGAAGGGGATTCAGTTGGGGGAATTGCAGAAATAAGAATTCAAAATTGTCCAAAAAATATAGGAGATCCAGTTTTTGGAAAACTTAAAGCAAAACTTGCGGATGCCTTATTTTCAATTGGAACAGTTTTTGCGGTTGAAATTTTACCGGGCAATGATTTTGTTGAAATGAAGGGGGCACAGGCTAATAGATTTTCCTCAGGTATTTCAGGTGGTATTTCAACAGGTGAAGATATTATTATTAGATGTGTTATAAAACCAACTTCTAGTATTAGTAAAATTCAAAAAATGAAAACTATTGGTGGTGGAGAAAAGGAAGTTTCAATAGAAGGCAGACATGATTCTTGTATTATTCCTCGTTTTATTCCAGTTGCAGAAAGTATGGTTGCACTTGTTTTAGCTGATTTATATCTTCTTAATAAAGTTGTTAGAATATAAATCAAATTATTAGAAATAATTTTAAAATATTTTATGCAAATCCTTCCTAAGAATGTTGGAATACTAGCTTTTCTTGGTCCATATGTTCATCATAAAATAATTTTAGATAAACTAGGAATTTTTTCATCTTACGTAAAAAATAATAAAGATTTAGATTCAGTTGATGCTTTAATTATTCCTGGTACAGAAATATCTTCATTACAATTTGCACTTAAATATCTTTTGCCAGAAATTATAGAAAGAGTTAATGATGGTATGCCCATTTTATTAACAGGGGAGGCAAGTGCGTTACTTTCTGAATCGGATAAAACAAAAATTAGTTTTAATTTTAGAGGCTTAAAAATTAAGAAATATTCTTCAAAAACTGAGAAAAGGTTTGATAAAAATATACAACTTTCATTTTCAGATACACGTGAATTTTTGTCAAAATTTATAAAATCTCCTAAAATACTTCAGCTCCCAAATTCTTTTAGAGTACTTGCTGTGGCAGATAGTAATAGAGAGGAAATTGTTTTAATTGAAAATAAAAATATTTTGGCATGTATTTTTTATCCTGAGCTTAGCGATGATGTAAGGATACATGAATATTTTTTGACAAAGATATAAATATCTTCCTGTGTACGAGGTTATGTAATCTTACCCATAAGAATAAAAAATAATTTTAAATATTAAATGAAAATTCATTTCTCAGGAGTTGGTGGGATTGGAATATCAGCGCTAGCTAGATATTTTTTATCTAATGGTTGCAAAGTTTCAGGTTCAGATATAGATGAATCAGCTTTAATTAAGGAATTAAAGAATGAGGGGATTTCATGGGTATCTCCAAATGAAAATTTCTCTTCAGATACAGATTTACATATTTATTCAGAAGCTGTGCCTAAAAATGATATACAGAGAATTTTTTCAAAAGATCAAGGAATAAAATCAATCTCATATTTCAAAGCACTTGGTGAAATTTCAGAAATACACAAAACAATTGCAATTTGTGGAACACATGGGAAATCAACAACTACTGCTATGATAGGGATTGCTATGAAGAATTTAGAACAAAATGCTCTTACCATTGTAGGAACAAAGGTAAGAGAGTTTAATGGGAAGAATGTTTATTTGTCAAAAAATAGATTCTGGGCAAGCCAGAATGACCATGATAAATGGTTTATTGTTGAGGCTTGTGAGTATCGAGAAAATTTCTTACATATTTTGCCATTTGGAATTGTTTTACTTAACTGTGAATGGGATCATATTGACTATTACAAAACCTTTGAGTCTTATAAAAATGCATATATTAAATTTATTAAAAAAATACCTAAAGATGGATTTTTAGTGGCAAATTTTGATGATGAAATAGTAAGAGAAATTGCGGGAAATGCGGATTGTAAAATTATTCCTGTTTACTTATCTAAAATTAAAAATCATATAAAACTAAAAGTTTTAGGTTGGTTTAATCAATTAAATGCAGAATTAGCAAAATCAGCATTAATTGAAACGATTGGGAAAGAAAAACAAAATGAAATAATTTCTTCATTAGAAAAATATGCTGGAGCATGGAGACGTTTTGATATTTTGAGAGAAAAAGATGGAATAACGGTTATTGATGACTATGCTCATCATCCAACAGAGATTATTGCTACTTTAGGATCTTTAGAAAAATATAAAGATAAACATATAATTATTGTTTTTCAGCCTCACCAATATTCAAGAACTTTAGAACTTTTTGATGGATTTGTGAAAAGTTTTGATTCTTTGAAATCATTTAAACATAAACTTTTTATTACTGATATTTATGAAGCTCGTGATAGTGATGAGGATAAAGCTTTGGTGTCATCTCAAAAACTTGTAGAGAATATTCTTAAAAGAGGCGTTGATGCTGAATATTCTGGAAATTATGAAAGTACCTTAATCAAAGTAAATAATATTATTTTACCTAATACTTTACTTTTAACTATGGGGGCTGGACCTGTAAACGAAGTTTCTGAGAATTTTTTAAAGTCAATTATATAAAAATAAAAACCTCCTCTAAAAGAGAAGGTTTTTCTTGAGTTCTTGCGAACTCAAGGGCTCACCACAAAACCAAGATAATCTTAGCTGTCTTTGACATATATGTCAATAAGTTTTTTTATAAAATCTAAACAATCATTGTCTGGCATGGTATCAATAAGTTCTCCTTTTTTGTATATAGCAACATTCTTATTTCCACCAATAATTCCGATATCTGCTTTTAGGGCTTCTCCTGGTCCATTAACAATGCATCCCATAATCGCAACATGAATGGTTTTATCAAACTTTGAACAATATTTTTCAACTTCATTTGCAATTTTTTGTAATTGAATTTGAGTTCTTCCACAGCCAGGACAACTTGTAAATTTTACTCCACGTTCCCTTAAATCTAAATTTTTAAGAATTTCCCATGCAAGTTTTACTTCATCAACAGGATTAGCAGTAAGTGAAAGTCTTATAGTGTCACCAATTCCTTCATTTAATAATACTCCAACTCCAAGGCATGATTTTATTGTGCCACTATACAGTGTACCTGCTTCTGTAACTCCAAGATGTAGAGGGTAATCAATTTTTTTACTCAATAATTGGTATGCTTCAATAGTTGTATTAACATCACTAGCTTTTACAGAAATTATGATATTAGCGAAATTTAAATTCTCTAAAATTTTCACATGTCTCATGGCACTTTCTACTAGTGCTTCAGGAACTGCTTTATCACCATATTTTGCCAAAATATCTTTTTCTAATGATCCTCCATTTACACCAATTCTAATAGGAATATTATTTTTTTTGCATGCATCAACTACTTTTTGTATTTTTTCATTAGATCCAATATTCCCAGGGTTTATACGCACTTTATCAACGCCTTGTTCTATTGCTTCCAATGCAAGTTTATAATCAAAGTGAATATCAGAAACCAATGGGATATTAATTTGATTTTTTATTTCTCTAAGACATTTAGCAGCTTCCATGTCTGGTACTGCTACACGTATAATTTCACATCCATTTTTTTCAAGTTCATGTATTTGTTTTACTGTTGCTTTAATATTTCTAGTATCAGTATTACACATAGATTGAATTAAAATAGGATTATTACCTCCTATTTTTTTATCACCAATTTTTACTACTCTAGTGAGTTTTCTTTTTGTCATGTTTACTTTACTAATAATCATTCTCATCCTAAAGAATAGAATTAAAAAGAAAAAGAGATTTTTTTCGGATCGTAGTTTAGCAGAAACGAAACGTAAAAAATTTTGACAAAAACTAAATATTTATTTAAAATATAATTAATTAACGTCAAATAAACATGGAGGTTCAAGAGCAGAGCAGAGCAGAGCAGAGCAGAGCAGAGCAGAGAGAGAGAGAGAGAGAGAGAATCTATTATTGCAAATATTATTAGCAATTAAAATAAAGATACTCAAACAACCTACTGATTTTTTTGTAGAGAATCCACCAAGACAGCCTAAGTTTGAAATAGCTGATTATGTAGAAAGCGAAGGAATTTTAGTTCCTACTAGGTTTGCTAACTTAAAAGAGGCTTTAGAGTCGGGAAAGGAGTTTATAATAAGAAGCGAGCATCCTGATGAATATAATGGGGCATCTGGATTGTTAGAGAGTTATACTGTGAACCAAAGTAAAATGGATAGAAGGAAGGAAATATGTGCTGAAAAAGGGAGAGAAATTAACTGGGAGAAAATTTATAATTTTGATGAAAATGAGACTTATATTGCAGAATTGATGATTATACAGCAAATGGATGAGTTGTCACAAACAGAGATTGAAAATTTATTAAAAAAATTATCCAAAATAAGAATAGAAAATTATTGTTCTTTGCTTAATTTAAATATTAAGGAGTTTGAGAATAAAATCTCTTATTCTTATTGGGAAAAATTAGACGGATACAATAGGACTATTATTGCAGACACAGCAATTGAGGGAAGATATCATATATTTACACATGGTGAAAGATTTAGAAATTATTTTATTTATGAAAACGGAATGTCTATATTTAATGGTAAAACTCCCCTTTTAACTGAACTAAATGATAAAATATTAGAAACAATTGAATTTTATGAAAAAATAAAATGCTTACCAAAATTTAATAAAAATCATTGTCCTATTGTAGAATTTCAGTCAGTAGATGGAAAAGATTATTTTTTGCAATATCATAGAACTAGAGATAGACAATACTCTAATTTTGAACTTACAAGACCTTTGGAAGAAGGGGAGTTTAAAGCTCATTTTGTTAGAGGGGTGACTGATGAAAAAGGAGAAACATTAAATACAAGCATGTATTATCCTGAAGATATTTTTAATATTGGAGAGGAAGATGCTTCTTTCGATTTTAATCCAAATGATATTTTTTCTGAAATTATGAACAGAAAAAGAATCTGTTTTTTCTCTTTAAAAAGTTTGCATCGTATGGCTATGGAATGTTCAATAGGTCATTTTGATAAATCTAAAATATTTAACCCTAAATTATATGTCGCAATTAATGAAGAAAATATTCCAAAAGGATTAATAAAAAAACTTTTAGATGAAACAGATGATAAGAGGGAACCTGCAAAAGTTACCATTAGAGTTATTTCTGATGGAAGAAAAGCTTATGTAAAGTTTTTGATATAATTTAATTTCTACATTCCCAAAACGGCAGGAATAGAAGCAAATCTTAAAATTTTCTCCATGGAAAAATCTTTTGATCTTTTTTTTTTGATATTTAAAAAATTTCCATTATACTCCCCATATATTTAATTTTTTATCAATCACCACATGAAAAAAAATATATTATTTTTTCTTTTTATCCCTTTATTACTTGCTTCTTGTTGGCAATCGACAACTGAAGATGAATTACAGGTAATAACTGAACCGTCAGTAATAACTGAATCAAACTTCGTAGAAAGTAACAATGAAACTGAGAAGTTCGAATTTTTTACAGAAAATTTTCAACAATGTATAAGAAATACAGAAAAAAAATGTAAAGATGATGAATATAATATTCAAGCGCAAAAAGGACAACAAATTGATTTATGTGATCAAATTAATGATGAATACATAAAGAATTCATGTAAAGACAATATTATTTCAGCTAATGCATTTACTACAAAAGATGCAAGTCAGTGTGAACAAATTATAGATAAAGATCGTAAAAAAGAATGTTCAGAGACAATAATTTTTGCTTCTGCTAATGCGGAAAGAGATCCTAAAAAATGTGATTTACTTGAATCAGATGATATGAGACAGTCATGTAAAGGTAGTGTTTTGCTTAATAAGGCATTACAAAATAATGACTCAGGTTTATGTAATTCAATTACTGTAAAAGAACAAAAAGCAAAGTGTATTGATACTTTAAAAAATGCCAAAGCTTTGAGAGGGAGAGATTTGGGTTCGTGTGGAAATATTGAATCTGATAAACTTAAAGAACAATGCAAAGATGGAGTACATTTTCTCCTAGCTTTAGAAAAAGTTGATTCTGCTTTATGTGATCCTATTTCTCAGGAAACTACAAGACAAAGATGTAAAAATGAGGTGTCTTCTGCTAAAAAAATAACGGGAGGAGATGTTTAAATCTATTCCGTCCTATTCCATTTATAAAAACCCCCTAAATATTCGTTATTAGGGGGATTTTTTTTGTTTGATTAATTTAGTTTAACTCTTGTTATTTTATTTAAATTAATCTGATAATTTTACCAGAAAATAAATAATCAAATTTAAAGAGTCTTTTTAGTTCCTTCCCCACGAAAAAGACACCTTAGTTTTCCTCCTTATTTTTTGCTCTTTTTCATTTGTTATGACTACACGTTATAGATAAAGTAATATTCAATATATTTATCTATAAATGGAATTATTTTTGTCAATATTTTCCATAAAGTATTTTGCTTTTGGTACAATTATATTTTCTTTAAAATTATCTATTTTGAGATTAGAAGGATTAACTACTGGGAATTTGTATGCGGGAACGAAAAATATTTCGTTCTGTCCATTGTTTTTTTGTACTTGTATTTGTACAAATATTTCTTCCGGTTTTTCTAATTTAATTTCTAAATTATTTCCAGTGGTTTGATTGTAAATATTATTAAGTCCTCCATTCTTTGCTAATTCCAAAACATCTTCTTTACTTGCAGTATCATATTTCTCACTTGAGAAATATGATAAATTTAGATCCATAACATTAGACACACTTTTATCTTTTAAGTCTATATCTACATATGTTCCATTTTTATTACCATAAATATCATATACTTCAATCCCATCAATTTCCCATGGATAATTAATAGATATTATGCTGGGAATAATTTTTTCAGAATTATTTTCCCAATATTTATTTATAGTTGGATACCCCAAATTTTTCTTATCAATCCCATGTGATTTTAAAAACTTTTCAGCAATATCAATAATTTCTTTGTCTGAAGGAATATCTTCAATTTTAATCATATTATTACATTTAGTCTCATTACATTCTTTATAGATTGATATGATATTGTTTTCAAAATCTATATATATAAAATACCCAGAATCTTTATTCTCGTTTAATGACATTGATTGAATGTTTGTATTTTTGAATGAATTTAAGTCTATATTTGATAATTTAATATCTTTTATTTTTTCTTCAAAAATCTCCGCTGTTTTTTTAGGATGGTTTTTCTTATAAACAGTAACTTTTTCTTTATTTATATTTAAATCTTTTCCATTGTATACATAAATATAATTAGTAAGAGAAGTTTCGATACTTGAATCAATAGCATATGATTCAAGTTTAGATGTTGCAGCTTCAGCTAGTTCTGTATCTTCATTAATTTGTTTTTCTGGGCTTAATGACTTTAAAGATAGTTCATTTCTTTTCGAAGGAAATTCATTTCCTCCCATAAATGATGGGATGATTTTACTGAAATTTGAAAGTGTTTCTTTATTTTTTGAGTAATCAAATATAGAGGAATTCCCTAAAATAGGAATTATTACTAATGAAGTTAGGGCAATTCCTCCTAAAAATGATAAAATATATTTCCATATATTATTGCTTTTAGATTCTTGTTTTATTTTTCTTACATTCTTAAGTTGATTGCATTTTATAATTAATGTTTTTCTCAAATTTTCTTTAAAATTTTTATCAATAGTAATTTCAGGGTTAGAATTTATAAACTTTTCTAAAAATTTTATAAGTTCTAATTTATATGGATTAATATCATGTTCAAGCTCTATAATTTCTTCTATTATTTTTAGTATCCTAGCCTTATCTTTTTTATAAATCATGATTTAAATATTAATAAGCAAGAAGAAGAAAAGAAAAAGATTTATTTCTTTTTTTAGTTTTTGTATTGTTCTTGAAACTATTTTTTTAGAGTTATCTTGGCTTTTCCCAGTTATTTCAGAAATTTCTTTATATGATAAATTTTGCCACAACTTCATCATTAAAATTTCTCGATGTTCAGTTTTAATTTTTTTCAAGTGGGTTTGAAGTTTTTCGTAATTTAATAGTATTTCAGATTCATATTCTATATCCTCGAGAGAGGAAATATCCCAAATATCATCAATATTTAAATGATTTTTTTTAGTTCTAAAGAAATCTATTACTGAATTTCTAGCAATTTTAAATATCCAAGAAGAAAAAGTCCCTTTTTCAAATGAATATGAATTTATTGATTCTAAAGTTTTTATAAAAACTTCACTTGTTATGTCCTCAGCAGATTCTTTATGCAATGTTTTGTGATATATAAAAACATATATTTTTTTGAAGTACATATCATAAATCTTGGCGAAATCTTCAAAATTTCCTTTTTGACAAGATTTTAAGATTTCATTTTCAGAGGACATGAAAGTGTATTTATTTTCCTAATTGTATCTTAAATTATTTTTTTATAGCAAATGTTATATTCAAGGTTAATCGAATTTCTATTTTTTTAGATTGAATTATATTTTCATTTATTGTCATATCATTCATCCCTTTTCCTAGTAATGTACTTTCTGCATATATAAAATCATCATTACTAAATTCTTCAACTCGAATTATATCTCCTATATTAAACTGAAGCACTTCTCCTATTTTTTTTGCTTTTTCTTTAGCATTTTTAGCTGCTAAATTTCTTGCTTTATCGTATAAATTTCTCTGATTTTCAAGTGTATACTGAACATTACTTATATTAGTAGCTCCATTCTCAATAACATTTTCTAGTATTTGTGACACTTTTTTTAAATCTCGAATTTTTAAACTTAAAGTATGATTTGTTGTATATCCGTTAAGTTTTTGTCCTGTTTCATCATATTCATAGTTTGGATATATATTGTACCACTGAGTTTTTATATCTTTTTTATCAACTCCAATTTTTTCTAATTCTTCAATAATTTTTTTTGAGTTCTCTTTATTCAAATTTTGAGATTCTTTTGAAGTTTTAGAAGTTGTTTCAACACCAATATCAATAATTGCTGTATCAGGATTAACATAAATTTTCCCTATCCCAATTACTTCAACACTATTTGTTGGTGATTGAAATTCAGAATAACTCATATTATTAGCACTTGCCTCCTGATTTACCATGCCCAAAGTTAATGTTAAAAGCAGAGTTACAAATAAATGTGATATGTATTTTTTCATTTTTAAAATAATTAATAAATAAATTGTTTTTTGCATATGCAAAATAAGTATACGATATTTTTCTGGAAAGGTGACAGATTTAATGAAAAAAAAATAAAATTCCTTATTTCTTAAGCCTCATCAAAAAGCACAGGGAGTTTCGACCATAGGGGGAAACGAGTGATTTTGTCTAACGCTTAGGCATATCTGATGTTTGCCGTAGCGATAGCGGAGGCAAATATGGGTCGAGCGACGGCAGGAGCGAGCCAGATATACTGTGTTGTGCGAGGGTGATTTTCTGTAGTGTTAACGGAAGAAAATCAAGTGCAACGACCCCGAAGCGTATTTTTCAATATTTTTTCATTCCTTATTATTTTGTTGAAGAATTTTATCATTATTTGGAATTTTTATTTTTTCGTTTTTCTTTTTCCAAGAGGGGTTAGGGGTGAATTGGAAAAAGAAAAACACCTTATTTGTTCTATTCTGGTTCATTTTCAGATAAAAATAAGTCGATTACTTCCTTGTTTTCATTATAGATTTCTGGATTATTTTTTGCTTCTTTAATTTTCTTTCTTATCTCATCTGAATCTAAAAATGTTTTCAAACTTTCATGGTTAAATTTTTTATTGATTCTATAACCATAATCTCCCATGGTCTGACTTTTGCTTTCTGAAATAAAGTTTTTTAGAAATAGCCAAAATAGATTTTTATCATCTTGAATATTCAAAATAAATTGATTCCAATCTTTTTCTTCTCCCCACTCTTTCCATCTGTATAAAATGTAAAGAAAGCTTTTATGTTTCAATAATGTTTCTTTTTCCAAGCTGTTTATCTTTTCTATACATAATTTTTGTAGTTCAGGTAATTTATCTTCATCTAAAAGAGGTTCACGATTTTTTTCTTTGTCATTTCTTGGAGTTTCTAATGAAATTTTTTGAATTGGTCCAAAAACACCTTTTGATAAAGGGATAGTATTTTTCAATATTTCATAGTTTTTTTCTTTGTCATTTTCTCTTTTTAAAAGTTGAAAAATAATCCTCATTATTTCCATATCAGAATCAATGCCAAAAAATCCGGTTTCTTCTTTTGGTAAATTATCCGAAATATTAAAAAGTGCTTGTACTATATTTTGTAGATTCTCTTTGGGTATTTTTTCTAAATCATCAGTATAATCTTGTATTCTCTCTAGGACTTTTTTGATTTTCTTTTTATTAATATATTCAATAAGTAATTTTTCAAAATCTTCTGTTTTTTCCATTGAAGAAAGCAGTGTTTCAATTTCATATTGGCTTAATTCTTCTTCGTCTCCTCCAGGAATTAGAGTAAAATAACTATCAAAATTTTTTGTTGCACAAACTCTTAAATTCTTACTCCATATTGATTGCCATTCATATCCATGACTTGAATACCCATATTGAAAAACACCATCTATTTGAGGGAACAACCTTTTGATTAAGTTTAAAACAGAGTCTTTTATTTCAGGAGATAATTCGTTTAATACTTTTTCAATTTCATCTTTACGCAGATTTTTATCTCTTGAACTCTGATCGTCTCTGTCCGTAGAAGTAAAAAGGATACTATTATTTTTGATAAATGAATAAAAATCGGGGGCAAAAAGCCTTATTGCTTCGATAGCAATAAAATCAATAGGATTTACTTCCATTACTTCCTTTTGGTGCATTTGCGAAATATTGAAATGTAGGCTACTAGCAAACCTTTTAACATCTCTAATATTTTTAAATAAATTTTTAAATCCTGAGTGATAGACATTCGCCCAATAAGTTTGATCAAATAGTTTTTCGTGAGAAGTGGGTAGAGTTACCAAAACACGATCTAATTCTTGAAATAGAAATCTTGCAATTTTTTCTGATTTTGCTAGTGGTATATCAAAACTAACCTGTACGATTTTCTCTAAATAATCTTTTCCTGAAACCCCAACTTGTTCCTCTAAATTTGCTTCAATAATTTTTCTATCAAAGGCAAGTAAGTAAATTGTGTTTGGAAAATCTGCATTTACTCTCACTAATCGAAAAATTTGTCTTATTTCTGACTGATTTAGTCTATCAATATCGTCAATAACGATAATCAACTTCTTTTCTCTTTCTATAAGATCTTTTTTTATTTCTTTTTTTAACTCCGAGATTGATTTTTTAGAAGTAATTGCTTTTTGTGAAAAATAATCAGATAAACCGAGCAAGAAATCCTTAAAAAGCCCTAACAAAAATAAAAGCAAACCAAGTCCAAAAATCGTATATTTTACCCATTCCGCTGGTAAGTTTGCCCACTGTATAACTTGAGAAGTAGAAATTGAAAGCAATCCAAGTCCGAATAATATTTTTGATGATAAATCACCTAAAACCTTTTTTTCAGGCACTATTTGTAATAATTTTGCATATAGTTTTAATTTTTCAGCGATTTTTTGATCTTTTTTATCATCGTTTATTATCTCTAATTCGCCTGCAATCTCATTAAAAAAATATTGACTCAAATTATTTAGATCAGAAAAAAACCATGGATTAAATTCAATAATCGTAGGTTTATTGTCTTCTTTAGATTCTTTTATGTATTCTTTGGCAAGATTTATAACAGAAGATTTTCCAGACCCCCATTCTCCGTATAAAGCAATGACAAGACTTTCTTTTTCTTTCCATGTTAAAAGTGATTTTCCAAGGTGAGAAGAAAAACCTTCTCTGCTTAAAAAGTCATCTTTTCTGTTATCAATAGGTTTATCGAATTTAAACATGTTTTACTTTTTAAACGGATTGTAAATAACTTTGCTCAATAAGTCCCACAACATAATCCAACTCATCAAAACTTTTTAAAGTTATTTCAGAGTTACCAATTCCATGATGACCTATATTTGAAACATCACGAATCATCCCTTTTGGATCATCAATATCTTCGGCAATCCATATTTTAATATCATTCTGTTGTATTTTTACTTCGGCAAAACCACGACCAACTTTGTAGGCAATATAAAGTTTACGAGGATTTTCCTCTATTTTCTGTTCAGAATCTAAAGCAAATATTTTTTCTTGGAGTGCAGAAAAAAGCTCTTGCATGTGTTCACTCTTATTTTTGAGATGATCTGCAACAGAATATTCATCATAATTCACTTTTGAAATTTGTTTTGCAGTACTTGTTGTTGTTTTTGCCTGAGAACTTGCAATAAGTCTTAATTCAAAAACATTGCTTTCATAATTAGAGTAGCCCCAAAGTTCAATATTCTCTGCCATTCTGTTTATAGCATATTGATCATATTTACTAAAAGTTTGAGCAACAAGCAAAACACGAGGAGAGCCAAAATCTACATCAATATTTTTTCCAAGTTTGTTTTGAACAAGAAGTTGAAAATCTCCTGTGTGATCGACTAGCCAATCAAGATAAAATAGCCCTTGATTGATAATGTTGTCTTTTTCTCCCCATTTGTACTCAATAATTACAGGAGAATTGTTTTCATCTAGCCCAAGTGAGTCAATTCTTCCACCGTGTTGTTTTGAAGTTGTAAATTCAGAAGCTACAAAACGAACACCAAAAAGGCTTTCCATGTTTTCTTCAATGAAAGTTTGCAATTCCTTTTCATTGCGAAAATCCTTTTTCTTTAGCTGTTTAGCTGAGCTGTTTGTTGTTAGAAATATTGCCATAGGGTTTTAAATTATCATATAAATATTGTATCTGTTTCCCCTAAATTTTTAAATTCATTTTTTGTGGAGGAACGGAGCAAAAAATATCCGCTTATCCCCCTCATTAAAATAAAAAAATAAAAATTCCATTCCTTTTTAAATTCTTCAACAAAATTCCTTATTTGAGAAAAAATATTGAAAAATATGTCGCACAACTCGTTCTTATGCGACATGTTTTCATAATTTAAACAACATTTTGTATATTATCCGAAGTTATTATAGATTTTAATCCCTCTCTGTATTTTTCTGGAGCCGTTATCGGGATTTGAACCCGAGACCTCAGCCTTACCATGTTCAATGGCTGGTGATTAGTCGGGTTAAACGGCTTGTTTAAGCCTACGACTTGAATTAAATAGATGCTAAACCTTGAAAGCCAAAGGGGTACATCCCTTTCATTAATAGTGAGTTTATTTAGAGTGTATTAATAATATTTATATTTTTCAAGTATAAGATATGAATAATAAAAGAGGATTTTTGGTGGAGCTGAGTGGTTATTTTCAGAACTCCATAATCTTTATATTTTATGTAAGGAGGTATTTGAAATGCTAGAGAGAAAAACTTCTGTATTACAAAGATTTATTTAGAAATTAAATAAATAATTTTATTAAAATTCTTGTATTAGTTTTTTATCAAGCTTAAAAGTTTCATTTTAATAGTTTCAGGGTTTGAATTTAATTTTATAATGTCTTTCACTTTTCCTTGTAGCAATTTATCTCTGCCCATAGAAGCAGCTAAACGAAAACTTGTTTCAGTGTCTCTTTGGAACCACATCATAGGCATTGGTGAATCTAGTGACAATCGTTCCGAACTATCTTTGTATGAACCGCCTACTTTATAAAATTCACCATTTCCATCAATAGCTATTTCTGAAACATTTCCAAATAAATCAATAAACCCTCCGACTTGAGGTTTTACACTTATCTTATGTAATTTTGAATAATCATCAAAATTAGTATTTTCAGCAGAAGGAATAAATGAAGAAAAACGCTTCTGTAAAAACTCATAAGTCTCAACTGAAGGTAATGAATATCCATAGTAAATAGAATATGCCAAAACTCCTAATGGAGAAACATGAGTTATTGGTTTTTCTGGATGCAATGAAAAATAGCTTCCGTTAGTTTCCCCAAAATTGTGAGTTGAAGATGGTCGAAATCCAAGCTTATTAAACAAATCCTCATAAGATATACCTTCTGTCACAATCTCTGACATAAAATTTTCAAATTCTTGGCAAGACACAGGTCTATTACTTATAAATTGATTGTTTGCTTCTAAAAAAATTATTTCAGGGATATTTTTAGATTCTTTCTCTTGATTTTCAATTATAGGGAAAACCATTGAAGCATATTTTCCTAACATGTAATATACTGCTTTCCAGTCATGTTCAGAAAAGCTATGAATCCATGCATTAGGAATGCTAGGGTTTCTCGTGCTATGGGTTTCATATTTTCTATTCGTGGATTCTAAATCTTTTATTTTACCTCGTGGCATCATTTTAGGAAAAATATCATTAGGAATTCCGTGGGTTGCAATATCTTCGTAGTTAATTATTCTATCAACCTTACTCCGCGCTTCTAATGACTGAACAGTTAGATAAGCCAATATTAAAGCATTCTCCTTATCTCCACGAATTTCAACTTCTTTTGCATTATTAAAAATAGTTATAAATTCATGAATTCGTCTCTTGTAGTCATTAATACATTTTTGTATAAATAAATCACCAGAATGAGCCTCTTTATCAATTTCAGATCTTAGATTCTCCATTAAAGTATTAGCCCTATCATCAAATGACCATTTTTCCCAAACATTTTCTACCTTCAGAAGAGAGTTTAAAACACCTCCTAAATGTCTTTGTAAAAAAATGAATTCATAATTTGGCAGAAGATTTTTTAAGAAATCAATTTGAAATAAATTATTAGTCTCTTTTAATAAAACATTTTCATATTCATTTATTTTTTTAATTGTCTCTAACTTACACCTCGTGATTGGATCTAATTTATCCCAAAAAGAAGGGTTGTTATAATCTACATCAGTTAATATTTTTGAATGATATAATGAATTTTCAGGCTGACCAAACCCTGTTCTTAGTGGTTCATCTATATAATTCATGCCATACTTAGTTTTTACCCTTTCAGCAAACCATGTAGATCCTGATCTTGGCAGGCTTAATACAGCAATATTTTTCTTTAGCATATTTAATATATGGGCTTAAATTAAGAATGTATAATACGATTATATCTGGAAATGTCAAATGTTTGTTCGCTAAAATCTTTATAGACACAATAGCATTGTGTCTACTATTTTCTATATAGCTTTATATTAAGCTAACTTTTGACTTGACTCTTTTTAGGGTAGCCCTTTATAAGTAGACTTAACTTATTTATTACTTATATTAAGTCTATATGAAATTCGTTGAACCCATTAGAGATTTAAAGAAAGTTGCTCAGATTAAAAACATGCTGAGAGGGGCTAATAAGATTAGAGATTTATTATTGTTTGAGTTAGGTATTAACTCAGCTCTAAGGCTCTCAGATTTGCTCTCTGTGCATGTTAGGGATGTATTTGATGATAAAGGTAGCGTAAAGGGGTTATTTGATCTTAAAGAGCAGAAAACTGATAAGATGAATCGTATTACTTTAACTCCTAAGGTTAAGGCTACACTAGAGGAATACAAAGAGATTTATACTCATGTACTAAATAAAGATGAATACTTTTTATTCTTTAACTCTAAGAAAGCTCCTTTGGGCAAAGAAGGAATAGGAAGAAAACAAGCTTGGAAGATGATTGATAAGTGGTGTAAGGATGTTGGGATTAATGGTAATTTTGGAGGAAATACTTTAAGAAAGACTTGGGGCTATCAAGCACGCTTACAAGGGATTTCTTTAGGGATAATTCAAAGCAAGCTTAATCATTCTAGCCTTGCGGTTACTCAAAGGTATTTGGGAATTACCATGTTCAATGGTTGGTGATTAGTCGGGTTAAACGTCTTGTTTAAGCCTCGACTTGAATTAAATAGATGCTAAATCTTGAAAGCCAAAGGGGTACATCCTTTTCACTAATAGTGAGTTTATTAGAGTGTATTGATAATATTTATATTTTTCAAATGTTTGAAGAAAAAAAATCTTAGATTTTTGTAAATTAGTTGTCTGTAAGAATATCGTTAATAAGCAATAAAAAATTGTTCTATATTACCAACCATGAAATAACCATAGAAAGGCTTTACTAAGCCTAAATTATCAGTGCAAAAAACAGCAATTATTAAGGTTAAGTGCTATAACTGAACATAAGGAATGTATATAGGCAATATAATAAAAAATGCACCACTTTGATACTGATAAACGCAAGGGTTAGCGATAAAAAGAATGAGGCTTGAGACTAGGTATAAAGCCTATAGATACAATAAGAATTTATTAAGATTTCTTGATGTATTTTCTTTATAAAAACTCCTACAATTAATTTCTATTTACTATTATAAGCTGCTCTAATTAAAATAGGGATGTGTAAAAAACTACCAATTACAACCTTTTTCATAAGATGTTTTTTAAAACTGGCTTTTATTTATAAAAAAACATGGAAAAAGTGCGTGTGTAAGTAGTATATAAAATAACTCTTGTAAAAAAAATGGATGATTTAAAAACTTTAAGTATTGAAGAATCTAAAAAAAAAGGCTTAAGCATTAAACAAAGAAACTTTATAAATAATTATGCTTGCCATAAAAGGTTTATTGGAAATGCTACAAAGAGCTATATAGATGCTTACGGCAAAGAAATTGTTACAGATAGAGATTACAAAACAGCCAAAGCCTCAGCTTGTCATTTACTTAAAAAGCCTAAAATTTCCTCCTGTATAGGAGACTTGCTTAATGAACATGATTTTACTGATGAATACTTAAACAAACAACTTGGTATTCTTGTAATGCAATGCTCGAATTACTCCGTAAAGCTTAAGGCTGTAAAGTTTGCGTTTAAAATGAAAGAAAAAACGGACTCTTTAGAGCAAGAAAAAAGTCCTGATACTTTTAGTTTGTCAGAGCTTCACGATAGAGTGGAGAAAGAAATTAAGGAAAGAGAGAAAAATTCAGGTATTGATGAGTGATGTAATACTAAGGGAATACTCAAACAATCCTCAGCCTTTTATTAATCTTCTCATAAAAATCATCCTGTTGAGCAGTAGTGTATTTAAAATACTCAAGAGTAGAGTCAATTTTTTTATGACCTAGATAAGCTTGAAGCTCTTTAATATCTGCCCCAGATTCAGCAAGGTGAACAGCTATACTGTGCTTTAATGTATGAGGATGTGATTTTTCTCTAGGGAGTTTTGCTAATCTACAATACTTATCCATAAGATACTCAATAGTTTTTCTGTGCGGGGGCTTTCCATTCCTAGATAAAAAAAGTGCTTCTTCCTCGTTTGCTATCTCATATTGCTTGATGTACTTGGTTAAAAGTTTGGATTTATTTTGCAATCTAATTGTATTGTTTAGGCTTCCTTTTCGTCTATGCACAAATAATTCCCCAGAGTTAATATTGTAATTACCTCTTTTTAAAAGTGATATTTCTGATGCTCGAAGTCCACAAATATAAATTATGTTGAACATTACAAGATCACGAAGCCAAGATTTATTATTATCTTTTGTTTTCTCTATTGTATTAAAGAACTTTTTGATTTCTTTCTGCGTAAAATATTTAATCTTTTTCATAGTTGTATTTATTAGTTTATTAAATTGTATGAACTATCCATTATAGCTATTTTGGATAGTTGAGATATTGTGAGCTTTTGCCTTTAGATAAAGCAAAGTAAGCATTTTTGGTTTTTCACAATTCCCCAACTATCCATTAATGGTGAAAAAATGGAGTGTTTTTTATGATGTTTCTTCAATCTTTTTTACTGCTGTTTGATATGTTTTAAAAATCTTCTCTAGATTCTCGGCTATTCCATTCCAAGACTTTAAGTAAAAGTGTGATTTTCTTTTGATATTAAACTTTTTACAGAATAGATAAGTTAAAGTTTCTGCTTCTTGTTCTTTTGTATCTTTTGTTTGTACGTCTTTAGATTCTCCATGATGGAGTAAGGCATGTGATAACTCATGAAATAAAGTACCTACATTCTCTTTTTCTGATAAATTGCTATTTAGAGCAATTAAATTGTTTTCGCTTGAGTAGTAACCCCCTGTATTAAGGATTAAAGGCTCTTTTTTAATATTAATGCTAGGCAATAAGCTTTTAACAATCTTCTGTCCTTCTTCAAGGCTTATATTTAATTCCTCTGTAAAATTCTTTTCAATCTCTTTTCCTTCTGTTTGTGATATATCAAATACTGGAACTGTTATAAAATAGGCTACTGATGATTGATTTTCTTCTTTAGATTCGCTTTGTTGATCTTCTTGAGTGCTTTTAGCTTCTAAATTGCTTTTGCTCTCTCCTTTCTTATAAAAAGCAGGTGCAAGGATTCTTATTGATTTTTCTCCTTTCTTTACGTTTCTGCCTTGTTCTTTCCATTTCTTGAAGCTTGCTACCTGTGAAGCCTCTTTTTTCTGTGAGTGGATTAATAGATTGTTATGAAAGCTGTATTTATGGAATTGAGAAAATACATCAAGATACTTTTTAAAATCTTCTTCGCTGATCTGTTCAATGTTTTTCTTTAGTGTCTGAATATCTTTAACGAGCTTTTGTTTAAGTTCTTTATTAGTTTGTTTTGTTTGCATGATTAAATAAGTTAAGAATTAAATAAAATGTTTTCTTAACCTTCATGTTTTGATAGAGTGCTTTTGACAACTCTAAAAACTTAAGGCTTGGCGGTTGAAGGTTTGAGGGGTTGTTTTTTAGGAGGTGAATTGTTGTGAAGCATTATGAATTAATTATTAATTAATAGGCTTTTTATTGTTTATTAATTGTTGTGAACAAATGTATTGTATTTGTTATGAATATAATGTCAATACTTTTTTATAAAAAGCTTAAAATAAGCTTGATTAAAGCTTCTTGTTGATTTAATATGTGTTGTGAATAAAACTTAATTATTAAATTATGGCATTTATTAGAAAGCAAAGAAAACAGTTTTATCTCTTAGAAGGAATAAGAGACAAGAGAACAAAGAAAGTAAAGCAAAGACTGCTTTACAGCTTAGGCAAAAAACTTGAATTGCCTCAAAAGATTGCTGATAAGTATCTTACTACTGAGAATTTAGAAAGAATAAAAGAAAGCTCAAAAGAAAAGTTTGGAGAAGAACTTATTATTTTAGAGAAGAAGTAATTTTATTCAGAAAAAGCCCCCCTATCCACTTTGAAGCCCATAGAGGCTCAAGTGGCTACTGAGTTCATGCACACGCATGTATTTATACGTTGTCAGAGCTTACTGAGAGCTTTTTTATTGTTTTTATGAACTTACCCTCGTTATGAACTTTTAAAACGCTCTGAAACGCTCAAATGATATGTGTTTAGATTTTTTATTATTGTTTTGCTTTTTGTAAGATCTCTTCAATTGGAAAATCTATTTCTTTATCTTGATCTTCTATTGATTCTAAAGCTTGTATGATTTTATTCAAGTCTTCTTCAGAGGTTATTTTAGAAATTCCAAACTTTTCTTCTATAAATGAATGTAATGGTATTTTTGGCATAAAATTAGTTTTTTAATATATTTTAACAGTCAAGAGTTTATTTTCTATATTTATCTAAAAACTTATTTAGTCTTATATCAAATTCAATAGGAGATATTTCATTTATATGATTAACGTGTTCTTCGCTAAATAGATCTGATGTATTAGCAAAATATTCTTCATTAAATATTTCATTAAGATGCCATAAACAACTATCAAGCTTAGGGCTATAAAAAACGTATTCATGTTCTTTGTCTTGTAACTTATAACAAGCTAGCCTTTTTTCAAAAACACTGTTCTGAGAATTTAGATTCTCAGCAATAAGAATTGAGCCGATAATAGTAATAGCCAGTAAGGCATATTTAGCAATTAGTAGTAGAGTGTTCTTCATAGGTTGAGAATTTAAGTTTATAAAACATCGCTTTAGAGCGTTTTAAATTTCGTTGGCGGGGTTATTTTAGAAATTCCAAACTTTTCTTCTATAAGTGAATGTAATGGTATTTTTGGCATAGGTTAGTTGGTATTAATAAATAAAATATAGGGATTTTATAAGTTAGAAATGATAAAATCCTTTCCATTCCAAGTATATTTTCTTACCTCGTTAGAATCTCCAAAAAGCTTATCAGAATACCATCTGCCAAATAAAATATTATCTTTGATATATAAAATATCTCCCATTAATTCAAAATGCTTAATAATGCCTATATTTTCCCCCGTAAATCCTAAGATAATGCTTGATGTTGCAAATTCAGAACCTCTATTCATAGAGATAACTAAATCATCGATTTCATCATTAGTAACATCTCCTATTGAAATATATAAATCACTTTCTGCATAAGGATAATACACTCTTTCTCCAAATTTATAATTTTCTATAATATTATCCCATTTACCATTTTCATATTGTGCAAGATTGATAAATAATTTAGTCCCATAACATCCAGCAGGACATTCAGCCCATTGTTGCTTTACTGTTTTTTCTTGAGAGATTTTTATTTCTTCAAGTAATTCATTATTATTCAAATCTAAATATTTAACCATAACTAAAGAAGAGGAATCATTACGATTCATTCTATTTAATAGACTTGTATTATATGTTTTTATATCACTAGCAGATTTATATATAAATATAGATACTACTACCAATACTAAAGATAGTATGAATATTAAGATTGAAAATTGTTTTTTCATAAAAATAAAATTAAGTTAAAAATATAGGGATTACCTCTTTGTGAATATTAAAAGTTCTATTATTCCAATAATAATTACTACTAATAGCCAAAGCCACCATGTATATTCTAAATCTATCCAAGATGCATGATATGGAATACTAAAAAAGCTTGAATAATTAGCTTGAATCATAAAATTAGAATAGAAGCCATATGAAAGAAGAAGAATAATTATTGGGATTATTATTGCCAATATTAATTTTTGGATTACATTCATACGAATTAGATTAAGAACAAAAAACATATTGAGATACAGACAGCCAAAAGTCTGAGTAAAATACTCCTGAAAGAAAGCCTAGTGTAAGGATAACAATACAAGTAAAGGTTATAGTTTTATATTTTATTGAGTTTATAGGTTATTTAGATTTTTAAGCAAAAAATAATTAATAGAACTATTTATGTTGGATACTATTTAAGAATTATGAATCTTTTAGCTCAATCCCATCAACAGTTTTATTTACAGCATAGAAGGTAAATATGGCAAAAATATTAAGCATTAATATTTTCCCTAAGTGGTAATATGTCCAAAAATTTACAAAGGATAGGCTGTTTTTTATCAATATTAGGGTTGCACGTTTTTTAGAAATAGAATAAAAAGAGTCTAATTGATCTGCTGTCTTAAAATACATAAATACTAAGACTGAGAGTAGTAATAATATTTTAATTTTCTGTTTCCAGTTATTACGACTCATAAAAGCTAGCAAAAAAAACATTACAGAAACAAATAAAATTGTAGAATAAGGTCTCATGGCAGAGTTTAAAGAGAAAGTATAATTAGGAGATTCATATAATATAAACAAGATATAAGATATACCTAAAGCTAATATTAAAACTCTTTGATGTATGTTAAATAAATATTTTTTAGTAAATATTGTTTTTTTATCAATTTTATCTCTTAATTTATGGTAATAATGAATAAGAGCCATAACAGCTATCATAATAATCAGCACAGCCAGCATTAAGGAGTTAATTTTCATAAGTTTTAAATTATTAATAAAATAAATATTTATAGACCAAAATCATCAGTTGATCCATAATCATCATCATCTTCAAAATAAATAACATCAACGCATGATCCTTTTAAGAAAAACATATCATAATCTTCAATATAAGCATTGGCGATATTTTCATCGTAAAAAATATCACTATATAGCTTCCATATTGGCTTACCAACTTCTTTTATGCTTGCTACAACAATATACGTATCCTCCTCTCTATCTTGAAGTCTTTTAATAATATCATCATTACACTCCAGATCTATTAAATAATCATGGGATACATTGTAAGAAAATACATCCCAACGAATAATGTTTTTTTTATTGTTTTTAAATATATCCTTAACAACTCCATTAAATACAATGGTTTTATTAGTAATGATTTTTTGTAACTGTGTAGTATATTTTATATCATTGTCCCAGTCTATAATGGCTTCATGTTTATCAGCCAATTCCTCTATAAGAATATCTTCCTTTGATTTCTGTATTTCTTCAGTTTTATTACTTTCAGCATTAAAGCTATAATTATAGTAATAATAGGCAAGAATGATGGCTAGTATTGAGAATATGATTTTTTTCATAAAAAGATGGTTAAATTAAAAGGCACAACACAAAAGGGACAACCCAATCGGTTGTCCTCAACTCTCATTCATGCACAATGTATGCAATAAATCTAGTTGTCCGCTAGGTTGCCCCAGCTTGTGAGATTTATTGCACAGAAAAAACATTGTATATTGGAATAAGAATTGAGGACAAGTAAAGCTTACCCTCTAATTTGCCTTTATTGCAAATTAATTTTTTTAATTTTTGTAATAAAATTTGAGCTAATAGCTTGGTACTATCAACGAGTCTTAGATAAAAGCTAAGATTAAATGATTATTGTATCAAATAAACAACATATATTCAACCATTTGTCATTATGATTTTTTAGTGAAAAAATGTTGCATGTCTTGTAATGTGGCTATTTAACTAGCCAAAAGGTACATTAGAGATGCTGTTTTTATCATTTGACCGACTTACTTACAAAACATAGAATTAAAAAAACAGGTATTTATCAGAGAAAATGTCAAAAAAAACATGTAAAACATGTGCTTATTTATTGTGATTAATTTTTCACAAACAATCAAAATTAAAATCAATAAATTACTGAAGAATAAATATAAAAACTTTTATTAATTAGCCCCAATTATTATGAATACAAATAAACTTCTCGGCTTTTTTATAAAATTTTACCCCACTCTTGCAAAAGTTTGTGGTGATATTAAGAGTGCAATTCTATTACAGCAACTCATGTATTGGTGGCCTAAGAAAAAAGGGAATACTGTTTATAAAACAGTCGATGAACTTCAGAAAGAAACAACTCTTTCTAGGTGGCAACAAGAAACAATACTAAAGAAACTACAAGGAAGAGGCTTTTTGAGCTATGAAAATAAAGGGATACCACCTAAAAGACACTTTACTGTCTATCCTGAGAAGATTGAACTTGAGGTTAAAAAATATAATGAGAGACATATCTACAATTCAAAGTGTAGTGAGTTTACACAATGTAACGGAGAAGAACTACTCCATATTACAGAGATTACTACAAAGATTACTACAGAGAATACAAAAATATATAGAGCATCTGATGAATCAGATGCTCCGAGTGTTCTTTCAATTCTTTTTGCAATAACTTCATTAGAAGAATTAGAATCAAATCTTTCTAATATTGGTAGTAAAAAACAAAGCTATAAACAAAAGCTTTGCTCTATTTTTGGATACAAGAAAAGCTTTAATGAGATTATTGACTTAAGAAACAAACTTATTGATCTCAATCAAAAATATGGAGATGACACTATTCCCCTAGATAAAAAAAACATGAATCTCCTTCACATTCTCTTAAGAGAAAATGATTTTGAAACAATAATAGAAGATTGCGGAAACGGATTAGGTTACTCCTATGGAAACAGTAAAGATGGAACAATTTATTAATAACTTAAAACTAGGAAATGAACAATGAGAGCTACAGATTTACATGACAAGTTTAAAGCTTTTTTTTATCTGCACGATGTTTTCTTATTGAATTTTTAATAAAGTTAATGCCCCCAAATTTTAAACATAATAGGAATAAACTAGAAATTCTTAAAGCCCAGAATGGTAATTCTTTGAATCAATTATTACCATCTGATGAGATTTTTAGACTTGAGCAGAAAGTTTCAAAAAATGAAATTCCACTTTGGGATTTGTGGGCTGAATATTCAGAAGAAATGGAAATACTTAAACGTTCAAAAGTATCAATTAAATCAGTGAAAGAGTCTTTGCAAGGTATTATAAGGCATGGAGAAATATTAACCTTAGAGCAATCAACTACAAAAAATATTAAGAAATATCTTAGAGAAAGCCTTGAAGAAAGAAATTGGAAACCAGAAACCTATAACACTAAAATATCAAAACTTGGTAGCTTCTTTAAGTTTCTTGTTGAAGAGGGGATTTTAGATAAAAACCCTATTGTTAATCTTCGAAAAATGAGAAAGCAAAAGGAAAATCAATATACATTATCAGCAGAAGAATTTAACCAGCTTATAGGGTATATTGTGATGCAAAAAAAAGGGCTGATAATGTTAAGAGATAAAGTGTTTTTTATGATTATGGGGCTTATTGGCTGTAGAAGATCAGAAGCATTGCAAATAGAGTTGTCAGATATAGATTTAAAAAAACGAACTTTGCTACTTCATGGGGTAAAAGGAGCAAAATCAAGGATGATAGGACTTGATATTAGGTTGTGTAGTGCAATTGAAGAATATCTTCGATATAGAGAAAAATTAAAAAGAGTAGAGCCTTGTCTTTTTATATCCTCCTCTGAAAGAGGCAAGTCATGGACAGCAAGTGGGGTTAGAAAAAGTATGGAAAGGCTGAGTAGTGCCGTAGGGTTTAAAATTACCTGTCATGCTTTTAGAAGATTTTCTGCTACAACTCTAGCAGAACAAAACATTCCACTAGAGAAAATAATGCAACTTCTAGGTCATACAAGCATGCGTACAACGCTAACATATATTAATACTTGTTCACCAAAGTTGTTAGATCTATGTACTAATGCTCTTTCAAAAGTATTAACTACAGCCTAGAGGGTGCTTTTGAATAGAGCTGGCTAGTAACTGAGAAGAAGCAGAAAGATAGATAGAAGTTGTAGATATATCAGAATGCCCCATGAGTTTAGAGAGAGTATAAATATCACATCCTCCCTCTAGCATCAATGTAGCAAAGGTGTGCCTAAGTGTATGAGATGAAAAATCAAGTTTAGTTCGATGTTTTAGCTTTAGAATAAGTTTAATAAGTCCTCCCACACCAAATGGCTCATCTTTTTTTAGAGAAATAAAAAAATACTCATTTTTGCGATTAAGCCTTATTCGTTCTTGTAGATATCTATATAAAATTGGTCTAAGGGAAGTATTAATAGGTAGCATTCTATCTTTCTTTCCTTTTCCTTGGACTACATGAATAGATCCATTTTCAATATCAACATGAGCTAATTTAAGTGATAAAATCTCTTTTCTGCGTACACCTGTAAAAATCATGGTAGCAATAACTGCATGATTTCTATAGCGTTCAAACTTATAACGGTAACTCATATTTTGAGCTGTGTCTAAAAGTATATCAGCTTGATTGAGACTCAATTTACGAGGAATACGTTTTTCAAGTTTTGGCTTTTCTATGTCTAAAAAAGGATTTTCTTTAATATATTTGTTTTTGATACACCACTTATAAAATACATTTAAATATTTATGGTGGGTAATATAAGTATTTGGCAACCATTTTTTCTTAATTCTTCCATCAAGAAAATACTTTAGTGCTTTATCTTTTGTTACAGAATCAAGTTCATGAATGCCAGTTTCTCTTACAAAAATTTTAATAATACGTTTGCCAGATTTTGTCGTATAAGGACTGTAGTTTCGTACAACTGTAACGTAATGACAATATTGTTCATAGGTATCAATAATATTCATAGAAATAGTATTAAAGAATATCTCTTTCTATGAGTGAATGGAGCCGTTATCGGGAATTGAACCCGAGACCTTTAGCTTACCATGCTAATGCTCTACCAACTGAGCTATAACGGCATTAATGTACATACTCTAAATCCATATAATTCATACTCGGAGGATACAGCCCGTCTGGCTGTACTCCCTGAACTTTTTTTTAACAGCTTGATTTCCTCTTCAGTAAGCTGTAAAATGGAGTTTTAATACCTCTGTTTTCAAGGGACACATCCTTACCATGGCTGTGCTCTACCAGCTGAGCTATAACGGCAAAATTAAAAAAAAGCTACGATGTGTAGCTCTTTTAGTGTAAATATTTTTTTCAACGAATCAATGAAAAATAATCTATTATCTTGTAAATACTAGTAATCCCATGTGTCTAGCTTTTTTTATAGCATTAGCAAGTTTTGCCTGATATTTTCTACTAACTCCTTTGTAATAAGATTTCTTTATTTTTCCAAAATAATCAACAAATTTCAAAAGAAGTGGAGTATTTTTATAATTAATTTCATCTTTAGTGCCTTTGAATGGACATTTTAAATCTGGACTAACAAATTTCATGATGTGTCTTAATTAAAAATTATTAGAGAGAAAGTTCTTTTTCTAGAACTTCATTGATTTTATCTTCACTAACTTCTTGTGTTGGTTCTTTAACAACTTTAACAACAGGTTTTACTTCAATAGGGGATACTTCTTTATTATCTTTGTCGTCTTTCTCCATCTTTTCCTCAAGTTGTTTTGCTGTAGTTGCTCTAGTTTTAGGCATAGATTTTTTCTGTCTTTCTTTTCTATCTTCAATATAGTTTTTCATTCCTGTATCATACATCTCTTTTGTAAATGGTTTTTCATCATTCTCAACTTTTGTTACAAGTGAACGAATAATCCCACCATCTAGTTCTAGATATAATTCTAATTCTTTAATTTTTTGAGAATTGTACATAAATTGAACTACATAATAATATGCCTCAGTTTCATGTTTAATTTTATAAGCTATATTCATCTTTCCCCAAGACTCCTCATGAACTATTTCAGCTTTCTCACTTTTCAAATGTTTTATAAAAGAGTTGTACACAGATCGAGCTTCTGACTCAATAAATGTACCTCGGATGGCTAACATAATTTCATATTTTCGCATATTGCTTGGGTTAAACGGGTAAATACCTTTAAATAAAGCTGGTGAATTGTAGTGAAGACTAATCTTAAAATCAAGCCTTTTTCATTAAAAAACTTTGTTGCTCATTTATTCTTTGGATGGCATACTCGTTTACACTAAATATTAAACGGAAAGTATGGATTTTATAACGTTAATTCTTGTTTTAGGACTAATTACTATTATTGTTTGGAAAAACTTTTTTTCTCAAAAAATAGAATCAGATTCACTACAAAAACTTGAAGATGAAAAACAGATTTTAAAAGAACAAGTAACTAGGTTAACTCTTGAACTAGAACAAAAAAGTGAAAAAATAGGCGAGTTATCAAAAAATATTGAAAATGAAAAATCTCAAAAAGATGAGTTGTCAGGGAAAAACAAGCAACTTTGGATGCAAAATGAGAAATTACAAAGTGAAATTAGTGTGGTAAGAGATAAGTTAACAGAAAAGGATAAAATAATTTCTAAATTTGAAGAAGAAAAAGAGCGGAGAACAAAAGATTCAGATAAGCGTGTTGAGGATCTTGAAAATTCTCGTAAAGCCTTGGAAGATGAAAGGCAACGTATTCGTAGGGAGGATGAAGAACGTATTCAAAAGGAAAAGGAAGATCAAAATCGTATTTGGGCTGACCATGAAAATAAGAGTATCTTAAAAATGAAAGATATATGCCAAAAGTCCAATTTATCTTTCACTTTTTATGAAAATACAAATCTCCCTGAAAGTTTTGATGGGAAATTAAAACCAGATTTTCTAGTTGAATTTCTAGGGCAACACATTATTTTTGATGCCAAAATGAACAAGATTGATAGTAAAAATACACTTCAAAATTATCTAAAAGATCAAGCAAAAAGTACTGCAAGGAAAATAAAAGAAAGTAATAATGCGGATGAAATTTATAAAACCGTATTTTTTGTGGTTCCTTATGTTAAAGATTTAAAGGAAACAACATTTTTTGAAGAAGGGATTGAATTCCATACTATTTCTCTTGAGGGATTTGAGCCTATCATCTCAACACTAAAGAAAGTTACATATTATGAAAATATAGAAAAAATTGATCCTAAAGAGAGAGAAAACATTGTGAGCTTAATTGCAGCCTATGATCAGCATATTTCCCATCAAAATGCAGTTAATATACTTTCTTCAATGATGGGGATTCAAGTTGCTCAAAAGAAAGGAGATTTAGACCCAGAAATGCAAAAAGAAATTGAAATTGAAAAAAAGAAAATGCGCGTTGAAAATTTTAAGCCTACAGATTTAAAGAGATTAATACAAAATCCAGAAGAACAAATAAATGAAATGAAAAACTTAATTTCTTCACAGAAACCGAAGATAGGAAAAGAGGATATTGATGATGCAAAGCAATCTTTATTTTAAATGAGAAATGAATATTGATGAATGACCAATTAATAAATAGAAATATTATGATGCTTTCTCGTCCCGCCAATGCGGGATATTCCGAGATCCATAATCCGCCTTTGGCGGATGTCCATCAAGGACAGACTGGACCCCCGCATTCGCGGGAATGACAAGTTGAGAATTTTAATTTAATTAATCCAAATGCAAATAAGTGCTGTAAAAACAAAAATAATTGGAATTGGAGATGATATTTTTGAAAAGTTTTTAGAAACAAAAAAAGAATTAGAAGAAAATAATATTCTTTCTATCTCTTCAAAAATTGTTGCACTTTCTCAAAATAGAGTTAGAAATATTTCTGATTATGGGAAAAATGAAGAGGAGGCTAAAGAAGAGTTAATAAAAGAAGAAGCTGATAGAATTTATGAAGGGAAGTATACTCTTACTTTAAAAAATGGCATTCTTATCCCTTTTGCTGGGATAGATGCTTCGAATGCTCCTAAAGGAAAATTTATTTTATGGCCAGAAAATTCTTATGAGTTTGCAAAAGATTTACATAAAAAGCTTTGTGATCATTTCAGAACAAAAAATTTAGGGATAATAATTACAGACTCTCGTTGTCAGCCACTTAGATGGGGTGTTATTGGTGTTGCTATTGCATGGTATGGTTTTGAAGGTGTTCAGGATTTTCGTGGCGAAAAAGATATTTTTGGCAGACCTCTTGAGCATACTCAAAAAGCAGTTGCGGATGAACTTGCTTCTGCCAGTATTTTGGTTCAAGGAGAGGCGAATGAATGTTCTCCTTTTGCTATTATCAAATATGCTCCAGTGAGTTTTGAAGTTAAGGATGATTTTTTAAGAAAGTCTCATATTGATCCTGAGGAGGATATTTTTAAGAGTGTTTTGAGATTATAAAATCTATTAAATTTCAATATATGCCACCTATTATTATTGATATAGATGAGTATAAGTCTTACTTTGAAGGTTATGTTCCTGCACATTCAGAAGATTTTCAATCTTCTTCAGCACAATTAGCAAACAAAGAGTTTAATAAAATTATAAAGGATTCTTCCTATCAAGATGTAGTTTTAATGTGTGGAGGAAGTGCTTCAGGGAAAAGTGAGTTTGTTGAAGAATATGCAGAAGATGCGGACGTTATTATATTTGATAGTACCTTATCAAATGAAAACGGAGCAAAAGTTAAAATAAGAAATATTTTGAGAAAAAAGAAGAAAATTATAGTTTGTTTTATTTTCCCAAAAAATTTAAGGGACGCATTCTCAGCATTTCAAGGAAGGGATAGAAAAATCCCAGAATATATTTTTTATAAAACACATGCAGGGGCTAGAGAGACAGTTTTGTGGATTGTCAAAAATTTCAAAGATATTGATGTTTTAATCTATGAAAGTAAGAAAGATGAAAAAATTGAAAATAGGTTAAAATTTACTCTATTTGAATTTAAATCAAAAAATGAGAAAATTGATTTTTTATTAAGTATTCAATATACTGAAGAAGAAATTTATAAGAAGCTTGTTAGCTAACTTTATTATGAAAAAAATAGCTTTAAATCAGAGAAAACCTAATAATTTAAAGATGAAAGAATACTGTATGTCTGTTCAAAAAGGGCAACATGTTATTCCTTCAAAAGATGGTTGGAAGGTAAAAAAAAGTGGGGCATCTAAAGCAACTAAAATTTTAAACACGCAAGGAGAAGCTGTTGAGGTGGCAAAAAAAATAGTAAAAAATCAAAAGACAGAACTGTTTATTCATAAAAAAAATGGGCAAATAAGAGAAAGAAATTCTTATGGTAATGATTCATTTCCTCCTAGAGGATAATCTTTAAGAAAATTTAAGCTTAGCTATAAAGAAGGTATTTTTCAAAATGCTTTTTCTTGCTAAATATCTTATCCAAATATTTTCTTAATTTTTCAACAAAATACACTCGTAAAATCCTTTTTTTTATGCTAAAATTATACGAGTTTATAATTTAACAAAAACAAAAATGAAACTAAAAATTGGTGTTATGGGGTCAGCTCAAGGTCCTACAATGGGAAGTGATAACAGTATCCAAAAAGCCAAAGAACTTGGTAAGTGGATTGCAAAAACAGATTGTATTCTTGTTAATGGTGCATGTCCTGGTTTACCAAATGAAGCTGCAATAGAAGCAAAAGAAGCAGGAGGGTTTGTTATGGGCATTTCACCTGCATTTTCTGAAAAAGAACATGTTGAAATGTATAAATCTCCAGATATTGCTTATGATGTAATCATTTATACTGGACTTGGACTTATGGAAAGAGATATTATTAATATTCGTTCATCAGATGCAATAATTACAGTGGGAGGGGGGATTGGAACACTCAATGAATTTACAGTCGCTTATGATGAAGGGAAGATTGTTGGGATTTTAACAGGAACAGGTGGAATTTCTGATCATATACCTACAATTTTAAAAATGTGTAACAGAAAACAAACAGATAGAATTATATTTGATAGTGATCCTAGAAAATTAGTTGAAAGTGTAGTTCTTGCTTTGAAAGAATTGCCACCAGTAATAGTTGAAGATGAAAGAATTGTCAAAGGTTAGAGTAATGAGCAATGATGAATGATCAATGGACAATAAGGAAGAAGATAGAATTTGGAATTAAGAATAATGAATAAATCATTGTAAAAATAAATACCTTAATTCAAACTCATTCTTTTTATATAGGTCTTTCAAAAGCCTAAACTAAGTGTATTATTATTAAATTATAGAAGATATATATTTATGAAAATTGTTAAAGAACTTTTTGGCTTTATATTAACTTTTGTAATAATTTTTGGTGTATCTTTCGCCTTAATGAATTTTTCAGCAGTGAAAAGTTTAGTTTCATTTCATTTTTTTACTGAAGAAAAGGAAATGTTAAAAGAAACCGTAGGTGAAAAGGAATTAAAAGAAATCCCATTGCCACCAAAAGGTGCAAAGAAATTAATAAAAAAGGAATTTCCCCCTTTGCATCTATCCGTTACTCCACTTGATTTTCGTCTAGTAATTCCCAAGCTTATAAAAAGTGTTCCTTTAGTGGCTATGCCAGATGAGTATATAACAGATGATTTGTGGGGTAAATTTGAAAAAGAAGTTCAAGGTTATCTCAGAGATGGAGTAGTTCATTATCCTGGGACTGCAAGTCCTGGGCAAATTGGAAATGCTTTTTTTACTGGACATTCATCATACTATCCATGGGATAAAGGTAATTTTAAGGATGTTTTTGCGAATTTAAATAAATTGAATATTGGAGATGAGTATATAATTTTCTTTCAACAGAAAAAGTATAGATATCGTGTTGTAGAAAAAAAGGAGGTTAGTCCTTTGGAAGTTGGGGTTTTAGAACAGCCAGAAAATAAAAAACTTTCAACTCTTATGACTTGTTGGCCATTAGGGACTACATTTAGAAGATTAATAGTGGTTGCTGAGGATATTACTTAAAATGAATAATGAGGAAGGATCAATGAAAAATTTATAATTGCCATTCCTAACACAAGAATCTATTTATATGATTTTACTGGATTTTTGAATAGTTTGCGGAAAGGAATCAAAAAAATATTTATACTCTGCCTTGAAAAAGTAGAGTTTTTTTCTTAATATTCAAAGAGCAATTTAAATTAACAGAAAATGACAAAAGACCAAAAACAAACTTCAAAAAAAGATGATAATAAAAAAAATGATGTTGATCTTGATGAACTTTTAAAAGAAGCGCAGGAGGAATCTAGTAAGAGAGAACAAGAAGAGGAAGAAGTATTAGGAAGAGATGAAGAAATTGAGAAGTATAAAGATCAGGTATTAAGAGCTATGGCTGATTTGCAAAACGTAAAAAGAAGAATGGAACAAGATAGGCAAGACTTTGTTAAATATTCTTCGGCTAAGCTTTTAACAAATTTAATCCCAATTCTCGATAATTTTGAAAGAGCATTTGGCAATCTTCCAGATGATATTCAAAATCATGATTGGGTAAGTGGTGTTTCTCAGATAGAGAAATCTTTTGTTGATGCTTTGAAGAAAGAAGGACTTGAGGAAATTAATCCTAAAAGAGGGGATGATTTTGATACTGCTTTTCATGAGTGTTTAATGCAAGATTCTACCCAACAACAAGGGAAGGTTGGTCAGTGTATTGAAAAGGGATATAAATTGAAGGATAAAGTTCTACGTGTTGCAAAGGTATCTGTTGGGAATAAATAAGGTCAATGACCAATGAGTAATGATCAATGAACAAATTTTCACTGCCATTCCTATGAATACAGGAATCTATTTCTAGACTTTCTGGATTCCTGAATAAATCAGGAATAGCAAAAAAATATTTATCCCAAATAAATCTCTTAAATCGGTATTATTAGGGGAACTTTTTTTGAATATTCTATTGTGAATTGAGCTAAAAAATGTAAACTCTTCCCACTTATTTATGGCGAATGTAGCTCAGTTGGTTAGAGCGTCCGGTTGTGGCCCGGAAGGTCGTGGGTTCGAGCCCCATCCTTCGCCCCAGAAAAATAAATCATCTTACTTAGATGGTTTTTTGTTTTGTCTAAAATCCACCATTGAATTCTATTTGATTTCTAGTAAGTGT
The DNA here is from genome assembly GCA_964466055.1 of uncultured Candidatus Peribacteria bacterium. Taxonomy (GTDB): domain Bacteria; phylum Patescibacteriota; class Gracilibacteria; genus CAYXLW01. The sequence continues at coordinate 69,688 of CAYXLW010000004.1, forward strand.
TATTATCCCAACTGCGACATTATTTTTATCAGACTTCTTGCCATCATCCCACCAATTTATTGAGCTTTTTTCATGAGTAGAAGTATTTTCTAGTACATTAAGTGTAATGTTCCAATACTTTAATATTCTTTTATCATTTCCCATTGTTTCAAAAAATTCTTTAAGATTTTGTATTGCTATGCGTTCAGCAATTACAGCTTTTCCATTTGGCTTCATATACTTAGTCATAAATTCTAAAGCTGAAATTCTGATTTTACCTAATATTTCTGATAGTATTAAAATACGTTCTGTTCCAGTTAGTTCTTTAATTTCATAAGGATATTGCCAAGCTTGAGCGGATCCTAAACCAGGAAACAGTAAAGAAGCAGAGTCTATTTTCTGTTCATTAAGTATTTTTTTTGTTACGATTAAATCTCTAATATCATCGCAAATTAAGGATATTCCTTCATTTATGCTAGGGTAAATGTTCTTATTAGGAGCTAGCCAAATTTTGCCATCTATTAATTCATATTCTCTTAATATTAGGCTTTTTACAGGGATTCCTAAATTTTGAAATAATTCATCACATTTTTGTATTATTGTATGACTTATTTCAATTCCTAGAATCTTTAATTTTTTTTGGGTTTCATAAATGTTTTTTAAAAAAATTCCTGTTCCAATTCCTAGATCTACATGAATTCCAGATTCACTTAATTCAAGCATTTTTAATACTTCGGAATATATTCCGTTTGTTTCCCATTTTTCAGATTCTTTTTCCCAATCAGTGAAATATTTTTCATCGAGATTTTGATATACTGTAGCAACAGTTTCTTGGTCCATATATGCCAAATAAAAGATGTTATAATACAGCTTTTTTATTAAAAGTCAATTATTAATTATGCTTTTTTCTCAAAAACATAAATGTTATTAAAAACAAAAATTATAACTAAAACGTTAGAAAAATATTCTTTAGTTTTACTTTACTTTAAGTATTCTTAAAAAATAAATTCTTTTTTTTCTCCTAAGTATTCACATATAAATACAATATTTCTTTCTTTAATTCTCTTAAATTTAAATATCTGTTCAATAGCCTTTTTCTTTATCTCTTCAACATCTTTATCATCTAAAAATAATGTAATAGCATGAGGTCCTGGGATATCTTTCATTTTTATGAAAAAGTGTTCAGGTTTTTGCAAAGTTTCCATTTTATCAGAGTCTTCTTTATCACGAGCTACAATAATTAAAGTATCGTCTACCCAAATATGTCTTCCAACTTGCATAAAACCCATTACTTCAGATTTTGCTTCAGGATGTTTTTGAAGCAATGTTCTTAACTTGTCTGAAAATTCCTTAGTCGTAAGTTTGCATCCTCCTGCTGGTGATGGGAATTCCTTAATCCCAAACTTTTTAGCTAACTCCAATTGAGGCTTTCGTCCTTTTCCTTTTAAATCTAATAATTTTTTTCTATCTACTAATCCTTTTTTTTCATATTCTGTTTCAGGTAATACAAGAGCAGATAATGGACGTAATATTTTGTCTTCTAATCCTGCTATTTTTTCTACAATCTTTAACGATTTAGAATTTTGACTCATTGGTCTTTGTCCCAAAACTTCACCAGTAGCAATAATATCAAAACCTTCTTCCTCCATAATTTCTTTTGCTTTTTTAAACATGAATCCATGACAATCAATACAAGGATTCATATTTTTCCCATGTCCATGTTTAGGATTTTTAATAATTTCTAAATGCTCATCTGAAACTTCTTTTACAATAAGTTTTATTCCTAATTGTTCGGCAGCTTTTTTTGCATTATTTTCGCCAAAAAATGGTGTTTTGAAGCAAAGTCCAGTTACTTCAATTCCTTGTTCTTGAAGAACTCTTATAGATAGAGTTGAATCTAATCCACCAGATAATAAATTTAATGATCGTATCATAATAGAAGAATAGAGGATTAGGAGAGGGAATGAATTACGAATTAAAAACTACGAATTATATAAATTCTCAGTTATCTAAAGTAAGTTCTTAGTTCTTCTTTTATTTTCGCCATTCTTTAGGATTTTTTGCAAATCGCAAAACTTCAGCTTTTTTATCACCATTTAATTCAAGTTGTTCAAGTAATATTTGGAAATTTGTAATACTTTGAAGTTTACATTTTTTCTCCTTAAAGTTTTCTTCAGCAATCGGGAATCCATACTGAAAAATGCTTACTGTTAGATCACATATTCCGCCTTCTTTTCTTATCACTTCAACTGCTTCTAAAGATGATTTCCCAGTAGAAACTAAATCTTCAACTAAAATTACTTTTTGCCCTCTTTTCATAATACCTTCAATTTGGCTTTTTGTTCCATGTGCTTTTGGCTCTTTTCTAATATAAATCATTGGTTTATCAAGTTCATATGATAAAAATGAAGCCCAAGGAATTCCTGCTGTTGCGGTTCCTGCAATAACGTCAAAATCTATATCTTCAATCATTTCTTTAAACCCTAATACAATAGTATTTACTGCATCAGGGTAGGAAATCAAAATTCTATTATCACAGTAAATAGGGGATTTAATACCAGAGACCCATGTGAATGGATTATCTGGTTCTATTTTAACTGCTTTGTAGTCTAGTAAAATTTGTGCAACAAGTTCTTCCATGTTAGTTAGATTAAGAGAAAAATTAAATCATTAATTAAGGGGTAGCGTTTTATCTGAAGTTTATTATATGTATTTACTCATTGTTTTATTACCTATTTTTATCTTCCTCTCTTCTAAAGTAAATGAATGATATTGTCCAAACGGCATAAGTAAATATATGGAATCCTGCCATTAGATATGCCCCCATAATAAGCATACTTATACCAATAATAATCCCGAGTATTATTCCTAAACTTTTCAATGCAATACTAGCCATAAGAGCTATAATCCCTATAATTACTAAAGGAATAATTAGGACAAGAAGTATATTTACGAATATTCTTGCAGCGATTAAAACTAAAGTTATACCTAGAAATAAAGAATATTTCACATTAGTTAAAACTAGTTTTGCAGATTTTTTCATCCCATTAAAAAAAGTTTCATTTTCTAGCACTATGTATTGTTCAGCAAATATAAAAAGTAGTGTAAGAAATAATCCTATTATGAGGATTGTTGTTAGAATTGGTATTGTAATGATTAACATCCCCGTTTCAAAGTTTCTTATAGTCATACTCATTTCTGTAAAAAACGTCATAGCTCCAAAAGGGGATGTAATGGCTGCGAATTCAAGTAGTGGGAAAAAACTTTCTAGTCCTTTTAAAAGACCTCCTTTTAAAGGCTTCCCATGAACTTTTTTTGAAATTAAATCAATAAGTGCTCCTCCACAAATAATTGGAGAAAATGAATACATTAAAAATATGAAAAATGCTAAGATAACTAGTCCTACTGTCCATGAAGCATTGGTAGCTAAAAACTGTAAAATTGGTTTCAGAATAGTAAATAACATTCCATGGCTGTCAGAACCGCCTTTAAACCAATCATGAAAAGCAATTATTTGGTATCCAATATAAAGGACTCCAACTATTGTTCCAAAAAGACTTGGAATAAATCCAAAGGAAAATAACTCATTTTTTTCTTGAGTTGTTATTTGCCATCCAGCTTTAATAATTTTTTTATAATCTACCAAAAGTTTTTTGAAATAATTTTAAAAAAGAATCTTAACCGATAAAGATTGTAGTAATTAATTGAAATTTAGACAACTCGGATTTTATCCCTCCCCCCTAAGCCATCTCCCAAAGGGAGAGGGAGAGTTGTGGTTTTTAATCTAATTTCTAAATATCAAATATCTAGATTAATTTTCATTGCTCATTCTTCTTTGATCATTGTTATTTATAATCACTTCCAATAATAAACGTTGCTGTAACGTCGCTCTCTTCATAAATCCCAATTTTGTTTACAATTTTTACAGGGAAAATTTTATTAATCAAAGGAAGTGCTTTACTTAGTGAAGATTCATCAGAATAAACCCAAATTTCAGATTTACTATAATCTTCTCCTTTTGGAGTATTTCCAATAGACATTACAGGAATTCCATATCTTTCAAGTCTTTGAGCTGCCTTTGTTGCAAGTCCTGAGTTCATGGTTCCATTTAAAACTTCAAAGCTGGAGAACTGGATATCTCTATGTTTAAATAATAAATTGGTAAAAACATGTATGTGTGAATAGTTTCCAATCCCAGAATATGGGATAAGAACAGATGCTCCTCCATAATTAGATCTTGGAGGAGTCCCTAAAAATCCTCCTCTAGTATTCCAATCATTATTTAAAACAGTTGAAACAATAGAACTTTTACCTATTTCACTTCCTAAAAATGCAAGAGTGATAAGTTCACTAGTATCAAGATTTGTTTTAAAATTATCTCTAATGGCATTAAATAGATTTTTTATTTTTCTAGGAGATGTCATTAGTCCTAAGGATTTAGCCTTTTCCTTTAGTGCATTTACTACTTGTTGTTGTCTTTCAGCTCTATCAAAATCCGAATTACCATGTCTCGATCTGACATATTTTAAGGTAGTTTCACCATCAAGAGTATGTGTACCTTTTTTTATTGAGAATACTTCAAATCCCCAGTTTTTATTTGGATATGTCCCATCATAAATATCTTTTTCAACATTTATTTCTAATCCTCCAAAGGCATCTACAATATCTTTAAATCCCTCAAAATCAATTGTAGCATAATATGGGATTTTAAGAGTTACTATTTTTTCTACTTCCTTAATAAGGATTTTTGTAGCTTCTTCAGAGGCAGATTCAGAATCAATCCCAAACTGTGTTTCAAGACTATGTTTAATATTACGTGATAATTCATTTATTCTGCTTGCTCCAAATTTTTGTGTTTCAACCCATAAATCTCTTGGGATTGAAAGCATAATTATATTTTTTTTGTCAACATCAATACTTACTACGATCATAGTGTCAGTTAATTCAGGTCCATCATGACCTTCTCCTCCTTTTCCTATAAGTAAAAAATTTAAAAACCCATTTTCATCTTTCTCTAATTCTGAGAGTACGGGAGTTAAAATATTTTTTAAGAAAGTATTTTTTGAGCTATAATCATAAATTTTAAAAATTGAACTTATGATTAAATAAAAAGATAAAATAAGAACGGGGATAAGAATAATAAAATGTTTTAGTTTGATCTTTTTAATTTTTTCTTTAAAAGAAAAAAGATTATTTCTTGAAAAACTAAACTTAAATTCTCTTTGTTTTGGGCTTTCTCCGATTTTTTTTACTTCAAATGACATTTTTCAGATAGTAAATAGTAAATATCAAATTTTCACTGCGAGAGGATTTTAATGAAAAAGAACTTGAGCGCAAGGAAAATCAAGAAATTAATAGTAGGTTTACAAAAGTCTTTAAAAAAGTATTATAAATACAGCTTTAAAATTTAACATAAATCTTTAGTGATTTGCCCTAAATGTAAAAGTTCGAATATAAAAGTACTTGAGTCTAGAGACACAGAAGGAGGGATTGTGGTTCGTAGACGTCGAGAATGCGATGACTGTAAATATCGTTTTACAACTTTCGAAAAAATTGAACCTGTAAGTTTTATAGTAGTTAAAAAGAATGATATGAGAGAGCCATATGATAGGAAAAAATTAGAAAAAGGAGTATGGGTTGCTTGTGGGAAACGTCCTGTTACTGGAGAACAAATTGATGAAATGATAACACTGCTTGAACAAAAATGGGTAAGCGAGGGGAAAAAAGAAATTGAAAGCAATAAAATAGGGCATGATGTTATAGAAAAGCTCAAAGAAATTGATGAAATTGCTTATATTCGCTTTGCTTCTGTATATAGAAACTTTAAAGATGTTGAAACGTTCCAAGAAGAACTGGTAGAATTCTTGAAGAAAAAATAGTTTGATTGTAAAAATTTTATTGTTTTAAATTAATAATTTATAATTTGTAATTTATTTCCCATGCCACCATTTGAAACAACTTTGGATATTTTATGGTTTGCTCTTACAATTTTTGTTGGTTGTATAACCATTTTAGGATCATTTCTTCTTGTGAAGGTTATTCGTATTCTTGGGGATGTTCAGTCAATTACAAAGCTTGTAAAAGAAACAGCTGAACTTATAAATGAATATGCATGGAAACCAATAGAAATTTTAATGCATTTAAAAGATTTTTTGGTTAAAAACTTAAGTAAAGGAAAGAAAAAATAAGAAAAACTTATAAATTAAAAAATATAAACTGAAGCCTTTTATTTGCTTTAGTTTTTTTGTATATTCAAGTTAATGAAAACATACGTTATAAAAACATTCGGTTGTAGCATGAATTACTCTGACACAGAAAGAGTTGCTACTGTTCTTGATGCTAATGGATTAAAAGAAATCCTAGATGAAAATGAAGCAGATTTTGTTGTTTTTACAACATGTTCAGTAAAGCAAAAAGCGGAAGATAAAGTATATTCACTTATAAACAATATTCATAAAAACAGACAAAAGAAAAATTTAAATACAAAGATTGTTTTAACAGGATGTATGGTAAAAAAGACTTCTACTCAACAATTTATTCCTGAAGAAAAAGATCCAATACTTATAAAAATTCCTAAAATTGATATTGTTTTTCGTATAGAAGATATTTATAAAATTCCTGAATTACTAGAAATAGGTGAATCAAAAATTTTAGATTCTTATTTGAATGTAACTCCTAAATATTCTTCATCTTTTCAAGCAATTGTACCAATCCAAATAGGATGTGATAATTACTGTACTTTTTGCATTGTTCCTTATACTCGTGGGAGAGAATGGTCTCGCCCAATGAAACAAATTTTATCTGAAATTGAGGAGTTAGCAAAAAAAGGAGTAAAGGAAATTAATCTTGTTGGGCAAAATGTGAACTCTTATGGGAAAGATTTAATGGATAAAAAAAGAAAATGGGATGATAAAGAAATGAAATGGATAAAAGGAGAAGAAAAAACTCCTTTTACTATTCTTTTAGAAGAGATAAATAAAATTGAAGGTATTGAAAGAGTTAGATTTCAATCTTCAAATCCACATGATATGACAGATGATATTATTGAAGCTATTTGTACTTTGCCAAAAGTTATGCCTAACCTTCATTTTGCACTTCAATCAGGAGATAATAATGTTTTAAGAAGGATGAATAGAAAGCATTCTTATGAGGAATATAGAAACATTGTACAAAAAATTAGATCAATAAATCCAAAATTCTCGATAACTACAGATATAATAGTTGGTTTTTGTGGAGAAACTGACGAAGAGTTTGAGCATACGATGGAAGGAATTAAAGAGCTTGATATTGATTTAATTTATATTTCTCAATATTCACCTAGAAAAGGAACAGTTTCAGGAGATAAAATGAAAGATGACGTTCCTCAAGAAGTTAAAAAAAGTAGATGGCATAAGATTAATAATTGGCTAAAAATTCATGTGAAAAACAAAATGAAAAATTTAGTTGGATCAACTCAAAAGGTTCTTATTGGAAGGGAAGAAAATGGCTTTTTTGAGGGGAAAAATGAATATAATGTTATGGTTCAGGTTGAAGGAAAGAATATAAAAGTGGGGGATATTGTTGATGTTGAAATTACGGATTATTCGACTTGGGCGGTGAAGGGAAAAAAATTATAAATTATTTTTATAGGAATAAATGAGGAAAAAATTCTTTTTTTGCTTTTTCAATATCCCATGAATACCATGAGTTATCCTTTTTAAGACTTGAAATTGCATTAGATGATTTTAACAAAATCTCATCAGATATTTCAGATAAGTTAAAAAAATGGAATAATTTTTTAGTTAATTCATTTGTATTTAATTTATCTGATAAATATACACTAAAAGCTTTTAGAATATAAGTTTTAGAAAAGTTTTCATCGTTAGCTTTTTTGGCTGACATGTTAAAAAATTTACTTCCAGGAGGACTTATAGGGCGCGGGTCAGAAATATTTATTTTATGCTTTAAAATAAACTCAATCATAGCTTTATGCTCTTCAAGAGTCTCGTTAGGATACCCCATTCGTAAAGTTCCTGATACGTTTAGCTCTGCTTTTTTTAATCTTATAATAACTTCATCATAAGTGTTTATAACATTTCTATTCTTGGTTTTTGATATTTTTAATATTTTTTTTCTAAATAAATAACAATTTTCATGTATTTCATTTGATACATGTTGCATATCTAAATGAATACCAATACAGCCAGATTCTTTCATTTTTACAATTAACTTATCTGTAATTTTTTCTGAGTCTGGCTTTCCTCCACACCTCCAAGGAATATTTAACTCTTTTAATTTATTTAAAATTAGTTCTAGCCTTCTACTTGAGATAGAAAAGAAATCATTATCTCTAAACTCCAAATTTTTAACTCCTATTTTAACTGCATAATCTAATTGTTGAAAAATATAGTCATCCTCTAATTTTTCTAATTCACTTATTCCTCCACAATTATTACACTTATATGCACAGCCTAAGTTGATAAATATAGGGAAAAAATCTAAATTTTTATAAATTTCTAAAGGTAGTGCTTCATAGTCTGGAAGCTGTCTTTTTGTTCTTTTAATATCTTGTCCAGTGTAAACTATTTTCTTATCATGAGCTTTAAACACCAGTCCTTTTTGTTCCCACCATGGTTTATTTCTTTCTATAGAGTCAATGAGGTCTTCTAATCCCTTTTCTGCAGGATCTCCTGATATTAGTAAATCAAGATTTGTATCTTCAATTAATTCTATTGGATTTGAATTAGCTAAAGAGCCTCCAGCCAAAAGTATAGGTTCTGGCATTGAGGAAAATAAACTTTTTAGATGCATTCGGACATCTCTTATAAAATTTATAGAATCAATATTGGCAGAAAATCCTACAAAAAGAGGGTTTTGAATTTTTATTTCTTTTGCTAATTCTAAAGTTGTTTTATATTTATATCTAGGGTCATTATGAGTATCTAGAATAGTTACATTGAATCCTTTGTTTTTTAGTGTCTTCGCTATCATTAATATGCCTACAGAAATTATGGTGTCAACTTCTTTGCTTTTATAATCATGATTTCTATCAACAGAAATAGACAAAGGAGGTGCAATTAAAATAACATTCTTATTATCAGAAATATCTCTACTTAGTGCAGATGCTTTATTTGTTAATTCATTACTTGGAGGTGATTGCTTATTTTCCATATTCATATGTGAGAGTATTTAATTAAAACATTAAATATCAAAAAGTCAATGTTTTTTTATCTAACTAAACAAAGTAAGCTTTATTAAAACTTTTTAATTAAAAATTGTTCCTATGAAAATTTCATTAAACTGGCTAAAAGACTTTCTAGAGTATAAAGAAACAGATGTAAAAAAAATGGCTGAACTATTATCAGAATCTACTTCTGAAGTAGAGGAAATAATTCAACAAGGAAAGGGGCTTGAAAAAATATATGTTGGAGAAATCTTGGAAATTACGCCACATCCAGATGCAGATAGAATGCAGGTGACTAAAACTAAAGTTGGTGATGAAATTTTTCAAATAGTGTGCGGAGCAAAGAATATCCGCACCGGACAAAAAGTTCCAGTTGCACTTGTTGGAGCTGTTCTTCCGGGAGATTTTGAAATTAAGAAAGCAGATAAAAGGGGAGTGGAATCATGCGGAATGATCTGTAGTGAAGTAGAGTTAGGACTTGCAGATGAATCAGCAGGTATTATGGAACTTAAAAATGATGCACCTCTTGGAATGGAAATTACGGAGTATCTAGGATTAGATGACACTGTTTTTGATATTGAGAATACAACTATTACAAATAGACCAGATCTTTTCTCCCATATAGGATATGCAAAAGAATTTGTTGCATTAGGACTTGCTAAATGGAAAGGAGGAAAAACAATTAATCTTGATTCGCAATTTCAGGATATCTTAAAAGATATTCCTGAAGAATCATTCCCATTAAATCTAAAAATAGAAAAAGCAGATATAGCGCCTCATGTATGCTGTATTGCTATTGAGAATTTTAAAGTTCAAGAATCGCCTAATTGGATGAAAAAAAGGCTTATAGCTTGTGGTATTCGTCCAATTAATAATCTTGTAGATATTACAAACTATGTAATGCTTGAACTAGGAATGCCTTTACATGCATTTGACTTAGATATGATTGATGGAAAAAATGTAAAAATGCGTACTTCGAAAAAAGGAGAGAAAGTTATAACTTTAGATGGGATAGAAAGGGAACTTCCTGAAAATGTGATTATTCTTGAAGATGAGAAAAAGATTTTTGATTTATGTGGAATTATGGGAGGAGAAAATTCTGGGATTCGTAATGAAACAAAAAATGTTTGGATACACTCTCCAGTGTATGATCCAATTCGTATTAGAAGAGCTTCAGTCGCTTTATCGCATAGAACAGATGCATCCATAATCTACGAGAAAAGAGTTCCAAGTAGTATGGCAATAAGAGGAGTTCTTAGGGCTCTACAACTCTCAAAAGAACTTTGTCCAGAATGTATCATTGCATCTAAAATTTTAGATATAAATAATGATCAAGAAGAAGAAAAAACTATCAACCTAAGAAAAGAAAAATTAAATAGAGTAATGGGGGAAATTTTGGAAGAAAAGTTTGTAACAAATGTTCTTACAAATCTTGGCTTTGAAATTGAAAATAAAAAGGATTCTTATGAACTGAAAATTCCTGATTTTAGATTCAAAGATATAAATATTGAAGAAGATATTATTGAAGAGATAGCAAGAATATATGGTTTAAATAAACTATCTCCAGAATTGCCATCTATGAAGATGAGTTTATCTAAGCCTGCCCTTGGGGTTAGAGTTGAACAAAAAGTGAAAAATGTTTTGGCGGAAAGTGCATATGAAGTATTGAATTATAGCTTTTTAGGAGAAAAACTTTTGGAAAAGTGTAATTTTAAGAACAAAGATAAACTAATAGAAATATCTAATCCTTTAAGTGAAGATATTAGGTTTATGAGACCAGCATTATTGCCATATGTTTTAAAAAATATTGAAGCTAATTATAAATATAATGAAAAAATAGCATTATTTGAAATAGGGAAGATTTTTGGTAAAGACTTAGATTTATATGAACAAAAAAATCTCATTTATATTGCTTATAATTCAAGCTTTTATGAGGTTAAAGGAATTTTGGAAAACCTCTTTGAAAAGTTAAATTTAAAAGTGGATATAAAGCCTTCAGAAAAAGATTCTATTTATGCTCATGCAGGACAAAATGCAGAAATATTTTTTCAAGGTAAGTTTATTGGTTATTTATCTAGACTGCATCCAAGAATTTCTAAGAATTTTGATTTGATAAAACCTGTTGTATTTTTTGAGATAGATTTTAAAGTAGTACAAGAAACAAAACTTAAATTACCACAATTTTGTAATATAAATAAGTTGCCTACTGTTGAGCGTGATCAAAATTTTGTTCTTGATAAAAAAGTTTTGGTAGGGGATTTAACAAAAAAAATAGGGAAAGGAATTCCTTTCTTAAAAAATCTTGAAATATCAGATGTATATGAAGGTGATCAAGTTGAAAAAGGGATGAAAAGCATTACTTTTAAAGCTGTATATCAAGCTGAGGATAAAACTTTAACAGATGAAGAGGTTGATACTTCTCATAAAAAACTTGTAGAACAGGGGGTAAAAAATGGGGCGAGGTTGAGATAATTTTTATTTTAACTCCGTCGGTCATTTACGCCTATAAAGGTTTTGAATTTGAGCTAAAAATAAATCATTGTTAAACTGTTTTGACGTTTTTAATAATTTTTACATGCAAAAAAATATAAAAGAAATCTTAAAATTTATTGGTGAAAATCCTGAACGTGAGGGGCTATTAAAAACTCCTGAAAGAGTTGAAAAGTCTTATCAAACTCTATTTTCAGGGTATAAAAAAGATCCTAAAGACTTGCTTACAGTTTTTGATAGCGAAGGGTATGATGAAATGATAATTTGTAGAGATATTGAGTTTTACTCCATGTGTGAGCATCATATGATCCCATTTTTTGGAACAGTTACAATTGCATATCTTCCAAATAAAAAAATAATAGGACTTTCAAAATTGCCTAGAATGGTTGAGATATTTGCTCGTAGATTACAAAATCAGGAAAGGCTAACTAATCAAATTGCTCAAAATCTTATGGAAATTCTTTCTCCAAAAGGAGTAGGTGTTGTGGTTAAAGCAAAACATCTTTGTATGATGATGAGGGGGGTAGAGAAGCAAAATTCTGAAATGATTACTTCAGATTTGAGAGGATGTTTTAGAACACATCCTTCTACTAGAGCTGAGTTTATGAATCTTATAAAGTAGAGACTTAGTGACTTAGTGACCTAGAGAGTTAGAGACCTAGTGAGTTAGAGACCTAGTGACTTAGAGACATAGAGAGATTTTTGTTAATAATGAGATGGAATAGTTACATTTAAAGTAGAGAGTTAGAGACCTAGTGACTTAGTGACTTAGAGACATAGAGAGATTTTTGTTAATAATCAGATGGAATAGTTACATTTGCTATTTTATTATTCTTTTATATTTTTAATATTTTCTAAGTTTCTAAAGTTCTAAAGTTCTAAAGTTCTAAAGTTCTAAGTTTCTAAAGTTCTAAAGTTCTAAATTTCTAAGTTTCTATTTCACTAACTTAATACCTATGAAAAATTATAAAGAACTTCTAATTTGGAAAAAATCTATGGAGCTTGTTACAAACATTTATAAGTTGACTCAAAAATTACCGAGAGAAGAAATTTATGGATTAACTAGTCAAATGAGAAGAAGTGCTGTTTCAATTCCTTCAAACATTGCGGAGGGCTTTACTCGGAAATCTCAAAAAGAATTTTTACAGTTCTTATTTATTGCTAAAGGCTCTGCTTCGGAGTTAGAAACGCAGATTTTAATCGCTAATAACGTGTATTTATTAGAAATTGAAGATACAAATAGCCTTCTTATTGAAACATTAAAAATGCTTTCTTCTTTTATTAAAGCAGTGAGAGAGAAGATAGAGACATAGTTGCTTAGAACTTTAGAGAAATAGAGATTTAGTGACGTGGTGACGTAGGTAAATAGAAATAGGTATTTGAAGTTTTAGTAAAATGAGTAAAATCATTGTATTGAATGCCTTTCTAAGTCTCTAAATTTCTATTTTACTAATTTACTAAGTTTCTAAAGTTCTAACTCTCTATGTCACTAATGCTCTATCTATGCAAAAACACTTTACAGGAACTGCGTTTACAATTTATAAAGACCAAGTTCTTCTTCTTTTTCATAAAAAATTAAAAAGTTGGTTGCCGCCAGGTGGGCATATTGAAGAAAATGAACTCCCTCATGAATGTGCTATTCGTGAAACAAAAGAGGAAACAGGAATTGATATTGAAATTATTAGTGATAGTTCTAATTTTAAACCTAGTAAAGAGGCTTTTGAAATTCCGAGTTCTTTTATTTGTTTGGAGGAACATATTCCAAAACATGAGAATAAAGAAGAACATAAACATATTGATCTTATTTTTATTGCGAAGCCTAAAGGAGATTTTATTTTTGAAAAAGAGTTTGAGAATTCTTTTGGTGAACTTGTTAAGTGGTTTTCTTTGGATGAAATTAATAAAATTCCAAATGAAGAAATTTTTTCTAATTGTAGGCAGATTTGTGAGAAAGTTTTGAAATAATATTTTTTTATATAATGTTTTGAATTTACAACAATTTCTGTCAGAATTTACTAAATATAAAAAAGAAATATTAAATTTTCCCCTTATCCGGTCCATACAAAATCTGAGTAATATGAGCTTTTAGAGTTTTTGTTAAACTTACTTTCTGAGGAAGTGTAATTTTTTGCCTATTTGGAAAAAGAAAAATAATTTCATTATTTCCAGGATTTTGCTCCAAAAGCTTTTTAATAACCTCAAAATCATTTTTCTTAACCTCCTCTGGAACTTCCACAATCCATGGATTCATTCTCGCATCCTTAATATCTTCCTTTGAAATAGACTTAATTTCCTTACGAGTAAGATGGTTTTTATCCTTATCAAAAAATCCTTTTTCTTTAGCTTCTTCTCTTATTTTATCTAAATCTTTTAGTGTAATACTCTCAATTATTAATTGTAATTCTCCATTCCTATGGTCAATTTTACTTTTAACTACAACTAAATTATCCTCTAGTAATTTTTTCCCATGAGATTGAAATGTTTTTGGGAATAACACAGCATCAATTTTTCCTGTAGGTGCATCTAAAACAAAAGTTGCCATTCGTTCTTCATTTTTTGTTTTTATAATACGTAAGTTAGTAATAATTCCTGCAAATCTTTTAGTTTCTCCTAATAATTTTGCATTAATACTATCTACACTAAAAAAATTATTTTTCCAATATTCTTCAAGTCCACCTAATGGATGGGCAGATACAAATAATCCTAAAAATTCTTTTTCCCAAGCAAGTTTTTGAGCTGAAGTTGCAGAGGATACATTACTAAGATGTAAATCAGTTGAAGAAGTTTCTCCGCTTATATCAAATAGCCCCATTTGTCCTGTAGTACTTTTTTGATGTTGTTCTTGAGAAAATTCAATCATGCTTTCCATATTTTCTAACATTTTATTTCTTTCTTCTAACTCATCCAGTGCTCCAGATTTAATAAGAGCTTCAAGATTTTTTCTGTTTAATTGAGTAGGTTCTATTTTTGTTAAAAAATCTTGAAGATTTTGAAATTTAATTTGTTCTTTTCCTCTTGATTCTATAATAGCTTCAGCACAGCTATCTCCTAAATTTTTTATAACGCTTAACCCAAATCTAATTTGTCTATTTTTTACAACTGTAAAATCTTTAAGAGATTCATTAACGGAAGGAGGTAGTATATCAATATTCATTTTTTGGCATTCCTCAATTTCTATGGCAATTCTATCAGTATTAGATTGATCTGAAGCGAGAAGGGCTGCCATGAATTCCGTAGGGTAATGAGCTTTTAAGTATGCTGTTTGATACGCAATCATTGAATAAGCTGCACTGTGTGACTTATTAAACCCATATCCTGCGAAGGGAACAACTACTTTATCAAAAATATATTCTGCAGTGTCTTTGTTTCTTCCTAATTCAATGGCTTTATCAATAAATGTTTTTCTTTGTTCTTCCATTTCAGAAATAATTTTTTTACCAATAGCTCTTCTTAAAATATCAGCTTGCCCAAGAGAATACCCAGAAAATTCTTGAGCGATCTGTAATATTTGCTCCTGGTAAACAGCAATTCCATATGTTGGTTTAAGGATTTTTTCTAAACTTTCATGATGATATTTAACAGCAATTGTTCCATGTTTTCTATTAATAAATTCTGGGATAAATTCCATTGGACCTGGTCTGTAAAGCGAATTCATTGCGATTAAATCTTCAAACTCTGTTGGTTTCAAGTCCTTTAAATATCTTTTCATTCCAGAAGATTCAAATTGAAATATTCCTGTTGTTTCTCCATTTTGGAAAATTTCAAATGTTTTCTCATCTTTCATTGGTATTTCATCTAAATCAATGCTTCGACCAGTTGTGCGTTTAATAATTTTACATGCAGTGTCTAAAATAGTTAGATTTTTTAAGCCTAAGAAATCCATTTTCAAAAGCCCCAAAGATTCCAAAGGTTTTGCAGAAAATTGTGTGATAATGGAATTTTGGTCTTTTGGTGGATTTTGAATTGCAGTATAAGAAAGGAGAGGTTTTTCAGAAATTACAACAGCGCAAGCATGGACAGAAATATGTCTTATACATCCCTCTAATTTTAAGGCAATATCCCAAATTTTTTTAAGTTCAGGATCATTGTTTACTGTATTACGTAAGTCGTCTTCACTTTCCCATGATTCTTGGAGTTTTGTTCCAGGTCGTTCTGGGATAAGTTTCACAAACTCATTCATTTTTTCAAAAGAAATTCCAAAGGCACGTCCTACATCTTTTACTGCAGCACGTGCTGCCATTGTTCCGAATGTTGATATTTGAGCAACGTGATCTGTCCCATATTTTTGTGTAACGTAATCAATAACATCATTTCTTTTGTCATCCTGAAAATCTATATCGAAATCTGGCATTGAAATACGGTCAGGGTTTAAAAATCTCTCAAAGAGAAGTGAATATTTTAGTGGTTCTAAATTTGTAATTTTAAGAGCATATGCAATGATTGATCCAGCTCCTGATCCTCTTCCAGGTCCTACTAAAATGTTATTTTCTTTTGCCCATTTTATATAATCCCATACAATCAAAAAATAGCTTTCAAACCCCATATTTTTTATTATCTCAAATTCATGTTCAAATCTTTGAGCAATTTCTCTTCCCGTAAAAATTTTTTCAACATCATTATTTAGTTCAATTCCGAGATTTTCCTTATTTTGTTCAAATTGGATGTTTTCTCCTATTGTGCTTTTATCTAATTTCTCCCATTTTATTTCCTCTAAATATTCTTTAAATTGAGGATACCTATTTTTTAACCCTTCAATACATTCATAACGCAAATAATCACTAGAAATTTTTGTGCTATGACCTTTAGGAGGATTAAATGTAGGAATGTGGTATTTCCCAAGATCAAATTTAACGTTGCATCGCTCGGCTATTCTTATCGTATTTTTTATGGCATCAGGTGTTTCTTCAAACACAGAACAAATTTCATCAGGAGGAGTTAAAGAATAATCTTCGTCGATCATAGTTATTCGACTTCCATCATCATATAATCTATTTGATCCTATACACATAAGAATATCTTGTGCTTCTGCTTCATCGATTTTTGTATAATATGTATTCTGTCCAATTACTAAAGAGACATTTAAATCTTTACTTAATTCAATTAATTTTTCATTAACTTCCATTTGTCCAGAAATATTTGGATGATAGGAAATCTCAAAAAAGAAATTATTTTTCCCAAATATATTCAAGTATTTTTTTACTATTTTTTTAATATCGTCTTCTTCAAATCCTTCTAAAATTGCGTTTGGTATTTCTCCATTTAATCCTCCAGATAGAGCTATAAGTCCTTTTTTATGTTTTTCTAAAACTTCTAAATCTATTCTAGGTTTGTAATACATTCCTTCTAAATGTGCGATTGAAGAAAGCTTTAAAAGATTTTCATATCCTTCATTATTTTCTGCAATTAAAACAAGCGTCCATGGTTTCCCATCACTTCTAAAATCTTTATCTTTCATAAGTCTTGGAGCAATATATGCTTCCATTCCTATTATTGGTTTTATATCTTCTTCTTTACATGCTTTATAAAACTCAATAGCTCCATACATTACACCGTTATCTGTTAATGCAACGCTTGTACATCCTTGTTCTTTGGCAGTTTTTACAATGTCTTTCGGGCTTGAAGGACTTTGAAGAAGTGAGTAATGCGAGTGATTGTGAAGGTGTACGAAATTCATTTAAATGAGTTATTTGCTCCATTTTTTATATTACATCTTTTTTATATATTTTCCATTACTTTTCTATAAATTCAATGAGTGTCCGTTTTCTTTTAGCCACTTTCTATGTTTTTTATAATCAGGTATTATTTTTTCTACTTTATTCCAAAATTGTTTAGCATGATTTTTTTCTTCTAAATGAATAATCTCATGTACAACAACATAATCTAAAACTTCTAAAGGTGCCATAATTAGTCTCCAGCTAAAAATTAAATTTCCTGAATGAGTACATGACCCCCATTGTTTTTTAGCCTTTCCAATTTTTATTTTGCTATATTCTAAATTTAATAAATAGGCATATTTCTCAGCTCTTTCAGAGATTTTATTTAAAGCTTCGGTTTTGTACCAATTTAGAAAGGCTGCTTTTGCTATACTCAATAGTTTTTTTGATAGTATAAAATTTTTGTTTAGTTCTAGTGGTTGCACAGCTTTATCAGTGAAAGAAAGCTTATAATAATTTCCTAAATATAAAAACTCTTCATTTTCAATAAATTCTTTTTTTAAAGTTTTTTTGTACTTAGTTTTAATGTGATTTTGTTTTTTTAAAATCCAATTTTTCTTTGAGTTAACTATCATATTTATCATCCAATCAAAATAAAATAAAGGTGCACGAATTATTAATTTTGCATCAGGGGTTACTTCTAATGCTACACTTTTCCTTTTTGAGCGAATTATTTTATCTATTTTTATTATCATTTTATTTAAAGAATAGGGGTAAGGAGATAAAGGGGAGATTTATCATGATTTCTAAGCTTAATATGATTCATTCCATTTACTATTTTACATGGATTCCTGCCTTCGCAGGAATAGCATTATTTAACTTAAAAAATCAGAAATATCTACCTTTTCTCCGTGTTCAACTATTTTTCTCCATTGTAGAAATGCTATATATTTAATTTTAGGGATTCCAATATGCTTTAATATTATTGGAGTTTTTGCATTTTTAACCTGTTTTTCATCTATTATATTTGCCATTATATCATATGTTTTTTCACAAAAATCATAAAACATTTTTACTCTTTTGGCTTTGAAAAATTTTATGAAATTATTGTCATTTTTCTCGTTTAGTTCACGATAGAGTGTTTTTCGTGTTTTAGAACGTCTAACATTTATAGCTAGAATTTTTGTTGCTCCCATTTTTTCTGCTTGTAAAATTGGTAAATTATTAACTAAGCCACCATCTACTAAATATCTTCCATTTAATTCATGGGGTTTTAATATCCCTGGAATACTTATGGTTGCTCTTAATGCATCTTTAATTGGACCTTTATCAAATAAAATTTCTTCACCAGAATCAATATCAGTTGCGACGCATGCAAATTTTTTTGGTAGATCTTCAATTTTCCTATTCCCAAAATATTTTTCTATAAAATCTAAAATTCCTTTTCCGTCCATAAGAGAGCCTTTATCGGGCTTACTTAATAATTTTAACCAAGAAACACCTTCCATTATTTCAATAATTTCCTCATAGGTTTTTCCGTCAGCAATAAATGCGCCTATTCCTGCCCCCATGGAAGTTCCTGTGATAATATCAAAATTTATTCCAAGTTTCTGGATGTTTTTATAAACACCTATGTGTGCAAATCCTCGAGCTGCACCACCGCTTAAAACTAATGCATTCAAAAAACTGGAGTTAAATTCGGTAAGAATTTACCCGTACTGTTTGTTATTTGCAATAATTATACTAAAATTAGTTTATTTTGTTTCTTTAATTTCTTCTCCTGTTTCCTTAAATTTTCTATCTACGTTATTAATTTTTATATTAAAACATTTTTCGATATAATCATATTTAACACTCTGAAATTTTTCTGTATCGCCAAATTTACGGTATTCATTTTTATTAATATCCAATATTTTCCAAGTTTCATTATCGATTTGATGTGCTACGAGTCCTTTTGTCATAAACCTTACATTTTTAAATTCAAATATTTCATTAATTTTAAGAGGTTGATTATTTGTTTTATTTAAAAGAACATATTTATCTTCTCCAATTTTTAAGCACCAATTAGAATCGTAATCATTAACATTTATAAATTCAGATTTTTCATCAAATTTAAGAGGTTGATTATTTGTTTTATTTAAAAGAACACACTTATCTTCTCCAATTTGTAATTTCCAATGAGAATAGTAATCATTTACATTTTTAAATTCAAATATTCCATTAAATGTAAGAGGTTGATTATTTGTTTTATTTAAAAGAACGTACTTACCTTCCTCAGTTTGTAAGAGCCAATGAGAACCGTAATTGTAGATATTTTTAAATTCAGATTTTCCATTAATTTTAAGAGGTTGATTATTTGTTTTATTTAAAAGAACACACTTATCTTCTCCAGTTTGTAAGTACCAATGAGAATCGTAATTATCAACATTTATAAATTCAGATTTTCCATCAAATGTAAGAGGTTGATTATTTGTTTTATTTAAAAGAACACACTTATCTTCTCCAATTCGTAATTCCCAATGAGAATCGTAATTGTAGATACTTTCAAATTCAGATTTTCCATCAAATGTAAGAGATTGATTATTTGTTTTATTTAAAAGAACACATTTATCTTCTCCAGTTTGTAAGTACCAATGAGAATCGTAATCATTAACATTTATAAATTCAGATTTTCCATCAAATGTAAGAGGTTGATTATTTGTTTTATTTAAAAGAACATATTTATCTTCTCCAGTTTGTAATTCCCAATGAGAATCGTAATTGTAGATATTTTCAAATTCAGACTTTCCATCAAATGTAAGAGGTTGATTATTTGTTTTATTTAAAAGAACACACTTAT
>CAYXLW010000004.1:89912-99701 GCA_964466055.1 uncultured Candidatus Peribacteria bacterium
GAGGTTGATTATTTGTTTTATTTAAAAGAACACACTTATCTTCTCCAGTTTGTAATTTCCAATGAGAACCGTAATAATTAATATTTTTGAATTTAGATGTTCCCTTAAATTCAAGAGGTTTATTATCTTTATCTAAAAGAGAATATTCATCACCAATACGGGTTATAGTGTATTCTGCTTCTGTTTCTGTTACTGGTTCTGGTTCTACTGGTGCTGGTACTGGTTCTGGTTCTACTGGTACTACTGTTACTGGTTCTACTGGTACTACTGTTACTGGTTCTGGTTCTACTGGTACTACTGGTACTGGTGCTGGTTCTACTGGTGCTGGTACTGGTTCTGGTTCTACTGGTACTACTGGTACTGGTGCTGGTTCTACTGGTTCTGGTACTGGTTCTGGTTCTACTGGTACTACTGGTACTGGTGCTGGTTCTACTGGTTCTGCTGGTACTGCTCCTTTAATTTCTTCTCCTGTTTCCTTAAATTTTTTAATTACGTTATTAATTTTTATCTCAAAACAGTCTTCACCATAATTGTATCTAGCATCTTGAAATTCTTCAGTACCGCCAAATTTACGGTATTCCTTTTTATTAATATCTAATATTTTCCATTTTCCATTATCGATTTGATGTGCTACGAGTTCTGTTCCCATAAACAGTTGTAAGTTTTTAAATTCAGATTGTCCCTTAACTTCAAGATGTTTATTAGTTTTCTTATCTAAAATAAGGCATTTATTTTCTTCAATTTTTAATAACAAATAAGAATTGAACTTGTCGATATATATAAATTCAGTTTTTCCCTTAACTTCAAGAGGTTTATTAGTGTTTTTATCTAAAAGAACATACTTACCTTCCAAAGTTTCTAAACACCAATGAGTACTGTAATTGCGAATATATGTAAATTCAGATTGTCCCTTAAATTGAAGAGGATTATTAGTTTTTTTATCTAAAAGAACGTACGTACCTTCCAAAGTTTCTAAACACCAATGAGAAATTAAATCGTAGATATTTTTAAATTCAGATTGTTCCTTAAATTTAAAAGGTTTATTCTCGTTATCTAAAAGAGAATAGTTATTACCAGTCTTGGATATGGTGTATTTTTCTGTTACTGTTCCTGCTTCTGGTCCTGTTTCTTCTGTTACTGTTCCTGCTCCTGTTACTGCTTCTTCTTCTACTTTTCCTTCTTTAACTTCTAGCTCCCATTTTTCATTTTCTAATTTATACAAAAGCCCTCCAGCTTTATCATTTTTTGTTGTTGATCCTAGCTCTTGTTCAATTGCATAATATTTATCATTTTCTTTAATAATTATGAATGGAAAAGAAGAGTTGTGTCCTGCAGTAATAGTTTTAATAGGTGTTTTATCGATATAATTGTCAATTTCATTAGTTTTGATTATATAATTAATAAATCCCTCAAATTCTTTTATATTTGCAATATTTATCTCTAAAGTTTTACCTAATACCCGTAAAAAATCAGACTTGTTAATATCGGTGAAATTCAATGACATATCATTCCCATCCATTCCTATTATTTCAATAGGGTTAACAGATTTTACAGAAGATATTTTTTCCGAGATTCTTTTTCCTAGTATCTCTTCTCCTTTTGTTACATTAGGTAAATTTTCAAATAAATTTTTTAAGGCTTTTGTTAAAAATTCAGGTGTTAATTTATTTAACTCACCCCACTCAGCTTTTGTTATTTTAGAGTCTGAAAAAATATCTAGAACTTGTTTATTAATTTTATCTTGTTTTTCTTGCTCTTGGTTTTCTTGTTTTTGCCCCACTTTTTCATTTATAAGATTTTTACAGTTATCGCTTAAGGCTTTATTGTTTGATGTATTTATATTGTTAAGTTCCTCAAGTGTTCCAACTACAACATCACCTTCTTCATAATTAGTTCCATTAGCTATTACATTATCAAGAATTAGAACTGTTCTATAATTACTTTCATCATCAACAATATCAACGGAGGCAGGGGTTTCTCCCTTTTCAATCTTATCATTATAAGCCTTAGACTTTTCTTCAGTAATTCCTCTTATTTCTCCATCTTGGTTTAAAATATTAGGCATTCCATCTCCATCAATAAACCTAATTGCTTCTATTTCTTTCTTTCCTCCAACTGTTTCATAAATAGGGGAACATTGTTTAAGCCCAGTTTGGAATAAAGTAGTTTTTCCAGTGATTTTATTAGATACATATACTGGGTTACCAGGAGCTACTTCTCCTTTAAATGAATATCCCTTGTCTTCAAGCCAAGTTTTCACTTCTCCATTCAAATTTTCATGAATATTTTGCATATAATCTAATCCACCTCTTGTCTTACCATCTTTATGTTCTCTCTCTCCTAATTTAGCACCAGTTTTCATTTTTTCGTAAGTTTCAAAAACTTCAAGATACTTATCAAAAGTTTTTTGGACATCTAGCTCTTCTTTGCTTTTAAATTCAGGAGCTATTTGGTACACCATACTGGCAACTTCGTCAGATCGCTTCATGAGTTCATCTAAATTTCTATCTGAATATGCTGTTTTTAATATTTCAAATATTACTTGTTTTGAGTGTTCATAAAAGCTATTTGCAAGATCTTTAACGGATATTTTATCAGGGTCTATTTTATCTTGTCCTATCTGAATATGATCAAGTGTGCCATCAATTTTGTTGGCACTGCCTTCCATTTTCTCTTCAATGTCTTTCGCAACATTAGTTTCAATTTTTGTTTGCTCTTCAGGATTAGGCGTATTAGCTTGGTCAAAGCAAACTCTGTTTTCTAAAGAAAAAGGCAACATATAGGAGTTTAGAAATTCATTCCTATTAGTATTGAAAAAATGATGATATAAACTATTAATGTTCATTTTTGGTTTTTGTATTTATAGTTTTTATATTTCTTTTAGTTTTTTTATTAAATTTTCCTCACTTATGTGGTCACTTGTGTCCTCTTCTTTTTCAGCTTGCTCAAAAGTCACTTTTTTGAACTTTTCTATTTTTTCAGTAGCTTTTTTATTATATTCCAGCAAGATCTTAATATTTTCTGTTTTTACAGCTTTCTGCTTTTCAATTAATTCAATTTCCTCAATTAGCTGTTCTTCAAGGACTTTTTGTCCTTCAGCAGGTAATGACAGCGCTTTTTCAATAAATTGTATTAACTGATGTTCATTTAGCTTTGTTTTTAAAACTAATGATTTTTTTATTAATTCAACCAATTTATGATTTTTAAATACAAACATATTGTTTGAGTTAAATTCCGGCAATTATACCATAAAAATACTTTTTTTTTAAGCAAGATGACTTGCCAAACACATTTAAATGTTTTTTTATCATAAAATAACTTGTTGAACCTAGTCTTTTTTTATTTTATTCTTAGCATATAAATTAACAATTTTAGTATGCTGGTTACTACAAAAGAAATGTTTAAAAAAGCTTATGCACGGAAATATGCAATTGGGGCTTTCAATGTTAATAATATGGAAATTGTACAAGGAATAATGGAAGCTGTTTCTAAAAAAAAATCAGCAGTAATTTTGCAAGTTTCAGCAGGAGCAAGAAAATATGCTAATCCTAATTTTTTAAAACACCTTGTTGACGCAGCAATTGCTACTTATCCAGAAGTTCCAGTTGCTCTTCATTTAGACCATGGATCAGACTTTGAAATTTGCAAACAATGCATAGATTCAGGGTTTACGTCAGTAATGATTGATGGATCACATCATGAATTTGAAGAGAACATAGCTATAACAAAACAAGTAGTAGATTATGCTCATTCAAAAGGAGTAGTTGTAGAAGCAGAATTAGGTAAATTAGAAGGGGTGGAAGATGATATTAAAGTTGCATCTGGTGAAGGTTCGTATACTAATCCAGATGAGGCTGTAGAATTTGTAGAAAGAACAGGATGTGATTCCTTAGCAGTTACTATCGGTACTTCACATGGTGCGTTTAAATTTTCAGGGGATCCAAAGTTAGACTTTGAAAGACTTAAAATTATTTCTAAAAAACTGGAAGGATTTCCGTTGGTTCTTCATGGAGCTTCCAGTGTTATCCCAGAATTTGTGGATATGTGTAATAAATATGGTGGAAATATTCCAGGTTCAAAAGGAGTCCCTGAAACTATGATTTCAGAAGCTGTAAAATTAGGTGTGTGTAAGGTAAATATAGATACAGATATTCGATTTGCTTTTACTGGAGTTATTAGAAAATATTTAGCTGAAAACCCTTCAGAATTTGATCCAAGGAAATATTTAGGTGTTGCTAGAGATGCTGTTCAAAATATGGTTGCACATAAGATAGATGTTTTGGGAAGTGAGAATTCGATTTAAATTATTATTTTAAAGATATGTAGGCGAGGTTGCGTAACCTCGCCTACTTTTCTGTTGATATACAGTTTGTTAAGTAGGTTAAGTTCATATTATAGCTAATTCAAAATAGTTTGACATAATTCCGCACTCCCTCACCTCAACCATCTCCCAAAGAGGGGGTTTTTCCTTCTCCCTCTGGGAGAAGGTGCCCCGCTTAGCGGGGCGGATGAGGGGGGCGGGTAAACAATTATTGTATCCCAATTTATTTAGATTTAGCTATATAAAGCTGACTCAATATTAAATGGCATAATCGTGGACATCGAAAAACATTTATAATATGCGGAGTTTTAAATTTTATTATTATGCCAATTTATCCAGATTCAGCTATATCTGCATGGGAATAGCATACATATACACTTTATTTCGAATTTCTATCTCCTTATTTCAATTTGCTATCTCCGCATAGGCGGAGATCCAGTTTTTTAAAGTGCCAATTTATTTAGATTTAGCTATATGCAGTTTGTTAAGTAGGTTAAATTCACATGATAAATTAGATTCCCGCCTACGCGGGAATGACATTTTGTACGAGGAGAAAAGATTCTAGTATTTTTTATCAATTGCTTTATTAACAAGCTTATCTGCTTCTTTGTTTTTTTCTCTAGGAATATGATGAATTGACCAGTTTATTGGATTTAATAGAATCCGTATTTTTTCAACAATAGGCTTTAGATCAGCATTTTTAACTTTGTATTCACCTTTCAACTGTTTAACAGCAAGTTCTGAATCCATAAAAATTTCTAATTTTTTATGAGAAAACTTTAAAGCATCATTTATCCCCAGAATAAGTGCTTGATATTCAGCTTGATTATTAGTTGTTTCTCCCAAAAATTTATTTCCTTCTTTAACTATTTGATTATCTTTTTTTATAATCCATCCCGCAGCAGCGGGACCAGGATTTCCTCTTGATCCACCATCTGTAAAAAGTTGAATAGAATCAATTTTTGGAGATTTTTTTTGTTTAATTTTTGTATAATTATTTACAAGTTTTTCTCGAATTGCATCAATGCAAAAATCATTTATTTCTTTTTCACTAAAATTAGATAGTGCTTCTCTAATATCTTCGGGTAGAATAATCATTTTATTGTTTTAAAAATCAGGTTTAAATTTAAGAACTTATACTTTAAATTTGGATACAGTATAATGAGAAAAATTTCTGAAATCTAATATTATTTATGCAAGACCGTCCTAAGCTAACAATTGGAATACTTTTATATTTTTCGAAAGAATATTTGGCTTATTTTTTAGAATCTCTCAAAAAACAAAAAGGTATATCATTTGAAATTTTAGTTCTTGATAATTCAAATGGTGAAAGTGAGGATATTTCTTGCATAAAAGAAAATTATCCAAACATAAAAATGTTTTTCGGAAACAATTTAGGTTTTAGTAAGGGGCATAACTTCCTTATTAAAAAAATGAGAGGGGAGTATTATGCGTGTATAAATCCTGATATGATTTTTGAAGAAGGCTTTTTTAAGAATATTATTGAAAAATTAGATAAAGATAAAAATGCAGGATTTGCAACTGGAAAAATTCTCAAATGGAATTTTGAAGAAGCGAGTAGTGAAAATTGTGGTAAAACAAATATAATTGACTCATGTGGAATTGGAATTACACGATCTCATCACTTTTTTGACATAGGACAAACAGAAATAGATGAAGGTCAATTTGATTATAAAAAAGAAGTTTTTGGAGCTAGTGGTGCAGCTGCTATTTATAAAAAAGAAGCTTTGGAAGATATTGCTTATCATCTAAATAACAAGGGAAAAGAATATTTTGATGAATTATTTTTTATGTATAAAGAAGATTGTGATTTATCTTATCGTTTAAGATGGGCAGGATGGAAATGTTTATTTGTTTCAGAGGCAAAAGCTTATCATGATAGAACTGTGGATAAAAAGGGGAGTGGATTTTTATCATTTATTGAGAATCAGAAAAGTAAATCATCTAAAATAAAGGAATGGTCATATATAAATCATAACATTCTGTTATATAAAAATTTTTCTAAAAATTTTTCATTAGAGATAAAATTGAAAACTTGGTTTTATAACTTTTTTTCAAAGATATATTTATTCTTTTTTGAGGGAAATATTTATAAAGATTTAAAAAATATTAGTTATGATTCTGAAGAAATTGAATCTAAGAAAATAAAAACTCCTAGACGGATCAATGCACAAGAAATAGAAAGGTGGATGAAGTAGACTATAAATAAAACCCCAAGTGGTAAAAGTACATTTATTCTCCAATAAAAGATTCAAGTTTTACTTTATCAATTATCTCTATTTTTTTTGTTTGAATGTCAATTGCGCCAATATCTTTAAATTTAGATAAGATTTTAGTTATAGTTTCTCTTGAAGTTCCTACATAGTCAGCTAGATCTTGATGAGTTATTGGTAAATTAATAAAAAAATTATTTTTATCTTTTCCTTTAAACATTTCCATTAATCCCAAAAGTTTGGAAGCAACTCTTGCTTCAAGCATTTTAAATGCATAGTCAAATATAACTTTATCGGCAGATCTTACTCTATTAGATAAGTATTTTATTATGTTTTTAGAAAGTTGTGGTATTTGTTCGATTAAATTATTTAGGTCTTCTTTTTTTAACGTGTAAATTTCACTATTTATTACACTAACTACATTTGCTGAAGTACTGGAATCTGTGAATAGTGCAATTTCTCCAAAAAAATCTCCTTCTTTCAAAAAGGATAATGTTTGTCTTTTGTTATTGCTATATGCATCTACCCTAACAACTCCTGCTTTTACAATGAATAGATAATTATTTTCATTTCCTTCTCTTAAAATTATTTCTTTTTTCCTAAATTTTCTTAAAACGAAGTTTTCTTCAATAAGTTTTATGTCAGAACTTGAGATATTTTTTAATAAAAGACAGTCATCTTTAAGCTTATCCATGATTAATTTATTTTATATAGTGTTAAAAATCTCATGAATTTTATCACAGTTTACAAAAAAGTCTATATGTTTTACAATTGTCTATTGACAAAAAAAATATAAGTTATAAAATTCTTCTGCTTTCTTTAACCCTATATTGATATGCAAAATTCTGAAAAACCTGTTGAAGTTCTTTATTTTGGTCATGAGTCGGGGCAAATGCTAGCACATGAGACGGTATTTGGTAATTTAAATATTTTGATGATATTTAATTCTACAAGTCAATCTATAAAAAAAGTTGAAGAATTAACGGAGCCACTTAAACTTGTAATAATTGAAGCACAGTTTACAACAGGAAAAAACGTAAGAATGATATTGGATAGTATTAGACATGTTAATGATGAGAATACAAAAATTTTAATACTTATGGATGATGGGTCGGCGGAGCTTGGAAAATTAGATAAAAACGTTGAAGTATATAACATTGGTTCAGATATTCAAGGACCTATTGAAAAAGTAAGGGGTGAATTAAAGAAATTATAAAATTTTTTATATTTTTAAATTATATAAATTGCATCTCTTTAGAGGCAAGTGTTTTATATTTATTCTCTTACATCAACAAGTATTAACTGTAAACAAGAATTTCCATTCCAAGTGTTTTCTGAAAGAGAAATCGCTAAATCCATACATTGAATATTAGAAATTCTTCTAAGCTCATTGCCTGCAAAAAATTTTAAGATTCTTATCTCTTCATTATTTTTGTCTCGCAATATCCCTACTAAATGATCACCTTCTTTCCCCATTGTTTTCCATTCAATATTTTTAATGTTTTTCAATATAAAAACAGGCTTTTCATTGCCATATCCAAACGGCTCAAACAGCTCTATTTCTTTATAAGTTTCTAAATTTAATTCTTTGAGGAAAATTTCAGTGCATATCTCTAATTCTTTCACTAAAGGATTTTTTTCTAAAATTTTATTTCCTAATTTTAATGCCTTATCTTTAAAATCTAGGTATTTATCTTTTGATATAGAGAACCCAGCAGCTTGTTTGTGTCCTCCAAAATTTTCAAACATTTCTGAAAAACCAATAAGAAAATCAAAAATATCAAAACCTTCAGGTGCTCTACAAGAAGCTACAAATCTATCTTCTTGTTCTTCTAAAATAATTGTTGGAATAGTGTATTTCTCTGTTAACTTCCCTGCGATAAGTCCTATAATCCCAGCATGCCAAGCCGGAGATGATTCAATAATTACATTTTTTGTATAAATTTTTTGTTCAATGTCCTTTAATGCATTTTTTACCATAAGCTTTCTTAAGTCATTTAATCTTTCCAGTTCGGAAGCAAATTTTGTTTCTCCAAGAAGAAGTTGAACCCCTAAATATGCTTGAGATAGTCTTCCTCCTGCATTTAATCTTGGTCCTATCTGAAAGCCAAGAGTTTCTGAATTCGCATTTTCTAAGTTAATATTTCCTGTCAATGCTAGAGCTAACAGTCCTTTATTGTCTGTATTTTTTAACATTTTTAGACCATATTTTACAATAATTCTATTCTCATCAATAAGAGGCATAACATCTGCAACTGTAGCAAGTGCAACTAACACAAGATTTTGACTTTTATACTCATCATATTCATTTTTATTAAAATATTTTTCTGCTATCCCCAGTCCCAATTTGTAGGCTAGTGTTGCTCCACAAATTTCTGTAAATGGATATTTACAACCTTTTTGTTTAGGGTTAATTATTGCATGAGCTTTTGGAGTTTCTCCTTGTGGCAAATGATGATCTGTGATAATTACGTCAACTCCAAGTTTATTCGCATATTTAACTTCTTCAATAGCAGAAATGCCTGTATCTACTGTTATAACAAGCTTTACGTTTATTCCTTTAAATTCATCAATAAAGTATTTTTTTAATCCATAGCCATCCTTTTTTCTATGTGGGATTCTATAAGAAACTTTAGCTTTAGCTTTTTTAAGAGCTTCGAATAAAATAACTGTTCCCACAGTTCCATCTACATCATAGTCTCCAAATACAATTATATTTTCTTTATTTTGTATTGCAAAATTTATGCGTTTAAGTGCTTTTTCATAGTCTTTGAATAGTTTTGGAGAATGTAAATTTTCAATATTTGGGGATTCAAAGAATATTTTTTCATCTTTTTTTGAAATTTTTTGCTGTTTTGTTAAAATAATTTCTTTTATAGAAGAATTATTTCTCTTATTTTTTATCTTCCATAAGTCAAAAAATAGACTTCTCATAAAAAGTTTGTTTTTTTATAAAAATTATGCTATAATATATACGAAAAATAACTTAGGTTGTTTTTCATCAGTCTTCATCAGAATATCTTTTTTCCTTACTTTGGTAAATAAAAAAATATTCAAAGAAGACACCCCGTGTCAGAGAAGGATATCAAATAAGTTTCTCGGAATTTACAAGATTCATTCTCAACGACACAACCCCGTAGGCTTTCTTATGATCCTTTCTAGGAAAATAAGAGAACTTGCACCCCGTGTCAGAGAAGGATATCAAATAAGTTTCTCGGAATTTACAAGATTCAT
>CAYXLW010000004.1:99801-101722 GCA_964466055.1 uncultured Candidatus Peribacteria bacterium
TCTCAAACGACACAACCCCGTAGGCTTTCTTATAATCTATTCTATGAAGATAAGAAAACTTACAACCTGAATTCTTCATTCTTTTGATTTCTTATCTTGGTGTACACAATTTAAGAGCCTCTCGCGAGCAAAAGATATATGAATTCAAAAACAAAAAGAGCCAAAAACAAAAAAACCTCGTTTTTTTCTACGAGGCTCTTTTTTTGTTATTGAAGGAATTCAATGTCTATCTCTAGTTTTTCTAGGGCATCTTTAGCAGCTTCTTGTTGTGCAGCTTGTTTTGAATTTCCTTTTCCTCTTCCTTTTTCTTCATTATCAATAAATACAGCAACTTCAAATATTTTTTCATGATCAGGTCCAGACGATGAAATTTCTTTGTAATGTGGAGTTATTTTGAATTTAGCTTGAGCTATTTGCTGAAATTGAGATTTTGCATCTATATAGCCTCCCTTTTTTATAATATCTTTTAATTTGGGTACAAGATGATCAAAAACAATTTTTTGAGCATTTTTTAATCCAGAGTCTAAATATACAGCACCAATAAATGATTCAAATGTATTTGCAAGAAGACTGGATTTTTCTCTTCCTCCAAACATTTCTTCTCCTCTGCTAACTTTTAAAAAATCACCAAGTTCTAATTCTTTAGCTGTTTCTGCGAGAGATTCTCCTTTAACTAAACTTGCACGTAAACTTGTAAGTACACCTTCTTCAAGATCTGAGAAGTTTTTATAAAGATATTCAGTAACAATGAGTTCCAGTACGGCATCTCCTAAAAATTCTAATCTTTCATTATGTTCATTTATACTTTTATTTTCGTTCACTGCTGAACGGTGTGTAAAAGCTATTTTAAAAATAGCCTCATTTTTTATTTTTATATCAAGTATTTTTTCAAGTTTTTTATACATTGTTTGATGATTATTAATTCCAGATTTTCATTAAATAATGAATTTTAGTACTAATCTATAAGCTTATTCATTAATTCATTATTCTTAATTTTTTAATCCTAATTAATTGATATAAAATACTCAATTTTCAAAATACAAATATCTATTTACTTACGACCATTTTAGAAAGTATTGCATTAACAAGTGATGACGAAGTGTCTTTCCCATATTCTTTCGCAAGCTCAATTGCTTCATTAATAATTACTGCTGGAGGTTGTTTGGACTCATCAAAACATAATTCAAAAGTTCCTATATAAAGAATCGCCATAGTTAGAGGATCTATTTTTTCTAGTGATTTATCAGAAGAGAATTCCTTTATTTTATTTTTTATTTGTTCTTCAAATCTAAAAATTCCCTCAAGTAACATTTGAGGGAAATCATTTTTCTTAAGGTCTCTAGGCATTTGGGATATAGAATAACTTAATGCTTCATTTCGATCAATCTTAGGTCTATGAAAGATTGAAAAAATAGTTTGCATAACTACGATACGTGCAATATGACGTTGAGACATTAAAAGAACTTAGTTTAAACTTTTACTACTGTTTTAGCTGTATCTACCTTTGGTGTTATAAGTTGTACTCCCTTGTAATATCCACATTCATGGCAAATAGTACGCTCAGGAATTCTCTCTTCGCAATTAGAGCAAGTAACAATATTTACATTGTTTATAAGTTTTTTTCTTTGAAGATCTTGCCAGTGACTATGGCGAGTTTTTGATCTTTGCTTTGAATGTTTTTTCTTTGGTACAGCCATTTTGATTGTTTTTTTAAATTAAAATTTCCTCCTACTCTAGGAAAAGCCAACGGATTTTACCTATTTTTACTAAAAAAACAAGTAAATTTATATGTATATATAATTAAATGAAATTGTTTAAATTTAAATTTCATCTAAAGAGATTATAGAAAAGAAATTATAGCTAAATCTAAATAAATTGGCACTTTAAAAAACTGGATCTCCGCCTACGCGGAGATAGCAAA
>CAYXLW010000005.1:0-93263 GCA_964466055.1 uncultured Candidatus Peribacteria bacterium
CCCGAAATTATTGAGTTTAACTAGTTTTTATCTAAACTTTATGACCGCATTGTAGCAATATCTTGTATATTATACAAACGATTATATAGCAAAGTGAATCGTTGAAGGTATAAAAAAAGATAAAAATATCTCTCCCATTCATTTTTTAATTCACTTTTTTCGTTTTGTTTCCACCTATTGCTTGAGATTTTTTTAAAATGTCAGTTTATTTATGGCTTCAAATAAGTAACTATATTCTCTTTTACCTTCATTTTTACACAACATCTCAAATAAAAATACCTAACAATAATAAATAGAATTATTCCCACTGCGATACCTATAAAATTCATTTTTATAAGAGAAATAACGGCAATTAAAATACATATTGCAAGCAACATTCTATAAACAATTCTATACATATGCTTCGTAAATTCATAATACATACAAGGAGTAACAACCAAAGTAAGGGCAGATGCAACCATCAACCCAAAAATAATTGTATAAGAAAGACCTGCCCAAAAAGTACTAACCCAGACAAGTGGCAATACACCAGCAGCAGTTGTTAATGTAGTAAGCACAATAGGTTGTAACCTTGTTGCTCCAGCATGAGCAATAATTTCTTCCAATGGCTTATTCACATATTTTTCTCTTAAGTAATTAATACGATCAACAAGAATAATTGCATCATTCACAACGATTCCTGCAAGCGAAATAGTTCCTATTATCATAGCAAGACTACGAGGAGTACCAGTAACAAATAGTCCTATATTTACTCCTAAAAATGACATTACAATTGTAAATACGATAATAAATGGGTAACTATAAGAATTAAATTGTATTACAAGAATTGTGAATATTAAAAATACAGCCATAACAAACCCTGTTCCTAATGCAACAAATAATTCCGCATTTTCCGCATTTTCTCCAGACTCTTCAATTTCTACTCCTGCAGGCAATTCATAGTCTTTAATTTTTTCTTTAAATGCATTTGTTATCTCAAGGGCATTTCCTTCCTTTGCCAGTTCACTACTAATTGTAACCGAAATTTTTCGATCTTTTCTTTTAATTTCATTTACAGCAGGATTAAATTCTCTTACAACAATTTGGCTTAAAGAAATCAGCTCACCTTTATTGTTTAAAATTTGAAGGTTTCCAATATCATCAAAATTCTGAATACTGCCTTCCTTATAACGAACTTTTACATCAATTTCTCTTCCATCTCTAGTTAAAGTTATTGCATCACTACCTTTTATGGCTGTTCTTGTAAGAAATGCTATTTGACTAGAGTCAAGCCATAGTCTCAAGGCTTCTTCATGGTTAACTTTGTATGTTATTTCTCCAGGAATATTAGTAATATCATCCTTCACATCATCAGTGCCTGGAATAGTTTTTAAAATTTCCTGCAAATCTCTTGCTACTTTTTGAGCATCTTTTAGATACTCTGAATCTTGAGCAATAATCTTAAAAGCAACTGGATGTTCTCCAGGGGGACCGCTTTGTGCTTCTTCAATATTTACTTCATAATTCTTAAATTGCTTAAATTTTTGTCTCAATTCTTCACTAATCTCAAGACTAGTTCTCATGCCATTATTTTTACGATAATCTTTCTTTAAAAGTTCCATTGATATACGAGCGCTATTATTTGAAATATTAGTTTCAAATCGTCTCATCTCTGGTATTTCTAGTAATATTTTCTCAGCAGGTAAAACTGATTCAAATGTTACTTCTTTTGTTGTCCCTTCCGGCATTTTTATTGAAGTCCACATATAATCAAAATCTTCAGCAGGGAACATCGAAAATTTTACAGGGAGAAAGAATGTTAAAATACAAAGAAGAATTGTTCCGTATATTGTAATCATTCTCCATTTTGCACTAGGTAAATTTTTAACTGTAAAATTATCATATGATTCTTGAACTCTTTCAATAATTTCCGATCTCTTTTTGTAAAAGGTGCTACATAAACGTCCAAAAGCAGAATTGATTGATTGCTTTCTTTCAGATTTTGCTTTTAAAATAGTTGACGCTATTGCAGGAATAATTAAAAGTGAAACTAAAAGTGAAGCGAGAAGCGTTATGGAAACTGATATTGGTATGAATGAAAGATATTTTCCTAATATTCCAGGGAGAACAAGTAATGGAATAAATACAGCAAGTGTAGTTAGCGTTCCTGATATGAGGGGAGCCTTAAATTCTTGTACAGCAGCTATCGCTGCTTCTTTTGGTGTATATCCCTGCTTGATACCTTCATATATACCTTCGACAATAACAATTGAAGTATCTACTAAAATCCCCAAAGACAAGATAAGAGAAAAATTTACCATAAAGTTTAATGTTTCTCCCATAGCTTTAATTGTGCCAATTGTTACTAAAAATGAAAGTGGAATTACAAAGCTAGTAACTAAAGCCTCCTTCATTCCAATGAAAATAGCTAGCAACAAAAAAACGATAATTATAGAACCTTCCCCGCTGGAAAAAACAGTGTCATAACTATCGCGAGTTTGTTCAACAATTTCATTTGTAAAATAAACATTCGTCGAATCTCCGAAATTATTTTTCACATATTCAAGAACTTTATTCCTAATCAGAGGATCAACCTTAAAAATATTTGTATTACTAGATTTATTAATATTTAGAGTAATAGTTGGAGTTCGTGATTTATCTTCAGTTTCTAGGTCTGTAAAACTTGTTAAGCTTTCAATTTCTTCATTGCTTTCATAAACTTCAGCAATATCTTCTATTTTTATTGGAGTAGAATTACTATTTGAGGTTGATACTTTTACTACAATATTTTTAATATCTTCAGTATTTTTATGTTGACCTTGAAATCTTAGTGAATACTCAAGATTATCTATTTCAAAATTTCCAACAGGAAAATCGCGATGTGTTCTTTGTATAGTTGAGACTATTTCGGATAAAGAAATTTTATATTGAGCAAGTTTTAAAGGATCGGTGTCTACAAAAATTTCTCTTTCAGCACCTCCACTTATATTAACTTCTCTAACAACAGGATCTGATTCTAAATAACTTTTTAATTTTTCTGCATAATCTCGTAGCAATGCAGGGTGTAAATCTCCAGCAAGATGAACAGTAAAAATGGGCTCTAGGGTTGAATCTATTTCCGTTACAGTAGGATCTTCCGCATCGGTAGGGAGTTTAGATTTAGCTGAATCAAGCTTATTTCTCAAATCACTCATAGCTTTTGTCATATCGGTATCGGATTCAAATTCTACTGTTATGTTTGAGAAGCTGTTTCTAGATGAAGATGTTATTTTATTAATGTTATTTACGTCTTTTATTTTATTTTCAATTTCCTGAGTTATGAGTTTGTCCATATCAACCGCTGAAGCTCCATCGTAAAAAGTTGAAATAGAGGCTATTCCATAAGATATTTTTGGTGCTGACTCTTTAGGAATTGTTAACATTGCCATTCCTCCCCACAGAAAAATTACGCCAGATACTAGAAAAGCTACTTTTGAATTATTTATAAAAAAACTAAACCAGCTATTTTCTGCTTTTTCTATAAAACTTGATGTATGGTTTAAATTTTCTTGTAAGTCTGAATTATTATTAATATTCATATTTTTTCTTATTTTTAAAATTTCATAAAATTATTTTTTTTCATCCTTCTCAATATTTTCTTCTGTTGTTTCATTTAAAACATCTGCTTTTATACCCTCTTTTTTGAATAATCTTCCTCCTTGTATAATCACTCTATCTCCTGCAGTTAGTCCTGATTTGATGGCGATTTCTTTTCCTATTATTTCCCCTAACCCCACTGGATTTTTGATTGTTTTATTTTCATTATCTAATTTCCACACAAATATTTCATCTGCATTCATATGAACTGCAACTAATGGTATATAAATTACATTATTATCAAAATTGGGGTTTGATCTAACAGTAAAACTTACAGGGATAACTTGTCCTGAATGCAGGAAAGGATTTTTGTGCACAATTTCAACTTTATATTTTTTAATATCAGGATCAACGCTTGAAGATATTGCTGTAATTTTATCCATACTTTTTTTCCCTATTCTTACTTCGTCTCCATATTTTATCTTAGTTACTTGAGAGTTAGTAAGATAAACAATGATTTTAAAAACATCATTATTTTCTATTTCTGTTAAAAGTGTTCCAGGATTTACTTCATCTCCGATGTTTACAGGAATATCAACAATATATCCATCAAAAGGTGCCTTTATAATAAGTTTATCCTTATTTATCTGGGCTTGTTGATATCCTCCGCTTGCAGCAGTGAGCGATGTTTTAGCTCCAGTTTCTGAAAGCCCTGCTGCTTTCAAGGCTGATTCATAAGCTATTCTTGTAGCTTCTACTGATTTTTCAGCGTCATCTTCAGATGCGTCTAAGCTTTCGATTGTAGAATTATATTGAACTTGTGCAGTTATTGTAACTTGGGAGCTTCCATTAACATTTTGAATTGTAGAATCAAATGATTTTTGTGCTGTTTCAACTGCTTGATGATAAGAAGAAAGAGAGGTAATTGTTGAACGAATTGAAGTTAAAATACCAGCAGCTCCACTTATGGATCCTATATAAGAAGTTAAAGTCGTTTCTGGGAAATTATTTCCCGTTGATGAATTATTCAACATTATAAGAGTTTTTTGTGCTGCATCTTCAGTTTCTCTCAAAATAGAGTAAGAAGATTCATAAATAGGAGAAAATGAGTTATAAGAATTTAGCACTTTTTCTAGTGCAATTTCAGCTTCTTTTTTAGATGAGCTTTTAAATGCTCCTAAATTTTGTTCAAAAGAGTCATTATTATATTTATATTTTTCTGATATTCCCAAGATAGCATCAATTGTATTTAATGCTGAATCAATAACAGTTTGTGATGAATTAATAGTGTTTTCAAGATTAATTTTTGATGTTTCCAGTGCAGTTGTAGCTGATTCAGTAGATAGATTTAAATTTAGCTTAGCTGTATTTAAAGCCTCTTCAGCTTGAATTCTTTTAGTTTTATTCTGCTTTAATAAATTTTGCAAATAAAGCTCAGATTTTTCTAATGCAACTTTAGAGGCTTCTATATTTTTTTGAACAGACTCTTTTGTTTGACTTAAAGATTTATCAGCATTTGCCAATGAAGAAGAGGCAGTAGATAAAGAGTTGTCAATACTTGCAGAATAAAGTGTTATAAGAGTTTGATCTCTTCTTACTTTATCTCCAGGTTTAACTAAGATATTTTGAACATTTGCTCGTAACTCAGAGGTTATATTTGCAGATTTATTTGGCGTAACTTCTCCATTAACGGTGAACTCTTTTTCTCCCCCAAGAGCAACTGTCATTATTTCGATCTTTGGATTTACCTCATTAATCTTAGAAATATCATCTCCATTTGAGCAAGAAGATAAAGTCAAAAGTACTGTTAATGTTATTATAATATGATTTTTCATGTTTTTCTGTTAAATATTTATATTTTAAGATAATGAATTTTTAAAATTTTCAAAGATTATTTCTTTTGTTATGCCCCATTTTTCTTTTGCAAGCATTCCATCTATTATACACTTTGCTAATTTATCACTCAAATTCCAAAAGTACTCTTCATTGCAATCAGAATATCTTAAAATCATAAGGTAAAAAGTATGAATATCCCCAATTTCATCTAAAGTAATATCACTTCTTAATTGATTAACATCTTTATCCAGAAGCACTTTTATTAAACTAAAAACAGAAGCCATAAAGCTTTTCTTGTCTACAGTTTCTGAATAGTAATTTGTGTTCTCAAGAATAATTTCTTTCAAAATTTTCTTTTTTGAGCAGAATAAAAGACTTCCCATATAGTTTCTGTATAATCTTTTTTTTATATCTTTTTCCTGTTTTGCTAAGTATTGCATACATGCCTTTGCCTCTGATTCATATTTTCTTAATATTGCCTCATAAAGCTCATTTTTATTTTTAAAATATAAATAAAAAGTTCCTTTTGCAATCCCTGCATTCTTTACAATTTCATCAATACTTACCTTTTTATATCCATATTGTTCAAACAGATTCTCTGCAAATTTTAGAATTAAAGTGGCTTTTTTTAACATAGTAAAATGACTAATTATACAATATGGGTCATAATGTACATTGTCTATAAATAATTTGCAATATTTTTTTATATAAAAAAACAAAGTATTTAGATATTTAAAAAAAACGTTTAAAATTGTTACGAATATATAAAATTATTTTAATGCGAATTCTTGGAATAGACCCCGGATATGGGACAGTAGGCTTTGGAGCAATAGAGCTTAATGGCACTGAATGGGAATTGGTTGATACAGGAGTTATAACTACTGATAGTGAAGAAGTAATGCCCAATAGATTGCTTCAAATCTATGAAGATATTTCTATGTTAATCGATGAAATTAAGCCAGATCTATTTGCAATAGAAGAGCTGTTTTTTGTTCAAAATATAACCACAGGATTACAAGTTTCAGAAGCTCGTGGAGTAATTCTTCTTGCGGCTGCTCAAAGTGATTTGCCAATTTATGAATATGCTCCTAATGAAATAAAAATGAGCATTACTGGCTATGGTCATGCTGAAAAAAGGCAAATGCAAATTATGGTTCAAGAAATTTTAAACTTAAAACAACGTCCCAGTCCAGATGATGCAGCAGATGCTTTGGCTGTGGCTTTAACGTGTGGGTTTGATAGGGTTAGATTATGAATCTGTAGAGATATACAACTTTGTGTCTCTAAAATTAAAACCAAAATAGTCGATGTTATGTAATAATATAGCTAATTCAAAATAGTTTGACATAACCCCGCACTCCCTCACCCCAACCCTCTCCCAAAGGGAGAGGGGGTTTTCCCTTCTCCCTCTGGGAGAAGGTGCCCCGCTAACCGGGGCGGATGAGGGGAGTGGAGGCAAACAATTATTGTATTCCAATTTAATATTGAGTTAGCTCTATCGTCCAAATTATTGGAAATAAAAAAAGGGCAGATCATTGATCTGCCTTTATATTTTTAATTTTTAAACTAAATTATCCTAATAAATTCAAACTATTTGCTGTAAAGAAAGCAACAAAAATCAATGATACAATTGTCATTAATTTAATAAGGATATTAATTGAAGGTCCTGAAGTATCTTTAAATGGATCACCAACAGTATCTCCTACAACGGCTGCTTTATGTGTTTCACTTCCTTTTCCTCCTAAATTCCCTGCTTCGATATATTTTTTAGCATTATCCCAAGCACCTCCACTATTAGCCATTGAAATAGCAAGTAATACTCCTGTTACAAGAGATCCTGCTAATAACCCTCCAAGTGCATCATTTCCTAAAAAATAACCTGTTGCAAGTGGGGCAATAATAGCAATAACTCCAGGAAGAATCATTTCTTTAATAGCTCCTAGAGTTGCAATATCAACACATTTTGCATGGTCTGCTTTAGTCTTTCCTTCCATAATTCCTTTTATTTCCTTAAATTGTCTTCTTACTTCTCCAATCATAGCAAATGCTGCGCGTCCTACTGCATTCATAGTAAGTGCCGAAAATATGAAAGGAAGAGTTCCTCCTAGAAGAAGTCCGATTATTACTTTTGGATCTGTAAGTTTTAAATCTACTCCTGCTTTTTCTGCAAATGCAGAAAAAAGTGCAAGCGCTGTAAGAGCAGCAGATCCTATAGCAAATCCTTTTCCTATTGCTGCCGTTGTATTCCCTGCGCTATCAAGTGCATCTGTTCTTTCTCTAACTTTTGCTCCAAGTCCAGCCATTTCTGCAATTCCACCTGCATTGTCTGCAACTGGTCCGTAAGCATCAACAGCAAGTGATGCACCTAATGTTGAAAGCATTCCAACTGCTGCAATGGAGATTCCAAATAATCCTGAAAGGTAATAACTTAATCCAATTGCTATACAAATAATTATTACAGGTAAAGCAGTAGACATATATCCAAGTCCTAATCCTTCAATAATACATGTTGCGGCTCCTGTTCCTGATGATTTAGCAAGTTTTCTAACAGGAGAAT
Source organism: uncultured Candidatus Peribacteria bacterium (assembly GCA_964466055.1). Classification (GTDB taxonomy): domain Bacteria; phylum Patescibacteriota; class Gracilibacteria; genus CAYXLW01. The sequence continues at coordinate 7,949 of CAYXLW010000005.1, forward strand.
ATTCAGTTGCTGTATAGTATTCTGTAAACAATCCAATTAATACTCCAGAAACAAGTCCTGTGATAATTGTATAAAATACTTTCATTCCATCTTCTCCTATGAATTTTTTGCAAAGGAAATAACTTGCAAGAATTACTAGTGCTGAAGCTACCCAAATCCCCATTTTTAAAGCTCCATGAATTTTATTTTCATTGTTTGTTCTCACAAAGAAACTTCCAATAATTGAAGCCACTATACCTGCCCCTGAAAGAGTTAATGGAAGATAAATTCCATTCATTCCGTAAACAACAAAGCCTAAAACCATAGAAGCAATAATTGAGCCTACGTATGATTCAAAAAGATCAGCTCCCATTCCAGCAACATCACCAACATTATCACCAACATTATCAGCAATAACTGCAGGATTTCGTGGATCATCTTCTGGAATTCCTGCTTCTACTTTACCAACAAGATCAGCTCCAACATCAGCAGCTTTTGTGAAAATTCCTCCTCCTACCCTAGCAAAAAGTGCTATTGATGATGCTCCAAGTCCAAAACCTGTAAGCACGTCAAGCATTATATTTGTATCAGCAATAACTTTTGAAAGATACATTATCATACCAACAAGACCTATAAGTCCAAGGCTAACTACTGAAAGCCCCATAACAGATCCTGAATTAAAGGCAATACGCAAAGCTCCACCAAGAGATGTTTTTGCAGCTTCTGCTGTTCTAACATTTGCTTCTGTTGCAACACGCATTCCGATAAATCCTGCTATAACTGAACATATGGCTCCTACAACAAAAGATAGTGTTATGTATTTTCCGTTATCTAACGTAAACCAAAGTAATGTTCCTAAAAGAATAATAAAAATTACTATTACTTTGTATTCTCTAAAAAGGAATGCCATTGCTCCTTCGCGAATTGCATTTGCAATTTCTTGCATTTTTTTGTCCCCAGCTGGTTTAGCACTAATAGTGATTTTTAGAATAATAGAAGCGATTACTCCCATAGCAGCTGCTATAAGCACATACCACAGTACTGAGATATTTGATAAATCCATGTTAATGAGTAGTTAATAAATAATTTTCCCGCATATTTTAGGAAAAGTTTTTGGTATTTGGAAGGGAAAATAATAATGAGAAATAAACAATGATGGATGAACAAAAAAATATTAATATTTAAGTACTTTTGTTTGAATGTCAATGAAAAAAATATGGAAAGACATATCTTTTTCAATAAAAATAATAATTGATTTACATCTATATTTTTTGAATTTTCTAATATATAAATGAATATTAAATTGAAAAAATATATATTATTTGGTATAATACCAAGATAACAAAGTACGTATATTAAATAGTCAAGTGCAACCCTATTAATTTTAAAATTTTTATGCAAAAAATAGATACACTCACATCTCAAGTCCCTGAGTTTCAAGAGATTGCTCAAAGAGACCCTGGAGCAAAAAATTGGTTATATGTTATGCAAAAACTGTTACCAGAAAAGTTGTTACAAACAAGTGATGATAAGCTAAAAGCAGCAGTTCAAGCATCTTTTCCTGAAAAATATGACTTAACTCTAGAAGATTTATCTCATGGAGTTGTAGAATTTAAAAATATGCCTAATATTAACCGCATTGTAGGTTCAGAAATAAGAGTTCCTACGCTATCTTTTTCTAATATAGGAGATTATAAAAGATTTATGTGGAAAATTGGATATTATAATCTCCCACAAGGTGTTTCAATTTATTTGAATTTTGAAAATTTTTTATTAGCAATTGGAATTAATTCATTTCCAAAACCCCTAAAAGCTATTCGTTTGGTTGCTTATTCTGAGGAACAAATTTCTGGTGCAATGCCACCAGCCCAAATATTACGACATGAAGCTATTCATGGCATAGATCCTTTACTTGAAGTAAGAGAAGATGAAGATTGTGTTATTTTAGGAGATATGATAGCTGCTATAGGAGAATTTGCATCCCAAAAGGAAGACAATCATACATTAAATTCATATGCTAGTTTCTGGAAAGGTTACTTGGGGCGAAAAAAAGGATTTTAACCTGAATTTTTTAGCGTGTTTAATTTTTTTGGGGGGGGGGGGGTAACTTTAGATGAAGCTGCTGATGCTGTAGTGAAATTTGTTTATAATATAACTAGTAAAATAAGCAACACTGAGATTGTTAAGATTTTTATGAACTGTAAATCATTTTCAGAATTATATGAAAAGTTAAAAATAATTATGCCTGAAGAGTATAAAGATGGAAGAACTGATATAAAAAAAACTTTGGATGATGAGGTGATAAAAAAAATTGGAACTGTTTTACATTATTATAAAAATTGGCCAGATTCATATATTTTTCAGGAAAGAAGTATTTCTTCTTTATGGCAACAGTCACGATATGGAGAACAAGCCATGAATATATTTATTGATAACAATATTATATTAGGACTATTAACTCTTCATAAATTATCTACACTTTCTAAGAGTAATTTTGATACTTCAGATTTGAGAAATTTTAAAGTTGAGAGAAGGCAAGAAGGAATAAATTATAGGATTATTATTTCTTGGTAAGATTGATTTTCTGAAATTTTTATATAACAAAAAGTGGTTATTGAATTTTTGGTATTTTTTTAGTAAAAACAGAATATCATAAATATTTTTTAGATACTTCTCCTTGCATTTTTCAAGCTAAATTCATACAATCCATTCGTTTAATTGAATTTAAAAGCAATCTACTATGAAAATTTCACGAAAAGTTATATTCATCCTTGTTATAACACTTGCTATGGGAATGTTTTCCATGCCACAAAACTGGAAACAGAAATTGCCAGAAACATTTGGAATAAGAAATTTCTTTTTAAGTCAAGATTTACATTTAGGGTTAGATCTCCAAGGAGGAACCCAGCTTGATTATGTTTTAGATTTAAGACAAGCAAATGAATATAATAATGATGAAAATCCTGAAAATGATGTTAATTTAGTCCAAATAATTGAAGGAGTAAGAACTACAATAGAAAGACGTGTTAATGGACTTGGGGTTTCAGAGCCAAATATATATACAGCCAATGTTGGCGATGAGTATCATATTGTTGTTGAACTTGCAGGAATAAATGATATAGACGAAGCTAAGGCTATTGTAGGGAAAACAATCCAATTAGAATTTAAAGAACAAAAAGAAGCAATAGATCCAGATGAAAAAGAAAAAATAAAAGAAAAAGCAAAGGAAACATTGGAAAAAGCAAAAGAAGGTATTGAAGATTTTTCTATCTTAGGAGAAAAACTTAAGACAGGGGGAGCGAAAATTACTTATGAAAAAATTTCTCAATTTAAAGATGAAACAAAAGAAGGTATAAAAGAGCAAGTATGGGGCTTAAAAGAAGGGGAAATATATCCTGAATTACTTGAAGCTAATGAGGGATACTTTGTAAATGAATTTCAGCAAGTACATGAAAAAACTGGTTTCGTTATTTTAAAAGCTGGAGCAAAAGAAGTTATTGAAAGAGAAAAAACAGTAGATGGAGAAAAATTTGAAGACGTAGCAAAAGAAATATCTGAAAACTATGAAGATAAAGAAGTAACAATTGATTTCTATCCACCTGAATTACGTACAAAAATAGAAACTCTTACAAAAGAAGAAACTTCTGACATTATCGAGCTTGATGATAAATATATTGTAGTAAAACTAATAGATAAAAAAGAATTTGAGCCTGAAGTTAAGGCAAGTCATATTCTTGTGTCATATAAAGGTGCAGAAAGAAGTACGTCTGAAATAACAAAACTTGAAGCAAAGAAAAAAGCTGAAGAAGCTTTAAAAATGACAAAAGAAGAATTTGCAGATTTTTCAGCATTAGCAAAAGAGTATTCGGATGATCCATCTGCGAGTACGGGGGGTGATTTAGGATTTTTTGGAAAGGGTGCAATGACACCAAAATTTGAAGAAGCAGTTTTTGCTTTAGAAAAAAATCAAATTTCAGGCATAGTAGAAACGCCTTTTGGTTTTCATATAATTAAAAAAACAGATGAAAAAGAAGCTGAGGAAACAAAATATACCACACATAAAATCAGTATTTTAAAAAAAGAAGAAAATGCTAAAGAGAAAATTGAAAAACTTCGCTCTAGAACTCTGCCAAAACAAGTTAAGGGGGAAGAAGAAAAACTAACATACGAAAAGATTTTCTATTCGACAGAACCAGATCCATGGAAAGCAACAGGGCTTGATGGTTCTAAGTTTGTGCGAGCAGCGGTATCTTTTGATCAATTTGGAAAACCATTAGTAGTTATTGAATTTAACAGTGAAGGAGGTGCGTTATTTTCGGAGTTAACAGAAAGAAATATAGGAAAACCTATTGCAATATTTGTAGGAGGGCAATTGATTTCTGCTCCTACTGTTAACGAAAAAATACCAAGTGGAAGTGCGCAAATTACAGGAAAGTACACAATTCCTGAGGCGGCAGAACTTGCCCAAGATTTAAATACTGGAGCTATTTCTGCTCCAATTATTCTTGTTGGGCAAAATAAAATTGGAGCAATGCTAGGAGTTGATGCCTTTAATAAATCTATTATTGCAGGTTTTATAGGAGTTATAGTCGTTATTCTTTTCATGATTTTCCAATATGGTCTACTAGGGCTTGTTGCGGATATTGCTTTACTTATATATATAATTATTCTTGTATTTATTTTAAAAACTTCCGGAGCAATTGGAATACCAATTGTTCTTTCCCTTGCTGGTATTGCTGGTATTATTCTTTCAATTGGTATGGCTGTTGATGCGAATATTCTTATTTTTGAGAGAATAAAAGAAGAATTAAAAGAGGGTAAAAAATATACAGCAGCAATTTCTATCGGATTTGAAAGAGCTTGGTTATCTATTCGAGATTCTAATATATCTTCTCTTATTACTTGTGGAATACTTGCATGGTTTGGTTCATCTATAATTAGAGGATTTGCAATTAATCTAGCAATTGGAATACTTGTTTCAATGTTTACAGCTATAACTATTGCTCGATCGATTTTGCATTTTTTCTTTTCAAATTGGGACATAGAAGGAAAGGCTCTATCTAAAATTAATAAGAAATAGACTATAAACTTTGCTATTCATTATTTAGGAATCTATGTTAATAAAATAATCCCCTAAAGCTCATTTTTCAGGCGGGACTTCTCTGTAATCCTATAAAATATGACTAAAAGAAAACAGCTTGGAGATTGGGGGGAAAAAATTGTTATCCAAAAATTAATTGAGTTAGGTTTTGAAATTATAGAAACAAATTTTCATTCACAATTTGGAGAAATTGATATTGTGGCAAAAGAAAAAGGTACTATGGTTTTTATTGAAGTAAAAACTAGAAGTTCTTCTTCATATGGAATTGCGAGTGAATCTATTTCTAAATTTAAAAAAGAGAGACTTATTAAAACAGTTTATACATATCTTCAAGAAAAAAATATTGAAGATGCTGATTATCGTATTGATTTAGCAACTTTGGATAAAAAAAATAATGATGAATGGGAGTTTAATTTAATTAATAATGCTTTTGATTTTTCTTAAAAAACATGAATAATGTCGGCACGTCTTTTTTTAATGTAATAATCTATGTTAAACACAATTGATGAAGGAATAAAATCACTTCAAAATGGGGAAATGATAATAGTAGTAGATGATGAAAACAGAGAGAATGAAGGAGATTTAGTAATGATAGCAGAAAAGGTTACGCCTAAAGCAATAAACTTTATGGCAACCGAGGCCAGAGGGCTTATTTGTACTCCAGTAGAAAAAGAAATAGCACAGAGGCTGAATTTCTGCCCTATGATAGAAACTGAAGATAAAACTTGTAACTTTGCAGTTACAGTTGATTCTAGAAATGGAATAGATACAGGTATTTCATCTGAAGATAGAACAAAAACAATTTTAGATATCGTAGATAAAAAAACGAAGGCTGAAGATTTTGTTCGTCCTGGACATGTATTTCCTTTACTTGCACGTGAAGGAGGAGTTTTAGTAAGAGCAGGACATACTGAAGCCTCAGTTGATTTAGCAAGGCTTTCAGGATATCAAGGTGTTGCTGTCATCTGTGAAGTATCAAATCAAGATGGAAGTATGGCAAGACTTCCTCAGTTAAAAGAGTTTTCAAAAAAACATAATTTAAAAATTATATCTATTGAAGATTTAATACGTTACCGAAGAGAAAAAACAGATCTTGTTACGCTAGCAACAGAAAGTAAGTTAATAACAAAATATGGTGAATTTATGATGAAAATTTTTGTAGATAAAACTTCAGGGAAAGAACATATCGCACTAGTTCTTGGAGATTTATATAAAGCAGATAAAACTCCAATTATAAGAGTTCATTCGGAATGTATAACAGGAGATTTATTTGGGTCTTTATATTGTGATTGTGGAAAACAGCTAGATTCGGCCTTTAAAAAGATAAAAGAAGAAGGAACTGGAGCTATTGTTTATATGAGACAAGAAGGTCGTGGGATTGGGCTTATTAATAAAATAAAGGCTTATGATTTACAAAGACAAGGCTTTGATACTGTAGAAGCTAATGAGAAACTAGGCTTTGAAGCAGATTTACGTGATTATGGGATTGGAGCTCAAATTTTAAAACATTTAGGAGTTTCTAAAATGAGGCTTTTAACTAATAATCCTAAAAAAATTACAGGAATTGAAGGTTATGGTTTGGAGATTGTTGAACGCATTCCTTTACGAGTAAAAGAAACTAAAGAATCAAAAAAATATCTTAAAACCAAGAAAGAAAAAATGGGGCATTTGCTTTAAGAAAAAAGTATTTTTATATTTTTTTAAATTGTTGATAAAATGGAAAAATTTGTATGGCCAAAAAATGATGGCAAGCTTTTTGTTAATACTGGTGAATATTATGAGCATGCATATTTTGGATGGGGAAATAATGAATGTAAATATTATGGCTACATATTTGGATACAAAAAAGCAGGGGACATCCTTTCAGATAGCGTTATGGAATCTCAAGATATTAAAAAATGTGATACTTTAATTTTCCCAGTTGTATTTCTTTATAGACAATATTTAGAACTTGAAATGAAATCGATTTATAAAAAATTTTCAGGAGAGAATAAAGAAAGTATATCAAGTGTAATTAAAGATTGTAGCCACAGCCTATTAAAAATTTGGAATAAAATTAAACCAATTCTTAATAAATATTCAAAAAAAGAAGAAAAAGGTGATATAGAAAATGTCGAAAAATACATAAAGCAATTTCATGAAATGGATAAAACGTCTTTAACATTTCGTTATTCTACTGATAAAAATTTAAATGAAGTTAGGGATAAAGCATCTCGTATAAATTATCGAATTTTAAAAGAAAGAATGGATGAACTAGAAATGTTTTTTGATAGTGTAAATTATCAGTTAGCACATGAAACTTCACTTGAAAAAGAATTTAGAAGTTATAATTAAGATTTAATTTAAAATAATGTTTCCAGAAATCCCTCAATTACTTTTGATTTTAAAAGAAGCCTGTGAAAAATTTGGCTTTAAATGGGAATTAGTAGACATTTATTCAAATAACTTAGTGGAGGTTTCTAATGGAGAAAAATCCTTTTTTTCCAGTAATAGTAAAGTTGGAACTTATCCCTTAAATCCAAAGTTTTCAGCACAACTTGTAAGTGACAAAGCATGGTGTTATGAAGTTTTAAAACAAAAAGGATTTAAAATTCCCAAAGGAAATTACTTTTTTTTGAAAAATGAATATAGAGAGTTAAGAGGAGAAGGAAGAGAATTAAAAGATGCTTTTTTGTTTGCCGAAAAAATTGGATTTCCTGTTTTTGTAAAACCAAATAGTAGCTCACTTGGAATTCTTGCTGAGGTTATTCATGATAAAAATGAGCTAAAAAAGCATTTAGAAGAAATATCTGAAATAGCATGGGTTGCTCTTATTCAGGAGCTTATAAAGCAACCTGAATATCGTATTTTTGTCTTAGATGGAGAAATTCAATTTGTTTATCAAAGAACGTCACCAAAAATTATTGGGGATGGGAAAAAATCAATTTCTGAGTTTATTAGCAATATAAATAAGGGGATAAAAAGAGCGCGAAATAAAATAACTGAAAATTCATTTTTTTTAAACAATCAACTAGAGAAATATAATTTAACACTTAATTCAATTTTAACAAAATATCAAGAGTTTCAAATTGTTTCTAAAGCAAATATCTCCGCAGGAGGTGAAATTATAAATTATTCAGAAGAAGTTTCAAATGAAACAAAAAAATGGGTAAAAAACTTAACGGAGACTTTACAAATTCGAATTTGCGGGATAGATGTATTTGTTGAAGATTCAATCAACAATCCTGATAGTTTTACAGTTATTGAAGTTAACCATAATCCTAATCTTACTGGTATTTACGAATATGGTAAAAAAGAAAAAGTTTTCTCTATTTGGAAAGAAATACTAAATAAATACTTTAATTATTAATTAATAATTATGAAAAAAATTTGTAAAAAAAAGTGGTGTATTAATTTTGATTTTCATTATGGATTAGTATTGTTGTTGTTTCTAGCAACATCTTTAATATATACATCTTACAGAATCTCATTAATTCTTATAAATATCTATTATCCTGAACAAATCAAGTATATTAGGTATAAAGTCTATATATTTTTTTACAATACTAATTTAGATTTTATTCCTCAAAATAGTCATTTATTTGCATTTATAATTATTCTGTTATTAACTTTTTTCTTCATAAAATTAAAAATAAAAAAATAGTTATTCTTATTGTTTCAAAAATATATCAGCGTTCAAATATTCTATTTTTAATTTTTCTTCTCTATTTTTAATCCCTAAATTACTTATTTCTATTTTTATATTCTTATCTTCAGAAAAAATAGTCATATCATCTACTGGAACGGTTTTATCTCCATTTACTATATTTGATTCCTCATTGATATATTTTTTTTGTAATTTTTCTATTAAACTTTGTAAACTTATTTCAGCAATAACATTATTATTATTGATTACAAGAATATTTTTATTATTTATGTGTAAAATATATTTCCTTCCATTTATTGTAAATTCTTGTTTGTTTATTATAAAGTTTTCATTGCTAGAAATACCAATATTAAAAAAGTAATTATATCCTAAAACATCTTTTATTATATTATGGTTAGTGGTATAACTGAAAAACTTCACCTCTTTATTATTTTCAAATCCGTTGTAGTCCCACATTGTTATATAATCGATTCCCATTAAATTTTTCATAATAAAGCAATAATCATTCCAGCACGTTTCTGCGCCAAGATCAATCGCATTATCTCTTTTAATTCTTTCTTTTTCTACATATTCACTCAGATTTTTATCAAACCATTTATTAATTTTTTCATAGCCGTGAATGCCTTCAAGGTATTCAAGGATTCCGCTAATTTTTCTTCTTTCTTTAATATCAATTTCTTTTTCTATTTTAATTATTTTTCCTTCAAATAAAATTTCATTTTCAATTAATGCCTTTTCTAATCTTTTTACTTGGTTATTTTCAGACATGGAAATCGCTCCCCATGGACCAAATGATGAAAACAATATTATTATAAATAAAGATATTGGAATGATTTTTATGTTTTGCTTTTTTGAGAAAAGAAAATATATCCCCATAATTGCTAACCAAATTCCTAGAAGCAAAAGATAATATCTAGGCTCTGTTAGTCCATATTCTTTTAAGCGAATATGAATTGCTGTAAAAAGAACTGGTATAAAAATTAAATCTAGTAAGAAAAAAATTTTAGAAAAATATTTTATCCAAGAAATTTTAATATTATTTAGTGGATAAAGTAAAACATTGGTAATAATACCTCCTATTGAAAACAACAAAATAAGCCAACTGACTGTTCCTTTTGGCCATTCTCCATTTATTAGAATTTTTGCAACATATATGGAAAGAATTACTGCATAAGTTGTAATTAATGGAATAAGTATATATTGAGCAAAAAACTTTATACCTTTTGGATATTCTGTCTCTTTTTCTAACTTTTCAAAATCTTTAGGGATACCTGAAATAAAAAAATGCGATGCTAAAACTCCTACAATAAACGCAAATGTTTCAGGATATAACTTATAACTGATATTCACATTTAAAAGCTGTTCTGCTGCAGTATAGGCAAGAGTAACACCTATAAATAATACTACTGCATAAAGTATTGAAAAAAACAGCCTAATAATAAGTGTTTTGTTGAATTGCCAAAATCCGTTTATTTCTCCTTTTACTAAAAATGGTGCAAATGTTACAGAAAATAAAAATGATATTGAGTATAAAATTACTCTTATTATTTCTTTAGCATAAGCATTGCTCCAAGTATTTGGAAGAAGATGAAAGTAACTTACTAAAAAAATAAGACCTAAAGCCTTTAATGCTAAATGTTTTTTAAAGTCTAGTTTATTTCTTTCACCAAAAGTTTGAATGGAAATAAAAATAATAAAACCTAGTACGCATGTAATAAGAAGGTTATAAAAGTAGGTATAGTCTGCGTTAGGATCAAAATCAAAATGGATCAAAGATATTCCAATAAATGTTCCAATTAATGAAAACATACTAACAAATTGGAATCGTAAAATTGTATTTTTGAAATTTTCAAAAAGTTTTTCAAATGAGAAAAATTTCATAATATAAAGAATTAAAGAATTACTGATTTCCTGCCAAATCAGAAAGGCTAAGAATTGGTAACATGATTGCAACTACTAATCCTCCCACAGAAAGCCCAACCACAACAATAATAATTGGCTCAAGAATAGATGATAGATTTTTAACTACACCATCAACATCATCCTCAAAAAACTCTGCTAATTTTATTGTAACTTTATCAAGTTGTGCGGTTTGTGTCCCAACGCCAATCATGCTTGTAACAATAGGAGGAAAGAGGCTATCTCCTCTCATATTATCCGCCATATTAATACCAATTTTTACATCATTTGCTATACGAAGAATCCTTAATCTGTATACTTCATTTCCAATCATTTCAGAGGAGATTTGAAGTGTTTTTATAATTGAGAGTCCACTTGCAGTAAGTGTGCCAATTCCACGACACATTTTTGAAAGTGCAACTTTTTGTGTTAAAGATCCGAAAATTGGGATTTTTAAAAGAAATAAATCCCACCAATATTTACCTTGTTTTGTTTTTCGTAAATAATTAATAGTCAAAATAAATAAAACAAAATATATAATAATATTAAAAACATTGGGTAAATCAAATAATCCCCCCCTTTCAATCATAAAGTCAGAAAAATCAATTAACATTTGTGTCATCATTGGAAGCTCAGTGTTAAACGATTCAAACATTTCCTTAATTTGTGGGATTACAAGGGTCATAACTGCAAATAAAGCCACAATTAGAACAATAAAAATTACAATAGGATATATCATTGCCCCTCTGAGTTTTTTTGTAAGGGAAGAACTTTTTTCCATCTGATCTGCCAAGTTTAAAAGAGAAACATTAAGCTTCCCTGAAGCTTCTCCAGATCTAACCATTCCAATTTCCACTTCAGAGAAATCTTTTGGATACTCTTCAAGTGAATCTGACAAGCTTTGTCCGCCTTCAACTCTTTTTAAAATATCTTCAGAAATAATTTTTAACTTTAGTGATTCCACTTGTTCTTTTAAAATTTCCAACGCTTTAGTAATACTAATTCCAGCATTAATCATAGCAGCGAAAAGACGATAAAATATAACTTTATCTTTTAATTTTAAAGAGCTGTTTTTTGCAAGCCAACGGTTGACCTCTTCTATTGGACCTCTTTCTTCGCCATCAAGTTGATGAGAATTCTTTCTTTTTTTCTCTTCTTCTTTCTCTTTATCACTTAAAGATTCTGCATTTATAAAAAGTTTTTTAGGCAAGGGCTTATTAGTTAAAAATTTATTATTTAGCTATTTATGTTTAGATACTAATATACTTCTTTCAAATAACACTCTTCACACAAAATCTTCTCTGGTCTTTCTGGAGAATAAGTTGTTTGTATTTCTTTAGTGCATTTGTCACAACTTCTAGACCATAATTTTCTTGGATTTCTAAGTGACATTCTGTCTTTATGTCTTTGATCTGGATGTCTTCTTGGTATTGGTAAATTATGATCTCTGTAAAACTTTAATTCTTGTGGGATTATTTTGTATGGTTTATTTGTAACTTCACATCTTATTGCCCAGTTTAAAATATCATCTGGAATATCTTTTATATCATCTGGTAATTTGCTTGCTGGAATTATTTTATCTACCTTTGGAATTGGAGATTCATAATCTGACCATTTAAATCCTTTTTTTAATGCCTCTTCTTTTGTTAGAGGATAGTACTCATTTGCAACAGTTTCATTGTATCCAAATGGAGACAATCCAGAAGGAAAGAATTCACCCCATTCTCCTGTATTTTGCATATATTCTATTATCTTTGGTGCCAATTCTTCATATTCCTCCTTTGTATATTGTTTGTTTAAAATGCAGTATTTTTTATGTCTAAGTCCTATGCAACCAAAACAATCACTACAAGAAAAACAATGATCACTATAAAAAATATTATTGGAATCCCAACAATACATTGTACTTATATGGCTATTTTGTCTGATAGAACTTATACATTCATAATTTAGTTCAGAATCAACAACGTATATACTGTCGTAACAGCTAAAGGCTTTTCTTGGGGAGTTAAAAATATAAGCACTATCTTCTAGTTGGTGAACATCAAAACAATAAAAACCATTTTTACTCTCTGTGATATAATCTGCAATAATATCTTCATTATTGTAGCCGTGATAATACTTAAAAGAGGAGACTTCACTCTGTTTATTTAACTTATTCCCGAGTTCTTCAATATTTTTCTGAATAAGCTCTTTGTATTTTTCTAAAGCATTAAAATACTCTTCTTTAGAGTAAGGCTTGTTATTAATATGATATTTTTTTTGAACTAGTCCAACACAAAAAAGACAGTGCTCACAAGAATTACAGTTCTTACAAAAAATAAGATTTTTCGAGTTTTCTGAATCTTGAGTAAACATACATTCATATAATTTATCGCTATCGATACATTCATAGCAATATTGACAATAATGAATATTTGCACAATCAAAGCAGTTATAGGAATAATTAGAAAAGAAGCAGTGACAACATTTTTCACTTTCCATGCCACTTACGCACATATAAGAATCTTTAAAATCTCCACAATAAGAGCAATACGCAATATTCTCTCCTATATTAAACATTGACATCCTTGGGACATTTTCTAAAAGTCTACTAAATTGTTGTGAAAAAGATATGTTAAAATTGTACTCTTGGATGTAATCAAGTGGATTCCATTGATCTGACCACCAAATTTTTTGCTCATAAACTTTAAAGGGTTTATCAGGAGAAAAAACTGAAATAATATCTTTTCCTGTTAAGTCACATTTTCTTTTATATAGTTTTCTCTCATTTCTAAAGCTTAATCTCCTTTGTTGTCTGCATTCAGGGCAAAATGTTGGAATGGGTATTTGATATTTTTTACCACTAAATATAGGTGAAATTTTATCATAAAATTTTATGTCATCATCTGTGATTTCAAAATTTGCATTACATTTTTTACAGTTTTTTTGCATAAAATAATCTTAAGTTTACTTGTTTATAGGGCTAACTAAAAAGCTACTCTTTATTTGCCTCCTCAAAAACTTCCTCAATTGTAGTTAAACCAGCAAGTGCTTTTATTAATCCATCTTGTAATATTGATACAAACCCTTGAGCTATCGCCATTTTTCCAATTTCATTAATATCAGCACTTTTACTTATAAGAATTTCAATTTCTTTAGTAACGTGAAGAACCTCATAAATTCCAATTCTACCTTTATATCCAGTCCCATTACATTCATCACATCCTTTTCCCTGTATAAAATAAACATCATTAAATGAGCTTGGATCCACTCCTTCTGAGGGAGGGAGATTTCTAAGATTTTTTAAAACATCATCAATTAGCCCCTGTTCAGGCTTATATGGCTCTTTACAATTAGAGCAAACTCTTCTTACAAGTCTTTGTGCGCCTATGTTTGTAATTGCAGCAGCAAATAAGTAAGGCTTAACTCCCATATCTAAAACTCTAGAAATAGTAGCAAGTGCAGAATTTGTATGAATAGTGGATAACACAAGATGTCCTGTAAGAGAGGCGCGTATTGCAATTTCTATTGTTTCTTTATCACGGATTTCTCCTAGCATTATAATATCAGGGTCTTGCCTAAGTGCAGCTCGAAGTCCTTCAGTAAAAGAATAACCAATATCAGAATGCATTTGACTTTGAGCAAGTCCTTTCATCTCATATTCAACAGGATCTTCAAGCGTCATTATATTAACGGAGTCATTATTTATTCTTGATAGTGCTGAATATAAAGTTGTTGTTTTCCCAGATCCAGTTGGACCCGTCATCAAAATAATTCCATTAGGTTGGGATATACCATCTACAAGGTTTTTTAATGCACTTCCCCTAATCCCAAGTTCTTTAAAAGAGGGGATTTCTCTGCTTTTATCTTGTAAACGTATAACAACTTTTTCTCCATGTATTGTAGGAATTGTATTAATACGAAGATCCATATTTCTCCCTGTTTCTGTAACTACGTTTGCTTTCCCATCTTGAGGAATTCTTTGTTCATCAATTTTTAATCCTGCTAGAATTTTTATTCTAGAAATAAGTGCAAGATGAAAATTACTTGGGATTTGAACGATAGTTCTTAAAACTCCATCAATACGAATTCTTAAGCGAGTATATTTATCCTCAGGTTCAATATGAACATCACTAGCTTTTTGCTCCAATGCATATGACAAAATATTTTGTACTAATGCTGGGATATTCCCTGAAACAATGCCGTTTTTTATATTTTCTAACAAACTCATAAATATATACTAGAGATTAGGGGGTAGGAGGTAAAGAATTAGCCGTCAGTCTTGAGTCTATAAGTCATTTAGTGTTATTGGCTTAATTTTAATTCTTTATTTTTATCATTGTTCATTTTCTCAAATTTTTCTTCTTTTTGGAAATATACATTCAACTTTAAAGAATAAGATTTTACTAAAATTTCTTTGGATACCTCTTTATCAATTTCGTTTATTGGTAAATTTAACGATTCCACTGACATGATAGGAACAGGACTTCCTTTGAAATAATATTTCTTAATATCTCCTGAATGATAAATAAATTTTAAAAATTGCTCAAACTTATCGTTACTAGCATCGATAGATACATTTATTGGTAAAACACGATATTCAGCAGGTATTGTAATTTTAGGAGAGTTTTTCCATTTAATTAAGAGTTTTTTACTTTTTACAGAATCACTAATATTAGAAAAACTTTCCTCTGTTATATCATTTCTGAAAAATACTTTTTCTCCCTTCATGCTATCAAAGAATATTTCTGGCCAATTCTTTTCGTCTCCACCAAATATCTCTCTAAGATCTTTCTCTAAAACAAAAGAGCGCTTCTTTTGTTGCAATTTTTCTGCAGGAATACTTATATTCTCTTCTTTTCCAAATGATATATTTTTTAAAATAATAGGTGCTTCTTCGGTGCTCATTGTGACAGTATAATCCTCAAGTAATGTAACTACAGGATAAATTTCATTATCTTTTAAAAGAGACTTGTTCAAAATCTCAAGCTCATCCTTTTTGTTTTTCATAACTTTTTCTTCTTCTTCTGTTAACTCTTTTTTTAATTTATCATTTAAATATTTTTTCCCTTCTTTTCCATATTCTTCACCATA
Source organism: uncultured Candidatus Peribacteria bacterium (assembly GCA_964466055.1). Lineage (GTDB taxonomy): Bacteria > Patescibacteriota > Gracilibacteria > CAYXLW01. The sequence continues at coordinate 23,650 of CAYXLW010000005.1, forward strand.
AATATCACTGACAATATTCCTAATACTTGCCTTTACTTCACCCATTTTAGATATCCCTGGTATTATTATAAATGTTATGCTGATTATTAAAATTACACAGCCAGTAGAGAGCAATAGTATAAGTTTCTCTAAAGTGGATAGTGATTTTTTTTTCATCAAATTACTACCAAAACTATGTTTTTTTAAAAAAAACATATATTCCTTCACCTTCTCAATTATTTTTTTAAAATCCATTTTCATTTAATTAAAGCTTTATATTATTAGAATTTATCTAGAATTCCTCTCTAATTTTTTTATTTTCCCAAGTATTTAAATTTAAGTGAAAAATTTGTTGAAAATCCTTCAAGGTCTTCATCTGTGTATTCCTGTTTACTAAAAGTTTTCATTTCAGCTCCGTAAAACGAGGGATGAGTATTTATTGAATTAATTAATTTTGTTGCAAGTAAAAATACTCTTCCAGAAGGATCAATTATTTGTCCAGTAACGTTTATATCTTTCGTTTCGGCATTACCAGAAAAAGTGTTGTACTGTATATAGTGTAAAATATAGTTGTATGGGAAAGCTTGAAGTGTCGCAGTATCAAGATCATCTCTAATTGTAAGCCAGTCAATTTTTTTAACAATAATTTCTTCTAAGGCAATAGTTAAAGGAGCATTGACTTCACCTCGCCTTAAGCTTTCAAGTTTCTGTTCATATTCAAATATTTTTTTATTTAAATCAGTAAGCTCTTGTTCATACACTTCTTTTTGTGAAAATAGATTTGGCTGATTAAAGATTCCAAGTATTTTATTTTCTTCATCAAACTGAATATGAAAAAATAGCCAGCTAAAAAATAATATTATAGAAGAGGATATTATAAAGATATAAGATAACTCTATATATCTTAGAAATGGGTTAAAATAAACAACAATATTTTCTTTTTTATCGTTTTTGTCACTTAACTCAAAATCTGCAGAACTTTTCTTAATTTGAGAATCTTCTTTATCTTTATCTTTTTCTTTTAAAATAGATTCTAAAATATCTTCTTCATTATTTTTTGTTTTGCCAAAAACATTTTCAAAATTACTTACATTTTCTTCTGGCAATTCTGTTTGTGTACTTTTATTTTGTAAAATTTGTTGAGTTTCTAGAAAATCATCAAATTCTTCACCTTTATGCTCTTTTTTTAATAACTCAAAAACATTTTTCATTTCTTCAAGTTTTTTGTTCCATATATTTTTTAATTTTTCAAATATAGAAACTTTCTTGTTCATAGTTTCTTCATCTTGGGATTCACCATTATTAGCATTCTTAAAGTCTTTTTCTTTAGATAATAAAATTTTTTCATATTTTAAATAAGTTTTTTCATCTGTACGAGCATGAATATCTGCAAGCAATGCATGTGCTTCATCTTTATTGTTATTTATAATATTATTATCAAACTTCTTAAATAAATATTTCAATTCTTCTTTTTTTGTAAATTCTAATATTTCAATTTTTTCATTTTCGGTCATTTCATAAAAATGCTGATTTAAAAGTTCTTTGTTTTTTTGAAAATCGCCTAAATGTGAGCTCACTATAATATTATCTTTTAAATGTTCAATATTTTTATTCCACTCCTTCTTTCTAGCTTTTTCGAGCTGTTTTTTTAATATCTGTTTTTTGGGAAATTTTAAAAATTCAAACATTCTAAAAAATTATATTTCATGTAATAAAGATTCCGCCTCACTAAATCTTTTCTCGGATATAAGCTTTTTTATTGTATATTCTTTTTCCTGTTTTTCAATTTTTTTAACTAAATCGTTATCTCCAATTTCTTTTGCTATATTTTTGTCATTATTAAAATATGCTTTTATATTTTCTATGTTCAAATCCATAAAATTGTCAAGTACAGGATTTTCTAAAAATTTTATTATATTTATTTTTAATTTTTTCCATTCATCAAAATTGGATATCTCTTTAACTTGAGGGATTATTTTTATTATTTCTTCAAAGTTTTTATGCTCTAAAAATCTTATTAAATCTGATGATATTAGGCTAAATTTTTTTAATCTTTTTTCTTCGGACTTACTTCCCTCAATTTTAATTATATATAAATATAATTTTTCTGCTTCTGGAAAATTCAGAATAAATGCTTTTTTAAGTTCAAATCTGGCTTCTTGAAATTTTTCTTCTTTAATTTTTTGTTTAATATCTTTCATGTAAATCTCCCATTTTTCTAGATTAGGGGAAATTTTTCCTCCTAACGTTTTTTGATACTTTAATAAAAAATCAGCAAAATCCTTTTCTCCTAACCTTTTTATAGCATCAATATGCTTCCTGTCAGAGCTTGGATTTTTCTTCCATAAATTATAATGTTTTAAAATAGATTCGGTATGTGTTATTTCAGAATAAGTAAAAGAACCTTTTTCTATAATTATATCTTCTTTTTCTCTCAAAATAGTTTTCAAGTTTTCTGAATTTTTTAAATCTATAATTTCAAAAATCTTAAGATAATCCTTTGCCTTCTTTATTTCTTCATGTTCTAGTAAAGTTATAATTCTTTTTTCTAAAAAATTCTTAAATTCATTTAATTGATTTGTTTTCTCTAAAATTTCTAAAAACTCATCCTTTTTTGTTATAAGAATAATTTGTTCAATAATAGAGATAGAGCCATCAAAATCTTTTTTACTAAAATGCTCTTTTATTTTATTTATTTTAAATTCAAGCACATCTTTAATTTTTTGCTTTTTTTGCTCATATTCTTTTTCAAGACACTTTTTTAGTAAAGATTCAGCTAAATCGTAATACTTTAATTTTATAAAATTTTCTATAATTTGTCGCACTTCTATAAAAGAATTTGACTGCAATAAACTTTCAGATTCATTTAAATTATTTTGAATAATCATTTCTTTTGATTCTTGTAATTTTTCTTGATACCAAGGTAGTTCTTCTCTTGTTGCTATTAGTTGTATTTTTTCAAATATATCAAAAGCTTTTTCATAAGAGGTATCACATGCTCTTTCGAAAGATAATTTTAATGTTTTCAGTTTCAGCTTTCTGTCATTATCGAACACTTCCTCAGATTTTTTTTGATATGCATTGAATAGCTGTTCGGATCTTTGTAAAGAGAAGTTATGTTTTTTAGAGAGATAACTTTCAAAATTCCTAGTTTCAATTTCATTTAGAATTTTTTGGAAAGTTATTTCCTCTTTTGCTTTGTTTAGGGATTTTTTTAGCTCTTTATCTGCAATGCTATTTTTTAATTTTAAAAGCTTATCAGATTCTTGAATTGCTTTATCAAATAATTTTTCTAGTTTATATTTATCAATATTTTCCTGTATTTTATTTAATTCTTTTTGTAATGCTATTTTTTCATAAACATTCTTATAATCGCCAAATTTAATTAGCATTTTTTCTCTTAAAGAAAGAGAAAGAGTCTTATTTTTAAGTAGTTTTTCAGCATCTGAAAAATTATTATCTTTCAAAAAAGTCATGAAATCGTCAAAGACAATTTTCTCTTTAAGCTGTTTCTCAAAAGTTAAAAACTCATTCTTAGAGAAATATTTTTTTGCTTCCTTTAATAATTCAGTGGACTGATTGTTGTCAGATTGGGTTAACGAACTCCTAAATTTCTCTTTCCAAGATATCTTAATCTTATTTAGTTTTTGAATTTCAATTTCCTCTTTTTTTTCAACTAATATATTTGTTAAATAAAAAAATGCCTCTTTATCTAATGCCTCCAATTTATTTATTAAGGTCTCAGTTTTAGAAAAATTGTTTTGATCTAACGCACTTTTAGCATCTTCAAGTAAAGAAATAATCCTTTTACTTTTTTCAATTTCATCTGAGTTGATTATTTTATTTCTTATTTGAACTTTTGTCTCAGCATCCATTAGCTCGTTTTCTAGCACTTTAAATTTCTCAAGCAATATATAGCTACTTAGCTTTTTTAAGACACTTCGAGCAGAATCAAAATCTTCTTTTTGTATAAACCACTCGAAATCATTAAGTAATGATTGTTTTTTTTGTAAGTTTTTTTTCTCTTTTATCTCTTCACTCTTTTCCTCTAGTTTTTTGTATAAATCAGATAAAATAGTTATTGGAAGCCCAGATTTGTCCAAAATGCTTTTTGCAGCAACAATCATTTCATCTTCAAGTGCCTTATTAAAATTAACAAATATTTTTTTCTTTCTCTCCTCTTCAATTATATGAAATGATTCCAAGGCTTTTTCGTAATCTTTCTCTAGTAATTCTTTAGTATTAGAATCAAAATAATCTCTAGCCTTATTTAAAGAAGTTTCTGCTAAAAATATTATTTTATTTAATATTTTTGTTGATTTTATTTTTTTACTTTCCTCATTTGACACCTTTTGATATTTTTCTTTTTTTTCAATTTCTCCTTTATTTCTTTTTTCAGCTTTATCTTTTTCTTCTTTAAGTCTTAGTTTAAGTTTATTTGCAAGATCAATATCTTTATCTTTAAGTCTTATAATTTCATTTATTTCTTCTTCTGCAAAATCAAAGAACTCATCATTTAAAAAAGTTTCAAATGCTTCAATATGCCCCAATATTTCTTGAGATTTTTTTTGTTCATTGTTTTCTTCCTCTTCGAGTAAGTCATAATTTTCTTGTATTAGCTCATATTGTTCTTTGTTGTTTTTAAGAAGATTTTTTTTCTGAAACTCTTCAAATTCTTCATCTAACTCTTTTGCTAATTTTTCTCCACCTTGGTATGTTTTCATTTCTTTTATATTTTTTTCTGCAAGCAAAATATCTCCATTTTTAATGGCTTTTTTAAAAGCTTCATAGTGTTCTATAATTTTTAGAGGAGCAATTGATAAATCGCTTTGGTTTTGTGGTGGCATGCAAATGGGAATTTTACTTTTTCTCTAGAATGAATATACTCCTCTTGCATAAGCTATTCAAGGAAATAACAATGAATAATTGGCAACAATTAACCAAAGAAAAATATAATTTAGAATCAAATTGATATTAATTGGCATATAAAAAAATCTCTAATTAAAAATAGTTAATCTAAAGCCTAAAGCTTTTCTGACTTATAATAGTTAAAATCTAATCAAAGATATGGATTTCTATCAACTAGAAAAAGACATAAAAAGTGCAAAAGAATTTCTTAAAAAAGAAAATTTTTTTGAAAAATTAGTAAAACTTAAAACAAAATCTGAATCTCCTAATTTTTGGGATAATCCTAAAGAAGCACAAAAAGTCTCTTCTGAAATTGCTGTTTTAGAAAAAACTATTAAAACATGGGAAGAGATTGAAATAACTCAAAATAACTTGGAAGAGATGAAAGAAATTTTATCAGAAATTGAGATGATTAAAGAACATGAGGATTTAAGTAATAGGATAAAAAAGGCAAAATTGGAACTTTTTTTATCAAACGAATTTGATGACAATAATGCAATTATTACATTAACCGTTGGAGCAGGCGGAGTTGATGCTAGTGATTGGACAAAGATGGTTATGAGTATGCTTTTAAAATATTGTGAGAGAAAAGAGTGGAAAACAAAAATATTAGATATTCAAGATGCAGAAATTGCAGGAATTAAAGGCGCAACAATTCATGTTTTTAGTGGAGAAAAAATTTATGGATATTTAAAAAGTGAAAATGGTGCCCACCGCCTAGTTCGTAGAAGTCCATTTAATACAACAAATACAAGAGAAACTTCTTTTGCAAATGTAGAAATTGTTCCTGAAATAGATGTTAAAGAAGAGCTTATTATTGATGAAAAAGATTTAAAAATTGATACATTCCGTGCTCAAGGAGCAGGGGGACAACATGTAAATACAACTGATAGTGCAGTTCGTATTACGCATATTCCAAGTGGAATTGTTGTTCAATGCCAAAATGAAAGATCTCAGCATCAAAACAAGGAACAGGCTATGAAAGTTCTTCACTCTCGTCTTGCAGAAAAACAAAGAATTGAAACGGAGGCTAAAAAGAATATTTTGAAATCGGAAAAAAGACATTCTTCTTTCGGAGGGGGGCATATTCGTTCTTATGTTTTGGATGATAGGTATGTGAAGGACGTACGAACTGGGATAAAAACTTCTCAGGTTGATAAGGTTTTGGAGGGGGATATTGATGAATTTGTGGAGGCGTTTGTGATGATGAAATTATAAAATACAACATTTTTATAAAAAAAACTATTGACACACTTCTGATAAAATGATATTATAGAAATAAGTTTTTTTAACGATTTTCGATATTAAATATTTGACATGTCTTCTGATCAATTAAATTTAAATCCGTTTGTTACGAAAGGTCCTGTAATTGATCGTAAGATGCAGGCTAAAGTAGAAGATTTTGATAAAATTTTATTTGATATTATTGCTAAAGGGGATTGGTTTTCGCTTTTAGGAGCGAGGCAGAATGGAAAAACTACAGTTATGAAAATGTTAGAAGAAGAAATAGAGAAAAGGCCAAATCTAGTCTCTATATATATTAATTTAGAAGAATTTTCTCATATTAAAAGCAATTTTATTTATCATTTTAATAAGAAAGTATTAAGCCTTTTACTAGAAAATAGTAAATTAAATGAATATTTTCGTGACATAAGGGAAATAAAAATAGATAAGAGCTCAAGTGTTTCGAATGTATTTTGTAGTATTAGTGAATCCGTAAAAAATAAAATTCGAATAGTTCTTCTACTAGATGAATATACAGCATTAAAATATGGTAATATAATGGAGCTTCTTCCAAACTTGCGTTCAGCTTTTCATTATTCTGAGGTTTCTAAGATGGCCTTACATTCGACTGTCCTAGCAGATGTAAGAACTCCTATGTCAGCAGAATATCATTCTGCAAATTCTCCATTTAACATAACTACCAATATTAATATTGGAAATCTTGATAAAGATGAGGCTATTAATATCTTAAAAGAAGGATTCGGCAGAGGTGGCTTTGATCTCTCTGGCAATATGGCTACTATTATTTATGAAAAAACAAATGGAAAAGCTTATCTTGTACAAAAAATAGGTGAAGTTATTTTCGATAATCTTAATAATCGAAACAATAAACAAGTAAGTGAGGACGATATAGAAAAAGCGATAAGTAGTATACTTGATTATACTCGTGATGATAATCATTTTTCAAGAATTAGAATTGAAATTGATAGATTTATAAAAGAAGAAAATGTGGATGTATATTTATATATTGAAAAAATGTTATCTGGAGAGAAGAGCAATCAAAATAGCGCAATTGCTCAACATTTATTTAAGGTAGTTGGTGTATTAGATGTAGAAAAGAGTGGGGGTATTTGTACAATGAATGAAATTTATAGAAGGTTTTTTCTTTTAGAGATACAAAGGATTAAAGATGAGCAAAGGTTTAAACTTAAAGTTGATAATACCCCTAACCCTTCTTTCCTGAAAAATATTTTGCACGTATTAAAAATAAAAAATTAATTTTTAACTCTTTCTCGTTTTCTTATGTAAATAATTTATTTAATTTTTAACTTTATCAACATGACAAATCCTAATTTATTTCGAGACTCCGCTTCAATTGTGGGTTTACCAGAAGTTTCTCAACGTGATGCTGTTGACAAATTATTCGTAAAAAACCCTGATGGAATTGATGTAATAATCGCAGAATTAAAAGAAAAAGGTTATAATGTTGTTACCCCTAAATCAGAAGTAGTTGTAGATGATGACTATTTACAATCAAAATATGCAGCAATACTTCCACCTGTTGACAAATTTAATGTTCCTATAGAATTTGGTGAAATTACTGCTCCAACAGTTCAACTTATTTTCGATATAGTCTCAGGGCGTCAATCTAAAAAACATAAAGTCCCTACTGGGAAATATTCTCAGGTGTTGCTAAAAAAAGAGAATAATGGCTCAACGGGTTCTTCCGATGAAAATAGGAATTAAGGAAAATATTTAATAATACGATAAAGAAAGAAATTCTTCTCTTTAATAATGCTACGAGTATCATAGAAGGAGCAACTCTTAGAGTTGCTCCTTCCAAAATCTATATGTATTTATTATTCAATACTCAAACTCCATCCATTCTCCATTTTTCTCCACCCCCTTAGAAACAAATCTAATCTTCCTCTCAGGAATAACAATCCCAGAAACTTGAGCTTTTACATTATTTTCAGAAAGTAAATCAATAACTTTCTGTTCATCCTCTTTATTAACAACAAGCATCATCCCATTACTCATATTCCAAGTTTTATAAGCTTCATCATCACTCACATCCCCCATTTTTTGAACCTCTCTAACCATTTCAGAAGGAGCAAATAAATTATCTAATTCAACACCAAATCCTGTCTTTTTTAATATCCTATTAACATTCCCAGGAATCCCTCCTCCTGTAATATGAACAACACCTTTTACCTCAATCTTAGGAGTTTCAGAAAATCTTCCTACAAGACCTAAAACTGCGGAGGAATAAATTGTTGAAGGCGTAAGTAATTCTTCTCCCCATGTTCTTCCAAAAGGAGATTTTTCTTTATAGCAATTTTCACCAAGTGTATTTTCTAAAATATATCGTACAAGTGAAAAACCATTAGATCTAAACCCTCCTTCATAAAGAGAAATAACGCTATCGCCAACTTTAATATTTTCTCCAGTAATAACTCTGTCTTTTTTAACAATTCCAACAGCGGTTGCATTCCATACTCCTCCGTTTACCAACTTTCCAACTTCAGCGATTTCTCCACCTGGAATAACTATTTTTTGTTCTTTGCAAGCTTGTGATAACCCCTTCATAAGTTCAGCCATCATTTCTGAATCGACTTTATTTATATCCAAAGTATTTGTCATGGAAATAGTTTCAGCTCCAACGCAAATTGCATCATCACAAACCATAGCTAAAAGGTCATATCCAAGAGTGTCGTACTTACCAATTTTCTCTGCAACTTGGCTTTTTGTGCCAACGCCATCATCTCCTTGTACTAGATAAAAATCTCCCATATCAAGTAATCCTGCAAATCCGCCATCATCTTTTACTGGTTCTCCAATCATTCCTTTTCTTGAAGAAAAAGTAGATTTTGCTGCTTCGTAGGCAATTCTTGAAGCCTTGTCTCCTTCATAAATATTTACTCCAGATTGTTCATAACTTGTCATATGTTGGGGGTTAGGATTTAGGGTGTAGTAGAATTAGTCTTTACAAGTCCGCCTGATAAGGGGGAGTTAGGGGGTTATGTTATTTCTTCACCCCTCCTAACCTCCCCTCAAGGGGAGGGATAAATTTATGATTTCTCTATATCTGCTCCAAGAGATTCTAATTTTTCAACTAAGTTGCTGTATCCTCGCTCAATATAATTTATTTGTGATATTTCCGTAGTTCCTTTTGCACAAAGTCCAGCAAGAACCATCGCTGCTCCAGCACGAATATCAAGTGATGCCACAGGACATCCCTCTAAAACTGTTTTCCCAAATATCATTGCTTCATGGTTATTTATAAAAGCAATATGTGCTCCCATTTTTTCAAGTTCAAATATGTAATTCATTTTTCCTTCAAAAAGTGTTTCAAATATTTTACCAGTTCCTTTTGCTTGTGTTAAAAGTACAGCAAATTGGGCTTGCAAATCAGTTGGGAATGATGGGAAAACAGCAGTTCGAATATTTACAGATTTTAAGTTTTTACTTGGAAAAATTTCTACTTCATTTTTTCTGTGTTCAAATTGAACTCCTGCTTCTTTCATTTTTTTCCAGAAACTGTCTAAATGACTTTCAATGGCATTTTTAATTACCACATGTCCACCTGTTACAACGGATGCAATTGCATACGTTCCAACTTCTAGGTAATCGGAAGTTATTTCATGTTTTATTCCTTTCAATTTTTTAACCCCTATTATTTCTAAAGTATGAGTTCCAATTCCTAAAATTTTTGCCCCTGATTCATTGAGTGCATGACATAAATCTTGAACATGGGGTTCTGCTGCACATAAACGGATTACAGATTTTCCTTCGGCAAGACAAGCTGTCATTATTGCATTTTCTGTTGCTGTTACGCTCATTTCAGTCATTGAAAAAGTTGATCCTTTCAGTTGTTTTGTTTTTAAATGGATAAGTTTATTACTATCAACAACTTCTACATTTAATGCTTCAAAAGCTTGCAAATGAGCCTCAATTGGTCTTTTCCCTAAAACACATCCTCCAGGAAATGAGAGTTTTACTTCTCCGAAATAAGCCAGTAGAGGAGCAAGTAATATTATTGATCCCCTTATTTTTGCTACGAGTTCATGGGGTATTTCTTTGTTTTTTATTGAGCTAGGATCAATTTTTAAAGTTCCTTTAATAAACTCTGTTTTTACTCCTAAAAAATTTATTATTTTTAGTAATGTATGAATATCTGCAATATCTGGCACATTTGTTAATGTAGAGATTTCGTTAGTTAAAAGACAGGCTGCAATTATCGGTAGTGCGGCATTTTTTGATCCAGATGCAAATATTGTTCCTTTTAATTTTTTACCTCCTTTTATTATTAATTTGTTTGTCAAAACATTTATTATTAATAGCTTTAGTATAATATAAAAAGATTTATTTTAATGCTAGAAAATCTATAAGATTTTAGTTTAGATTGGCAAAATGAAATAGAGCTAGGTCATTCCGACTTGCCCAGAATCTCATAAGAAACCAATTATTATGACTGAACTTATTTATTTTTTTATTTAAACAGTTCTGGTGTATTAAAAATTTTATATTATTCTTTTATGGGAGATTCCGAGTAAGTCGGAATGACTTATATGTCCGCCCAAGTGCAAATATTTTTATAAGAACAGCATTTACATTTTTGCTTACTTGGATCAGCGATAAATTCTTTGTCTCTAATTTTTTTCATTATACCAATAATTTCTTCTTTAGCTTTTTCAATATCTTCCTTACTTCTTTTAGTCTCAATTTTTTTATTATCTCCAACAAAATAAAAAGAAAGTTTTTCTACGTTTAAATGCAAACAATTTTCACATGCCATTGCGTAAATTGACAACTGTAAATCATCGTCAACTTCTTTTTGTCCCCTGATTTTTCCTGTTTTATAGTCAATTATTTCAATTGTTTTCTTGTTTTCTGAATAAATAATTTGATCAATCCGATCTATTCTTCCTGAAATAATGCTATCTCCAATATGTAATTTAAATGATTTTTCTAAAAATAATGGATCTCCAAAATTGTCTTTATGTAATTCATAAAATTTAATTAACATTTTTTCGCCTTCTTTTCGCTCCCTATCTTCATCTGTTTTCGAATCATATCCCACGAAAATCCATGATTCTTTATAAATTGATAAAAGTGCATCTAAAGAAATATCTTCATCATATTCAGAAAACAAGCCTTTGGAATGACTTAAGGAATGAATTCTTTTATAAAAAATATTTAGTGTATTATGAATAGTTGATCCAAAGCTAGTGTGAGAACTTAATTTTATTGGCACTTTTTGAACATAGGTAAATTCATATCTTTTTGGACATGTTTTAAAAGTTGCCAGTTGGGAATAGGAAAATGTTTTTATGGAAAAATTCGTGTTTATAAAGTTTTATCTGATTGAGCTAGAGGTTTAACCTTAAATGCAAAAGAAAAATAAATACACGATTATTTTGAAATATAAATTGCATACAAGGTTAAACCTCTAATCTATTTTTTTAAAACTTGAATATTCTCAATTTTCCTTCCTAGTGAACTTGAAAAAACTTCCTCCTTTGTCATTTTTAGTGTAATTGCGCGAAAAATCATTTCGCTTAAAGTTTCTCTGGTCATTCCTATTCCTGGGTTAAATTTCCCTCCTATTTCTTCGAGTAAATTTATTTGAAAAGCAGATTGAAGGTAATCGTTATACCATACATCTACTTTAGTATCTTCATATATTTTTATTTTTCCAGGCTCATTAACATTTAGTCCATTTATATTTATAATCATTTTTACTGCTTCTACTTTGGCAACTTCATTTTCTGGTTTAAATGTTCCGTCTGGATATCCGTTTATCCAACCTAATTCTTTTGCGTAACAAACATAAGGTGCAAACCATTGATTTGTTACATCCGAAAAACAATTTTTATAATTTCCTAATGTAATTTCTTGGCTTACATCATTTTGTATAAATATCCCTCCTTTTTCTCCAATTGTGAATTTTCCATTTTTTAACATCATTTTTGCCTCGACAAGGATCTTTGCTATTTCTGCTCTTACAACTGGATTTTTTGGTTTAAATGTTCCATCTGGGTATCCTTTTATAATTTCTATATTTTTTAGGAATTGGATTGCTGAAAAATTTTTATGAGATAAATCAATATCAGAGAAAATAGCACCATTTTTATTTGAAACTTCTTCAGCAAAATTTATATAAATTTGGCTAAAAAGTAGTATTATGATTGTAAAAACGGTGAGCAGTATTTTTTTCATGGTGATGTATTCGTGTCTTGTGAAAATATTTTACCTAATAATTATTCAATCGTAAAATATACTTGAAAAAAGCTTAAAAGTCATTAAACTCCCGACTTGCTCTTACAGAGTAAATTGGTCCCATCGTCTAGTGGTTAGGACTTCGGATTCTCATTCCGGCAACAGGGGTTCAATTCCCCTTGGGACTACCAACAGGGGCATGATTTTGCCCTATGACCCTAAAGGATAAGGCTCACGAACACTCGAACTTTTGAGTGTTTTCTTGAACTTAAAACCCCTTGTTTGTGCCATTTTAATAAAAATTTATGGCAAAAAGGTTCTATTCCTTAATGCCTATGTCTAAGGGGCATTAAGAAATATTTTTATATTTCCAATTTCTTCTGTTTTTTCTTAATAAAAAACAAGAGTTTTTGGCTTAATTAATAGGGGTGTGCTTCCCTAATACCCTATATTTATATTATCTTATTTTGCATGAATTGTATTGCTTTGGTATTTACAATAGCAATACAATGCTAAATCCTCTTAAAATGTGTTTTTAAGATTCGGCAAGTTGAACGGCACTCTTTTCCAATCTCTCATGTAGTTCTTTTTAAAACTGATAATCACGGACTTGCTTGAGTATGTCTGTAACTCCCGCGTCATCGACTTTGAAGACTTTTTCGCAATCTGGGCATTTTATATCTTCTAAATTAAATATATTTCTTAAAATTTTCCGCCTGCTCAAAGATTTCTTTGAATATTTCATCCTTTGGAACTGGCGGATATCCGTGCTGATCCAAGGTTAAAATCAAATCCACCTTGAGTTCGGCTTTGATATCAGCTTTTTGCGACCAATCTGTATATCGTGCTTTGTCGTCTACAATGGCTTTGATAGATTGAGAGAGTGCAATAAGTTTCTCTTCAGGGTATTCAAATTTATACTTCTCAGCGACAGCTTTCAGAATGTCGTAAAAGGCTTTTTCTTCAAAATCAATTCCCATGCTTGCAAATGAATTTCGCTCTGTTTGAAGCTCCCTGAAGAGATTGGCAAACTGTTCGGCTACATCATCCAAAACATGACTCTGGTAAACATCAAAATCTTTCCTTTCATTGTAAGCCTCAATGAGCTTTTTGAGCTTCTTAGAAAAATCTACCCCTTTGATGCGATTTGTCTTTTTGAATTCATCAATCGCTTTTGCCAATAATTTCTGTAGAAGTTTGATCTTCGTATTTGGAAGTTTAATCTTGTCGATTTTTTCCAAATACTCATCGCTAAAAATATCGGCATTATTCTCGGGAGAATTTTTGTCTAACTTAAAAATTTCCTCGATCCCTTCACTAATTAAAGCTTCTTCGATCATTTTTTTCACCATGTCGTTCATCTGAGCCGTATCGGGAGCATCACCCTTGGTGAGTTTGTGAATGATTGCTTTTACCGCAAAATAGAAATGGATAAAATCTCGTTCTTTGGCATGAATATCCTCGCTTGAACAGCATAAATCATAAGCCGAACGAAGTTTTTTTACTATCGCCATAAATCGCTTTTCTATCTCTTCTGTTGCCTGCATATATTCAGCGGCTCGATTGAGACAGTCGAGTTTTTTCAACGGAGTTCCTGTGAAATATGCGGAGGTATCAAACTTGTGAAACAACTTTGCAAGAAGATCCAGCTGATCTTTGACCATTACCACGGCTTTATCGGCATCCGCAAAATCATCTCCATGAACTTTGCTATATTTTGCCAAGGCAATATTCATGTTGCTTTTAATCCCAATGTAATCCACTACTAACCCGACTTCTTTCCCTTCATACACTCTATTCACTCGGGAAATGGTCTGGATAAGAGAGTGCTGTTGCACAGGCTTATCAATATAAATGGCTTCCAAAAATGGCACATCAAAGCCAGTGAGCCACATATCAACAACAATCGCAATTTTGAAGTTTGATTTAGCATTTTTAAACTGTCTATCCAGTTCCTTTCGATCATCTTTTGTGCCAAGCATGTTATACAATGCTTTTGGGTCATCTTTATGTCGTGTCATTACCATTTTGATCTTCTCTATTGGCTTTATTTCTTTTTTCTCTTCTGGGGCAAGATTTGCCCCATCTTCACATGCTTTTACTTCTGCCCACTCAGGACGAAGGGCAATAACTTCTTTGTAGAAATTATACGCAATGGGGCGACTGGAAGACACAAATATCACTTTTCCTTTTACGCTGGCACCTTCTTCAATCCGTTTTTCATAGTGTCCCACAAAATCTTCTGCCAATAATTTCAATCGCTTTGGATCACCTAATATGACTTCCATTTGTGTCACGGCTTTTTTACTTTCTTCTATTTGGTATTCATTGGTGCCTTCCTCGGAGCATTGATTATAATATTCCTCAATCTCTTTGAGTTTCTGATCATTGAGTAAAACTTTCGCTGCCCGTCCTTCATACACAATTCTTACGGTGATTCCATCCTCGACGGATTCTTTCATGGTGTAGGCATCTGCCACTTCTCCAAAAACCTCCAAAGTTCCGTCAATCGGTGTTCCTGTCACCCCAACATAGGTCGCATTTGGCAAAGAATCATGCAGATATTTTGCAAACCCATATTTCACCTCCACTCCTTTACTGGTGATTTTTACTTTCTGATCAAGATTGATTTGTGAACGGTGTGCTTCGTCAGAAATACAAATCACATTCGTGCGATCTGTGAGCATTTCTGTGCTTTCTGTAAATTTCTGGATGGTGGTGAGGTAAACGCCTCCACTTTTGATTCCTTGTAATTTCGCTTTTAAATCGTCACGGTTTTCAACACTTGCCACATTTTCATCGCCAATAAAACTCTTGGCATTTGTAAACTGAGCAGAGAGCTGATCATCCAAATCGGTTCTGTCAGTGATGAGCAAAATAGTTGGAGCAGAAAGAGTTTTGCTCTTCATAAGCAAACGAGTCAGGTAGAGCATTGTAAAGCTCTTGCCTGAGCCAGTTGCTCCAAAATAGGTTCCTCCTTTTCCGCTTCCCGCTGGTCGCATATTGGCTTTAATGTTTTCAAAGAGTTTTGTTGCTGCATAATACTGCGGATAACGACAGACGATTTTGGTGTCATCTTTGGCAGTGTCTGGGAAATAAATAAAATGATGAATCACATCAAGAAGTCTCGATTTGTTAAAAAGCCCTTTGATCATGGTGTGCAATGAACTGATGCCATCACTCGGCTCATCGGTGTTCTCTATTTTTCGCCATGCATAAAAGAAATCATACGGCGCAAAAAGTGACCCCATTTTGTTGTTTACTCCGTCACTGATTACACAAAAGGCATTATATTTAAAAAGCTCGGGAATATCTCTGGCATAGCGGATAGTCAGCTGAGTGTAGGCATCTTTGATGGTGGTATTTTCTTTGATGGCAGTTTTAAACTCCAAAACGACCAAAGGCAAGCCGTTGATATACACAATCCCATCAGGAATGCGTTTTTCATAGCCTTGTATTTCCAACTGGTTTACGATTTTAAAGATGTTGTTTTCTGGTGTTTGGCAGTCAAGGAGCTGGATAAAAATATCTTTTTGTGTTCGGTCTTCCCGTTTCAGCACAAATCCATCGGCAATGAGCTTGATAATGGCTTTATTGCTTCCGTAGAGGTCAGAACTTGGGAAGAGCTCCAATTTTCGGATGATGGATTCTATTTCGTTGCTGGTAATATTCTCTACTGCGTATTGACTGGCAAGAAAGGCTCGCAAGTCATCACGGAGCAAAACATCGCTTATTTCTTTGTGAATGGTTTCACCGTGGCAGTGCGGTATTCCCACTTCGCCAAAAAGTTCAATAACTGCTCGTTCGAGTGTGTTTTCGGTAAATTTCATGAGTTATTTTGATTAAGATTGTTATCGAGATTATAAAAATTTATGGACTTGGTAGAAAAATCGGAAATTCCGATTTTTCTCTATAGATATATTTTAATTTTGCCATCGTCGGATTGGCAGATGATGATTTGAGATTGTGAGGTTGGCATGTTCTTTCAGTTAATGGAATGCGTCTGATTTTTTCTTTTTGAACTTCTAAGGGATTCTTAGCAGTTGCTTTTTAATTTCTTTTTTTGGGGCAGTGTAGAGGAGGAAGTTTTGGGCGGTTGATGGAGTGTGTTTTTAATCATAGGATTGATTAAATATGTAATTCCTTTGGCAAAAAAGAGTTTATTTCTCTATCTGACCAAGTAAATTCTTCATCTGTATTAGTTTTCCCAAATAAAGATAATTGCGTACTTGTATAATCTTCATCGCTTGTTTGTGGTGATAACTCGCTAATAATTTGATATTGATCAAGTAATAAATCTCTTTTAGAAACAATTTTATTATCTTCTAAATTATTCATTATATCTGCTATAAAATTTTTATATTTATCTCTCAATGATAAAAACTTCAAAGCTATTCTTTTGTGTTCTCTTGCTTTTTCTTCGAAAGAAAACTCTTTCTGAATAAAAGTAAACAGTATTTCAAAAACTGTTATAGAAATGGAAATTCCACCAAAAATAAAGTTTTCGGAAAATTTTAGCTGTAACACTAAAAAAATAATCACTAAAGATAAAATCCCCATATTCCCCCACTTTATTTTTGAATTGATTTTTTCAATTCGATCACAAGCTTTTTCATGAATTTTGTGATTGAAGACACATTGTGCAAATTGTTGCCGAACAATTGATAAATTATTTGTATCCATAATGAATTTTAAGAATTAAATTTTGAACCAAAAATTTCTTTCCACTTTAGATTAGCTGAATAAGGCATTTGTTGCTGCTCATATTCAATCGCTTCAAGCGAAATATTATAGCATTGCAAAGCTTTATATTCGAACTTTCCTTTTCTACAAATATACTGATTACTGCCCACAGCCAGCCAATAATCTTGATCTGCTTTTTGATTTTTTAAATATTCAAAAAAATCACGAACCATCCAATGATGGTAAGCATAAGCCTTATCTCGATAACTCCAATTTTTTAAGAAATTATAGGACAATGTATCTATTAGTAATCCGCCCATCGGAACACTCCACTCATCTTTCCAAGCTCTCGCCATTCGGCATAATTCTTTTAAGTTATAATTCCACGCTTTATTTTTTTCTCGAATTTCTTCTATTTCAGGTTTTGGATTAGTTGTTTTCCAAGATCCGCCATTATTAGAGTCTGGATATGTATAGCTATTATCTTTATTTATAAAACAAGGAACAATTTCAAAACAAATTCCATCATCCCAATTTACTCCTATTACTTGACCATCTCCTTTTATGTGTGGTGATTTTGGATAAATTTCTTTTATATAATCTTTTACTTCTTGTAACAGTGCAGATTGACCATTCCCTGAATAAGAATTATATTTTTCATATATCGAATAAGGAAATTGAAAAAGTATATCAACATCACTTACATGAATATCTGTATCTCTTCCATATGACCCAACATATAAACTATGGCTCGTTTCTGAATCAGTGCCCCAAAATTCTCTATTAAGTTTTTTTGTTATTCGCTTATAACGATCTGAAATTTTAGAAACATTATCAGATGAAATTCTGATATTTTGATTAAACGCTTTAAATTTTTCTGATACAGTCATATTTTTACATTAAACAGTAATGGCTTTTTGCTAAAGCCAAATGGCTTCGTTCCATAATAGAACACTGACTTTTATTTCTCTTTTTTGGGTGGTGTAGAGGAGGAAGTTTTGGGGGGTATGGGAAAAGAGATACTCATAAGAAATATAAATTATTCTATTCCTAATTTATTAAAAAATATTTTATTTCTCATTTCAGCATCTTTCAGCATTTTATCCCAACTAATTACTTCTAAATAAAGATTTATATTTTCTTGATAAAAAAAGTATCCTTCTCCGTCAGGCATAACTTTAAAACCCTTTGTTTTAAAGAGCCAATCTTGAACTTTTTTATTTAAAGTACAAACTACAAAGCCATAAAAAGGAGTATTTGCTCCAATTGAAATTTCTCGACCTTTTGGAGTTTTATGCTTTCCTTCTTTGATGCTATTCACATATCGAATAATTTGACCAACAGGGTCTTCTGTCGCTGATTGATCAGCAAAGTTATCAATCGAAGGCTTTTTAAATTCAAAAATAGTAATTGGATTACTTGCTTCATTTTCTCCCCTAAAAACAATTTGATTATTATAAATTAAAAGATCTGTTCTTTCGCTTTTTCCTCCATTTAGAGGCTTATTTGATGAAATATATTCTGTAAAATTCAACTTTTCGTCAATAATCCATAAATTGTGATTTATATAATCCGTGGATTCTGAATCTGAACGAGTTGGGAAAATAATACTATGGATTGCGTTTTCAGATGTATATTTCCCTTCTGCTGACATTTCTAAACTTTTTTTAAAAATTCCAACTATTATTTTTCTGAGGGCTACATAATGAGCTAAGTCACTCATTTCGGCTTTAGATATTTTTTTTACTAACTCTTGTGCTGACTCATCAATATCTTGTGGGTTTTCGATAATTTTTCTCGTCGCTGCTTTTACTTCGAGCAATTGTTGAAATTTTGCTTTATGTAAAAATAATTCAATATCTTCATTGCTTAAATTATATGGTATTTGATCCATGTCTAATTCATCAATATAGGGCTTATGCCAAGTAGCTTCTTTTACATAATTTTTTATTTTTTCTATTTTTTTATTTTTTCTTATCTTTACTTCATCTTGAAAAATTTCTTTTGTAATTTTTGCTGTTTCATTTTCGATATCATTTTTAGAAAATGGGTATAGTGCATCTCTTTGTTTTTCTGGAAAATTGAAAGCCCCTCGTTCAAGAGAAACATTTTTATCTAAATAATCTCCGAGTACATAAGCCTTTATAATATAATCTTTTTTAGTTTTTTCGCCATTTCTCCCTTCAAACTCTTCAAAAAAATCACTGTCAAATTCTGGAACATATTTATGAAGTAGATTTTCAGTTACTTCTCGATTATGAGCAGTAAGAGTGATTTTACTTCTTTGATTATTAGGGTAAAATACTTTAAATATTTTTACCTGAAAATTTTGATTTTCTTCTTCTCCATTTTCTAATGTAAAACTTTCACTTTTAATTTCTTGAATCTCTGCATGTTTTTCATTTGATAAATAATCATTTAAAATAATTGCCTTTTTCCCCTCTTCTATAACACTAATTTGAGGGCAGTTATATTTATCATTAATAAAATAAATAAGTAACTTTTCTAATAATTTTCTTGCAAGAGTTTCTGCTTTTTTATCTAATTTACTTTCTTTCAATCCTGCTAAATACACAGTAGTTTTAATGTCTTTTTTACTAGATTCTGCAAGTGTTTCATTTTCAATGATTTCATAATTTCGTCCGCAAGAAAAAGTACGAAAATTATATTTACCAGATTCCTCAAATAAACTTTCAATTTTTACGGTTTTAAAATATTTTAAAAACATAAATCTTCCAAAACCTTTTCCACCTTCACTCACCTTTAATTTACTATAAAGAGTATCAAAAGAATTTCTATTTGTTTCATTAAATCCTATTCCGTTGTCAGAAATTTCTATATCAGTTATATCTCCTAATGCATCCTCTTCAAAAAGTTTATCAGGATTATTTCTTGATATTTTTATAGTAATTTTTCCGTCAGTTCTTTTTGATTTATCAATTGCCTGTATTGAGTTTACAATAGCTTCAATAAGAGGAGTATAAACACTAGTCCTTTCTTTTGCATTTTCTATAACGCCTTCGATGATAAATTTACTCATAGTAAAAAAGTTAAATCTTACATTTTAGTTAAAAGTTGCAAGTTTGGAAAGAGGTAAATTATCCACGACTCCTTTCATTAAAATTGGACACAAAGGCGTGATCATCTTTTTTAAACCTTCATTTATGCGCTTTCTTGATTCTAAAGCATGATGAATGGCGACAATTGATTTTTGTACTTCAATATCTGGAACAGGTATTTTTATTTCTGAAAATCTTTCCCACTCTAGGCTCGATCGCACACTACCATCACTAATAAACCAACCGAATCTATCTGATTCTGGTCTTTGAAACCACATCATAAGATATTCAGGAAAAATTAAATTTTCATCTATTACTTCAAAAGCCAAATACGCAGGAGAAATTATAGCGGGATCCCTTTCCGTAAAAAGTGCAACACGGACGGTTTCATCTCTTCCTACTTGCATAGCACTGTAAGCAAATTGTCCAGATTTAATTACTTTATATTTTGTAAGGTCTGACTGAGAAGTATTTGCAACAGATTTAATAAATTGTTTTTTAATATTTATACCTAACACATTTTTTATACCTAATCCTTCATTGCGAACATCAACTAACCTTACCAAATTACCGATCCTGTCATTGGTTGATTTGTGTCTTATAAATTCTACCGCATGATTAGAAACCAACTGCAAATCACTCAAACTATTTGCAAAACCGCTTTGATTTGTTAAAAGCCCGTTATAAGCCGCAACAACACTTTTTTGCACCTCAATGTCATCGGGGATCGGTATTTTAATTTCACAAAACCTTTCCCATTCCAAACTTGATCGCACACTACCATCACTAATAAACCAGCCAAATCTATCTGATTCGGGTCTTTGAAACCACATCATTAAATATTCTGGCAAAACTATATTCAAATCCACAACTTCAAACACTAAATATGCGGGTGAAATAATTGCTGGCTTATCACCCGTAAACAAAACAACTCGCACAGTTTCATCTCTTCCAACCTGCATGGCACTGTAAGCAAATTGCCCCTTCTTAATAATTTTATATTTTGAAAGATCAGTTTCAGAAGTATTTGCTACTGAAGGCATAAATCTTTTTGAAATATTGATTCCCAAAAGATTACTTACTTCTAAGTTTTTGTTTCGCTCGTCTACAAGCCGAATATAGTCACCTAGTTTTTTATAATTCGATTTCATAACCAAGATTTTTAAATGCTTGCAGTAATTCTTTTTGCGAACTCACTTCATCCGCAAGGATAGTATTAAAGTTTTTTTGTATCCGCTTCATTTCCTTATCATAATCAATATTACTATCACGATCTACGAACTCAATATACTTACTTGGAATAAGTGAGAAGTTGTTTTGCTCTATCTCGTCGATATGAGCGCTATAACAAAATTCAGGAACATTTTTGTATGTTTCCTCAAATCCATCTCGTTGCCAGTTATGGTAATTGCTTACAACACTCGAAATATCTTCATCTGTGAGTTGTATGTACTTCTTTTCATACTCTGAGCCATGTCGTCTTAAATCCATAAACAAAATCTCATCTTTGCGATCCCTATATTTTATAGTTTTGCCATTTTGCTCAATCGTTTGAGCTTTTTTGTTTTTGTTTAAAATCCAAAGAGTAACACTGATGTCGGTGCTATAAAACATATCCCTCGGCAAAACGACAATCGCTTCAACTAAGTTGTTTTTGATAAATTGTCTTCTTATGGATAAAGTATCTGGATCACCCAAAGCCCCATTTGCAAGCAAGAAACCAGCTACACCATTACTAGAAAGCTTGGAAGCCATGTGCAAAATCCAACCATAATTTGCATTACTGACTGGCGGAATGGTGTATCCTGCCCAGCGTGCATCGTTTTCTAGCTCATTGGCAGCCCTCCAATCTTTTTGATTAAAAGGTGGATTTGCCATTATAAAATCAGCTTTGAGATCCTTGTGTTGATCCTTGGAAAAAGTATCTGCAGCCATATCACCTAAATTCGCAGAAATCCCACGAATAGCAAGATTCATCTTTGCTAATTTATAAGTAGCTGTTAGGTTTTCTTGCCCATAAACAGATATTTCTTTTTTGTTACCATGATGGCTTTCAATAAACTTCATCGACTGTACAAACATACCACCCGAACCGCAACAAGGATCATAAATTATTCCTTTGTATGGCTCTATCATCTCTGCAATAAGATTTACAATGTTTTTTGGTGTATAAAACTCTCCCTTGCCTTTCCCTTCGGCAATCGCAAATTTACTTAAAAAATATTCATAGATTCTTCCTATAATGTCATGTTCTTTATCTTTAAGAGTATCTATTTGATGAATAGTAGAAAGCAAAGAAGCAAGCTTTGGAACATCTAAATTAAGCCTTGAATAATAATTGTCAGGCAATGCTCCTTTGAGTGCTGGATTATTCTTCTCAACCGTAAACAACGCAGTGTCGATCTTGAGTGCGATGTCATTTTGTCGTGCATTCTCGATCAAATAACTCCATCGAGACACCTCGGGGAGGTAAAACACATTTTTCATAGTGTAAAACTCCACCATTTCCAAATACTTCTCTTTTCCCTCAGCCTTTAATTCTCTTCTTCGCTCCTCAAACTTATCACTGGCAAATTTTAAAAATATCAAACCAAGCACCACATGTTTGTATTCAGAAGGTTCAACCGTTCCACGCAGTTTATTGGCAGATTCCCAAAGAGATTCTTCAATACTTTTTCCTTTTTTCGAATTTGTAATTTTTGCCATCTTATTAAGAAGTTAATTCATCAATATTAATTTTCAACGCCTGACAAAGCTTTTTAAACAAAAAAACTTAAAAAATAAAAGTCTTAATCTATTACCTATATTATGCACTATTATTTATAGTAAAAAAAGTCTAATAGAGGTATAAAATTAATTAATTTTCTTAATTTTTCACCTTAACTTCAGCTCCTTCCAAAACCAACTGCCCATCAATACAACACAAGATGTTCTTCTTTTCAAAAGGTGATCCTTCTTTAAGAATATACGCAATGTAATCTTCAGAAGAAATCTGCTTAACATTAGGGCTATTAGATGTAAGCAGATTCAGGGAATTGAACTTTTCTACTTCTCTAGAAATCTTTTTCTCAAGATTTACGTGTATATTCTTTAAATTATCCACCAGTTTAGCAATAGACTCTATTATCTTTTCTTCTCGCACATGCTTTATATCGCAAGATCTATTTCCTCCATATCTGTTACATCTGTAATACACATATCTTTTTCCATGCCTGTTTATTTTTTCTTCTCCACAAATGCCTGATCCACAATACCCGCATTTGAATATTTTATTGAAGTAAAAGTTCTTAGATCCCCATTTACTTTTTTTGTAAGTCACAAGGGATTTATTTACTTGTTCAAACTGTTCCTTGGTTATAAGTGGTTCATGTAATCCTTTATAATAGTTTCCGCTTCCTTTTGGATACTCAAACTCTCCGTAATAAAACTCTTCTTTAAAGATTTTAAATATCATCCCTAGAGTTAATTTTTTTCCTTTTTTGGTTCTAAACTTTTCATCAATCATGTACTCATGCACTTGCCTGCCAGATACTCCGTTTATTACATATTCAAACATTTTTTTGATAAAAGGGGCACGTTCTTCATCTATTATAATTTTACTTGGTTCATTTAATTTCTCTGGGTTTCGAATAAGTTTGTATCCCAATGGTACCGCTCCTGGTCTAACTCCCATTTCACACCTTGCCCTCATCCCTCTTTTTATATTTATACCTCTATTATCATTCTCTAGTTTTGCTTGTGAACATAAGATCATAAGTAGAAACTTTTCATTTGGTGAGTTTCTAAATTGCTGTCCATAAGTTCTTATATCATGTAAAAATCCTTGATCCATAAGATCAACAATAGTTCCTAAATCTCCTGCGTTTCTACTTAACCTATCCGCTGCCCATGTTAATATTCCATTAAACATTCCATCTCTTACATCATTAAGTAATCTATTAAACTCAGGTCTTTGCCCCGAGGCTTTGGCAGAATGACTTTCTTTTCGTATTTCCACCACATTCAATCCTTCTCGCTGTGCCATTTGCATCATCTCATTTATTTGAGAGTCTATTGATAACGCTTGTCTTTCATCATCTTCTGATGATTTTCTTGCGTATAATACATAAGAAACTGCAATTTCTTCTTTTTTTTGGTATTTGTTTTGTATTAACCCGACAGGGGATTCAATAGTCGCTGTATTCATAGGCATTAGGTTAGTTATACACTAACACAGAGCCTGAAACTACCTTGTAAGTCTAGGCTTTTTCATCAAAACCTTTTTCTAAAATTCTCTTAAATTTCTTAGCATTTTTCTCATATTTCATATTACTAAACATCGTATGAATTGTTTTACTGCATTCATACATTTCATCCATTAAAAGAAAGCAGTCCATTAAGAATATGAACTGCTCTCTTGATAGTTTTAGAATTTTTGTATTTGGTTTATTGGTAGATTTAATGGTCCTTTTCTTAGTCATAATATTGGCTTAAATGTTGTTATTAAGCCAATATATGACAAAAGCTTTTACTTCAGTCTAGACTTAATCTTAACTCTTGGATCATTTGGATTATCAAGATCTTCATAATCATCATAAATAATTCTATCTGCATACCTTGAGTTATTATGCTTCAAATAGAACATTATCAGTCTTGAATCTCCATTCTGGATTCCTTGCATTAGCTTAGATTCTACCATATCACCAACATTTAATCTTCCTTTTGTTCTAGATATTCTTACATAGCTTCTAAAAGATGCGTCATCTGCAACCCATCTATAAAATGTAGACTTAGCTATTCCTAGTTTTTTACAAGCCGTAGTTACAAACGGAATTTCTTCTAAAATCTTTAACAATTTTGATTTTTTATTAAGAATATCAACTTCTTTATCTGTGAGAGGTCTTATCTCTAATTCTTTATTTTCTTTGTTTTTTCTCGAAATTTGCTTTATTTTATTTCTTAATTCTTTTATCACCAAGTCTTTAAACTCTTTATCAGAATCTGGAATTTTGTCTAAGTATTCCTTATAAGAAGATATCCCTTCATTGTTTTCTAAATCTTTAGTCATGATGTTATTAAGTTAGTTTATAAATATTACTATTACCGCTTAACTTCGAATATCTATTGATTATTGCTTTACAATATTCAGAATCAAGTTCGATGGTTAAGCATTTTCTTTTGGTATGTTCGCACGATATAAGTGTGCTTCCACTACCCCCGAATGGATCATATACGTAATCTCCTATTCGAGTACTATTAAGTATCAGTCTTCGTAAAAGGCTAATTGGCTTCATAGTAGGATGTATTCCATTTTTATTTGGTTTGGGACATACAAGTACACTCTTATCCTTTGACCTCATGAATGTATGAGTGCCATACCAACCATAGATTATTAATTCGTGCTGAGGGTTATAGTCTAACCTCCCTAGTACACTTCCTGTTTTTACCCAGATAAGTAATTGAGAAAATTTGTATTTTAAGTTTCTCATTGCTTCACATAATGGAAGAATCATCTTATCTGAGTTAAAAATATAAACAGAATTCTTTTTATCAAGAAACGGAGTAATTTGTTTTAACCATGATTCAGAGAATTTTAGATATTCTTCAGGTGTCTCTATATCATCGTTATAAATATCTTTATGTTCCTGAACGCTCGGTTGCCAAGCCTTGTTTTCTACATAATTCACTCCATAAGGCGGATCTGTCACTATGGCTTTTACCTTCTTCTCACTGCATAGTTTTTCTATTAATAGTGAGTCGGTTGAGTCTCCACATGCGAGAATATGGTCTCCAAGTAAAAAAATGTCACCGTAACTAATTGAGCTTAAAGGCTTTGTTATTGGTATTTTGTTCATAACGTTTAATAATTAATTGACAAAAAATAGGCTCTATCTCAACTAGAAATGCTTTACGTTTCATTTGATCACAAGCAAGCATTGTTGAACCTGAGCCTCCAAAAAGATCTAAAACATTATCACCAATTTTGGTACATCGTCTTAGTGGTCTTTCATGTAATGAAATGGGTTTCTGAGTACTATGTTGATATTGAGTACTTGGAAGTCTTTTTTCTAACCAGATGTTTATAATATCCAGTACATCTTCTAATGCTCGATTTCCTGTTCCTACTTCTTTATTCAAAATTTCATTTAAGTTCTTTGTTCTTGGATCAAGATATGGTTTACCTCTAGTTGAATACACACAAGATTCATATACCTTATTGAACGCAATTTGAGGAGTCGGGTTTTGGTTATCTTTTATCCAAAGGCATACTCTTTTATTATTAAGTCCTACTTCCTTATATAAAGATTGTATTAAGCCTATATAATTCTCATCACACCAATAGAAACAATGACAATCCTTTTCTGACACTGTTAAAGCATTTTCCATTGTTTGTTTTAGAAAGGCTTTGTATTCAGCTTCTGTTTTAGAATCATTCACCTTACCTCCATAATTCTTCTTGCCTCCAATTCCTTTGTCATAAGAAAGTCCAATGTTATAAATTGGATCACAATAAATCATATTGATCTTAGTATCTCCAACCAATTTTTTTACTACTTCTATATCTGTGGAATCACCACAGATTAATTTGTGATTTCCTAATTGGTAAATTTCCCCTTCTTTTACGGTTATTTCTTCTTCTACAATTTTTTCCAGTTCTTCTTCGACATTGAAGTTATTATCTTCAATTTCTAGCACATCGTCCCAAATGGAACTTAAGTCATTGTCATCAAACCCTACATTTAATAAAAGCTCAGTATCGAACTCTTTTAGTATGTCCCATTCCCATTCCCCATGGTTACGATTTAAACGAAGATTAAGCTCTTTTTCTTGATCTAAATCTGGAATATTAATATAGGCTACAGGGACTTCTTTTATTCCCAGATCTCTTGCAACTTTAAGCCGGAAATGTCCTCCGATAACTATATTCATCCTTTCCTTAGCAGAATTAACTAAAATAGGATCAACCATCCCGAACTTTTGGACACTTTCTCGCAGATGTGAGATTTCTTTATCACTCCACTTTCGGGGATTGTATTCGGCTGATTTTAGCTCTGATATTGGAACGTATGTTACTTCTAAATTGGAATTGTTATTAAACTGTTTCATTTTTTAAAAATTAAATAATAAAATAATATTTTTTGGCTATGGCTTAAGAATTTTCTGATTTCATAATTATAAAAAGTTAAAAAATAAATATAAGTGTCAGCCATAGCCTTTGAAACTTCTGGTATTTCACGACTGCTCCAGAATGTTTCGCGAAGCAATTTAACTTTCTCATAGACATAAGGCTTAACATGCAAAAGCTGGTTTTGGTTGATTGATACTGTTGAAGCCATAATTCATAGTATTTCACATGTTGATTATCATTTTTTTTACATTTTTATTTTTTATCTTCTTAATAAGACATCTTTACTTAAAAATTTTCATGCAACTAAAAAAACTCAACTTAACTTTAAGCTGAGTTTTTGAGTATTTCTTAACAACTAAACCTTACTTTTTGATGATTATTATATTATTTAGCGACTAAAGTTTAAGCTTGCCTTTTTCAACATTTCATCCAAAGCTCCAATGTGTTCACGTATTTCTCCAAGAAAAAATTCTGAATCATGCCCAGGAAAAATAATTGTATCATCAGGAAATTTTTCAACATCGTCTAGTATGCTTATGACACTTGCTTTTAATTTTTCAACATCTCCAAATGGATCAATAAATTTCGCAATAAACCCTTCTTTTCTTTTTGAATTATAAGGAAGCAGTGAATCTCCTGTGAATAAAATTTTATTATCTTTATCTTTAATATAAAAACATACTGACCCTGGAGTATGCCCAGGAGTATGAATAATTTCAATATTATCATTTAAATTTGGTTCTTTTTCATTAAATACAGATGTATTTTCTATATATGAAAGAGTATGTATAGCTTCTCCATATTCCTTTTCTAATTTGTGAATAAATGCTATTGTGGATCTTGTTTCTTCTATTATATACGGAAGAGAATGCATATGATCAATATGCGAATGTGTTAAAAACACTTTTAAATTTCTTTTATTTAAATCTAAACAATCAACAAGCATTTTAGGGTGTCCACCTGGATCAATTATTATTGATTCCCCTTTATAATTAATTTCATAGCAATTTTGTTTAAAATTTAAGCTTTTTTTGATTGATTCAAAAACAACTTTAATTATTGTACTTATTCTTTTTATTCTTAAACTAGGAAAATCAAATATTTTTTCTTTATAATCAACTGCGGGAAAGATAGTATTTATGTTAACTGCATCATAACTATATCTAATTTCTATGTCTTTTTCCTTGTATTTCATTTTTTATAAACTTACTTAATAAAATATATTTTAAAGATGAACACAATATAACTTGACTATTTTTATTAAATATGATTAGATAAGCTCTTAAATTATTTTTTAATTTAAGGGGAAATTATATTACATAATTTATATTAATACAATACATATATGAATGTTGTAAAAGAGCCATTATGGAAATATAGACCTGCAAATGACATAAAGGATAAAAAATGGAAAGATATTTTACCAGAAGGTGTATTAGATCAAATTAAAGATACTGATTTTTTTAACTTAATAAGTTTTTCTGAAGAAGATATTAAAAAAATACAGGAAAATCCTATACAGAAAAACAGAATTTCTGTTGTTTTGTCTGTATATGATGGAGATGATTTATTGCCACATACTTTTAAAGCATTAGTAAGGCAAATAAAGAAGGCAGGACTACATGGAGAAATTTTTATTGTATTAAACAGAGGAGGTGGGACTACTGCTAATTATTTGAATTCAGAGAATGCAGAAAATATCAAAAAAGATTTAGGACTTTCAGAAGTAGCTTTTACAAAATCTACTAGAGATCATCTTTCAAAAACTGATAAAGACAATGCTAAAATACCTGGCAACATACAACTAGATTCTTCACATATGGAAGATAGAGATTCTAATGATGTTAAATTAATAGTTGTAGAGCAAGATAATATAGAAGCTAATGCAGGAAAAATAAGAGGATTACGAGATGCATATAATTTTTTATTTGATATATCTACAAGGAGCAACTTTAGACCAGAGTTTTTATTTTCAATAGATGCTGAAACTATTTTGCATCCAAGAGATGAAGAAACGGGAGCAGTTGATTTAGAAAATGATAATTCACTTCTTTCATTAATAAAAAAGACAAAGAATGGAGAAGTTATAGTTGGAGCTAAAAGTGAATTCATTCCTTTTAAAGAGGGAAAACCAGATTGGGATGCAGAGATTTATGTTCCGACAGCTATGCTAAATGGAGTACATGGAATATCTCCCACTGTAGATTATGTACCACTATCAAAATTTGGAAATTCCGAAGATTCTCCACTTTCATTTTTATGTGGAGGAGCAATTTTAGGAGACTATGCAAGCATTCTAGGCTTGATGAGAAATATTTCTACTATTTTCCCTGGCATTAGAACGGAAGACACGTTTTTATCAATTGCAACCCGATTATTAAGTATTAGAACGTCTATTGATCAAGGAGTAGTTCATTTAAATAGGTGCCCTGATGTTAAATATCAAGATAGAAAAGCTTTTAGTAAAGATGCTATTACAAAGGCTAGAATAAAAATAAAATCAGGTGCTTCAATAGAATCGGTATTGATTGACAGTGAGCTTCAAATGACAAGATGGTTACAAGGGAATGCAGGAATTCAAAACGTGATACCAAAAGATATCTATCATTTATGTTCAAGGGATTTTGATCCTACTAGTTCAAATGGTAATTCTTATATTAAGAATTTAAAATTACGTAGAAATATAAATTATAGTAAAGAAGAATTATTATGGTGTTTATATAGATTTAATACTTTTATACAAGATATAGTAAAAAACTCCCCTGATGATATTAAAGAAGGAAAAGCTTCATGGTTTAGATAAATATAATGAAACTGTTTAATAAGATTTTATTTATCTTATGTATTTTAATAACATACTTCTAGTATGTATTCCTGCTCCCCATGCCGTTAGTGCAATTATATCACCATCTTTCCATTGTATATTTTCTGTTTTCAACTCTTCTTCAATCTCTAATAAAATTTCTTTAGGGGTATTTAATATAGCATATATTAAAAGAGGAATTGAGCTTGAGCTTACATTTCCTTTTTTCATAAAAATAGGAGCTGTTATATTTGGGAATTTAGCTTTTACTTTTTCAATAATTTTTTCAACAATCACTTTATTAGCTTGATGTGTAAGTAAATGGTCAATATTTTCTATCCCTAAATGATTTGCTAATTCTATTACTCCTTCACTCATATCATTTACAGCTCTTCTAAAAGTTGGTTTCCCATTCATTCTAATTTTTGGCTTACCATCAGTATTTTTCCCATCATCGTTAAATAAAACATCTTCTCCCTTGGCTTCTGTTGTAGGGTTTCCTCTGTCGTCTACAAATTCTCGATAGTACTTTTTTCTTTCGCCAAGAATTTTTGCCCCTTCATGATTTTCTTTTGTTACAATAGATGCAGTAGCTTGATCTCCAAATAATACACATGTATTTCCATCTGAGAAATCAACTATTCTACTAAGCATATCATTTGTTAAGATAACAACATGCTTAAGTTCATCAGAACTATTAAGCATTTCTGCTGCTAAAGAAATACCTCCTATGTATCCATTACAAGCTTCATTAACTATCCCCAAAGCTTTTAAACTTGTATTTTCAGCTATTCTTTCAAGTGTTGAATTTGCTTTATTGATATCACTTCTAAGTGGCAATTGAGAATTAGAATCAAGTATTGTTCCAGTAGACATTATTATCCCAGTATTATTAGAATTAATATCAATATTGCTTTTTTGTTTTAATTGATCAAGCAAATGTTTTATAGCTTCTTCTCCCATTTCTATATGGGAAGAATTTTTAAATTCCCTATACTGAATTCCTATTTTCTTAAAGAACTCTTCATCGTACCTTTCAAAATTTTTAACATTTATTTTCCACTCAGGATGGATTAGCTCTATTAACCAGTCAGGATATTTTTCGCCGTCATCATTTTTTACCCTCGATAAAGCTTCCTTATCAAGTTTAAAATGACGATTCTCAAATCTTATGCCAGAAGAACTTAATCCAATTGCTGGGAGTAGCCTAATATCACCATCTGTGTGTTTTTGAAAAGAATCTGGATTGCTGGTCATGTTTTATTATTACTTCTTTATTTAAAGCTAAAACTTAGCAAGTAATGTTCGTCGTTAATTACAAGACTATATATAATCATAATTATAATATTAAGTCAATATCGATTTCTGACATTCTAAAAAAAACTCGATCGATAGGCAAAGATTTTGTTTATAGGTAGAGGGAAATATGACTTGAAATAAAACGAAAAAAAAGTACAAATTGTTTGGGGACAGCTGTACTTTTTAACGTTTTTAACATGAAAAAGTTCTCAAATTTTGCGCACAATGTCAAAAGTTTTTCAGAAATATTCACGAAGCCCAGTTACAAAATATTTAAAGGGATTGTAGAAGCGATGGTCAAAGAAATGGATTACTCGCAATCCAATTTGTCATTGTGTAGCGGAAAAACACTTGGACAAATACAGTATTTTTTTGCTAAAGCAAAATGGAGTTTTACGAAACTCAATGGATATCGTCTTAGATTTATGAGAAACAAGCCAAACTTCAGGGATAGAAAAAGTGATTATGCGGTACTTGATGGTACTGTAACAACAAAAGATAAAGATAGTGAGTTCAAAGGTTTACTATCCGCAGTCTACTCAAACCGAGATAAACGGATCGTAAATGGCATAAAACTCTTTGGAGGAAGCGTACTGACTCAAGATGGAGTGAAATACATTGTAGACTTTCTTTTCTACATAAAGAGCATCTGGCTGTCAGAAAATCAGGCTTGGAAAATGTTTGCAAAGAAAGTTGCATCAAAAACTTCTGCATATCTTTTTGTTCTGGATTCTGGATTTAAAAGCCCATATATAATTGAGTTCATCTTTCATACTCTCAAACGTCATTTCCTACTACGTATTGGGAAAAATCAGATATTCCTCATGCAAAATCAGGAAGCCAAAAAATATTCCAAGAAACTAAGAAAACTCTGGGTTTTCCCAAAGGTTATTCTTTCTTCTTGGCACAAGGTTTTTCCAGAGAATGTTACGGTTATTGTATACCATAGAAATGGATTTCTTGATCCCATTGTGCTTGTTGCCTCATTGGAAATCACGGAAACACAACAAGCTTTTGATATTGTTCAAATCTACTTCAAAAGATGGAGTATTGAGCAACTTTTTAAAGAGGTGAAATCTTGGTTTAACTTTGAAAAATTTCGCGTCACT
This sequence comes from uncultured Candidatus Peribacteria bacterium, assembly GCA_964466055.1. Lineage (GTDB taxonomy): Bacteria > Patescibacteriota > Gracilibacteria > CAYXLW01. The sequence goes on from CAYXLW010000005.1 coordinate 56,044, forward strand.
TCTTTGCATGCTCTCGGAAAATTCCTCCATCTGGTTGTCTTTATTCATTCTCTCATGTCTACGTTATTTTTTGAACTCCAAAAATACACTAAACTCTTTGAGATTATACGCTGAGATTATACGCTTTGTGGTAAAGAAATCCCGTAATATCATTGAGCTTACCGTGGTCAGTTTGAAACTCTTTTTCCAATCACTTCATTCCATTTGCTTTACCCATCATCCTTGGCTACACAATCACCAAAAAATCATTTTACTCACACACTTTTTTTAGAATGTCAGTTCATTGTATTTCTCCTTTATCTTTTAATCTTCTAATATAATTTCTTATTATTTGCTCTTCTGTTTCGATGTTAGTATCACTAATCTTTTTTTGTATATTTATAGCCTTCTTCCTAAGACTATCATTTTTACAATCTTCAAGGTTTTTTAAATGTTCTTCTATTGTAACCTTTTTACCATAAAAGCCCTTTAAAAGTTCTTCTAATTTATAATTGTTAAATCCTTCTGTTATTTTTTCATAACAATCCTTTTCTTTTTTATATTTTTTAAATAATTTCTTTAAAATATTTTTTTTGTCTTTTGAAATATCAATAGCCTCAAAATCAATTCTATCCAATTTTTTTTGCATAGGTTTTATTTCTGTTTTCCATGCACTCATTACTTGCTTCTTTAGCGTATGAGGGAAGATTTCAATAAATAGTCTTCCATTTTTTTCACGTATTTCAAATCCTTTATCATAGATTTTAAAATCTTCTAAAGGAGGTAATGTAATTCCCTTTCCTTTTTTGTATTTGTAATCAGAGTTTAAACAAATTGGATCATCACATAATTCTTCATGAAACAATACAAATCTCCTAAACATATCTTTCATTTTCCCTCCTATATTATAATCTTTATCTTTTGTTAAAGATTCAAATTCTTTATTAAATTTATCCATATTTCTAATCACATAATAATCTTCTAGATCTGGATCAGAGCACTCACACATATCTTTAAATATTTCAGCTTCTTTCCTTTTAGTAGGAATATCAAATTTTTTTCTTAAAATTTTAACTTTTTTTAAAAGTTTTTCATTTTCTAATATGAACATTGCTTCTTTCTTGAACTGTTCTGAAATATCTCCACCTTGGTATAAACGATTTTGTTTATATAAATCATTTATAAATTTTTTGTGTTTTTTAACTGTAAATTTCATCGACATTTTTATAAAAAATTACGATGAACAGTATAATACAAATTAAAAACTTCTAAACATGCTTTTTAAATAATCCTCATTTCAATTTCTTTCCAATTATTCTTATATTCAATCGCTCTGTCACAAATGTAATAATCTGCTACCACCTTTCCTTTATCTCTATAAATCTCATCATAAAGGATATTATTGTCTTTTAAGAACTGTATCATCTCTGTTTCATATTTCTCATTGTCATCAAAGTAGTCACTGTTGCTTCTGCAAGAATAGATGATGACATACCAACCTTTTGCCTTAAATTTTTCTATCACTTCCTTACCGCCCTCTTCCAATTCTCCAATCTCTGGGAATTTGTCTTTACAGATAGTACCGTCAAAGTCTATTGCTATACGTTTTTGTGTCATATTTTAAGAGGCTTATTATCTGGTAAAATTGTTACATTAGAGAAGTATTCTTTGTACTTCTCTGGTTCTTGTGTATGAACGGGGATAACTGTTTTAGGATTAACTGCATTAACTAATCTTTCCATTTCATTTACTCCACCATGTCCTGAAGTATGGATATGGTAAAAGTTCATTTCTTTTTCTTTACATAAATCCTGTAAGTCAGAATCTTCTAAATATCCCTCCCATAAACCCCAAATGAAATTAGCGTTCTTTAATGGATACAATCTATCAAAGAATTTTCTTGAACCTCTATTGTCCTTAAACAAGAAAACTAAATCTTTTTTTCTTTCTGCCATTTCATCAGATGTTATTTTAGATTTTCTATATCTGTAAACATTTTCTTTATATCCATTATCTAAAAGAACCTTTGTTTGATTAGGTGAGAAGTACACTCTTATGTTTCTCCAATCATATTGTGGAAGTGTTTTTGATTTATTTCCTAACTCTTCAAGTACAAATGCTGTGTATGGATCAATTATAAGCTCCTTCTTTGCTTTAGTGGTTGCTTTATAGATGCTTACTAATCTATCTATATTCTGTGATGCTACTGTAATTAATGATATATTTTCTTGTTTTTCAAAAATCTTTATCAATGCTTTTTCAACGGCTTCTTCTGTGGGATACTTTTCATTATTTCTAGTAATTCTTGTACCTTCTAAAAGTAAGATGTTTATATTTTTAGGGATATCTTTTAGAAGTTTTGGGAATAGATATTTTTCTCTTCCTGCTACCCCCCTAAAATCTCCACTAAAGAATATTTGTTTATCTTCATGTTCAAATAGAAATGCGTAACTATCAAATGCAGAATGATTTACTCTGTATGGCGTTATTTTAATATCTCCAATATTAAAAGATTTTCTATCTTCAAATAATTGGATATTCTCTATCTCTATGCACATATCTCTTAAAAACAAGTTTGATATTTTTATAATTGATCTAGCTCCTTCACTCATAAATACGGGAACAGTTTTTGGTATTTCGTTCATTTCTCCGTAATGGTCTTGATGTCCATGTGAAAGTAATACTGCCTTTTGTTTCTTATCATCCTCTACTATTTTCTTAAAGTTTAAAGTTTCTCGTTTCTCGTCAGAGAGTGGCATTCCCATATCAATGATAATGTTTGTCATCTCTGTGCTTACAGAAATACAAGTTCCTCCTATTTCTGATGAGCCTCTTATTATTTTTAGTTCTATACTCATGTTTTAATTTTTACTAAATATTTGATTACTAAAGTTTTTCCTAAATTCTTCAAGAGAGAAAATGTTTTGTTTATAGAGTCCATATCCCATGAAACTTGCTACTGCAAATCTTAGATTTGCATGTTTCATTGGCTCTAATTTGGATAATATCTGATTAAGTTTAGAACTATCTGGGTCATGGTTTGCTAGTATAAATACAAAATCTGGTTTTTCTTCAGATATTTCTGTTATATGGTTTGGGTTTTTATCCAATGATTTTATTAATCCTAAATCCCTTTTCTGCTTAAATGATTCAATCATTTCTTCCTTAATATTTTGAAGTCTGGAATCATCTGATAAAAAAGATTCCATATCTCTAATATGTTTATCTATACTGGCACTTCCTTTAAGTGCACCATCTCCATATTTCTTTTCTATAAAGATTAGTTTAGGTTTATATCCTTTAAAAAACCTCCTAGAACATCCGTCTGATTCCCACTCAAAAGCTATGGCGTCAAATCTTGCTCCTATATCTGTATATTCAATATCACAGATAAAGTAGTCTGTTGCTTGGTTAAGATTATTCTCTCTAACCAATAACTGCTGAAACTCTCTCTCATCTTTAGGGTGTTTGGTAAACCATAAATCCATTTCATGTTTTAACTGTGGAATTAGGTTTATCCATTTTTGTACTATTTCTTCGTTTGTTATTGTTTTCGATAATCCTTCTACTAGTTCTTTATTATGCACTAAATAATTTTTATCAAAGTAGATTTCATACCTGTTTTCATTCAGTTCTTTTATCTTTATCAGATTTCCTCCTCGATAATAAATGTTTACTGCATTTTCTCTAATTTCTAAATCTAAGGTTAAGCATTCTTTACATTGTCTTAAGAATGGGTTTAACATTCCTTCCTGTAGGTTAAGCATGAACTGCTGTGATAGTTTTCTAGTCATAATTGGGCATATTAAAAAGTGGGTAAACCGTTCTGGCGACCCTCATCTTCGTCCACATTGTGGATTCCAATTTGGCAGAAGCGATTTACCCGCTTTTCCATTGGAATCCCAATATAAAAATTTGATGTGGTTATGCCGAAGATGAAAGTCGCAACAGCACTTTACTAGCTTAATTTTCACTAATCAAGCCGTAGAGAAAAATTCTTTTAAAAAACATGCTTTTGTTGCATGTCATATATAGTCGCATTATAACTGGATATATACGGATTTTATATTAAAAAATAGGCACAACTTTAAAAAAAGTTGCAGGTTTTTAGTGCAACTAATCTATAATTTTACATATTTTGTAAAAAACAAAACTCCTTTAACCCCATAAAAGTCAGATGACGAATAATGGCTTTAAATAAGGATATTGCCAACATTATGAAGCTTGTTTTAGCCTTATACTAAGCAACATTAATACTTGCAAGTCTATGAACCCTTTTTATGGTGTCTCATTTGTCTCATTTTTTATCGAAAGGGTGTTAGACTGAAATGCTCTACCAAGTAAAATAAAAAGATATATCGAAGATCGATATTTTTATTTATTGAATTCCTACAAGAAACTAATTACGATTCTAACAGCTAAAGTCCATCATAAGGCAATAACATGCAAGCAAAATGTACATTATCTGGGGAAATATTTGATGTTTCTGATCATGAAATTGAACTTCGAAAAAAAATCAATTTTGGAAATACATTGCCGAGCATGTTACCAAAATATCGCTTTCAATACCTTGGAGCTTTTTGGCCACAGTGGAATCTTCATAAAAGAAATTGTGATAAAACTGGTAAGCCAATTATCTCAATCTTTCGTCCAGATTGCCGATACCCTGTATGGCACAGAGATGAATGGATAAAATATAATTCACCTCCATCACAAGATTTTGATTTTTCACGTTCCTTTTTTGAACAAGTAGCGGAGCTTTTCCCAAAATGTCCAATTCCACATATTTTCCAAAGTAATAACCAAAACTGTGAATACACAGATGATTGGTACCATAGTAAAAATTGTTATTTATGTCATTCAGGTCAAAATAATGAAGATTGTAGATATTGCTATGGATGCGATAGTATAAAGAACGTTCATGGTGGAGTTTTCTCATTCAAATCTGAATTTTGTTACGACATTATTAATTGTAGTAGTTGTTACAAAAGTCGTTTTCTTCTAAATTGTAAAAATGTTACAGATTCTGCTTTTTTATATGATTGTAGAGACTGTAGTGATTGTCTTTTTTGCTTCAATCTTCGTCATAAAAAATACTGTTTTGGAAACCAACAACTAAGTAAAGAAGAATTTGAAGAAAAGAAAAAAGAGTGGAGTTTTTCATCGTATAAAAATTATGAAAAAGCAAAATTGTACTTTGCTAGAATGATGGTCAAAAAAGCTTGGCATAGAGCTATCCAAATAGATCTGTGTGAAAATTCTTCAGGGAATTTTATCCACCATTGTAAGGATTGTGAGAACTGTTATATGCTTTCTTATCACGAAGCTTGTGCTAACACAACTTTTTGTGGACCAAATGCTAAATTTATTTTAGATTCAATTGGAACGGTTGGTAGCGAACTTTCTTTTATGTGTTCACTTCCTGTTTATTGTTACAATACAATCTTCTGTTTTAGTGTTGATAATTGCAAGTTTGTTGAATACAGTGCATATCTTCAAAACTGTGAATATTGTTTTGGATGTTGTGGGCTGTTTAGGAAAAAATATTGTATTTTTAATAAACAGTATTCAAAGGAGGAGTATGAGAAACTAGTTCCAAGAATTCGTGAACACATGGGAAAATTCCCCTCTACCTTTGGGAGAGGGATTAGGGGTGAGGATGAATGGGGACAATTTTTCCCTCAAAGTATGGCACCTAATCCTTATAATGAAAGTTTTTCAGGATATCACTTTCCTCTTAATTCAGAATCAAGCCAAGAATTTTGGCAAGCTGGTCCATTGGAAAGAATTAATATGAAAACTGCTGAAATAAATGAGCTTCCAGATTCTCTGGAATCACTTACAGATGAAAAAGAAGAATGGCTTATTACCCAAGTTTTTTGGGATGACAAATATCAGCGTCCTTTTCAAATTCAAAAGGATGAGATTAAGTTTATAAAAATAATGAATGCACCTCTTCCTCATTGTTATTACATCAATCGTATTCAAAGTAATTTTAAATGGATGCCTTTTAATGGAGAGCTTAGGGAGTCTAAATGTGCTAAGTCTGGGAAGATGATCCATACGAATTGGGCAAAAGAGTATGATGAAAGAATTTTGAGCGAGGAGGAGTACTTGAAATTAGTGAAATAAGCTTAAAATGTTATTTTTTCATTCGCTTCTCCATTTCATTTAAAATCTCAATCCACTCAATATTTTTTTCAGCTAGCAGGATCAGTAAGTGGTAAATTAAATCTACACTTTCTTCTACTAATCTCTGTTTATTTTCATGTTTTGCAGCTTTTAAAAGCTCTTGTGATTCTTCATCAATTTTAGAACAAATTGTTGCCACACCTTCATTGAAAAGAAATGTGGCATAAGAATTATTTGGTAATTTTTTCTTACGAGTGGCAATTAAACTAATTAATTTATATAAAACATCTCTCTTAGAATTATTCATATTTTAAATAGTTATAAAGGTTTAAAAACTAATCATATTAAGGGAATAGCAAATTTGTTTAATACATAATGCTTCTTACTCCTTTTCGTTTTTTATTTTCTTTTGCATAGAAAACTTTCCCTTTTTTGACAATAGATTTTAATCGTTTTATTCCTTCACAGATGGCAATTTTCACAGCTTCTTTAGGAGAATCAGCAATAAAAAAAGGAATTCTTTTACGTTCATCTAGGTATTTACCATCGAATAATAGAGGTATTATTTTATCCACCCACCCACCAAATCCTCTCAGTAATATGACTGGTACCTGATTTCTATATGCAACAGTCATTTCATTAAGAGTTCCTGCTCCACCACTAACTGCAATCATGATATCTGAAGATAAGGGCAAGAGATATTCAGGTCCTCCTTCCATCATTCCAGTAGTAATGCCTACTGTATAAATATCACCTACGCCAATATCATTAAGCGTATTAAAAAATCCTATAGTTATACTCTTTTTTTTAATACCTGCTTTCGCAACAGTGCTCATAATGCCTCCACCTCCGCCAGTAACAATTGTAGCACCTTGGTCTCCCAGTAGTTCTCCGATTGTTTTGACAGCTTTAATTAGTCCTTTGGGGCTACGCCATCCTTTTAAGTATTCTTCAGTCCCAGCACTTCCTATAATGCCAACCTGCAAAATTAATTTTCCAACACCAACACCAACACTTTCTTTGTGTTTATTAGAAATAGATTTTTTAAACATAATACAAGTTGAATTATAGTAATTTTATAATGCCTTTTGGATTTTTAGGTAATTTTTTATGAACCCTTTTAAGTTCATTTTCTATCTCTTCCATTTTTTTTCGTTTCCATCCATAAGCTAACGAATGATTATGTGCATAAATGTGTACACTAGATTCTTTGATTTTATATAAAGGAACCAATCCATTAGATTTTAGTGATTTTCCTGTTTCGGCTAAATCTACAATAGCATCTGCCAGAAAAGGAGCATGAGATTCGGTTGATCCATGAGAAGTAATCACTTGAATAGGTATGTTTTTTTCAACAAAAAATTTCTTTGTAATATTAGGTAATTCAGTAGATATTTTTTTATTTTTAAAGTCTTTCAGGTTTTTATATTCAGAAATATGATTTTTTGGAACAGCTAAAACCCACAAAACTTTACCTCGTCCTCTCTCATTATAATCTAGATCTCCCATGTCAGTAACATTAGAGCCATATTCTTCTATAAGATCACTGCCAACCAGTCCCATATCAACCTGCCCATCCTCAATAAGCCTTGGGATCTCTTTAGCTCTAACAACTAGTAGTTTTATTTTATCTTCATTTCTTATTGAGGGCTTTAAACATTGTTTTCCTCTAAGCTCTAGTTGATATTTTGTAAGATTAAATAGCATAATTGTAGAGGAGTATAAAGATCCAGATGGGATAGCCAAAGTTACTATGTCCGAATATTTCTCATAAACTTTTTCTGGATCGAATACTTTTTCACCAGTAGTTACCCATTTATTACCATTTTTAGCTTTATAAAAACAACTTCTATAGCCATCTTCAACAGCACCACCGATTTGATTAACTTTAATAAGCAAAGAATCCTCATCATTATCAGTATAAATTTCTTTTACAATCTGAAAATTTCCAGATTCTTCGCCTTTCATCCAAAGTCGTTTTTTCTTACGGCTGTAGTAATGTACCTTGCCAGTTTTTTTAGTCCATTTCCATGCCGTCTTATCCATAAAACCAACCATTAATACCTCTTGGTTTTTATAATCTTGGATTACTACTGGCAATAAACCATTCATTTTTTGAAAATTGAGACTCATAGCTATTTTACATTAAAACGTTCGAAGAAGTTTTAACGAGTCTTACAAATCTCGAAAAAATAATATCAAAGCCAAAATAAATTAACAAGATTTATTTGTCTATCATAAATTCAAGCATTAATTGTACCATCGGAGATACTCAGAAATAACCTTAGGGATTTTGTAGTTTAATCCTTTTCGTGGTGTCTATTATTCAATTTATCCTCAAATTCCTTAATTTACTAGATACTAGATTTCTTCATTAAAATGAAAGTTAGATTTTTGCTTATTATTTTTTATGTAATTAAATCTTTTATTAGATTCCAGGCAAACTGGAATGACCGTACTTTGTTTTCACAATAGCCCTTTCAAAGAAAAACTATAAAAGCCATCTTCTCCAATAATAATATGATCATCAAAAAATAAACCAAACTTGCAAGCCTCTTCCTTAATCTGAACAGTAAAATTAACATCATCCTCAGAAGGCTCTTTAATACCATGCGGATGATTATGAGCAAGATAAAAATTCTTAGCATTCAACCGAATAGGATTATAAAGAATAGAAGCAATAGTAACAGAAAGCACATTAGATTCACCTTGAGCTACAAGTCCGCTATAAAGAACACGTCGCTGACTATCTAAACAAATAATACGCAATTGCTCAAAAGTTGTTCTTTTCTTAAAATCATCCTTAATATATTCATAAAACTGCTCTGAAGATTTTATTTTGGTATTATCTCTTTTGTTAATACGTCTAAAATATTCCCCAATAGCAAGAATGGTGCAAGATTTAACAAGAGGAAGTCCAGTATTATCTTGAATTTCTTCAAGTGTAGTAAACTGAAATAATCCTCTTGTTCCAAATTCAGAAATCAACATTTTAGATAAATCTCCAACATTCATATTTTTGTATCCAGTGCCAAAAATAACAGATAAAAGCTCAGAATCATTTAGACTTTCAGCTCCATATGATTCAATCTTTTCACGCGGTTTCTGTTTCTCTGGATGCTCAGAAAAAGATATAAGCTTAATTGCCATTTAATTAATCAAAATTAAAAACTAGCAATTAAAATTATTCCTTATTGTTTGTCATATTTTTGTAAAAAGAAATATCTTGTTTAAACTTTTTTATAATTTCTTCAGATGCACCTTTTTTTCTAAGTGCATCTTCCAACTCCTCAGCTATTTCATCAATAGTCTTTTCAGAATCTTTAGATCCATTATAAGGCTCAGCATTTTGAGAAATTTTTAAATTATACTTTTCAGCTAATTCTTTACTTCGCCAAACGGCAATCTTATTTTTTGCTTCTTTGGTACTCATGCCATATCCATGAGTTAATATTTTTAAAAAAGTTTCATCTTTAGCCTTAATTTTACCGTTTTCATATGATGATAAATTTCCAGTCCCATATCCTACCTTAATAGAAAGAGCTTTAAGCGTGAGCTTATGTTTTATGCGCAACTTTTTTAATTCACCATAAACCATAGTGTAGAAAGATTACTAATCTCATTTAATCAAGCTTATTTAAAAAGTGCTGAAAAATAAATTGATTTATATCTACTCTCTATGTAGTATAGAGAAAAAAATGTTTTTATGAATATCTCTAGAAAAGAAAAATTGAAGGAAAGAATTAGAACCTCACTTTCAGTGATTCGTTTTTTACTTGAAGATAAGGTTGTAAAATTGGAGGATAAGAATATGGCTCTAATAAATGAAAACATCATTAGTATATTAAAAAACACAGAAGAATTTTAATTTCTATTTTTTTTTGAAGTTTATTTTTATCTTACTTATTTACAGGGGCTGAAATTTAAGTTTTCTTGCTTTTTGTAAAATATGCTTTAAAATCCCCGAGCTTTGGGGAAATTAATTTTGGGAGAAGCAGCCTGTTAACTAACTCTTAAAGCCGATAGATTTATAATTAAACTGCTCATATATACTATGGATTATACATTCGATGCAAATGTAAACATGCAAGAAATTCTCGCACAGAAAGGTGCAGGATTTACTTCCTATGTGGCAGGACAAGCTGTAAAAGGAACAGTTGTTGGTATTACAAAAAAGGAAATTTTAGTTGATCTTGATGGAAAGATAACAGGGGTTATCGCAGGGAAAGAATTAAATGATATATTAGATACAGCAAAAACTCTTGAATTAGGACAGGAAGTTTTGGCTATTGTTTTAGATCCTGAAAATGATGATGGAATTTTATTGCTTTCACTTAGAAAAGCAGGTCAACTTAGAGCTTGGGATCAGTACTATAAAGTATATGAAACACAAGAAATTGTTGAAGTTGTTCCAACTGCAGCAAATAAAGGAGGGTTACTTGTAGACTTAGCTGGTATTAAAGCATTTATACCAGTTTCACAGCTTTCTCCTGAAAATTATCCACGTGTTGATGGAGCTAATTCAAGTAAAATTCTTGAAAAATTACAATCTCTAATTGGTAAAAAATTCCAAGTTAGAGTTATTGGAATAGATAAAGAAGAAGGAAAGCTTATTTTTTCTGAAAGACAAGTGTTTGCAGAAAAGAGAAAAAAGGCCATAGGAGATCTTAAAGCAGGAGATATTGTGAAAGGAAGAGTTACAGGTGTTGTTAAATTTGGAGTTTTTGTTACTTTCAAAGGACTAGAAGGGCTTGTTCATATTTCAGAAATTGCTTGGGGGCATGTTAAAGACCCTTCACAATATGCAAAGATCGGTGATGAATTTGATATAAAAGTTATTGGAATAGATGGAGAGAAGATATCATTATCAATAAAGCAACTTCAAGAAGATCCATGGCTTAGTGCTATAGAAAAATACAAGGTAGGAAATAATGTAAAAGGAATCATAAATAAAGTTTCTGAATTTGGTGCTTTTGTTACACTTGATAATGATGTGAACGGACTTATTCATCTTTCAGAGATTGATCATGATCTAGTCACAGATCCTAATAATTATTTTAAAGAGGGAGAGGCAGTTGAAGCTAAAGTTATTGAAATTGATACGAAAGAACATAGGATCGCTCTTTCAGTAAAAGCTTTAAAGAAAGCGCCTGTGAAAGAAGAAAAAGAAAATGAGGGTAAAAAAAGTGATAAAGAATCAGATATATCAGCGAATGATGAAGCTGTGAAAAAAGAAGAAAAAACTCCTAAAAAGAAGGATAGTAAAAAAGAAGATAAGTAGTAAATTTTATAAGAATATTTACGAACAGGATTAGCCTTTTTGGCTAGTTCTGTTTTGTTAAAAATTTTCAGATGTAAAATGGCTTGAAATAAGTATAAATTTTTATTACAAGGACTGCATTAATTTCATATAAATTTATACGCAATTTTTCTTTATTTTTATCTTGACATTAGCTTATTTTTGAGTAAACTTCGCAGGCTTTTTGCTCCAGAGTATTTTAAAGCAATTTTTATATCATTATTACTTTATGTTACAACCAAAAAAACAAAAGTATCGGAAAGTTTTCAGAGGAAGGTCTGCTCTTTGCGGAAAAGCGAAAGGGAATACGTCTCTTGTGTTTGGTGATTTTGGTTTAAAGGTAATAACAGCAGGAGAAATAACTGCTCGTCAGATAGAGTCTGCTCGTAAAGCAATTAAGAATTATCTTGATCGTCGTGGAAATTTATCAATTATGGTATTTCCTCATAAAGTGCTTACTCGTAAATCTGCAGAAGTGCCAATGGGGTCAGGGAAGGGTGCTCCAGATCATTATGTGTCACCAGTGTGTCCAGGTAGAATAATTTTTGAGCTTGGTGGGGTGAATGAAGCAGAGGCTCGAGAGGCTTTCAGGTTGGGGATGCATAAGCTTCCATTTGTGTGTAAATTTGTTACTAAAGAAATATAAAATGTACTCAATTCAAGATTTAAAAAAGATGGCAGAAAAAGACTTACAGATAGAGTTAGAAAAAACTCGAATCAACTCTGGTAAGCTCAAATTTTTAATTAAAGCTGGACAAGAAAAGGCAGTGCATAATTTGAAAAACTTGAAAAAATATCTTGCTAGAATTCTTACTACTATAAAAGAAGTTAAACTCACTATTAATGAAAACTAAAGAAGTAATTGTTGTTTCAACAAAAATGGCTAAGACTCTTGTAGTTAAATTAGACGTATTTAAAAAACACCCTATATACCATAAAGAGTACAAGAGATCTGTAAAGTTTTACGTACATACAGAAGATGAAAAAAAATTTGAAGAAGGGCAGAAGATAACTATCGTAGAAACTAGACCAATAAGCAAGCTTAAGAGGTGGAAAGTTTTAGAGGGTGGAGTAAAAGAATTAATAAAGGAGGCTATATAATTAAAATAAATTAATATTATTAAATAAATGATCCAGACACAAACACGATTGGTTGTAGCTGACAATACAGGGGCGAAGGCTGCTATGTGTATTAAAGTATTAGGAGGATCAAAAAGGAGGTATGCAGGAGTTGGTGATCCTATAGTGATTACTGTTAAAAAAGCTGCTCCAAAAGGTGTGGTTAAGAAGAAGTCAGTACAGCGTGCAGTTGTGGTTCGCACTAAAAAACAAATAAAACGAAAAGATGGTTCATTTTTGAGATTTGACGATAATGCGTGTGTAATTATTTCAAAGGATGGAGTCCCAAGAGGAACTAGAATTTTTGGACCCATTGCTCGTGAACTTAGAGTTAAAGGTTATCAAAAAATTATTTCTCAGGCCCCAGAAGTATTATAATTAAAATTCATAATGGCAGTTCTTACTAAAGACGAAGTTAAAATTATAGCCGGCAAAGACAAAGGAAAGACAGGTGTTGTCAAAAGGGTTATTAAAAAACAGGATAATAACTCTAAGAAGAAGGTTATTGTTAAGGTTGTTGTTACTGGTGTTAATTTTGTAACAAAGCACATAAAAGGGAAGGAGGGGCAGTCGGGACAAAAGATTCAAGTTGAGGCTCCAATGCATATTTCAAATGTTATGCTTATTGACCCAAAGACAAAAGAGCGGACACGAGTTGGATATACAATATCTGAATCTGGAGAGAAACATAGAGTAGCAAAAAAATCAGGAGAAATCCTTCATAATAAGGCAAAGAAAAAATAAATAATCAACATATATGTCACTTTCTAAAGATTATCGGTCGAAAATACTTAAATCAGTGAAGGAAAAGCTGGGAATGAAGAATATTAATGAAGTTCCAAGAATTGAAAAAGTAGTAATAAACATTGGAATTGGGAGTTATATTTCGAGAAAAGATAAAGACTATTCATCTTTGGTTGATAGAATTACAGTTATCGCTGGTCAAAAACCAGTAGTGATTAAAGCTAAAAAGTCAGTATCTAACTTTAAATTAAGAAAAGGAGTTCCGAATGGAATAAGTGTTACGCTTAGAGGAAAAAGGCAGTTAGACTTTTTAGAGCGACTTATTAATATCGCATTGCCACGAACTAGAGATTTCAGGGGATTATCTAAAAAAGCATTTGATGGAAAGGGGAATTATTCAATGGGAATAAAAGAAGTTACAATATTTCCATCGGTTAGAGTAGATGACTTAACGAAAATGCATGGACTTCAAGTTAATATCTCAACAACAGCTAAAACAGATAAAGAGGCTAAAGTGTTGCTTGAAGAAATAGGAATTCCTTTTGTTAAATAATTAAATTTACATGGCTCGAAAAGCATTACAAGTAAAAGCGGCAAAACGAAAGAAAAAATATTTGGCAGATATTGCAGCAGGAAGGACTCCTGAGTTTGCAGTACGAGTTTATAACAGGTGCCAAATTACAGGAAGAAGACATGGCTATATGAGATTTTTTGGGATGTCACGTATTATGTTTAGAAAATTAGCTTCTCAAGGAATGATTCCAGGGGTTACAAAATCAAGTTGGTAGTTTTAAATTATAAATTATAGAATTTATGCATTCAGATCCGATATCAGATATGGCAACACAAATGAGAAATGCTTTAATGGCAGGTCATAAGTCTGTAAATGTTCCGTACTCTAAATTAAAGGAAGCAATAATTGTTTTACTAAAAACTGAAAAATTTATAAAAGATTATAAAATAGAGAAAATAGATAAATTTGAAGAAATTAAAATTATTTTTGATGAAGATAAAGAGATTAGGAATATTAAGAAAATTTCTAAGCCAGGACAAAGGATTTACGTTAAATCTTCAGAAATGAAATCAGTAAAAAATGGAATGGGAATTGCCGTAGTTTCAACGTCAAATGGAATTATGCCTGGGTATAAGGCATACAAGGCAGGGATAGGGGGAGAAATTTTACTTGAGATATATTAATATAAAATAATTAATTATTAAAGCATGTCACGAATTGGAAAACTGCCGATTCAAATCCCTTCAGGGGTAGTTGTAACTATAGATAATAAACTTGTTACAGTTAAAGGTCCAAAAGGAGAATTGTCATATACACATCATGATCTAATCAAAGTTGAAATTACTGAAACAGATGTGGTAGTTACTAAAGTAAACGATGAAAGAATGTCGAGATCTTTACATGGCTTGACCAGAACTTTAATTGCAAACATGGTGGAAGGTGTTACAAAAGGATTTGAAAAACGTCTTGAACTACATGGAGTAGGATATAGAGCACAAGCAAATGGAACAAAAATAAATCTTACACTAGGGTTCTCTCATCCAGTTGAAATGATAGCTCCAGACGGAATACTGGTTTTGATGAATGAAAAAGAAAAAAATGAAATTATTATTTCAGGAATAGACAAACAATCCGTAGGACAGTTCTCAGCAAAAATTAGATCTTTGAAAAAGCCTGAGCCTTATAAAGGTAAAGGAATACGTTATAAAGGGGAATATGTAAGAAGAAAGGCGGGTAAGGCTGCAAAATCTAAATAACAATTATTAAATCATTTATAAAGAATGACACAGACAAAAAAAGTTATTTCTCGGCAAAGAAGAAAGCAAAGAATAAGAAAGAAAATCTTTGGAACTGAACTAAAGCCAAGATTGTCAATATACAAATCAAATGTAGCTATTTATGCACAGTTGATAGATGATACAAAAGGAGTAACTTTAGTGGCAGCTTCTTCAATTAAAGAAAAAAAATCAAATATTGAAGCAGCAAAAAAAGTTGGTGCAGAGCTTGCAAAAAAAGCAAAAGACAAAAAAATAACTTCTTGTGTATTTGATCGCAATGGACTTTCTTTCCATGGAGGAGTAGAGGCTTTTGCAGAAGAAGCGAGAAAAGAGATAAAATTTTAATTTAACTTAAATTAACTGTGGTAAAAAGAACAAAAGATGCTGGGCAAAAATTCCAAAAAGAGAAAAAAGAATTTGAAGAAGAACTTCTTCATATCGCACGTGTTACACGTGTAGTAAAAGGAGGGCGAAGACTCAGATTCCGTGCAACAGTTGCTATAGGTGATAAAAAGGGGAAGGTTGCTCTTGGCGTAGGAAAATCTCTAGAAGTAGCTACAGCCGTACAAAAAGCTATCGCAAAAGCAAAAAAAGCTATAATTAAAGTTCCTTTAACAGAAAGTCTTTCAATCCCTTATGAAGTTAAAATCAAATTTAAAGCAGCAAAGCTTATTATGATGCCAGCTTCAGAAGGAACTGGAGTTAAGGCTGGAGGAGTAGTAAGAAAAATTTTTGATGTGGCAGGTATTCATAATGTAATTGCGAAACGATTAGGATCTACAAATCCGTTAGTAAACGCTCAGGCAACAATGCTTGCATTGAATGAGTTGATTGCATTAGCTGAAATGAACGAAGATAAAAAAAATCAAAAGAAAATCAAATTAGAAGAACAAGCTAAAAATAAAGTAGAAAAGAATAAGAAAACAGAAGTTGTGGAAAAATTAGAGGAAGTTGCTTAGAAAAATATTTTATAAAACCAAATATAGGAGCATTAATCATTAATTTAAATTTTTGTTATGTTACAACATGAGCTCAAGCCAAATTCAGGAGCTAAAAAGAATCGGAAAAGAGTAGGAAGAGGAAATGCCTCAGGAACAGGTACTTTTTCAGGTAGGGGGTGTAAAGGGCAGGGGTCACGTTCTGGAGGAAGTCTTCGTCCAGGATTTGAAGGAGGACAAACTCCCTTATACAAAAGACTTCCTAAATTGAAAGGGTTTAAGAATTATTTTAGGAAAGAATTTCAAATAGTAAATGTTTCAAGTCTAAAAGATATTAAGGCGAAAGTGATTACTTCAGAAGAGCTACTTAATGCTGGAGTTATAAGAAAGAAAAATCTCCCAGTGAAAATCTTAGGAAATGGAGATATAAGCATAGCAGTTACTGTTAGAGTTGATAAGATATCTAAAATAGCTAGAGAAAAAATAGAAAAAGCAGGAGGAAAGGTAGAGCAAATAGTTAATGAAGTTGAAAAAGCACCTAAACTAGCAAAAGAAAAAATAATGAAAGTAAAAACTAAGAAGTAATAAATGCTCTATATATTAATTTATAATTTAAAATTCCTAAAATAATATGTTAAAACTTAGACTGCAAAGAAAGGGGAGGAAAAGAATGCCAATTTTTAAAATAGTTGTTGCTGAACATACAATGCCTGTAAAAGGGAAGTATATTGAAAAAATAGGGGGTTTTATTATGGGAAGAAAAGATGAAACACTTGTTATGAAAAAAGATAGAGCATTACATTGGCTTTCAGTTGGAGCTAAGCCGTCTCAAACTGTTGCTATATTACTTCTGTCTCAAGGAATTAAAGAAGCAGAAAAATTTATAAAGACAAGAAAGCAGATGCCAAGTAAGGTAGAGCAAAAAAAGAAAGAAGAAGCTGAAGCTATGAAAAAAGCAAAGGAGGAAGCTGAAAAAATAGAAGCAGAAAAGCCAGTAGAAGATATTGCTAATGAAGAAGAGAAAAAAGATGAAGGAAAAGCTGATTCTGAAGTGCCTTCTGAAGAGGTAGAACAAGCAGGGGCATAAGAAAAAGAAAAAAAACTGAAGAATCTTAGATTTTTTAAATATTTTTTTATGGAACCAGAAGTAAAGCTTTTACAATTTATAATTGAAAGCATTGTTGAAAATACATCTGCTGTAAAAATTGAAAGAAAAGAAGATGAATATGGTATTTTTCTTCTTCTTACGGTTTCAAAGGATGATATGGGGAGGGTTATAGGGAAAAATGGTCAAACAGTTCAGTCCATTAGAACTATATTAAAACTTATTGGTGCTAAGCAGAAACAACGCATTACGTTTAAAGTTGTTGAACCAGAAGAAGTGTAGTAAGATCAATAGTTCTATTTTTAAGCTGATGTCTGTTGGCTTATTTTATGTCTTTTCCCACTTGATTTTCTCATCATAAAAAGAGAAAATATTTATGTTTTAAAAGATAAACAAGTTTAAAATGAATGTTTTTGATGGAAATATTTCTTTCGCCCAAATCGCAAATTTTGCCATAGCTTTTGTTCTTGTTGCAGGAACAATACTTTCGATCGCTTATATTGCTAAAGGAGGTATTTCTTTCATTACTTCAGGAGGAGAGGAGGAAAACATTAAGGCTGCAGTTCATACTGTTAGATATGCTATTGTTGGATTAATCGTAATTTTTTTATCTATTTTAATAATAAAAGTTATTGGGTCCATTTTTGGACTTGATCTTTTGTCTTATCTATCAATGGAGAAGATAAAGGGTATGATAGATTTAATTATAGAAAGACTTAAAGCCACTCCCAATTCTGGTTCAGAAATCCAAGGGATACTTGATTAGTCGTTTATAATTTATAAAAATCAGAAAAAACTCACCACAAATAATTATTAAATTAATGACCGACGACCAAAAAAATATTGCAGACTTACTTGGAGAAGAAGTAAAAAATATTGTTCATGACACTTCAGCTTATCAAAAGGAGGAGCCTGTAGCTCAAATGAAAGTAGAAGTAAAAAATGAAGAAATTATTTCTATGGAAACTAAAAAACAGGGTTTCTTTCAAAAATTAATAAGCCTATTTTTTTCAAAAAACAAGTCTCAAAAAATAGATTTAGTGACACCTTCTGCAAAAGTAGAAATTACAGACACCTCTGCATCATCTATTCCTGAAAATAAAGAAATTAAAGAGATTGCGGAAGTTTATTTGAATGAAAATATGACAAAAAAAGAAAAGCAAGAAGAATTAGAAAAATTGAAAGAAGCCGAAAGAAAATATTATGAAGGAATGATGAGTATCCGTGATATGATTGCTCCTTCATCTATTGAAGTTAAAGGGGGCTATATGAAATTAGGAGATACGTTTGCAAGGTCATTTTTTGTATTTGCATATCCTAGATTTATTGAAGCTAACTGGTTAGCTCCTATAATAAATCTTGATACGACTATAGACATATCTTGCTTTATCTATCCCTCTCAATCAGATGAAATGCTTAGAGTTTTAAGAAAAAAAGTGGCACAGATGCACTCTTCTATGAGAATGAACGCAGAGAAAGGAAGAGTAAGAGATCCTGCTCTTGAAACTGCATTACAAGATGCGGAAGAACTTAGAAATCAACTACAAAGAGGAGAAGAAAAATTTTTCCACTTAGGTTTGTATCTTACCATCTATGCAAAAACAGAGGAAAAATTAGACAAGATGTCAACTGAAATAGAATCAATTCTTGGTGGTAAAATGGTGTTAACCAAAAGAGCTACTTTGCAAATGGAGCATGGGTTTAACTCTTGTTTACCTATAGCCTTAGATGAAATGCAGATTATAAGAAATATGAATACATCACCGCTTTCGACTACATTTCCATTTTCATCATCAGAGCTAACTTCCGATAAAGGGATTCTCTATGGATTGAATCGTCATAATGATTCGTTAATTATATTTGATAGATTTTCTCTAGAAAATGCCAATTCAGTTGTTTTTGCAAAATCTGGAGCTGGGAAATCTTACGCAGTAAAATTAGAAATCCTTAGACTTATGATGTTAGGAGTTGATGTTATTGTCATTGATCCTGAAAAAGAATATAAAGATTTATGTGATACAGTTGGAGGAACTTACATGAATATTTCACTAAATTCATCGGAACGTGTAAATCCTTTTGATCTTCCTTATGGATTAAAAGATGATGATTTAAAACCTGGTGATTTACTTAGAAGTGCTATTATAAATCTTCATGGGTTATTTAATCTTATGTTAGGGAAATTAAATTCAGAGGAAGAATCTTTAATGGACAGAGCCTTACTTGATTGCTATGCCCTTAAAGGAATTACACTTGAGACTGAAAATCCTGGAGATTTCCCTGCACCTACAATGGAAGAACTTTACGATATTTTAACATCAATGAAAGGTGCTGAAAATTTAGCGATGCGTTTACAAAAATATACTACTGGCTCTTTTGCAGGAATTTTTAATCAAGCAACAAATGTAGATTTATCTAGTGGGATAATTGTGTTTAATATACGTGACTTAGAAGATGAACTAAGGCCAATTGCAACTTATGTTATTTTAAATTTTATATGGAATAAAGTTAGATCATCATTAAAAAAACGCATACTTGTTATGGATGAAGCTTGGACAATGATGCAACATGATGATAGTGCTAAGTTTCTTTATGGGCTTGTAAAACGAGCAAGAAAATATTGGCTAGGTGTAACTACTATTACACAAGATGTTGAAGACTTTCTTCGTTCTCCTTATGGGAAACCTGTTATTACAAACTCATCTATGCAACTTCTTCTTAAGCAATCGTCAACTGCGGTTGAAGAATTAACAAAAATTTTCAATTTAACAGAAGGTGAAGGATATATGTTGCTTAATTCAGAAATTGGACAAGGTTTATTTTTTGCAGGGAATAAACATGTTGCTTGCCAAATTATAGCCTCTTATAGTGAAGACAAAGTTATAACAACTAATCCCGAGGAAATTTCTAATAAACAACAAGATGATTTGGAATATGAATCGGCAAATTAGGTATAACAAATTGAACTATAAGAAATGAAAAACTTTTAGGATTTAATAAAGAGTTAAGAAGAAGTCATAGTTTTTCATGCTTTAGAATAAAGATAATGTTTTAAAATTAAAAATTTTCTCAAAGTTTAATTTTTATCTAAGTTGAAAATAATTAACTAAAATTTAGAACGTATATTCATGCTTGATTTTTTTCAGAAAAACACTAGAAGTGAAAATGTTTTTGAGTTCAGAAGACAATTAGCTCACATTATTTTCGGTGTTTTAATTTTATGGGGGATTCATTTTGATATTTTAACATATGAGGTTTTAGCTGTAGTTATAATTATTTTATTCTTTGTTCTTTTGCTTATTAAACAAGGAATAAAAATTCCTATTTTTTATCAAACACTTCATTTTTTTGAACGTGAAAAACATTTAGAAAAACATCCTGGAAGAGGGCTCTTTTTCTTCGTACTAGGAGCATTTTTTTGTGTTTTATTTTTTGAAAAACAAATTTGTATGGCAGCCTTATCAATTCTTCTTATTGGAGATTCTGTAACTAATATTGCTGGAAAACATATTGGAAAAGTTAAAAATCCACTGAATGAAGAAAAAACAATAGAAGGAACTATTGCTGGAATTATAGCTTCGTTTTTGGTATGTATTTTATTTTTCCCCATATTCCCAAGTTTCATCACTTCCTCAATAGCAATGATTGTTGAAATCCCGAAATTATATATAGGAAAAATACCAATCGATGATAATTTAACTATTCCCTTAAGTGCCGGGTTTATATTGTATTTATTCTCTTTGTGAATGTTTAGGAAATAATAAAAAATAACCGAGTTATTAATAAAACTTAAATTAAGAATAACAAAATTTGGTTTTATAAAGACATTTTCTTTTTCTTTTTTTATAAATTTTCAATACAATAGATACCACAATAATAAGAATAAATGAAAAGCAGAGTTATTATAATAGATGTAATAGAACCTAGAAGCTCAAAAATAGAAGCCACACAAAGTATGGGAGAGCTTGAAAATTTAGTAAATACATACGGAGGAATGGTTATTATTAAAAAAGTCCAAAAAAAACAAGTCCCAGACTATAAAACTTTCATTGGTTCAGGAAAATTAGAAGAAATAAAATCAGAAGCAGAGTTAGAAAAAGTAGATTTGATTATTTTTAATAATAACCTTAAGCCTCAACAGCTTTTCAATCTTGAACGAATTTTTGAAAAAAAGAATATAAAAGTATGGGATAGAGTTGATTTAATCCTCAAAATTTTTGAAAAACATGCAGAAACATTGGA
Source organism: uncultured Candidatus Peribacteria bacterium (assembly GCA_964466055.1). Lineage (GTDB taxonomy): Bacteria > Patescibacteriota > Gracilibacteria > CAYXLW01. Next base: position 77,390 of record CAYXLW010000005.1, read on the forward strand.
AGCAAGACTGCAAATAGAATTAGCTGCACTTAGACATATGGGCCCAAGAATTTTTAAGATGGGATTGGAGCTTTCAAGACAAGGAGGAGGAATAGGAACACGAGGAATTGGTGAAACAAATACAGAAATAATGAAAAGGCATCTTGCATCACAAGAAAAAAGAATTCGAGATAAACTTCAAAAAATTCAAACCCAACATGAAACACAAAGAAATTCTAGAAAAAGAAAAAATTTAAAAACAGTCGCAATTGTCGGATATACCAATGCAGGCAAATCTCAAATATTAAAAACACTTACACAAAAATTAGTAAAAGTAAAAGATGAACTTTTTGCAACATTAGATACTCGTATTGGTCAGCTATATTTACCAACTACTCAATCAATATGTTTATTAAGCGATACGATTGGATTTATTCAAAATCTTCCGCCAGACTTAATAGATTCATTTAGATCAACATTAGATGAAGCAATTCATGCAGATATAATTCTTCATGCAATTGATTATGCGGATCCCATGAAAGAGAAGAAAATCAAAACAGTGTTGGAAATATTAAAAGATTTAAAAATAGAAAAAACCACCTCAATATTTGTTTGTAATAAAATTGATCTTATAAAGAATATAAAAACAAAAAGTTTTATAAAAAAATATAAAAAGTATGATCCAGTTTTTATTTCTGCATTAAATAAAGACAATATTTTGAGTCTTGTACACAAAATTGAGTCAAAATTTGAAAATTCGATTGAAAAATAAATGAAAAAATGAGAAGATAGTTGTGGATATTTTTAAAATTATTTTTAAATATACACTGAAGATTTTGAAATTGGTAAAAACTAGTATTTTTAAACCTTGCTATAAAAACTTGATATTCACTACCCACATTTTTGTAGAAATTTTTAAAAGAATTCTTAACAGAAGGCGTTTTAAAGTCCCTTTTTGAAAAGAATAGAGGAATACTTTTATCATTTTTAAAGAACCAAAGTGTATAGAAACAACAAGAGTTTTTATCATTAATTTTATGTATTATGGAATTTTTAATCTGGGTAATCGTTGGAGTTATAGTTGGAGCAGGAGGAGCTTTTTTATTTCTTAAAAAAGAGGAGAGTAAGAAAATAATAGAAGAAGAAAAAAAACTGCTTCACTTAAAACAAGATGTTTTAAAAACAGAATCGGAAATTAAAAACAAACAGTTAGAATTAAAAGAGGAAAGAATAAAAGCAGAGGATGCATCAAGGCAAATCCTTAGTAAGGCAAAAGAAGAAGCACAAGAATTAAAAATTGAATTAGAAAAAAGTAAAACTAGAGCTGAAGAAAAAGAAGAAAATTTAGAAAAAAAAGAAAAAGAATTAGACAAAAAAGTTGAACTACTTGAGCAATTAAAAGAAGCGTTTAAGGAAAAAGAGGAAACACTTGCACAAGAAAAAGAAAAAATAAAAAAAGCGTTAGAAGAACAAAGTGAGCGTCTTGCAGAGATTGGGAAAATGTCAAAAGATGAAGCAAGAGATATTTTATTAAAAATAGTTGAGAAGGAGAGTAAAGATGTTCTTTTGAAGCAAATTGAAATAGTAGAAAGAGATCTGAAAGAAGATGCCCAAAAGAGAGCACAAGATATTGTTGTTCAAGCTATACAACGATATGCAGGCGAAGTTGCAACAGAAAAAATGACAACAATTGTAGAACTTCCAAATGATGAATTAAAAGGACGAATCATTGGAAGAGAAGGAAGGAATATCAACACTATTGAGCAAGTAACAGGAGTGGATATCATCGTTGATGATACTCCAAATGCCATTATGATTTCGGGGTTTGATCTTCTTAGAAGATATATTGCAAAAACATTAATAGAAAAACTTCTTGAAGATGGAAGAATTCATCCTGCAAGAATTGAAGAATTAGCAGAAAAAGTATTTAAAGACACAAGTATTTTTATAAAAGAAGTTGCGGAAAAAGCTCTTATGGATATAGGTATTTCAGGTCTACATCCAGATCTTGTTAAAATTATAGGAAGACTTCATTTTAGAACATCATACGGGCAGAACCAATTAAAGCATGCAGTAGAAGTTGGGCATATAGCTGGACTTATTGCTACTCAAATAGGCTATGACATTGAAAAAGCTAAACTTGCAGGATTCTTACATGACATAGGGAAAGCAGTTGATCACCAAATAGAAGGAACACACACAGAGATTGGTTACACTATTTTAAAGAAATACAAAATAGATGAAGAAGTTACTAATGCTGTAAGAGCTCACCATGGAGATGTCCCTTCAGAAACAAATCTTGGCTTTATTGTTTGTGCTGCAGATGCTATTTCTGGAGCAAGACCTGGGGCAAGAAAAGAAAGCCTAGATGCATATATTAAGCGTTTACAAAATTTAGAAGAAATAGCTACTTCTTTTCCAGGAGTACAACAAGCTTATGCAATACAAGCAGGGCGTGAAGTTCGTATTATAGTTTCTCCTAGTGAAGTAGATGATTATGGTGCAAAAAAACTTTCACTTGATATTGCTCAAAAAATTGAAGAAGAGTTGAATTATCCTGGTCAAATAAAGGTTCATGTTATCCGTGATTTACGAGAAATTAGTTTTGCAAAATAGAAATTTAAAATTTACCATCACCTCAACCCCTCGCCCAAAAGGAGAGGGGCTTATTAATTATGGAATTTATTGCAAAATATAGAATTGCAAGATGCAAAGTTTTTTATTTTGAAATCGAAGCTTTTAATTTATAATCAAAGCAACTATGTAATTTTTTTATATGAAAGCATTTTATATCACTAAAGCAGGTAAAGTTACCGATACAGATGTGTCTAGAAAAGATCTAACTAAAAAGTTTAATATTCATAATAGAGATTTAAGGCCAATTTTTCTTTCACAACAAGTTTCAACAATACTTATCAGAGGAGACAGTATTATAATTAATTTAGGTTCAATTAAGATAATTGTTGGGCAAAAAGATGCATATATTTTTAATGTAAGTAATAAAAATGTTTCTGAAAACTTAGTTCCTAAAATTTATAAAGAGTTAACTTCTGCTGAAGAATCAAGTATTACTTTTGAATTTAAAATATTGGATTTATCATTAAGTAATAAACAAGAAAAGCTTTTTTCCGAATCTAATTTATTAGAAAAAAAAGTAAATAAAATCCTTCAAACTTTAAGAGATGATTCAAGCGAAGAAAATTTAGAAATACTTTTAACAACAAAAAAAGATCTTGCTAGTTTTGAATCAGATACTCATGAAATACAAAGATCAATACTTGATATATTAGAAGATGAAGAGGATGTACAAGATATTTATCTTGCGAAAGAAAAAAGTTCTCCAGAGGAAATTGAAAAAAACATTGAAGAAATTGAATCAATTCTTGAAAACTACATAGAACAGATTGAAGAAATAATTCATAAAACTTCTCAATTAAAAGAACATATTGATTCGACTCAAGATATTATTACATTGAAGTTAGCTAATGTTCGAAACACTATAATTCGATTCGATTTGATTATTAGTATTGTTACTGCAGTTCTTGCGGTGCCTACTATTATTGTAGGGTTATATGGGATGAATATTATAAGTTCTTTGGAAAAAAGTAATAGTGCATTTTTTATTATTTCTTCAAGTCTTATTGTCTTTCTTCTTTTTATGTTCTTCTTTTCATGGTGGTACTTGAGAAGAAAGAAGATTATATAAAAATTATAACCTAGCATTTCTTATCGATTCGTTAATTCCTATTTTATGCAAAAAAGTTGCTCTAAATGTCATAAAAAAGTACAAACAACATATTCTCCTGATAGATCAGAGAGAATATTCTGTGAAAAATGTTATTTGGGCGAAGTTTATGAATGAACCTAACCCCGCGAGTCGTTAACGACCCGCGGGGTTTTCTGTCTTTGTCTTTCTTTAATTAATAACGGTTAAGTTCATAGGAATGCTGTAACCTATTGCAGATCCTTGTTGTCCTGCAGGAATGTATTGAGTTAGATTGATATCTGTAATAAAGAAATTTTTGTACTGTGCTTCAGCTCCTGTGGCAGATGCTAAGTTAACACTTGTCACTCCATTAAAATTAGATGAAGAAGAACAGATAACATTAGCTGATTTTAAACTAGTACCTCCAACCGCATTTTCAATAGAGCAAGATATTGAAGCAACATCCAATCTTCCTAATGCAGTGGTAGCACTATTGGCTGACATTGTGTAGGTTCCGTCTCCCCAATAGGTGTTGCCATTGAAATTTAGTGATAAAGTCCAGTTTCCTGAAGTTTGATTAGAAACTTTAATTACCTGATCAAGAGCAGAAGCTTTTGTGTCATCACCAAGTTTAGCTGTTGAAGATTGTTCATTAAATGAGAAAATTTTAGGAGCAAATGCAAGAGTTGGAGTTGCTGTACTTGCGCCATCTCCTTGCACTAGTGATACACTTAATGTTCCATTTATGATTGTATCTCCAGCTATTTCAACTATAGATGAAGTACTTACTATTCCTGTTGAAACCGTTATTTTTGTTGCAGGAGTATTTATTGCTATTCCAATTGTGTTTCCAGGAGTTGCTCCAGATCCTACATCTAAAATTACGTACACACAGACTTGAGATGTTCCTATTGTCATTGAACCTGATATAGCTGCTTCGGATGATGAAAAACTGCTAGCAGTACCGAACAACGTTTCTGTACCTTGATATGAACAAGTTCCGGCTGTTTCGTAACGAATATCCACATTACTTAAATTTGTTTCATCTACTGTACCTGTTTCACTTACAATAATTTCAGTGACTTTTTGCGATCCATCACTTACAAAGTTGAATGCTCCTATATAATTGTCATTTGTGCCTAAGGTTGCGTCTGTTGTTTGTGTTCCTGTTGTTCCTACCGTTAAAGTGCTACTGGATAAAGTACGTGGCCACTGAACTACTTGAAAAGCATATTGTTGTGTTGTCGTATCCTCAGATTGGTAAAGTTTAACATTAGTTTCGGTTTGTAATGTAAGTGTTATAGATCCACGTGGGAAATATGCTGTTGTCAGCCCTGAAGCAGATGTTTCTCCCATAATAGAAGATTCGTTCATAGTAACAGAACTTATAGGCACGGACCATTCATCTTCTTCATTGGCTGCTCCTTGCGAAGCTCCAGCACTAGTTCTATCTGCAGGATTCAAATGTTGAACATTCATTTTTGCCTCACTATCTGTATCAGAATTTGAAATAACCCAAACAACAGCAACTAATAAAGCTGGAGATGTTGCAGTTTGAAGATCAAGTGTTACAACATTAGTACTTGTAAGTCTAACTTTACCTCCTTGTTCTCCTGTTCCATCTGCACTGCTTCCAGAGCCAGCACGATGTTGGTGGTGAAAAAATGCTCTAGAAATATCCCCAACATCATTTATTAATGTTTTTGTCTCTGCATTGGTGCTTGCATAAGTATGCTCAACTCTTTCCACTGTCCAATTATTGCCAGAAAATTCTACTACTGAATAAGAAACCTTACAGGCATCACTTCCTGCTTCTCTTCTAGTGAATATAGGTTGGTCATTTGTTCCATTCCAACTTGAAGTAGTCATACAAGTATTTACATCAGCTGCTGTTGTATCTGGATTGGCTTGACCAGTAATGAATACAGCTACATCAGCATCATTACTTGGAGCAGAGCTTACAGTGGCGCCAGTGCAGGTAGTGCTAGTAGTTCCGAACGTACAAGTTCTTGTATCTAGTACTTTCATTTCATTATTACCTCCACTAATACCAATATATTCAATAATTTCCCAACTGAATCTATTGTTATAAGTACCAGCATTTGTACCATGACGAGTAAATACAATTGATCCACCAGAGCTAAAATTTGCTGAACTAATATAAACAGTCCAATCGTCTGCATTTTGAGTTCCTCCTCCGGAAGTTCTTCCCATACCAGTTAGTCTTGTGTTTACTATTCTAACAAAGCAACTGCCTGTACATGCAGTATAATCAGTTCCTGCATTAAGAGTAAAAGTTGTACTTGAGGTTCCCATTATTGCTGATCCTCTTTGTACTTTAAAATCAGCTGTGGATGCCTGTGGATTAAGGTTAGGATTATCTTCAATATCTTCAGGAGGAAGTTCAGTGTTAGAATCATCAAAATATTTAGGATCTATGGTTAAAATATCTTCAATGCTTAAGCTAAATAAAGAATCTAAATCAATCAACCCATAACCAGTATTGGTATCATATCCAACACTTCTAATATCTCTTGCAGTGTATTTTGCAGCAGCAACTAACTCTTTACCATTTGGGTGATTAAAATATTCTCTAGCTAAAGCAAAAACTCCAGCAAGAATCCCTGCTGACTCCGATGTTCCACTTTCGGTTAAATAAGAATCAACTCCACTTGTACTATTTATGTTCACACCTGGACTCACAAAATCTAATCCTTCTCCAGTATTTGAAAAATATGCGACTTCTTCATTTTTATCCACAGCACCAGTAGAAACAACTCTACTAAATGCAGCAGGATAATAAAGCTCATTCAATCCTCCATTCCCAGAACTCGCAACAACAATAATTCCTGCATCTGTTACTTCATCAATTTTAGACTTTAAAATATGCGAATAGTAAGGAGATCCTAAAGCAATAGATATAACATCTACATTCTTTTCTAAAGCATAATCTAAAGCTTCAATAATTCTATCAGCAGGACATTCACCATTATCATGACAAACTTTTAAAGGAAGAATTTTACTATCAGGTGCAACTCCTATTACTCCAATGTCATTATCTTTAGCTGCGATAAGTCCTGCAATATGTGTTCCGTGGTTAAACATATCATCCGGTTTGCTGTCTTCGTAGTAAAAATCCCATCCATTAACATCATCTACATAACCATTCCCATCATCATCAATATTGTTATATGGAATTTCAGCATCATTTGTCCATTTTGCATGAATTAAATCAGGGTGATCCATATTTACTCCAGTATCAATAACAGCAACTGTTATACCTTTCCCCGTAACAGAATATTTTTGTTTAATTTCATAAATCCCTTGATTTAAAACAGAATTATCTTCTCCATACCACCAATCTGCAACTTGAGTGCTTTTGTCTTCATCTTTTAAGTCCACCTCAGAAGGGGGGTTTAGGGGAGTAAATTCACTAACTTGATCTTCTACATTAGTATTTTCAGGAACAGGAAAATTTAAAGAGCTTGATTCATCGACTTCATCTTCAATAGTATCCAATTGTTCATTATCAAGACTAAGCGCATAAAAAACATAATTTGGCTCTTCAATTTCTCCACTTTTTTCATTAATAACAATTTCAGCATTTTTTACTTCCTTTAAATCTTTTAGCATTTCAACTACCTCTTCATTTGAAACCTCTTTTTTATTTTTTTCTTTTCTTAAAGAAACTTTTTTGCCAATCCTTTCAATTTTGTTCTCAATTTTATTATCTGATTTTTCTTCTAGGCTATTTCGCCTTTCACCTTTTTCAGATAAAACAGATTCTTCTTTAGGTGCAACAATAATCTCTATTTTGCCATCTTTACTTTTAGTAAAGTCAATATTATTTTTTTCATTAATATTTTCATCACTAATAATTATTTGATCATCAAGAATTACTAAATCTATTTTATTGACTTCTTTTTTTGAAGTAGGTTTTTCTTCATCTATAAGACAATATCGATTATCACTTTCTATAAACAAATCATCTTTTGGTTTAGTGTTTGCAGGGATTATTTTTGTAGAATAATCTACAATCTCATCTGGTAAGGGCTCATAAATTATTTCTGGCAAAGTTCCATCGCCAAGTAAAAGGATTTCCTCTCTAGTTAGTTTCCTCCCATTGATATAGTTTTTATTTCTTTCATCACATAACTGCCATTCAAATAATATTTCTTCATTTTTATTATTATCAGTTAAACTATTTTCTTTAAGATGACTAGAAGAGACTATCTCTTTGGCAACAGATTCTTCATCTTTAGAGCTAGAAGATACAAAATTATCTATTACAGGTAATTTGGTGTTTATTGTTTTTGTGCAATAACGGTTAGTTGCTTCTATAAAAATATCTCCTTCTTTATCTTGAGCATTAGGTTCAAAGGCTAAAGCGGGCTCATAAATTATTTCAGGTAATTCATTTTTACTCAAAAGAGCTATCTCCTCATCACTTAATTTTCTCCCAGATATATATTTCTCATCACTTTCATCACACAAATACCATTCAAAAAGTATTTCTTCGTCAATAATATTAGTTTCATTTCCAGAGGTTACTATTTTATCAAATGTTTGTTCAGTTTCAGAATCTAGTTCTTCAGTTTCTGTTATTTGCTCAGGTTCAGTAATATTTATTTCAAGTTTTGGAATTTCAAAACTAGGCTCACTTATAATTTCTTCTTGTATATTATTTGTAACTATTTCATCAGCCCATATTGTTATGGGTGAATTTAGTAGTATTAATATTGATAATAATAAAGAGATTGGTTTTTTCATTTTTGAACATAAGTGTTCTTTATTGCTATTCCTGCGAAGGCAGGAATCCAGTCCATCTATAGATGGACAATCCGTCGTAGGCGAATTATGGATTCCAAATCAAGTTTGGAATGACAGTTTTTAAAAGTATTCTTCTATTTTTTACTTTTTTTATTCAAAGTCTTCTTTTCTCCTAATTCACGAGGAGTCAAAATAGTCATGCCTTTCATAAGAAAATAAGGAGCTTTAATCTTATTAGTTTTTGCGAGCATTTCCCAATCTACGTTATGCATAGCTGCAACTTTTATAATATCATCACCCTCTTTAACTTTGTAAGTAATCCATCCTTTACCGCTATATTTCCTTTTTCTTAAATAGTAAATAGCGAAAACAATTAGAATTAATGTAATTCCACCAGCAATTTCCTTAACAGGTATAATCCATACAAAAGTTTCCTTTGTTCCTAGTGCTTTCTCAGTCCCATCTTTTTTTATCATAAATGCATCTAGCTGTACTTTCACTCTTCCTATAAAAGGAAATTCCTTAGACTCCTGAGTGTTTTTTAAAGTGTCGTTTCTATTAATTATAGATTTAGATTCTTGTTTTTCAATCTCTTCATTTGTAAATGCATTTGTTATAGTTACAACATATCTTGCACTAGATGAAACATTACCAGTGTTTTGAATTTCTGAGTAAATTTGTAAAAATTTCTTTCCATCTTTTTTATTTTTTACATCAACTTTAAAAGTATTAAAAGTTAGCTCTTCAATAACTTCACCAGGAACAGTATTGTAAATTCTAGACCCAGTTCTAAAACTTAATTGAATCCCACTCTTTTCGCCGTCATTTATTACTGTTTTTTCTTGAACCATCATTGCTCCAGATGTTTCACCAACTTCTGCATCTTCTGGGATTGTAATTGTAAATGGTAGTTCAATTGTTTCTCCTGCTTTTACAAATACTTCACCCTTACTCACTTTTATCCACTTTCCAATTCCTTCCATTTCCATATTTCCTCCTTTAAGACCAAACCCACCTCCGGCAGATTTAGTTGCATCAGCTGGATAAACAAGAACAGTGGCATCTCTCTCCATCGAATTTCTTATAAACATAATGTCATTGTAAATCTCTCCTGGACCTAAATGGTAAACAAACCAATATTTATTTTCAGGATCCAGAGGGTTTTTGGGAACAGAGCTTACTCCTCCAACTGCAAAAACATTGCCACTTAATAAGAATATTATGGCAAATAAACTTAAAATACCGTTAAATAATGGTTTTTTCATAAAGATATAAATATGTGATGAATAAGATGCTTTTATGATAATGGGAAATATTAATTTATCAATGAAAAATCTTGTTAATATAACCCCGCGGGTCGTGTCGACCCACAGGGTTGAAAAACTATACAAAAAAGCGAGACCATGCGATCTCGCTTATATATTTACAAAACTGTTTATTATTTAATTCTTTTAGTTTGTGAAAGTTAAATTCATAGCGATACTATATCCAGAAGCAACAACTGCTTGAGCTGCAGGAATGTACTGTGTAAGTGCAATATCTGTTATAAAGAACTCATCAAATTCTGCATTAGCTAGGCTTCCTGAAGCTAAAGGGACACTTGTTACACCATTAAAATCATCTGCTGCAGCACAAACAACATTTGCTGTTATTAAGCTAGTTCCTCCGACTGAACTTTCAATAGAACATCCTGAGGGATTAACTGATAAAAGTCCTGTTGAAGTAGTCCCATTAGCAGGCATTTGAGTTGCTCCGTCATTCCAATAAGTATTACCATTGAAATCTAGCGCCAATGTCCAGTCAGCATCAGTTGGGTTAGAAAGTTTAATTACTTGATCAAGAGCAGAGGCTTTTGTGTCATCCCCCAACTTTGCTGTAGAGGTTTGTTGGCTAAATGAGAAATTTTTAGCATCAAACGCTAAACTTGTATTGGCAGCAGTTGATCCATCACCTTGAACAAGCTCAACACTAGTTGATGCACTAGTTAGCGCCATGGTGAAAGTGTCGAGACCATCTGCAAAGGTTGCTGTAGTAAAACATAGTCCTAATATTAAGAACGATGTAATTGCTTTTTGAGCAGTGTTTTTGATTGTTTTTTTCATTTTTGTTTTAGTTAATAATAGTTTTGTTTTTGTATTTTTAAATTATTTTGTTGAAATTCTTTATTTAGATTTTGAATTTCCTAGAATTATAACAAATTAATATTAGATATGTCAAGGAATGTTTTAACTTTTTTAATAATATTCTCTACAAATCTTTATTATTATAACAGTCTTATTTTATTATGTCAATAATAGTTTTATTTTTTTAATTATTTCTTTTTCCGAGGAACTAATACTTTATCACCTTTTTTAAGTAAATAAGGGGCTTTTATATCATTTATTCTAACAAACTTATTCCAATCAATATTAAAATCTTTAATAATACTTTCTAAAGTATCTCCTTCATTTATGGTATATTCTACCCAACCTTTAGAGTTGTACTTAACTTTTAAATATATTTCACGAACTAAGTATATAAGTGCAAAAATAATAAAAATGATCCTAAAGTATGGAATTATAACAATAATTTCTTCTTTGGAGTCTATAAACTCTTCATTCCCCTTATCATCAATAGTATAAATATTTAACTTTATCAAAAACTTTCCGAATGTAGGCGCTCCCTGTACTAAAAAATTGTTAAAAATAACTTCTTCTGGTGGTATTTCTGATGATTCCTCAAATTTCCTTAATTCTTCTTTAGAATTTACACTAGAAATAGTGGTTATATATTTAACTTTTACTAATGAATTTTTGTTGTTTCTTACAACAACATCAATATTGTGATCTGTTGAAAAAATATTTTTATCTTTAATAACTTTGAATTTTTCTAGTGTTAAACTTGGCATCGTATTATCACTCGTAGTTACTACTGCAAATGTTGTGTTGCTCATTAATGCAGGGAAAAATACAAGACTAACAATTATCCCTACAATAAAATTAGAAAATTTATTTTTCATACTTTTAAATTTTAAATTTTGGAGGAACTAATATAGTCATATCTTTAACTAAAAAATATGGCTCTTTAATACGGTTAGTTTTTACAAGTAATTTCCAATCAACATTATAAAGTGTTGCTATTTTCATTATATCATCACCTTCTTTAACTTTATATTCTCTCCATCCTTTTCCACTATATTTTTTTCTTCGCAAATAAATCATCAGAACAACAATTAAAAAAACTAAAAAAGTAATAGCTGTTGTTTCCACTGGTATTACCCAAAATGATATTTTTCTCGACTCTAAAATTTTTTCAGATCCATCTTTTAATTTTGTATAAACATCAAATGCAATATTGATTCTTCCAATGTATGGTATTTTTTTGATCTCACTATCATATACAAAATTAGAACCTCTTAATACTTCAAAGTTGCTATCTATCTTATCTAATATTTCGGCAGAGAATATATTCGTAATCAAAATTTTAACATGAGCTTTTGTAGAAACATTTCCTTCATTCTTTATTTCTGCATGAATTCTTCGTTTTCCTTTCTCGTTGATTAAATTAAAGTCTACAAATGAAAGCTTTTGGATTATATCTCCTGGGATTGTGTTGTATATTCTAACCCCTGTACGTAATTTTAAGTTAATCCCTTCTTTTAAATTATTAGGATCAACTTGATCTACTTTCTCTATAACAATTCCTCCTCTAGATTCTCCTACATTTGCATTTTCTGGAATTGTAATTGTAAAAGGAATAATTTCACTACTTTCTGCATTTAAAAATACCTCATTTTTTTCTAGTTTTATCCATTTTCCCATTTCTATCATTTCTTCTTCTATTTGTTTAAGCGCAAATCCACCTCCTGTTGATAATACACTATCTGCAGGATACAAATATACATTAACATCCTTATCTGAGTGATTTTCTACAACGACATTATCATTGTAAGATTCACCAGCATTTAAGTTATAAATAAACCATGATTGGTTTTTAGAATCTAGTGGTTCCAAAGGACGACCTCCTACTCCTCCAAAACTGTAAACCTTACTAGTTGTGACAACTATTAAAAGTATTACCAAAAAAAATTTTCTAATCCTATTTTTCATCAAAAAAAATTAATGTCTATCCTCTTAACTAAAGGATAATTGAAAAATTAATAATATCAAATTTATTTCAATTTAATAATAAAAAAGCAAGAAATATTATCTTGCCTAAGCTCAAACGATATTTATTTTAGATATCTAAATTAATGTAATAGACATCGTTAGAGAATATGAATTTGCGGGAATATTGCCAGGAATATGTTGAGTTACTGTATATCCTGAAAAATCAATATATCCATAAGTAGGAGTATCACTGGAACTATTAATTGCTAAATTTACTGAGCTTACCCCATTCATTGAGCCTCCAGGAGCTGTTGTACTCCCTGCGTTTCCAGTTATTGTTCCTGAACTAAATTCTAAATAACCTTTAGAATTGGTGTTATTATAAGATAGCTGATTATTAGATCCTCCATCTGTCCAATAGTTAGTAGTACCACCGGATACAGCAATATCTATACTAAATCCATTACTATTTCCAGTAGGATTATAAAACCTAATTACCTCATCAGAAATTCCTAATGTTCCTTCAGTTGTTTGATCAAATGAACTATAATTAATTCCATTAAATGATACAGCTGGTGAAGATGTCTCAACATTATCTGAGCTATTTACAATTTTTAAATCTCTTACTCCTGCAGAAATTGTAAGATTAAAAATAGTGCTATCATTAGCAAAAGCTAAAACATTTGAAAATAATCCAAGCGATAATAATGCTATAAACGTCCTACGAATAATTGTTTTAGTGAGTTTTTTCATTTTTGTTTTTGTGTATTTTTGAAAGCTTTCCTTACAACATTAATTTAAGCTTCGTATCATTTTAGCAAATTATTGACACCTATGTCAAGTATCATTTAAGTTAATATTTATAAATAATAAATATGTTGTAAATAAACTTATAGATAAAAGCTGAAATCTCGTCATATTATCATGAGTTGCTAATTTAGATTTGAAAAACCAAAAAAGTAAAGTATCATAACAATACATGAATATTTAGAATCTAAATAAAAAATGAAATTTAAGAAACTTAGGTGGCTAGTCACGAGATAAAATTTTGTTGTTTTAAAACAAGGGTTGTTCGATAATCATCTTCTAACAAAGAGGATTCATAAAAATAGATTCTGAGACAGCCTATGTGGGTATATCAGAACTAAATTTTTTTAAAAATTAAACTTATAAATTATGAATATAGAAACTCAAAGGCATTCGTTGGCCCATATAATGGCGACTGCTGTTATGGATATGTTTCCTGAGGCGAAACTAGGCATAGGACCAGATATTGAAAATGGATTTTATTATGATTTTGATCTTCCTAGAACACTTCAGCCAGAAGATTTGCCGATTATAGAAAAGAAAATGAAGGGGATTCTTTCTCAAGCACAAAAATTTGAAAAATATACAGAATCAATTGATGACGCTATAAAATTTCTAAAAACAGTTAATCAAAACTACACAGCCGAACTAGCAGAAAATTTAAAAATAAAAGGAGAAACTGAAGTTTCATTTTATAAAAATGGAAATTTTGTAAACATGTGTAGAGGTCCTCATGTTGAGCATACTGGAAAAGTAACTAAGAATTTTAAACTTATTTCAATTGCTGGAGCTTATTGGAGAGGTGATAGTTCTCGTCCTATGTTGCAAAGAATTTATGCTGTTGCCTTTGATAAGAAAGAAGAGCTTGATGCATATTTGAAAATGGTTGAAGAAGCAAAAAAACGTGATCACAAAATTTTAGGGAAAAAATTAGATTTATTTTCATTTCATGAAGAAGGACAAGGTTTCCCATTTTTTCACGCAAAGGGAATGAGGATTATTAATAAACTTCTTGAGTATTGGAGAGAAGAACATAGAAAATGTGATTATGAGGAAATAAAAACTCCTATAATTCTAAATCGTAAATTATGGGAAACTTCAGGACATTGGGCAAATTACAGAGAAAATATGTACACAACAGAAATTGATGAAGTAGAGCATGCTATTAAGCCTATGAATTGTCCAGGTGGAATTATTGTTTATAAAACAAAAGAATATTCTTATCGTGACCTTCCTCTTCGTGCAGGAGAATTAGGATTAGTTCATCGCCATGAACTTTCAGGAGTATTGAATGGGCTTTTTAGAGTAAGAAATTTTACTCAAGATGATGCACATATTTTCTGTACTCCAGATCAAATTAAAGATGAGTTAATTGGAGTTATAGACTTAGTGTTTAAAATGTATAAAACTTTTGGATATGAAAAAATAGATATTAATCTTTCAACTAGACCTGAAAAATCTGTTGGATCAGACGAAATTTGGGAAATGGCAGAAAATGCACTTAAAGGTGCATTAGAAGAAAAGAAAATTGATTATGTTTTAAATGAAGGAGATGGAGCATTTTATGGTCCAAAAATAGATTTTATAGTTTCTGATGCCTTGGGACGTAAATGGCAATGTGGAACTGTTCAGTTAGATTTTAATTTACCTGAAAGATTTGAACTTGAGTATAAAGGAGCAGACGGAGAATCTCATAGACCGGTTATGCTACACAGAGTTATTTACGGATCTATGGAAAGATTTTTAGGAATTTTAATTGAGCATTATGCTGGAGCTTTTCCTTTCTGGTTAGCACCTGTGCAAATTGCTATTCTGCCAGTTGCAGAAACTCATGAGAAATATGCGAAAGAACTTTTTGCAAAATGGAAGAATGATTATTTTACTGAATATCATGATTCATCTCTTACTCTTGGGAAAAGAATTAGAAATGCAGAAATGCAGAAAATTCCTTTTATGATTGTTATTGGTGATAATGAAGTTGAAGGGAAAAAAGTGACAGTTCGTTCTTATGAGGATAAATCTCAAAAAGAGATGGATATTAAGGATTTTGAGAATATGATGGAGAAATTAACGAAGGAGAGGAAATAAAAAATTAAATATAATTTTCTGGAGATAATAAAAATATAAGATGAAGTGATATTGCTTTGTCTATATTTTTTGTTGTATAAATAAATTTGAATTTTGTCATTGACAAAAATATGTTAATCTTCTAATATATCTTCTTGATTATTTACCCTATAAACAAAAGAATGGAAAATGAATTCTTAAATAAGCATTATGAAGTACGAATTCCTTCTCCTGAAGAGATGGGAACATTTTATCCAAATCATAAAGAAATATCCTCTCATGCATTGAGGAGGCTTAAAAATTGGACTGTAGAATTATTATCTGGACCAAAAAGATACGATGCTATTCTTGCGATTGAGGCTAAAGAGCTTAAGGCTAGAACTTTAGGGATATTAAACAATGTATACTAGTTTGCTAAAATAATTTCGAAGTCAAGAGTAAGCAAAGATTGTAATTC
>CAYXLW010000006.1:0-71850 GCA_964466055.1 uncultured Candidatus Peribacteria bacterium
GTTAATTGACAACCTTATTATAATACTTCGAAATTATTTTAGCAAGCTAGTATATTATTGATATATCTAACTAATGCATTAATCAACGTATTTAAAAAAAGAGCTGTTTATTAAC
This sequence comes from uncultured Candidatus Peribacteria bacterium, assembly GCA_964466055.1. Lineage (GTDB taxonomy): Bacteria > Patescibacteriota > Gracilibacteria > CAYXLW01. The sequence goes on from CAYXLW010000006.1 coordinate 116, forward strand.
AGCTCTTTTTTCTCTTAAAGTAAGTTCAAAATTATTTATTTTTACCTCCTTTATTACTGTTACTACTATTTCCTTTACTTTCAGACTCTGGGGAACTAACAACTGGCTCTACATTTCCTTCATCTTCTGAATCAATAGCTTCTACTTCATCTTCAACCTCTGTTGTTGGTGGACCTACAACTTCTTCATCGCTAATGTCTTCGAAATTCTTCTTATTAGAATTCCCTTTACTATTTCCATTTGAGTTTTCTTTTACAGCATTTTCTTTTTCGCTATTTTCACTTGATTCTACTATTATTTCGTCATCATCTGCTTCTATTCCAACTCCTACTACTGTGTTGTCTTCTTCGGCACCAACTTCATCTTCCGCTGATTCAGTCTCCTCCTCACTAGCATCTTCCGTGTCTTCATCAATTTTTTTACCTTTATTATTATTTTCCTCCTCTCGCACTTGTTTTCTAGTCTCATTTCTTAATTTTGCACTCAATGCAGTTGTTAATCCTTTAGCTTTTCCTGCTTGGCATTTTCCTTCGCCAGATTCACATTGTGCTAATATTTCTTGAACTGCATCATATTTTTTCTGCATACTTGGAGAAAGTTCAACTTCTTCTAAGTTTAAACCTTCCATAAATTCTTTAGCTTTTCCTAGCTTTGCTTCGTAGTTTCCTTCTTCACTTGGCACATCCTCATCTTCTACAGCTACTTCATCAGTTGATTCTTGATCAGTATCAGTTACTACGTCTACAACTACTTCATCACCTCCTTCCTCAACAACAACCTCTGCTTCGTCTATTGACTCTTCAACTTGCTCGTTTTCTTCCACAGTGTCTTCAATAACTTCTTCAGCTAGTGCTAAAGTGTCATCATCCTCAGCTGTTAGAATAACTTCAGATAAAGTTTCAACTGTTTCATCTTGTGTTTCATCAACTAGTTCTAATACCACAATTGTAGTTTCTGCGTCTCCAATTTCTTCTGTAGCTTCAATTGCTAATTCGGTTTCTTCTCCTACTGTTTCAATAAGCTCTTGGACTATTTTTTCGTTGGCTGGCGCTACTTCTTCGGTAACTTCAATCCCTTCTAACACAATTGGAGTTTCCACAACTTCATCTGTAGGCTCAGAATCTATTACGTTAACCTCATCAATAACAGCTGTTTCACCTTCTTCGGCATAAGCGGAAGAAACAAGTAAATCGTCAGTTTTAATAAGAGCAAAAGACTCACCTCTTGTGTAAGCTTGTAGCTGTGCCAATGCTTCATTTGCATTATTAAGATGGCGCTTTGCTACGCTTACAGGTATGTTGTAGTTCCATACAACTCCAAAAACAATAGCAAAAATTGCGATAAACGATAGTGCTTTTTTCATGATAATACTTTTAAGAAATGAAAATAATGGAGAAAAAAACGATTCTCGGTTGTGTATACGAAAGTTATTTCCGTTGGTTACATTTTCTTTTTGAGAAATATTTTTAAGCACCTTCAAGGTGTTTTCTTGCCACTCTTTAGAAGGATTTGCTTCTATGCTTTTCATAGCATCTTCGATATCATTTTCAGAAAAATTATTTTTCATAATAGGGGCTTTATAGATAAAAATTTAATTAACTTTTGATTCACCTGTTAATACGTAAAACTTATATGTTGGTTACATTTTTTCAGGATTTTTATTACAAAAATCCTTTAGTTTTTTTACAGCTCTGTGAATAGCAACCTTAGTTGCTGAATCTTCCATTTCTAATAATTTTGCTATTTCCTTTATAGAAAGATCGGCTTGATAACGGAGGACTAACATTTCTTGCTCTTTTTCTGAAAGATGCTTTATTTGGTCAAAGACAAAATCAATCAAATCTTTTGTGTGTGCTTCTTTTTCTAAATTTTCCTTTGAGGCTACGTTTTCTTCTAATTCTTCAAAAGATATTTTGTTTTTTCTAAAAAAATCTCTGATTAAATTTATTGTAATAATAAATAACCAAGTTTTAAGAGAAGCCTTTTCAGAATCAAAAGATTCTTTATATTGCCAAGCTTTCATAAAAACCTCCTGTGTGATATCTTCTGCATTTTCTTTATTTTTAAGTCGAACGTATACATATTTATAAATTAATACCCCCCACTTTTTAAAAGCATCTTCTAAGTCTAAGCTTGTTTTTAATATTTCTAGCTCCATAAAAAATTTAATTTGAAAAATTATCTAAAAATCAAAAATATTTATTTTATCGGACTAATTTCTCTTAAATTTTTAACAACTTTTTTAAGAACATCAATAGTTTTATCAATATCCTCTTTAGTATTACTTTTTCCTAAGCTTAAACGCAAGGAACTATGAGCAAGTTCGATAGGAATTTTCATTGCCATTAAAACATGGCTAGGATCAAGTGATTCAGATGTACACGCAGAGCCTGTTGAAACACAAATTCCTTCATTGTCCAAACAAAGAAGAATTGATTCCCCCTCTATTTTTGCAGAGGATATATTTATGTTATTAGGAAGCCTTTTTGTTAGATGCCCATTAATTTTGATGTCTGGAATTTCTTTTTTTGTTCTTTCAAAACAGTAATCTCTTAATTCTGTTAATCTTTTATTTTCAATTTCCTTTTCTTTGTTTGCTAGTTCCAAAGCCTTAGCCATTCCTAAGATGCCAGCAAGATTTTCTGTGGAGGCTCTTTTATTAAACTCTTGAGCTCCGCCTAATTGCTGTGATCGAATCTCAGTTCCTTTTTTTAAATAAAGAACACCAACACCTCTTGGTCCATAAAATTTATGAGCCGAAATGGATAACGCGTCAACATTAAGTTTTTTTGTATCCAAATCTAAAGTTCCTGCTACTTGTACGGCGTCTGTATGAAACAAGATATTTTTTTTATTACAAATTTTGGCAAGTTCAGGAATAGGATTAATAGTCCCTACTTCATTATTAGCATACATTATTGAAACTAAAACTGTATCATCTCTAATTTCCTTTTCTAAAGTTTCAGGATGAATCATTCCATATTCATCTGGATCAAGAAACGTTACATCAAACCCTCGTTCTTTCAAATCTTCTGCCGTATGAAGAACTGCATGGTGTTCAATTTTTGAAGTTATAATATGTCCTTTTTTATGAGCTTCAGCAATTCCTTTTATTGCTAAATTATCACTTTCAGTTCCGCCAGAAGTAAATATTATTTCTTCAGGGAGACATTTAAATATATTTGCGATGGTTTGCCTTCCTTCATTTAATTTCATGCCAGCCTCTTGACCAAGTCTGTGTAATGAGCTTGGATTTCCATAATATTCTTCATATACTTCATTCAAGGTTTCAATAACCTCCTTTCGAATAGGAGTTGTTGCTGCATGATCTAAGTAAATAATTTTTTTCATATTTTTCTATTTATCTAATATATTCCAAATTGTCTTTAAGTCTTCAGCTGTAATCTGTCCTAAGGCAGAAGACTTGCTAGTTTCAGCTGGTGCATACATCCATTGTGATCCTAAAAAAGGAGTAAATACTCTGGAAAGCTTCCCTTTTTCTCCCATCGCCATAACAATAAATTTGATATTTTTCTTTTTTAAGTTATTGGCCAACCTTATTATTTGAGTATTATCTTCTAGGCTTTCAGCGGTTGATACATATTTTATTATTGCTGGCTTAAGTTCTAACATTTCATTTATTCGTGTAAGCATTCCTGTCATTTTTGGTGTTTTATTCCAGTTGTGATGAGAAATTATAATTTTAGACTCACATTTCTCTCTTATTAAATTTTTAATTAATTTTTTATCAGTATGTATTCCAATATCGATATATTCTGCTCCCATTTTTGCTGCTTTTATTAGAACATCTACTCTTTTTTTTTCACTATCTTTAAACTTCCCCTTCTCTTCCTCTCCTTTACATACACAAATAATTGGCTGAGGTGCTTCTTCTATAATTTTTTTGATATCTAAGTCTTCTATATGATCTAGCCATATTTCAAATATGTCACATTTATGTTTATATGTATCAAACATCTCTAAAACTTCTTTTGTAGATTTTACTTGGACAGGCAAACATATTTTTTTTTCATTATAAGATTTATCTTTTAAATTTTTTATTACCTTGTTTATTTTTTTCTCTTCTTCGTGTGTAAATGTTTGATATTTCTCGATTGCTTTGTTTAGTTCTTTTACTAATTGCTTTATTTCTTTTTCTTCCATTCCATGAGTTGTGCATCCTTCTTCAATGGTTTCCCATGAAGAAGCTCCGCACATAGCACACTGTAGTCCATATTCAAGAAATATATTTGCACATTCTGGACAGTCTGCCATTACTTCTCCAATAAATGTTTTTTTTGTTACTTTCATATATGTAAATTTATTAGATATTAAACCATTAAGGACCAAAAGCTTAGCACAAAAAAATCTTTTTACTATTAAATTTTCAGAGTAAGTAAGATGTGCGCCTTTTAAAAGAGATATCATATTTAACTCATTATAACTTGGTATTTTAGAAAACTGGATCTCCGTCTATGCGGAGATAGCAAATTGAAATTTGAAATAAAGTGTATGTTCTATTCCCACGCAGATATAGCTGAACCTGAATAAACTTGCATAATAAGAAAGTTAAAAATCCGCAGATTATAAATGTTTTTAGATGTCCACGATTATGTCATTTAATATTGAGTTAGCTCTATCACAATATGATTTTGTATATAGAAAATTCTCGCAATACAAACTTTTCCTTTAAAACAAAACTTAGTTTTTAAATTTCTCTTATAAAACAAGAATATTTTAAAAATCGTTTATAAATAATTAAACCCTATTAATTCTCAAAGAATTAAAAACAACAGAAACAGAGCTCATTGCCATGGCAAAACTTGCAAATACAGGATTTAAAAATCCTAATGCAGCAATAGGAATACCAATTGAATTATAAGCAAAAGCCCAAAATAAATTTTGTTTAATAATAGAAAAAGTTTTTTGAGAAAGCCTAATCGCTTGAAATACTTTTGTAGGAGATCCTTTTACAATAACAATGTTGCCAGATTCTATAGCAATGTCAGATCCTGTTCCCATGGCAATTCCTAAGTCTGAAGTTGCAAGAGCTGGCGCATCATTAATCCCATCTCCAACAAAAGCAACAACCTCCCCTCGTTTTTGAAATTCTTTTACCTTATTAGCCTTTTCATTAGGAAAAACTTCTGCCAACATACTTGTTATTCCTAATTGACTAGCAATTGTTTGTGCTGTTCTTTCGTTGTCGCCTGTAATCATTACAACGGTCATTCCTAATTTTTGAAGTTCTTTCACAGCGCTAACTGAGTCTTCTTTTGTTGTATCTGCGAGCCCTAAAATTCCTATAAGTTTTTTGCCGTGTCCAACAAGAATTGGAGTTTTCCCTTGGGCTGAAAGTTCTTGCATTTTTTCTTTAGCCTGTTCAGAAACAGGAATATTGTTTTCTTCAAAAAGTTTTATGTTTCCAAGATGAAGATGTGTTTGATGTTTCTTGCATATTGCCTTAATCCCTTTCCCACTAATTTCTTTAAAATTTATAAAATCGACATTATCTGCATTATTTTCTTTCCCGAAATTTGCTATAGCTTGCGACAGTGGATGAATTGAAAGTTTTGATAAATTATAAGCAATTTTAATAATTTTTTCTTCAGGGAAATCAAAAGGGATAATGTTGCTAACTTTGGGCTTACCCTCTGTTAAGGTTCCTGTTTTATCAAAAATAACAGTTGTAATATTTTGTGATTTTTCTAGAGTTTCTCCATTTTTAATAAGAATTCCTTTTTTTGCTCCAGCCCCAGTTCCAACAAGAATAGCTGTAGGAGTTGCAAGTCCTAAAGCACATGGACATGCAATAACAAGAACGGACACTGCATTTATTAAGGATGTTTCAAACTTCTTGCTTATAAAAAACCAAACAAGAAAAGTTATAAAAGCGATTACTATTACTATTGGAACAAATATTGAAGAAACTTTATCTGCCAAATGTTCAATTGGAGCTTTTGAGTTTTGAGCATCTTCAACCATATGAATTATTTGTGACAAAACTGTTTCATCTCCTATTTTTAATACTTTAATTTTAAGAATTCCATTTATGTTCATAGTTGCACCAAAAACATCGTCTCCTATTTTTTTTGTCAAAGGCAAGCTCTCTCCGGTAAGCATACTTTCATCTACACTTGAAACTCCTTCAATAATTTCCCCATCAAGAGGGATTTTTTCTCCTGGTTTTACAAGAATTGTATCTCCCCTTTTTATATCATCTATTGAAATATTTTTTTCCTCATGATTAATAATAACCCTTGCCTCTTTTACTCCTAATTCTAAAAGTTTTTCAATGGCTTTCCCTGCCTGCCCCTTTCCTTTTGCTTCTAAATATCTTCCTAAATTTATGAAGATGATAATTGCAACTGCAGCTTCAAAGAAAACATGTCTATTTGTTGAAAGTGCATAAATACTATAAAAAAATGCCGACAGTGTTCCCATAGATACAAGTGTATCCATAGAAAAATTTAGTTTTAATAATTTTTTTATTGCAGAAATATGAAAGTGAATTCCAAAAATAAATACGGTTATTGCTGTGAGTATTGCAAAAATAATCATGCTAAGCTCAATATTCCAAAAAAGAATTCCTGTCTTTATGTCAAAGAACATCATTGAAAAAACGGGTGCTCCAATAATAAATGCTCCAATAAAGTTCCAAAGTGCTTTTTTCATTTCTCCTGAATTATCAGAATATTTCTTTCCTTCAGATGCTGAAAATCCTGAACGTTTAACATCTTTTATAATTTCAGAAATATTTATTTTCTTTTCGTCAAACTCTGCTGTTAGTTTTTTTAATGCAAAATTAACATTAAGGTATTTTATTCCTTTTTTATTTTGCAAGCTTGTTTCGATAATTCTTGCACAACTTGCACATGTCATTCCGATTATGTTTAAAGATATTTTCATTGTTTTGGTTTAAGCTATATGTTCTATTAAAATTTTTGTTCCTATCCCCATAAGTATGACTCCACCTATAAATTCTGCTTTAGACTCTAGAATGTGTCCCAATATTTTCCCCATATATACCCCGAATAATGAAATTATAAAGGTTATGGCCCCTATAATTAACGAAGGAATAAATGTGCTTGTTTCCAAAAAAGACATACTGAGTCCCGCTCCTAGAGCATCAATGCTTGTAGCAATTGCTAGAATAAACAGAGTTTTAATTGTCATTGAAAAAGGCGCGCCTTCTTTTATGTGTTGTGACTCATATATCATTTTTCCTCCAATAAACAACAAAAGAAAAAAAGCTACCCAGTGATCAAAGCTTTCTATAAGATATTTAAATGAATTCCCTAAAAACCAACCTATTAATGGCATAAGAAATTGAAAAAAACCAAAAAACAAAGCTATAATTAAAGCCTGTGATATTTTAGGTTTTTTAATAGAAGCTCCACTACTCATTGATACTGCAAAAGCATCCATGGATAGAGCTAATGCAATTAATATAATGTACTGAATTTGCATATTAAGCTTATTATTTAGGTAGTTCGCAATTTGTTTGTTCGGCTAAATTTTTTAAAGACTGAGCTCCTACTAGTTGTGTCCCTTCCGCAGTAAGCCATGTGGGATATCCTTTTACTCCTGCGTCTTGGCATTTTTTTGGATATAAATCACAGTCTACATAATTAATAAAATCGAATGCTAATCCAAGTAATACTTTTTGATCCTTACAATGAGGACACCATTCTGTTCCGTACATTGTTAATCCATTTTTATTTAGACATTTTGCTAAGTCGTCATATTTTGATGGCGTTCTTTCACAGGATGTAAAAATTATTAGAGATAAAAATAGTCCTGCAATTATTAAATAAGATTTTTTCATAATTTTTGAATTAATAATTATTTATTCAACAATAAATTGCCCTCCAATCATTCCCATCCAACAGCTGAATGGTAAAACACCTTCTTTTTCCGGAGTAAATTCAAGAACATTTAGCCCTTTATTTATTTTTTTACTTAAATTTAGTTTTGGAATTACAACTTTATTGCTACACCCAGAAACATTTACTCCTGTTATTTCCCAACGAACTGGAACGCCTTTTTTAACCCTAAATTCATTTGGTTTAAATGTCCAATCCACATTCATTTTTATGACTTGAACATTATCAGACACAACTGAGCTTGTTGTCTCTGTTGATGTTTTCCAGAACCCCAATTTAAAACTTGATCCTGTTAAAACTAATCCTGAATTAAACGAATATATTGAAAAGAAAATTATTATTACCCCAATAAGCTTTGTGAAAAACCCCATGTTTGTTTTCTTTGCATATGTAGCCCCAATGCCTACTGAAAGTAAAACTGGTAAAGTCCCAAGTGCAAATGCTCCCATAATAAGAGCCCCTGAAAAGAAACTTTGTGATGTAACTGCTGCAAGTTGCATTGTTTGTGTAAAACCACAAGGAAGAAAGAATGTTAATAGCCCAATTAACATTGGTGTAAAATGATGGGTTTTATTTTCTAATTTATGAATACCTTTTGATAAAAATTTAGGAAGATGAAACCCTAATTTGGTTATATTTGGAACTATGTTTAAAATTTGAAGTCCCATATAAAACATTACCACTCCGACAACTATTGTTAGATATCCTGTAAAGGAGAGTGAATAATTTACTTTACTTCCTACTAATCCAAGCAGTCCTCCAAGAATCATAAATCCTACGACTCGTCCTATATGAAAATATATATGTGGAATTGATCTGGATATAAATGGATGCTTCGAGTCTGTGTTTACAGGATATGTGCTTCCAAAGCCCATTACGATACCTCCTACTAATGCTAAACATGTAGAAAGTGATGCAACTAAACCTAAAACTAAAGCAATAAATATATTTACCTTGCTTCCAAAGTCAGGGAAAAATCTACTAATTTCAATTTCTTTTAATAAAAAAGCCCCTGTAGCTACTGTTATAAAAATAAATATTATATGGTAATAATCTTCCAGTGTATTTTTAACTATTGTCTCTTTTTTAGCTCTGTTACTGACAATTTTATAACCACAATTATTAATAGCACTTTCAACTTCTTCATAAGGAAAATCTCCATTACATTCTATTTCTGCAATTCCTTTTTTATGAGAGATTTTACACTGTTTTAGTTGCGGAATTTTCTTTAATTCTTTTTCTAAAAGTATTTCACAGCTTACGCAGTGTAATCCTGATATATGTAATATTTTTTTCATAAATTATAGATTAGTTTTTTTTAGCCATTCCCGTCACAAAGTGACCACTTAGTGGCTTGTCGGGAATCTCTTAATATCAAAAATAAGATTCTAGGCAAGCCAGAATGACCGAGGTCGTTACTTTTTCTGAGCAGTTTTCATTACTTTTAAAAGTTCTTCTATCATTTCTTCTTGCTTACTTTCATTACTAGATTTCATTGCAGATTTAAAACAATGATGTAAGTGTCCTTCTAATAAACTTTCGTTTGCTGATTTTAAAAGTCCGATTACTGCAAGATTTTGTTGGATAATATCTATACAGTATTTTCCTTTTTCCATCATATCTTGTACTATTTTTAGTAGTGACCCTGCCTTTTTTAGGGCAGTTAATGCTTTTTGTTCTTTCATATTAAAAAATTAAATACCATATACCTAGGTATATGGTATAGGGAAAAATATGAAATGCAATGTTTTTTTATTATAGCTCAGGATTCTTTTTTTAATTAATTTTTTTATAGAGACTTCTAATCTAGGATATATAAATCATTTTCTATGCAAATTTGTTAATAGTTAAAATTACCAACAAATAATCCTCTTGATTTCTTTTAAAAAAGGAATACTCTTATTGAGAATTATTTTCAATAAAGAATGATATTAAAAGATAAAAATTACCGAATAACAAACCAAAGAAAAATAATTTTAGAAGAGCTAAAGAAGGTATACAGCCATCCAACAGCTTCTGAAATATACGAAATGATTAAAAAGAAATACCCAAAAATTGGACTCGCAACAGTTTACCGAAGCTTAGATTTTTTAGAAAAAAGAAACCTAATTCTTAAACTAAAATCAAAAGAAAAAGAAGCTCGATACGATGGAAATCCTATAAAACATTGCCATCTTATTTGTGAAAAATGCAAAGAAATTATAGATCTGTTTGATGTGGAAAACATAATTATAAAATCTAAAAAATTACAAAGCCTAGACTTTGATATACGGTCTGAGTTCATGGAAATACATGGTGTTTGCAAAAAATGCCAAGTTAACAATAAAAAAAATATTAATTCTTAATTAAAATTATTATGGGAAATAAAGAAAATTGCTGTAGTGAAAGCGAGTGTTGCCCTATGTTACAAGTAGGACAACCAGCGCCAAACTTTTCTGTTGATGGCTATTGTAAAGGAGCAAAAAAGAAATATTCCTTAAGTGATTTTAAAGGAAAGTGGGTGGTATTATTTTTCTATCCGTTAGACTTCACATTTGTATGTCCAACAGAACTTGTTGAGCTAAGTAAAAGACATAAAGAGTTTGAGGATATGAATGCTCAGGTTTTAGGAATAAGTGTAGATAGTGTTTATTCACATGAAGCATGGCTAAAAGAAATGGGGGATTTTAATTACCCATTACTTAGCGATATGACAAAAAAAGTAAGCTGGGACTACAATGTTCTTTTAGAAGATCAAGGAATTAGTCTTCGTGGAGCGTTCATAATTTCTCCAGATGGAATTTTAAAATCTTATACAATTAATGACTTAGCAGTTGGTCGAAATGTTGATGAACTATTAAGGTTAATTGGTGCATTTGAAACAGGCGAATTATGTCCTGTGGGCTGGAAAAAGGGAGCTAAGACATTAGGAATGGCATAATTTAATACTTAAGCATTTTTATCATGAAATTTATATTACCAAAACTACCTTATGCTTTTGATGCACTAGAACCATTTTCTGATGCTACGACAGTTGAGATTCATTATTCAAAACATCATCAAGCATATACAGATAAACTTAATACTGCATTTGAAGCAGGAGGATTTGAATATAAGGCAATTGAGGATGTTCTGAAAAATATAGATCAATACAATACTGCTGTTAGAAATAACGGTGGAGGATATTTCAACCATATCTTCTTCTGGGAGTCTTTAGCTCCAAATCCAAATAAAGAAAAAAGATTGCCAAATGGAAAACTAGCAGATGCAATCACTTCAAAATTTGGATCGTTTGAAGCATTTCAAGAACAGTTTAGTCAAAAAGCATCTACTCATTTTGGAGCTGGCTGGGCATGGCTAGTAATAAATAAGGACGGAGAACTTGAAATAACAGATACACATAATCAAGACTGTCCATTAAGTTTAGGGCATATTCCTCTTTTAGGAATTGATGTTTGGGAACATGCATATTATCTAAAATTCCAAAACCGAAGACCCGAATGGATTAGCTCTTTTTTCAATATAATTAATTGGGGAAAAGTAGCTGAAAGATTTGATATAGCCAAAAAATAATCCCAAAGAATTGGATAAGGTGCTCATCACGGATGCGGACTTAGTCTCGCATCTGTGATTCCAAGACTTTATATAAATTATAAAAAAATCATAAAAATGTTTATAAAACAAATTTTAAAACGGACAGGACAAATTGTAAAATTTGATCCTAATCGAATTACAACCGCAATAAGTAAGGCTATTAAAGCTACTTCAAATCATGGAATTTCCATTCAAGATTTTGCAAATATTCTTACAGAAGAAATTAATGATGAAATAGATAGAAAGTTTTTTAATTCTGAAAAAAATCCGTCAGTAGAAGATGTTCAAGACATTGTTGAACAAAAGCTTGTTGAATCTGGAAATTTTCTTGTGGCAAAATGTTATATTTTGTATCGAACCGAAAGAGCTGAAAAACGTACAGAAAAGCGCATAAAAGAATTAGAAAAACTTGATAAAAATTTATTAAAAGTAACAAAGCATAATGGTAAAAAGGAACTATTTAAAAAAGAAAAACTAGAAAATTTATGGGAAATTGTGGCGCAAGATTTTAATAAAAAATGCCCATTCAAAGAAGTTTTTGAAGTTTTTAAAATAACCCTTATTGATGGAATAAGTACATTTCAAATTTTAAAAAATCTGCAAAAAGCAACAATAGATATGATCTCAATTAAAAATATCCATTGGCAAATTATTGCGGGACGTCTTTATGCCATAGAGCTTTATAAGCGTGCTATTCGTAATAGAAAAATGTCTTATGAAGAAATTTACACCCCAAAAACATGGAAAAATCACTTTGATAATTACATTAAAAAAAGACTGTACTCAGATCAGTTTTATAAAAATTATTCAGAAGATGATATCTTAGAAGCTGGAAAATGGATTGATAAATCTAGAGATTTTTCTTATGGATACTCTACATTTCTTTCATTTTATAAACGCTACTTATTAAATCCGAATGGAGTTATACATGAACTACCACAAGAAATGTATTTGGCAGTTGCACTTTTTTTAGCTATTCCTGAAAAAAAAGAAAATCGACTTAAAGTTGCAAGAGAAATATATGAAGCAACCAGCACTCAAAAATTATCTTTACCGACGCCTACTCTTTTAAACGCTAGAACAAATTTTCATCAACTATCTAGTTGTTTCAAATTAAATGTAAATGATGATTTGAGATCAATTTATCACAATGTTGAAAACATGGCACAGATTTCAAAATATGGTGGTGGTGTAGGAGTTTATTTAGGACACATAAGATCAAGAGGTGCTGAAATTCGTAATATAGAAAGTGCATCTGGTGGAGTTATCCCATGGGTAAAAATTATTAATGATACTGCCTGTGCTGTAAATCAACTTGGAGCTAGAATGGGAGCAATATCTCCTACTCTAGATATTTGGCATAGAGATATTCATGATTTTTTAAATTTACAAACAGAATCTGGAGACATTAGATCAAAAGCATTTGATGTTTTTCCTGCCGTTTCAATTCCGGATATTTTTATGAAACGAGTTGAAGAAAATTGCAAATGGACACTTTTTGATCCATACGAAATTACAAAAATAACTGGGAAGAAATTGGAGAACTACTTTGGGGAAGAATTTGAAAAATTTTATGAAGAATGTGAAAAAAATGAAAAACTAAAACTAAAAGAAAAAGTTAAAGCTAAAGATTTAATGAAAGAATTTCTTAAAACGGCAGTAGAAACCGGAATGCCTTATGGGTTTTTTAGAGATACTGTTAATGAAGTAAATCCGAATAAACATGCAGGGAATATTTATTCAACACAACTTTGTACTGAAATTTGTCAAAACACCAGTGAAGCAAAGTTTTTAGAAGAAACATATGAAGATGGTGAAATTAAGATTAAATATATTCCTGGAGAAAGCGTTGTTTGTAATCTTGCTTCTATAAATATTGCAAAGGTAAACACCGATGAAGAAATAAAAAAAATTATACCTATAGCAATGCGTGTTTTGGATAATGTTATTACATTAAATTTTTATCCCATTAAAGAGTCTGAATTAACAGCTAAAAAATATAGATCTGTAGGATTAGGGTTTATGGGACTTGCTGAATATTTGGCTTGCAATGGATTTGCATATCATAAAAAAGAGTCTCGCGAACATGTTGATGAATTGTTTGAAAAATATGCATTTGAAACACTTCAAAGTTCAATGTCTTTATCTAAAGAAAGAGGTGAGTATGAATTATTTAAAGGAAGTGAATGGTCTAAAGGAAAATTATTTGGACGAAATAAAGAATGGTTTAAGAAGCATTCAAAAACTAAAAAAGATTGGAGTGGATTAATTGAAAAAATAAAAATAACAGGGCTACGTTTTGCATATCATCTCGCACCTGCTCCAAACACTTCGACTTCTGGAGTAGTAGGAACAACTGCAGGGTTATTGCCGATTTATAAAAAGTTTTTCGTAGAAACAAATGCCTTAGCTCCAACTGTTACAGTGGCACCAAATTTGAATGAGAAAAATTTTTGGTTATATAAAGAATATCAAAATATGGATATGAATGATGTGATTGATATGATAGCAACTATTTATAAATGGGTAGATCAATCTATTTCATTTGAATGGATGATTAATCCATCTAAAATATCTCCAGCAGACCTTTTTGGATATTATATGAAAGCATGGAAACTGAAGATAAAAACCACTTATTATGTAAGAAGTATGAGTGGTGATGCTTATGAAGCATGTGCTAGTTGCTCAGGATAATTAAACTGTCCATCTCCTTATTGGGAATATATCGATATATAAATAATAATTTTAAATAAATAATTCATGCAAAAAAATAAAATTTTTAATGCACATGGTGATGATACCATTGAAAATAGAACAATTATAAAAGGAAATGTAACAGGGTTATTCAATCTTAATGCCGTAAAATATCATTGGGCAAAACAGATGTATCAAATAATGGTCGGTAATTTCTGGGTTCCAGAAAAAATAGGCGGACTAAATGATGATGCAGTTATGTATAAAAATCTCACGGCTAATGAGCAAAGAGCCTATAAAGGAATGATCTCATTCCTTACATTCCTTGACAGTCTTCAGACAGTAAACATCCCTAATTTTTCTGAATATATTACTTCTCCTGAAGTTAATTTGTTACTATCAATTCAGTCATTTCAAGAAGCAATTCATTCTCAAAGTTACACAACAATACTCGAAACAGTTGTAGATGCAAAAGAACGAGAATCAATTTACTATTTTTGGAGAGATGATGAAATTTTATTAAAGCGTAATAACTATATTGGAGAAATTTATCAAAAGTTTATAGATGAACCAAATGATGCTAATTTTTTCTGTGCACTTGTTGGAAATTTTCTTTTAGAAGGGCTATATTTTTATAATGGATTTGCATTTTTTGACACGTTGGTTTACAGCTCAAAAATGACAGCTACAGGAAGAATGATTAATTATATTCGTCGAGATGAACTTACTCATGTAGTACTTTTTGCTAATATTATTAAAGAGATAAAAAGGGAATTCCCAAAAATGTTTGATGAAAAAATTATCAGAGAAATGTTTGAAAAAGCTGTAGAGCAAGAAATCTCATGGATTCATCATATAATAGGAAATGGTATTGCAGGAATATCAAGACAGTCAACAGAGGAGTATACAAAATACTTAGCAAATGAGCGTTTAGAAATGTTAAAACTAGACCCTCTGTACCCTGAAATAACAAAAAGCCCATATAAACATCTTGAACTTATGGCAGATAATAATTCTGAAAAAACAAACTTTTTTGAATCTACTGTTACAAACTATACGCAATCAACTTCTTTAAAAGGAAGCTGGGATTTTTAAAAAAATAACATGAAAGCTTTAATAAAATTAGTTTCAGACTTAAAAGAAAGTGATATTAAAAATATTATTAATGAGAGGATTAATGAATTTATTGAAATAGGAAAAAAGGATAATAAAATTTTATTTAAAGAATTATGTTTCTGTTTAATGACTGCTAATTTTAATGCAGAAAGAGCAATAAAAATTCAAAAAGAAATTGGTGATGGACTTATAAATTTATCAGAAATTAATTTAGCAAAAAAACTTCAAGAGCTAGGACACAGATTTCCAAATAAACGTGCTGAATTTATTGTTAAGGCTAGACAGCACAAAAATGATCTCAGAGAGATTTTAAATTCTAAGAATGAAAGATATGAATTACGTAATTGGATAGCTGATAATATAAAAGGATTAGGGCTTAAAGAATCCAGCCATTTTTTAAGAAATATTGGATATATGGATTATGCAATAATTGATTTCCATATTATTGATCTTTTAGTTGAGTATAATCTTATTGAAAAACCTAAAAATATTAGTAAAAAAATCTATTTTGAAATTGAAAAAGTTTTAGAAAAATTAGGAAAGAGGTTAAGTCTTAATTTATCTGAATTAGATTTATATTTATGGTATTTAGAAACTGGGAAAATATTAAAATAAAAATTTAAAATTAAATTATCACTAAAAAGATACTGATCTATAAAAACTAAAATAATCCGTATATTCTCTATAACAGATTATGTGAAATATTTTTTTGTTTTTAAGTTTTATATAAAATTTTCTATGAAATACATTGATTTAACACATACGTTTAAAAAAGAAATGCCAGTATATCCTGGTGATTCAAAGCCAAAATTAGAACAAATAGCATTTCTTAATAAGGATAGTTATAATAATTTTCAAATAAAAACTAGTATGCACATTGGTACTCATATAGATGCTCCATTGCATATGGTTAAAAACGGAAAACAAATTTCAGATATTTTGCCTGAACAATTTTTTGGAAAAGGGCATATTATAGATGCTCGTAATAGAATAATTGATGAGAATCTTTTAAAGGGGATGCAAATTTTAAAGGGAGATATTGTTTTTATAATGACTGGATTATATAAAAAATTCGGCACCACAGAATATTATGAATCTTACCCTGAAGTTAGCAATTCTTTTGCTTTAAAAATGATTGAGCTAGGTGTCAGTATTCTTGGGATGGATACTCCGAGTCCAGATAGGCCTCCATTTCTTATTCATAAATTATTATTAGAAAAAGATGTTTTAATAATTGAAAATCTAACAAATTTAGAACTGCTTCTTGAGCATAAACAGTTTGATGTAATTGCATTGCCAATAAAGCTAAACACGGAGGCTTCTCCAGTTAGGGTAATTGCCAAAATAAACTAAAATTTAAAAAATTTATTTTAACAAGATTTATATTTATGATATTGGGGAACAGGGAAAAGCTTGAAATAAGAATATCTTTATTCCTCAATTTCTTTTAGTTTTATTGTGAATTACAAATCCATATTGCACATTAGATTTCGGATTTCATAATTCAGATAGATTTCCAGCAAGATACCTCCATTTAAATAATAGTAGAACATTTTATGTTGCTAGGGATTAAATTTAAAACCTCGGTTCTTTTTGTTATGGAAAAGAACGATTCTTATTTTTAAATATCAAATCCAATTAAAAGAGTAGCATCATTTTTTTCAATGTTGATCCTAACCGATAATTCTTCATGAATTTTTTTACTAGGAGAACATGAAACTACATTGTCTTCTTTAATTTCAGGGAATGGGACTGCTGGGAAAATATGTCTTTCACCTCGGCTAATGACTATTGTATTAGCAGGGGGTCTCAGCTTTTCATCATGAGTGCAAACTAAAACAACATCTCTTCTTAAGACTTCAAAAGCACCACTATTTCTTTCTTCTTCGTTTTTCCAAATATAATCAATATCATTTTGATTAAGAACATTTATATCTTTAATTCCCTTAATTGAATGCAATGTTTTTATTGCAAGATCAATTTTTTCTTCTTTTTTATTACTGCCCTCAATTTTTTGTCCTGCATTAAAACCCTTGTAAGGTGATGCAATCGGTCTTTTTTCTTCTGGTAAAATAAGAAGATAATTAATATATTCCTTAATTTTATCTGGAGAACAGATATCATTTACTGTAATTCCATTGCTGTTATGTAAATCTTCTATTCCTGCTGAACGAGCCATAAAATTTCCATACTTTAAAAGACCAGCTATTGTACTTGGATATGTAAAAGCAGTGTCTCGTATCTGCGAAAAATATAAATCCATAGCATAATGACCAAACATTTTATGGTGAACATGTAAGCACAATTTTTTGTCAGTAATAATTAGTCCTGACCTAGACCATCTTTGCCAAAGGTTAAATAAATAAAATAAAAATATAAAAATTAAGATAAAAATAAGAATTAAATTAGTTGAAATACTAATAAACTCTAAAAATTTTAATCCATAAAATGCTAAGGAGAGCAAAAATAGCCCCAAAAATTGCAAATAAGCCTTTTTGAAGATAACAATCCAATGGAAAGGAGCTCTTCCTAGGGTAACTTCAGGACTATGCATTAACATAAATTTAAAACGAATTAATTTTATTTAAATAAGTTATCAATTACAAGTTAGCTTAAAAAAATAGTTTCACTTTATTATTTTAAGAAAGATAAATTAATTAAATGCGTTTATTTCAATTTCAACTTGCCCGTTGAATAAAAAATGTATACATTATTTTTACATAATTTTAAGAACTTCATGCGCTTCTTTATAGTTTTAATTGGAATTTTTTGTTTCTTAAACAGTGCACATGCTTCACTACCTGGTCAAATGAATCTAAAAAACGGATATCAGTTATATGTTTTGTCAACTAGGGATCCAAACTTGTGGGCAGAATATGACAAAATTTATTATAAAGAAAATGAGCTTAAATTAAACATTGAAGATATTTCTAAAATCCCAGAGGGAATGATTGAACGAAAAAAAATACAAGGAGTAGATAGAGCCTATATTGCAAATTTTCTTAGAAAACACGTTGAGCCTAAAACAAATAAATCTGCACAAGGAGCACGTGTTTTTGTAGAAGATGGAAAAGTAAAATTTGAAGGGGTTATTGAAAGAGGAGAAATGCTAAACCTTCCACTTTCTATAAAAATTATTGAAAAAGCACTTAAAGAAAATATTGATGAAATAGATTTAGCCGTAGATATAATAAGCCCTATTTTAGATATTTCTCCCGAATTACTAGAAATGGGTATTAAAGAAATTATATCAGTGGGAGAGTCTGATTTTACTACATCAAGTAATAATAGAATCCATAATATTAAAACTGCTAGCAGTCTTTTTCATGGTGCTATAATTAAGAAAGATGAAGATTTTTCTTTTAATAAGCTTCTTGGTCGTGTAGATGGAGATACTGGATATAAAAAAGAGCTTGTTATTAAAGGAGACGAAACTCCTCTTGAGTGGGGGGGGGGCATTTGTCAAGTATCTTCTACAACATATAGAGGAGCAATGCTTGCAGGATTGCCTATTATTGAGCGAGGAAGTCATTCATATGCTGTTTCTTATTATACTCCATGGGGGAGTGATGCGACAGTTTACCCAGGATCTCATGATTTAAGATTTAAAAATGACTCACAGGGAGCAATATTGATTCATACACACATGAAAGAAACTAAATTATATTTTACATTTTTAGGAACAAAAAATAGTAATAAGGTTGATATTTTCGGACCATATATAAACAACACAATAAAGGCTCCACCCACAAGATATAAACCAAGCAAGACATTAGCTGAAGGACAAAAATTGCTTGTTAGTCCTGCTCATAACGGATTTACTTCCATTTGGTTTAGAATTGTAGACGGTGTGATCCAAAAAATACAAAGTAAATATCAATCTAGACCTAGTATTTATAAAGTTGGAGGACTAAGTGAAACTAAAATTGGAGCATTGGAGTAATATCCTTTTTCCATTTGACTTTTTGTTAAAGGAATATAAAATCTACCAGCTTTAAATCCTGCCGAAATGGCGGAATTGGTAGACGCGCGCGACTCAAAATCGTGTGTCCCTGGACATGAGGGTTCGAGTCCCTCTTTCGGCACCAGAACTATCTTCTACTAAATAAATTATAATTGAAAAAACATGGAAATCATTACACTGAAAGCAAATAAACGCAGTCTTGAAAAAAAAGTTTCTGAATTAAGAAGTGAAAAAAGAATTCCTTGTATTGTTTATGGATCTTTAACCGAGTCTATATTAGTTGACGTAGATTATCAGGAATTTAGAAAGGCTTTTAAAGTAGCGTTGTTTAACAAAATAATAAATCTAGATATTGAGGGAGAAACTTTAAAAGTTCTTGTTAAAGATTTTGACAAAGACCCTGTAAGGGATGATTTTATTCATATTGATTTTTATGCTATTGCTGAAAATAAAAAGGTTACTGTTGCTGTTCCAGTAAAATTTGAAGGAGATTCTCCTGCAATTAGAATCGGGGCTGTTCTTTATATCGCAAGAGATAACGTAAAAGTAAAATGTCTTCCTAAGGATATTCCTGGTGAAATTATTGCTAATATTAGTACACTAAAAGAAAAAGGAGACAAGATAAGAGTATCAAGCCTTGAATTTCCTAGTAATGTTGAGTGCTTACTAATCTCTAGTTTTATGCTAGCTAAAGCAGAATTACCTAGATCTGCTAAGACTGCAGCTGAGGAGGCTGAAGAGACTAAAGCAAATGAAGAAAAGATGGCTGAGGTTGTTTCATCATCCAAAGAAAGTAAAGAGGAGGATAAGAAATAGAATCTTTATTAATTTTCGTTTAAAAGTTTTTATAAAAAGAGCGCTTTGCTCTTTTTTTATTTTTACGTAAACTTCATTTATGAAAAAATTTGTAATTATAGACGGACATCATCTTATTTTTAGGGCATTTTATGCTATACAAAATTTAACCACACGTGAGGGGTTTCCAAGTAATGCTATTTTTGGGTTTGCTTCAATGATATTAAATATTCTTGCACTTGAAAATCCAGATTATTTTGCTATTGCATTCGATTCAGGAAAAACGTTTAGGCATGAAGAACATAAAGGGTATAAAGGGACACGAAAAGAAAGACCAAAGGAGCTTGATATTCAAATTCCTCAAATTTATGAAATGGTTGAAAAAATGAATATTCCCTATTTTATGGCCGAGGGATATGAAGCAGATGATGTCTTGGGAACTTTAGCAACACTGTGTTTATCTGATAAAAATATAAAGACAATTATTGTTACTGGAGATAAAGATTTACTTCAAATGGTAAATGAAAATATTATTGTAGCCTTTCCTCACAAAGGAGGAAAAGAACCTGTATATATGGATGAAATGGCTATTTTAGAAAAATATAATATTACGCCTTCTCAAATTCCAGACTTTAAAGGAATGTCAGGAGATATCTCAGATAATATTAAAGGAGTTCAAGGATTAGGACCAAAAGGAGCAACTAAGTTATTAAATGATTTTAAAACACTTGAAGGAATTTATGAGAATCTAGATAAAATAAAAGGGATTACAAAAACTAAGCTTGAAAATAGCCGTGAAGAAGCATTTTTTGCAAAATATCTTGCAACTATTATTACAAATGTTCCAACTGATTTTTCTTTAGAAAAAACTAAATTTTGCGGACTTTCTAATAAAGTTTTACCTTTTTTTGAAAAAATGAACTTTAATTCTTTACAGAAAAGAATCACTCCTTTTTTTCAGAATAAAAATAAAGAATTTTCTTTGGAAGAAAACAAAAATAATAAAGAAGGACTATCTTATGATGGCTGTCAAAATGATCAATTAAGCTTATTTTAGTTTTATGTTTTTTTTATTTTTAAAAAAAGTATACTGACTTTTGGAGTTTTCTTTTTCGCATGGGCGCTGTTTCGAATTCATTCGGAAGAGAGGAAGGTCCGAGCAAAGAACATTAAGCCTAACGGTTAACGGCCGCCTCCCGACTAGTCGGGAAGGGAAAGTGCCACAGAGACAATACTATCCCGACAAGTCGGGAGAAAGGTGAAAAGTCCAAATATACTTTGGAAGCCTTACAGTAATGTAAGGAACTTGGTAAACCCTAGGTCTTTGCAAGCAAGGTGGATCTCGATTTATCGAGAAGCCTTGTGCTCGATCCTAATAGCAATATTAGGACTAGATAAATGTCCATGGTCCTGTCTTTGACAGGAAACAGAACTCGGCCTACAGAAAAGGAAAACTCTTTATTGTTATAAAAAAGATTTTTGTTATCATTTTGGCACAGTTATAAAAATAAAAAATGAAAGTTGTTATTTTAACATCAGACTGGTATTTAAGCCCTAAAATCGCAATTAAAACTTTTTTAGAAAACCCTCTGCTTAAAAAATATGGCATTAAAGTTGTAGGCATTGTTTCAGCATCAAATTTCCAATTTAATAAAAAAACATATTTAAGTATTTCTAAGTTTATAAAAAGATCTGGTCTAAAGTTTTTTCTAAAAAATGCTTTTCTCAATATTTGGCAGTCTCTTACTGTAAAGTTTGCGAAATATTTTATTCCAAATGAAAAAAGAATATATTTTAATATTGAAGAATTAGCAGAAATGAATGGAGCTTCTTATCTTGCTCTATCTGATATTAATTCTAAAGAATCTAAAAAATTTATAAAAAAACTTAAACCAAATTATCTTGTGTCGAGTCTTCTACTTCAGATTATTGATAAAGAAATGCTTAATATCCCAACCGAAGGTTCTATTAATTTTCATCCTGCTCTTACTCAAATACATCGAGGAACGTTTAGCTCTTTTTGGACATTACTAAAAAATTGGAGAAAAACTGGAGCAACTGTCCATTTTATGACAGAAAAAGTTGATGATGGAGAAATAATAATTCAAAAGCATTTTTTTACTAGTAAATCAGATACAATAAATTGTATAAATGAGAAAACTGCTAAACTTGGGGGAAATTTGTTAGCAAAAGCTTTAGTCAAAATTAAAAAGAAAAAGAAAAGAACATCTTTCTTAAAAAAACTAGGAGGACTTTTTCAT
Organism: uncultured Candidatus Peribacteria bacterium; assembly: GCA_964466055.1. Taxonomy (GTDB): domain Bacteria; phylum Patescibacteriota; class Gracilibacteria; genus CAYXLW01. Next base: position 22,405 of record CAYXLW010000006.1, read on the forward strand.
CATCCTTCAAAAAAGGATATTAAAAATTTCAAGAAAAATGGTGGCGCGCTTATTAAAATAAAAGACTTCTTTAAAATATAAGAATACTTTTTATCATTTCCACCAAAACCAAACTAGAAAATTATTTAGATTGTTTTTTTTATAAAAGTTTCTGGCTTTTTTTATGCCATGAAGGATCCCCATATTGAATCCTTTTTTATTTGAAAAGCTTTTGATTTTATTTAGTAAATATGTTCCCAACCCATTTCCTCTCTCATCTTTATTAACAGCCAACCTTTTTAGCCACATAATAGAAAAAATTCCTGTTATACCGATAATCGTATATATAAAAGCCGCTTTTACATTTTTTCTTTTTTTGAGGACAAAAACTCTTTTTTTTTCAATAAAATTTTTAACATCTTTTTCTGTTAATTTCTGATCCAGACCATTTGTAATTTCATCAAATAACTCTGTTAATTTTTTTGTATCATGAGATTTTGCTGGTTTTAACTTTAAGTTCTTGAACATGATAATTTTTAATTTGTTTAAATTTTAAGAGATTTGTATCTCTTATCAATTCTTATTATTACCTTTAATAATACTTTCCAGTTATTGCAATAATTCTTTTTTGAAAAAAACGATGTTTTCTGTTAGAATAACTAGAAAAATAAAAAATAAAAATGAAAAAAATATTTCAAATTATTAAAAAGTTTTTTAAGGCAAAGGCATATGTTCTGACAGTTGCTTTTGTTGTAGGTATATTATTTGGATTTATTCTTTTTTATTATGAGGATTCATTTCAGGCATCACTTTTTAATGTAAAACAGAATCTTGAAGAATCAGATATCCCTCCTCTTTTTATGGAGTATCGATATATTAGAGACATCTCAATTTCTTCTCTTTCTGAAAATCAATATTTAGTCGAGTTTTTTGCAGCTGAAGGAAAAGGAAATTCTTTACATCAATATCTTTATGTTATTACAAAAAAAGAAAATATTATTACAGAGATTAGAAAAGTCGACTCAGTTCCTTTTATTAATGAAGATGTTTAAAGAAATTAAAGATTAATGCAAAAAAGCTCTTTGTCCACAATAAACCATTCCAAGTCCAAGCTCGTTTGTCTTTGCCTCAACTTCTTTATCTTTTATTGAGCCACCTGGATGTATTACCGAAGAAATTCCATAAGATGCTGCTACCTCTATTCCGTCTGGAAAAGGGAAAAAGGCATCTGATGCCATTATAGATCCTTTTGCTAGTTTTCCTGCTTTTTTACATGCAAGCTCTACAGCATCTACTCTTGAAGTTTGTCCTGCTCCTATTCCAATTGCTACTCCATCTTTTGCAAGAACAATAGAGTTAGATTTTACATATTTTATTACTTTCCATGCAAATTTCATGTCTTCTTTTTCTTTATCGGTAACTTTTTTCTTTGACACTTGTTTTAGGTCTTTATCGCTAAGACCTCCTCGATTTGCCTCTTGCACAAGTAACCCTCCTGATACCTTTTTAAAAGTTAATTCTCCTTCTTCTTGATCAATCCCACCTGTTTCTAAAATTCTAAGATTTTCTTTCTTTTTAAACACCTCTAAAGCATCTTCTGTAAAGCTAGGAGCTATTACAATTTCTAAGAATATTTCAGTCAATTTTATTGCCAAACTTTTGTCACAAGTTCTATTAATTGCGACAATCCCTCCAAATGGTGATTTTGTATCTACAGCATAAGCTTTTTCAAAAGCACTTAGAACATTGTCAGCAATTGCTACGCCACAAGGCACAGCATGCTTAATAATTGCTACAGCAGGGGATTCAAATTCTTTTATAAGTTCAAATGCTAAGTCTGCATCCATAATATTATTATATGAAAGCTCTTTACCTTGGTGTTGTATAGAATTTGTTACATTAGGATACATATTCCCAGGCTCTCTATAAAAAGTTGCTTTTTGATGAGGGTTTTCCCCATATCTTAATTCTTGTTGTCTTTCTAGAAACATTGCTGAAAAATCAGGATAGAAAAAGTTTGCAATTATAGCGTCATATTGAGCAGTTAATATAAAAGCTTTAGCAGCAAGCTCAGCTCTTGTTTCTTTTGTTGTGCTTCCTGTTTTTTCAATCTCTTTTTGAACTGAGTCAAAATCATTCACGTCTGTAATAACTGTTACAGACTCATAATTTTTAGCAGCAGATCTAATCATTGAAGGTCCTCCAATATCTATTTGTTCTATAATTTCTTCGGTAGTAGAGCCTTTTTTCTGTAAAACTTCAGCAAATGGATAAAGATTTACAACAACTAAATCAATCATTTTTATGTTATTTTTTTCAGCTTCATTTATATGTTCTTTGTTACTTCTTATGGCAAGAATCCCTCCGTGAATTTTAGGGTGTAATGTTTTGACCCTTCCGTTCATCATTTCTGGAAACCCTGTATAATCTGCAACATCTATTATATTAATTCCGTTATCTCGTAAAAGTTTTGCCGTTCCTCCGGTTGAAAGTATTTCTATGTTTTTTGAGGCTAAAAATTTTGCAAAATCAATAACCCCTGTTTTGTCATAAACTGATAACAGTGCTCTTTTTATCATAAAAAAAAATTATAAATTAGCACAAGAAAGTGTACAAAAATCTAACTTCGAAGGCAAGAAAGAGTTATTTTATAAAAGGACATTGAAATATATAAATATTCAATTAAAGTTGGAATTACATGGAAGCGTATAAAACCATTAATGGCATTATTTTATCTCAAATTAAATATAAGGAATTTGATAAAATATTTACTATTTTAACAGAAGAATTAGGTAAAATTACCTGTATAGCAAAGGGGATAGTAAAAACAAAATCAAAGATGCGTGCATTTTTCCAGACTGGGGCTATTTTGGAGGTTGAACTTATAAGGAAAAATGACAATATTCCTTTAATTAAGGGAGTTAAAAGCATATTTATACCTCAAATAAAAAACTATGATCACTTGGTTTATTTTGAAAGAGCCTTAGAGCTTACAAATAAATTATGCCAACATGAACATGTTATGAAGGCATCGGTTGAATTGCTTCATAATTTTATTGTTCTTTTCGAGTCATCAAAGAATAAAAGAGTTTTTTTTATTTCTTATGAACTTCAATTGCTTACCAGGCTTGGATTTTTAGGAGACTTTAAGCTTTGTACAAAATGTAATACTAAGCTTTCAGAAAAAGCTCATTTTTTTGATGGTGTTCATGGTTTTATTTGTGATAAATGTAAAAAAGAAGATCTCGCCACATTAGTTTCATTTAATGAAATTAAGGTCATATCCTTTCTACAAAATACTCCAATGCAAAATATAAACGCTCTTTCATTAGATTTAAGTATTATTAAAAACATTGAAACAAAAGCAAAAATATTAAGATCTCAAGTTTTTGCTTTTCCTCTGAAATCAGAAAATTAAAGTTTACGACTTAGCTTTTAATATAAAATAAAAATAGAAATTATTTATAAAATTAATAATTTTAAAAATCTTCATTTAAGTTTTTCTCTATCTGTTTTTCTGGAAAATCTTCCGTGGCATGTCTACGATGATAGAGGGATACAAATACGTCGACAAAAGCTTCTTCAATTTGCTTGAGATCATGAAGAATAATAACAGAGTCTCTCAATTGATCATTTTTTGTTTTTTCTTCAAAAACAGATCTGACTATTCCCATTAGTGATACCCTGTCTGATTTTTTTGAAGAACGAACGGCCGCTTCAGAAGAATCTGCAAGCATAACAAGGGTTTCTTCTGTTGTTTGAGGTCTAAATGATCTTGGGTATAAATTATTTTGGTCTTTATTAAGCTGTGGAGCATTTTGAGTTCCATGATGTGTTGCCATAAAGCGCTGTATTTCTTCAGGTAAACTAAAAGCCTTTGCCATTTCAATGCTTTTTTCAACATGTGTAAGAATTACCTCTGGCTCAAACGGATAATTAGCATCTTCTTGATTTTCAGCATAAGCTTCAGGAGTAGATATTTTCCCTATGTCATGATATAAGCCACCAACTTGAGCAAGCAAAGGATCTGCATTAGGAAAATGCAACGCTGCGCTACCTGCGAGTTCAGAAACTATTAAAGAATGAAAATATGTTCCTGGTGCTTTAAGTCTCAATTTTTTTAGTAAAGGACTTGAAGGGTCTTTTAGCTCTAATAATTGAAGCCTAGTCAGCTTTTCTTCTTTCATAAAATATATTTAAAAAAGCCCTTAAAGGGCTTATTTTTATAGATACGCTTGATCTTTTCTTCTTTTTTCTCTGTTTTCTTCTCTTTTTAATGCCTTTCCTCTAACAAGTCTTTTTGTGTCATCTTTTATTCGGTATCTTTTTTTTCTTACAAGCTGAACCAACCGAGAACCTTGAATTTGTTTTTTTAATCGGTTAATTAGTTTTTCAATTGTTTCGTTTTCCCTTCTTATTGCGTAAATTGCCATAAGTGTTTGTTAAAAAGCTGGGGGATTGTACTGAATTCTTCATATAAAGTCAATTATATCTTTAAAAAAAAAGTTTTGACTGATAAAGTTTGTTTCGTACTACAAATATTTTTAATTGAAATCATATGCACTTTGGAGACAGGCTATTTCAGGAGATAAAAAATAAATCTCCAATATGTGTGGGGATTGATCCTCGAATTAGGCTAATTCCTCAATTTATAAAGAAAAATTCCCTTGAAGAATTTGGGGATACGCCTGAAGCTGTAGCAACTGCATTTTTTGATTTTTCAGTATCTATTATAGATAGTGTTTATGATTTGGTTCCTGTAATTAAGCCACAGCTTGCATTTTTTGAAATGTACGGACATGCTGGAATAAAAGCTTTTGAAGATATTTGCCAATATGCTCAAGAGAAAGGACTTCTTGTTATTGCCGACGGGAAAAGAAATGATATTGGGTCAACTGCAGAGGCTTATGCAGAAGGACTACTTGGGAAACCCTTGATGATAGAAACAAATCAAGCAACAAATTTTGTGGATGCTTTAACAGTTAATCCTTATCTTGGAAGTGATGGGATTAAACCTTTTCAAGAAGTGTGTGATAAAAATGATAAAGGAATTTTTATTTTAGTAAAAACATCAAATCCCTCTTCTGGGGAAGTTCAAGATTTAACAAGTGGGGATGAATTTGTTCATGAAAAAATTGCACATTTAGTTGCTGGGTGGGGCACTCAAAACATTGGTGAAACTAATTATTCAAATGTTGGGGCTGTTGTTGGAGCAACTTACCCTGAAGAAGCTGCATATTTAAGATCACTTATGACAAATCAGTTTTTCTTAGTTCCAGGATACGGAGCGCAAGGGGCAGGAGCGCGAGAAGTTAAACCTTGTTTTAACGCTGATGGTACAGGTGCCATTGTAAATTCTTCAAGAGGAATCCTTTTTGCTTATAAAAAGAGTAAAAAATATTCTGAGGAAAATTTTGAAGATGTTGCAAGAGAAGCTGTTCTTGATATGAAGGAGGATTTAGAGAGTATTTTTTAGCATTAGATTCAGTCATTCCCGCTTGTCGGGAATCTATTGAGGTATTGTGATTAAAAAAGATTCTGGGCAAGCCAGAATGACCTAGTACTAAATTATTTATGGGCTACTTATTAATATAAAATAGTGACCAACTACAATCTCACCGACATTCAAACTCTCAAAGATTTATTGAAAAAATTTCGTTTTCATACCAATAAAGACTTGGGGCAAAATTTTCTTATATGTGAAAAGCCGCTTAAAAAAATTATTGAAGTCGCAAACATTACGGATAAAGACGAAATTATTGAGATAGGACCAGGTCCTGGCGTTCTAACTCAAGAGCTTCTTAAAAGTCCTGCAAAAAAAGTGGATGCATTAGAGTTTGATTCTAATATTATTCCTGTTTTAGAGCATGTTACAAAGGACTATAAAAATTTAACAATTTATAATGTTAATGCTTTAAAGTTTGAGCCTACTCATAGTGGATATCTACTTATTGCTAATATCCCTTATTATCTAACATCTCCTATTTTAAGGCACTATCTTGGGAATAAAAATGCTCCTAAAAGAGCTGTTCTTCTTATGCAAAAAGAGGTTGCTGAAAAAATTTGTGCTAAGACAGACGATCAAAGTATTTTGTCTTTGGAAGTTGCGATTTATGGGGAAGCAACTATTGAAGACATTGTTTTAAAAGATAAATTTTTCCCTGCTCCTAAAGTCAATTCTGCAATATTGAAAATTGAAATGTTTGATAAATGCTTAATCCCAGAAAAATATTTAAGTGATTTTTGGAAAATTACGAAACTTGCGTTTAGTCAAAAGAGAAAAAAAATTGGTAACACTCTAGGAAAATCTAAAGCAAACAAAGATAAAATTTTTAATGATATTTTTGATGAGATAGGAATTGGTAAAGACAGAAGAGCACAAACTCTTTCTGTTAGAGAGTGGTTAGAGATTGTGAAAAAGAAAAATTCAGACACAAAGATTTAACCTTAAATGCAAAAAGAAAATAAACATACGCTTATCTTAAAAAAAGATATTATATCCAAAGTTAAAACTTTTCTTAAAAATATTAACAATTTAACCAGTTTCTTATGGACTATATTTTTCTTACAGGAATTCTTGGATCTCTTATTCTTGTAACAGGATCAGCTTGGCCAGAAATTAAGGAGGTTGATCATCCTACAAAGTCTATTAAGAATTGGCTATTTGCTATTGGTGCCTTGATAATGTTGATTTTTTCTACTCTTGGTTTTCAACAAGGTGGTCCTTTCTTTTTTATAATTCTGCAAACTTTTGTAATCATAGCGAGTATTTTGATGATGTTTAATGTTCCTGAAAAAATTGATACACCTATTCTTATTATTAGCGCTATTGGTCTTATTATTTGGTCTTTATATCTTTTTGAGGATTACAATACTATCTTTTTTATTCTTGGGCTTTGTGGCGTTGGGCTTGGTTATGCTTTTAAAATGGGAACGTTGAGACGTAGTGTTGCTTTGACTTTAGGGAGTGTTCTTATTGCGGTGTTTAGTTATATTGAGGCAAGCTGGATATTCTTTTGGCTGAATGTTTTCTTTGCTATTTTTTCAGCTTATTATGTTTATAGGGGATTAAAAAGAAGCCAATAAATAAATTTAAAATTTAATTATTTTTGCCTTTAAAGATAAAGTCTGTAAATATATTTTTGATTTGTTTTTATAGTTATAATTTCTTAAATTTATAAAATATGAGAAAGGAATTAAAATATCAGATTAAAGATAAAGTTTTTAATCGACAAGATATTATTAGGCTTTTTAAGCTATTATTTGAATTTTATGAAAAAAGCAAAAATAAACAGAAAAAATTTTCTATAAAATTATCATGTGAAGATTCTGAGAGCTACGAATCAGAAAATGAAAATATTGATAACATATTACAACTTTTAGATACAAACAAAATAAGTTCGATTAGAATACATTTTTATGGTTATAGTGATAATTCTGATAAAGCTTTTCGTTTAACTTTACATCAAGGTGATGAAAGGTCCTTTAATGAATTTTCAATTGAAGGAGAGGATCAGGGCTGGGTAAACAGTAAATATCATGAAGTTGTAAACTTGCTTAATTCTATAAAGCCTCAAAATCAATTCTTTTCTAGGCACAGAGGAAAGATTTTTCACTTAATGTCTATTAATTTAGGATTTTTTTTACTAAGATTTCTATCTTCAACAATGCTAGGTGCTGACTCTGACACAATAGAAGTGGCAACTGAAACAAGCTCTCCTTTAATGTTACTTATAGAAAATAGTCTTATTGCAAAAATTGTATTAGCCATTGTTTTTTCTTGGACAATTGGGGCTTGGGCATTGCTTATGATTTGGATGCCTATAGCAAACAATTTATCAAAATTATGGCCGTCTATTGAGTTTAACTTTGGACCAGAGCACTTAAGAACACCAAGTAATATGAGATGCCTTCTTTGGATATTGTTAACATTATTTATTATTCCTATTTTTTTACAATTTCTTATTTTTTAGGGAAAAAATACAGTTATGCTGATATAAAAGTAATAGACTATAAATATATTTCTTTTGAGAATTTATTTTAGACTTGGTTTACTCAAAAAACCTTTTTATCTCTTCCATTAATTTCTCTCCCACACACAACCTCAAATTCTCCTCACTAGCACTCTTAACCCCATCCACACTCCCAAAAGACTTAAGAAGCTTCTTCTTCGTAGCCTGCCCCAAGCCTGGAATCTTATCTAAAACAGAAGTAAAAGTTTTTTTAGTTCTCGTTTGTCTATTATATTCCACAGCAAATCTATGAGATTCATCACGTAATCTTTGTAATAAATAAGAGCCCTCCGAAGTGCTTGGTAAATTTCTAGAATTAGACTCATTAGGGAAAAATATTTCCTCATTTTTCTTCGCAATAGAACAAACAATAATATATTTATCATCTTTATAAAAAGCGTTGTCTTTATATTCCCAGTCATACTTTTCAAAAATATCCACAACCGATGAAAGTTGTCCTTTTCCTCCATCTATTAAAATAAAATCAGGAATAGAAATTTTAGAACTTTCATTTTTAGGGATTTTGATTTTTAAAGCATAGCCAGAGTCAATTTCTGTGTTCTTAGCAATTTCTTCTGGCACAAGCCCAAAATCTTTTTGCCAGTTTTTCTCTAGTGTTTTAAGTTTTTTAAATCCAACTTCTTCATATATTTTTATCTCTTCTACAAAAATCCAAATGTCTTTTCCTTTTAACTCTTTAAATAATTTTTTAAGAAATGTTTTTTGAACGCCATGCAGGCGACATGACGTTATGTCGCCTACGAATGATTCCTTCATAATTCTTCTTAGTCCAGTTCCATATTTTTTCACTTCAGCCCAATATACAAGCTTTTCTCTATTATCATAAAGAGCATAAAAATCATTTAAATCTTCTTTAAAATATTTCTCAAAAATTTCCTCAGGAGATTCTTTTGAGTTATCTAAAAGCCATAAACCCAGCGGGTTCTTAGAACCCGCGGGGTTAAAAAAACACTCAACTAAATCCTTTTGAATCTTATCTAATTCAAGTACTCTCTCTTCTCCTGATTGATCCTTTTCTTTTCTCTCATTTTCACGTTTTAAAAGAACATCTTTGCTTGCTGTTAAAATTGTAAATTCTATATTTGGAAATTCTTTTTTATATTTTTCCACCTCTTCTTTTTTATCCAATACATAATCGATAACTATGCTTTTTTTATCATCTAAAAACTCTTTTGCTTTTTTAATAATTTCATCATGAATTTTTTCTAGTTTTTTAGAATGCTCAGGAAGCCATATCGCTGGTTTTTCTGGATATAAGTAATCTGCAATTTTATCTCCCTCAATATGTTTATATTTTAGTTTTTTAGAAATGGTTTTAGATAAACTTGTTTTTCCAGAATTACATGTGCCTGAGATAAAAATGATCTTTGGTTCTAAAATTTTTTCATCAACTTCTTTTTTATCCAATTTTTTTATTTCAAAACCTTCGTTATCTTCGCCATTTTTTTCAAGAGAAATAATGTTTTCAATTTCCAAAATTCTTCTTTCCAAAACTTCTTTTATAGATTTAAAATCATCAATTTCCCCTTCTTTTGTTGTTTTTAATTTATATCTTCGGTATTCCGCTTTAGATTCTTCTCCATTTAAAAATACTGCCATTGATGCAACTGTAGATTCTCCTCCATAGTGAGAAATGTCGAAGCATTCCATTCTTTTGGGAAAACCCTGAGGGTTCTTAGAACCCGCGGAGTTAAAATTAATCAGCTCAATAATGTCTTTCTCTGCCTGTTCTTTTTTTCTCTTATCATTCATCCATCTAGCTCGATGAGATTCAGCATAACTTTTAGCATTATTCATAGCAAGGTCCACCAAATCACTTTTTTTACCTTTTTGTGGAGTTAGTATTTTTACTGAAGTGTTAAGTTTTTCCTTAAACCAAAATTCTAAAGAATTATTATATTCCAGGTCTTTTGGCAGGAGAATCTCTTTCGGCATATCCCCTGCCTTTTCATAATATCCCGTTAAAAAAGCTTGGATCATTTCGTCATATTCTCCTTCGTTTTCTAAAACAAAATTTTCATTAGAAATAACTTTTCCGATTCGAACTTGAAATAATGCAACAAAAGTTTTTCCAAGATCATGGAATATTCCAACAATATCTCGTGATTCCATACTCACATCCGAAACTATTTGTTTTTCACTCATGCCTTGTATTATCTTCATTAAATCACGATATTTAGCAGCTTTTTCAAAATCTTTTTTCATTGCTACTTCCATCATTCTTTTTTGAATGTCATCTAAAACTTCTTTGTATCTTCCTTTAAAAAATGCGATTATCTTTTTTATAAATTCGCCGTATTCCTGTTTTGAAATTTCATTAATACAAGGACCGCTACATCTTTTAAGTTGATACTCAAGACATGGATATTTTTCATGTCCTTTACATTCAACGCCATTTTGGATTTCTGTTATTTCTAGTTTACAAGTTCTAAGTGGATAAAGTTTATTAATAAATTCTAGAGTAGAATGAAGTTGTCCGGCTGAACTTTTTGGACCAAAATACATTGCTCCATCTTTTTTTATTTCTCTAACAACCTCAATTTTAGGAAAGTCATCTTGAACTGAAATTCGTGCATATACATAGTTCTTATCATCCTTCATAAGAACATTGAATTTTGGTAAAAGTTCTTTTATATAGTTTGTTTCAAGTATCAGTGCCTCTTCTTCTGAATTTGTTTCTACCCATTCAATGTCTTCCGTTTTTTCTATAAGTTTTTGTGTTTTTATGCTTTGTTTTTCTATTTGTTGAAAATAAGACTTAACTCTATTTTTTAAGTTTTTTGCCTTTCCTATATAAATAATTTCAGATTCTTTGTCTTTCATTTTATATACCCCCGATTTTTCTGGAAGTTTTTTTAAAAGTGATTGTATTTTCTTTTCTTCTATCATTTAGATAAAAATTAATTTCTTAAAAACTGATTAAGCAAAATTCAATTTTATTTTATTCTTATTAGCTTTAATTGCAAAAGATATAAGTTTTCTAAAAATCTACAGTTGTTAGTTTTACAACAATAGACTTTATTCAGACGCTAACAATTATTTTTAATTAAAAAAATCCTTAGCATAAACAGTGTTAAAATATAAAATTAACTGAAAATTTTGAGGTCTATACTTAATCTGTTACTTCAAAACAGTTTTTTTCTTTAATTTCGCCCAAAATTATTTCTATACAGTGTTTTCCAATTTTTGGGTTTTCCCAAAATAATTTCTTCCCATATCCAAAAAATTCATTATCCAAATACCAATCTACTTCTTTTTTAGATTTAAAAGTAATTGCTTCTTGGTTACTAGACTTATCAAGAAGAAAAATATCTCCATTCTGAGGAGAAAGAATTAATTGTAAATTAGATTTAGGAATTTGTGGTTTAGAATTTTCAAAATCTTTTTTGTTATGTTCAGTTATAAAGTCTTCTTTTTTTTCAAAATCATTCATTGTTGATGAATTGTTTCTCATTAAAAAAAGTTCTTCCATTATGTCATGCCAAATTGGAGCTGCGCCACTTATCCCTGAAGATTTTTTTAAATATGATCCATCTGCATTTCCTACCCAAACACCTACAGTAAAATCTTTATTAAATCCAATTGTCCAATTGTCTCTAAAATTTCTTGTGGTACCTGTTTTTGCAGCTGACCATTTAGACGTTTTAAGAGGTGAGTTTTCACCAAATTGTTGAGATCTAGCTTGGTTATCAGATAAAATATTTTTAATATATTCTGAACTTTTTTTTGAAAAAATATTTTTAGGATTATCAAGCTTTCTTTCATATATCGTTTCACCGTCTTTTACAATTTTCTTAATAAATTTATATTTATATTTTTGTCCACCATGAGGGAAAACACTATATGCTTCAGTTAAATCTAAAAGCCTAACTTCTCCATCTCCAAGAGTTAAAGCAAGTCCATACTCTTCAGTTGATTTATCTAAATTATAAAATCCTAATTCTCTTAAAGTATTAAGTAAATTTTCCACTCCTACTTTTTGAGCAATTTTTATTGCAGAAATGTTATAAGAATTAGCAAGTGCTTGTTTGTATGTGACTTCCCCATATTCTTTAAAGTCATAATTTTTAGGTTCATATGGATATCCATCCTGTGTTTTTAAGTGAAGAAAACTATCATTAACAATACTTTCAGGTGTGTCTCCTTGTTGAAAAGCTAGAGCATAAGTGAACGGTTTTATGGTTGATCCTGCCTGTCTAAAAGAAACAGCATTATTTACATATCCTTGTATTTCTTCATTGAAATAATCAATTGAACCCATTAGCATAGAAACTCCTTTATTCTCATGATCTAGAATAACAATAGCTGAATTATAGATATTTTTATCTTCATTTTCTTCAACGTGTTTTACTGCGATTTCTTTACTTATTTCAAAAAGAGGAATGTCAAAATAAGTGAAAATCTTCCAATTTGCATTTAAACTAAAATTTTCATCAAGAATTCCCTTAAGTTCTTTTTTGGCTTCTTCTATAAAATGTGGAGCAATTCTTTGGGGGTCACCTTTTTCTAAAATTAAAGGAGTTGAGATGATGGTTTTTTTACAGTCATGCTCCTTTTTCCCATTGCTCCAAATTTCTTTATTCTTTGAAGAGGAGATATTTGGAGAATTTTTGCAATATTTATCAAAAAAGCCGTTTCCCTCTAAAACTTTTATGACAATTTTTTCTCTTTTTAAGGCTTGATCCATATTTTTTCTAGGGTTGTAAACACTAGGAGACTGAGGAAGTCCTGCAAGAAAAATAGCTTCATGAATACTAAGTTCGTTGGGGGTTTTATTAAAAAATAATCTAGAAGCAGCCCCTATACCGTAAGCATTGTTTCCATAAAAAACTGAATTTAAATAAGCCTCCAGAATTTCATTTTTTGAATATTTTAATTCTAATTTTATTGCGAGAAACAGTTCTTGAATTTTATACTTTATATTTCGTTTTTTTGGATTTAAATGGTTTCTAATTAATTGTTGAGTAATTCCAGATCCTCCAGAAATTGTATAATTGTTTTTTATGTTTTGATAAAGCGCTCTTGCAATTGCTAAAGGATCAAACCCTAAATGATAAAAAAATCTTTTATCTTCTAGAAGGATTGTTGCATCTTTTACAAAACTAGGGATTTTATCAATAGGAATAAATTTATGGAATCCTGACTTATCAGAATATTCTTCATAAAAAACTTCTCCATGAATGTCATGAAATTGAACTGATTTTGCGGTAATAAGTGAGTTGTTAGTTGGAAGTGGTGTGAATATAATGCTTCCAATTACTATGCCCAGAACAAAGAAAATAGATTTTATCATTAAGCTCGGTTTAGTTGCTTTTCTAATTTAGTATGACAACATTTGTTTTCTCTACGAGAAAATTAAAACAAGGTTTTTTATTTAATAATTTCTGTTCAAAATTATTAGCACAATCTAGTGTAACTTAATTAAATAATAAAGTATTTTTTTAATAAAATTAATCCCTATAAACTTATATTCATTTATTGAAATCTTTTATTAAAGGAGTAGAGTTTATTTGTAAATATTACTTTTGTATCTCTTAATTTTATAAAGCGTGTCTATTTTTAAAAAAAACATTTCAGCAATTGTTGCCTTTATCCTCTTACTAGTAGGTCTAGGAGTTTTTTTTACAGGCATATTAAAGCCATTTGAAGTACAAGGTTTGTCACAAGAAAAAGTTCAAGAAATATCAGAAGGAGGGTATGCATTATTGCAATTTACACGGCCAATTAATAAATCTCATTTTAAAAAAGTTATATCTTTAGATCCAAAAATTGCATATGCACTTGAATGGGAAGGTGGCAAAAAAGTAAAAATTATCCCTCAAGAAAAAATTGGTATTGGTAAAAATCTTTCACTTTCGTTCAATGAGCCAATTAGAGATATTTTGGGAAATGAGATGAAAAAAGAATTAAAAATAAAATACATAATTATTGATTCTCCGCAAGTTGTACTTGCTTTACCGAAAGGGGAAACTGAGGTTGAAAATAAAATTGTTGTTACATTTAACAGACCAATGATAGAACTGACTTCATTAGACGAAGATGATACAAGAGAAATGCCAATGAAAATTGAACCAAAAATTGAAGGTAAATACCGTTGGCTTGGGACTTCGGCTATTGAGTTTATTCCAAAGGATAGATTTAAATATTCAACAAAGTACAAGGTTACAATTGATGGCGATATTAAAGATCTTTCAGGAGGAAAACTTGGAGAAGATTTTATATTCGACTTTGAAACACCTAATGCTATTTTAAAAAAAGCAGAAACGGAATTAAAAATAGGTGAAGAATCTTTGGAATATGATCTACAAAAATACAAATTTATGTACGGAAAAAATTCAATTTTATTACATTTTAATCAAGATATAGATTTAGAAGATTTAAAAAGTAGAATTAATATTTACAAAGAAAATGAAGAAGATTTAAAGTTAGGAAGAAAAGAGAAAGAAACATACAACTTGGAGGTATATTCTCAAGCAGAAGAAAGCTTGAGAAAATATAAAATTAATCCAGATGAAAAAATGGAAGGAGAAACTGTCCCTCTAAATTTAAGTTATTTAAATGATGAAGAGGGGTTACACAAAAATATTATAAAAATTTATTCAAATGAGGATTGGAAAAAAGATATGAAATATGAATTAGTATTATTTGCAGATATAAAATCATTAGAAGGAGATCTAAAAGAAAACGAAGATGAAAGTTACTCTATATTGTTTTCAGGCGCACCTGAATTAAGCGTCCTCAATTTTTCACCAGAGGGAGAATTGTCAAATAAAGATAGATATAATTCATCAACAAATATTGAAATAAATTTTTCTGTTCCTATGAATAATGAAAAATTTGCTAAATTTATTTCAATAGAACCTAAGGCTGACATTTTTACTGATAATGAGTATGTTTACTTAGATTATTATAATACACATTATCGTGGTTGGTGGGACTTAAAGCCATCTACAAAATATACAGTTACTATTTCTAAAGATATCAATGATCTTTTTGGAAGAAAACTAGGAAAGGATTTTTCATGGTCATTTACAACAGCTCCAATGGCTCCAAATATTTATTTAGAACAAAAAGCTGGAGAATTTGGAGTATTTGAATCAGAAACCCCCCCAATGTATCGTTTAAAATATGTTAATATTAAAAAAGTACATGTCGAACTTGCAAAATTAAACATCGAAGATGTTATAGATATTCAAAATAAAAAATCAGATTATTCTTTTAGTCCAAGTCCTTCAAATTATGAACTTTTGGCAAATTATAATTTTGATATTCCTAAAAATACTAATGAAATAACTACTCAAAATCTTGAAATAGCTAAATATTTCAAAGAAGAAGATAAGCGCTTTAAATCTGGGATTTTCTTGCTTGATGTCTGGTCTCCAGAGGTTATAGATTACAATGGGACAATTGTTCATAATCAACATATTTTTGTGCTTACTCCATATGCACTTACTCTTAAGTATGACAGAGAAAATGCCTTTATTTTTGCTTCAGATTTAAAAACTGGAAAACCAGTTGAAAAATTGGGGCTTTCATTTATTTCGCTTGATAATAAAACTCAATACAAAGCATTAACAGATGAAAATGGTATGACAAGTATTAAAATAGATCTGAAGAAATTTATTGGAGCAAACCAAGGGAGATATGATTTTTTCATAAAAGGAGAAAAAGATGGATATTCAACTTTTATAAGTTCAAATTGGTCAGATGATATAGATCCGTGGAAATTTAATTTAAGAGAAAATTATATAGAACCAAATAATTCTCCAAATGAAATAAAAGGGAATATATATACAGACAGACCAATTTATAAGCCAGGAGAAACAGTTTATTTTAAAGGAATCCTACGAGATTTTAACCAAACAAATTTTACTATTCCAAAAGGCAAAAAAGTAAAATTTATTGCAAGAGATAATGATTATAATGAGGTCTTTAATAAGGAATATGAAGTTTCAGACTTTGGAGGATTTGATGGAGAATTTAAAATTCCCGAAAATGTTAAGTATGGAAATTTTCAATTAGAGGGGTCTATTAATCTAAATGACAATAGAGATGAATGGAGAAAAAGTATTTATGGTAATATTTGGGTTACACATTTTCAAAAAGCTCCATTTAAACTTGATGTAACGCTTCCTCAAGAGGAATATTTCTGGGGAGATACCGTAAAAGGAACAATAACGGCAGAGACTTTTTATGGAGTGCGTCTTGCTAATCAAAAAGTAAATTTAAGTGTTAGCTCCACAGATTATTATTTTAATCGTTTTGATGAAGAGGGGTATTCATTTGCAAATTACGGGGACTGGTGTTGGTATTGGTGTAATGGTTCAAACTATAACGTATTGAGTGAAGAGAAAACCTTGGATAATAAGGGTTCTGCTGATTTTTCTTTTGAAATAAAAACTAAGGAAGATGAAAGTGCTCCACCAAAAGTTTCACAAGTTTACACGGTTCAAACAACTGTATGGGATAGTAAATCTAATAAAGAAGTATCGGGAAGAAAAGAATTTATAGCACATATGACCGATACTTATTTGGGAATAAAATCAGAAAATTATATGATTTATGCTCAAGATGAAGCTGAATTTAAATTTGTTTCACTAAATCCAGATGGGACTAAAAAATCAAATATCAAAGCAAAGGCAACTTTAATAAAACGGGAATATAAGACAATAAGAAGAAAAAATGTAGATGGAGAATTCTATTATGAAAACGAAACTAAGGACACAGAAATTACCTCGAAAAATGTAAAAACAAATTATGAAGGAAAAGGAACTTCAAGTTTCAAAATAGACACAGGTGGAAATTATATAATCCGTATTTCAAATAAAGATAGTCAGGGGAGAGAAGTATCAGCAGAAACCGGTATTTGGGTAAGCTCAAGGGAGATAATTTCGTGGCCACGTGCAAATCATGATCGTATAGAAATTATTGCAGACAAACAAGAGTATAAAGTCGGAGATACGGCAAAAGTAATGATAAAATCTCCATATACAAATGTGAATGCATTAATAACAACAGAACAGGATCGATTGCTTACAAAAAGACTTGAAAAAATTGAATCCAATGCTCAAATAATAGAAATTCCAATAACAGAAGAACATATTCCAAATGTATATGTTTCTGTGGTTTTATTAAAAGGAAGAACTTCCAGTGGTCAATATGACAAAAATAACAATAGAGATACAGGACAGCCAGAATTTAAAATAGGATACATAAAGCTTCCTGTGAGTATTTCCCAAAAATCTTTAGCTATTACTGTTAAAACATCCAAAGAAAGATATGTTCCTCAAGAAGAAGTAACTATTGATGTTGATGTTAAAGACATAGAAGGAAAAGGCATAGAGGCAGATCTTGCTGTAATGGTTGTAGACATGAGCTTACTTGCATTAACTGGCTATGAAAAGCCTGATGTTTTAAGTGTGTTTTATGGAGAAAGGGGGCTTGGAGTAAAAACAGCGCTTACTATGGCTAAATTTATAGAGAGATTTAAGCCGGGAGCAAAAGGTGGTGGTGGAGGAGATGAGAAAAAAGCTCGTGGAGAATTTAAAAATACAGCTTATTGGATAGGTTCACTTAAAACAGATAAATCTGGAAAAGCTTCAACAAAATTTAATCTTCCTGACAATTTAACTGAGTGGAAAGTAACAGTCATTGCTCAAGACAAATTAAATCGTTTTGGATCAGGAGACAGCGAATTTATGGAAACAAAACGACTAATAATTGATCCTTCTCTTCCACAATTTTTTAATGTAAAAGATGAAGCTGAAATAAAAACAGTTATAAGTAATCGCCAAGAAAAAAAGATAAATGCAAAAGTTAGTTTGCTTCTTGAAAATGGAACAATCCTTTCTTCAGATTCTAAAAACATTTCAATAAATCCAGATGAACGTGAAACAGTTATTTTTAAGGTTAAAGCAGAAGAAGAGGGGGAAATGAAATTTACATTTAATGTAAAAAGTGAAGAGGCTGAAGATACTTTGATTGAAACAAGAAGAATAAATCGTTTAACAACGGAGGAGGTAGTTGCAACTAGTGGATTATATGAAGAAACAGCAAAAGAGGCCATTTATATACCGAAAGAAATTATTTCAGATATGGGGCAAATTGATATTAGTCTCAGTCCAACACTTGCTCATCTCTTACCAAAAAATCTAAAGCTTCTAAAAAGCTATCCTTATGAATGTAGTGAACAAACTATTTCTAAAATATTCCCGAATACACTTATTTTGAGAAATAAATTGTTGGAAAAATTATTTCCTGAAGAAGAAAAAAAACAAATTAATGATATGATATCAAGCGGACTTTCAAAAATATACTCGGAACAAAATATCGATGGCTCCTGGGGGTATTTTGTTTCATCAACTGAATACAGAGATTATCTAACTGCATATATAACAATTGCCCTTGAGGAAATGAATAATTCAGGATATGAAATAAATAAAGACACATTGAAAAAAGCTAGAAAATATCTAAATAATTCAAAAAACACAAATGATCTTATCTCTCAGGGTTTTATTAGATGGGCATTATCTTACTCATCTTGGACTGAAAGTGATAAAGAGTATGCGAAAAGAGTGGTTTCTGAAAACAAAGAGACCCTCCCATACTTTGCTCAAATTTACTGGGCGCTCTATGGTAGAGATATTACTCTGTTAGAAAATCCCCTTGAAGCAGCAGAACACACAGATAGAGGAACTTTCTTTGAAGAAAAGAAAGATATTTATAGTCAATATTGGTCAACAGCAAAACGTACAACAGCTCTTACCCTTTATGCACTTGAAAAATTAGAACCAGAACATCCGTACATAAGAAAAATTTTAAGATGGTTAAATAATAATAGAAATCATCAAGGATATGGAAACACTCAAGAAAATATATGGACACTGCTTGCATTAATTCGACATGCTGAAAATGAAAAATTAGAAAACCTAAATAATATAGCAATTATAAGAATGGAAAATGAAGAAATTATGAAATCAACTTTTAATTCAGAAAATCCTTTTAAGGTGGATCAAAAAAATATAGAAATTAAAGATTTAGAAAAAGAAGAAAATATCTATTTTGATTTAACTAAACAAGGAACTGGAAGAATAAATTATGATATTAATATGTCGTATTTCATCCCCGCCGAACACGTAAAAGCAAGGGAAGAAGGTTTCTCAATAATGCGTGAATTGTATACATTAGATGGGGTAAAATTAGACTCAATTCCAAAGGTAGGGGAAATATTCAAAGTAAAACTTATAGTTGTTGCCCCTAAAGAAGGTAATTTCATAGCAGTTGAAGATTTTGTTCCGGCAGGAATTGTTCCTATAAATACGGCATTTTCAACAGAAAGAAATGATTTAGATGAGTCTTTAATAAATGAAGGGGATCGTTGGTGGAAATGGGGTGTGTTAAACTACTTTAGACATGAAGAATTCCGTGACGATAGAGTTTTTCTATTTGCAGAATGGTTGCCAGCTGGAGTTTATGAGTATGAATATGCAGCACGAGTTACTCATAAAGGAAGCTTTTCACATCTTCCTGCTAGGGTATTTGAAATGTATGATGAGGATAGGTTTGGCAGAACGAAAGGAGATAGGGTTGTGATACACTGATAAAACACCAAACTTTAAAATCAAAAAACTATAAGGCAAGCGTATTAATGAATTAGACAGAAAGTTAGGGTAAATTTATTAATGGGAAAATATAAATTTAACAACCATTTTTCTGTCCTATAAAATTATCTGAAACTAAATAAACAAAAAGAAATTTTTAAACAAACGGGGGAATTTTAAGAAAAATCAAAATTCATAAAATTAATACATATTTATGAAAAAAAATACTTTTTTATATATCTTTCTTTTTTTGTTTATTTTAACAGGATGTAAAAACACTAAGATTAACTATAATGAAAAGCCTGAGAATGTTTTAGTTCCTCAAGAAAAAATTGCAGAAAAGACCTCAAAAGAAAAATTTACTGAATATCCTTTTGAGGAATGTGGTAAGCGTGAAAAATTTAAAAATTATGATTGGTATAAAACTCTTATTATAAATTTATCTACAATAGAAATATCAAATAATTATATAGAAGATATACAAGTGTCAGCGACAGAAAAAGATATTGCTGATATATGCTTTTCTAAAACTTCTAATAGAGCAGTTTTAATTATCCATCCTCCTGCATCACAACCAAATGCAGACAGGAATCAAGAATGGAAGGTAGTAAAATTTTTTCCAGAAACAAAAAATATTCTTGTTTCAGGCCCCCATGATAATAATTTTGATATTTATGCAGATTTTGTTGAATTTGGGAAAAGGCAGGGGAATATAATAAAAATTCATACCTTGGACAGATGGGCAGAGATGTATACTAAACATGAATATGATTATAATTATATTGAGAATATTCTTACAAGAAAAATATCTTGTTCTTATGATGATAGAAATCCAAAAAATATAAAATGTTTTTAAAAAAGAAAAAGGTAATATGAAAAAAGTTCATAGAGCATCTTCTCCGCAGGGAAAAGAGTTTTATAAAAATGTTATAAACGGAGGGTTTTATAATCAGAAAAAAACTTAAAAGTTAAGTTTGCTTTTCCTTAGTTATGTAAGTCATAGGGTTAAATAATGACACTTATGGCTGTGAGATGCGTAAAACAAGTTCGAACTTTTGGAGTAGTAATCAGGTAGATTTCTCTTAAAATAAAGTTTGATATAGCTGAATCTGAATAGCTTGGCATAATAAGAAAGTTTAAACCCCAACATATTATAAATGGTTTTTGATATCTAAGATTATGCCATTTAATATTGAGTTATCTATATATAGGTCTGTGATCGTAGCAAAAGAAGCAAGGAAGAGTAACTACTGAAAAAACAGGGATTGATGCAAAAGCAACCGCAGATATAGAAGTTCTCAATCGCATGTAAGTTTAATGATTGAACGATTCCATCATTAAATTGTTTTTAACGGAATAGATCGTTTGTTTTGTGTATTGAAAAATTTATTCATTTTTCGTTTCTCCCGGACAAGGAGCAAATTCACAATTTCGGTTTCCGTCTCTCCCTACAGCGCTCCCATCCGAACAGATTTTCGCATCCTCTATACAAGCTAATGGTTCTGATGTCACGCATGTTGGTGGCAAACTACATCCGCAGGCATCTTTGATTCGGGGCTGTATTGTTCCTTCTTTGCAAAAATCAGGCGAGGGTGGCGTCAGTTGCGGACATTCTCCGCAATTCTTTTTTTTGCACGGAATGGAAGGAATGGAACAAGGGCGGGCACCATAATAACACTCGGGATGACAGATATCGCCTTCTTTTTTATATCCGGCAGGGCAGGTGCATTCTTCACCGGAAGTGCATTCTCCTCTGAAATAGGTCCATTCTTCACACATTTTGCCGTTGGTGAATGTACAAAATCCGATCTTCACACATTTTGCCGTTGGTGAATGTACAAAATCCGACTTGACCTCCTGGCTCTTCTTGTCTTATTTCGATTTTCCCACCGTTTTTTTCACAAAATACTGAAGCTGGATTTGCTATTCCTGTTGAGGTGTTTGCTTGTTTTCCCTCTTCGTTTTTTTGAGCACTAGGAGAAATTGGTTCTTTTGTGATATTTTGTGGAGTGCATCCGGATAGTATGAGAATCAATACTCCGGAAAGAAGAAATTTTTTCATTTTTTGTAAGGTTAGAAATTAGGTAACTACTCAGGTGGGGGTATTTTGTTCCTCCCCCTCACCGCTACTTAAAGTAGCTGTCTGATAACACAATCTCGATGGGGGAGGTTAGGTGGAGGTGGACTGTGAGAAACTCTCGTTCGTGTCAGGAGCTCCTCCCAACCTCCTCTTGATTACAAGAGGAGGAGCACGGACTTCTCACCTAGTGATCAGTTACGAATTTTTATATTTCTTCTTTATCCGTAAATACCACAAGTCGTTTGGTATAGCTTTTAGAAGACTTATTCCAAACTCCCTCACAGGTAATAAGATTGAGATGAGACTTCCCATCTTTTGAGGTAAATATTTCTGAAGCGTTCGCGTTCGGATCATAGTTTCGTTTTTCACGTACAATGAAAGTAGTCGTTATCCCTTTTTCATCTTCGACGTATATCTTGTCACCTTTACGCAACGTATGTAACGTATCAAAGACAGATCCTTCCCCTGTTTTCCAGCGACCATAATGTCCGGCAATAACGGCACTGCCACTTTCCCCGGGACGTGGTCCGAGCTTGAACCATGTCACATTGTTGGGACCCTTTGGTACACCCATTTCTCCGTTTTGTGTCATACCCGCAGGCTCAATAGTGGCATTAACATTGATTGTTGGAATCCTTAGACGCATGCCTGTTTTTGACTTTACTTGTTCTCCCAAAGAGATATTCTGATCTGCACTATGTATCAGATTTTGTAGAGTTTGATGAACTGTCGGTTCTAGGGAGAGAATAAACGAGACTGGTTTTGTATCGGAAATCTGACCAAAAAGATCAAGAGGAGGGAAGAAAAGAAGTATGAAAGAGATAACGATTCCTATAATGCTCACAAGAAACAATGGCTTTTTGAATGAGATGTTAGATAGCATTATATTTTTTTAAAGATTTATAACTTAACACATTCTCTTAGCAGGGACTTTATTTTTTTAAACCAAACAATAAGAACTATTTCCTCCTTATTCTTCTAGTTTTGGACTGGTAGATTTTTTCTTCTCTTAAATTTTTTATAAAAAGAAGACCTCCTATTTACCTCTAATGATTCGTATGAGTATCGTAATGATAGCTATAACGAGAAGAATGTGAATGAACCCTCCCATCGTATAGGAAGAAACGAGCCCAAGGAGCCAGAGAATGATGAGGATCGTAGCGATAGTCCATAGCATAGAGTAGATGGTTATGAGTAAAAGTGTCCGTAAGACATGTTGAAAGATTGGAAGGAAATAGCCACCCTAAGGGTCTCACCATTTGACCCTTAGGGTGGACTACTATTAGTCTTCTTTTTCAGACAAATATTCTTCCTCCATTTCATGCCATTTGGATTGCAATGCGTTTATAAGAGATTTCTTGGCATCAATCGCCAACTCCTTCTTTTTTTCATATTCTTCCACGACGGCTGTGACTACATCATCAAATTTTTCTTTCGTTATGTCTTCCATCTTATGGAGAGACTTTTTTACATGTTTGGCTAGCGTTTTCAAATCTTTCTGTAAATCTTCACTCAGTTGTTGTCCTTCTTTGCTCATAGCAAAACCTATTGCGGCAGCTACTGCTAACAATCCACCTAAGATAAGACCTTTTTTAAATGTATTTTCCATAGATTATTTTTTAAAATATAAAGTTTTGACTTAGCCTGTTCACCATGCGCGAAGCACTGATGTAAGGCTTATATTGAGAAATGGTATGAGATGTCTGATTACTTGAAATAAGCCATAAACGCATCAAAGTTTTTTTGATTTTTAGAGTCCTGAAAGATTCCTGAAGTAAGGGAAACCTTTAGTTCTTCTACATAGTTCTTGCGAATTTCTTCAGATTTATTCTGCCACTCTTTTCCACTAGCAGTATCTTTAACATCAATAGGAGTTTTCAGGGGTTGAAATTCCGGTAAATCCCAATAGGCAGTCAGTGCCATAGTATAAAGCTGAATTTCACTTCCCTTCGCCATAATAAATCCTAACGAATAAGCTACATCTCCATTCCCGCTGGCAATTAAAGTAATGATCCCTGTTTTAACTGGAACAAAGTGGTCATAACGAACAAAGCAAGATTGGCAAAAATGCAGTGCTGGTATTTCCATTGAGACATTCCCACTCTTATACTGCAACTTCTTCTTAGCTTGATCTTGTAAGAATGTAACTGCTCCTACAAACTCTTGTTTGGAGAGCACATCATAAAGTTTTTGGGTTTCTTCTTTCATCTCCAAATAGCCCTCTCCCCAGCAAAAAAACTGAAAGAGTCTCTCAAATTTAGAGTCAGTTACACTTTCTAATCGCTCTTTTTGACAATCGTTATCTAGATACTGTACATCATAACTATACAAATGAACACCTGGTAACTTTTTCAGGATATCTCCTTTCGGAACAATAGATACATTCTCCTTTTCTGCAGAATTGCTGTTTGTCGATGGTTTGTTTTCAAAAAGCACCATTGTTGCTAACATTCTTTTGAGAATATCAACCTCTGTTTCATTATCTTCTTTATAAACCGAATCTCCATTCATTGCATTAAATGTCATAGTGTTATGTTGCCAAACCGCTTCTAACCTAGGACCAAAGCCGCTTCTCTCACTGTGTATATTATAGGCAAGTTCATAGGTATGGATATCTTCTCCTGTATTTGTTTTTATAATTGCTTTTTGATATAAAGCTTCTTTATTGTGTCCTTTCAATTGTTCTTCGTACGAGAGAGATGTAGGAGATGGTTCTCTATAATCAATATATATTATCAAAAAATCTTTTGGACATGCGCCAGGCACACAATCTTTGTTTTTTTTATTTTCAATATAGATTCTATTGTTATATTTAGTAATTTCTTCGCGAATAAGCCAATTTTTGGGGTACTTAAATTGAATTCCAAGCGTATCATTCTTATATGTCTGCCAATCCTTTTCTGCCGATTCTGCAGAATTGCTGTTTTCCAATGATTCGTTTTCATTTGGCAGTTCTTCGTTTTCTATTTTTGATTCTTGGTTTTGATTTTTATTTTGTACCAAATCTGAATTGTTATTCGGATTTGATTGTCCTGGCACAGAACAACCTGAAATCAACAGAAGACTTAATGCAATAAAAGACGGTTTAAGAAATTTTTTCATAAAAATGTAATTAAGTAAATAAATAGTCTCATTACTCAGCCAATTGTGTTTTACATCAAGATTAAAATTACCACTAAGCCTTTTTTCTCAGAACAACATAGAAGGAAACCGAAGCAACGAGTATGCTAGAGAGGAAGACAATGTTCCATGGTATGTTTTCTCCTTCGGGAGGAAATCCTGTATTGGGTAGTTTCGGAATAACCGGTGCTGGCGGAATAACAGGAATAGGTGGAGCTACAACAACGGTAGCTATGGCAAAATCTCTCACAGTTAGACCGTTGCCTTCGCCTCTCGCGATGGCGGTGTTTGTTGTTGTTTCGGCAAGATTTGTTCTACAGGTGTAAGTCCATGTTTCAGCCGTATTAAGCTTTGCATCACTATTCGTGTCACCGGAAATATATTTCATTGGTCTACACTTGTCATCCGTGAGACGGACATTACTTAACGCAACTGTTCCTGGGTTAGTTATTTTTTCAGTGTAGGTAATCATTCCTCCTTCGGCAGGCAATGTTAATGGATGGGGAACTTTTGTTACATGGATCAACGGTGGTACAACTACAGGTGCGCCCACAACAACAGTAGCACTTGCAATATCAGTAGCACTGACACCATTAGCCCATCCTGTCGCAACAACCGTGTTTGTATGCGTTTTTGCGAGTGTCGTGGAACAAGTGTGTGTCCATGTTTCATTGATATCAAGCTTTGCATTAGTATTTATGTCTCCTGAAATCAACACTATAGGACTGCATGTGTCTCCAACTAGGGTAATCTTAGTTACAGGAACTATGCCAATATTACGAAGCGTGTATGTGTATGTTACTAAACCTCTACCTGCAGGTAGTGCTAGCGGACTGGGTACTTTTACAACATCAATGAGGGGTGGCACTATACGTGTCCATCGCGAGCCTCCACCGCCTCCACCACCTCCACCACCACTTGAACTTGGCTTATCGTCATTTGTAATAATGCAAGTTTTCGCATCACCCGAAAGGAGACTCAGATTACCACTACTGTCACAATCGCCAGAGAACGATTGCGTATAGTTAGTATTCGTTGTTTCGGTTATAGTATAGGCACCGAGAGGAAATGTGTTTGTCACTCCAGAGATAACAGGTGTACTGTTCACAAATAACGGAAAATCAGCAATAGTCATGCTTTTGCCATTATCATTGATAACTGTTTTGACAACGTTAATCGTAGCAGGCAAAACAATTGCGATATCATCATTTGTTATCGTACAAGTTTTATCATCACCGGAGGTAAGCGTAATGGTACCACTCGCATCACAATCTCCGCTAAAAGTTTTTGTATAAGAAATATTCGCATCTTCACTAACGACATACGTACCTGCCGTGAGTGCATAAGACGTTCCGGGAGCACCAATTCCTGTGGCAGGACTTCCCGTAACGTCAACACCCAAATGCGTTACATGCAGAGCAAAGGCAGAAGCCAAAGCAATCCCCCCGCTATTATTGACCACTTGTTTTATAACATTTAGAGTCGCAAGAGAGGAAGAACAGACTGGGACAGTAATCGTATCTGTATCACCTGTCGTAACTGTTCCGGCACCCAGTGACAAGGCTTGTCCTGTCCATGTGGTGTTTGCACCCACAGTAATAGCATTCGCATTGTCAATAATAGTACCGACAAATGTTGTGTTCGCACCAAGTGTTGTAGCTGCTGTCGGTGTCCAAAAGATATTACAAGCAGATGCGCCACTTCCGCTCCAAGTGATGTGGGAGTTGTCCGTGGAAGTAAGTGATCCAACAGCTCTGAAGATGTATGTTCCGGAACCGTTCAGAGTCATGCCTCCTACTCCTATATTCATCGCTCCTGTACTACAATACACGCCGGGAGCATACACGCCTGTGGCACCATTCGGACCATCCGTAGAGAGATCAATGGCTCCTGATACGAAATTGAATGTACATGGTTGGGAAGCTAAAGAAGTTAAGGCATTACCGGCATCTATTCTTGCTGTAGAAGTAGGGGCACCGGATCCGTAGTTCGCGTGTGTGCCCAAAGGAGCAGTTGCTGGTCCCGTAGTGAATCCGATATCTCCATTGACAGTAGTTGCTGATGAAGAGTTGCTGTATGTACCAGCAAGAACACCGTATGTATCAGCTACACCCAGAGATGGTGTTGTTGCTGCAAATGTAATATTTGCTTCCATAAGGCCGAGTACGACAAACACAGCGAATAAAACTTTTAAAAATGTTTTCATAATCGCAATTTATTATATAATAAAGCTTTATAACGGTATACTTTTTCAACAGCATTGCAATAGCAATATAATCTTGTAAAAAAGAGAAGCCACCATTAGTTAGTGTTCAGCTCGAGGTAGTATGACCAATTAACCCTTCCAATAAGACATTTTGTAGACATAAAAGCTTTTTTAAAGACTCAAATTACAAAAAGTTTAGGATGTTTGTTCTCCTAGATTTACGCCTTATAGAAGCCAAAAACGCCTATTCAGGCTGATCACTCGTGGCTAGAACTCTTGGGGTAGATAATTAAGACACAAATATGCGCATGTTTAAAATGAGACAATATAGAAAAAGTGTCTTATTTTAAAATTATTAAAAAACTTAACTTTACACACCATTGTCATTAATTGAATAAATTTTTGGCTGACCACTCTGGTCTAGAACCCTTTTGAGACATAATTAAGGTGCAAATATAGGAATGTTTAGAATGAGAAAGTACAGAAAAAAGTGTCTTATTTTAAAAGGTATAACTAATGCTATATATGGGTTTAATAAAAGAGAAAAGACAATGTCATAGATTAGAAATGAGACAAATGAGACACTATAAAAAGGGCTGTCTCATTTTAAGCTCTCCATAAAAGTTTTTATTATATTTGTCAAAAAAACCCAAAAAACCCAACTATATGAGACTCAGAAAATTTATTTATAAGATAATATTCTTAATTGAAAGATATTGATGCTTAAGCGACATATCAACAATTTAAGTATGAAAAAATTCATTTCTGGTTTTTATACTTTTGGGATTTTAATATTTCAAAACTATGAAATCTATAAAATGCCTATAAATGTATTCTTTTCTTGCAATATATTTTTTAATGAGAAAATATAAATCTTAATCCCAATTTTCTGCCTTATCTAGGCTGTCTGAATTTCGGGTATATTATAATGTTTGTTGATTAATGGAAACAAACCTGAAAAGAGAAAAATATTAGAAAATTTTAAAAATAAGTTGTTTTTAAGGGATAAAAAAATTTATCCGATTTATAATGATATAAACACAACATCAAAACTTTATAAAATTATAATATCTTGATAATTTTTATAAAGTTATGTAATATCATGATATGAAAATATCAGAGAAATTAAAGATTGTTAAAAATCTTTCGGGAGTTTCGCAAGAAAAGCTATCTCAAATGCTAGAAGTGTCTTTTGTTACATTAAACAGCTGGATTAATGAGAGATCTATTCCTCATAAGAAAAAACAAGTTGTTATAGACAATTTATATAAACGATATACGGGACAAAATATTATCCCTGAAACAGCTTTGGAAGCAAAAAAAGAGATGATAAAAACAAAAAAGAAAAAGTATAAAAATATATTAAAACTTATTTTAGAAAGAAAAGATTTGTATGATAGCATCGTGCTTTCATTTACATATAACACTAATAGTATTGAAGGAAGCACATTAAGTGAGAATGAAACTGCAACTGTATTATTTCAAAACAAGGCTTTGTCTAATAAAAGCTTAATTGAGCAATTAGAAGCAAAAAATCATCAATCTGCATTAAATTATTTGTTAAACTATTTAACAAAATCAAAAGATATTAATGAAGAACTGATTTTTAAGTTACATAGTATTCTAATGAATAGTATTAGAGATGATGCTGGATATTATCGTAATCATGGAGTTCGCATTGTTGGCTCAAATGTGCCTACAGCAAACTATCTCAAAATTTCCAAATTAATGAATGATTTAATTGTTCAAATAAAAGATCCTAAAAAAGATATTATTACTAATATTACAGAAATTCACAGCATATTTGAAAAAATTCATCCGTTTTCAGATGGAAATGGAAGAATAGGAAGACTCATCATAACAGCAATGCTACTCAAATATAATTTTCCTCCAGCAATTATAAAACAAGAAAATAAAAGCTTGTATTATTCTTATTTGAGTAAATCTCAAATAGAAAATGATTACAGTTTACTTGAAGACTTTATATGTGATGCGATTATGAATGGGTTTGAATTGATAGAATAAGATTAAACTTTAAACTTTGAACAATCTAAACTACCAAGAAAGAATAAAATTATTTTACGATCTTTTTAAAGGAAGAAGAGATGTTTATCCTGTATATTGGAAAAGTACTAAAACAGGAAAAAGCGGATATTCTCCAGTGTGTATAAATGAATGGGAAAGACCAATATGCTTAAAGACTAGAGGAGGAAAATGTAAAGATTGTAACTTTAGAGAAAATGCAGAATTTACAAAAGAAATAGTAGAAAAACATTTACTAGGGAAAATAGTAGCAGGTATTTATCCCATGATGGAAGATAATACTACTTATTTTCTTGCCGTAGATTTTGATAAAAAAGAATGGAAAAAGGAAGTAATTAACTTTTTAGAAGCTTGCAAGGAATATGACATGCCAGCTTATTTAGAACGATCTCGCTCAGGGGATGGCGGACATGTTTGGATATTTTTTACAGATAAATATCCTGCTATTAAAAGCAGAGAAATAGCATTTTACCTTTTAGAAAAATCTGGAATTATTTCTTCATTATCCAAAGAACAAAGCTTTGATAGAGTTTTCCCAAATCAAGATATCTTGTCTCTTAAAGGGTATGGAAATCTTATAGCACTACCTTTACAAGCTGAATCACGAAAAGAAAACAATAGTGTTTTTGTTGATCCTGAAACTTTTAAACCATATGAAGATCAATGGAGTTTTCTTCAAAATATTAAAAAAGTTAGTCCTGAATTTTTGGATAAATTACTGAATAATATTGATAAAGGAAATTTAGTAAAAGATTGTAATATTAAGAAATTACAAATATTTCAGAGCAATTGTATAAAATTAAAAAAATCTCAACTTAACCGAAAACTTATTAATTTTATCAAAGAAGAATTGAATATTCCTAATCCTGAATATTTCAGTAAAAAAAGATTAGGAAAAAGTGTTTATAAAATTCCTCAATATTTTTGTGCCATAAAAGAAGAGGAAAAAGAGATAAGTATTCCTAGGGGATTTTTAAGAAAATTAATTGAATTTTGCATTAAAGAAAGTATCAATTATGAACTCAAAACCGAAAAACAAAAATATGAATCTGTTTCTTTTAAGTCAAAAATCAAGCCATATTCTCATCAAGAAGATATTCTAAGAGAATCAGAAAAATATCCTGAAGGCGTAATTGTTGCTCCGGCAGGTTCGGGAAAAACAATTATTGGATTACAAATTATTGCAGAGAAAAAACTTCCAGCAATTATTTTGGTTCATAGAAAACAAATCTTTGAACAATGGATAGAAAAAATCGAATCGTTTCTTAATATTCATAAAAAAGATATTGGGCAAATTAGTGCAACTAAAAAGAAACTAGGAGAAAAAATTAATGTAGCAATGATGCAGTCTTTAAAATCCATAGAAAATAAAGAGTTGCACCAGTTTGGAACTGTTATTGTTGATGAATGTCATCATATTCCAGCAAATACTTTTAGAGAATGTATTGAAAGATTTACTCCAAAATATTTATATGGATTAACGGCAACAGCTAAAAGAAAACACGGCGATGAAAATTTAATCTTTGCTTACATTGGAGATATTATTTCTGAAATTGAATTGAAAGAAGAAAACAAATCTCAAGTAATTTCTAAAGTCGAAATAATCGAAACTTTGTTTTATCTTCCTTTTGAAGTTAATAGTAACAACTTGCAACAAGCATTAAAAATACTTATTTTTGATTCTAGAAGAAATGAACTTATAGCAGAAAAAATTTTAGAGAATGTAGAAAATGGAAAGTGTTTAGTGATTACAGAAAGAAAAGATCATACAGAAATTTTAAATCTTTATCTTAAAGAGAAAGTAGAAACTTTAGTATTTACAGGAGAGTTAACTCCCAAACAAAGAAAGATAAAATTTGATCAAATAAAGTTTGGAAACTTTGAAGTTCTTATTGCAACAGGACAAATATTTGGTGAAGGTGTTGATATTGCAAGTTTAGATATTTTATTTCTTGTTTTTCCATTTTCTTTTGAAGGCAAGTTGATTCAGTATATTGGAAGAATTCAACGTTCTGAAAATGAGAATAAAAAAGTGTTTGATTTTAGGGATGTTTCGATTACTTATTTTGATAGAATGTTTAAGCAGAGGAAAAAATATTATGATAAAATTAAGAGAGATAAACAGTTGAAACTGCTTTAATAAATAATGTTTATATTTATATTATATGGAGAGCGTAAACTGTAGAAAATGTAAGGCAGTGTATTAGTAGATAGTCATATCGCGAGTCAAATTAGTCCATGAAAAATTAAAATTAATATTTACAATTCCTTTACTTATCAAAAGTAAACTACAAATTAAATATCAATTAATCCCTCTAAAATGACCAAGGTAGAACTAGACCCAAAGCGTGAAGATCGAATTGAGAATGAAGTAATAGTAGATTGTGATTACGCAGAACAATATCCTCTTTGTTGGTACTACTACCTGCAAAACAAATGCACATTTCCATTTAAAGCCTTTTTTGAAAAGAAACAAGTAGTAGAAATAACAGGAATGGCGGAAGAAGAAGATTGTGAAAAAGAAATGTTTATGTATGCAAAATTTGAAGATGATGAGCTCCCAATTTCACTTTTTGATTTAAAACCTGTTGCGGATACAGATAATGGAACAAAAGAAGCTATTGAAGATTGGTATTATTGGATTAATCGAGGATATCAATTTTTATAAAAAGAATTTATTCATTCATATTTTTCATATACGTAAATTCATATTTACATTGAAATCACTATTAAAAACAAACTTCGGTTACGATCAATTTAGACCATTACAAGAAGAAATAATACAAAATGTATTAGAAAAAAATGATACATTTGTATTGATGCCAACAGGTGGAGGAAAATCAATTTGTTATCAACTTCCAGCTTTAAAACTAGAAGGAATAACACTTGTGATTTCTCCACTAATTGCCTTGATGAAAGATCAAGTTGATAACTTAAAAGCAAATGGAATTAAAGCTGAATTCTTAAATTCAACACTTCCTAGTTTTGAAATAGCTAACATTCAAAAAGAATCATTAGAAGAAAAAATTAAAATTCTATACATAGCACCAGAGAGACTTGCACTCCCTGCATTTCAAAATTTTTTAAAAAAACTAAAAGTAAGTTTAATCGCTATTGATGAAGCACATTGTATATCCGAATGGGGACACGATTTCCGACCAGATTATCGCAATTTAAAAATACTAAAAAAGTTTTATCCTAATGTTCCACTAATTGCGCTTACAGCGACTGCAACCAAAAAAGTTAGAGAAGATATTTTAAACCAAATGAGCTTACAAAATGCTAAAACATTTATCTCAAGCTTTGATAGAAAAAATCTAACTCTTCGTGTTATTCAAAAAAAAAGAGCATTTGAAAAATTAATTAATATTCTAAAAAAACATAAAAATGAAGCTGTAATTATTTATTGCTTTTCACGTAAAGAAACAGAAAGATTATCAGAAGATTTAAAAGCAAATGAGTTTAATGCGTTACCTTATCATGCTGGATTGAATCCCGAAATTAGAAAACAGAGTCAAGAAAAATTTATAAAGGATGAAGTGCAAATTATTGTTGCTACGATTGCTTTTGGTATGGGAATTGATAAACCTGACATTAGATTAGTTGTTCATTTCACCTTTCCAAAAACACTCGAAGGATATTATCAAGAAATTGGGCGTGCAGGAAGAGATGGATTGCCTAGCGAATGTGTAATGTTTTTTACTTTTGCAGATAAAGGTAAACACGAATTTTTTATTGATCAGATAGAAGATATAAGTGAAGCAGAAAAATCACGTATGAAATTAAATCAAATGATAGATTTTGCTGAATTTACATTTTGCAGACGTAAATATTTACTCGAATATTTTGGAGAAAAATATCAAGAAGAAAATTGTGGGGCTTGTGATATTTGCTTATCTAAAAATGAAGAATTTGATGCAACTGAAATCACACAAAAAATTCTTTCAGCAATTATACGTACACAAAATCGTTTTGGCAGAGCCTATATTGTCAACATTTTACTTGGAAAAGAAACACCGCAAGTTTTAGAAAATAAACATAATACACTTCCAGTTTTTGGAGTTGTACAAAATTTTTCAAATGAAGAATTAAGACAAATAATTCTAACACTTCTAAATATTAATTTTATAAAGAAAGATACAGGTAAGTTTCCAACTTTATCTGTAACAAATAAAGGCATACAATTTCTTAAACAAAAACAAAATATCTCTATTCAAAAGCCAAAAACTGAACTTGATGAATTTATAATAAAAAAACAAGAAATCATTGGATTTGATCAAGCTCTTTTTGATAAATTAAGAAAACTAAGAAATCAAATTGCAGTCAAGCAAGGAGTTCCTCCTTTTGTAATTTTTAATGATGTGGCATTACAACAAATGGCATATTATTTGCCAATTGATAAAGATAATTTTTCTAGAGTTAGTGGAGTAGGAACAGCTAAATTAGAAAAATTTTCACATGATTTTTTAAACATTATTAATAAACACGTTGAAGAAAATGAATTAAATCCAATTCAAGTGTCATATCAAGAAAGAATAAAGAGAAGTAAAAAAATTTTAAAACGTGATACTTCTCATTATCAAAAAACAAAAGAAATGGTTTTGAAAAAAATGAATATTACAAAAATTGCTAAATCACAAGGATTTAAAGAAGGAACAATCATCAACCATATTGAAAAACTAAAAGAGCTTGGAGAAAAAATTGATATAAATTATTTAAAGCCTAATGAACAAACCTTTAAGCCAATCAAAGACGCTTTTGAAAAATGTGGCACTGAAAAATTAAGACCTGTTTTTAAATTATTAAATGAACAATTTTCTTATGACGTGATTAGATTGGTTAGAGTTTTTCTTTATAATGTACCCCGAAAATGAGACAGAATCTTAAGATAATATTGAACATCCTTTTGCTTGGATAAAGAGTAGGTACATGTATACGAAGACTCAGTACAGAGGTTTGGCAAGTCTGTAGCACCAGAATTTTACTATTGTTTTTCAATTATTAAAAGAGAATATACTTAGAATATTCAGTTACTACTTCAGAAAACTTTATCCTCGCTAATAGTGTCTCACTACCATAGGGTAGAGGGATTCGCACCCTTTTGTAAAATATTCAAGGTGAAAAGGGCGTTTACAAAGAAAAAACACTCAATTAATTCGAGTATTTATTACCATAGGGTAGAGGGAATCGGGTGCAATTAGTGTATCACTTGGCTGGGGTGCGTAGAACAAGTTCGAACTTTTTGGGCTGAATCTAAAGAGTCTTTTCTATAAAAAAACAGATATATTCATTGAATTTTTAATATTCATATGATATAAATATTTCTTAAAAAATAATTAAAATCAAAATATTTGAATATAGAAAATTTGTCGAAGGCTTTTGATATAGAGACTTTTAAAAAAGCTTCAGCTGAAGTTAGTGAAAAATTTGAAGCAATAACAGGGGTAAGAATTGATAGTAGTTACACTAAAAGTTTATATGAAGAATTAAATAGACTTGATATAAGAGAAATAAAGACAATCGAAGATATTAAAAAAAGTATCACTAAATACTTTTTAAACTTATTTAATAAAAATGAAAAAATTAAAGTTGAACAGTTTAAATCCCTTGAAAAAATAGCCAAAAATGCAATATCAAATATATCTAAGAGAACAAAAATTTCTATTGATTACTCTTTATCATCGGACATAGCTCAGGAGTCTTTTATTAAAATTTTTAATATAGAAATAAATAATATAGAAGAGCTAATCAAGTTTTGGAGAGAAACTAGGCAACATATTTACTATTTAGTTTATAAAGAACTTAATCCTGATGAAGTTAGTTTAGAGTTATTTATAAGTACAAATACAGCATTTTTAGAAACATCTAAAGTTCAAGATGAAATGAATGATAGAACAGAAGCGCCACATGATTCTGTTTATGAAGAGGTAAGAGCATCAATAGAAATAACACAGGAAGAAAATAATGAAAAGTTTTATCTCGATAATATAAAAAAACTATTGAAGATTTCTCACAAAATATATGAATTACTTAAAGATGATTTTTTAAAGAATTATTTTATTGCAAGATTTATTCAGGGATTTAGCAAAGAAGAGCTTGTTAGTATGATTATAAAACAAAAGGGGAAAGGGCGACCATTAGATGATGGATCTAAAAATATTGGTAATAAATCTTTTGAAAATATAGAGCAAGAATTTATAAACACTCTTTCTACAATGTTAGACACATCTGGAGAAAAAGTCTTTAATTTGTTATGTAATTTAAATATTGTTTTCTCAAAATTATTTATAGAAAGATTAAAAAATATAGGAGGACATGATGATTATTTAGAAACAGTAAAAAAAAATAACAATTACTTTAAGCAATTTTCTTTTGAGAGAATTCTTTCAATATTTAATCAAATTATTTTTGAGATTAAGAGTTTTGTAGATTTTGATTTTATAAAAAAATCAATTGATAATAACTTATTGAGTAATAAAAAAAATGTTCCTATGAATTTAAGCTTGCCTAATTGTCTAAGTCCATTAGAAAGTAGAGGAATCGCATTAAATGCTATTGCAAAAGCTAGATTTAATTTAAAAACCTTTTGGGAATCTCCAGAAAAATTTTGTATAAAAGAAGTTCAACCTTTATATCCTCATCAATATGAAAAATTGAAAAAAATGCTAAACGCACTTGAAAAAAATGTTTTATTAGGGAATCCCTTTCTTGCTATTGCTGATATAGCACCTCCATCTGCAGGAAAAACTTACATGCAAGCGGTGCTTGCAAAAATATTAGAATTACCATTTTTATTTGTAACTCCAACAAGTTCTATTATTTATGGTTCAGATGGAGCTTTTCAAACATTTCAGAAACTATTTTCTTTAGATGAAATAGGAATAGTAGATCAAGAAAATAAAGATTTTTTTCATAAAAATAAAATCACTACTTTTAAAACTTTTACTAATCCCTGTTTTTTAAAAAAAACATTTTCACCTACTAATAAAAATTATCCTTCTGTTATTTTTCTTGATGAGGGAGACTTAGCTCAAACTGAGATTAGAATAGATGTTCTTAATGAAATAAAAAAATTTTTAGGAAGTCCGATAACTTGTATATATAGTGCTACAAAAAAAGTAGCAGGAAAAGATTTAGAAAATTTTTCACTTATTTCCGATGAAATGTCGTTAAGTGAATTGATTTTTTTAAGAAAAGCAAAAAGTATTGTTGGATTTTACGCAGTTATAGATATAGAAATTTCAAATGGAAATTTTATTGGAGAGGAAGGGGAAAAAGAAGTAAGTTTTAAAAAATTAAAAAAGGCGGAGAGAGAATCTTTTGTTGATTATCCTGTGGATATTTATACAAAAAAACATAAAGGGGAGAGTTTCCTTATATTTTGCATATCAATAAAGCATGCCCAAGAAGTAGTAAGAAAATTAAAAGAGGAAGGAGTAACAGCAGAATGTGTTAGTGGCAGACCATTAAAAGAGCAATTATTATTAAAAGAAAAATATATAAAAGGAGAAATACAAGTTTTAACTTCGTGTGATTATATAGGAAGAGGATTCAGTGATTATGGAAGAACTCAAGGAGAAATATTTGCAAGAATAACTCAAAGTGAAACATTGTTATATCAATATATATTAAGAGGAATAAGACCTAATATAAATAATCCTCTTCTTTTTATTTACCAATTAATCCCTCCTAATTTAAATCTTAGAAAATATAAAATTGCTACTTTAGAAAATGTTTTAGATATAAAAAGTCATTCTAATTTAAAAAATAGACTTAATGGCTTATCAATTGAAGAAGTGAAAAAAGTTTTAGAAGGTATTCCTCTTGAAGAAAAATATAAATTTTTAGGATTAATAGGCGCTGAAGTGTCTGATGATGATATTAAGTTTACTTCATCAATGGCAATTAAAAAAGCAACAAGCTTAGGCGATTGTAGTGATGTTAGAATTGAAAAAGAACAGATACTTAATCTGTTAAAAGAAAAAGGTATTAATAATAGATATGATATCATCTATTTTGGAGTAACTAAATTTGTAAAAGAAACATTCCCGCCCATTGGAGGATCAACTAGCTTTGTTCAGTATGTTTTGAAAAAAGAAGTCAGCTATATTACAGAAGATATCTTAAAAGAATTAGCAGAAGCCTTATTTGGCAATGAAAAAATTAGTGAATTTAAAGACTTTCTGATTAAAACATTGGCTACACATGACATTAAAAATAGATATGAATTAAAATATTACAATGTCAAAGAATTTACAGATATAAACTTTTATCCTATAGGATCTGGAAGAATTCTCATTAGAAAAGTTTTAGGAGAAAAAGTAAAAAAAGTTACAAGTGAAAATTTAAAAAATTTTAGCGAATATTTATTTGGAGAAGAAATTGAAAATGAATTTAGAGAATATTGTATAGGAGTTTTAAAACAGAAGAATATTTATACCCATAATGATCTAGTAAATTATAAATATAGAGATTGGCAAAAAGAAAAATTTGGTGTTTTTGGAGGGATGTTAAGTTTTGCTATTATAATTTTAAAAAAGGAAATTGATTATGTTACAAAAAAAGATTTAGAAGTTATGGGGAATTTCTTGTTTAGTTAAGAATATAAGAAAATGTGATTAGAAAATCTTTATAAAGTTAATTTAAGAACAGTTTTTATTCTGTACAAGGGTAAAAATAGTGCATAATAAAAAAATACCTTTATAATATTTTTTCTGTATAAAAAATAGTAAAATTTAATGACATGCAACCTCTTATAAGCCAAAAAGTCTTATTATTCATAATAAATTATAAGTTGTAAAAAATATTTTACTACTGCCAATAGTGTCCTACATACATAGGGGGATAGGTCTAGAACCTTTTTGATGGCACATACAAGCCACAAAAGGCTTTTTGAACGAAAAAACACCCTTTTGTTGGGGTGCTCGGTTTACATAGGTTTATGGCTTAGAATAGCCATTAGTGCACTATCTGGCTGCGGAGAAGAGATTCTCACACCCTTTGAGAACTGGCTTAAGAGCATTTTTATCTTGACCTTGCATTTTTATTAAATATGTTGTATAAATAGAACTCAACTTAAACCCTAACTATGACTGAAACTTTAAATCAAAATATTGCATCAAATCCAACAGAATTTGTAAAAAATATCAGTGAGGCATCAGCTGAACTTGAGCTCATTAACAAGGCTGAGGATCATTATGAGAAAACTCAGAGAATGGTATTTGCAATAAATAATTTACTAAAACTAACAACTAATACTAATTTTTTACATCAGGAGTCCTTGCTTCCGGATATAAATCAAATATCTGATAATTTATCTGACACTGATCCTAGCGAAATAAAGAAAAGTGTATCTGCTGCCTTTAAAAAATTAATTGCCGAAGAAGAGAAAGAAGGAAATAAGGTAAAATTGCAAAGCATGCTAGACAATTTTATAAAGAATTTGGATTCATATCTTGATATGATTAAGAGCAATATTGAAACTGTTCAAGATTTTTTAATTAGTAATGCACAAGTTATAGGAGAGATAAAATCATCTAATGACTTTTCAGCAAAAAGAAAAATTTTAAAAGAGAAAGTGCCTTCTGTTTGTAAAAATCACTTTCTTGCAAGAGAGTTTATGAAAGAATTTGATGAAAATACTATTCAAGACGATGAAGCCTTACAATTTTTTATTGAAGTTGCAGAATTTTCTTTTGATGCAGACTTGCTTGAAAAAATAGGGAAAACAGAAGTGGGGAAAAAAGGAAGAGAGAAAAACAGTGAAGCTATAAGAAATTTTATGCTAGACCTTAAAAACAAACCTTATGCAGGGAATAATGTAAAGATAGTTAAAATTAAGGCACCATCAGCAGACTCATTTCCTTATGGTGTTCCTTCTGTGCAATTTTCTATTGGAGATAAGAGTCCTGTATATTGTGAAGATGTAAAATTACCTTATCCTTTCGAACCTAAATATAACGATTATTATCAGCAAGCTTTTCTTAATCTTTGGAAAAAATCATAAATTTTTAAATAACTTTTTATAAGAGTTTTTAGAGGGATAATGGGATAGACTCCATGTATTTTAAGCTAAAAAGTCTTATTATTATCCATATATAAATTATAAGTTGTAAAAAATATTTTACTACTGCCAATAGTGTCCTACATACATAGGGGGATAGGTCTAGAACCTTTTTGATGGCACATACAAGCCACAAAAGGCTTTTTGAACGAAAAAACACCCTTTTGTTGGGGTGCTCGGTTTACATAGGTTTATGGCTTAGAATAGCCATTAGTGCACTATCTGGCTGACCACTCG
The DNA here is from genome assembly GCA_964466055.1 of uncultured Candidatus Peribacteria bacterium. Classification (GTDB taxonomy): domain Bacteria; phylum Patescibacteriota; class Gracilibacteria; genus CAYXLW01. Next base: position 61,766 of record CAYXLW010000006.1, read on the forward strand.
GGTCTAGAACCCTTTTGAGACATAATTAAGGTGCAAATATAGGAATGTTTAAAATGAGACAACACAGAAAAAAGTGTCTTATTTTAAAAATAGATAAATAATGCTGTATTTGGCTTAATAAAAAGAAAAAAGAGAATATTGTAAATAAGGAATGAGACAAATGAGACACTATAAAAAGGGGTGTCTTGTTTTAAACTCCTTTCATTCAGCTCTCCATAAAAACTTTTATTAGATTTGTCAAAAAAATTTTTTGACATATATATTTTTATATGATATAAACCGTTTGTATAATTAACCCTATTAACTTATTTAAAAATGACAGAAAAACAACAGGTACTAGTTGTAGATGAAGAAGATGTATCTATGCTTGTAGAAAATAAGCTTAAAAATCATAAAGATTTTGAAGTTGTTAATGAGGGAGATACTGATAAAGCAATAAGTAGAATTCAAAATGATGCTTCAATTAAAGTAATGTGTTTAGAAATACATGATCATATAGACGAATCATCAAAACTTCTTATTGAAAAATCACTAAACCTTATTACAGAAGCTGTTAATAAAGGAATTAGAGTAGTTCTACTTTCAACATATACTAATGACCAGATAGAAACAGTAAAACAAGCGAATTCTATTCTTTCAGGAGCAGATTATGTAAGTAAAAATAATTACAATGACATTACAAGTGTTTTAGACAAGGCAGCATAATATACAAGATATAATTATTATTGTAGACAAAATGTGGCTTTTTTCTATGCTGGGTTATTTGATTGTATCGGAAAATTAAAAAAAAGGTAAAAACTATAATGTCCCCCGAAATTCAGACAGGAATATAAGGCAGAAAAAATGATAAAATTTATACTCAAGTTAAATTTTGCATATTTTATTGAAAATTTCACAATGAAAATTGTGCATAATTTAATTTATACAATTGTTATAAATAACGACTTCTTTAAAAAATAAAGAAATGTAGAATATGTTTTGTCGAAATTAATAATTGATTTATGTATCCTCTAGATAATGAATATATCCCTACTAGAATAGTTTTTTTTCTAAAAGCTTTGTTAATAAACAAAGAGGAATTTAAAAATATAATTCCAAGAGCTGATTATTTAAACTTTCAACTTTCTTGGAACGGGTATAAAAACTTTTATGAAACTCCATTTGATTTATCTCCTCCATTATTTGATCTATTAGAAATAAAAAAATTAAGATTAGAAAAAGTTATTACAGCCAAGTTTAATACAGAAGATACCTATTATGAAGAATGGGAAAAGATAAAAAGGCATAAAATAAGTTTTGAAGACATAATATCAACATATGAAGAATCAACCTCAATTGCTTTGCCAAATATTTATGAGGCATTAGAGTCTAAAAAAAATATTCAAATTAATTTATTTGATGTTGAAAAAATATTGAGCAAGTTACCTAAATTAGCTCAAATGATTGAAATGTCTTATGAGGTTGATGATTTTTCTAAAGAAGGTATTTCAAAATTTTTAGATGATTATATAAAACAATTCTTAAGAGGAAAGTTGGTGCCAGATGAAAATTCTCATAATATTAATACCTTTAAAGGCTATTCAAAGCCTAATGGTTTAGCAGAAAAAATAATTAACTTTTATGAATCCCGAGGAAAGATTTTTACCATAAAATCAGAGGAGCTAGAAATTAAGGAAGAAGACTTAGCTTTAGAATTCATGATTTCTTTAGAACATCTTAACCTTATTAAAATAAAAAAGTTAGATTTAGATAGTGTAAAAATTGAAGTTTTAAAAGATTTAAATAAAGAAAGTATTTTTAATAAAGATTTATCAATAAAAAAGGTAAAGTTTAGTAATCAGCAAAAGAAAGTTTATGAGAAAGCAAAATTAAAACCTCTTAATTTTATAGATTTATGGGAGTTAATATGGGAAAAATCTGATAAATTCTTACAGAAAACAAAAGATCAAATTAATAATTATGATAAAAAATTTCGTAAAGAACATGGAGAGGATTCTTTTAATACCTATATTAAAAACAGAGTTTGTGGTGGAAAATTACGTACTTATCAGAAATTTAAGAATAAGTTTAAGGAAAAACTAAAAACCATATGTTCAAATGAAACAGACAAAATTATAAATAATTTGCCTTAAATTTAGTAACCATAGTTACCAAATCACTAAACTGGCAACCAAAAATCACAGCTAGATATAAACAAAATTATAAATATTATTTGGTAACCACTTTATTGCTTAAATAGCCTTAAAGGGTAGGTTTTGATATAAATTTTTTTCTATAATGAAAGTGTAATTTTTCTAGAAAATAATTATAAAAACTAAAACAAAAAAATTATGTAAAAAATTATTTTTCAGGACGTCCTAATATAAAAAGTGTTTATAGCAGGACCATAAAATTATCCCATTCGGTCCTGCTATAAATGACATAATCAACAAAAATTTAAAAATTGAGATTATCTCTCGACAATTTTAATAGTGCTAAATTTAATTATTAATTTTATAAAAATGCAAAATACACAACTAAAAATCGTAAACATTCCAATCTCAGAACTCAATCCAGCTCTATATAATCCTAGAGTATGGAGCGAAGAAGCAACAGCTCAACTCACAGAGAGTATTAAGAGATTTGGATTGATTGATCCGATAATTGTTAATTCTGCATCAAGCAGAAAGAACATAGTAATCGGAGGACATTTTAGATTAAAAATAGCTAAAAATTTAGGATATAAAGAAGTGCCAGTAGTGCACGTGAATATATCTGACACTGAAAAAGAAAAAGAATTAAACCTTCGTCTTAACAGGATCACGGGCGATTGGGATTTAGAAATGCTCAAAAATTTCGATGTAGATATGCTACTGGATGTAGGATTTAACGATGACGACCTATCATCAATTTTTGATGATGTTTTAGAAATTGAAGATGATAATTTTGATGAAGCAGAAGAATTAAAAAAGATTAAAGAAACAGATATCAAAGAAGGGGATATTTTTCAATTGGGAAAACATAGATTAATTTGTGGAGATTCGACTGATGAAAAAATTGTAGAAACGCTTATGGGAGAAGCAAAAGCAGACATGATTTATTCAGATCCTCCATACAATATTGGATTGAATTATAGTGATGGAATTAGTAATAAAGGAAGTTATACAAATTCAAAAGTAAATGATAATAAGTCTGAGGATGAATATAAAAAGTTTTTGGAGAAAACAATAAAAAATGCTCTAAGTGTTAGCAATGAAAACGTTCATTGTTTTTACTGGTGTGATGAAAAATATATTGGACTTGTACAAGATTTGTATAAAACTCTGGAGATAGAAAATAAACGAGTGTGCTTATGGATCAAAAATAACAGCAATGTAACCCCGCAAATTGCTTTCAATAAAGTGTATGAACCATGTATTTATGGAATAAGAGGAAAGCCATATTTATCTGATTCTCAAACAAAGTTTAATGAAATCTTAAATAAAGAAATAAGTAATGGAAACAGAGGTATAGATGACATTTTAGATTTATTTAATATTTGGTTAGCAAAGAGATTGCCGAGTAATGAATATTTACATCCTACACAAAAACCACCTTCATTACATGAAAAACCATTAAAAAGATGCACCAAAGTTGGTGACATAGTTTTAGATTTATTTGGAGGATCAGGATCAACATTAATTGCTTGTGAACAGTTAAATAGAAAGTGCTATTTATCAGAGATAGACCCAATTTTTTGTCAATTAATCATAAATCGATATGAAAACCTTACAGTGCAAAAAGCCCAAAAAATCAATTAAATTTGGAGATATCTTCTCTCTTGGAAATCATCTGCTTGTTTGTGGAAGTTCCACTAATCCACAAATAATAAAAAATCTCATTGATAAATTGAGAGAAGTTATAGATGAAAATGAAAAGAAAAAAGAGAAAGTAAAACTAATTCTAGCTGACCCACCTTATGCTGTGGGCTATGTGGAAAGCAAACAAAACTTAAAAGAATTTAGTAAAGAACATAAGAAGATTGCCAACGATCATATACAGACTGAAGAAGAATATAAAAACTTTACTAAATCTTGGATGGAATTAATAAGACCTTATTTAGAAGAAAAAAATGCTTTTTATATCTTCAATTCAGATAAAATGTTATTTAGTTTAAAAGAGGGGTTAAATGAAGCAAAGTATAGATTTACACAACTTTTAATCTGGATAAAAAATCAGGCAGTAGTAGGAAGATTGGACTATATGCCTCAGCATGAATTAATTGCTTATGGATGGTATGGAAAACATGAGTTTCTCAAATCAAAAGATAAGACGATTATCACCTATCCAAAACCACAGAAAAGTAAATTACACCCTACGATGAAACCAATTGGACTTTTACGAAGGTTAATCCTCAACAGTACTAAAATTAATGATATTGTTTTTGATCCTTTTGGAGGGAGTGGAAGTAGCCTCATAGCTTGTGAACACACAAAACGAAGATGTTTAATGGTTGAACTTGATATGGATTACTGCCAAGTGATCATTGATAGATTTGAGAAGCTCACAGGCATCAAAGCAAAACTTATAAATTAATAATTTTTAATAAACACAAAATGACATCAGATAAAATAACAATTCGTAAAAACGAACAAAAAGAACTAATTTTAGAAACCCTTAAAAAAACTCCAATAATACAAGTTGTTTGTGAAAAGGTTGGAGTCAGTAGAGCCACTTATTACAGGTGGTGTAAAGAAGACGAAAAGTTCAATGAAGAATCTAATGAAGCACTGCTAAAAGGAAAACATCTTGTAAATGACGTGGCAGAATCTCAGTTAATTTCTGCTATTAAAGATAAAAATCTAACAGCGATAATATTTTGGCTTAAGCATCACCATAAAGATTATAAGACAAAAGTCGAGTTATCAGGAGAAATTAAAACAAAAGGAGAGCTTACTCCTGAACAGGAAGAATCTATTCTAAAAGCTCTTCAATTATCCTCATTATTATCTAGCCACAATTCAAATGATAAATAAAAAAATAGACTTACAGGCTATTATCAAAGACCAAAGAGTAAGACAAGAGTTGTCTAAAGAAAGCTTGCAATGGTTTTTCAATATATACTTTAATCACTATGTTAAATACGAAACGCCTTATTTCCATAAGGAAATATTTAATTTAGCAGAGAATGAAGATATTAAAAACTTATTAATCGTAGCCTTTAGAGGGTCTGCAAAGTCTACCATTATTAATATGGCTTATGCCATTTGGTCAATTCTTGGAAGACATAGTAAAAAGTTTATTGTGATAGTTGCTCAAACTAAGGAGCAGGCAAGGGCACAAATGAAAAACCTAAAAGATGAGTTTGATAATAATGCATTATTAAGAGCAGATTTAGGGCCATTTGAAGAAAGTGATGATGAGTGGAGATCTTTATCATTAACAATACCAAAATATGGGGTACGTATTATTGCAGTTTGTGTAGGTCAAAGCTTAAGAGGAATTAGGCATAATCAGCATAGACCTGACCTGATAATTTGTGATGATATTGAAGATTTAGAATCTGTAAAAACTCAAGAAAGTAGAGATAAAACATTTAGATGGATTACAAGCGAATTAATCCCTGCAGGAGATAAAAACACTAGGCTTGTTATGATTGGAAATCTTCTACATAAGGATTCCACTATTATGAGAATGAGAGATAAAATAATGGATAATGAACTTAGTGGAGAATATAGAGAATATCCCTTGACTGATAAAGAAGGAAAATGTTCATGGAAGGGAAAATATCCTACAGAACAGGACATTGCTGAAGCTAAAGCTAAAGTGACAAATGAAACTGTATGGCGAAGAGAGTACTTGTTAGAAATAGTTGCCGAACAAGATGTTGTTATACGACCCGAATGGATTCAATTTTATAATGAGTTACCTCCTACTTCAGAAGGTGCAAATTTTAGAAGTAGAGCAATTGGTTTAGATTTAGCAATTTCACTGAAAGAGCATGCAGATTATACAGCTATAGTATCTGTTCAAATAAATGGATGGGAAAATGATTTTAAGATATATGTAATGCAAAATTGTATAAATAGTCGCCTAACTCACCTACAAACTATTAATAGTGTTGTGAAATTAGCTCATTCTTTAGCAGTAAATACGGAATTACCAAGAGTGTTTGTAGAAGATGTTGCTTATCAATATGCTGTTGTAGAACAATTAGAAGCCGAAGGGCTTGATGCTGTAGGCGTAAAAGTAGGGACAGATAAAAGAACAAGATTAGCATTAATTTCTAGTATGATACAGGATGGAACTATTCTTTTTCCACGGCAAGGATGTGAAAAACTAATACAACAGCTTGTAGGATTTGGAGCAGAAAAACATGATGATCTTGCAGATGCATTTTCATTATTGATTGGAGCAATAGCTATAGAAAAAAATAAAGCTGAATTTAGTGTGATGTTTTTTGACGAAATCTAATAATAAATTTTTAAGGAACTTCTCTGGATTTCTATAATTTTATCTGGCATCAATTGGCTAAATAATAACATTTAAGCCAATATTATGGATAAATCCAAGAAAAATAAAACATCTGAACAAGAAAATAAGAAGAAAGAAACTGATATCATTACCGTACAATTTACAAGAAAGCAGCTAATATTCTTTATGGACTGCTTTCTTTTAATGAATAAGGTTTATGAAAATAATAATACAATCAACATTATGTTGAAAAATATGAAATATAAAAAAATGAGTAAGAAAATAGAAAATTTTTTAGATAAAAGTCTTTAAAAGAAAATAAAAGACTAACATTATTATCCGTAAATTGAAGTTGCCTTATATCTGTATATAAGGCAGTATTTGGGTGCCTAAACATTGTCGGATTATAAAAAAACTTTATTATTTATAAACAGAGTTTTGCTTAACAAGAGAAATGGGACAACTTCCTGTAAACTTGTTAAGCACAAACGAAAGTTTATGCGACAATGTTTAGGCAACAGGCTAAGTTGTCCCTTTTTTATGATATTTTTTAAAAAATCTCAGGCAGATAAATATAATATTTCTCAATCTACAATTGAAAAATTAGAATATTATGTATATCTGTTGATTGATCCTAGAAATAATGAAACATTCTATGTAGGAAAAGGGTGTGGAAAACGAATTATACAGCATGTGTTGGGAGCAGATGGAATAGAGGAGAAAGAAACTGATAAAATTAAAAGGATTAAAGAGATCAATAAATCAGGCAATCAAGTAAAACATTATATTTTACGACATGGGCTTTCTGAAAAAGAAGCTTTTGAAGTAGAAAGTTCCATTATTGATTTTATAGAAAAAGAAAACTTAACAAATATCGTTACAGGTCATCATGCAGAAGATAGAGGATTAATGACATTGGAAGATATAAAGATAAAGTATGAAGCAGAAGTTGCAGAAATTAATGAGCCTGTACTTCTTATAAATATAAACAATTTATATGACAGAAAAATGACACAAGAAGAAATATATGAAGCTACTAGAAAATCTTGGAGAGTTGATATTAAGAGAATAGAAAAAATAAAAATATGCTGTTCGGTATTTAAGGGAATTATAAGAGAAGTATTTGTTATTGATTATTGGGAACCGTCTAAGAAAGTAGAAGGACGGCATGAATTTATTGGTAAAATTGCTCAAGAAAATATTAGAGATAAATATATCAATAAGTCGGTTTCTAAGTATTGGATACAAGGAAGTCAGAATCCTATTAAATACGTAAATTCTTAGCAAAAAGCCTAGACTTACAAATACATATCAGGCTTTGTAGTGACGTAATCATTAATAGAAAGCCTATGGAGACAGAACTACAAGATCCACAAGCAACATATAAATACCAAAATAAAACAAAACAAGAAATTCTAGTGACACCAGTGAGATATTGCTTATATGCAAGAAAATCTAGTGAGTCTGATGAAAAGCAAGCATTATCAATTGATTCACAAATAAAAGAAATGCTCGCTCTTGCAGAGAGTGAAGGATTAAATGTGACAGAAATACGACAAGAAAGTAAATCTGCAAAAGACTCAGGGAATCGCCCTGTATTCCAGAGTATTTTGAAAGATATGGAACAAGACGTATTTAACGGAATAATAACTTGGGCACCTGATAGATTAAGCAGAAACGCAGGAGATTTAGGGAAATTAGTTGATCTTATGGATCAAGGAATTTTGGAAAATATAAGAACTTATGGGCAATATTTTACCAACTCTCCAAATGATAAATTCCTTCTAATGATACTCTGTTCTCAAGCAAAACTAGAAAATGATAATAGAGGAATAAATGTTAAAAGAGGACTCAGAACTAGGTGTGAGATGGGAACTAGACCCGGATGTGTGCCATTGGGATACAAGCTTATAAGAAATCCTGAGAAATTAAATGAACCAAGTAAAATTACTGTAGATGAAGAACGTGCACCTTTTATCAAAAAAATGTTTGAGTACGTTGCAGAGAAACAATACAGCGGGAGACAGATACATGAATACTTAACAGATGAAGGGTTTAGAACAAAAAATAATAAAAAACTTACACTGGGGACGATATTTAGAATATTTAAGGAAACTTTTTATTATGGAGAGTTTGAGTTTCCTAGAAAAAGCGGAAACTGGTATAAAGGATCTCATGAGCCTTTAATAACAAAAGAGATATTTGATAAAGCTAAATCAAATCTTAAAGTATGTGAAAAGAGTAAATGGGGAGCAAAAAGCTTTTATTTTAGTAAGTTATTTAAATGCGGTCATTGTGGATCAGGAATCACAGGGGAAGATCATATTAATAGGTATGGTAAACTTTACATCTATTACAAATGCAACAAACATGGAGGGAGTAAGACGTGTAGATCAAAATACATTAGAGAAGAAAAGCTTATTGAATCTATTTCTAAAATTATTGACCAATTGAAAGGTAAATATATGGATATTGAGAAGAAAATTGAAAAGGAAGTAGAAAAATTTAATGATATGCAGTCTCTTACAGGGAATTCTACAAAGATTTCTTCGGAGGAGTATGTTCAGTATTTACTTAAAAATGGTTCTGCTTTTGAAAAACAAAAAATTTTGAGGTGTATTGAAGATGATATGTTTTTGGAGGATGGAGAAATTGTATTCAAAAATTAAGAAGAGGAAAAACATCGTTTGTTTATGATCAATTGGTTATTAATTCATAGTATATAAAGGACTTTTAATATTTTTAAGTTTTGGATTGGTAACTTGGGTGTATATTTGTGTGGTTCGAATATTTGAGTGTCCCAGTAATTCTTGTACGTAACGCACATCAGTTCCATTTTCTAGTAAATGTGTTGCAAAGCTATGACGAAGAGAATGAAAAGTAGCGTTTTTTCTTATACTTGAATTACGCAGGGCATTCTCGAAAACTTTTTGTGCCGTTCTTACAGTCAGTTTCCCACCTCGTTCGCTCTCAAAGACAAGAGCAGTAGGAGTTTTCCCAGCAATTAGATTCTTTATACTGTTAACTAAACTTTCTGGTATTATGCTTATTCTGTCTTTTTGACCTTTTGCCTGTTTGATATGCACAGTTAGCTCTTCAAGATCCAAATCTTGTACTTTTAGCTCAATAACTTCGCTTACTCGTAATCCTGCCCCATAAGCAAGCGACAATAGAAGTTTGTGTTTAGAATTCTTTGTAAATTCTAAAATCATGATTACTTCACTTCGAGATAAAACAGAGGGCAAACTCTTTGGTTTTTTAGCTGATTGAATTTCAATTTTCTGTGGATTTTTAACCACGTTGCGGTAGTAAAACTTGATAGAGCTTAAAAACAAATTTCTACTTTGAGGGGTTATATGTTTTTTCTCACAATGAAGTAAAAAGTCTCTGATACTTTCCTGATCAAGCTCTGTAAAATTATTAACTTTGAAAGAAAAATATTCTCGTAAACCATACATGTAACTTTTTATAGTTTTTGGGCTATAATTCTTAATTTTTAATTCGCGTTCTGTTTTCTGAAGCTCTGTTTGCATAAATTTTTGAGATAAATTAAAATCTAGATAGTTTTTATATGGTTTAAATTTATCATAATTTCTTATAATATGAAAATTGTCGTTTAAATTATGAATATATATCGTATAATAACCAGTTGT
>CAYXLW010000007.1:0-69786 GCA_964466055.1 uncultured Candidatus Peribacteria bacterium
GACAGTGTCTGGTGGGTAGTTTGACTGGGGCGGTCGCCTCCAAAAGAGTAACGGAGGCGCGCGAAGGTTCCCTCAGGCTGATTGGAAACCAGCCGCAGAGTGTAAAGGCATAAGGGAGCTTGACTGCGAGACAAACAAGTCGAGCAGGTGCGAAAGTAGGTCTTAGTGATCCGGTGGTTCCGCATGGAAGGGCCATCGCTCAACGGATAAAAGGTACTCCGGGGATAACAGGCTGATCTCCCCCAAGAGTTCACATCGACGGGGAGGTTTGGCACCTCGATGTCGGCTCATCGCATCCTGGGGCTGGAGCAGGTCCCAAGGGTATGGCTGTTCGCCATTTAAAGCGGTACGCGAGCTGGGTTCAGAACGTCGTGAGACAGTTTGGCCCCTATCTGCCGTGGTCGTTTGGATGATTGAAGGAACTCGCTCCTAGTACGAGAGGACCGGAGTGAACGAACCTCTAGTTTATCTGTTGTACCTGTCAAGGGCAGTGCAGAGTATCTATGTTCGGACGAGATAACCGCTGAAAGCATATAAGCGGGAAGCTCCTCCTAAGATAAATCATCCCCATCAGTCCCCAAGGAGATTACTTGGTTGATAGGCTACAGATGTAAGTGCAGTGATGTATTTAGTCGAGTAGTACTAATGGACGATTGAACTTATTTTAAGAAAAACTTTATAAGCTACGTATATCGTGCTGAGTTGATGATTTTTTATCATCAATTTGACACGGTAAAGTAGCTGGATAAACTAGCATTTCTTGAAAAAGAGTATATATATGTAAGTATTAAAATCTGGATTGTTTAAGCTCAAAGAATTGGTTCTTTACAAAAGAGGGTCTAATCTTGGTGGTTATAGCGGCAGGGGTACACCTGTTCCCATTCCGAACACAGCAGTTAAGTCTGCCTGCGCCGATGGTACTTGGATGACTCGTCCTGGGAGAGTAGGACGCCGCCAAGATTAGGTTCTTTTTTAGAAATAAAAGATGATATTAAACTATCATCTTTTTTGCTTTTAAAATATCTCCACTAATTTCTGCAATTCCTTGAAATTCATTGTCTAAATAAATTTGTACAAATTTATCGTTTTTTATTTTACTTAGATTAGAATTGTAATCACTTTCTGATAAAAGTGTTTTTAAGTTTAATTTTTGTCCATATTGCAGTTTTTGAACACTTTTTTTGTTCAAATTAACTCTCTTAAAATCAAGCCCAACATCAAATGGTAATAAATTATTTTTAGATATGTCTTCAATCTTTTTTGCATCTTCAAGTTTAAAATTTTCGACCATAGTTCTATTTAATCCACTTAAATATCCTCCACATTTAAGTGTTTTTCCTAAATCATGAGCGATTGATCTTATATATGTTCCGCTAGAGCATTTAATTCTTAATTTTAATTTTGGCCAAGAAAAATCAATAATGTCATTTTCATAAATTGTTATTTTTCTCTTTTTTGCTTCAATATCAACTTCGATTCCTCTTCTTGTAAGATTGCAATATTTTTCACCATTAATTTTTAATGCAGAATATTTAGGCGGAATTTGTTCAATCTCGCCCAAAAAGTTTTTTACAATACAACTTTTTATATCCTCAATTCGTAATTCGTAATTCGTAATTTTTAATTGAGTTAAAGGTCCTTCATTATCATATGTTTCTGAGGTGCTCCCAAATGTTATTTCAGCTTCATATTCTTTTGTATGTCCTGTATGGAACTCTAGAAACCTTGTTGCTCTTCCAATCCCTATTACCATTAATCCTGTAGCTAGAGGATCAAGAGTTCCTGTATGTCCTACTTTTTTTATATTAAAAGCCTTTCTTACTTTTGCTATAACATCAAAAGATGTAAAATTGAGGGGTTTATTAACTAATAAAAAACCGTTTATTTCTGACAATTTATATATAATTAAAATCTTTATTACATTATGTTAATTTTGTCTGTTTTTCAAGAAATCAAGTTAATTCCCCCTTGAAAAGGGGGACTTAAGGGGGTTATTATCGAGAAAAACAATTTCATGTTCCTCTCTTTTAGAAAAGATCTAAAATTTAAGGCTAGACAAAATAGAAACAAGCCTACTAAGGCTGAAGTAAAAATATGTTATGAAATTCTTTCTAATAAAAAACTTGGCTATAGATTTTTAAGACAAAAACCAATTAGTAATTTTATCGCAGATTTCTATTGTTCTTCTTTAAAATTAGTTATTGAAATTGACGGAGATTTTCATTCAGAGCAAGAAAATTACGATAATAACAGGACAGCGGAATTAAATAATTTAGGTTTAAAAGTAATACGTTACTGTAATAAAGATATGATTAATAATATTGAAGGAATATATCATGATTTACAAAAACAAATAGAGATAAGAGAAAAAGAATTAGAAATTAATTAATCCCTTAACCCCCTAAATCCCCCTTTTCAAGGGGGACTTATAATTAACGTTCTATATGAATAAATCTATTCTAAATCATATTTTTGGCATATTGCTTTTTTTACTTCCATTTTCTTTTCCATTTTTAATTTGGAATAATAGTTCGTTTATTAATGGCAGTTTTTCGGTATGGAGTTCATATTTTTTACATTTTCAAGATTTGATTCTTTTTACTGTAATTCTAATTGGATTATTTTTAATACAAAAAAATAAAATTTTATTATTGGCTAAAATCTCAAAATCTATTTATGTAATTCTATTTCTTAGTTTAATTTTAACATTTTTTGTTGAAGATAGTGTTTTACATTTTCTAGGACTTTTACATTTTTTTATTATGATTTTTGCTTTTTCTTTTCTGCAAACCTTTCAAATTAAATGGAATATAATTGGCAAATATCTCCTATTATCAATGATTTTTATAACGATTTTGGCTATTGCTCAGATGATTTTGCAAAGAAGTATTGGTTTTTCTTTCTTGGGGGAGCCTGAAATTAATAAAAATATATTAGGAGTAGCAAAGATAAATTTAGAATTAGGTAAAATGATTAGATCTTACGGAACATTTCTTCATCCCAATATTTTATCATTTTTTAGTATTATAAGCTTTTATATTGCAGATCATATAGGATATAAAAGAAGTAAATGGTTTTTTATAATCTCTCTACTACTATCTTTTTCTAGAGGGGCTTGGTTAGCTTTTGTTGCATCATATATACTTTTTAAAAGGCACTTTTCAAAAAAAGAATTAATATTTACTTTACTAGGTTTTGGGATTTTTGGTGCTATGTTTTTTCAAGCCATACTTGCTCGTTTAAATATCTTTGATAGTGCAATTATTGAAAGATTATTTGGGGTATGGAGTAGTGTAAAGATATTAATAATGAATCCTTTAGGGATTGGGATTGGTAATTTTACATTATATTTACAAGAATTTTCTGAAAATATTTTAGCTCCATGGGCGTTTCAGCCTGTTCATAATTTTTATTTACTTTTTGGAAATGAACTTGGAATTATCTCATTAGGATTTCTAATATATTTCCTTTCTCAAGTCTGGAAAAAGTGCAATGATTGGCAAAAGCCAATTCTTTTCTGCTGTTTATTCTTAGGGTTTTTCGATCATTATTTATGGACATCATATGATTCAAGGACTTTATTTTTCTTTTTATTATTTTCTTTTTATTATCAAAAACGATATTCAGAATAATTATGTTTAAAGCAATTTTTTGGGATAATGACGGAATTTTAGTAGATACAGAGCCTTTATTTTTTAAGGCTACAAGTTGTATTTTAAAAGATTTTGGAGTGACTCTTACAGAAGATATGTACACGCATAATCAACTCAAAAGGAATACAAGTGCGTTCGATTTAGTTAAAGATAAAGGAATTAATGAAGAAATTATTTTGAAAGCAAGAAAAGAAAGAGATTCTCTATATGAAAAATTTTTGAAATCAGAAGTTTTAATTATAAATGGAGTAAAAGAGACATTAGAAAAATTGAATAAAAAATTTCTAATGGGGATTGTTACAAGTAGTCTAAAAGTACATTTTGATATAATAATGAAATCTGCAGGGATAAAAAATTATTTTGATTTTTTTATTATGGCAGAAGATACAGAAAAACATAAACCTCATCCTGATCAATATTTATTGGCATTGAGAAGAACAAAACTTTCTCCAGCAGAATGTTTAGTAATAGAAGACACAGAAAGGGGGGTTGTTGCGGCGAAAAAAGCTGGGCTAACTTGCTATGCTATCCCTACAGAGTTATCTAGAGCAAATGATTTTTCTCTCGCAGACAAAGTATTGAATAGCATCATTGAACTGCCAGATATTCTTTTTAATTAATCTATTATGGATTTCAATTTCAATCTTCCAACAAAGATAGTTTTCAAAAGAGGAAAACTTAAATCTTGTAAAAAAGAGATAGAAAAGTTTATTTCGAAAAATTCAAAATTACTTATTTGTATAGGAGATAAATCTGCAAAACAAAATGGGTATCTTGAAATTTTATTAAATCAGCTTGAAAGTTATAAAACAGTTATTTTTGAAGGCATTATGCCTAACCCTCTTCTTAGTAAAGCAGAAGAAGGCTTAATTCTAGCTAAAAAAGAAAAAATAGGTGCAATTATTGCACTTGGAGGAGGAAGTACTATGGATACTGCTAAGGCTATTGCGATTGCTTATGCTAATAATGTAAAAATAGAAGAATTATGGAATCATAAAACTCAAATAAATAAAAAGGTGATTCCTTTAATTATGATTCCAACAACTTCAGCAACTTCTTCAGAAATTAATCAGTATTCAGTTCTTAGTGATAAAAATAAAAAGGGGGGATTTGGAGTTTCCCCATATATGTGTCCAGATTTGGCAATAATTGATCCTTTGCTTACCATTACACTTTCAAAGCGTGAATCACAAGCAACAATTGGAGATATATTAGCTCATTCTTTTGAATCTTTTTGGTCAACGAGATCAAATGAATTTACTAGATTTTTTGCAGGGAAAGCAATTAAACTGCTTTTTGAATATGGAGAAAAATCAATTCGAGATTTAAAAGATGAAGAATTACGTGAAAAAATTTCGTTAGCTTCAGTTTATGCAGGTTTTTCTTTTGGGCATGCAAGTTGTAATGTAGGTCATTCTATTTCTTATCCTTTGACAATGAATTATGGAGTAACGCATGGATTTGCTTGTGCTGTTACTTTACCTGTTATGTATGAATATATTTCGGAGAACAGCGATTTAAGTGAGTTAAATAAGGTTTTAGAAGTAAAATCTCCAAGTGAGGGAATGGAGAAGATAGATAATTTTTTGATTAGAGTTGGTATAAAAAATAGACTATCGGCATACGCGATAAAAGAGCCAGATTTAGATATAATATTAGAAAAAGCTCATCCTTATAGAGAAGATGTTTTGCCTATTAAAATCTCAAAGGGAAAAATAAAAAGTTTATTATCTTCTATATTGTGAATAAAAATCAAATTTATTCTTGACTTTCCTTTTTTCTTAAGTAAAATCCACAGGCTTTTTTAAAAAGTTATCACTTTGGCGGGAGAAGTAAATTCCCTAACCAAAGAATAATTAACCTCTTTTATACATGCTAGGAATATTAGGAAAAAAAATCGGAATGTCTCGAGTGATCAATGAAGAAGGTCACTTTGTTCCTGTTACCTATATTCAAGCAGAGCCAAATGAGGTTATCCAGGTTAAGACACTAGAGAAAGATGGTTATAATGCAGTCTCACTTGGAGTGGATGCATATGCTAGACCAAGAAAAAACAAGAAATATAAATTTGTTAGAGAGGTGTTAGTAGATGATTCTTCACAATATAAAGTTGGACAGAAGATTTCATTAACAGATCTAGGAGAAATTGAAAGAGCTACAATTACTGCATATTCTAAGGGGAGAGGATTCCAAGGAGGAGTAAAAAGATGGAGCTTTAATGTTGCAAGAAAATCTCATGGAACAAAAGACCCAAGGCATGGTTCTACAATGAATAACTGTATTACTGGGCGATCAAAAAAAGGGAATAAAATGCCAGGACGGATGGGAAATGCTCAAATAACTCTAAGAGATAGAAAGATTATTCTTATAAACACAGAAAAGAATGTGTATGCGGTGAAAGGTCCTATTCCAGGAGCGTTAAATGGATTCATAGTGTTAAAAATAGATAGCAAATAAATGCCTCTTATATTATAAAAATTAATATTTTAATAAAAACAGTGAAGATAAAAGTGTACAATCAGGCTGGGGAAGAAGTAGGGTCAAAAGATCTTAATAAAGAGATATTTGAAGCTAAAGTAAATGAGGGGCTTATGCATGAAGCCTTAGTTAGGCAACAAGCAAATGCTCGTTATAACTTAGCAAAAACAAAAGATCGTTCAGATGTAAGAGGAGGAGGAGCAAAGCCATTCAGACAAAAAGGAACAGGAAGAGCTCGTCAAGGGACTATAAGAGCTCCACAAATGAAAGGAGGAGGTGTTGTTTTTGGTCCGAGTGGAGAACGTAATTTTTCTATGCAAATGCCAAAAAAACAAAGAAGAGCTGCATTATTTTCTGCTTTGACTGTTAAAGCAAAAGAAAAGTCTATATTCGGATTGGAAAAATATGACGAAGAGATAAAAACTAAGACGTTTGCAGGACTTTTGGCAAAACTTCCAGTGGAAAGAAATCTTCTTTTAGTATTATCTGAAAAAAATGAAATAATTGAAAAATCAACTAATAACATTCCAACAGTAAAGACAATCCAAGTACAATACCTAAATATTGCTGATCTTATGAAATATAGAAAAGTATGTTTCGTAGGAGATAGTGATAAAAAAATTGAAGAAATTTTCTTAAAATAATTATTAAAAATGCAAAGCGTTTACACTGTATGTATTCGGCCAGTTGTTACAGAGAAGAGTATGAAAGCTCAAGAAAAAAGACAATATACAGTTATGGTTGATAAAAGTGCCACAAAAATAGATATTGCAAATGCATTTTCTGTTATGTACTCGGTAGAAATAGAATCGGTAAATGTTATCCCTGTGAGAAAAAAAACGAGAGCTATAGGAAAAACCAAAGTATATACAAAGAGAAAGGCTGGGAAAAAAGCGATTGTAACTATTAAAGAAGGTCAAACTTTAGACTTGATGAAAATAGAAGAAGAAAAAAAGAAGAGAGAAATAAAAAAAGTGGAAAAAAAATCAGAAGAAAAAATATCTAAAACTAAGAAATAATTCTCAAAGATGCCAATAAAAAAATATAAACCGACAACGGCGGGTAGAAGAAATTATTCAGTAAATGCATTTACAGAGTTGACTGGTGATGATCCAGAAAAATCACTTCTTGTTACTTTAAATAAAACAGGAGGAAGGAATAATATAGGTCGTATTACAATGCGTCACATAGGAGGAGGACATAAAAGAAAATATAGAATTATTGATTTTAAAAGACTTGATAGAGTTGGCATAAAGGGAATAGTTAAAACAGTTGAATATGATCCAAATAGAACTGCATTTATTGCATTGATTCAGTATTCAGATGGAGAAAAAAGATATATATTAGCTCCTCAGGGAATAAAAGTTGATGATGAAATCCATACAGGTGAAAAAACTCCAGTAAAACCAGGCAATAGAATGAAATTGAAAAATATCCCTACAACATACAATATTTTTAATATTGAAACTTTTCCAGGGAAAGGAGGGCAGCTTGTAAGAACAGCAGGTACAAGTGCAACACTAGTTTCTTTAGATGGAGAGATGGCTCAAATAAAAATGCCTTCAGGGGAAATTAGAAATGTTAGCAAAGATGCTTATGCAACAATAGGAATTGTTTCTAATCCAGATCATTCTCTTGTAAGAATTGGTAAAGCAGGAAGAAGCAGATGGTTAGGACGAAGACCTCATGTACTTGGTAAATCTATGAATGCAGTAGATCATCCACATGGAGGAGGGGAAGGACATGCTCCAATTGGGCTTAAAGCTCCTAAAACACCATGGGGAGCATATGCGCTCGGTGTTAAAACTAGAAAGAAAAATAAATGGACAAATAATATGATAGCATCTAGTCGTCATAAAAAGAAGAATAAATAAGTATTTTCTGTGTGTATAAACCAATATTTAGTAATTAAAATAATAAAACTTAAAATTTACTTATATTTAACCAATTAGTATGTCAAGAAGTTCAAAGAAAGGGCATTATGTTGATCCAAGAATTGTAATAAAGGTTCAAAAGCTTGGAGATCAAAAGAAAATAATAAAAACGTGGTCAAGAGCATGTACAATTTCTCCTATTTTTGTTGGTATAACTTTTGCGGTACATAATGGAAAAGTTTTTACTCCAGTTTTTGTTTCAGAAAACATGGTGGGACATAAACTTGGAGAATTTTCCCCTACTAGAAAGTTTAGAGGACATGGAGGTAAGTTAGCAAAAAAGTAAACAATAAAATCATAAGATTATTTAATAATGAAAGCATTTCTTAAGCAAGTTCGGATATCACCAAAAAAAGTAAATCTTATTGCTGAAATTATTCGCAATCAGAAAGCTTTAGAAGGTCTTGAAGTTCTAAAGTATATGCCTAAAAAGGCGGCTCAAATTATTTATAAAGTACTTGAATCAGCAGTGGCAAATGCTGAGAATAATTTTGGGCAAAATAAAGATGATCTTTATATATCAGAGGTATTGGTTTCTGGAGGAGTTACATATAAAAGGGGACAATCACATTCTAAGGGAAGAGTTACTCCGTTACTTAAAAGAACATCTAATATTAAAGTTGAGCTTGAAGTGAAAGGCGGTGATAAAGATATAACTAAAAATAAAGAAAAAAACGTAAAAACAAAAAAAGTATCTAAAGAATCATAATTAAACTAAATATTTAAAAATTATTTATGGGACATAAAGTTCATCCTAAATCGCTAAGACTGAAATTTGTTAACACAACGTGGGATTCTTCATGGTTCACAAGTAAGAAAAATTATGCAGGATATGTTGTTCAAGATTTTGAAATTCGAGAAGAGCTTATAAAAAAATTTAAAGGAGCGGGGATATCAAAAATTGAAATTGGAAGAAATTCAAGAAAGATAATGGTTACTATGTTTACAGCGAAGCCAGGACTTGTTATTGGAAGACAAGGTGGGCAAGTAGATGATCTAACAAAAGAGCTTTCTAAAAAATATGGAGAGATGGAAATTAATGTTAGAGAAATAAAAAAACCAGAACTTAATGCTGCAATTATTGCAGATGATATTGCTAGACAAGTAGAAAAGAGAGTTGCTTACAGAAGGGCTGCGAAACAAGCTATACAAAAAGCTATGCAATCTGGAGCTAAAGGGATAAAAGTGAGATTAGGAGGAAGATTGAATGGTGTTGATATTGCTAGATCAGAGACTTTTAAAGAGGGGAATATTCCTCTTCATACTTTAAGATCAGTTATTGATTATTCAGAAGAGAGATCTAATACTATATATGGGGTTATTGGTATAAAAGTTTGGGTTTATACTGGAGAGTCTTTTAAGAAACAAAAGAATAAAGCTGAAGAGATGCCGATAGTTGCTTAGTATAATTTTTTATTGGGTTAATTTAATATACTTCTTTCAAATAACACTCTTCACACAAAATCTTCTCTGGTCTTTCTGGAGAATAAGTTGTTTGTATTTCTTTAGTGCATTTGTCACAACTTCTAGACCATAATTTTCTTGGATTTCTAAGTGACATTCTGTCTTTATGTCTTTGATCTGGATGTCTTCTTGGTATTGGTAAATTATGATCTCTGTAAAACTTTAATTCTTGTGGGATTATTTTGTATGGTTTATTTGTAACTTCACATCTTATTGCCCAGTTTAAAATATCATCTGGAATATCTTTTATATCATCTGGTAATTTGCTTGCTGGAATTATTTTATCTACCTTTGGAATTGGAGATTCATAATCTGACCATTTAAATCCTTTTTTTAATGCCTCTTCTTTTGTTAGAGGATAGTACTCATTTGCAACAGTTTCATTGTATCCAAATGGAGACAATCCAGAAGGAAAGAATTCACACCACTCTCCTGTTTTTTTCATATGTTCTAATATTTTTCCAGCAAGTTTTTCATATTCTAGCTTTGAATACTGTCTATTGAAAATAATATATTCCCCCTTTTTAATTCCAGTACAAGCAAATAAATTATTACTATTAAAACATAAACTTACATAATATGCATTTTTTACATACCATACCAAATTACCTCCTATAACCTGATAATTCTTTTCTAAGTTAGCTGAATTATATTGCAACTCACAATTATCTCCCACGCAAACATCATGGCAATCTTTATGATTCTCGCCTATAACAAAATCTTTACAATCTTCTGAATTTTTTAATGTAAAACAATTTTCACAATTCTTGCAATTAATAAGATTATCACCTGTTGAATTTATAGAATTAATAATATTATTAGATTTATATGGACTTATATTTTTTAACTTCCGAAATTCATTACTTGCAACTGCAATATTATTTTGTAGTTTATTAATTTTTTCAAAATATTCTTCACTACTATACTTTTTATTATAAATATAATATTGCTTATTTTTCAAATTAATACATCCAAAACAATCATGACAACCAATGCAATATTCACATAAAGTTAAATTGCTTGAATTTTGACAATGAATACAATATAAAGAATTATATAAACTTGATGACTCTGAACATTCATAGCAAAGCTCGCATTTATATAGATCAAAACAATCTAAAATGTTATTTGAATAAAAAATACGATAACTATGATAACAATCTTCACTACCTAATGTGCCTACACACATATAGCAATTTTTATTTTCAGCTGAATAATTAGTATACGCACAATTATCACTTTTTGTATTTTGTATAGCTGGTTTTGGCACTTTCAAATTAAGTTCATTATATTGCTCAAAAAAGTTTCGAGAAAAATCAAAACCTATGCCATATTTCAATGGATCATATTTATCACTCCACCAGCATTCTTGGCAATAAACTATATAATTACTATCCTCATGATATAAAGAAACAATTCTCTTATTACATAAATCACACTTTCTTTTATACAGTGTTCTTTCATTTCTAAAACTAAATTTTTGTTGTTGTCTGCAAGGAAGGCATAAGGTTGGTTCTGGTATGTGATATTTTATTCCATTAAAAACTGGGGATACTTTATCGTAAAAATCTAAATCATTTTTTGTGATTTTAAATTCTATCCCACATTTTTTACAGTTTTTTTCCATAAGTTGGAAACTCAACTCCGTGAGCTGTTACGACTCACGGGGTTAGATTATTAAATTAATATACTTCTTTTAAATAACATTCCTCACATAAAACTTTTTCTGGATAATCTTTAGAATATGAAGTATGAATTTCCTTATTACAATTACTACAATTACGTAATAAAAGTCTATAAGGATTACGTCTTCTATCTCTAAGTCGCATTCTCATTTCAGGAGAAATTCTTGGAATAGGTAAATTATGTTTACGGTAAAAATCCAATTCTTGTGGAATAAGTTTAAAAGGTCTTCCTGTTTTTTCACATTTTATCGCCCAATTTAAAACATCATCAGGCGTATCTTTAATATTATCTGGTAATTGATTGGAATCTATTATTTTATCTACCTTTGGAATTGGAGCAATATAATCTGACCATTTAAATCCTCTCTTTAATGCCTCCTCTTTTGTTAATGGGAAATATTCATTCGCTACTGTTTCATTATATGCAAATGTTGAGAAATTATTTGGGATTTTTCCCCATTCTTCATTTTTTCTCATATGTTCAATAATTTTTGGAACTAATTCTTCATATTCTTCTTTTGTGTACTGTTTGTTCAAAATACAATATTTTTTATGCTTTAACCCTATACACCCAAAACAATTATGACAAGAAGCACAACTATCACAGTAATAAAGATTGCTAGAAAACCAAACATAATAACTAAAGACAATATTTGTACATCCTCTAACCACACATGAATAATATACTATTTCAGATGCTGTCCACCCTATTGCGTAACTATTATAAATATCCTTAGAATCACTAAGTGATGCACTATAATAACAATCTTCACAGTTCAATCCTTGAAAAATATAAAAGCTATTACGGCAGTTTGTCATACTATCACCTTCAACATTCTCACAGTTTAAATTGTGAACAAATCTATGAGAAGTATTTTCCCATATTTCTTTAAATTTTTGTAGATTTTTGTTCCAAGTTTTGTATGAGCCATTTAACATTTTATTTTTTATTTCCTCATATTCCTCTTTTGTTACTTTTTTATTAAAAACATGATAACTTTTTTGATATAAATTGGTACATCCTATACAGTGATCACATGATTTTAATTGGTATGAAAAATAACAATCATTGCAATTATTACATTCTTGAGTAAAGACACAGCTAAAACATTTTTCGCAATTCACACAGTCATAGCAAAGTTCAGATAAAATTGTTGATGAACAATCAATTAGGTCATTACTGTCTACTACCCAATAAGAATAATGACAATCCTCCACTTTATGTGTTAAAGAACAAAGATAGCAATTTTTAGACACACGCATATGACTGTTATAATCACAGTTTTCTGAATGAAAAATAGATGTTCCTTCTCTAGGAACTTTGTTGCGTATTTCAATAAATTGATCAAAAAAACTTTTACTAAAATCAAAAGCTTTTCCAAAGTCTAATCCATCCCAAGTATCTCCCCACCAAATATCATTTTTATACACAGGAAAAGGAACATTAATATTATAAGCACTTATAATTTCTTCTCCGGTTGTATCACATTTCCTTTTATAAAGTCTTCTCTCATTTCTAAGTGACATAACCTGCCTTAGTATATCTTCAGGACAGAAATCGGGGACAGGAACTCCTATTCTTTCATAAAATTTAAAATCTTTCTCTGTAAGGGAGAATTGTTTATTGCACTGGTTACATGTTTTTTGCATAAAATAAATATTAATTAATATCAAATACATTAAATTTATTCATTTCTAGTAGTTTTTTTTCAAATAGCAACTCTCGCACAAAATCATTTCAGGGCGATTAGGAGTATATTTTGTTTGTACTATTGTATTACATTCTTGACAATTTCTTTCCCACAATTTTATAGAATTCCTTTTTATCATTCTTTTTTCATATCTTATATCCGGATGATAATGAGGAATTGGCAAATGCATCTTTCTATAAAACTCCAATTCTTGTAATTGAATTATATATGGTCTTTTTGTTTTCTCACATCTTATTGCCCAGTTTAATATATCATTCGGAATGTCTGATATTTTATAGGGAAGCTTTTCTGAAGAAACTATTTTTTCTACATTAGGAACTGGCGATTTATAATCTGACCAATTTAATTTTTGTAAAGATATACAATTGTGCATCTCTATGTTTTTCTTTGTTAAAGGGAAATACTCATTTGCTATTGTTTCATTATATCCAAATGGAGACATTGATGATGGGAAAAATTCTGCCCACTCAGGTTCTCCAGTTGTTAATGAAGAATTAGAGGGGGTTCTCATATGCCCAATAATTTTTGATACTAATTCTTCATATTCTTCTTTCGTATACTGCTTATTTAAAATGCAATATTGACTATTTTTTAAACCAACACATCCAAAACAATTTTTTAAATTTGAAGTAGTTTCACAATAATAGCAATTTAAAAGATCAATTGAATTAAAACAAAAATGACAATTATAAAGTTTATGGCAAGAACTTGTTTCATATGTTAATTCACTCATATCTGGCTTCGAACAATCATATGCATCTTTCGTATTATATGCTATAAAAAGATATTTCCCATCTTCACAATTTATTACTGAAAATGACTCATGGATATTTTTGGAATTAAAAATTTCATCTCCAGTACAATTCGCTGAATTTATAATAGTATTAGCTCTATGAAATGATTTTAACTTAAGTTTTTCAAAGTCTTCGGAAATTTTATTTTTAAAGTTTTCATTATTAAGAATTTTCCCCCATATATCTTCTATTTCTTTTTTTGTTACTTTTTCATTTAAAAAATAATTTTCTTTATGTCTTAAACTTGTACAAGCAATTGAATTTTTAACATTTTCACAATCAAATAAAAGCATTGAATCCTGACAATTTTTAACATTTTCTGACCATAAAATCCTGAAACAATTTTGCCCATTTATAACTTCGTAACATAATTCAGAATTTGATACTAAGAGAGAATCAACTGTATCATAAGCACTTCTTAAGTCTAAAGAATATAAGCATCTTTCCGAATCAAGTGATGATCTTACAAAATAGCAGTTTTTAGAATCTGCTATATTAAAATTCCAATCACAGTTTTCACAATTATGAACAATATTACTCCATCTAGGTGCTACTTTGCCTAATTCTAAATATTGCTCAAAAAATGATTTTGAGAAATCAAAGTCTCTTCCATATTCTTTTGCATCTATTTCATCGGAGAACCATCTTTCCCTAGAAACTATATTTAAATCTTTGTCAGGAGAAAATGGTGATATTAAATCTTTTCCTGTAGTTTTATCTTTTCTTTTATATAAATTTTGAACATTTATAAATGACAATCTTCTTTGTTGTCGACAATTAGGACAAAGTGTAGGAGATGGTATTTGATATTTTATACCATTAAAAACTGGTGAAATTTTATCATAAAAATCTAAATCATTTTTGGTGATTTCAAAGTTTATCCAACATTTTTTACAGTTTTTTTGCATAAAAAAATTTAAGATTAAAATAAATTGGGTACAATGACTCAGGGTGTTAAATCATTATTATTCGATAACCCCGCGAATCTCATCCAAACTTTTTATTTTTTCCTCCTTCATAAACTCTTCCATCTCTTTAGCTATTTTACCAAAAACTTCAATTCCTCTCGAATAGACAGCGGTACCAACTCCAATTAAAGTTGCCCCAACCATAATCATTTCGATAGCATCTTTTCCTGTTTCAATTCCACCTGTTCCTATGATAGGAATTTTTACTGCTTTAAAAATATCCCAAACGCATTTTAAGGCAATTGGTTTCATTGCAGGACCTGAAACTCCTCCAACTTTATTTGAAAGTATGGGGCATCGCATATAAGGATCAATTACGAGACCTGGTCCAATTGTATTTATTGCACAAATCCCATCTGCCCCAGCTTCTTCTACTGCTCTTGCAACTGTTCCAATACTTGAAACATTTGGTGATAGCTTGATAACAACTGACTTTGAAGGACAATATTTTTTTACAATCTCTGTTACTTTTTGTGATGAAATTATGTCGCACGCAAACGGTCTTCCAAATTCATCTTCTACATTAGGACATGAAATATTAACTTCAATAATATCTGCATACGTTTTTTCTGCTTCTTTTGCAACTTGCTCAAATTCCTCAAAAGTCCCTCCATAAATACTCACTATTAGTGGAACATTTGGTAATTTTGTTTTAAATCTTGAATATTCTTCTGAGGCATTTTTAATTCCCTCACCTGAAAGACCTACCGCATTTATCATCCCAATCTCCTTCCCTAGTCCTAAAATAGTAGGATTTTTATGTCCTTTTCTAGGATTAATATGAATTGATTTTGTTGTTACGCCTCCTGCTCCTTGCTTTATTACATCAACCATACAATCAGCTGTAACACCAAGAACTCCTGATGCATTAACTAATGGATTTTTAAATTTTTTACCAAGGAAAACTGTTTCAAGCATATTTTTTAGTTAGATTGCCTTCATTATTACTTATAATTCATATTTTGTCATGATTTTTTTCTTGAAAAAAGAAAACAACTTAGGTAAAGTCCTGCGGAATTTTTTAATTGAAAATTAAGTGTGATTGTACAATTTTTCAAGCAAGAAAGCAGATTCCTTTATCTTATAACCTTATTGGTAATAATAGCTGCTTTCATTTTTAACGTACCTAAAATTGCAATGTGGTTTGGATTTGCAGTGGCAGGATATTCCGCTATTGCTAATGATAGCATCCAAACTTTAGGGACATTTTTAACTAGCAATAAGAAAAAACCTTGGTGGTTACTTTGGATATTTATTGGAGGAATACTTATATCTACGAATATTTATGGATATTTGAAGTCTGGAGGAGCTGTTCATTTTGATAGGCTAGAATCTATTCCTCAGCCTACAAGTTTTACTTTTATACAATTATTGACTCCCATTGTTTTAATAATTCTCACAAGATTAAAAATGCCTGTAAGTACATCATTCTTACTTCTAAGTATTTTTAGTAGTGTAGAAACTATTAAAGGAATGTTGATAAAAACTTTCATAGGATACATTGTAGCTTTTATTTGTGCATTTATTTTATGGACAGTCATTTCTAAGTGGATAAAGAGAACATCTTTTAAAACCGATAACCCTCCAGAAACTTGGTACATATTACAGTGGATCACAACTGGGTTTCTATGGAGTCAATGGTTAATGCATGATACTGCTAATATTGCAGTATTTCTTCCCAGAACAATAACTCCAGTTCAATTCGGATTTTTCTTATTCTTTCTTTTTATTATAGTGGGATATTTAATGTATATTCGTGGAGATAAAATTCAAGAAATTGTTAGTGAAAAAAAAGATATTAACAATGTTAGATCTGCAACAGTAGTAGATTTTGTTTATGCAATTATTTTAATGTATTTCAAAGATATCAACAATCTCCCAATGTCTACTACATGGGTATTTTTAGGATTACTTGCAGGGCGAGAATTAGCTTTAACTGAATCTGTTAAGGAAGGAGATGAAGCTCCTTTTAAAAGAAGTTTTAAGCTAGTAGGAAAAGATATAATGAGGGCAGCAATTGGGCTAGCAGTTTCTTTGATTTTTGCCATTTTAGTAGGAGATACCACTGTTTAATTTAAAAATATAAAAACACCTCAAGGAGAATTTAAATTCCCATCTATTTTAATTTATTTATTTTCTTTGGATTAACATAATCCCATCATCGAAGTCAACTGGAATAATGCATTTTTCGAATTCTTTTTCTGCTTCAATTACTTCATAAAATTCTTTCATTTTATCTTTAAACTTAATAACATCATCACATACAACTAAAGCGTTTTCTGTGAGTAATGGTTTTATTAGTTGCCAAAAAATATGATAAAAACTTTTGCGTGCATCAATAAAAACAAAATCAAATTTTTCTTTTACATTTTTTAAAAGAATTTTTGCATCACCAAATCTAAAATCAACTAAGTGATCAAGTGTCGTGTCTTTTAAATTTTTCTTAGCCTCTTCAAATGAAGGGAAAGATACATCATAAGAAACCATTTTTCCTCCGGTTTTTTCCAAAGCATCAGCAAACCAAATAGTAGAATACCCATTAGCACAACCAATTTCTAAAAGAGATTTTACTTTTTTATGTTTAATAAGAAAACTTAGCATCTCTCCTGTTGTTTCCGAAATATTAGGAATATCATTTTCTATCCCATATTTCTTTAAATTAATCAGAAATTTCTTTCGATCTTTATTCATAGAATATTCTTAATCATGAAAAATTATATGATGAATATGTTTTTTTATGTCATTCCATTTATGTTTCAGTCTTTCCATTGAAAAATTTCCGAAGAGATGATACAAGCCCTTTCTAATTTTTATTAATTTTTTTATTTTATGAGCAGGAATAATCAATATTCCTCCTAAAATAAATCCAAAAATGGCTCCTGGTAAAAGTGGAATTATGGCTGAAATAATTCCAAATAAAATACAAGCAATGCCAAAAATTAATCTTATAAAATAAGGAATATTTTCCACCTTCTTAAAAATTTCATATTCCATAAATATAATAAATAAAGCTGATGACAGCTTACGAATTTTTTATAAAAAATAAAGAAAGAAAATTCTTTTTGTTTGATTTTTATAAAGTGCTAAAATACAGAAAATTCATAAATAATAGTAACTATGTTTTGGTTTAAAAATAAAAAAAAGTGGGATATAAGTGCTCCTATTATTGTTGTTTTATTTCTCTTCATATTTTTAAGCTTAGCTTTTTTTGCTTCGGTTTATATTTTGCATAAAAAGAATAAATATTTAGCTTATAATTTGAATATTGCAATAAACAATGTTCATGAGCTTCAAAAACAATATTTCTCAAAAGAAACTATTCAAAGAGCAAATAAAGCAGTTGTTAAAATATTTCATGCAGAAAGTTTAGATAAAAACAACTTAAGTTTAGATTTTCTTGATAATCCTTTTTTCCTTATTCCTTTAGAAAATAATAGTAAAACGTCCTTTACAGGGTTTATTTTTGATTCCGAAAAAAATCTTATTATGACTGTTAAACATGCTGTTTCTAAAAATATGCCACATACTATTGAATTGTTTGATGGAACGAAATTAGAAGCTAAGGTAATATTTGAAGATAATGAAAATGATTTAGCTATTCTTAAAGTAGTTGATGATAATGTTGATTTAACAGCACTAACTATTTTTAAACAAAGTGCTGAGCTGGGAGATAAAGTTATTAGCTTTGGTTTTTCCGAATCTAATCATTCTCCTAGCTTTTATCCTACATATATTACAAAAACAGGAATCAATTTAAGCGAAGAAAAAAATGAACTTAAAGATTTATATCAAATAAATACAAAGATAAAACAAGGTGATTCGGGAGGACCTGTTGTTACTAGCGATGGATTAGTTGTTGGTATGAATGTAGCTATCTCAAATGAAAATAATGTTAGTTTTATTTTACCAACAAAAAAAATAAATGAGGGTTTAAAAAGATTTATTGAGATGACATCTCTTTAATTTAAAAATTGTATTCAATACAATGTTATAGTTATATAAAATCATTTTTTTAATTAATATATCTATGAATCCAACAATCACAAATATTCACGCTAGAGAAGTTTTAGACTCTAGAGGAAATCCAACAGTTGAAGTTGAAGTCTACTCAGATCAATGTATGGCAAGTGCTATTGTGCCATCAGGAGCTTCTACTGGCGTACACGAAGCAATTGAGCTTAGAGATGGAGATAAAAGTAGATATCTTGGAAAAGGAGTTTTAAAAGCAGTAAAAAACGTAAATGAAGTAATAGCTCCTGCATTAAAAGGAGATGATCTTTATGCTCAACAAAAAATTGATGAAAAACTTTTAGAGCTAGATGGGACTGAAAATAAAGGAAATCTTGGTGCCAATGCGATTTTAG
This sequence comes from uncultured Candidatus Peribacteria bacterium, assembly GCA_964466055.1. Lineage (GTDB taxonomy): Bacteria > Patescibacteriota > Gracilibacteria > CAYXLW01. The sequence continues at coordinate 19,053 of CAYXLW010000007.1, forward strand.
GAGTTTCAATTGCAGTTATGAGACTTTCTGCTAAAAAAAGAAAAATTCCACTTTATCAAAGAATCCAAGAAATAGCAGAATATCAATTAGGGAAAGAGAACGGAAAAGAATCAAACTTATTACCTACTCCAATGATGAACATAATTAATGGAGGACAACATGCAGATAGTGGGTTAGATATTCAGGAATTCATGATTATGCCAACAGGAGCAAATAGCTTTTCTGAAGCTCTAAGAATGGGAACTGAAATTTTTCATACATTAAAAAAGATTTTATCTTCCAGAGGATTTGTTACGGCTGTTGGAGATGAAGGGGGATTTGCTCCACATTTTAAAAAAAATGAAGATGCCTTTGAAATAATTATGGAAGCAATTGAAACTGCTGGACATACAGGTAAGATTCAGCTTGCAATGGATGCTGCTGCATCTGAATTTTATAAAGATGGGAAATATAGTGTAAATGGGAACTTAATAACAGGGGAAGAACTTGTTGATTATTACATTAAATTGGTTGAGAAATATCCTATTATATCTATTGAAGATTCACATGATGAAGACGATTGGAAATCGTGGGCTATTATGAATGAAAAACTGGGCGATAAAGTTCAACTTGTTGGTGATGATCTTTTTGTTACAAATAAAAAGCGTGTACAAATGGGAATAGAAAAAAATGCAGCTAATGCTATTCTTATTAAATTAAACCAAATTGGAACAGTTACGGAAACTATTGAAACGATTAATCTTGGTAATAAAAATGGAATGAATTCCATTGTTTCTCATCGTTCAGGAGAAACGGAAGATACTGTGATTGCAGACTTTGTTGTCGGAATGGCAACTGGACAAATAAAAACAGGTTCACTTTGCAGATCAGAAAGAATTGCTAAATACAATCAACTTCTTAGAATTGAAGAAAGACTTGGAGAAAACGCAAAATTTCAGGGGAAAATTAGATAATTATATTTAAATGCTTTCAAAACTTCGTTTTTTCTTATTTAGTATATAATCCTTTATTTTAAATAATAATAAGTGTAATCTACGAGATGTATATAGATATATTTTATTATAATTATTTTTTAACTTTTCACTTTATGAAAAAAATCATCAGTTCCATACTTAGTTTTGCTTTATTTTTAAGCATGACAACACTCACACAAGCAAAAACACATGCTGAATCTCTAGTTGATACGATAAGAGATACAATAGAAAGTCCTAATATCCAAGCTGAAATTGAAAGTTCTATGATATATGGATCAAAAAATAAAATAAATTTCATTGAAAAAGTTCAAGACAATAAAGAAAAAATGAAAGGAAATATGACAGTTAATGTTTCTTTAGATTCATCTGATTGGCCAATGGTATTACAAAATTCTTTAGAAAACATGAATTTCTCTTTAAAAGGAGAAATAGATTTTGAAGTTTTTTTCAATAAAGACTCATTAGATATTTATCTAGGATATGATAATTTTAATATGGAAACCGAAACTACAGATAAAGAAATAAAAACTATAGTTGAAGGTTTTTCTGAAATACCAAAATTATTTTCTGGGAAAGTATTTAATATTAACTTTAAAAAAATACTTGGTGATGATCGAGATCTTGAAGTTTTATTAGACTTATTAAAAAGTTTCACAAAAGAAGACCTTTCTCTTATGTATGAAACAATGATAAAAAGCAATATTTTTGATGTAAAAATAATAGATAATAATAAGTATTCTTTAACACTTGCTGAAAATTTTTCAGATATTGATTTTGGAGAATTATTTAAAGGAATGGAGAGTTTCATGGTAATACCAGAACAAAAGATCATGCTTAATTCTGTTATTATGTCTATTGATAATATGACAGAACAAGATAAAAAATCCGCAGAAGATATGTGGAATAAAATTAATAATTTTATTAATTTATCAATAATAATTGATACTCAAAATAATAAAATTAAAAATATTGATGTTGAGATAAAAATAGATATAAAAGGATTAATTTTATCTATTGAACCTTCTGCCTCTGAGGAAGTTAAAGATTTTAAAGAAATAGTAATAAAAGAATCAGCTGACTTATATTACAAAGATATTGATATAAATTACTCTACTCTTAAAAAGAACACTGTTGATATAAGTAAAATTGTGGAAGCAGTTAAAGCGTCTACAGAACGTGCTATGAAAAAATTTAATAATTATCGCAATAATATTCCTAAAAATAATGTTAACGGTATGGAATGGGAAAATACTATGATTAATAACATAACTCCAAAAGTTATAAACTATAATAAACCCGATGGGATAAGTAAGATAGCTGAAAGAAGAATTAAAAATATTCCTGAAGATGCATGGTATAGAGAACATGCTAAAGAACTTTTACTAAAAGGACTTATTAGTGAAGTAAATCCTGAGAGAAAAGTTACAAAAGAGTTTATGAGAAAACTAATGTCAGAGATTATAAAAGAACCAGTTGTTTTTTTAGAAGTTTTAGAAGATTCTAATTCTTTAATTTCAAAATTTGATGCAATTGAAATAATGACAAAAATTCTTTTCCCACATGTAGAAAATCCTTTCGAGTTTGCTATAGAAAATGGATTTATAAAAGCTGATTCAAATAGAGTTAATTTTAAAAATAATACTGCAATTGAAGCTGAAATTTATAAGATTATTGTAGAAATGTTACATTTATATGAATCTCAATTTTAAGTAATATTAAAATTAATTTATTTATAAAAGCGTAACATTTTATGTTACGCTTTTTTTAATATAAAATATCCTTTGATCCACTTCAAAATTTTACTTTCGTTGAAAAACAAGGCACAAAGGTAGTAATAGAATTTAAAAAGTATCTTAAGAGGATAAATACATTAATCGGATTTAATTAAGAAATAATGGCGAAGAATAAGAGATGAATTACCTTAAATATAACTCTTATTGAGTTTTGAAATCATCACGTCTTGTAAAGAGTGTTATTAAAATAAGTCTATTATTTGGGAGTCATTAGTTCAAATAGTCATAGGATTTTATATGATGTATACTTAGATAGAGCTGAGTTTAGAGAATTGAGACATAAAAGACTAATGATTGTTGACTCTAAACTGATGACTAATTATTTTTAATTTAAAATTTACAATTTCATGGATATTTTCTCTCACTTAAATGATAAACAAAAAGAAGTTGCGGAATGTATAGAAGGACCGCTTCTTGTTATAGCAGGAGCAGGAACAGGAAAGACGCATGCCTTAACATATAGAATTGCTAATATGATTCAGCATGGAATAGCGCCTTGGCAAATTTTAGCAATTACTTTTACCAATAGAGCAGCTAAGGAAATTCAAGAGCGAGTAGAGAATCTTTTAAAATCAGATAAGTTTGATAATTCAAATAATTTAGGAGTTCCAACTATTGGGACTTTTCATAGTGTATGCGTAAAAATTCTTCGTAGTGAAATTAATGAATTAGGATATGAGAAAGACTTTGTAATTTACGATACTGATGATCAAAAAAGTGCTATGAAACAGGTATTTAAAAGATTAGAAATTGATGATAAACAATGGACTGTAAAAACTGTTTTAAATAAAATATCACAATTAAAAAATCAATTTATTGGATACAAAACGTTTAAGAGCATAACAGAAAATTATCAACAAGATAAATTGGCTGAAATATATGAAACCTATCAGAAATTTTTAAAAGAAAATAATGCATTAGATTTTGATGATTTGATAATGCTTACTATTCAATTGTTTGAAATGTTTCCTAAAGTTTTAGAAAAATATCAAAATAGGTGGAAGTATATTTCAATTGATGAATACCAAGATACAAATCATGCTCAGTATCGTTTTATCAGACATCTTTCTGAAAAAAGCAAAAACGTTTGTGCAATTGGAGATAGCGATCAATCAATCTACGCATTTCGTGGTGCTTGTATCACAAATATATTAAATTTTGAATCAGAATTTAAAGATGCAAAAGTCATAAAACTTGAACAAAACTATCGTTCAACACAAACAATTTTAGACTCAGCAAATGACCTTATTAAAAATAATATTTCTCGTATAGAAAAAAACATGTGGACTAACAATGGATTAGGTGAAAAGATAAAAATTTGGGAGGTTAGAAATGAAAGAGTGGAAGCAGAAAATATCGCTAAAGAAATTATAAAACAACAAAGAGAAAATGGAATTTCTTTTAAGAAAAATGTTGTGATGTATAGAACTAATGCTCAATCGAGAATTATAGAAGAGGTCTTTTTGGAAAATGCCATTCCATATAAAATTATCGGAGGTTTGAAATTTTACTCTAGAAGGGAAATTAAGGATATTATTGCTTATCTTAGAATTTTAATTAACCCAAATGACGTTATTTCTCTTTTGCGAATAATAAATATTCCTGCAAGAAAAATAGGAAAAACATCAATTAATAAAGTTCAAAATTTTGCGCTTTCAAGAAATTTAAGTTTTTTTGAAGTTTTGGAACATATTGAAATGGTTGACAACATTACATCTTCTGCTAAAAATGCTTTCTCTAACTTTTTATCTTTATGTAAATCTTTACAAGAAGAAAAAAAGAAACAGACATTGTCTGAATTTATAGATACTGTTTTAGAAGAAACGGGGTATAAAAATATGTTAGGAGATGGATCAATTGAAAATATTACAAGGCTTGAAAATATTGAAGAACTAAAGTCAGTTACTAGAAGATACGATTCTTTAGAAGATGAATCTTTGCAAATTTTTCTTGAAGATGTTGCTTTAATCGAGGCATCTGATGATATAGAAGAGAATAAAGAAACGGTTTTTCTTATGACTTCACACTCTGCTAAGGGACTTGAATTTGATAATGTTTTCATTACAGGGCTTGAAGATGGGATGTTTCCACATGAAATGTCGATGGATGATCCTAGTGGAATAGAAGAGGAGAGAAGGTTGATGTATGTTGCTATGACTCGTGCTAGAAAAAATCTTTTTATTTCTCATGCTAATGAAAGAATGATTTTTGGGAAAACGAGTTATTGTATTCCCTCTAGATTTCTTGGTGAAATTTCTGAAAGTTTTTGTGAGGTTATTTCATATAAACAAACTTTTTCTAAAAATCTTATAAATGAACCTGCTTATAATTACAGTGATTCGGATTATACTTATGATGAAGATTCTCAAATGGATGAATGTCCTGAATATGAGGAGGGGATGACGGTTCAGCATAGTGTTTTTGGGGAGGGTAAGATTATTGCGATTAGTAATGGTCAGCTTACTATTTCTTTTGGTCCGGGGAGAGTTAAAAATTTTATGGCTTCAATTGTGCCATTGAAGATTTTGAGGAAATAGATTTTTTGATTCCTTTAAGTCTTTATTATATATAAAGTAAAATAAATTGAGTTTTTAATTATTTATTTAAAACCTCAATCTCCATTTCAAGTTCCACCCACTCTTTCTCTTTTTCAGAAATTTCATTCTCCACTTCATGCAAACGTCTATTTTTGCTTTCTGAATAATCATTAAAATTTTCTTCAAACCAAATCAATAATTCTTTTTTTTCATTCTCAAGCTGGGAGATATCCTTTTCTAATATTACTAGTCTTTTTTTTGCCTCTTTAATCTTCATTCTCACTTGCTCTCTGTTATTTTTTATTAATTCCATGTCTACCTCTTTAGCTAAGCCCAAATATTCTTCAATATCTCTTTGTAGATGATATACATATTCTTCATAGTTATGACTATAACTTCTGATTTTTTTATTTTTCACTTCAATAATTCCTGTGGCTACAATCTCTACAAAAGTTCGATTATGACTCACAAATAACGCTGTTACATTGGACTTTTGAAGAGCTAGAGCTAAGGCTTCAACTGTTTCAAAATCTAAATGATTCGTAGGTTCATCAAGTAGAAGTACATCGTTTTTCTGTAACAATATTTCTGCTAAACAAAGTCTAGCTTTTTCTCCTCCACTCAAAATAGGAATTTTCTTTTTTAATTCACTATTTTTAAACAAAAAATTCCCTGCCATTTTAAATATTTCCTGTTCTGAAGTATCGGTTGGAGCTTTATTTTTTAAATATTCTTCTACTGTTTTATCAACATTTAAAGTAGCTGGAATATGTTGAGCATAGTAAGCAATTTTGATATTATGTCCCCATTTAATATTACCTGAAAGTTTATTAATTTCACCAGAAATTGTTTTTAATAGAGTTGTTTTTCCTTGTCCATTATCACCAAGAACCGCAATTTTTTGACCTCTTTCAATATTCAAATTATCACACTTGGCTACTAATTTATCGTAATAACCAATTTCTAAACCTTCAATTTCAAGAGCAATTCCCTTTTTATCTTCAATACGTGGGATATTAATATTTGTTGTACTCAAAGGATGCGTAATATCAATGGTTTTAAGTCTTCCGATTTGTTTCATTTTTGATTTTGCCTGAGATGCTTTACTAGCTTTTGCTCCGAATCTATCTATAAATTTTTGTAAGTGTTTTTTCTTTTGTTCAACATTTACATTTTGCTTATTGATTAATGTGATTTGCTCTTCTTTATATATTAAATATTCTTCGATTGGACGAGGAAACAAGATTGTTTTTCCTTGATCAATTTCTAAAGTTTCATTGCAAGTTCTTTTTATAAACTCACGGTCATGAGAAATTAAAAGTATGCTTCCCCTGAAATTATGTAAAAATTTTTCTAATAATATCTGAGTAGAAAGATCCAAATAATTAGTTGGCTCATCTAATAGTAATAAATTTGGTTCTTGTAAAAGCATTGCAATTAGCTTAACTCTCATTTGATAACCTCCTGCTAATGAAACTATTTTTGCATCTAGCATTTCATTTTTTATTTGGAAACTTCCTGCAATTTTCCCACATTCCCAGTCTTCCTTTGTGCTTGATCTTATTAAATAATCAACAACATTTTCATCTTCTTCAAAATCATTATGTTGTGTCAAATAGCCAATTCTAGTATTTTCATGAATATTAATGCTTCCTTTGTCATAATCTTCAATACCAGCAATGATTTTAAACAAAGTCGATTTTCCTGCTCCGTTTCTTCCAATTACACCAATTTTTTGTCTATCATTAACTACTAATTCAGTATTATCCAAAATAATTTGTGTATTATAAGATTTAGATAAGCCGTTAATTTGTAGTAGGGCTGTCATGTAATTCAGTTAAAATTGATCATTTATTAATGAATTAAACGATGAAATCACTAATAACATATTTATAATTAATCTAACAAATATATTTTTCAATAAAAAATCGCTTATTAAAGCGATTGAACATATTTTGGAGCGGGTGATGGGAATCGAACCCACCTTTTCGGCTTGGAAGGCCGAAGTAATAAACCACTATACGACACCCGCATTCTAAAAGAGCCAACCAATTGTACTTAAAAAAAATCTCTTTTCAAGGTGTTTTTTTTATTACTTTTCCTTGTAAATAATACGATTATTAATTCTTAAATCAAAATACTCAACTTTAGATTTTTCAATAGAATTAAGAGATTTCTTAAATTTATTAAATTGAGTCTCAATATCTTGGGATAAATCAAACCATAAATTAAACTGAAACACGTTAAAATGGGCTTCTTTTCCCTTTTTAAAGTAAGAAACATCTTTCACCGCTAAATCAAAATTCCCCAATAATTTTTCCGAAATATTTTGTATTTTTTTAATATGATCTGATGGAATAATATTTTCGCCAATAACAGGAAAATCTTCCAATGTGTCCATATAAATAATTTTAGAAAAAGGCTTTGTATCGGTATTAGGATAAGAAATATTCCCTATATTATTTATAATATATTCTTGAGATACAATTTCAGGAAGTTTATCTTTCTCTTCTTTTTTAATATTTATCTTAACTGATGCAAAAACTGGATAAGTTCTTACATTAGCAATAATTGTATTAGGTAGCTCTTTTTCAATAGTAGTGTCCTTTATGTGTTCAAATTTATCTTCAAAAAACTTAAGTATGTCAGATTTGTTAAGTAAAAAAATATTCTTTCCTAAGGTTTCACTAGAAAGAAATACTTGAATTTTTGAAGTATCAACACCAATATTATCTCTATTTACTTCAATATTTTGAACTTTGAAAAAGGGAGAAAAGAATAAAATAATGACAATGATTAACAATATTATAAAAATAAAAATTCTTTTATATGATAATATTTTCCTAAAAGATCTTCTTTTTAAAGAGTCCATTTTGGCATAAGAATGAACATGGTTTTTCTTTAAGTGAGAGGTAAAAGCAACTCTCCTTAAATATGGAGAACGTTTTTTAAATAATGGGAATATTGGCATATATTTTATAAATAGATAGTAGGGGATAGAAATTTTAAGAATCATCCCCTAACGCTTCCTTATCAGGTGGATTTTGAAAGGATTATTCTTCATTTATTCTTGATAAGCTCATTACAAGAAATGCTATAACAGGAAGAGCAAACCATAAATTATAATTTAGTATCATTGCTTTTACTAAATAAGATTGATTGTACATGTTGGCAATGTTTGATTCTGTAATAGGTATTCCTCCCATAATAAATGATGATCCAGATGAAAAGACTAAAATTGCAGATATAATAAGGGTAGCGCTTAACATTCCAAAGAAAAGGGTAATAAAAAATTCAAGTATTCCCTCAGATCTTTCCATATTAATTTCAAAAGATCCTTTTAAAGAAAAAGTTATCATAAATATTATAAATAAAGCTATTTTTACAACTATTAAAGCTGGTGTATGCCCATTAAATGAAAAAACTTGAATTATTGGATTTGTGGAAGTGAGAAATGTATTAATTATATTTCCAATTGCATCAGCTGAAAGTATTGAAATATAACTAGAAAGTACTAACTTCACGGTATGAGATTTCCCTATTATAAAGCTGTAAGATACAATTATTGTAAAAAAGACAATAATAAAAAGATCCCAAGTAAGAACTATTTGCATCGAAATTTTTTATAAGCTAAAAATACTCTACATTTTTGAGCCTTGCGTTGCAATAAATTGTTGGTTGAAAATTTGATTTTTTGTTAATTTTTTGGTATAATTTAGGGAAATTAAAAACAAAAAGTGGACGAAGGTAAAAAAACAACCGACATAATAAGTATTATAAATAATATTTTTCATATCGCACTTGTACGTAAAGCAAGTGATATACATATTGAACCTAAAGAAAAAGAACTCGATGTAAGAATACGTGTTGATGGTGAATTTAGCGAGTTCCATACATTTCCTTTAGAGATTCATCAGCCCGTAGTTACACGTATGAAAATGCTTGCAGACTTAAAAATAGATGAGAACAGGCTTCCTCAAGATGGAAAAGCTTCAATAAATATGAATAATGAGGCAATTGATCTTCGTATTTCTGTACTTCCCACTATTTATGGAGAAAAGATTTGTATTCGTATACTCCGAGGGGAACAAGAAAAACTAAAATTATCAGATCTTGGTATTTTAGATTATGCCTTAAAAAGAATTGAGGAATCCTTGAAAAAAACTTACGGAATTATTTTAGTTACAGGTCCTACGGGAGCTGGTAAAACAACGACTCTTTATGCTATGTTATCCACTTTTAATCCAAAAGAATACAACATATCTACCTTAGAAGATCCAGTGGAATACAAAATGAAGGACGTAAATCAAAGCCAGGTAAAAAAAGATATAGGTTTTGACTTTTCAGACGGGCTTAGGTCTTTAGTTAGGCAGGATCCGGATATTATAATGGTAGGGGAAATCCGTGATAAAGTTACAGCTTCTCTTGCTATTGAATCAGCGCTTACTGGGCATTTGGTTTTTTCGACTATTCATACCAACACCGCAGCTGCTACTATCCAAAGACTTCTTAATATGGAGGTTGAAAGATATTTATTGCCCTCAGCCTTAAGAATGATTATGGCGCAAAGACTTACACGTAAAATATGTTCTTTTTGTCAAGAATCATATAAACCTGATGATGTTGTTATTAAAAAAATAAAAGAAGAAATTGGTGATGTAATAAATATCAATGAGCAAGAATTACGTCTATATCGTGGGAAAGGATGTAAAAAATGTGGTAATACAGGATATGCTGGTCGTATTGCTATTTATGAGATTATGCCTATAAGTAATAAAATTTCAGAAATGATCCTCGAAGGTGCTCCAGCATCAGAGCTTGAAAAACAAGCTATGAAAGAAGGTATGCTTACAATGAAACAAGATGGATTTGTGAAAATGGTTATGGGGATTACAACAATGGAGGAAGTTTTATCTGTTATCGGATAAATAGTAATTAAATACTGTATCAGAATTAACATTATATATGTTGAGAAAGACCGAAAAAGAAGGAGATATAAATGTTTCTCGTCAAGCGAGAAGTCTTTTTCGTGACAATAAATATAAAGAAGTTATAGATTTGTTAAAAAGCGTTGAAAGAAACGAATATTTGAATTCTTTATTTACTAGATCTGGGGATTTATTAAAAGAAAAAGCAGATAATTTAAATAAAAATATCAAAAAAGAGATAACAGTAAAAAGTAAATCATTTTTTGAGAAGATAATAGAAGAATATAGGGAAAGAAGACTAATGAGAGACAAAGGTTCTGAAATTACTACTGAAACAGAAACTATAAAAACAAAAAGAAATGGAAGTGCTTCAAGAAAAACAATTGAAATGAGCCCAATAAAGAAACTTCTATTTAGAAAGAAACAAGAATCAAAAATACTAAAATCTAGTAAACTTCTTGCTGAAACTCTCGAGAAGAAAGAGATTTTAAAAAATATAGAGAAAGATAAAAAAAAGTCTAAGGAAGTCTCAGAAATAAAAAAAGAACTTCATGATAATGAGATAAAATTAGCTAAAAATGTTCAAACAAACCTTTTACCCAAAGTTAGTTCGGATTTACTACCAGGAATGGATTCATTTGTTTATTCATTAGGTTGTGATGAACTATCAGGAGATGTTTTTGATTTTATTACATCTAGTGACTATGAAACAATTTTCTATCTTGGAGATGTAACAGGTCATGGAACTGCATCTAGTCTTATAATGACAATGATAAGTTGCTTAACTCATTCAATAGTAAAGCGTACTATTAACATTGCTACTGCACTTACGACCTTAAATAAAGAAATAAAGCCAAAACTTGCGAAAAATATGTTTACATCAATGGTTATGTGTAAATGGAATTCTCCTCTTAGAAAGTTTACATTTGCGGGAGCAGGGCATGAATTTATTCTCCATTATCGCTCTGAAACTCAGGAAGTAGAAAAAATAAGAACAGGAGGAATTGCCATTGGAATGATTGATGATATATCTAAGCTCGTAAAAGAAAAAGAAATTCTTTTGGAGGATGGAGATATATTGCTTTTATATACAGATGGTCTTGATGAAGCATGGGATATGAAAAAAGAAAAACTATGGGGGGTAGATCGTATAATCAAAGATCTAAAAGATTATGCTGAACTAGGTTCAGCAAAAGAAATAGGAGAATTTATATTTAATAATATTAGAAAATTTCAAGGTGGATCTACAATGACGGATGATATGAGTATTATGATTTTCAAAAGAAATGTAGATATTGATGAGAAAAATATTAAGAATAAATATATTAAAGAACAATTTAAAAAAGACATTCAAAGCAATGAAGCTGTATTAAATACTACAGGAAATGTTAATTCTCAAGAATTTAAGGAGAAAAAAAATGAAATTTTAGAGAAGACAATTGCTTTAGCAGGAATATATAAAAATGAAGGTGAGCCATTTAAAGCTTTAGAGCAAGCAAAGAAAGCTTTAGAATTAGCTCCAAGTGATGATAAAATAAAAAAAATATATAAAGACATAGAATTAGAAATTTTAAGGAAAGAAAAAGAAGGAGGAATAAAATTCTTATTTAAGAAAGCATCATCTTTATTTGCTAGAAAAATAAAGCAGAAATTTTTCGGATCAGAAGATTCTTATATAAAATCTCTAAATAAAGAAGCAGAACGAGCAATAGAATATAATAACATTTTAAAAGCAGAAAGAATTGCCGAAAAAATGAAGCAATTAGATCCAAAAAATAATTTAACTTCAAGTGTTGAAAAAAATCTATCACAGGTTAAAAAATTAAATATAGATGCTAACGCACTCGAAAAGTTTTTTGAGTTAAAATTTACCAATAGAAATGAAGATGAGGAAAAAATAAAAATAGAAGATCAAAATATGGAATTTGAAGGAGCATTCAAAGATTTTTTTAAAAGAAAAAGCGAAGAACAAGAAGTAGGAAATGCAATAGGAAAATCAAGGTCTATAAATAGCATAATAAGTGGATTAGAAAAACTTGGATCTTTACCGAAACAAAAAGAAAATCTTGATGAAAAATCAGAGGCAAATGAAGAATATAATTCCTCTAAATTTAAATCTTTTGAAGAAAAAGATTTTCTTGGTTTAATGAAAGTTATTGATGAAAGAAGTGGTTTCAAAAATTTAGATAAAGAGGATAAAAAGATTGAGGTTTTAGAAACGACAATGAAAGTAGAAGAAACAAATATTAAATGGTTAAGAGGGAGCAGAGAAATTAAAGAGAGAAAAACATATTCTAAAATTATGGCTTTTTTAAGCCCTATGAATAGCAAAGATTTATTTATTTTTATTGAAAAATTATCTGCTTTCGTGAAAGCAGGAATACCTATACATGAATCTGTAGAAATTATACAAGAGCAAGCACAAAATCATGGCTTTATATATGTTTTAGATGAGTTGCTTAAGGCATTGGATTCAGGAAAACTACTTTCACAGGCAATGAAAAATTTCCCAGAGCAATTTTCAGAGGTGCTTATATATCTTACTCATGCAGGAGAAAAAACAGGATCTTTACCTGTTATTTTGGAGGAGCTTTCGAAAAGAATGAAAGAAGATAGAACTATAAGAAAAAGGATAAAAAGTGCTATGATGTATCCTACATTTATTGTTGTTGCTACTGGAGCGATTCTTTCAGGGTTGCTCGTTTTTGTTGTTCCTAAGCTTTCTAAAATTTATATGGATACTGGAGTAGAATTGCCTAAAGTAACTCAAATCATTATAGTAATGAGTGATTGGCTACAGAATAACTGGGCAATGTTTTTAGTGGGATTAACAATAACTATTCTGTGTTTAAAATTTTTTGGGAAAACAGAACTCGGACAAAAAATCTATCATAAATTATTTTTAAATATTCCTATAGTAAAAAACATTGCTCGGCAAAATAATGTTATGCTTTTCAATAATAATCTTTCTATCCTTCTTAGAAATGGCATACAAATTAGTGAGTCTTTAATTACTATTGCTAAAATAGTACCGAATTATTATTACAAAAAAGAAATTTTACATGTAAGAGAAACAATGATTTCTACAGGAAAAAATCTAACTGAATCTATGGGGATTGATTTGCCTTTTAATAAAAGAAAAGACCTTTTTCCTTCAGAGGTTTTACAAACATTAAGCATTGGTGAACACACAGGGACGCTTGCAAAAATGCTTAAGTCTACAGGTGAAATGTATCAAGAAGATCTAAAAAATACTGTATCCTCACTTTCCGATCTATTGCAACCAATCCTTATGGTTTTTGTTGGTTTAATGGTTGCTACTATATTGATGGCGATTATGTTTCCTCTTTTTAATCTTGGTCAGGTGTTGAGGAAGAAATAACTATAAAAAGTTTAAACTTTGGGGGTTGTTATGATTCTAATTGTAAAATACCTTTAATTTAAAACTTCATCCAGTTTTCCACTTATAATAGCTTCTTTTATATCTCTAGAAATTCTTCTTCCTGTAGACATTGGTTCATTATATCTAAGCCATGTGTATGGTGATCCATTAATATATGGATTTGTTCCAGCAACAATACGTGCAGATATTTCAAAAACAAAGAAGTTTAAGTTTTGGTCTACAATCATTTCTAGGCAAAATGGACCGAATAAACCTTTAGGAGGTTCTAATTTTTGAGATTCTATTACCGTATTCATCCCCATTTCCCACACTTTTGGCATAAGTGATTCACGAATAACAATAGGAATATTTCCAGTAATTGTATAAGAGGTGTTTATATCAGAATCTAATTGATCTTTTGCTGCTATTCTTCCGATTGAATCAGCATTAGATTCATATCTTTTATCAAAAGACATAATTTCAAGTTCTTGTGTAAGTCTAGAATAGAAAAAATGTGCATAAATTGGTGCTCCTACAATATACTCTTGAATCGCATAATCTTTTTCAGTTGGATATCCTTCTATTTTTTTAGCAAATTCATCTGGATTTTTTGCAATAAAATATCCATGACCTCCTCCTGCTCCATGAAATTTTACAATCACAGGTCTATCAATTTCTGAAGGATTTTTAAAAATTTTAGGAAGATTCACTCCTGCGTTACTAAGCCATTCTCTTTCTTTGTTTCTATCAGACTCCCATTTTATAATTGCTCTAGTCCCATAATGCATACAAGATAGATTTTCTACTGCTTCATATCCCAAATATTCTACTAATGAACCATGAGGTACTAATATTGCATTTTTTTCAACTAATTCTTTTTCTACTTCTTTAAAATCATTCCAGTCAGAAATTTTGATAATTTCATCTGCTAGTCCAAATGAAGCATACATTTTTGTTCTTTTTGGCGGTGTAATGCATATTGTTCTAAATCCCTCATCCCTTGCTCCTTTTAAAATTTGTAATGCTGTATGTGATCCTACGGTTGCAATACAATAATCTTTTGGGTTTTTTGAATTTTGTTTCATTAAATTATATTTAATTTTATTCATTTTATAACTTTGATAAGTAATTTACAAATCTAAAAAAAAGCTATTTATTAAATAGCTCTTTTCTGAAATTTTTTATTGATTTTCTAAATTTTTATTTTAATGTTTTTCTCATAAAAGCAGGAACTTCTAAATCTTCTTCCATTCTTGAATTAAGTCCTAACCTTTTCATTTGAGGTGTTATAGGGCTACCTTTAGTTTGGCTTTGTTCAGAAAAACCTGTTGCTACGACAGTACATTTAACTTCACCAGTATAAGATTCATCAATAACTGCTCCAAAAATAATATTAGCATCAGGGTCAGCTGCTTCAGTAATAACTTTAGCAGCTTCATCTACTTCATATAAGGAAAGGTCAGCACCTCCTGTAATGTTTAGTAAAATTCCCCTAGCTCCATTTATTTTAAGCTCAAGCAAAGGTGAATCAATTGCTGCTCTAGCAGCTTCAATTGCTCTATTTTCTCCAGTTCCAAATCCTATCCCCATCAATGCTGATCCTGCATTATGCATAACTGATTTAACATCCGCAAAATCCACATTAATAAGCCCATTATCAGTTATTATTGATGAAATACCTTGAATCCCTTGTCTAAGAATATCGTCTATAATCATAAAAGCATCTAGCACAGGTGTTTTCTTGTCTATAATAGAAAGAACTTTATCATTTGGAATCGTGATAAGAGTATCTACATTTTCTTTTAGTTCTGCCAATCCTTCAGCTGCCTGATTTTGTCTTTTCATCCCTTCAAAACTGAAAGGTTTTGTAACTACTCCTACGGTTAAAATCCCTAATTCTCTTGCAAGAGATGCAACTATAGGTGCTCCTCCAGTTCCTGTTCCTCCGCCAAGTCCACAAACTATGAATACCATGTCAGCGCCTTCCATGGCAGCCTTTAACTCTTCTGAAGATTCTTCAGCTGCAGATTTCCCAATCGCAGGATTAGCTCCTGCTCCCAATCCTTTTGTAACAGCTTTCCCAATATTTATCTTCTTTGTTGCTTGAGAATTGTAGAGTGATTGAGCATCAGTGTTTATTGCTATAAACTCAACTCCATCAACTTTTGATCTGACCATAGAGTTAATGGCATTCCCGCCACCACCACCAACTCCAATAATAATAATTCTTGCAGATGGCGTAACTTCAGGAATAATCTGCTTTGTATTCAAAAATGAAGAAGAATTTGTTTTGGAAGTGTTTTTTGCGAAAAGATTTTTAAGAGGTTCATTCATGATAAACGAAGATTACAAATTAAAATTTTTATGAGTTTTGATAATTATTTTAAGAGATAGGGGATATAAATGTTTATTTCATAACTTCTAAGGCAGAAGGTTTTTAAACCAATTACCTACATTTTGAAACATTTTCCCAAAATTAACAGATGCTCCCATTCTTCCTCCTTGTGTATCATATTTTATTCCCCAGTTTATTAAACCAATTACTGTTGCATATGCTGAGTCATCAATTTTATCTACTACTCCAGTTATATTTTGAGGAAATCCAATTTGAGCAGGGAGTCCTAAAATATTTCTTGCCATATCTACAATCCCAGGAATTTTAATTGCGGCTCCAGTTAGAACAGCTCCTGCAGGAAGCATTCCATCACGCTCAATAAGTTTTAATTCATCTTTAACCATGTAAAAAATTTCATGATATCTAGCTTGAATAATTTCTGAAAGTTGTTTTTTGGAAATTTTTTGTGTATCAATTTTTGAAATCGAAGCAAGGTCAATTGTCTCTCTATCACTTATTTCACTTGGAACGCTAGTCCCATACTCGATTTTAATTTTTTCAGCCGTATCAACTGAAGTACGAAGTCCAATTGCAATATCGTTAGTTACAGATTCTCCTCCTATAGGAAGAATACATGTGTGTAAGGTAACACCCTCTTCAAATATCGCTAAAGTTGTTGATGAAGCGCCTATATCTATAGATATAACTCCTAGCTCTTTTTGTCTACGAGATAGCACTGCTTCTGAAATAGCAAGAGAGGAAGGGATGAGATCAATTATTCCAACACCTGCTTGATGAATGCATTTTTCCAAATTTGCAATTGCCTGACCTTGTCCTGTAATTATATGTGCATCTACTTCTAATCGAGTTCCAACCATTCCTATTGGGTTTTTAATTTCTCCCATTTGGTCAATAAAATATTCCCTTGGAATTACTCGTAAAATACGAGTATTTGCTGGCACTGATACTGCTTGAGCAGCTTCGAGTACCCTTTCTATGTCATACTCAGATATTTCAGATTTATTTATAGCAACTACTCCTTTTGAGTTCATTCCCTGAAGATGTGCTCCACCAATAGAAACAAACGCATTATAAAGGGGAACTCCAGACATCCTTTCAGCTTCTCCTAATGAAAGAGAAAGGTTGTTAATGACTTCATTCACGTCTACTATGACACCTTTTCTTACGCCGAATGAATCAGCAACCCCCACTCCAATAACATGAGCTTTTTCTTTTTCTTCATCAAAAATAGATACAACGGTTCGGACCTTTTGAGCTCCGATGTCTATTCCTGCTATAATTATATCCTTTGCCATAATAGAATAAAAAAGTTATTCAAAAAAATGTCTTAAAACAAACAAATATTATGATTTTTATCTTTATTTTTTATAGAAAAATATTACTCTCTTCTATCAAGGGAGAGTGTACTTTTTTTTACTTTCTTTGACAAATGTTTTTTCGTACTTTTTAGCTATCTTAAGCCAATTGTGTAAATTTTGTGTTCAAGTAATTAAGCTGATTCAAGCTGTTTATCAATTTTCTGCTCTAAAGAATTCATATCTAAAAAATCTTTTTCTTTTATATGATCATATCCAAAAAGATGAAGTAAACCATGAATAAAAAGAATACTCACTTCTTTTTGTAAAGAGTGATTTAAGTTGTCTGCTTGTTTTTTACACTGAGGTAAAGAAATAAGAATTTCTCCAAAAATTTCAACGGAAGATTTAACCTTGAGTGGCGATGTAATTTTAAGAACCCCTGGGGTTGTTTTTTCTGATAGGTCAAAATAAGGAAAAGAAAGAACATCTGTTGTTTTATTTTTATCTCTCCATTTTTTATTTAATTCTTTCATCTCTTCATCATTTGTAATAACTAGATTTATTTCAAGTTTTTTGTTTTTACAAAATTCTTCAAATTTTTTAATTTGTGATAACTCTTTAAGAGTAGTATCAAAAACTTTTTTAAAATAATTTTTGGGTGTTTTGTAGTTAACATTTAGGATTATTTGTAGCTTCATGAATATTTTATACTTGACAACTATTTTTTTTATTTAAGATGTAACATCTGCACGAGCAGATTATAATTTAATTCATAAATTATGGGAAATTTTTTAGAAAATTTTTTTTGTAAAACAGAAAGGGGAAACGATCATTTGACACCTCTAGAAGATAAAACCCTCCTTTTTGAATTATCTACTAAATTTTCAAATGGACCAAATGATTTTAGATATGACCCAGAGGGAAAAGAAGTTTGGTTGTCTAGAAAAAGATTATCTGAAATATCAGAAGAACAACATAATAAAATTATGAATATTTTACATCAATTAGGAAAAAATTTCGGATTTAAAGTGCATACTGATGGCGAAATTATCAGGTTAGGATTTAAATATGTAATTGATACTGATTCTAAAAATTAATTATTGATAAATAAAGATTCGTATAATTTAATAAGAATATTTATAATGCATTTACGTATTATAATTTATTTTTTAATGAAAAATTTTACACTAAAAGTTCAAGATAAAAACGCAAGACGTGGAGAATTACAAACAGCACATGGAACTGTACAAACTCCATTCTTTATGCCAATTGCGACTATAGGTGCAGTAAAAGCAGGAATTGAGCCTGAAGATATTAGAAATATTGGTTTTGAAATTATACTTTCAAATACATATCATCTTCATTTAAGACCAGGAGAAAAGTTGATTAAAAAAATGGGAGGACTTGCAGATTTTATGAATTGGAATGGTCCAATACTTACGGATTCAGGCGGATTTCAAGTGTTGTCTCTTTCTAAAATAAGAAAAATTACAGAGGAAGGAGTAGAATTTAAATCTCATATTGATGGCTCAAAGCAATTTCTTACTCCTGAAAAAGTTATAGAAATACAATCTGATTTAGGAATAGACATTGCTATGGTTCTTGATGAATGTACTCCTTATCCATGTACTCGTAAGTATGCGAAAGAGTCTTTAGAAAGAACTACTAGATGGGCGAAGCGATGTAAGGATCATTGGATGAAAATTGGCTCTAATAAAAATCAACATCTTTTTGCTATTGTACAGGGATCAGTTTTTGAAGATTTAAGAGTTGAATCTGCTAAGCAATTAGTAGAGTTGGATTTTCCAGGTTATGCAGTTGGAGGTGTAGTTGAATCTAGCTATAAATTAAATGAAGTATTGGATTATACAATGCCTTACTTGCCTGAAGATAAACCAAGATATTTAATGGGAGTTGGAACTCCTAAAGATATTTTAGAAGCTGTTGAAAGAGGAATTGATATGTTTGATTGTGTTCTTCCTACTCGAGATGCTCGACATGGGAAAGTTTTTACTCTTGATGGGAGTTTTAATATTTCTCGTGCTAAATATGCGAAAGATGAGAATTCTATTGAATCAGAATGTGGATGTGAAACATGTAAAAAATATTCAAGAGCATACTTACGGCACTTATTTACTGTGAATGAAATTTTAGCAATGCGTCTTGCTTCGATTCATAATCTTTATTTTTATTGTAATTTGATGAAAAATATTCGTGAAGCTATTGAAAACAATAATTTTGAATCTTTTAAAAAAGAAACTTTAAAAAGGCTTAATAAAAACAAGAAAGAAAGAGAAGTCAAAGAATATGGACTTGTAGAAAGAAAAGTACATAAATAATAAAAAAGAAGGCATTTATGCCTTCTAGTAAAAAAGTTATTTTTTAAATAATTATTCTTTCTCTGGCTCTTTTTCTTCAGTTTTTTCAACTTTATCATCTTCTTTACCCCCAGTTACTACTATCTCTTCTTTATTTTGTGACTCTTTTTCAGCTTGCCCCCTTTTTGCTTTAGTCTTTTTTAAATCTTCTTCTTCTTTTTCTTTTTTTTCTTCCCATTCTGGTTTTGTCATATTTACAAGTACTGTTATATGAGCATCAACCTTATCTACCAAATGAACTTTTATCTGATGTTCTCCTACAGTTTTTATATGCTCTCCCATTCTTATTTGCTCTGGTTTAATTTCAATTTTTGATGCTTTTGTTAGTTCTTCTGCGATCATTTTTTCATTAATTGACCCATAAAGATGATTTTGATCTGCTTTTTCTGTAAATTCAAGAATTATATCTTGCATTTTATTTGCAACTTTTCTTGCTTCTTCTCTTGTTTTTTCAAGTTGCTTTATTCTTTCTGCCATTCTTTTTTCTGCTTCTGCAATTAACGCAGGGGTTGCAACAGCTGCTTTCTTATATCTAAAAAGATACCTAGCATAACCAGATTTTACGTTTTTCATGTCGTCAACTTGGTTAGCTCCATCTGTTTGAAGGAAAACAACTTTCATAATATTTTTTTTAATCTTTTAAAGCCGAGAGATTGTACTGAGGTTAGGTTGTTTTGTAAAGATTAATTTTAAAACAAAAATCATCTTATCTCATCTTGTATTATTTATTCGTAAAAAAAACAGCTTAAAAAATAATATTGTGTCATTTTTTATACTAAATCCTTATTTATTTAAAGTTTTAATTATATAGAAAATTTTATATCTCAATAGGAATTGTTCTTTTTGAAATGACTACGTCCTTAACCATCTTATCAATTTTTTCCTTTAAAGCCTCAAGAGATTTTTCTTCCCCATGAACTAAAATAACCTTTTTTTTCTTTTTAATGCTCTTAAGCCAAGAAAGTAAGTCTGTTTCATCCGCATGCCCAGAAAATGAATTTAATTTTTGAACATTAGCTTTAACCATATAATTTTGTCCAAAAATTGAAACAACCTTCTTATTTTCAATAAGTTTCCTTCCTAGTGTTCCTTCTGCCATGTATCCCACAATTAAAATTGTATTTTTATAATTATCTATACTATTTTTAAGATGATGGCGAATTCGTCCGGCTTCACACATACCAGATGCTGAAATGATAATTGAAGGCATTTTTTCAGCATTTATTTGTTTTGATTCTTCGGTAGTTTCAGTGAAATGAATATTTCTAGAACTAAATGGAGTCCAATCTTTGTAACGTGCTTTCATTTCCGTGTCGTATGTTTCTTTATGTTTTTGGAAAACCTCTGTAACAGCAATAGCCATAGGACTATCTACATAAATAGGAATATTTGGCAGTCTTTTTTGTTTAAAAGATTCTTCTAGGAAATAAAGTATTTCTTGAGTACGCTCTAATGCGAAAGAGGGGATTATAACTTTTCCTCCTTTGGAAATTGTTGATTTTATAATTTCTTCAAGGGATTTACTAGAAAGATCAACAGGGTCATGAAATCTACCTCCATAAGTAGATTCCATCACAACAACATCCGCTTCTATACCTTTTTCTCTATCAATAAGTAATGGCATATTTTCTCTTCCTAAATCTCCAGAAAATAAAATCTTTTTTTTACCTGCTGTTATAAGCGTTAAAACTGATCCTAAAACATGTCCTGCTCCATAGAACTTTATTTTAAAATTTCCAACAGAGAATTCATTATGACAGGGGATAATCTCAACATATTGAAGGCATTTCTCAACATCTTCCTCAGTATATAAAGGATCTTTTTCAAAAGGTGTATATAGTTCAGGATGTTTAGCATAATATCTTTCATCTGCTTCTTGTATATGAGCACTATCTTTTAACATTATTCCCAATAAGTCTCCTGTTGGAGGTGTACAATATATTTTTCCTGTAAATCCTCGTTTTGTCAGTAATGGTAAAAGTCCACAATGATCAATATGTGCATGAGAAAGAATTACTGCGTCTATAGAGTCTGGTTCGAATCCTAAGTTGTTATTTTTTACCTTAGATTCATATCTTTGTCCTTGGAACATGCCACAATCAAGAAGTATTTTTGTGCCTTTATATTCAAGTATATGTTTTGAGCCTGTAACTTCTTCTGCTGCACCAAAAGAAGTGAAAGTTAATTTATCCATAATATAAAATTTATTATTATGTCAATTTTATCACAAAAATAATGGGAAATAAACCGCATTTTACATAATCGCTTATAAAAACTATTGAGTAATATTTTTATTACGAATTGGCATTATTAATTCTCTTATGCTATATCATTTTATTTTGCTTTAGCTATATTTAAAACAAAAACAGCCAAGTAAAAACTTAGCTGGTGTTGCTTTCAAAAAAGTTATGATGATAGAAATGTAGTTTATGCTATGATGGATATTTTATTCTCTTCCTTGCATGTAAGGTCTAAGACCTATCGTTTTTCCAATCTTACTTGATGCATTGCTATCACCAAAATAAGCTCCATTTCCATTTTTGGTTGAAAAGAATTCTGGATAATGATCAGAATATCTGACATCTCCAAAATTGTACATTAAACTGGCATCAACCTTCTTTTTAAATCCTGCTGCGTATAATAAAACCTTACCCTCTTCTTCTAGAATCTCTAAAATTCTAACATTTACTAATTCGGACTCTTTTGGAATAACGGCTGGATCTTCAAATTTTTCTAAACTGACCCATTCTTTATAATTTAAAAAAGGCATTTGGAGATAATCTCCTACTTGCATTGCGTTTCTTCTTTCGTTTGGAGATTTGCCTTTTAGACTTTCAATGATTGGCCAAAGGTCTCGGTTGTTTTTTTTCATAGTAATAAATTAAAATATAAAGCCTTCTTCTTTATTGAAGATGTGTTATAATAACATTTTTGTAAAAATAACACAAACATATTAATATAGTCACTGTAAAAATATAGCTTGTTTGTAATAATTAAAAGTGTTAAACTATTTTTAACAACATGCCTAATATTCATATAAATATGATAGAAAAAACATTAAAAATGCTGGGGTTGAATGAAAATGAAATAAAAATATATCTTACACTTATTACCCTTGGCAGTGCTCCTGCTTCAGTTATTGGAAAGCGCACTAATATTGAAAGAAGCCATTCTGTTTATTTATGTAAAAAATTAGTCAAAAAAGGATTTATTAATTATATAGAAAAAAATAAAGTTTTTATTTTTACTCCTGTACCACCAAATGATTTATTTAAAATAATTGAACAAGAAAAAAGGCGAGTAGAAGATAAAGAAGTAAGGTTACAGCAAATAATTGGAGAGCTTAAAAATATGATTAATCCTTATGCTACTTTGCCAAAAATACAATTTTTTGAAGGAGTAGATGGCATGATTAATATTTATAAAGATATGCTAAAAGAAAACAAAGATATTTATGATTGTAATATGGTAGATAGAAGTTTTATGCATGAAGATATTATTAATTATTGGGCTAATGAATATATGCCTCAAAGAGAAAAAATGACCAATAAAGCATTTTCCCTTTATAATAGACAGACTGGGTTTGATGAATATACACAATATGATAAGAGAGTAAGACGTGTTACACTTTTTATTTCTTCGGAAGAATATCCATTTAAATCTCAAATCCTGATCTATGGTAAGAAAGTTGCTTTTTGCTCATTAGCTGCTAATGATTTAACAGGTGCTATTGTTGAAAATGAAGCTATAAGAGAAACTCAATTTTCTTTATTTAGACTTGCTTGGAATTATGCAAGAACATTACCTCAAAACGAAGCTCATAAAAATGTTGTTATTTAAATGAAATGAAGGATTGTATTTAAAATAAAAAAAACCAAGTTTTTACTTGGTTAATATTTTTTAAAAATAGATACACTCAGAAATAGTATTTTCATGCAACCTTTTGAGTTCTTTCTGCTTCCTCTTTCCTTTGAATCATAGCCTTAACCACCATAGTAGCAATAATAGTGCCTCTTTCTTGTTCCCCAAGTTTCATTTGGATAAACTTAATAGTATCTTGATAATTAGGGATCATAGTATACTCAAGAGCATTTACACGACGTCGAGTCTTTTCAATTTCTTCAGCTAAATTTTCAGCAGTCTTTTCAATTTCTGCAAGTTTTAAGAGTTTTGGAAAAATTACCTTAAGTTTATTTAATCCTTCATCTAAATCTCCTGAAGTTTGAGCAAATCCATAAGTAATAAGCTCTCCTTCAAAATCAACACTAAATTCAGGAACATGAACTGACATTAGGTTTTTTGTCGTAACATCTAATTTAAGTGTAGCTTCAGGGAAGGCTAGTGTTCCTTCAAGCATCTGATGATTCATTGTTGAAGAAGCTGAAAGAAATTTAGATAAAGTTATCCCCATTTCTCTTTCAATATCTAAACGTAATTCTCTAGCTTCACGAATAATTTTCATGAAATGTTTCATCAAACCATCACGCTTATCTTTTAAAAGTTTATGTCCTCTTCTTGCAGTCTTAAGTTGATTTCTCAGCTTAAGCATACTCATTCGCGTTGGATTGACGTTTAATATCGCCATTTTTATAAGTACTTAATTATTAATTATTTTTTAAAGTCGGTTCTCTATTCTTTAGGCATATATTTTTCAACCATATCATCTTTTACACGTTTCAATTCAGATTTTGGAAGTACGGTTAGAAGTTCCCATCCAATATCAAGAGAGTCTTCAACTGATCTGTCTTCATACTCTCCTTGTTCAATAAATTTCTTTTCAAATCTATCTGCAAACTTTAAGTAAGCTTTGTCTGTATCATCTAGTGATGATTCTCCAAGTACAAGAGCTAGTTCTCGAACTTCTACACCACGTGAATAAGCAGCTGTTAATTGGTCATCCATTTGTTTATGATCCTCTCTTGTGTTTTTTGCAGATTGTCCAGCTCCTTTAAGACGAGAAAGTGATCCCATTGGAATAACTGGTGGGAAAGTTCCTTTCTTATAAAGATGTCTACTTAGAAGAATCTGTCCTTCGGTAATATATCCTGTTAAATCTGGAATTGGATGTGTAATATCATCTTCTGGCATTGTAAGGATAGGAATTTGTGTAATTGATCCTTTAGATTCATTAATACGACCTGCTCTTTCATAAATTGTAGAAAGATCAGTATAAAGATACCCTGGGTATCCACGTCTACCTGGGACTTCTTTACGAGCAGCAGACACTTCACGAAGTGCTTCAGCATAATTGGTAAGGTCTGTAAGAATAACTAATACGTGCATATCTTTTTCAAATGCAAGGTACTCAGCTGCTGTAAGAGCAAGACGAGGAGTTGCAATTCTTTCTACTACTGGGTCAGCTGCTGTATTCAGGAATAAAACTGATTTTTCAAGTGCTCCAGAGTTTTCGAAATCTTTTTGGAAATACTGTGCCTCCTCAAATGTTACTCCCATTGCAGCAAATACTATCGCAAAACTAGATCCATCTTTAACTTTTGCATTTCTAGCAATCATTGTTGCAAGTCTGTTATGTGGAAGCCCGGCTCCTGAGAATATTGGAAGCTTTTGACCTCTAACAAGAGTATTTAATATATCTATTGTTGAAATACCTGTTTGAATGAAATCATTTGGAAAAGAACGAGAAGCCGGATTAACAGGTTCTCCATTAATAGGAACTCTTTTTTCAGGTATAATTTCAGGACCTTTATCAATTGGTTTTCCTGAACCATTAAATACACGTCCTAACATATCCATTGATACACCAAGTTGTTGTACTTCTCCTAAAAATCGGATTCTTGCAGATTTAGTTGTTAGTCCTGCTGTTCCTTCAAACATCTGAACGAGAGCTCTATCTTTTGATGCTTCAAGAACTTTTCCTGTTCTAAGTCGATCTTCGCCTGGAACACGAATTTCACAAAGTTCTTCATAAGTTACGTTCACACCTTCTGGAAGATCTACAATAACCAATGGTCCTTGTACCCCTCTAACGGTTTTTAACTCTTGTTGCATAATTTAGTTATTAGTTAATATTTATTGAAATAGATAATTTTATTTTTCGATTATTTTAACCCATTTATTGCTCTTTTTGTTCTTTCTTGTAAATCTTCAAATTTCTCCATTTCATCGGCTTTAATCCATTTTGCTTTAGGTATTTCTTTTAATATTTCTAATTTATCTAGATTTCTGAAATCAAACTCAAGATTTGCTTCAATAATCGGTAATGCTGTGTAATAAACAGTCATTATACATTTTAGTATATTGTAGGCTCTTTTTGGTATTGTATAAGCATCATCTGGATCAAACGCATTTTGGAATAAGTAATCTTCTCTTATTGCTTTAGCAACTAGCATAATAAGCCTTTCCTTTCCTGAAAGTGCTTCAAGCCCAACTAAACGTACAATTTCTTCAAGTCTTGCCTCTTCCTGAAGAACGTTCATTGCATCTTCTCTTTGTTTAGGGAAGTCCTCAGCAACATTTACTTTCCACCAATCAATAAGATTTTCTACATATAAAGAATATGATGTTAACCAGTTGATTGAAGGGTAATGCCTTTTGTATGAAAGTCTTGAATCAAGCCCCCAAAATGTTTTTGTTACACGAAGAGTATTTTGTGTTACAGGTTCAGATAAATCTCCCCCTGGAGGAGATACTGCTCCAATAACTGTTAAAGATCCTTCTCTTTCTCCTTCTCCAATAGTTTCTACAAATCCTGCTCTTTCATAGAATTGTGCAGTTCTAGATCCAAGATATGCTGGATATCCTTCTTCTCCTGGCATTTCTTCAAGACGTCCTGAGATTTCACGCATAGCTTCAGCCCAACGAGAAGTTGAATCAGCCATCATTGCTACATGGTATCCCATGTCTCTATAATATTCGCCAATTGTAATTCCAACATATACTGATGCTTCACGAGCTGCCACTGGCATATTAGAAGTATTTGCAATCATTATTGTTCGTTTCATAAGAGGTTCTCCAGTATTTGGATCTTCAAGATGAGGAAACTCTGTAAGTACTTCCGTCATCTCATTTCCTCTCTCTCCACAACCTACATATACAATAACTTGAGCATCACAATATTTTGCAGTTGTTTGTTGAGTAACTGTTTTTCCTGCCCCAAAAGGTCCAGGGATACATGCCGCTGCTCCTTTAACTAGAGGAAAGAATGTATCTACAGATCGTCCTCCTGTAATAAGAGGTAAATTTGGAACTTTTTTATTTTTTATTGGTCGTGGAACACGAATTGGCCACCTTTGTAGCATCATTATTTCTTTTTCTCCTTCTTCTGTCTGAATTACAGCAATTACTTCTTCTATAGTTTTTGTTCCTGATTCAATTGATTTCAAAGTTCCTGAAAAACTAGGAGGAACCATTATTTTATGTGTTATAAGGGTTGTTTCCTGTACTGTTCCAAGAATATCACCTCCTGAAACCTTGCTTCCAACTTGTGCAACAGGTCTAAAATCCCATTTTCTTGATCGATCGAGTGCAACTGCTTCAATACCTCTTGATATAAAAGCTGTTCCAGATTTCTCTTCAATACTTTTTAAAGGTCGTTGTACTCCATCATACATTGTTTCAAGGAGCCCAGGTGCAAGTTCTACAGACATTACATCACCCGTAAGGAACACAGGTTCTCCAGGTCCTATGCCTGCAGTATCTTCATATACTTGAATAGATGCAGTATCACCTTTTAGCTCAATAATTTCTCCCATTAGCTTTAATTTTGAAACTCTTACTAGTTCATACATCTTTGCTTCTGACATACCAGAGGCAACAACTAGAGGTCCAACAACTTTTTCTATAGTTCCTTGATTCATAATTTTGTAATTAGTTATTAGTTATAATGAATTAATATTATTTTTAATTACCAAATATATCAGATCCTACTGCTTTTTCTACGATTCTTCTAATTTTAGTCTCACCAAATCCCGTCGCTCCTTTATGAGAAGGAATTGGTATAATCGCAGGAAGTGCTCCACTTGAAAGTTTTTTATAGTCATCTTGTGATATATCTTTTATGAATTCTTCTAAAACAAAAATTATCGCATATTTTCCAGGAGATTCTTCATTGTCTTCGTCTTGTTTAGCTCTTTTTAGTTCAAAAAGAATATTTTTTGCCTCTTCTTTGTTGCTAACATTTTTTACATCACATCCAAGTGCTGAGAATCCAGCTGTGATCATTTTTGTTCCGATAATTGCAATTTTATAACTCATAAATTAAGTTTTTCTAATTAATAAACTTTTTTTGTATTTCTTCTTATTTCTTCATTATCTACTCCATTAAGTTTTCCTACCAAAATACTTCTAATTATATCTGCAGATCTTTCTCTTGATAACCAATATCCCATAATTGGGATTGGACCTTCAGATATGTATCGAGTTTCTCTTAAAAAATCTATCAATGTATCTTCGGAAGCTTTTTCTAAAAGTTTAAAGTTATGATTATTCTCGAATTCATTCAAATCATGCTCATTTTTAATGGTGCTAAGGATTATTTTTCTTGTTTTTTCTGGAGATTCATTAAAATCTTTCCATGGAAAATTCCCATTAGGGATAAATGCTATTTCTCCTAAGTCTTTTTTTGTTGTTTCGTCCATTCTAAATAAGGTCTGTATGTTGGTTAAATCTATTTTCTTTCTTAAGTATTGCAAAACAAAACTAGTTCCGACTTTATTTGCCCAATCTTGCAAATAACTGAATAAAGCTTTATCAAAAACAAAATCGACAAATCTTATATTTTTCTTCTGTTTATAAAGCAATATTGCTTCTTCTTTTGCTTTAGAAAATTTTTTAATTTCAATATTATTAAAAACAAAATCTTTCAATTTGGAGTGACAAGTAGCTCCAAATGGAGAAAGCATGTCCTTAACATCTTCAAAAGTTTTTTTCTGTAAAAATGCTTTTAGCAGAGTTTTTACATTATAAAAGTCATACCATTTCCACATTCCTTTCATTATGTAATCATTTGGTGTTATTTTATCCAAGAGTTCTTTTGTTTTTAATAAACTTTTTTCTAAGACTTTTTCAAAGTCTTTTACGGATTGGAATTCTGGTAAAAATTCTGAAAAATCAGTATCATTAAGGATTATATAAGCTGATTCTGCCGTTTCAGATCCAATCATTCTATCGTATTGATGTACAGAAAAGAGCTTTGCCTCAAGGACTCGGATCACTCCTATTGTATAGCCGTAGTCTTCTTTAATAAATGATGGCACTTTAGTTTTGTTTAAATATTGTAGAAATAATAATTTCTTCTAGATTTTTTCGATATGTTTTTCTAACCAGAGTTTCAAATGAAAAATCAAAATTAGAAAATTCAGAATCAACAATAAATCCTCCAGCAATATCTTTAGATTCTCCTATTTGGAATTTTTTCCCATTAAGTTTCACAGCTCCTTTTGTGGAGTTTTCCTTTCCTTTAGCAGGGTAAATAATTCCTTCTTCAATGCTAATTTCTCTCATCATTTTAGCAAGAAATTGTTCATACTCTTTGGCAGGCATTGAAGAAAGTTTTTCAACTATAATAGATAAAATATCTTCTATAATTGTTTTCTTATCTTCTAAAAGAGAATTTTTGCCTTTCATGTGGGCTAAATATTCTGATTTTTTTATAGTCTTACTAATTTTATCGTCTGTTTTTTCTTCCAATTCGGCTACTTTTTTCATCCCATTAGAAAGAATCTCTTTTTTTAAAATTTCTGCTTCCTCTTTTGCTTTACGAAGAATTGTGTCCCTCTCATTTTTTGCATTTGTAAGAATTTTTTCTAAAATATCCTGAATAGACATGGGTTATTAATTAAATATTTATGTTCGTTTATAATTTTAAAACTTTAAAAATTAGTCTTTAGAAATCATTAAATTTATTTTGCTAATTACCAAACTATAATCATATTTTTTTAAATATATTCATGTTATTGCACTGAGGGATATTACTTAATTATCCAGCAATTGCATCTTTTATATTTGAAAGTATTAAGAATGTTGAAAGCAGTCCTAAAATGGCAAATGTTTCAACAATTGCAGCAAGAACTATAGCTTGTCCTGCATTTGCTGGATTTTTAGCAATAATATTCATACCTGCAACTGCAACTCTTCCTTGGTATATTGCTGAAAATAAAGCAGTAATTGCTAGAGGCATACATGCAAGTAAAATTTGCCATCCTTGTAGTGGAGTAAGACTTTCTACTTTAAAGAAATTTAGAACAAGAAAGGTTCCAATTAGACCATAAATTGCTTGTGATCCAGGAAGTGCTTCTAGAACTAGAATCTTTCCAAATGCATCAGGTCTTTCAGTGGCTACGCCAGCTCCTATTGTTCCAGTTGCCAATACTCCTAAAGATGATCCAATTCCCCCAAGGATTGCACACATAATTGCACCTGTTAATGCTAGAAATGGGCCAAGTTGTGAAATGATTTCGACAAAAGTTGATGTTGTTTCCATATTTTTTTTGGTTAATTAATAAATAAAATATTAGAAGGTTTTTTTAAATTGATTGATTATCGTTCTCTATATAGACATATGTGGATTTTCTAGATAATGGATTGAATTTTCTTCCTCCTCCTTCCATAAATTTCCCAAAAAATTCTACAAATTGCAACCTAGCCGAATGAATAAAGGCTCCCATAACATTCATTGCAATATTTAATATATGTCCAAATAATATAATAACTATCATGATTATGTAATTTACTCCAACAGGCAACATTTCACCTACAGTCAGTGCGATTTGATTAAACACAACTGCTACAACTCCAGTTGAAAGCCCTAAGGCAAAAAGACGTGCGTATGAAAGTGTATTTGAAACCCATCCTATTATTTCATTAATAAAGTTTAGTGGTCCTTTAATCGGGATTAAAAACCAAGGTTCTCCCCATGCAAGACCGAACAATATGAATGCTACTCCTCCATACCTAACATATTTTGCTGTTTCAGGATTATTTAAAACAAAAGATATTCCTATAGCTAAAAATAATATTGTCCACGAATATTTTGTAAAGAAAGCTTTTAATTTGCTTCCAGTTCTCCATTCGTGCATTCCTGCTATAAGTGTTCCTACCCATAATTGCAAAATGCCCAATCCAAAAGCTAGCGCCATCACAGCATTTGTTCCCGTGTTCATATCAAATACTTTTAATTTCAGTAAATAAACAGGGATAACACTTTCAGAAATCCCTGCATATCCTGCGAATAAAATACCCATAAAAACCGTGATTATTCCTGACCATCCAAGTAAAATAAATATTCCCTTCATATCGCTAGGAACTTTCATGATTTTTAGAATTCCGAAAGAAATAATTGCCAACAGAAGCCCATAAATAGCATCAGTTAAACAGAATCCGAAGAAAACTAAAAAAAAGAAAGATAAGTATGGGGTAGGATCTAACTCGGAAGCTTTTGGTAATCCATATAATCTTGTAACTGCTTCAAATGGGGTAAAGAATTTATTATTCTGAATTTCCACAGGAGGCTCTTCTCCTTCTTCTGGTTCAATTTCAAAAATAGCTGACTCAAATTGAGTTATTTGTTCTATTTCTAGTTGAGTTTTTTTTATTTTTTTAGCCTTTATCCATCCTGTGAATATAACTGTATAATCTGTCCAGCTTCCTCTTGATGAAATCTCTCGTCTCTCTTTTTCCCATGAAAAATAGTCGTAGCAGACCTTTAATTTTGGTAGTTCAGAAACTAATATTTTTGTCTTTTGCGAAATTTCATTTAAATCTTTTTTTATATTTCTAATCTCTTCTTTTAAAGATCTAACATAATTACTTATATTATTACATTTATCATTTATTTTAATTTCTCTTGCTGAATTTTTCTGCATTATTTCCTTTATTGATGCAGAAAGATCTTTACTTGAAACAACATAGAATGCAGTTTCTGCAGGACTTTCTTCAATAAGGAATAATTCAGCTTCCTTGCATGTCTTAGATATTTGATCTTTTAAAATAGGATAAAATTGATTCCTAACTTTTCCAAAACAAATATCAACTGAATCTTGTTCTTCTAACTCATTTAAATCAATATTCATATTTTTTAATACTTCAACTGATTCTAACTCTTTATTTATTTCGGTCTCACTTTTTTTAAGTTTATTTTGTAAAATTTCCAAATCTTGGATTCTCAAAACTACTTCTTGAAAATTAAATTGATCTTTTATTTCCTCAATACGTTTACTAGAAAATATCTCCTTTTCTCCCATTAAGGCATATTTAAATCCCTTTGAGCTTTTAGAATGAGGAGTAAGAAACTTAATAGCAAAATCTAAATCTGCAACAGTTTTTTCTGTTTCTCTTAGCTTTACTATGCAGTCTAAATATCCTTGTTCTTGAATATCAGTTTCAATTAACTCAAAGCTAGCTTTTTTTTGTAGAAAATCAAGCACTATCTGCTGAGAAGATTGTAGAGTTAAAACCTGAACTTTTTTCATAGCCACAATGGCCATAGATGAAAGATAATTTAATTTATATTTTTTAAGATAAAACTAATACATGTATCTATAACTGTATCTTTTTTAGATTTTCCGATTGATTTGATTGCTTCTAGCTCTTCCGTATATTTTGAAATAATTTCTTTGTAATTTTCTGCAATTGTAACTTTAGCACTATCGAGCTTCTCTTGAGCTTTTTCAATAGCTTTAACATACATTTTTTCATTTTCGTTTTCAGCCTCTTCTTTTGCTTGTTGAATTATTGCCTGTCCAGATTTGTGTGCAGCTTTTTTTATATTCTCTGCTTCTTCCTCTGTTTTTTTCACTTGAATAACAAAGTTTGACATAGTATTTTTTTAAAAGCGCGCGCATCTTATATAAGCCCCTACTATAAGTCAAGACTTTTTGTATAAAAAAATATGCGCATTTTAGCTTTTATTCGTCGTTTGTGAGTTTATTTACAAAAAAGTAATTCACTCTCTAATCATAATTCTTTTTATGCTTTTTGATCTTTTATTTTCCATTTCAATAAGAATGCCACAGAACAATGCTTTTCCAGTTGCTGGTTCCATTTTTACAGGCATACCTGTTAGAAATTTTTTTAAAACAATATCTTTATCCATTCCAATTATTGAATCTTCAGGTCCTGTCATTCCAACATCTGTGATAAATGCAGTTCCTTGTTTAGAGACTTTCTCATCTGCTGTCTGGATATGTGTATGTGTTCCAACTACTGCTGATACTCTGCCATTAAGATAATGAAATAAGGCACTTTTTTCACTTGTGGTTTCTGCATGAATGTCAACTATTATTGCATCAAATTTTTTATTTTTATTTTCTTCCAGAATTTTATCAGCTGTATCAAATGGAGAATCCATTCCCTCTTTAATAAAAACTCGTCCCATTAAATTTATAACTAGTGTGTTTTTGTGTATGCAATACCCATTTCCAGGAACGGATTTTGGATAATTAGCAGGACGTAGCACAGTTGTCTCTTTTTTGAAAATATCCAAAATTTCTGGATTATCAAACGTATGATTACCTCCAGTAAAAACTTCTACTCCTAGTCCTTTTAAGAAATCAATATCTTTTTGTCTTGTTCCTTTGCCATGGCAAATGTTTTCTACATTGGCAATTATTAAGTTAAGGTTATTATCTTTAATTATCTGCGGTAATTCTTTCTTCACAATTTGTCGTCCTGATTTTCCGAAAACATCTCCAATAAAAAGTATATTCATATTTAAAATTAAAACTCATAATAAAGTAATATCATAGTATTGCATCAATAATTTAAAAACAACCTCACTTAGAGAAAGAATTATAAGGATTAATATTCCTAACTAATTAAGGATAATTCAATACTTTATTTTATTTCTTCAGTATAATTTTTCATTTTTGTATTATATAAATCTTCCAACTTTTGAGATGTGAATACACCTTCATTTGTAATAATTCTATGAAACAATTTTGATGGAACGCGATCATGAGAACATTTTAATCTTTCATAAGAAATCGGCTTTGAATGATGTAATCTTGAATGTTTATGCAAAAAAACTTCTCCTTTCTTTTTGGATTCCCATAAACTAAATTTTATAGTGTTAAGAAAAACATAAATTGGAATATTAACAATGTTGAATTCTGAAATTATGCCATATGCTCCTGGTGACATAACAAAGTCCATTGTATTTTTTAATGTTAAAGCGCCAAAAAATACAATGTCTATATTATTATGTGCTAAATTAAGCATATAAGATGGAATTACTTGAAAAGGAATTTTCAAATTATGTATTTTTTCAATATTATCATGCGTTTTGTTATAATCTTGTTCAGAGATTATAACATTAAAATTTTTACCAAGTTTTTTGAGATGTGCTAAAACTTGATGTACCGTATTGCTTTGATCATGTATGAGAATAGTTTTCCCCTCAACGTCTATTTTTTCTGCATTTTTTAATATAAGAGCATTTTCTTCTTTATATTTAATTATTAATTCTTCAATTTTTTCTAAAATAAAATTTTTACAGTTTTTGGTTGATGAACTTTCTAATAAGAAAAAATCTTTTAATTCTTTTAGTAGCGCCCTGTAATAGTAATTTAAACAACCAAATTTAGGTTCTGTATTACATGTGGCATAAACTAAGTCTTTAAATTGATTATAAAATTCTTTGGTATCTGATACTTCAAAAACCTTTATAGAATTAATCAATGATCTCAATGTTATACATGAAACTTCTCCTGATCCAACATCAGATTCAATTTCTCTAAATAAATTAGAAAGCAATTCAATCCTAGTTTTCATATAATTCTAATTCTAAAATATAAATATATACTACATATTATCAATACTCCAATTGTTAAAGGAAGACTGAACTTCATATACTCAAGAAACGAAATATTCACATTCTCTTTTCTAGCTAAGTCTATAGAAACAATATTTGCAGAAGCTCCTATTGATGTTGCATTTCCTCCCAAACAAGCTCCTAGTGATAATGCCCACCATAAAACATTTATATCGGGTTGGGTTGAAAATTTTTCTGTGATGCCAAGAACAACGGGGATCATTATTGTAACAAATGGTATATTATCTAATATCATTGAAACAAAGCCTGATACCCACAAGATTAAAAGTGATAGATATAGTAAATCTGTGGATGAATTGGCAATCCAATTACTTAACTGAGAAAGAATCCCTGTTTTTTCTACTCCTGCAACCATTATAAAAAGACCCCCAAAGAAAAATAGAGTTGTCCATTCTACAGATTTAAATGCGTCATGAATATTTTCTCTTTTTGAAGTAACTAACATAAGAGTTATTGCTCCTGTAATAGCGATTACAAATAATGGAAGATGTATAAAATCTTCAAGTAAAAATCCTGCTATTGTTAATAATATAATAGAGATTGCTTTTACTATAAAATCTGTATGTAGTGTTTTTTTAAGAAATGTAATTTTAATTTTTTCTATAAGAATATTTGCTATGTAAAGTTCTTGTAAATTGCTAGTAATAGGTTTTAATTTCTGCCAATTACTTATTAAGAAAATAATCATAATAAATAAAGAAGACATTAGTATTGGTACCCACAAATTGGCTATAAAAGAAATAAAGCTTAAATTTGCTGCGCCTCCTATAATTATATTTGGAGGATCTCCAATAAGCGTTAAAGCACCTCCTACGTTGGAAAATATGATTTCTGCAAATATGTATGGCTTCGGATCTCGCCCCATTCCTTTAATCAGCTGTATTGTTAATGGCACTATTAACAACACGGTTGTTACATTGTCAAGAAATGCAGAAAAAACTGTTGTTATAGTCGAAAACAAGACAAACATAGCCAAAGGGTTTCCCTTTGTTAAAAAAGCTATTTTGGTATTAATCCATGTAAATATGTTACTTTTGGATGAGACATTGACAAGCAACATCATTGACATAAGTAAAATTATTGTTTCGAAATCTACAGAGGAGATTGCTTCTTCTGGGGTTAATATTCTAAACATAACCATTAAGATGGCTCCAGATAAGGCTATAAGTGCCTTATCAAAAACCTCAAAAATTATGAGAAGGAATGAAAACCCGAATATTGCTAGTGTGATATACGTTATCATTGTGTATCATGTTTTTTTCTTGCGTAAAACCCTACTCCTAATTTTAAAAATGGCAATAGAAAATCATGATTATTTTAATTTTTTTTATTTTTCATAAAAATTATACTTTTTCACCTCTTTTGATTTGACAAAATTTGGGGCTATAAATACAATTCCCTAGCTTATTCAAGGAGAGATGGCTGAGCGGTCGAAAGCGACGGTCTTGAAAACCGTTGTGGGGGCGACTCCACCCAGGGTTCGAATCCCTGTCTCTCCGCCAAGAGGTGCACTAATAGCACCTAATTCCCGCTTACCTATGGCAAAAAATACTCGAATTAATCGGGTATTTTTTCTTTATAAAAGCCCTTTTCACCTTAAAAATTTTGCAAAAGGGTGCGAATCCCTTTCCCTTATGGCAGAGGTGCACTATTAGCGATAATAGAATATTTTTTATATCTCATTATTTTTTAATAAAAATGCTTCAAAAAGTAAGACTTTTTGGCTTAAAATATAGGGGTTCTAGTCCCTAATACCCTATTTTATAGTGTCTCATTTTATATAAAATGTATTGCTTTAGTATTTACAAAAACAATACACTTATGCTATACTAATTGTGTTAATAATTTATAAACAATGACTACCTCAGCAACTACATTTAGGCTTCCTGCAGATTTGCATACCCAAGCAAGTAAAAAAGCAAAACGTATGGGGATCACTTTAACAGCAGTTATAAAACAAGCTTTAAAAGATTTTTTAACTAAACAAGAAATTATTATTAGTGATATAGAAGAGATTGAGATTCCAAAAGATAAGCAGGAAAAAGTAAAAACAATTTCTACAAAACTTTCTAAACTATAAGAAATGAAGATTGTTATATCAAAAAGATTAGAGAGAAAATTTGATTCTCATTTTTCAAAAAATCATATTCTAAAATTTTGTTTGAAAGTTTTTCAAGGATTAGGAGATTTTATTCTTCCAAAAGTAACAGGTGGAAGGATTTTTAAGTTGAAACTTACAAGTGAAAATATTCATGGCAGAGGAGTTTTCTTGGTTACAGAAAATAAAGTTCTTCCATTGCTTATTCTTTCCAAAAACGATCCAATCGGAAGAAATATGTCAAAAAATAATCAGTTATATCTTAAAAAAGTTTTTGAAGCTTTAGATATTTTGGATGAAGATCTTGATAAAAATAATATTGAAGTTGTTGAAATATAGATTTTTCTCTATTTTTTCAAAAAATACTCTTAAGCTAGTTCTTAAAGGGTGTGAGAATCTGTCTGCTCCCGCCAAGAGGTGCACTAATAGCACCTTATTCCCGCTTACCTATGGCAAAAAATACTCGAATTAATCGGGTATTTTTTCTTTATAAAAGCCCTTTTCACCTTAAAAATTTTGCAAAAGGGTGCGAATCCCTTTCCCTTATGGCAGAGGTGCACTATTAGCGATAATAGAATATTTTTTATATCTCATTATTTTTTAATAAAAATGCTTCAAAAAGTAAGACTTTTTGGCTTAAAATATAGGGGTTCTAATCCCTGATACCCTGTATGGGGATGAGTTATGGAATCCATGCACCACCTACAAAAGTAGAAATCTAATATGAATATTTAACTGAAAAATTACGCTGAATAGTATAATACAAATTAAAAACTTCTAAACATGCTTTTTAAATAATCCTCATTTCAATTTCTTTCCAATTATTCTTATATTCAATCGCTCTGTCACAAATGTAATAATCTGCTACCACCTTTCCTTTATCTCTATAAATCTCATCATAAAGGATATTATTGTCTTTTAAGAACTGTATCATCTCTGTTTCATATTTCTCATTGTCATCAAAGTAGTCACTGTTGCTTCTGCAAGAATAAATGATGATATACCAACCTTTCTCCTTAAACCTCTGTATTACTTCTTTAGCTCCTTCTTCCAGCTCTCCAATCTCTGGGAACTTGTCTTTGCAGATAGTGCCAAAGTCTATTGCTATACGTTTTTGTATCATAGTTTAAGAGGTTTATTATCTGGTAAAATTGTTACGTTAGAAAAGAAGTTTTTGTATTTCTCTGGCTCTTGCGTATGTACTGGAATAACTGTTTTAGGATTAACTGCATTAACTAACTTTTCCATTTCATCTACTCCTCCATGTCCTGAAGTATGGATATGATAAAAGTTCATTTCTTTTTCTTTACATAAATCTTGTAAGTCGGAATCTTCTAAATATCCCTCCCATAATCCCCAAATGAAATTGGCGTTCTTTAATGGATATAACTTATCAAAGAATTTCCTTGAACCTCTATTATCTTTAAAAAGAAATACTAAATCCTTTTTCCTTTCTGCCATTTCATCAGACGTTATTTTAGAGTTTTTGTATCTATACACATTTTGCTCATATCCATTCTCTAAAAGAATCTTTGTTTGATTCGGAGAAAAATAAACTCTTATATTCCTCCAGTCATACTGTGGAAGTGTTTTTGATTTATTTCCTAACTCTTCAAGCACAAATGCTGTGTATGGATCAATTACAAGCTCTTTCTTTGCCTTAGTTGTTGCTTTATAGATACTTACTAATCTATCTATATTCTGTGATGCTACTGTAATCAATGAGATATTTTCTTGTTTCTCAAAAATCTTTATCAAAGCTTTTTCAACGGCTTCTTCTGTGGGATATTTTTCATTACCTCTAGTAATTCTTGTTCCTTCTAAAAGTAAAATATCAATATTTTTAGGGATATCTTTTAGAAGTTTTGGGAATAGATACTTTTCTCTTCCTGCTAGTCCTCTAAAATCTCCACTAAAGAATATTTGTTTATCTTCATGTTCAAATAGAAATGCGTAACTATCAAATGCAGAATGATTTACTCTGTATGGCGTTATTTTAATATCTCCAATATTAAAAGATTTTCTATCTTCAAATAATTGGATATTCTCTATCTCTATGCACATATCTCTTAAAAACAAGTTTGATATTTTTATAATTGATCTAGCTCCTTCACTCATAAATACGGGAACAGTTTTTGGTATTTCGTTCATTTCTCCGTAATGGTCTTGATGTCCATGTGAAAGTAATACTGCCTTTTGTTTCTTATCATCCTCTACTATTTTCTTAAAGTTTAAAGTTTCTCGTTTCTCGTCAGAGAGTGGCATTCCCATATCAATGATAATGTTTGTCATCTCTGTGCTTACAGAAATACAAGTTCCTCCTATTTCTGATGAGCCTCTTATTATTTTTAGTTCTATACTCATGTTTTAATTTTTACTAAATATTTGATTACTAAAGTTTTTCCTAAATTCTTCGATAGAGAAAAGGTTTTGTTTATAAAGCCCGTATCCCATGAAATTGGCTACTGCAAACTTTAGATTTGCATGTTTCATTGGTTTTAACTTTGACAGCACCTGATTAAGTTTAGAACTATCTGGGTCATGGTTCGCAAGTATAAATACAAAGTCTGGTTTTTCATCTGATACCTCTGTTATATGGTTTGGGTTTTTATCCAATGATTTTATTAATCCTAAATCTCTTTTCTGCTTAAATGATTCAATCATTTCTTCCTTAATATTTTGAAGTCTGGAATCATCTGATAAAAAAGATTCCATATCTCTAATATGTTTATCTATACTGGCACTTCCTTTAAGTGCACCATCTCCATATTTCTTTTCTATAAAGATTAGTTTAGGTTTATATCCTTTAAAAAACCTCCTAGAACATCCGTCTGATTCCCACTCAAAAGCTATGGCGTCAAATCTTGCTCCTATATCTGTATATTCAATATCACAGATAAAGTAGTCTGTTGCTTGGTTAAGATTATTCTCTCTAACCAATAACTGCTGAAACTCTCTCTCATCTTTAGGGTGTTTGGTAAACCATAAATCCATTTCATGTTTTAACTGTGGAATTAGGTTTATCCATTTTTGTACTATTTCTTCGTTTGTTATTATTTTCGATAATCCTTCTACTAGTTCTTTATTATGTACTAAATAATTTTTATCAAAGTAGATTTCATACTTGGTTGCATTTAGTTCTTTTATCTTTATCAGATTTCCTCCTCGATAATAGATATTCACTGCATTTTCTCTAATTTCTAAATCTAATGTTAAGCATTCTTTACATTGTTTTAAGAAAGGGCTTAACATTCCTTCCTGTAGGTTTAGCATGAACTGCTGTGATAGTTTTCTAGTCATAATTGGGGATATTAAAAAGTGGGTAAACCGTTCTGGCGACCCTCATCTTCGTCCACATTGTGGATTCCAATTTGGCAGAAGCGATTTA
The DNA here is from genome assembly GCA_964466055.1 of uncultured Candidatus Peribacteria bacterium. Classification (GTDB taxonomy): domain Bacteria; phylum Patescibacteriota; class Gracilibacteria; genus CAYXLW01. The sequence continues at coordinate 58,973 of CAYXLW010000007.1, forward strand.
CCCGCTTTTCCATTGGAATCCCAATATAAAAATTTGATGTGGTTATGCCGAAGATGAAAGTCGCAACTGAACTTTACTAGCTTATTTTTTACTAATCAAGTTGTAAGATAAGTTAATATATTACATTATATGTGAAACTTTATAATTCAGAAAGAATTATTAAAAAAATAAAAATTATTCTTAAATAACTTTTTATCCAGTTAGTTCTAAACGATATTTTTCAGCTATTTTTAGCTTTATTTTATATTATAATTTATCCCGAACTTCAGACAGGCAGATAAGGCAGAAAAAATGATAAAAAATTTACACCTTAATAGTCAAAAAATTTATTTAAAAAACATGCTTTTGTTGCATGTCAGATATAATCGCATTATAACTGGAGTTTAACGAATTTTTCTTGAAAAAATAGGTGCAACTTTAAAAAGAGTTGCATGTTTTTAATGCAATAAATCTGGAATTTTACATCTTTTGTAAAAAATTAGATTCTATGAATAAATAGAGATCATAAGGCTAATAATAGCTTTAAGCAGACATATTCCTAATATTTAATCAGCTGCCATTCTTATTTTAAAAAATATTAATAGGCGTAAGTCTATTAGCTATTTTTTTATAGTGTCTCATTTGTCTCGTTCTACATTGAAAGGGTGTTAGACCGAGATGCTCCGCCAAGAGGTGCACTAATAGCACCTCATTCCCGCTTACCTATGGCAAAAAATACTCGAATTAATTGAGTATTTTTTCTTTGTAAACGCCCTTTTCACCTTAAAAATTTCTTAAAAGGGTGCGAATCCCTTTCCCTTATGGCAGAGGTGCACTATTAGCGATAATAGAATATTTTTTATATCTCATTATTTTTTAATAAAAATGCTTCAAAAAGTAAGACTTTTTGGCTTAAAATATAGGTGGGATAGCCCCTTAAACTCTTTTTCATAGTGTCTCGGTGCTAGACCGCAATGCTTCCGTCAGGAAGAAATATACTTCACTTTATTGTGAGTTTTTTTTGAAAAGTGTTTTAATAAATTACTAAATAATTAAGGTAATAAATCGAAAAATTTAATATAGATGCAAAACTAACCCATAAAATATAAGGGATCAATAAATATGATGCTGATTTAGATATTTTAAAAAAGTAAATTATAGATAATAAAATGCTTATCCATAAGATAATTATTTCTATGAAGGCAAATAGTGGAGACTGAAATCCAAAAAAAATAATTGACCAAATCATATTCAGAAACATTTGTACTCCAAATGTAATAAAAGCCATTTTTTTATTTTTTATAGGATTTATCCAAATAATATATAATGAGATTCCCATCATTATATAGAGTGCTGTCCAAGCTGGACCAAAGATCCAACTAGGAGGTGTAAAAAATGGTTTATGTAGATATATGTACCATGTAGATATTGAGTTCATTGTAAAAAATGAGCCTACAAAACCTACTGTAAGTGGTATGAATATTGATATTATGAATTTTGTAAGTTTGTTCATTATATTTAAATTATGATTATTTGTTAGTAAGAAAATCAAAAGTTGTTATTGTCGGATACCTTCTTCAATAATACTTTCTATCGCAATTTTCTTTTGAAGTTTTTGTTCTTTGTTATCGATAAGTTTTACTCTTTTCCAATTCCCTCTTAAAAAATAAATTAATGTAATTATGGATGTGAGAAAAAAAGTTATGGGAAAGGCGAGCCATAATCCTTTAATACCAAGTGTAGTATGTTTTGAAAGAATATATGCAACTGGAAATTGAATAACCCATTGAGAAATAAGACTAATCATCATAGTTGTTGTCATGCTTCCTGAGCCTCGAAGTACTCCTGAAAAAGCAAATTGAATTCCCATGAATGGAAATGCGAATGTAAGAAAACGAAGAAATGTAGTACCTATTCCTACAACAACGTCGTCATTTGATACGAAAAATTTTACTATATAAGGAGCAAAAGAAAAAACTAAAACTCCTAATCCAGAAAGAAAAATAACTGCAATAAGTGCACTAAGTTTACCAATTTTACAAGCTCTATCTATTTTTTTTGCTCCAATATTTTGCCCTACTAAAGTTGCTGTTGACATAGCTAGTCCCATTGCAGGAATAATGATAATTTGAAGGATATTTGAACCAATACCATATGCGGCTACTGTAAATGTTCCAAAGCTTGAAACAAGAAATGTCATAACTAAAGCGCCAAGTGCTCGTGTTGACATTTCTATGGATGATGGAAAGCCTAAAAGGAAAGATTTTTTAATAAAGGAAAAATCTGGAATGAAGTTTTTTAAATTAAGTTTAATTCCATAATTTCCACGGAAGAGAATTACAAATCCAATAATCATTGCTATAGTTTGCGTTCCAAATGTTGCCCAAGCAGCTCCTGCAACACCAAAGGCAGGAATTATCCCACTACCAAAAATAAAGAGGGGATCGAGAACAAAATTTAGAAGCATTGTTCCTAGAACTATATAAATAGGTAGCATCACTTCACCAATTCCTCTAAGAATTGCTTGAAAAGTGAAAAAACTAAATACTGAAACAATCCCTAAAAATGAAACTCGTAAAAATCCAAGTGCGCTTGTATAAACACTCTGTTCTACTCCCATAAGGTGTAAAAGCATAGGAGAAAATATTAAGCCTAATGCTCCAAGTATAAATGAGATGCTGATGACCATTAGTAAAGTTTGAGCTGAAATATGATTTACCATTTCTCTATTTTTTGCTCCCATGTACTGTGCAACAAGTATTGATCCTGCCATTGCAAATCCCATTCCTAAAGAAAGTACTAGAAAGATAAAAGGAAAACTTACTGAAACGGCAGCTACTGCAATACCTCCTAGTTTACCAACCCAAAATGCGTCTGTAAGTTGATATCCACTTTGTAAGAGATTCCCAAATACTATTGGGATTGAAAGTGAGATGATTGAGCTTACAATAGGTCCTTCTGTTAGAGATTTTTTGCTTTTGCTGATCATTAATAAAGAAGGATTAAGTGGAGGTATCTTAATCTTATTGAAATTAACTGTGAAGAAAAAATAATATTTATTAAAAATGTTAATTTATTAATATTCATAGGATGTTAAAGAATTCATCTTCTTTCCATTTTTGGGGATTGTATATGATATATTCTGAAATTTTGTTGAATGATTCTTGGTTTCGGAGAACGTGTTCATAGTAGTTTCTTTGCCAAACAGGCTTTTTTGGAATTTTATGAAGTTCTCTTAATATGTTTATTTGTTTGGTAACGGTAGATTTGTATCCGCGAACCATTTATCCTAAATTATTAGATGGGGATTGGAATTTTGTTTTTTGGGAGGTATTGAAATCATTTTGGGATACAAGTTGGGGCGTATTGCAATACGCCCCAACAGAATTATTAATTGTTACAATGGCATGGATATGATTTGGCATAACTACAAAGCAATTTATTTCCATATTTTTTCTTATTTCAGAGGTCTTTTTTAATTCATTATATGCAATTTTCCCTAGTTTATTTAAAGTCATTTCTCCATTTTTGATTGCACCAAATAGGCATTCTCTATTTTTTGTGCAAATGGTTATAAAATATGCCCCGCTTTGTGAATAATCATATTCTTTTAGTCGGATTGATTGACGATTGTAAAGATTATAATTATTTATCATAGATTTTTAAATAAATAATTAATTTAAGACATTGTTCTAATTATGAGTTATGTACCATATAAATAAAAGCTTATTTTAAGCCAATATTTTTAATTTTATTAATTATTAAAAAAAAGAGAAGATTAAAAATCTTCTCGATATAAGATTCCTGACAAGTCACAAAGTGACCCCCTTTGGGGGGAATGACTTTTTTATCGTTGAGGCGTGCCATTGGCACGCCACGACAATATAAATTTATTTCTGATAAAGGCTCTTTCTCTCCTCAACTTCAATATCAATAACAGTTCCCTCAAACCCAAAATATTCACGAATCCTGTTTTCCAAATACCTCCAGTAAGAAAAATGGAAATACTCTTTTTTATTAACAAAAACTTTAAACTTAGGAGGATTAATATCTACCTGAGAAATATAGAATATTTTTGGTTTAATTCTTTTTGTTCCCTTTGGCGGATGTTTCGCCATTATCTCATGTAAGAAAGTATTTAATTTCCCAGTAGTAATTCTTTTTTTTCTTTCCTCAACAATCTTTTCAACAAGTGGAAATATTTTTATAATATTTTGTTTAGTTTTAGCAGAAACAAAAACAGCTGGTGTCCATGAAAGAAATGGGAATGCTCTTTTTAAGCTTAATAAAAATTCATCTCTTGCTTCTTCTCCTTTTTCATGAAGATCCCATTTATTGATTACAAGAATAAGTCCTGTTTTAAATTCTAAAGCCCTTTCGATAATATGTTGATCTTGAGATAAAATCCCTTCATCTGCATTAATGATAATACAACTAACATCAGCAACCTCCATACTTTTCATGGTTCTTATAATAGACCACTTTTCAATCCCTTTTTCAACTTTCCCTCGTCTTCTCATTCCTGCAGTATCGACAAATATGAATTTTTTCTTCTCCCATTGAATTTCAACATCAATCTCATCACGAGTTGTCCCAGGAATATCGGAAACAATTAATCTCTCTTCAGATAAAAGTGCGTTGATTAAACTAGACTTACCAACATTGGGTCTTCCAAGAAAAGAAATTTTAGGAATGTCAGACTCTACTTCTTCACTTTCTACTTTTTTAGAATATCCCATCTTTTTAAAATCTTCTTGTATGCGATCAACAAGTTTTTTTACACCAGTATTATGAATAGCTGAAACTTGAATAAAATTATCAAATCCCAACGAATAAACTTGAGATAACAAGGCATCGTCTTTCGCTTCATCGCATTTTGATAAAACTGGGATTATATGCTTTGTTTTGATAAAATTTGATTTTCTTAATAATTCAGTGATTTTGTAATCTTGTGGAAGAATTGGGGTTCTTGAATCTAGGACAAATAAAATTATATCGGCATCTTCTAATGCAACTCTTACTTGGTCCTGCATATTTTTTTCAATCGTTCCTTTGTTTTTTTCAAATTCAAGTCCGCCAGTGTCTACTAAAACAAAGGGAATTGATACGTCTTCAATTTTTGTAACAATTCTGTCTCTTGTTGTTCCAGGAATATCAGAAACTATAGCTTTTTTCTTTCCTGCTAATCTGTTAAAAAGACGCGATTTTCCTACGTTTGGTCGTCCGATTATTGCAACAACAGGTAAAGACATTTTTTATGAATTGGTAATTTATAAATTGGCTTTGATTGTAAGGTTTAAAAAAAGAAAATCAACAGGGATATTTTAAAAATATTAATTTTTAAATATTAGAGGAGGGGAATTTTATATTTTTTGTTTATTTTAAAAGTAATTTTTGATATAATGACACGAAACTAAAACAAAAAATTATGTTAAAGAAGCGAAAATATGGAAACCAAGCCAGTAAAACTAGTGATTTATTAGTAGAAATTAAAGAAGAAATTCAAGAAACTGCTATTGAAGAAAGCAAAGAAATAGAAGCTGAAATGAAGAAAGAGCTTTCTTCGGCTAAAAAAGAAATGAAAGCTGAAATAAAAAAAGAAATTAAGGAGTTATCACAAGTAAAAGACATAATGCAATTTGGGAATATAGTTGCATTTTTAGATGATCGGCAAAATGAATCAGAGATTCACAAAATAGAGAAATCTTTAAATGAAAGATTGAGATCAATAGCTCCTGAATCTTATGAAGACTTGGGTGTGACCTATTATTATATTATTAAAAATATTTTAAAGAAAAACACTTTAATTGAAGATATAAGCCTTGTTAAGAATCTAGAAAAAGCTATAGAATATTTTAATAAACATCAAGAATTTTTATTGTCTGAACTAAAAAAAGCTCGTAAAAATAAAGAAAATATTGAGTCAAAAGAAATTACTTTAGTAGACTTTTTAAGGGGTACTAAAACCTATCTTTTGCTTTTAGAAAAAGAATTCAGAAATAAAAGTTTTTCAGATTTAGCTTCTATAGTTTATAAAACTAGGATGCATTATAGAAAAATGTTATTTTTATTGAAAAAGAACTATCTAAGTTGGATAGGGTACAAAATATGGTCAGTTACCAGTCATTATGGAGAAAACTTTTTCCGTTGGGGGCTTACTAGTTTATTTTTTGTGATAATATTTTCATCAATTTTTACAATTTCCGGAGAGTTTCAAAATGTTCCTATTGATAGTGCTGGGAATATAATACTGAATTCATCTAATAATAGTGAGGTGGCAGATTATATAAACCATTCAATGCTTTACGGGTATAATGGAGGATCTTCTCACTTTTTTGATTATTTTTATTTTTCAGTTGTTACGTTTTCTACTCTTGGGTATGGAGATATTGTGCCGATAACAATTATGGATAAATCTATTGCAATAATTGCTACTATAGCAGGGTACTTAATGTTAGGTATATTTCTAACACTGCTTACCAAAAGAGTTCATTAAAAGAACCAAAAACATCAATTTCCTAAAAATAAGGAATTGCTATATAATCTCTCGATTTATCGAGAGTTTTTTTTAATAATTTACTAAATAAGTTCTTTTCTTTTTATTATAAAGTATGTTCCTCCTGCAAGAATAAGTGCATATATATAAGAATCAAAACCAGTACTTGTAAGTCTGTCATATTTAATATCAGAAATGATTTCATAAGAAGTTTCAGCGACGGTATTTTCTTTATTGTCAAAAGCTTTTACAACATATATATTTCTTCCTTTTTTTAGATTCCCCACTTCTTCAGAGACAGTATAATTAAAATTTTTGCTTCCTGCCTTATAATCCTCAATAAGTTCATTATTTATTTCTACTTTATTAACCTTTCCGGCGTTCCTAAGAATTCCTACAATGTTAACATACTCTGACGAAGTTTCTAGTTTATTTTTACTTTTTTCAGAAACAATACTAATTTGAACTTCTTTTGGTTCTTCCTTTATAGGAGTTGTTTTAACTTTTTCATTGTTCGATTTAGTGTTTGAATCATCAGATTGTTCTTGATTATTACTTGGAGAATCAAGTAAATTTGCTTCGCCATCTTTTCCATTAAAGCAAGATGTAAGTACAATTGAAGAAATAAAAACAAATGTAATAAGTAAATAACGCATGATAAAAAAGTTAAAGGCGAATAAATGTCTTTTTTTATTTTTATTTTATTTTTGCAGACAAAAGCTATCATTCTTGTTTAAAAATATCAATAGAAAATTTTATATAAAACTGTCTATTTTTTATTTATCAAGAAATAACTGTTTTTTGTAAAACTTTGTGGATTATAAAAAGTAAATCGGATTTCTTGTTTTTCTTTTTTTGTCAAAATTGGCGAATCTATTTCTACAATAATTTTTCCATTTTCTTTCCATGAATTAAATTTTATTTCTTCTGGATAAATAGAGAAGTTTTTAGCATTTTCTGGTAGGAATAGTTGGAATAATGCATGATTTGTGCCTTGTCCTAAAATTCTTCTAAGCTCGTATTCTGGAATATTTGGTTTCCCAAAAGTCTTTTTTAGATTATCAATATCATTTTCATTTTTGTCTGACCAATTATGACTACGCTCAATATTTATTTTTACTATTTTTTTGCCATTCTCAAAACTTTCTGAAATAGCAAAGTTTTGGTCGATAAAAGCATCAGATTTATTGCCACTAATAGAGATCTGGTTTATTACTATTACTGAATCATCTTTAAAAATTTCTTCAATATTTTTGCCTAATCTAAACTTTTGAGAAGTTTTATTAATGCTATCTTTTCTTGAAAACATTTGGATGTTTTCTTTTTCTTCTCCAATTAATTTAATAATTATATCCAACGATATTGAGTCAAAAAATTTTTTGCTTATTGCAGGAATAATAGAATCCTCTAAAAACTGTTTAGGATTAATATTATTTAATTTTGATTCAACAATGTAAGACAGAATAAAAGAGAAATTTTTCGAATTAAGCTCTATAGCTTTTTCTGGTATTTTTATTGAGTCTATTTTTTCTAACAAATTCTCAATTAAGTTATTATCTATTGCGATAATTGTATCAACAGTTTCTCCGCCTGCTTTTTCGTAAAGTTTCATAAATGCTTCTGCGGATTCATGGAAAATAGGGGAATAATTGGAATCTCTTAGTGACCAACTCTTATCTCCTACTAGAGTTTTAGCAATATTGGGAGCTTTAAATTCTTCTGTTATTTGTCCATCAAATTCATAAATATCATGGAATGTTGATGAATCAACTTTTCCATCATTCATTACTATTTTCAAAAATGATCCAATAAAACCTCCAGTTGAACGTTTCTCATTGGAATTTTGTAACCACACAATTATTGTATGAGGAGAGTTGTCTCCTAAAATATTTCGAATAGCCTTAATATCATTTGATATATCTTTTAAAATAAATGAAAAAGGCTGAATTTTATAAACAACTTCTTTTAGTTTAGAAGGGATTAACCATCCGTTTTCTATTTTTTCGAACAATATTTCCAAGTTATTACTTAAGGCTATTATTGTTCCTTCGTTTTTATCAAGATAATTAAGAAAATAGTCAAAAGATTTGTTTTCTAAAAAATGATTAAATGAATTTTCTAAAGAAGGGAGTGATTCACCAAACTGTTTTAAGTTTGTAAGAATTTGCTCAATATTATTAATATTTTTTTGCTGATAAGAATAATCAGCTTCTGGTAATGCTTTTTTAAAATCTTGAATTAATGGGCTCAAGGATTTCTCAGAATCTATAATGTAGTTTTGCAAAAATTGAACGGTATATTCATTTTTATTAAAGATTGAGAAAATATTTTTAAACTGATTTCCATATAAAGATTTTGTTTTATAAAGGCTAATAGAGCTAGCTATAATTAGAGATGATAAAAATATTAAAATAAGGAAAAGTAAGAAAATAAGAACATTTCTTCTCCATAGTGTAAAAAGAGGATGTATGCGAATCTTTTTCCAAAAAGAAATTGAAGGTGAGCCTTTAAAATCAAATTTTTTATCCACTTGAGTATTTATTTGAAGAAATTTTAATTTATTTTACTCCAAAAGACAAAAAAGTCTTTTAAAAAAGTCCACCTGATAAGGGGGGTTTAGGGGGTTGTGCAAAACTGGATTCCCGCATTCGCTGGAATGGCAGGTGGAGAGAGTTTCTTTGTGCTTTGTGCAAGTAAACACACAAAATTCTATTCCTGATAAAGTGAATATGGGTTCAGAATCTTTTGTAACAAAAAAGAAGAGTATGTAAACTCTTCTTTTTTAAATTCTATATTCTAAGCTTTAAATTAAGCAGCTTTTTGCATTCCTTCAGATTTTTTCTGTTTAGCATTAAACTTCTCAATTCTTCCAGCTGTATCCATAACTTTCATTTTTCCTGTATAAAATGGATGACATTGACTACAAATTTCAACGCGTAGCTCTAGTACAGTTCCAGGTATGTTGAAAACTGCTCCGCAAGAGCAAATAACCTTTGCATTTTGATGATATACTGGATGAATTCCTTTTTTCATAGTCTTCATAATTATTTAAAGCCCGAGGATTTTACATATTTTTTCTTGAATTGCAAGAATATGTTGAGAAAAAAAACTTATTATAATAAAATTTTTATAAAAAACTAATATATCAATTTATGTCTGATCTCCCTAAGATTTTTAAAATAAAAAAAATCCGTAAAGATGCTCCTAATATCAACACATATATTTTGGATGGAGGATATAATTCTTTACCAGGGCAGTTTGTTATGCTTTGGCTTCCAGGTGTAGATGAAAAACCAATTAGCGTAGCTTATCAAAATGACAAAGAAACTCACTTAACAATTGCGGCAATTGGTCATTTTACTAATGCAATGGCAGAATTAAAAGAAGGAGATCGTATTGGAATGCGTGGTCCCTTTGGTGCTAAATGGAGTTTAGATAAAGGAAATAGATATTGTCTTGTTGGTGGAGGAGTAGGAGTTCCTCCTTTGTTTAACGCAGCAGTTGCTTTAAGAAAAGAAAATAAGGAAGTAGATTTTATTATTGGGGCAAGAAGTAAGGATTATGTGATTTTTGAAAAACAATTAAAAGAAATTGGTGTTAATGTTTATGTTTGCACAGATGATGGAAGTTATGGGTTTCATGGTTTTACTACTCAAAAACTTGAGGAGCTTTTAAAAAAAGGAGAAAAATATGATATGATTCAAACTTGCGGTCCTGAAATTATGATGGTTAAAATTGCTAAAATAGCAGAAGAATTTGATATTCCTTCTGAGGTTTCAGTGGAGAGGTATATGAAGTGTGGCTTTGGTATTTGTGGTCAATGTGCTGTTGATGGTGATGGGAAATGTATGTGCATTGAAGGTCCTATTATTGAGGGGAAATTGGCTCTTTCTTGGGAGGAATTTGGGAAGTATCATAGGGATGGAACTGGGAGGAAATGTTAGATTTTAATTAATTTTCTTCTATCCCTCTTATATACTTATTTATCTCGATGTAATTCTCCATTTTTAAATCACAAAGTATTGATTCTATAAGATTAGTACGATTGTGTTCTGATATGAATCTGAAATTTCTAGTTCCTAATTCCTTTAATATTTCGTTGGTAGTCACATTAGGATTTTCTAGTAAAATAGCTATAGCTTTGATAGCTTCAAATTTTCTTTCCAAAAGATTCCTATCTATACTAGGATATTCGTTTGTAATATCTTCAGTGAAAAAGTAATACTGAGGATCACAAACTGTTCTTTTTCTTTGAGTTTCCATGTTCTGCCAATTTTGTTTTTTTATACTAGCTTGCTAAAATAATTTCGAAGTATTATAATAAGGTTGTCAATTAACC
>CAYXLW010000008.1:0-57310 GCA_964466055.1 uncultured Candidatus Peribacteria bacterium
TAATATGAAAATTGTCGTTTAAATTATGAATATATATCGTATAATAACCAGTTGTACGAAATTCTCTTTTGTGAAAAAATAACATTAAGGAAAATTTTGCCACTTTTTATTATTAATTTTTAAAGGAAAAAAACCATGACAAACTCAAATGAGCAGTCTCAGGGGCAGACTAAAAAGTGCCCTAAGTGCAAAGAGGATATTCAGCTTGGTGCTAAAAAGTGCAAGCATTGCGGAGCCGATTTAAGAAATTGGTTCGTAAAGCACAAAATAATTACCGGTATTTTAATTCTATTTGCGATTGGCATTATCGGTAGTGCTATGGGAGGTAATAAAGAAACTTCCAACAATTCTAACAGCATTACAAGTTCAAATACTGTTCAAGAAAATAAAAACGAGCAACCAACTGAAACTCCAGAGGAAAAACCAACACCAGCTGATGACGCAACTGTTCCAGCCGAGTACAAATCTGCCCTCAACAAAGCCACTTCATATGCTAACACAATGCACATGTCAAAGCGTGGAGTTTACGACCAGTTAGTTTCAGAATATGGTGAAAAGTTTTCAGCTGAAGCTGCACAGTATGCAATAGACAATGTAAAAGCTGACTGGAACGCAAATGCGCTAGCCAAAGCAAAAAACTATCAAGACACTATGAACATGTCGCCAGCCAGCATTCATGATCAACTGACTTCTGAGTATGGTGAAAAATTTACGCAAGTTGAGGCAGATTACGCTATTCAACACCTTAATGACTAGTATGTCGAATTGAGATAAAAAGTGCCAAAATTGAATTAGATTTTTTTCACAAAAGAGAACATCGCACAACACGGCATATCTGGTTTCGCTACGCTTCACCCAAATTTACTTTCCGCTACGCTTCAAGTAAACTTCAGATATCCTGAAACGTTGTGCGACATATTTTTCAATATTTTTTCTCAAATAGAAATTTTGTTGAAGAATTTAAAAAAGGAATGGAATTTTTATTTTTTTATTTTAATGAGGGGGATATAATGAGGGGGATATAAGGTGTTTTCTCCGCTCCGCTACGAAAACGATTTATTTATAAGGGGAAAACGAATATAATACAATTACTTAACTTGGATATAAAACTATGGCTACTATAAACGAAAACAAATTCTACTCTGCACTTGAAAATATCTTCACAGGTGCAAATATTGAAGGTGAGAGTGGCTATGTAAATCTTCTCAAGATTAAATCGAGTTATTACAAATTGATTTTAGAGCAATTCAAAAAAGATGTAGATAATGAGAAGATAATCACTGATTCATTCAAGGAAGAGTTTTTTGACAAGCTGTATTCTTTTTTTGAGAAATATTTTAGTGAAAGCGGAAGTGTATATTTTGTGAAAACTGCAAACTGGCAAAGAGTGTATGAACAGGTTTATACAGACAATAAAGATGTCGTCCTGTTTTGGAAAACGCACATGCTGTATTATGTGAAGTCAGATATTTTATTTCAAAGTATTGATGTAGAGATAGAAGACGAGGAAAGCAAGCAGAAATACAATTTTTATTTTGATGTAGGCAGTTTACAAGCCAAGCAAAACAATGAGAAAAAGTCTCTGGTATTTACTTTTCGTGAAATCACAGAAGAAAAAAACAGCGAAGAAGTCTTGAATGAAAAGCAAGGCAAGAAAACCTTTGTTTTTGATGTGGCGTATAGCGAAAAGGGGAACAAAACAAAAATTGACGATCTCGTAAAGCAAACAAAAATTCCTGAACAAATCATCGAAAAGGCTTTTGCGACTTTTAGAAAACAAAGTGAGGTTGATTTCTTTATCAACAAAAATGCCGAGAAGTTTTTGACCGAACAGCTTGATATGTATTTGCATCAAATCTTACTTCATGAAGAAAACAAGTTTGAGCAAAAAAGACTCGATCAAATCAAGACGATCAAAATCTTTGCGAATAAAATTATTAAGTTTATTGCTCAGTTTGAGGATGAGCTGGTGAGAATTTGGAACAAGCCAAAGTTTGCCCTTGGTTCAAATTATGTGATTACGATTGATAAACTTTCAAAAGAGATACTGGAAAAAATTGCCAAGCACAAAAATCTCAAGGAACAAATCAAGGAATGGCAAGATTTAGGCATGATTGATGAAAGTTTTAATTTTGCAAAAAGAGAAGAGAAGCACAAATATTTGCCGATAGATACGAAGTATTTCAAGGACTTGGAAATGGAAATTTTAGGTTTGTTTGATGATATTGATGAGGCTTTGGATGGAAGGCTTATTCATAGTGAAAACTATCAGGCTTTGAATACTTTGTCAGAAAAATACAAAGAAAAAGTACAGTGTGTTTATATTGATCCACCGTTTAATCTTGGACAAAATGCAGACTTTGATTACAAAGTAAATTACAAAGATGCAAACTGGGCAACGCTTTTAGAAAATAGATTAAGATTTGCTCACAAGCTCTTATCAGATACTGGAAGCATTTTTGTTAGATGTGATTATAATGGAAATTTTATTGTAAGATGTTTGCTTAATGAGATTTTTGGAAAAGAGAATTTTAGAAATGAGATAATCGTAAGCAAATCAGCCAAATTAACAGAAAAAATAAATCGTTATCATAGTGGACATGATTCTTTGTTTTTGTATTCCAAAAGTGATAATTATCATTTTGAAACTCAAAATAAAGAAAGAGTAAAAAGAAATTGGAGAGGAATGCATCTGCCAGGTATAAGATGGTCACCAATAAAAGAAGAATATTTAAATCTGTATTCAAAAGAAAATATTCAATATAAAAATAACAAACCTTCTACGAGAGCAAGAATTATTTTAGGTAGGGAATTATTGCCTCCTGGAGATAGACACTGGGCATTAAATCAGGAAAGTATTTTTGAGCTCGAAAAAGAAAATGGTATTATTTGGGAAAGCAATGAACCTAAATCATTAGAAGGAAGTGAACAAAAATTAACGGATAATTGGACGGATTGGGTAGGATATTCATCAGATTGGGGATTTTCTACAGAGAATCATGAAAAAGTCTTAGAAAGGTCTATTCAAACAGCAACACAAGGAAATGATCTTGTTTTAGATTTCTTTGCAGGAAGTGCAACAACACAAGCAGTATCTCAAAAATTTGGCAGAAAATGGCTTGGAGTAGAAATGGGGGATCAATTTTTTAATGTAGATTTACCAAGACTTAAACAGGTTATTTTTGGAAAACAGAGTGGGATAAGCAAAGATTTAAAGGAAAAATATAAAGGTGGTGGGTTTTTCAAATACTACTCCCTCGAACAATACGAAGACACACTCCGCAATATGCAATACAAAGACTACAATCAAAACACTCTTTTTGCGACCGAAAAGAAAACCTTTGAGCAATATGTCTTTTATGCCGATCAAAAATTTGCTCATGTCTTGGAAGTAAACAAAGAAAAATTAGAAATAGATTTTGACAAACTCTATCCAAATATTGACTTTGCCGAGACAATCTCAAACCTGCTCGGAATGCCGATCAAAAAAATCACAAAAACAAGTGTCGTTCTTCAAGACGGAGAAAGCGAAAGAGAGATTAAGACAAATTATAAAAATATGAATAGTGAAGAGAAACTGGCTTTTTTGAGGTTACTCAAACCTTTGCTTTGGTGGGGAAATTAATTTAAAACTTGCAGAATTAACTTATGAAAAATACTTTAGAAAAAATTATCGAAGAAAAAAGCTATGACGATCTTGGATTGTGGTGCTTGCCAAACCTTGCCAAATTTTCAGAAATTAAAACACTTTATGAATACCAAAGAAACGCCCTTAAAAATATAACCAAAGTCTTACATTTATATTTTGAATCAGAAGACGGAAAGAAGGCTTTATTTGAAGAATACAAAAAACATGGACTTGATAATAAAGATTATGCCGTTGAGAAGTTTTTATCTCGTACAGATAAACAAAATGGCTTAATAAACAAAAGATTTTCTTTTTTTCAAAACCATTTCCGAACGCTTGGAAGCTATGACGAAGAGCATATTTCAGGAAGTAATTTCTTAAATCGTGCTTGCTTTTGGATGGCGACAGGAAGCGGAAAAAGTCTTGTTTTGATTAAAACTATTGAGCTTTTGGATTATCTAATGAGTCAAGGACTGATACCAAAAAAAGAAATAATGCTTTTACTTCCTCGTGAAGACCTGATCAAGCAATTTACCAAAGAAATTGAAAGTTTTAATAAAAGCAAAGAAAGAAAAATTGAGCTGGTAAACTTAAAAGATTATGAAGATGACAAACAGGGATTTGCTTTTGATTATAGTATTAAGGTTTATTATTACAGAAGCGACCTCATAAGAGACGAGAGAAAAGAAAATATCCTTGATTATCGAAGCTATGAAAATAATGGTGATTGGTATGTATTTTTAGACGAAGCACACAGAGGAAGTAAAGAAGATTCACTCATGCAAGATTATGTCGCTATTCTTTCAAAGAATGGATTTTTATTTAATTTCTCAGCGACTTTCACCGATAGCATTGACTATGTTACGACTTGCTTCAATTTTAATCTCGAAAAATTCATATTGGCAGGATATGGCAAAAATCTTTATTTGAGTAATTCATATTTTGACTTTACCAAAGACAAAGATGATTTCTCGGAAAGAGATAAACAAAAACAGGTTTTAAAATCCTTGATCGTGTTTAGCTTTGTCAAAAAAGCAAAAAATGAGCAAACCTATCATCATCCTTTACTCATAACGCTCGTAAATTCTATCAATACCGATGATGCGGATTTACTTTTATTTTTCAAAAAATTAGAAGAAATAGCGAGTGGGAAAATTGATGAAAAACTCTTTACAGAAACCAAAGAAGAGATTTTGAATGATCTAAGAAATCATAAATCTTTTGTTTTTGGCGATGAAGTATTGGATTTTGATCTAAATATTGTAGAAAAGATCACGCAAAAGAATATATTTGAGCAAGTCTTTAATGCTTCGAATTATGGGAAAATAGAGATATTGGAAGGCGAAAAAGGCAAAGAAATAGTTTTAAAACTTGAAACCAGTGAAAAGCCTTTTGCACTCATTAAAATCGGAGATGCAAAGAAATTTCAAAGAGAACAACTTGGAAGTAATTATACCTTTATCACAAGCTTTGATTCTAAAAAATACTTTGAACATATCAATAAAAGCGAAGATATAAATCTATTACTTGGAAGTAGAAGTTTTTATGAAGGTTGGGATTCAAATCGTCCAAATGTGATTAATATGATTAATATTGGGAAAAAGGATGCAAAGAAGTTTGTTTTGCAGGGAATAGGAAGAGGGATAAGAATCGAGCCACACAAAGGCGAACGAAAAAGACTACCTCAAAATCATGCAGATAAAAATGTATTACTTGAAACCTTGTTTGTATTTGCGACTGACAAGAACGCAGTCAAAGCAATTATAGAGACAGTAGAAAATGAAAAAGACACAGACGAGGTGGAAATATCACTTTTTGAGAATCAAAATAAACCCTTTGATCTTCTTATTCCTGTCTATAAAGAAGAGGAAGCTAGAGGGAAAATTTCAAAATTTAATATTGAAAAAGAGAGCTTAGAGCGATTTGAAAATTACATACATTCTTTTGATATTGATACTTTGCTTGCCAAAACAGCCATATCTCAAAAAGACCTTGAATTTTTGTTAAATGAAATTGAAAACAAGAATCTTTTTCAAATAAAAGAAGAAAATGTTTATAGCGATATGGATTTGCTTTTGCAAAGAATCACAAATCATATTTCTGTAAAAAATAAGGTTGTCTCAGGTATAAAGGAAGTAACCGACGAAATAATCCATTTCAAACATATCAAAGTAGTAAATTTTAGTGATGAAGAAATTGGATCATTCAAGGATAAAATTCAGAAAGTGAAAGATTTTGAAGCAATAGACAAAAAAGAAATTGCACTCAAGTTTGCAAAAGGAGAAATCGATGAAAAAGAGTTTAACAATCGAGTAAATGCGACAAGTGAAGAGTCTTTCAAAGACCTGAAAATCAAAAAAATTGCAGAGCATTATTATTTACCTCTCATCTATTCAGATGAAGAAAAGGTAGAATATATCAAGCACATTATCGAAGTGAAAAGCGAAGTAACTTTTATTAAAAATTTAGAAAAACATATCAAAGAAAACAAGCCTGATTGCGAATGGATGTTTAGTAAGATAGACCAAAGTCTTGATACTTTTCACATTCCGTACTTTTACAAGAAAGATAATATTTATCGAAAATTCTTTCCTGATTTTATTTTTTGGATTAAAAAAGGAAATGAATACAAAATCATTTTCATTGATCCAAAAGGTACAAGCAATGCAGATTATCAAAATAAAGTTGATGAATTTGAAAAGCTGTTTTTAGAAAATGGAAAATCTAAAACCTTTGAGTACAAAAAATTTGAAATAACTTTTGATTTAAAACTTGTTGCTCAAGATGTGAACACAGTAAGTGATAAATATGATAAGTATTGGTTTGGAAATGAAGATTTTAACTTTTTGGGATAATTATGAAATACACAAAAACTCAAATAGATGAATATTTTAGCGATTATATCAAAGCAAATGAACAAGCTATAAAGTCTCGTTTGGAATTTTTGCTTGAACATTACACAGAACAAGATCAAGTAATTTCTCCAGATGTTTATTATTGTTTTAAAGAAGCAAGACATACATATATGATGGGAGATTTTGTCGCTTGTATTATTATGTGTGCTGTAGTATTGGAAAGACGATTAGCTAAGCTATTAGAATTTCCTGTCTATGATCCAACAGATGAAAAATCAGCATTATCTGAAACAGGATATAAAATCTTGAAACCTGCTTTTGAAAAAAACATCATAAACCAAAAAATGTTTAAAGAATTAGAAAAATTATTTGAATTGAGAAATAATTATGTTCATGGAGTAAGTAAAGAAAATCCAAAAGATAAAAAATGAACAAGACCACAAATGAAAGATCCGATAAAACATGCTTTTGTATGTACAGATAAAGACTATGGAAAGGAATTAGAAGACGATGCACAATTTGCTATTAAAATATTATTTAGAGCTTGGGAAGAATTACATTATTCAAAATTAAACTATCACAAATAAGGTGTTTTTCTTTTTCCAATTCACCCCTAACCCCTCTTGGAAAAAGAAAAACGAAAAAATAAAAATTCCAAATAATGATAAAATTCTTCAACAAAATAATAAGGAATGAAAAAATATTGAAAAATACGCTTCGGGGTCGTTGCACTTGATTTTCTTCCGTTAACACTACAGAAAATCACCCTCGCACAACACAGTATATCTGGCTCGCTCCTGCCGTCGCTCGACCCATATTTGCCTCCGTTTCACTACGGCAAACATCAGATATACTGAAACGTTGCCCCAAAAATAAAACAGAAAGTTAAGGTAAGATTCTCAATTACACCCTTAGAGGGAATAAGGTACTAGAACCCCTGTATTTTAAGCCCAAAACGCTTATTTTTTGAGTGTGTTTATCAAGAAATAATAGGACATAAAAATATTTTACTACCGCCCCTTCTCCATAGGTACAAGAGTCTATAACCTTTTTTAATAAGAATGGTATAAACAAGGGATTTAAAAAACAAAAAACACTCAAAAGTTCGAGTGTCCCTTCTCCTTAGGTATGCGGGTCATAGGGCAGAATGATGCCCCTTCTGGCTGGGGTGGTAGGATTCGAACCTACGAATAACGGAGTCAAAGTCCGCTGCCTTACCACTTGGCGACACCCCAACAATTAACACTAAAGCTGTCGGATTTTACTTAAGATGACCTCTTTAGACAAGAGAAAGTTTAACACAAAGAAATGTATTTAGTTTTTAATCAATAAATGTACAATACCATTGTTTTAAAATAAAATAATGGAACTTCTCTCAGACATCTTAAAATTAAGTCTCAAAAAACATGGATTAGGAGAATCTGCATTTGCATCCATGCTAATTAATAGAGCAAATCAAATTATAAGAGAAGAGCTAGGAACATTAGCAATTAAAAATATTCGGGTAAAAAAGATAGAAAAAAAAATTATATATATAGAAATCACAAAGCCTGCATGGGCACAGGAATTTCATTTTTTTAGACATGAATTTTTAAATAAAATTCGAGAATCTTTTCCTAAAAAACAAATTTTAGATATTCGTATAAAAATAATCGGAAGAGAAGATTTATACGATACAGTTCAACAATTTGGTAAATAATAAAATATATGTTCAAATTTTTACGAAAAATTATTCCAGAAACATCTTTTATAAGACTTGCCTATTCTTGGACAAAAGCGATTTTAGCCAATATAAAATATAAAAATCCTTCAAAAGATTTACGAGTTATAGGTATCACAGGAACAGATGGAAAAACTTCAACAGTACATTTTACAGCTCAAATATTAGAAAACTTAGGATTAAAAGTTGCAATGTCATCTACAGAAGAAATTTGGATAGCAGGAGTTCATAACGTAAATAAAACAAAACGAACAACATTAAGTCCGTTTATTATTCAAAATTTTTTAAATGAAGCAAAGAAAAAAAAGTGCGATGTAGTAATCATTGAAGTTTCGTCACATTCCATTACTCAAGGACGAATCTTTGGAATTGAATTTGATGGTGCAGTAGTAACAAATATATCTCAAGAGCATGGTAATTATCATAAAGATTTAGAAGAATATGCTCGAGTAAAATCAAAATTATTCCAAGTTGTAAATAGTTCTCCCAAAAAAAATAAAGTTCTGATTTTAAATAAAGAAATGGAATTTTATGATATGTTTTCCAGAATATCTCCAGAAATATCAAAAACATATGCAATCGAAGATAGTAAAACAAATATAACAGCAAGAAATTTAATAATTAGAGAAAATGGCACTAGTTTTGACTTAGGAAGAGATGATGAATATTTTGAAACATATCTGCCAATTCCAGGAGATTATAATGTAGAAAATATATTGGCAGCCTCTTTAGTTGCAGAACATTTAGGCTTTCCAATCCAAAAAATTGCTGAAAAAATTCCGCTATGTCAAAAAGTTCAAGGAAGATTAGATGAAGTTGATATTCCAGCAGATTTTAAAGTTTTTGTAGATTTTGCACTAACTCCAGGAGCTTTAGAAAAACTATTGAAATATGCCTCAAGTGTTGCAGAAAGAAATGTAATTCTAGTTTTTGGATGCACTGGAGGAAACCATGATCATGAAAAACGTTCTATAATGGGAAAAGTTGCTTCAAGTCTTGCAGATTATATTGTGATAACAGAAGATGAAACATATGGAGAAAATAATGAAAAAATTATGAAAGACATAGAAATAGGTTTTGATAAAGGTTTCATTGCATATAAGAAAATTTCGGATAGAAAAGAGGCGATTCATTTTGCCTTGAGAAATGCATGTAAAGGAGACATTATCCTTATTACAGGAATGGGGGCTTTTCAAAGTAGAAATAATGGAAAAGAAGAAATCCCTTGGAATGATAAAAAAGAGGTTCAAAAATATTTTAAACTTAAAAAAAATGTCTAAAAGATCAGAAGGAATGGCCCAAATTATAGGAGAAATAATTGCTCCTTTCGTTTATAAAATCCTAGATCCTGAAATATTTGGATTAGCAACTATTACGCATGTAAAAGTAAGTACAGATTTTAGCTTTGCTGATGTTTATATAAGTACAATGAAAAACAAAAAAGAACTGGAGGAAATTTTAAGGAAAAATGTATATCACATACAAAAAGAGCTTAATCAAAAACTTCAAAAGAAAAGAGTGCCTAAAATTCGTTTTAAAATAGATTTTACATCAGAATATGTTGATAAAATTTACTCAAAATTGAACGAATAAAAAATAAGGAATAATATTAATTTATATAATGAAAATTCTTGCACTAGATTATGGTGATGTTCGTGTAGGTGTTTCTGTTGGAGATACAAACACAGAAATAGCATTTACTCGCAATTTTTTATCTAACGACAAAACTCTTATTGAGGAAATAAAAATTATTTGTGTTAAGGAAAATATTGAAAGAGTGATTATTGGGAATCCTATTATGTTAGATGGTTCAGAATCAGAATCAAGTATTCAAATTAATGATTTTATAAAAAATCTAAAGAAAAAAATAAACATAGAAATTGAACTTATAAATGAACAATTTACTACGAATATAGCACAAAATAGGTTAAATAAGGGGATATGTAAAAATAAGAATAAAAAACAAAAAATAGACTCAGCTTCAGCTCAGGTTTTATTAGAGAATTATTTCAGGAAAAAATAATTTGTTTTTCTAAAAATTCAAATTTGAAGAAAGAACTACGAGTCAATATTTATTAAGAATACCAATAATATTATCTGTCATTTTATTAAACTCTTCTTTTGATTGCTTTAAATTTTCTTGTGTGCCTTTCACATTTTCAAATCCATCGTCAGGAACTAGATTAAAAATAGCTTTATTTTTTTCTTGTGCTAGTGGAGATAATTGACCATAGTCTTTTATTATAGCTAAAGGATTTTTCCAAGAACTTTCTACAAGTCCATTTTTACAATGCTTTTCCGATAAATACTCTTTTACTGATTCAGGTATTTTTTTCATCCAACTAGCATTTGTCTTTATTGGTTTTTTCGCATATTGATTATATGAGTTAACAATATAACCAATAAATAACCCTTCTCCCCCTAAAACCTTATCTGATGTAATACCATTATTTTTTGCTAATGCTTTTCCTGTCATTTTCCAATTATTTTTCCAATCTTCAAAATTTACACCTAAATTTTCTATCCCCTGTACAGAAAATGCATCTGGCATCAAAGGTGTAATAAAGTAATCTGAACCAAGAAAAATAATTCGATTTAATAGTCCTAAGGTTGGAGATGTATCTATAATAAAAATGTCGATATCTTCTTCACTTCCTTTTTTATTTAAGAAACGATCAATAGCACTTGTACTAAAAAACCCTCGTTCTAAGCCTTGAGCAGCTTCTCCCCAAGAAGCAATTAAGGAATTTTCATAATTACTAAGCTTTAAGCTTCCTGGTAAAACTAATAGATTTTCAGAAATTTCTTGAAATTTAATACTTGTATTTATATCACTTCCTCCTTCAATAATTCCCTTCAATACTCCATAAATGTTATCATCTTTCGGAGAAAATAAATGTTCCTCTAAAAAATAATCACCTAAAGCAAGTGATGATAAATTGCACTGAGGGTCTAAATCTATTAAAACGGTTTTGTATCCCTTTTCAGCGAATTTAACAGCTGTATTATAAGATAGAGTAGTTTTTCCAACTCCACCTTTATTATTAAAAAAAACTAATTTTTTTGGTCTAGGAAATGTCATTTATAGTTATTATTTAATAGTAATTAGATGATACATTATATATAAAAAATGAAAATAGTTTAGTTGTTTTTCAAAATCCTTTTAAGGCATTAATTCTTTCTTCAATTGGAGGATGAGTAGCAAAAAGATTATTTACAAAAAGTGCAATTCCTTTAGATTTTTCTTGAGGATTTTCAATAAATAACTGTGCAACATCTTTTCTTGTTACAGATTCAATACGAGCATCTTTAGATATTTTTTCTAAGGCAGAAGAAAGAGATTTTGGATTTCGTGTAATTTGAGCTGAGCCAGCGTCAGCCAGAAATTCTCTTTTACGAGAGAGGGCAAAACGAAAGACTAAAGAAAGAAAATATCCAACAATTGCCAACAATAAAATCAATATTACAAAATTTGATTTTTTATTATCTTCCTTTTGATTGCTTACTCTTAAGCTACGAAAAGCCATTTCTGTTATAAAAGAAAATATCCCAACAAAAATTATTGAAATTATTAATAATCTAACATCTTTATTTTGTATATGTGTTATTTCATGAGCAATTACAGCCTTTAACTCATCATCATTAAGTTTATTAATAATTCCTTCAGATAAACTTATTGTGTATGTATTTTCATTAATTCCACTTGCAAATGCATTTAAAGAAGTGTCTTCAATAATATTTATTTTAGGAGTTTTCATCCCCTGAGAAATACATAGATTTTCTACCAAGTTGTATATCTTTTTATTCTCTTTTCTGGAAAGTGGTTTTGCCCCTGTTGCCGAAGCAATCATTGAAGTATGTGAGAAATAAGCAATTAAGAACCATAATAAAACTCCACCTGTAACCCAAGGAAATGACAAAAGAAAATTGCTGTTTGTTTCTTCGAAATTATATGAACGGCTATTTAATAGCCAAAATATCCATGTCAATCCTAAAATAAGAGAAGGGAAAGCAAGCAATAATAAGGTTGACTTAATATTATTCCGCCAAATTTGAGTCTGAAGACCAATATATTGCATATTCTATTATTTGTTTATTTAAAATCTATTTCAGGAGTTTCCTCTAAGTCTTTTCTTTTATCCCCTAAATCAAACATATCCTCTTTTTTAAAATTAAAAATTTTAGCCACAATATTCCATGGGAACATTTCAACATAAGAGTTTAGTTCTTTTGTAGATGAATTGAAGAATCTTCTTGCAGCAGCAAGTTTATTTTCGATGTCAGAAATTTCTTCTTGTAGTTGCATAAAATTTTGATTGGCCTTTAGATCAGGATAAGCTTCAACTGCAATCTGCAAGCCTTGCATTGCTGAAGATAGTTGAGTCTCAGCAACTATTTTTTCATTTAAATTTTTGGCGCTTAGGGCGTTTGAACGTGCTTCGGTTACTTTTATTAAAATATCACTTTCATGTTTCATGTAGCCTTTTACTGTATTAATCAACTGAGGGATAAGGTCATGTCTTTGCTTTAGTTGAACATCAATGTCTGCAAAAGCATTTTCACGATTATTTCTGAGTGCAATAAGTCGATTATAAATTGTAATGCTAAAGACAACAAATACGACAATAAGACCTAAAATGATGTAAGTAAGACTCATAGTTAGAAAATTAAAAATTAAAATTATTTTTTACTTATCTTAAGATTTCTCTATATTCCATGATTTTATCAAATCTTTCAAAGGTTATTTTATCTTTTTCATTTGCTCCCATTCGTCCTAATTCTTTTTGAATTCCTAATTTTTTAAATATGTCCCATAACCTATCAACTGCTTGATAATTCATAAAATCAGTCATGATAGCAATTTGGTTTAATCGTTTTCCTTTTATTTTAAATAGGCGGTTTTTGGCATCTTCCCGCACTTTTTCTTCTATGTTTTTATCAATAATTTCTTCAATTTCAAAATAACGAGGGCTTTCTTCTTCAAGTGGTTGGTATATTTTTACTTCATTGGTTTTTTCTTTTTTTATATTAATGTTTAATTTCTTTTCTTTCAGAACCAATTCCATTACGGTATCTAGTAATTTTTCAAGTCCAATTTTCATTATAGCAGAGATACAAAGGACTGGAGTCTTCTTTATTTTTACCCTATTTGTGAAATCTTCAATTAATATTTTATTTAATTCTTCATCATTGCTATCAATTTTGTTAAATACAATAACTTGTTTCTTTTTAGTAAGATCTTGGCTATAAGCTTTTAGTTCTTTTTGGATAATTTCATAGTCTTTTACAGTGTCTTTACTATTAGCATCAATCATGTGTATAAGAACAGCATTACGAGAAACATGACGCAAGAATTCATCTCCCAGTCCTTTCCCTTCACTTGCTCCCTCAATTAACCCAGGAATATCAGAAATAATAAGAGATGAATCTCGAACTTTAGCTATTCCAAGGTTAGGAACTAGCGTTGTAAATGGATAATCAGCTATTTTAGGTTTCGATGAAGTAATAACGGAAATAAGTGTAGATTTTCCAACACTAGGAAGCCCTATTATTCCAACATCTGCTACTAATTTTAATTCTAAAATAATATCTTTTTCTTCTCCTGGCTCACCAAGTTCTGCAAATTTTGGAGCTTGTCTAGTAGAAGATTTAAAATGTTCATTTCCAAACCCACCTTTTCCTCCGTTTAATATTTTATATTCTTGATTGTGCTCTATTAAATCTATAATTATTTCATTAGTTTCTTTGCTTTTCACAGTAGTTCCCACTGGGACTTGCAATATTAAATCAGCTCCATTTAAACCATTTTTTCTACAGCCAGCCCCTTTTTGTCCATTTTCAGCTTTAAATTTTTTCTTTGCATGTAGATCAATTAATGAATTTAAGTGTTCGCTCGCTTTTAAAATAATAGCTCCACCATCACCGCCATTCCCACCATCAGGACCACCATACGGAATAAATTTTTCTCTTCTAAAAGAAGTAGATCCTTTTCCACCACTCCCTGCCATTAAGTTAATTTCGGTTATATCACAAAACATAAGTATAAATCGTATTTAATAAGTGAATAGATTCTAGTTTGATAATAAGTTATTTTCAACTTAATTCCATAAAGCTTTGATATTTATACCTAAATTTGATATAATACTAGGAAGTTTTAAAATTATTTATGAGAAAAATTTTAACAACATTTCTGCTTTTTATATTCATGTTTTGCTCGATTGTTAATATAAGCATTGCAGATCCTACTACTACTATAAGTATCGGATCAAGTGGATCAACAAGTGTTACGAGCAGTAGTGGTGGTGCAAGTGGAGCTGGGAGTGGATCAGGAACAACATTAAAAGGTATTGCTGGGTCTGGAGCAAATACAGGAGCAACTCCATGTGTAAACAACCCTTTATTTGGAATTAATAATGAAGATTTGCTAGGAAGTGATAATTTCACACAATGTTTAGATCCGGGAGTTGATAAAACTTATGCATATAAATATTTGATTCCGTATATTATTAAAAAAATTCTTGAAATAGGGGCAGGAGTTGCTGTTCTTATGATTGTTTATTCAGGTATATTATATTTAAGTATAGGAATAGATACGGAACAAAAGGGGACGGCTACTAAAAATATCATTTTTGAGATACTTGGACTTTTAATTATGATTCTTGCGAGAGCCATTGTAAGTATTGTAGAAAATTTACCACTAGGGTAAAGATTTCTTGCAATTAACTTTTTTTTTGATACAATCTTCCAGCTTTTAGACAGGGTCCCATCGTCTAGTGGTTAGGACTTCAGGTTTTCATCCTGGCAACAGGGGTTCGATTCCCCTTGGGATCACCAATAGGGGCATGATATTGCCCTATGACTCTAAAGGATAGGGCTTACGAACACTCGAACTTTTGAGTGTTTTTTTGATTATAAAATCCCTTGTTTGTACCATTTTCATAAAAATTTATAGCAAAATGGTTCTATTTCTTAATACTTATAGTGAAGGGGCGTTATGAATTTTTTTCATATACCCAATTTCTTTGTTTATTTTCAATAAAAAACAAGAGTTTTTAGCTTAAAATATAGGGGTGTGCTTCCCTAATACCTACTAAAACGCACACTAAGGGCTTATAAAAGACATTAACCTATCCAAAACTGACATCCCAACAAAGGGGTGTTTTTTGGTTATAAATTCCTTTAATGGCTACATAAAACGACAAAAAAGATGTTAAAAAGGTTCTAGTCCGTAAAGGTGGAGCCAGATAGAAAATTTCTGCGAAAAAGTCCTGTTAGGGGCTTTTTTGCTATTTCGTAAAGTTGAGCAATAAGCAATGTGTAAAAAAATTTCCGCAGTTCCAGCTCGATTTTTCCATCGATTAAATATGCGTTCTAACTCAAACTTTTCAGGATTTTGGAAGATACCCATTATAAAGGGCAGACACTCCTTTATCTTCCTTCTTATTCTCCTGATCTTATTTCTATTGAGCTTAAATGGACTCAAATCAAAGCTATCAGAAGACAAAAGCCCTGCCCTGTTTATGAAGCTTTTTCTTTTTGTAATTTTTTGTCCTGATTTATCTTGTTCTAGCTATAGTACCCCAAAATGAGACAGAAAGTTAAAGCAGACAACAGATAAAAAATATAAATTTTAATATCCATTTATCTGATTTATAAAATTATCTGAATTTTAGGAAAAAACTACTATTACTTTAGAAAAAAAATAATACTAACTTCTAATAAAAGTGAATGGATGTTTCCCATTAGAAAATGGATATTTTTTAGGATCAAGAATAATTCCTGTTATTTGATTATCTTTATTATTTCTCATAATATCAGCTCTAAATTTTAGTCTTAAACTATCCAAATGAGGCTGTTCATTAGATGTTCCTTGGGCATGGTGAGGAAAAACATTATCTACACTTTTATTAACAGAATATAATCCAAATTGACCTGGTTTTGGATGCACAGTTGCTCTAAGTGCATTAGGTGATATATTTTCTATAATATTTAGCTCTTTAACTGTGTTATAACATGCAATATATTTTAATGTCCTAATTGTTGATTCTTCTTTTACCCACATTCTTAAATCATATGCTTCGGGATTAAAACCAAATAAATCTTCATCACTGACTCCTGTACTAAAGGCTAGCGCCAATGTTTCAAGAGAAATACTCTTATCAATTGGTATGATAAGAGCTAAGCTACATTTTAATTTTGTCACAAAACTAATAAAATCAATATCTTGCCCTTTTTTAAAAACGTCTAGAACTTTTTTGAGATTCGATTCTTCAATATTTTTATAATCATTAGGATAAAAATTCACTTCATCAAAAAGTTGCACATGAGAATCTACTTCTAAATATTCAGATATAGATTTAACATTTTTATAGTATTTTATTCCAGCTTCTTCTTTCATACCAATTGGGTCATAATATTTCCTCCCATCACAAGATATTTTAAATTTAGCTCCATTAGGATATAAATGAGTAATCGCTTGAGAAATTTCATAAAATCTAAGTATAGATGCCACTTCTGAGATATCTACTTCACTACCATCTTCTGCCCACGTTTTTAATGGATTGAGTATTTTGAATGCGAATAGAACTAAAATTAACTCTATTGGTCTATCGTTTCTTATGGCATCTTTTATCTTATTAAGAAAAATATCTTCGTTTTCTTCTATATATTTTATTGGTCCTCTTCTATACCTATTCATTGAAAGTAATTTCAAAATTTGCATTGCCTTAAATTCAATTGTTTTTTCTTTATCACAACTTTCAAGAATAGGATGCTCCTTCGAAATATAATCAGCTCTTTTTTCTCCATTCTCTTCAGCCATTACTTTTAATTTGAATAAATCAATATCTCCTTTTTCACTCTTTACAGGATAAAAAACATCAGCTGTAAGTGGAGGAGGTATTGGTAATGCCTTATATGCCAGTAAGTTAGCAATTGATTCTATTCTTAGTAATTTTGATAACCCTCAAGCAGTATTTTTTCAAAATTTAGAAGATATGGCAGATAGTCTGAATCAAGATATTCAAAAAGTAGCAGTAATGTATCCAAATACATTTGCTGATAAGAAAAAAGCTAATGATGGCTACATGGACAAAGTGAGAGAAAAGAGAGATGCACAATCTCATAATGTTGAAAAAGTTTCATTACAAGAAATCAAATGATCAAAAACAACAACAACTTTGGCATTGGAGATCCTTTTATACGTGCGGTAAATATTGTTACTCCTAGGTTAGAGCAAAACGATATTCCTTATGGATTGTGGGCAGGAGTTGCAGCAAAAATATATGGCTCAGAAAGAGATCTTAGCCAAGATATTGATGGTTTTAGTTCATGATAAAAATATTCAAAAAGTTATTGAAATATTCCAGGATTTAGGTGCTTTTTTAAAACATTATAATAAAATTGGCATTGAAACACGTTTAGCTTGCTTTGAATTAGACGGAATAGGTGTAGATATTGTAGGAAATTGTAGGATTCTAGAAAGATATAGTTATAACCCTGATGATGAAATGTTTAAACGAATAAACCTGATTGAATTTTGCAATAAATCAGTGCCAGTCATTTCTCCCGAAGATGTTTTTTTGTTCAAAGCTTTATGTCAAAGAGATGTTAATGTTGGAAAGTCAGATGTTGTTGATGCAATAGCAATCAATAGAAAAAATAAATTAGATATTGAATATCTTTTTGAAAGAGCAAAGAATTGTGGAGGACTTGAAAGAGTTCGAAGTTTTATTGATAGTCTTAAATAAAAAGGAGTGTAACACCGCCTTACTTTTTAGATAAATCAAGTGACATTCTAGAAAAAATCTTTTATCAAAAGTTAATTTTTAGCTTCATATAAACAACTAAATAACTTGAAGCAAATTTAAAATTTTATATAAAATCATTTAAAACACCTCAAAAAATTCCATGCTCAATAAACAACTATTCTTGTGTGATTTTATAATATGATTTGTATCATTTTCGGGTTACATTATAGTTTATGTCATGCTTTTATTGCTAAAGCTTGAATAATTAAAATTAAATTTGACTTCAATAATGTTTTGGGTATATACTCATAATGCTTTTATTCTTTAATCAAAGAAAATATGTCAAATTTTGATAAAACAGGTCCTAATGGACAAGGAGCTATGACAGGACAAGGGCTTGGTTCTTGCGCTGGAAATCAACAATCAAGTATTAGGGGATTCGTGGGGCGTGGCGAAGGACGTGGAAGAGGAGGTTGCGGAAGAGGTTTTTTGAGGGATACTTCATTATCTCTTGAAGATCAGGAGAAATTCTTAGAGAATAGGCTCAAAGCTATTCGAAAGCTCAAAAATAATGCTAATTCCGAAAAATAATGCCTCGTCCAAAACTCTGTAGAAGACTTTTGTTAAGCCCTAAAGTAACTTTTTATAAACCTCAGGGAATTCCTTTGAATTCTTTGGAAGTGATAGAATTAACGCATGAGGAGTGGGAATCGTTGAGATTAAAGCACATGGATGGACTTAATCAAATGCAATCAGCAAAAAAAATGGCTACATCCCAAAGTACTTTGCAGAGAATTCTTTCTTCCGCTCAAAAAAAACTAGGGCAAGCAGTCGTAAAAGGCTCAGCCATTAAAATTATCAACTAAACACCAAAAAACATGAAAGGATTTAACCTCAATATTGAAAAAGCCACTTTGGAAAACGAATATTTTCGCAAGGTGCTTTATACTGGTAACTATAGCCAATTGGTTTTAATGTCTTTGAAGCCAATGGAAGAAATCGGGATGGAAGTTCATTCTGAAAATGATCAATTCTTTCGTTTTGAAAAAGGTCATGGAAAATGCATTATTGATGGGAATGAATACACTGTTGAAGATGGGTCTGCCATTATTGTTCCTGCAGGCACAGAGCATAACATTATCAATACTTCCAACACGGAAGCATTAAAGCTTTACACTATTTATTCTCCAGCTCATCATAAAGATGGGATTGTAAGAATAACTAAAGAAGAAGCTGAAGCTAACGATGAAGAATTTGATGGTAAAACTACTGAATAAAGAAAAATTTTAACTCCATATTAATGCGCAATTTTTTATATATATTGATATATGTGATTGTAGGGGTATTGGCTTTGACGTTAATGTGGATTGTGCCAGAACAAAACCAAAAATTTACTTTAAATGAACAAAAAAATAATTATACCTATGAGTTTATACATGGAAAAGTTGAAAACGTAATACCTTCATCAGATGATGATGAAGCACAAATCCTGGGAATTAAAGCAAATTCAGGAGAAGAGAAAGGCAAAATGATAAGTGCTCCTGTAAGCTCAATGAATAATTTCAATACCTATAAGATTGATGATGAAGTACAAATTTATAAAATGACAAACACGGCAACTGAAGAAGTTAGTTATGAAACAGCCGATTATTATCATCAAGATGGACTTAAATGGATTTTTACCATTTTTGCCGTAATTGCAATTATAATCGCTCGAAAAAAAGGGATAACAGCAATTATAAGTATTATTATTTCCATAATTCTTTTTTACTTTATTTTCTTAAAAATGGTGATAGCTGGATATTCGCCATTAACCTCCTGCCTGATTTTTGTTTTTATAGTGACCGCATTAACTATTCCGCTTATTCATGGATTTAACAAAAAATCATTATCAGCCATATTAGCTATTACAGTCGGATATCTCTTTTCAATTTTGATCTCGTTTGCCTTCAAAGATATAGTCCAATTGGGCAATGCTCCCGATGAAGAATTTCGAATGCTTGGAATCATGTATCCCAATATAGAGCTATCTGATATAATAATCGCTTCTTTATTCATGGGGGCAGTAGGTGCTTTAATCGATACGGCTATTTCAATATCTTCTGCTATTTTCGAAGCATTAAAAGAACACTCTCAACAGACTTTTAGACAAGTCTATAAAATTGGAATGGAAATTGGAAAAGACGTTCTTGGCTCTATGATTAATACTCTACTTTTTGCGTATTTAGCTAGTAGTTTGCCTTTTTTGATTATCATTTCATTGAGCAAAGGAAGCAATTTAACTGAATTGGTAAATATGGATTTTATTGCTTTAGAATTAACAAGAACATTTGTTGGAGCAATTTCTCTGGTATTATTAATACCTATTACAGCCTCCATTTCTGCTTATTATTTTACAAAAACTAAAACATGTTCCAACCCTCCATCCAAAAATGAGAGATGGAAAATATAAATATTTATGTCTACTTATTCATCTTATAAGATTATATGAATTTCAGATAACACTATAATTTTATAAATTGAGTTTTTTTTATTTTTTTTCTAGTTTTTTTATCTTATTTGAATAAAATATCAAACTTTATTTAAGATAAATCTACCTAATTACTACTCCAAAAGTTCGAACTTGTTCTACGCACCCCAGCCAGATAGTGCACTAATGGCTATCCTAAGCCATAAACCTATGTAAATCGAGCACCCCAACAAAAGGGTGTTTTTTCGTTCAAAGAGCCTTTTGTGGCTTGTATGTGCCATTAAAAAGGTTCTAGGCCTATCCCCCTATGTATGTAGGACACTATTGGCAGTAGTAAAATATTTTTTGTAGCTTAATTTTTTTGATACAAATATTCAAAAAAATGATAACTTTTGCGCTTAAAATATAGGGGTTCTATTCTTCTTTATCCTTTATTTGTTTTGATAAATTTAGATATATTTTATCATATTTTTCACCTTAACTTATGTCTCATTTTCGTGAAACATTATATTTTACTTTGGATATCAATACCTTTTTAGGGATTATTTTGTTTTGGAGAAGAGTAGTCCTTGACTTTTGTAAATGTGATATATAAACTGAACATAATTCATTATATTATAATAATTCATACTATGACTTATGGCACATTGACTTCCTCTCAAAAAAGAAAATTGAAGGAAAAACAAGATAGAGTCAAAAGCATTTTAAATGCAGCAGAGAAAATTCTTCTAAGCAAAGGATTAGAATCCGTTACTATCGATAAAATTGCTGAAAAATGTATGTTAAGTAAAGGAACTTTGTATTTATATTTTAAAAACAAAGATGAAATATTAGCATCGCTTACACTTAAAATTACAAATATTTTTTTAGCTCAATTAAAACAAGTTCCTCAACAAAAAACAGGAGAGCTGCAATTAAAAAAAATTCTGGAAGCATATTATCATTTTATGAAAGAAAATTTTCAGCACTCAAAATTGAGGACTCATTTCATCACACACATTCAAGATAAAAAAATATATACAGGAGAAACAATTAATGGAATCAGAATAAAAAACAATGAAATAATTGAAATAATACATTCTGCTATTAAACAAGGAATGCAAGATGGTTCATTTCGAAAGGATATTAACTCATATGAATCCATGCATCTTATAGAAATTATAAATTTAGCCTTTTTATCTAAAACATTAGAAAAAGATTATCAAGAAAGACTTAAGGAGGAATTTAATATTGAACTAGATGCGTTTATAAAAAATTACTTCTTATATGTAACTCATATTTTAAAATAATTATTCTTAATTTACATAAAATGAAAAGGGGCATTGATCCATAGCGGCAAAAATCTATAATAAAAGTTTTACTAAAAGAATTGTATTTACAGATGAATTTCTATTAATTAACTTTCCGTGTCATGAAAACTTTATTTAAATATTTCGGATATTTACATTTTAAAAAAATGTATTATTCAATTTTAACAGTGATTATAGTCGGATTAATCTCTTCAATACCTTTCTCTAATACAGTAGTTGCAGATGCAACGCCAAATTCAACAATTTATGAAGTATTACAAGATAATTCAGAATTCTCTAAATATCTATCTCTTATCGAAAAAGCAGGACTTGAAGAAACTTTTAAAATTACAGGTATAGCAGTTACTAATAACCTTGTAGTTCTTGCTCCTACAAATGAAGCCTTTAATATGCTTGATACCAAAAAACTTGAGACTATAGAAAACAATACTGAATTATTAAAAAAATTAGTACTTTATCATGTAATGTATAAGGATGATTTTGCATATGGGATAAAATATCGTCTTCCAATAAATACTTTCGAACAAGAAAACCTTGTTCCTACTAAATTAGGCAAATTGCGAATGAACAGAAGTGCATCCATTGTAAATGTTTATAAGGCTCCAATTAATGGAACCGTACTTGCTATAGATGATGTTCTTATACCAAAATATATAAAAAATTATATCAAAGATAAAAAAGGTATTTATGATTTATTTCCAGACTTACTTGATACATTAGAAAACAACAATGAATTTGATACCTTTGTTTCTCTTATTAAAGAAGCCGAACTAGAAGATTTATTTGAAGGGTATAAGCCTTATGTTGTTTTTGCTCCGACAGATAAAGCATTTGAAAGTTTTGATAAAATAAAATTAGCTAGAATAAAAAATAATAAAGAATTACTCATCAATTTGATTGAGTATCACGTAGCAGACATGAGAAAAATTATACGTTTTGTTAATCACGATCTTCCTCTAGAAACAATTCAAGGTGAAGTCATTGAGTCAGATAAACACAAAGGCATACTTGAGTTTAACAATGATGTGTTTATTGTTGATACTTATAAAGTGCCATCGAATGGATCAGTATATGCTATCGATGATGTGTTTGTGCCAGAGTATGTTCAAAATAGTTTGGATAATAAATTAATGAATAATGAAAATATTCGAGCAATTGAAATATGGGAAACTTCAAATCCATTAGATAGATTAAAAACATTAAGACAAAGATTATATTCAATAGAGAACTTAAAAGAACGAATACAGTTTATGCGAGATGTTTTATCATATAAAAATTAATATATTACTATTTAATTAAAATTTTATGAAAAATTTTACAAGAAATTTTACAAGAAATTTCCTATTTATCTTCTTATCAATAGGAATTCT
Organism: uncultured Candidatus Peribacteria bacterium; assembly: GCA_964466055.1. Classification (GTDB taxonomy): domain Bacteria; phylum Patescibacteriota; class Gracilibacteria; genus CAYXLW01. The sequence continues at coordinate 23,103 of CAYXLW010000008.1, forward strand.
TTCCAGTTGCACCTTGATACCAAAAAATGAAGAAACAGAAGAAAGAATTGTTGAACTTGAACAGCAATTAGGCGAATTGCAAAATAAGCTCAATCAGAAACAAGAAATCATTGATAAGCAAAAAGAAGAGGGAAAACCACAAGAAGAGTCTGAAAAACCACAAGAAAAGGATAAAGAACCTGTTATTACGCCCGATGTTAAGATTGAACAGCCATCGTCATTTATTCAGCTCTTAACCCCAGTAAATAACGCTATATTTTATGAAGAACCTTTCTATGTTACTGGGGGAACTTCTTTAAACTGTAATAAAATTGTTGTTAGAGCGGAGAACGAAGAATACGACATTGACGACACTTACACTCTACAAGATTACAAGCGTGGAAGCAGTACATTCAAATATGGAATTAAGCACGCTTGGGGTAATCTAGATGTGGGTAAAAATACATATAAATTTACTGCTGAATGTGATGGCGGTACAAGAGAAGCAACAATAAATCTATTTTTCGAAGCTGGCGGTGGAGTAGAAATGGGCAAGCCAGTTATTTATCTTTACCCGCAAAAAGAACAACAAGTTTTTGTTCTTCCAAAGCCAGAAGGTGGTATCACAATTTCAGAACCAGAACTTGGAAGTGGATGGGAAGTTACTGCCTACCCTGATGGTACTATCGTGGACGAAGCAGAAACAGTATGGCCATATCTTTTTTGGGAAGGTTACAGCAACCTTGAAGCGCCAAAAGAAGGATTCCTTGTTCATCAAGAGAATTTAAGTTCCTTTTTTGATGAAAGACTCACTTACTTAGGCTTAATAGGAAAAGAAATCGCAGATTTTAAAGAGTACTGGCTAGAGCAACTTAATGAAGAAAAGTATTATTTCATCTCTTTCGTTTCACAATCAGAATTAGAAGAGCACGCACCAATTTTAGTTGAACCAAAACCCGACACAGTAATTAGAGTGTTCTTTGATTACAAGACATCTGATACTCCTTTTACCTTTACAGAACAGAAACTTGAAAAAGGTCCGAAACGAAATGGATTTACAATGACCGAATGGGGCGGAAGACTTTATTAATAAAAATTCTATCGGCTGTTTTCTTTGCCATTATAGTAGGTACTATTAGCCTGCTTTATTGGCATGGGAAATCATTAGATGAACTTACCGTATCTGTTCCCTACGGTTCACCTGCATTGTGGGAACGTATCTTAGATGAATCTGGTGAAATAAATGTTCCAAAATCAACCCGTGCAGTTATTCTTCCTCACCATTTGATTACAGCAACAGAACTAACGAAAGTTTACAGAGGAATTGCAAAACAATTTCAGCCTAAATTGATTGTTTTAGTCGGCCCAAATCATTTTGAAGAAGGTGAAGCGAATATACAAACATGCAATTGTACTTATTCCACTATTAAGGGTGAATTAAAAACAAACACACGAATGCTTAAAAAAACAATTAAGAGCGATTCGATTGCTATTAATAATGAGCCTTTTGGAAAAGAGCACAGCATATATGGTCATGCACCATTTATTAAAAACTTCTTTCCTAAGGCAGAAATTATTCCTTTTATAGTGAAATGGAAGTCGTCTGACAAGGAAGTAGACCAATTAGCCACCCTTATAAAATCGTTTGATAATAAAGATGACATATTGCTGATTGCTAGCGTGGATTTTTCACATTATATTCCTCATCTAGCGGCTGATTTTCATGATGAGTCTTCAATTGTCGCTATTCAAAACTTTACTCAAAATGCTATCAAATCTATTGAAGTGGATTCACCTGCTTCCCTACGACTTATAACACGTTTTGTAGAACAACAAAACTTAATGAAGGCTACATTATTGCGTCATACTAACAGTCAGGATTTCTTCAGAGAGCAAAAACTTGAACAAACAACCAGTCATCTTTTTATTGCCTTTTCAGAAGGCCAAAAGGAAAAGTTATCTCAAATTAGCATGCATTTTTTTGGCGATGCGATGTTCGACCGAGAAATTTCAAAACTTATTGAAACAGAAGATATACTAGTCACACTTGCAGGTGAAGAAGGTAGATTTTTTCAGGGCAACGATTATAACATTTTGAACTTAGAAGGAGTTTTGAGTAATCATAATAAAGCTCAAAAAAAAGAAGTTACATTTCGTTTTAATCCCGAACAGGTACTACCCCTTTTACAAAAATATGGGTTCAATGTGATTAATACGGCAAATAACCATATTATGGATTATTTTTTAACAGGCACAGAAGATACACGGAATTTTCTTTCAAAGGCAAACATGCTTTCCTTTGGTGATTATGAAGTGGGTCCTAAGTCATGCACTACAATCGAAAAAAATGATTTAAAAATCGCTTTATGTGGATTTAATGATGTAGGCAATGTATTGCAGGTAGAAACCGCTCTTGAAATTATAGCCAATGCAAAAAAAAAGCATAATTTTGTTTTTATAAATGTTCATTGGGGCGAAGAATACAACACATCACCAACTAAGCGACAACAAGAACTCGCACATCAATTTATTGATGCTGGCACAGATTTAATTATCGGCCATCACCCTCACGTAATACAGCCAATGGAAATATACAAAGAAAAACCTATTTTCTATTCGTTAGGGAATTTTATTTTTGACCAAATTGAACCCAAAGAAGTAAAAACTGGACTTTCAGTAGGTATCATTGCTACACGTGAAAAAATGACACTTTACGTATTGCCATTATATACAAATGACGGGAAACCAAGTTTGCCAAATACTAAGGAAACGATGGAATTTTATGAACATTTTTTAAAAGAACAAGAAGACTATCAGTCCAATATTCGTGGAAAACTGGTAATTAATGTATCTAAGTAGTAATAAAACCGTCTATACTGTCCCCCAAAATTCAGACAATTCTATAAGGCAAAAACAAGATAATGTTATTAAAGCTAGCTTACGAATACTTTTTTTTCACAAAGTCCCTTAATAGATCAATCGAAAAAACATAATCCTTTATTTTATGAGGCACTCCATTATTCTTTTTGGTTACGGCAAATAATTTTTCCTCATCCATTTCTGGATACTTATAAAAATCGTGTTGGAAGTGATAAGTGATATAACGCATACATCCAAGTACGCTTTTGTTGTTTGTTTTAGTAATTATAAATGAATCATGTTCAGACAAAATCTTTTTAATGGCTGTTTTATTTATTTTTTCATATTCCAAATGTAGTTCCAAGTGCCAAATAAAAGCATAACTGAGGTTTTGAAATGTCTTTTTGCGTACTTCTGGAATTACAAATGAGTAGAGTGTTTTTTCATTAGTAAAAAGAAGGTGTGTTTTTCTATTTGCTATAAAAATATTGGCATACCAGTTACCTATCCCTTGAGTGATTTCTATAGGAGCAAGATCATCCACTTTTTTTAATGGCTCGGGAAGTTTTTTAAAAAGCTTTTGGGTGCAGTGAAGAAGTTTCATAATTTTTTTAGTATAATGTGCCACAAAAAGGTAATGTAAACTTTATAATCTAGTTGATAAAAGCTGATAAACAATTGATCTGTGCTTTATAATGAAGATTTTTACAGACTCCTTCTCAATCCTAAACACCACTCTGTAATCACCAACTCTTAATTTTCTAAAGCCTTTCAGAGATTTTCTTAATGGCTTACCAAATAATTCTGGTGATTTCATAAGCTTTTCTTCAATAGCTTTTTTAATCATTTGCTTATCTTTTGAAGCAATCTTTTTAAGATCATCATATAAAACTAAGTCATGATAATAAATCTCGTATTTCATTATTTCCAAACATCTTTATGAGATAAAAACTTAGCATTTTTGTCATCTCTAGACTCTGCTAATTCGTTTAAAACTCCATCTTCATCAAGTTCAATAGCTTGTTTAATTAATTCAGTTGCTTTTGTAGCTACAGGAACATTGTCTCTTTCTGCAAGTGTTTTTAGGATTACTTCAAGATTATCAGGCAATGTAACATTAATCCTCTTTTTTATAGTTGGCATAATTTAAAATAGTTAGTGTGCCATAAGTGTATCACATAACTCTTAGATAATCAATACTTACTTACTAATAAATCTAAAATAAGACACCACTTTTTATAGTGTCTCATTTGTCTCATTTCTAATCTACATAACCATTGTTGTAACGATCGGCGTTGTATCATCACGAAAAGAAACCGAAGAGGATTTTATGATTGCCAATCGGAAAGTTTCGGGTGTACAGATTGCCGCAACTATGAGTGCGGGCTTTTTTGACGGAGCAGTTCTTTCTATTTATTTGGCTTACATCTATCAATACGGTATGTCGGCGACGTGGATGTTTGTCGGATTGGCAATTGGGTTTATTTTACTTCGCAAGCGTTACGCACTCATCATTAAACGCAAGGCTGATGAAGTACAGGCATACACAATGCCAGAATATTTTTTCAAAATATTTGGTAAACATAATATGGATTAATGTTTTCTTTTTTATTGGTGTTCCAATATTTTTTGTTGATGATAGTCAACTTTATTATCGCTGGGAAATTATTATCTCTTATTTTTCCTTTGCCATATTACCTTTCTGTAATTATCGGTGGAGTAGTTATTCTTTCTTATTTGCTATTAGCAGGATTCAAGGCAGTAATTAAAACCGATTTTTTCCAGGTGATGATAATGTTTGTTATGAGCCTGACCGTAGCTATTTTTCTGTTTGGTAAAACTTCAATCCCCATGTCGGAATTTAATCCGATTACACTCGGAGTTGGTAACTTAATCGGATTTTTATTATTAGGAAGTATAGGAATTTTAGTGGCACCGGACTTATGGCAACGTATTTTTGTGACAAAAGATGAAACAAATCTCAAACGTGGACTTGGATATTCGGCAGTAATTTTGCCACTTTTGTCCATCATTATAAGTATTGTTGGTTTAGCGACAAAACAATTTTTTCCTAATATTTTACCAGAAGATGCGTTAATCACTGGTTTTTCAAAATTATTACCGTTTGGACTAAAGGAATTTGGCATGGTACTACTTTATGCTGTCGCACTTTCATCGTCTGATACTATTACTTTTACGATTTCTTCTATCTTCACACGCGACTTAAAAAATTACACCAAAAAATACAGCGAAGAATCCATGAAAAAATTAACAAGATTTTTTATGTTGTTGTTTGTCTTTGTAACTATAATTATTGCGATAGCCTACCAAAATATAATTACTCTTGGACTATCAATGAGTAGTTTGTCTTTAGCTTTATTTCCTGTTATTTTCGGGTCATTTTATTGGAAACTCAATGAAAGAGCAGTATTTTGGAGTCTGTTTTTATCTTTTGTAAGTGTTATAATTATTTTTATTTCCGACAAAGTTACCCCTGAGAATGCAGCAATTTCTTTGCCAGTAGCCCTAATAACCCTGTTTGTTTTCCATAAAATATTTAGTCGGAAAAAATTGACTGTTGCATCAAGCCAATAAGGGGTTTTGGGCTTCGGGCATTTTACCCCTTTAATTCCCCTTTGCCCTTCGCCCAAAACAAAAAACAAAATTTATAAAACATTCTTAACTAAAAATTGATTGTTTGCTTCTCCTTGTTGTGAAGCATCAAGCATTTTTTGCATTTTCTCGTCAGGCTGTGGAACAACCTTATCTTCTCTTATAACGTGCTCTAACCCTGTAACTTGATAAATTGGAGCTACTCCTGTTACATCAATTTCATTAAGTTTTTCAGCATGCTCTAAAATAGCAGAAAGATCTTTTTGGTATCTTTTAATTTCTTCTTCTGTAAGTTCTAACCGTGCCAATTTTGCAATTTTTATAACTTCCTCTCTTGTTAACATAAGAATAAATTTTATGAATTATTTAATTTATTAAAGTTTAAAACTATCTAATTTATTTGCTTTTTATACGGGAATTGTAATAAAATTTTCATACAATGGAAAGTATAAAGAACATATATTTGGTTTCTAAATTTCTTTTTTTTAGCACGGGAAGTGTAATTTTTCTTCTAGCCTTTTTTTTAAGAAATGGATTTTTTACACATTACTCAAAATTTGGAATACTCATTTTAGATGTACCTTTTCTTTTTTTTGGGCTTGTGTACCTTCTATCAAATATAAAAAAAGAAGAAGAGGAATATAATTCAGTAATGGAGGGGTTTATTTCATTTTTTGGAATACTAATCTTTGCACTTATAGTATTTTTTCACTTTGCTTTTCCCGATTTAATCTAAAATTAGTCATTTCTCGCACTTTTTTATTCCAATAGTTATTTTTGCGCCATTATTTGCTTCATGTTTTTCTTTTAGCCTAGGATTGTAGCTATTATCAAGTCCGCCATTATGTTCTGCCTTAACTATTATTCCTCTTTCGTCAGTATCTCTTAGACCCGATCCTGTGCCCTTTGTAGTTTCTCCTTTATTGAAAATTGTACTAGCATCAGGAAATTTAGTTACATCGATTCCTTTCCCATTATCTAAAAAGGAAATATAAATCATGTCATCATATTCAACAACTTCAATTAATTGGCTTGTTGCTAATCCGTGTTTGTAAGAATTTTTTAATATATTTAAAATTAATATTGAGATATCTCCAATATTTCCTGATATTTTAGTATTATTTGGAATATTATCGATATTAATATTTAATTTATAATCCAAATCTCTTTGCTGAGAAGCATATAGTTTGCTTATCGTTGTCATCAAATCGTTTAAATTAACGGTCTTCTTATTATTTTGTATTTCTTGTTCTATGATATCGTCATCAAGGAATATAATTAAACTTTCTATAAAACTCCTTATAAGAAAAAAATATAACTTTATTTCATTACAAACTTCAATATCCTGACTTTCTTCTATATTTTTACAAAGCATTTCAGTTCTGCTTATATCCATATTGATATCATGATCATATAAAGGATAGACAATATCTTTAAAAGAGAACGCAATAAATTCTAATATGAGAGAAACTTTCTCTTTAATAAATATACTAATTTTTTCAATATTAGATTTAATTTTTTCTGCTTCAGTATTCTCTAATGTGGTCAATTTTTCTTTGATATCAAGAATAATGTCCCAATAAGGTTTACTTATTACAGTCAGTTTTTCATTTAAAAAATTTAAAGATGTAGTCATTTGATCGTTAAATTAATTTAGGGGAATTGGAATACTCATTTTAGATCTACCTTTTCTTTTTTTTGGACTTGTCTATCTTCTATCAAATATAAAAAAAGAAGAAGAAGAATATAATTCAGTAATGGAAGGATTTATTTCATTTTTCGGAATACTAATATTTTCACTTATAGTATTTTTCCACTTTGCTTTTCCCGATTTAATCTAGTCTAATTCAAATTGTCCAATATATTTTTCTTTTAATTCAGAATCTATAAATCGTAGATTTTCTTTTTTATCTAATAAAAAATTCTCCATAACTAAATAATCCATTTCTGTGTTTACAAAAGCCTGAAAAGCTTCTTTAGGAGTGTTTACCATAGGCTCACCTCTTACATTAAAAGACGTATTAATAACGACTCCGCATCCAGTGAGCTTTTCAAATTCTTTTATAAGTTCATAATATTTTAGATTTTGCTCTTTGTTCACAGACTGGATTCTTGCAGAGTTATCAACGTGGGTAACAGCAGGAATATTTTTAGTTTTTACAGGAGCAGTTAAAAGCATATAAGGACTTACTTTTTCTAGGTCAAAATAATCTTTTATTCTTTCTTCTAACACGCTAGGAGCAAAAGGTCTAAAGCTTTCCCTAAACTTAACTTTTAAGTTCACTTTTTTCCAATTATCTTTGTTCCTAGCATCAGCAATAATTGAACGGTTTCCAAGGGCTCTTGGTCCAAATTCAGATCTATTTTGAAACCAACCAACAACATTTTCCCCATTTATCAGTTTAGCTACTTCCTTACAGCATTCTTCAGAATTCTTAAATTTTTTATACTTGATTTTCTTTGATTCTAAAAATTCATGTATCTTTTCTTCACTAAAACTTGGTCCTAGATATGGTGAAAAATAATTTAATGGATTCCATTGAATTTGTTCGTTTTTATACCAATAATAAAGTGCTGCCCCCAATGCTCCTCCTGCATCTCCTGAAGCAGGTTGAATATATATATTCTTAAAAATTTGTGATTTTAAAATCTTGCCATTAGCAACGCAATTAAGTGCAACACCACCTGATATACATAAATTATCAAAATTTGTTATTTCTTTTGTGTGTATTGCAAGATTAAGAACTATCTCCTCAGTAATAGCTTGAAGTGATGAGGCAATATCAAAGTGTTTTTTATTTAACTTACCTTCCTGTTTTCTAGCAGGTTCATCAAATAATTTTTCTAAACTTCGACTGTACATTCTAAGTCCTTTTTCAAATTTAAAATACTTCATGTTCAATTTGAAAGAGCCATCTTCATATATATGAATCAACTTCTTCATTTTATCTAAATATTTAGGTTCTCCATAAGGAGCAAGCCCCATAACCTTATATTCAGCTGAATTCACCTTAAATCCTAAATATCCTGTTATTGTTGAATATAAAAGTCCCAAAGAATCTGGATATTCTATCTCTTTTAGCATCTCAATTTTACCATCTTTAAAAATTCCAATAGAAGTTGTTGCAAATTCTCCTACTCCATCAATTACTAAAATTGCGGATTCCTTAAATGGAGACGTATAAACGGAACTTGCAGCATGAGATATATGATGTTCAGAAAAGAATATTTTTTCCTCAGCGATATTTAAATATTTTTTTATTTTTGTTTTAATGAACAATTTATTTTTTAGCCAAATAGGAACTGCTTTTATAAATTGTAAAAATCCAAATGGCCATGTGCAAAGAAAGCTTTTTAAAATACGTTCAAATTTCAAAAATGGTTTTTCGTAAAAAACAACAGTATCAATATCTTCCATAGAGATTCCTGCATAATCCAAACAAAAATCTATCGCATTTTTTGGAAAAGATTCATCATGTTTTTTTCTTGTAAAACGTTCTTCCTGAGATGCGGAAATGATTTCTCCATCCTTAAGCAAAACTGCTGCACTGTCATGATAAAATGCCGATATTCCTAAAATATATTTTTCTTTTTTGATCATAATTATTAAAATTGTTCCTTAACATCCACAACTCTTTTATATTCTTTCCAATTTGTTATTTCTTTTTTCTTCCGAACTAACTTCAAGATTTTTAGAGGGATAGCAAAAAATGGAAACATAAGAAAATAAACCAAAAATAATATTATTCTTGTATTTATATACGCAAGAATTTCCGCAATTTGTAACCAATATTTTTTTAAAAAAAATAAAACCTTTTTCATTATTTTTTATCTTTTAAGTTACTGTTTTTATCTTCATAATGGTTTTCTAGCTTTTGAATAATTTCTTTTAATTTTGCGATAGCTCTACTCAATAATATTCGTATAGCTGTTTCAGATTTATCTAAAACGATTGCAATTTCTTTATTTTGTAAATCATTAACGTACTTTAAAATAATAGCTTCACGCTGATTCTCTGGTAGTTGAACTAATGCTTTTTGTAATAAAACTTGATCGAAATAGCCATTAGCAGATTCAGCAACATTAACTCTATCATCTTTAATTTCATCAACGAGTTCATCTATAGATATATTTTCCTTTCGTAAATAATCAATAACTGTGTTATTTGCAATACGGTATAACCAAGAAGAAAAAGGATATTTTGTTTTTTGATATTTATCAATGTTGTTCCATGCTTTGAAAAAAGCATCTTCTGTTAAATCTTCAGCTATTTCTTTGTGAGTTACTTTATAATATATAAAACGATATATATCTGTTAAATAAATATCATATATTTCCCCAAAAGCTTCAGTGTCTCCGTTCTGAAATTTTTTTACGATGCCATCAATTTTTTTCTGATCCTTTTTTTCAGCCATAAATATCACTGTTCAAAGTGAAAGCATTTTAAATAACTAGTAATAAATTGCAATTCTTATTCTTTATTTAAGAAGATAATATCTCTTTTTAATATTACAACGAAATAAAATAGAATCTATAACAAAAAAAACTTTTTTAACAAAATAGTAATGATACAATATACATATAATATTTTTTCAAATGAAAATTTTAAGTTGGAATGTAAATGGCATTCGTGCTGTTACTAAAAAGGGATTTTGGGATTGGCTCTTAAGAGAAAATGCCGATGTTATCTGTTTACAAGAAACAAAAGCACTAAAAGAGCAGGTATCCAACGATATTCAGTGCCCTCCTAATTATTATGCTATTTGGCATACAGGTAAGCCAGGATATGCAGGAACTTTAATATATTCCAGAGAAAAGCCAATATCTGAGAAAAATATTTTTGAAGAAATCCCTTATTTCCATGAAGATGGACGTGTTGTTGAAGTAAAATTTTTAAATTTTACGCTATTAAACATATATTTCCCAAATGGAGGAACTCGCGCTGACGGAAGAGAAATGCTTTCTTATAAACTTAAATTTTATGAATATTTTTTGGGTTATATAAACGATTTGAGAGAAAAAGGGAAAAGTATAATTATTTGTGGAGATTTTAATATTTGTCATACAGAGGTTGATATTGCCCGTCCAAAAGAAAATGAAAACTCAATTGGATTTCTGCCAATTGAAAGAAAAAAAATCTCGGAAATTATTAATAATGGATATATTGATGTTTTTAGATACCTTAACCCTGGAAAAAAAGATTCATATACATGGTGGTCTTATAGAGCTGGAGCAAGACCAAGAAACGTAGGATGGAGAATTGATTATTTTTTCATTACCTCTGACTTAATATGCAAAGTTGAAAAAATAGAACATCAAACAGAAATAATGGGATCCGATCACTGCCCATTATGCTTGGAAATTAATTTGTAAATAATTTTTATGAAATATCCCAAAAGAGATCAAGGCTCTCACAAGGGGCAAAATGGTAAAATTCTAATTATTGGAGGGAATGAATTTTTCCACGGCGCTCCAATTCTTACTGCAAGAGGAGCAGAAGCTTCTGGTTCTGATTTAATTTTTTTAGGAATCCCCAAAAAACACGCTGTGGTAGCAAGAATTGCTAGTGAAAATTTTATAGTTCATGAATTTAAAAAAGATTATTTTTCAGAACTTGATGTAAATCATTTTATTGAATTCGGAAACAGCATGTGTACAGCTTTTGTTATTGGAAACGGACTAGGAACTAAAAAAGATACACATAAATCTCTTATAAAATTTTTAGAAAACATAAAAATACCTGGGATTATAGATGCAGATGGACTTATTCCAGAAGTTTTAAAAATAAAAAGGAAAAATGAATGGATATTTACTCCTCACTCAATAGAATTTGAAAGAATTTTTGGCATGAAAGATTCAAAGAATAATATAAAAGAAATGTCTAAAAGGCACGATATCACCATTCTAAAAAAAGGTGTAGTTGATATTATAGCTTCAAAAAATAAGTATTTTGAAAACATAACAGGATGTGCCGAAATGACAGTTGGAGGAAGTGGGGATGCCCTTGCTGGTGTTTGTGGAGCTCTTTTATCTCAAGGGCAAACACCTTTTGATTCAGCCAAAATTGCTGCCTATTTTTGGGGAAAAGCAGGGGAAAAAGTATTGAAAAACCAAAAATTCTTTAGTTCCAAAAATATATGTAAAATATTCCCAAAAACTATAAAATAAAAAAGAAAGCTAACGCACTCTTTTGTTATTTTTTATATTTTAACTTATTAGTTTCGATTAACTATTCCTAAAGCATGTTTTTTATATATAGTCTCTTCAAGTCCTTCAACTGCGCTACGTATAAACTCTTTATCAACACCATTATTTTCATTTTCTTTATCAATCTCCTCAGTTATTTCTTTATGTTCAATTTCAATTCCTAATAATGAAGCTGCGAATGGCGCTTTTTCAAAAACGTTTCTTAAATTTACACTAAACGCAAGTGTTCCAACGGCGACAACTACTATAACAATAGTATAAGCATGTTCGAAAAAATGAATAATTCCGCTTACCTTATGCTTCAATGATTTTTTTTCTTCAGATTTATTCTTAGCTTCAAGAAGGTTTTCATGGTACTTAATGCCTTCCTTTGTTATTTTGCAATGGAATCCTTTATTATCAGGAATTTCATCATTGTGGGTAATGTATTCTATTTCTGACAAATGATAAACAGCAGCTCGAAGTTCCTTAAACGATATTTTGCCTTCTAATTCGGACGATAGATTAACGTATCCTTTATCCCCACTTTCCAGTGATTCTATAAGTTGGTTTAAAATAATCGATAGTGTTTTTGGTGTTGTCATAGAGTTTAGAGTTATTTTTATATATGTAAATTATATCACTTTTTTAGAGTATGTCAATAATTTTTCATTGAACTAATATTAAAAAAGGCAAGAAAAAAGCTAATTAATGTCTTTTTTTAGCCAAAAATAAAAATAAAAAAAGATTTTAAAATCATTATTATCAATAATTTGCTTTTTATTAAGAAGACTCTAAAATATATTTGATGAAACAATTAGCAAATAAATTTGGGGAAGGCTTTTATTGCTTTATATAACAAGCAAAGAGTATTTTTCATTTTAATGCTTAAATTTCTTTGCTTAGATAAAAAAGCAAAGTCTTTTATTACTTAATCTTTTTATCATGACAGGAAAATTGATGCGCATGAAACGTATTTTTGATCAAAGCACAAAAAAAACGGTAATTATTCCTATGGATCATGGGGTTACAGTTGGTCCAATTGATGGACTCTTAGATCTGTCCAAAATGGTTAATGATGTATCAGAAGGAGGAGCAAATGCTGTATTAGGGCATATGGGGCTACCTTTGTATGGATATAAAAATATTGAAAAGAATATCGGATTAATTCTTCATTTATCAGCATCTACAATAGTTAATCCTACAGATCCAAATGATAAAGTTCTTGTAAACACAGTAGAAAGAGCGATAAAAATGGGTGCTGATGCAGTTTCTCTTCATATAAACATAGGATCAAAAACAGAATCGGAACAATTAGAAATTTTGGGAATGATAGCAGGAGACTGTATGGAATGGGGGATGCCACTTCTTGCAATGATGTACCCTAGGGGTGAAGGTTTAACTGATGGAGAAACATCTCCTGCGATGGTAAAATTGGCAGCTCGTATTGGAGCTGAACTTGGTGCAGATATAATTAAAACATATTATACAGGTGATCCTGATACTATGAAAGAAGTTGTAGAAGGTTGTCCTGTTCCAGTTGTTATTGCAGGTGGGTCAAAGCTTGGAGATGAAGAGACTTTAAAAATGATAAAAGGTGCAATGGATGCAGGATGTGCAGGAATTTCTATAGGAAGAAATGTGTTTCAACACAAAACTCCTGCAAAATTTGTTAAGGCATCTTCATCCATTGTCCACAAAAATGCTTCAATTAAGGATGCGTTGAAAATTTTAAATTCATAGAATTTTAATTTTTAATTGATTTTTGCTCTAAAGTTCTTATAATCCGAGCTACTTGAGTAGTGATTTTTTGATTTTAATGATTAATTTAATACCATGAATAAATTTTTCCAAGACGCTCTTCACGAATTATCACAAATTACATGGCTTACAAAGGATCAAGCTATTAAGTACTCAATAATAACTGTCATATTTGTTTTTGTTTCTGCGGTTTTTTTGTGGGGGATAGATACAATATTTACCGAAATTTATAAACTTATATACTAAAAAATTAATCAAAAATTTTTATGCCAAGGCAAGATCCAAAACAAGGAAGGAACTGGTATGTGCTTCATACATATGCAGGATATGAAGATGCAGTAGAAAAAGATTTAAGACAAAGAATTGAATCAATGGGGATGCAAGATCAAATTTTTGATGTTTTGGTTCCAAAAGAAACACAGTATTCTGTTAAAAAAGGAGAAACGATTGAGGAAAAGAAAAAACTTTTTCCAGGATATGTTCTTGTAGAAATGATTGTAACAGAAGAGTCGTGGTATGTTGTTCGAAACACTCCAAATGTTACAGGATTTGTTGGAGCTGAAAATATCCCTGTTCCCGTAAGCCCTGAAGAATTTGGAGTTATTCAAAGACGAACCAGTAGTGATAAGGGTGTATATAAAAGTGATTTTCAAAAAGGAGACTTGGTTCAAATTATTGATGGACCATTTACAGGGTATAAGGGTGTTGTAAAGGATGTTGATACAAATAAAGGAAAGCTTAAGGTTCTTGTGAATGTATTTGAAAGAGAAACGCCTGTGGAGCTAGAATTTAGTCAAGTTAAAAAATCAGATTAAATAACTTCAAATTTTCTAATTGATATGTCTAAAAAAACTATATTCATAGGATTAGTTCTTGTAGCGATTGTTTTTATTGCAGGCGATTTTTTTCTTAATAATTACAAAAGATTCCTCATAAATTTTTTAGAAGATCAATCTCAAGATGAAGAAACTGATTCTTTAGTTCTCTATGAAGTTTTAAAAGATAAAGTTCCAGAAAATGTTGTTATTGGTGAAAGTACGCCTACATCTACTTTATTTTCTCGTTTAGATATATCTATGCTAGGGTTAAGAGTTGCTACTCAAACACCAATTATGGATGAAATTATGAAATTTGGAGTTATATATGAGCTTTCAGGTGGAGAAGCATTATATTTTCAACTAAAATCAGCATTGGAACTTGTCTTAGAAGAAGACGATAGCGTTTTTGATGCAAACAACCTTGGAGAGTATGCACTTTATTATAATGACGCGAAAAGACCAGATGATGTTTTTTTATTAAGTCTAATACAAGGTAGAGTATGGGGATTTGAATATCCTAAGAAAAATCATGAAATTTTTAAAAAATTAACAAAATCACTTGTAGAAGAAAGTCACTTATGATAGGATCTGCACCCGTTAAACTTATATATAAAATATTTAAATAAAATGGCAAAAAAAACAATTGTAAAACGGATAAAAGTTGTTATTAATGGAGCAACTGCCTCGCCAGCACCTCCACTTGGACCTGCATTGGGTCAGGCTGGTATTCCTATTAACGATTTTGTAAAGGTTTTTAATAGTAAAACCGAAGACAAAAAAGGGTTGCCACTACCAACTCAGATTATTGTATATAGTGATAAATCCTTTGATATTATCACAAAAGAGCCTAGTGCACGGTATCTTATTATGAGAAAAATTAATTTAAAAAAAGGTTCAGGAGAACCACATATTAATAAGGTTAGCTCTATTTCAAAAACTCAACTTTTAGAGGTTTATGAAGAGAAAAAAATAGATTTAAATGCTAACGACCCTGAAGCTGGTTGTAAAATTTTAGCAGGAACTTGTAGAGCAATGGGAGTAACCGTTGATTGGAATAAATAAAAAATATCTTCATACTTTTTAACATTTAAGAACTAGTTTTTGCTAGTTCTTTTTGTTTATTAATTAATTGTATCTCAGTATCTTACGATGATAAATAAAAAAATCAGAACGAGAAACAATCTGCTTAGAAATATCAAATACTGATTATATTTTTTTAAAACACCTTTTCCTAAATATAAATGCTCCTGCTAATGATAATATACCAGCAATAAAGAAAATTATTTCAGGTCCACTTTGTGCAAGTTTAGTGTTGCCTTCATAGTAAACATGCTGAAGAACAAAATTGTCTTTAGTTCCTGCTATTTCAATTTTTATTTCTTTTCCAATTACATTGCGAAGGTCTCTTTGTGTGTCAATTTTTATTTTCTCTCCACCTTCGAGTTCTAGCCAAAATCCAAAAGGATAACCAGTGCTTCTTTTTGGTGTTCCTGGTCGTAAAATACCTGAAATTAAATTTGGATTAACCTTTTGTTTTACAGGGACTATATTTGTAGTTCCATGAATACCTGTATATAAGTCCGGTTCTTCATTTAAAGGATCTTTTAATTCATTTGAGTAATCAAAAGAAGGCTGACTTACAGTATCATAAGTATGAGTATTTTCTTTAAATATATCATTAGTGGTATCTGCGTCTTCTTTTGGACTTGCTACTCCATGCGTTATTTCTTCAAAAGGGTTAGAGTTATTTGTTGTATCCTGTTCAAAATTAGTAGTTTTTTCAATCATTGGAATATCAGAAACTAATATGTTTTCTTCAATTTCTGGGATATCAAATGTTTGATCTGTTTTAATGCTTAAGAAAGGATTAATTTCTTCAGCTTTATCCACAGGTTTTGGTGACTTTATAAGTAGTGACTCTGTGTTTTGATCTGGTTCTTCTGCTGTATTATCAATATTGATATCTGGGGGGAGTGAGAATGGACTTTTATCAGGAGTAATAAGAGGAGTGACTTCTACCTCCGTAGCTTCATTCTGAGTATCTGAATCAAAAGCTAAAAATGGGTTTTCATCAGAGGGAGCCTCTTCATTATTGCCTACATTTGGAAGTGAAAATACATCAGCTTTATACGTTCCCGATCCAGGTTCCATAAAAACACTAATACTCAAAAGCATTAGTCCAATAGCTGCAAATCCAACAGCAAACTTATGTCCTTTCCAAAAACTTGTAGGAGATGAGCTACTATGCATTACTTGGTTTACTTGGCTATTTGCTTCTTGAATGTGTTCATCAATAGTTGTCCACGTATTTTTCATGATTTTTTAATTAATTTTTATTTTTGTTTTTTTTATTATCTTAATATTTTATCAAATTTTTTGTCTATTAGCAAATATAAATGCTGTTATTCCCGATATTATTAATACAAATAATATGGATTTTGCTGGTCCAGAATCAACATGTTTTTTTGTTTTATTAAGAGTTTCTTGCGATTTAGTTATAGCCAAAGGAGAACTTGAAGAGTCTGGATATCCAATTTTAATACGTACTTCATCTGAATAATCGCTTTCTTTGTTTATATTATCATATGCAGTAATTGCAAAATAATAATATTCTCCAGTTTTTAGTCCTTCCAAGTAATATTCTGATACATTTCCAACAGCTCTTCTTTGAAGATATCTCCCCGAAGTATTTGAGTAATATACATTATATCCTTTTACATTTTTGTCATTCTCCCATGCGAGTACAGCATACTCGGGACCTGATGTTATTCGTAAATCTGATGGTCTTTTAATTATATCCTTAGTTAGTTCTTCATCCTCATCTTTAACATTAGTTTTATTTATAACAGAAGAACCATCTCCATCTATAATTAAAGAAGCAGGATTTTCTTTTAAAATATTAACAGGAAATCCATCATCAAATACTCTTATCGAAGTATTTCCCGAACTATCTAATTTAAAATTATAAAAAAACACTTCAGTCTTTTTAGAAGAAATTCTTTCAAATGATATCTTTGCAACAAAAATTTCATTATCTTTAGTTCCTCCAGACATTGAGGATCTTCCGATTTTCACCACTCCCTTTTCTGCGTCGAAAGTATTTTCTCCTGGTGCAATAAAATCAAAGGGACTTAAATTGGCATCTATGCTAATTCCTTTTAATACATTTGGATCATATTTTAACCAAGATTGTACGGATGTAATTGATTGAGATGAAGGATTTTGTATGTAAACAGAAACTGTTACATTATTTTCTGAAGTATTCTCTTGTTTTAATTCTAAGCTTGCGTCGGAAGTTACAGCAAATACTTGTGATGTAAATAAGCAAATAGTTAGCAATGTGAAGATTATTTTTTTCATTTTTGATTTTTGATTTAGTTTTTTATTTTTATCAAGCTTAATTAATAATAATTCCTTCAAAATTTTTCAACATATTTTTTTCTTCTTCTCCAAAAACAGCACAATGACTATCTGAATTGTCATTATAATCATAACAAGTTAATGGCACACTATTTTTAGTTACATTTTTAACACTAAATGAGCCAATTTTTATTTCTTGTAATTTAAATCCATTTGTTCGCGAAAGTCCTATTTTTATAAGTCCATTATCTCCATCAACAATGTATTCACTTGGTGCTGCTAAGTCAAAAAAAGCACTATTCAAATTTAAGTTTTTAATTTCCAAGCTTTTAGCAGGAAATGAAAGCCATGTTCTAACGGATTGTAAATATTCTTCATTTGGATTTTTTAGAGTGATATCAACTTTTCCTTCATTATATTCTAAAACTAATTCTACAGTTTTATTAGGCTTAGCTTTTTTATTTTTTTCAATGGTAGTTGGAGTATAGGTAAAAACTGTTTTCTCATTTTTTTCTTTAACATCAAAGCTTTTTACAATTTTTTCATATTCATTTTTCCCTTCACCTCGACCAATTTGGTAAGAGCATGATGATAGAATGAATATGCCGATTAATAATGTAATAATTTTTTTCATTTTTAGTGTTTTATTTTATTAAACTTAAACTAAGTTCAATTTTCTTTTAATAGCATCTACAATAACACTTAGATCTTCAGGTTTATTTAAAATATTCTTGTCTGAAATATGGAATTCTGATAATTCCTTTAGATGGTCTCTTTTTAGCTCGGTAATGCTATCACTTGTTAATAAAATAATGTTATTAGGATTAACACCAAGTTTTATCATATCTCTTAATAACTCAAATGTTATTTCGGCAAACTCAGTTAGTATAGCATCTGGTAGTTTTCCTTTATGTTCAAGTCCATTATTTCCATTTTTAGCATCAAAAACATCTATTTCAGGTATCCCGTGACCAATTTCTTTAACAAAGTCTCCAGAATATTGACTAGGCTCAATAATTAATAAGCTTTTTTTTGTTAGATTTTGCATAATAAAATTATTTAATAGATAAATTGTAATATATCTTAATTCATTAGTAATATTCTATGGAAAAGTTGGTACAGGAGGAACAGTGCTTATATTATCAAGATCATTTATCGTTGATTCAGTTCTTTTAATTACGGGCTCTGAAATATTATCTTGCTCTGTTCGATTTACAGATGAAGTTGCTGGGATAGTAGCATTTGGAATGTTGTTTAATGGAGTAGGCTCAAATTGAGATGCTCCTGGCGCAACGGAATTATTAGCATTAGAATTATTTAAAGTTTGACCATAAACTGAAGAGAAAATAGTAAAATCAGTAAAATCGATTTTTCCATTTTTATCAAAGTCTACAGCTTCAATAATACTTTCTGTGTCCTTAGGTCTTGCTTTGTATCCAATAAAATATTCATGAATTCCAAAATACTCTTTTGTAGCAGTTTGGTCCGGTCTTGCATTTCCTCCAACTCTTACTCCAGCCGCAGAAAGAATATTCTTTACCCGCAATGTATATTTCATATTAGATTGAGGCTCGGTTGATACTCTTATAGTTTGATTATCATCTCTAAACTCAACATGTTGCACACCAAGTCTTACTGGTTGCTGTTCATGTGTGAATATTTGAAAATCTCTACCATTAGAGGAGACACTTGATGGTCTTAATCCTTCAGAAAAAATTACTTCTAAAAGAGTAGATGACAATGGCTTTATTCTCACAATCTGAGGAGGTATTTCACGCTTATCAAATCCTGTGAAATCAGCGTGATTATCGGTATATTGAGCTTCTTTAAGCCCTATAATTTGTGCGTCTGCAAATAGAGTATAGAAAGCACCTGGTAATTGAGTATGAGTTGTTAATGTTGCAACTGTTGCATCCGCGTTCATTACTACGTCAGTTATAGCTAAATGTTGAGTAGTATCATTGGTTTCAGTTATTTTAAATGCTCCAACACCAACTTTTTTAGGATCAACTGGATTTGAAAATAGAACTTCAACATTTTCTGGCGTTGAAGATATTGTCATTTGTACTTTAGGAAAACCTGTTTGTGGAGTAGGAAGTGTCCCATCTCCAATATTCATAAAAACAAAACCTGATCCATTCTTCCCTTTTTCATCAGTTGCAGTTACTCGTATTCTATAAGGTTCCATGCTACTTGGAGTATCCTTTAGTGCTACAATATCATGCAATACATACCATTGTCCTTTAGTTCCTTCTTTTAGTCCTGGAGTCATACATACCATTCTCCCGGTGGCCCCCAAACAACTGGTTGAAGCATCTGAAGTTGTAGGAGATTGATTTCCTATAAATTTAGCAACATTAGCAAGATCAACCATTACTTGAGTTATTTCAAAATCGTGTTGTTCAACAAATACATTAAAAGTAACTTTTGTTGTTTCGTCATTAGGAATTGCAGCAGGTGTTGTGTACGAACGAGAAGAATCAATTACAGGAGGAGTTCCAACTTCATCATGATCTGTTACTTCAATTCGAAGCAATTCACTCTCAAGTTTAGCTTCATTCCCTGCTTTATCATAAGCATAGAGAGTAAATTCATATACTCCAGGCATTGTTTCCCTAGGAATTGTAATATCTTTTGCGGTAAAATACCCTCCTTTTTGTCCTTCTTTCATTTCTCCTATTAAGTCCATTTCCATAGCTAAAACTCCAATTTCCTGTAAGTCTAATAGCACTGAAGTTACATCTTGAATTCCGTCTTCATCAGATACATATGTAATTATACTAAACTTTTCTTTTCCATCGTTTGGAATACTATCGCGCGGAGTAACTTCTGTTCGATCCTTATCAATATGGGGAATATTTCCTCGGCTTATTGTTATAGAAACAGTTGCAATCCCTTGCTCTCCAGATTTATCAGTTGCTATGACTTTAATGTCATAGTTTCCGGCCTCTGTTGTTACTGGAACTGTAATATCTTCAATCCCATACCATTGCGTAATTCTCTCTTCAGGAACAACTTCACCAGTAGAAGAAATATTTGTTATTGAATCATATGGATTTTTAGACGTGATTTCATCGTCTTCATTATCAGAGCTTACTGTAGTTTTAGTAGCATACTCAGTTCCTGAAATATTCTCTGATTTTAATGTTTTTTGAATAGCATCAGCAGAAATAAGTGTTCTTGGTCCAAGCCCTAGTGGACCTAAATCAACAATTACTTTATCAATATCACTAATACCATCTAGATCTTTAACATATGCATAAAATCCTAATTTTTCATTCTCTTTTATTTCAGTAGGAACAGCATATGCCTCAAGAACTTCTGGAAGCTCAGAACTTCTAACATTTTTTGTAACAGTTAAAGAAATTGTTCCATAGGCCTTATTACCTCTAGGGTCTTCAACAGTGGCTTTAATTTCTTTTGGAGTTTCTGAAGTTTTTACAGTTTTTGGTACTACTGTTTCTAAATAAAACCATCTTTTGTTATCAACAATAATTGGCTGACCATTTTCATTTGTTCCAATCATTTGAGCAACAGCTGGTCCATCAATTTGTCTTAAATCTAATGTTACTTTATTGATATCACCAACTCCTCTAGGGTCTGTAATAAGAATCCAAAACTTAGTTTTCGTTTTCCCATCATTTGGGACTCTTCTTGGCGATGAATATGATTCTTCAGAAATAACTTCCAATTGAGGTTTTTCATCTTCAATCAACAAAAAGTTTTGTTTAATAACAACTTGCCCTGATTTTGTTTCAAATTGAAAATCATAAATCCCAATTTCTAAATTAGAAGGAATTGTTAGTGTTAAATTCTCTGCAGATTGTCCAGAAATTGGCAAATTAATGGTTCCAGTTTTTACCTTTTGTATTTCATTTAAATTTGCTCCAGTAACAACTACAGCACCCCCTTTACTGGTAACACTTTCAGGAGTTACAGACAAAACTTTTGTTTCCCCTGAAATCTCAACAAAGAAATGAAGAATTTTTTTCTCTGACATATTCGCAACTTTTTCTGCGATTAGAAAATATTTTCCTCCATTAACTAAAGCTCTTTGTAATTTTATAGTAGCAGTAGTACCACTAAGATTTATCTCACTAATAGTTTGAGAATTTCCAGAAGAATCAAATAATAAATATTTTACAGGATTACCAGCAGTTAAAGCATCTGGATTTGATGAGAATTGAACTACTAAAGTAGTAGTTCCAGAATTTCCAAGACTTTGTAATTTATTAGTTCCACTTATACTCTTTGTTGCAAAAAATGTTATAACATGATTTGTTGCTAACCTATCAATAGGTTGAGGGCTTTTTGAATTTCCTCGAGGAGTATTAGCATCCGTACTATTAGCAAACGTTACTCTATATGTCATGTCTGGATTAAATACAAGTTGGACATTTTCACTTAGACTTATTCCAGAGGCTGAAGAATCTAAAGAAATAACATTTCCTGAAATTAAGGTAACGATACTTCCGGTAGGTAATGGTCCTTCAAAATAAGCATTAATAACTGAGCTTAAAGTTGATGTTATAGCTAAATTAAGAACCGTTCCAATAGGCAGTGTGTTAATTCCTCCATTGTATGATGTAGCACTTGTTAGAGTATAAGAAGAATTTCCAATATTTATATTGGCAGGAGTATTTAGTGTAACTGCAGTTCCTGCAGGTATAATAGTTCCTGCACTATCAGTAGCACTAGACTGTAAAGTTAATGCAACAGTTACATTAATATTGGTGCCACTTGATAAAACAGTTTTTGTCTCAGTTATATTTGTTGAAATATTAAGCGGAGTGACAAGTTCTGTGTCTGCGATTAAAGAAATAGTTTGAGTCCGATTGGTTGTAATTAAAGTATTGTTTGGTAATTGAATTGGAAAGTTTGCAGGTACTACATTAGAAAAAGAAACTGTTGGAGTTCCTGCTATTGTTACGTTAGTTCCAATAGAAGCTTTGGTATTTTTAGGAATTGTTATAGTTTTGGTTTTGGTTCCATCTAAATACGTTACATTAGTTGGGGATGGAAAAGTTGCATTTGTAGAGCTTAATGAAATCTTTGTTCCAGTATCCAAAGAAACTTTATTTTGAATAGGTGTTACTGTATTAAAGCTAAAATTAGTTCCATTGTAAGAAGCAAGAACACCATCTTTTTGTAAGTTCAATGTTGTTCCACTATTTAACCCTTGTAGTGTAAAAATTAATTCTTTTCCATCATTTGGATTTATTTTGGTTTTTGAATAATCAAGTGCTGGACCGATTGTCCCATCTAATTCTTGTAAACCAACTGCAATAGTAGAAAGGTTTGTATCTTTTAAATAATCATCAAAAAATACTCCTAACTCAGAAGGGGAAACAGCTTCTGCATTTAATACTTTTAAAGCTTCAGCAGAAGATGCCAAAATAGTAATTTCACCATTTCTTGTATTTGCGCTTTTAAAATTATAAAAAGAATCAATTAGCTGAACTTCAGAAAAATTAATATTTATTTTAGTCTCCTCAGGTATATCCGATTTAAGAGAAATAGGGATTTCCATAATAGTTTCATCTCCAAGTATGGTAAAAGATGCTGAACTAGCGATATCAATAGTAGCTTCACCTTTTGTGTTGTCTGGTGTTATTACTACCATTTCAGGCTTTGTTACAAATCCTGAACCTAGTGTTACTTCATTTGATAATTGAATTTGATTTGGATTATATTTCAACATGAAAGTTATGGCCATCATGTTTGTAAGTCCTGTCCCAGTTCTTATAGATATATTCCCTTTATCTTTACTTAAAGCGGTATAATCTCCAACGTATAATTCAAATTCATTAGAGTTTGTAGGAATTCCTCCTTCAAGCAAGTTTGCTTTAAATAAATCTAGTCTGGTAACCAGAAGAAGTGCTCCAAAAAGCAAAGCTCCGACTACAGCGATGATCTTTTTCCTATCCCAAAAAGGGTGAATGTTGTTGTTTTCGTCCATGTTTTTGTTTTTATTTCTTATAAAAAATTCTTATCATTTTAACATAAATATGACAAAAAAACGAATAAGTGTACTTGACATTCTTCATTTTTACAGTTAATATATATATATATTTAGTGGCTAAAATGTCTGAAGATTTAAAAAAAAAGCTATCAACTCTTCCAGAGGATACAATAAAAGTATTAGATTTAGGTTGTGGCTATAGAGAAGTAATAGATTATGTTTGGCTTCCTGAAAAACAAAATTTTATATATGAAATGCAAGAATTGTTTAGAGAAAAAGCAAATTTTTTTGTATTAGGAGTAGAAAAAAAGCCTATTTCTCCTCCTTATAATTTCAAATTTGAACATATAAATACAGAATATTTAATTTATAACAAAGATATCTATTTATTTTGGTTGGATATTATTAAGGACGGTCATTATAAACATAAATTTGATGCAGGTGTTATGAATTTCCCTTTTCCTGACTTGGTAAAGAATACTGTTGACTATATAGCAAGATATGTAGCAGAATCTATTGCTCAAATTTTATATGAATGTATTAAGCCTGGAGGTTTTCTAGTTATAAATAGCGAAATACATAGGACTGAGTGGAAAATATTGCAGTTAAAAGCATGGGAGAAATTAATGAGAGAATTTGAAGAGACCAATCGTTTACAAGTCTATAATAAAAATTTTAGATACTCATTTAGTGCTATTTTTAAAAGAAAAAATACAGAAAGAAAAGAATGAGAATTAGAAGCAATGACTTTTAATTTTTTATAATTTTTTAAGTCCTCTCCACCACTCATCGGAATTAGTTGTTTCTAATGATTCAAAAATCTTTTTAGCAGATTCTGTTTTAAGATGTTTTTTGACATTATCTAACCAATCCTGCTTAGCTTTATATCCTTGTTCTAAGAAAATTTTTGCCTGAAATGCGCATTCTAATAAATCGGCATCTCTACATATTTTAGCTTCTTTTGTTTTTTGCTCTGCATATTCAATAAAATATTCTTGAAGATAAATTTGAACAGAAGATGGCAAATTTTTAATTTGATCATTATGAGCATTTTTTTCTCCTTTTTTTGTTTCTAAATATTTAGCATTAATTTTATTAATATCACCAATTCGTACTTCAGGATTATCATGAAATAGGATAATACAGGCACATTTCTCCGCATCTGCACTTTCTATTTTTGCAAGGACAAACGCAATTTGGGCAGCAACCGCAACATGGTCTGCAATGGAATCTGGATTTGGAATTCTTGCAATGGCAGAGCCTGAACGTTTTATAGTTTTAAGTGTTTCCATTTCAAAGAAAAAGTTTGTGATGTTTTTCATAATTTTAAAATTAATTTTTTCTTACCCATATACCAGAACCAATATTTTGTGCTATTCCTTTCATTTCCATCATGGTGAGTAACGCAGAAATTTTAGAATTTGGAATATTTGTTTCATGTTGAATTTGGCTTATATCATGTCCTTCTTGAGATAAAAAAGAAAATATTAACTCCTCTTCTGCGGAAGAGAATGATAGCACTTTTTTTGCATTGTTATAGTTAATTTGATTTTCTAAAGAAATTTCATCAAAAATATCTTGTGCGCATGTAACTGGTTTGGCTTCACCTTTTTGAATAAGTTCGTTAGTTCCTTCGCTTTGAGTAGATAAGATACTACCAGGAACAGCAAAAACTTCTCTATTTTGTTCTAATGCATATCTGCCTGTAATCAGTGATCCAGACTCTTTTTTGCCTTCAATAATCAAAGTTCCTAAAGAAAGACCTGAAATAATTCTATTTCTTCTTGGGAAATTATAATTTTCTGGAGATACGCCAATAGGAAATTCTGAAACTAGTGCTCCGCCTGATTCAATTATTTTTTCTGCCAAACTTCTATTTTGAGGAGGATAGCTTATATCTAAACCATTTCCTAAAACCGCAATAGTTCTTCCTCCAGATTGCAAACAAATATTATGTGCTAAAGTGTCAACTCCTAAGGCTAATCCTGAAACTATTGTTAATTTTCTTGATAATTCAGGGATTATTTTTTCACACACTTGTTTTCCATAAGCTGTTATTTTTCTTGTTCCTACAACTGCTAAAGCAAGCTCATTTTTATTTAAAATACCTTTATAATATAAAAAAACAGGAGCGCTATGAATTTCTTTTAATTTTTCAGGATATTCTTCATCTTGAATAAACAGAAGGTTAATATTACATTTTTGAAGTTTTTCTTCTTCATTTTCAAGAATAATTTTTTGTTTCTTATTAAAAAAATCTCCAATTTTTTTCTCACTTTCTCCTATTGTTTTTAAATCATGTATATCTATATTTTTCCATGCTTCTTCTAAGTCTTTATAAATGCTCATAATTTTTTTAAGTCTGATTTGAGTAAGCCAGTCTAGTGTTGCCCATGCTACTAAAAATTTTTGATTCATCTGTCAAATTAAATAATTTTCAAATAAGAGAATAGTAAATTAAAAAATTAAAAACTAGTAATTATTCATTGACTAGCTTGGGGAAAAAACTCTTTACAAAGGGTGAAAAAAAGTTAAAATCCTTTGGCTTTATCTGGGTTGGTAGCTCAGCTGGTAGAGCAGCGGCCTTTTAAGCCGTTGGTCATGGGTTCGAATCCCATCCAACCCACCATTATTGTTCTCCATAAAGACAAGGCTTTAAAGCCTTGGTTTTGTTTAATGATAAAAATCACATATACCCTATGATATAAAAGAAAAAGTTTTGTGCTGATTATTTTTGTTTGATCTATGCTAAAAAACCTAGTAGTTGAGCCCACAAGGTTTATTAATTTACTATCTTTTATTGAGGAAAGGCTTAAATAAAGTTTTATTAATCTATTGCCATCATTTTTAATTCAATATCTACACCAGTAGGAAGTGTTAGAGATTGTAACGTAGGAATGGTTTGAGGAGTTGACTCATTAATATCAATAATCCTTTTATGAGTTCTCATTTCAAATTGCTCAAAAGCGTTTTTATTACAGTTTGTTGATCTAAGTACAGAAAATTTTCTTATTCGTGTTGGTAAAGGAATAGGCCCTGCTACGGTAGCCCCAGTTCTTTCAAGTGTTTCTAAAATATCTTTTGCTGCCTCATCTAAAAGATGATGATCATATGATCTAATAATAATTCTAATTTTTTGTTGTTGTGTTGTCTTTACCATTTTTTTAAAGATCTTAATTATTAAATAACTTTAATTGAGAGGCTGATATATCAGCCCCCCTAAAAAACTATTTAATTATTTTTGTTACTACTCCTGCACCTACCGTTCGTCCTCCTTCACGAATCGCAAATCTAGTTCCTTCATCAAGAGCAATTGGGCATCCAAGGATTACATTGAATTTAAGATTATCTCCAGGCATAACCATTTCTACACTAGTAGGAAGAATAACTTCTCCTGTTACATCTGTTGTTCGAATGTAAAATTGAGGTTTGTATCCTTTAAAGAATGGAGTATGTCGTCCTCCCTCTTCTTTTCCAAGGATATATGCTTCACATTCAAATTCTGTATGAGGTGTAATTGTTTTTGGTTTTGCACAAACTTGTCCTCTTTCAATTTCTTCTCTTTCAATACCTCTTAAAAGAAGTCCTACGTTTTCACCTGCTCGCCCTTCATCAAGAGTTTTTCTAAACATTTCAACTCCAGTTACTACAATCTTTCTAGTATCTCTAATTCCAACAATTTCAATTTCTTCCCCTGGCTTAATAATTCCTTGATCAATTCTTCCAGTTACTACAGTTCCACGTCCTTTAATTGAGAATACATCTTCCACTGGCATTAGGAATGATTTGTCAGTCTCTCGTTTTGGGTCAGGAATGTAGTCATCAATAGCTTTAAGAAGTTGTTTAATTGGTTCTGCCTCAGGACCTGTTGGATTTTCAAGAGCTTTAAGAGCAGATCCTCTAACAATAGGAGTATCATCTCCAGGAAATTCGTATTTAGTAAGAAGTTCTCGAATCTCCATTTCAACAAGATCAAGAAGTTCTTCATCGTCAACCATGTCACATTTATTGAGAAACACGACAATGTATGGAACATTAACCTGTCTAGCGAGAAGAATATGCTCTCTAGTTTGAGCCATTGGTCCGTCAGTTGCTGCAATTACAAGAATTGCACCATCCATTTGAGCGGCACCTGTAATCATGTTTTTAACATAATCAGCATGACCTGGACAATCAACATGAGCGTAATGTCTCTTTTCTGTTTCATATTCAACATGAGATGTTGCAATTGTAATACCTCTTGCTTTTTCTTCAGGAGCATTATCAATCTCATCGAATTTCTTCACAGTTCCTTTTCCAGTCATTTTATTAGCAACATTAGTAATTGCTGCTGTAAGGGTTGTTTTCCCATGATCAACATGCCCAATTGTACCAACATTTAGATGGACCTTATCACGAACAAAATCTACCATTTTTTTGAATTTTAAAAATTAAAAGTAAAAATGTGCGGGGATTGTACTCACATAGAGTAGTTTTGTCAAAGCCTTTTTGCTTTTTTATTCCCTACGCTAGCGAAAGTATATATTTCTTTATTTTCCTATTCAATAGATTCTGGTAAATTTTTCTTCTCTTCTTCAATAGCTTGATTTATTTTAACCATTAGCTCTTTTACTGTTTTATTATCTCTAGCTTCAACTCGGAAGGATATTTTAGGTGAAGTATTTGAAGCTCTGCACACTGCCCATGACTTGTCACCAAAATCTATTTTTATTCCATCGAGAGTATTACAAGGGTATTTATTGATAAATCTTTTTTTAATTTTTTCAATAAGCTGGAATTTTTTGTTATCATCTACTTCAACTTTTATTTCAGGCGATGTAAAGATTTTTGGAAGATTTGAAATATGATTTTTCATTGAAACTCCTGAGCTAACAACAATTTCCAAAATCTTTATTGAGGCTAAAATTGCATCATCGTATCCATAATAATTTTCAGCAAAAAAGAAATGCCCACTAGATTCTCCTCCTATAATTGCATTTTCTTCTCTCATTTTTTCTTCTACAAAGGAATGTCCTACTTTTGATTCGATAGCTTTTCCTCCAAGTCTTTCAATTTCTTCCTTTATAAGTCCACTTGCTGTAACTGTGTAAACTACAGATACATTTTTATTTCTTTTAAGTGCATCGTTAATAAGGATAATTAAAAGTTCATCTGCATGATAAATCCTTCCCTCATTGTCAACTATTCCAACTCTGTCTCCATCACCATCAAAAGCTACTCCGAACTGAGCCTGTTCTTTTATTACCTTATCTTTTAAATCTTCGAGATTTTCTTTGTTCTCAGGATCGGCATCATGATTAGGGAAATTCCCATCAACTTCGCAGTAAAGCTCAATCACTTCATATCCAAAAATTCTAAAAATCTCAGGGGCAAACATGCCTGTTATCCCGTTTCCAGAATCAATAACAATTTTACCCTTTTGAGGAGTATGAGAAATATCAAATATTTTCTTTTTATAATCTTCCCAAAAACTTTTTTCTTCAATCTCAAAAGTCTCTTTTGATTCTATAAAATCTTCAGTTTCAATAATTTTTAGAATTTCTTGAATTTCTTCTCCACATATAGGATGAGCGTCTCCTCTTTGTAGTTTAAATCCATTATATTCCTTAGGATTATGACTTGCTGTTATGCTTACTCCTCCATCAAAAAAGCCATTACAAATTGAGAAATAAACTAGGGGAGAAAAAGATAATCCGATATCTGTAATCTTAATTCCAGTAGATAAAAGTCCTTTTACAAAAGCTTTTTGTATCTCTTCACCATGAATTCTCCCATCTCTTCCTACACAAACATTAAGTGGAGCATCAATATCTTCAGAGGTTCTTATTAGATATGTTCCGTATCCTTTCCCAATTTTTTCAGCGCCTTCTAAATCAAAATCTTTTTCAAAAATTCCACGAATATCATAGGCACGAAAAATTTGAGGAGTAATCATATTTGGTATATTTAGTTAAGAGAATAATAAAAGATAAAGAGAAAAAATATACTTCATTTCTCTTTGCTAAGAATAGTCAAAAATTTCTAATTAAAAAAGATGTAAATAAAAACGAGCTATTGTCCAAAACATTATAAATAAACATGCGAATAAAAAAGTTCTTACTATCATAGAGTAATAACTTCTTGAGTATGTGGCAATCCTCTTTTCATTTGTTCTGTGTGTAAATATAACTATATCTGCCATATAAGAAAAGAATAAAAACCCTAAAATATATATTAATATTTTTGGTTGTTGCCAATATTCAAACCACCATGTATCAATAAAATATGCAGGTGTAATATTTGGGGGGATAAACTGTAAAATGCACAATATTATCAATATATGTATAAATTGATCTATCCAAAACAATGCAATAGGATTTTTTGCTTTATGCTTTTTGTCATATTTAACTTTCGAATAGTCTAAAATGAAGTGAAGTATGGCATTAACTATTAATGCTATCCATATTTCTGAATTATTTAAATATGGGATAAAAACAATTACTGTTGCTAAAAAGACAAAAGACACATGACAAAGTATCCCCCATGAAGATTTCACTTTCCATTTAAAAACATATGATGTCTGCAAAAGAAAATCTCCTATTAAATGTCCTATTAAAAAATAAAAGAAAAATAACATAGGGGACAATAATTAGAGAAATAATTAAAAGCTTTTCAATTTTTATATTAAATTAATTTGATCAATTTCTTTTGTGCGAATAAGAAAATATGATTTTATTATTTCTGGTATTTGAGGCACGCTCTTTAAAAGAGAATATAGAACATTTTTATCAATTGAAAATAATTCACATTCATCAAGAGTTTTTGCAGATGCATTTCTTGGGAAGTTCGATATTAGCGCCATTTCTCCGAAAAAATCATTTTCTTTTAATATAGCTACAGAGCATTCATAATGATTTTTATTAGTATATATTTTTATACTACCAGATCGAATAACATACATTTTATCAGCACTTTCTCCTTGTTTAAAAATTATATGATTTGGAGGAAAATAATTCAAATTTATATTCTCTATAATTTTTGCATTATCTTCTTTGCTTATTCCAGAGAAAAAGGGGATCTTTTTCAGTATATTTGTAATTATCATATTAATATAAATAATTTAGGCTATTGCTGATTAAATTATATCTTAGATGTATCAAGATTTAAATAAAAAACAAAAGGGAATCCCTTGTTTGAAAAGAAAAAATAAGTGATACTTTAATCATAAAAAATCCAATGCTTAGAATTATGCAATTTGTTTTTTTCTTATTAATATCATCAGCACTTGCGTTTATAGATTTATATTCAAAAACTTTTTTTCAAATTCTCTTAAGAGAAGAAAATATAGTTATTTGGAAAGATTTTTTATTAACACTTAAATATAACGACGGTATAGCATTTTCACTTCCAGTTAAAGGATATATTCAAATCGCACTAAGTTTCGGGCTACTTGCGGGTTTAATAATTTATGCACACAGACATTGGAAATGGAAACATTGGTTACCTAGTATAGGTACAGCATTTATCGTTGGAGGAGCATTAGGCAATATTTACGAAAGAGTTCTCAATTCTACAGTTACAGATTTTATTCAAGTGTTTTCTTGGTTCCCTATTTTTAACTTTGCAGACACATTTATTTTTATAGGTGTATGTTTACTTATTATTTTTGAATGGAATATTAATAAAAATAAATCATGAATACATCAACCATTTTTTTTCGAATTACTTCTAGTGTTATGGGAGGATTTTTAGGCAGTATAAGTATGTTCCTTATTTATGCTTTTAATTTTTATTTTTTAGGTAACTCAGAAAATCCTATAACAAAACTTGTTCTTATATTTATGGTATTTACAGGCTCATTAATTGCTAATTTAACAAGTGGAGCATTTTTAAGTATGTCGTATCCTGAAAAATATTCGAGAAAATCAACCATGTTATGGCAGGCATTTTTAATAAACATGTTTCTTTTTCTTATCACATTCCCATTTTTCACTATGCTAAATGAAATTCAAATAGTTTCAATTTTTCAACTTTTATTCTCAGTTTTAGCAACAAGTATTATTTATGAAATTTATTCGGGAAGCGGAACATATACTCTTACTGGACTGTATGGATCATTATTCGGAATATTTTTAATTTTTATTGTAATTAACCTTATTCAAACAACAGCGCTATCAAGCATATTACTTTTCTTAAGCTTACCATTGATATGGTTGGTTGTAACGATTGCAATTATACTAATAGAATATTTATATTCACTTTTTTATAAAGCTAGTGGATTTGCGGTTTTTGATCCTAAAACAAGGTTGTAGGAGAAAAGGTGAAAAGGGGAGGAGGAGAATAGAAAAAAATAAACAAAATGATAAGTATAAAAATCTTAAAATAATTTATGGAAAATCATTATCAAAATCTTATTGTGTGGCAAAAATCAATTGAGTTAGTGAAACTTATTTATAAATTTGCCAAGGTTTTACCTAAAGATGAAATGTAAAGAAATCTAACTTCTTTTTTACTTCCTCTAATTCCTCTTTTCTCCTATTCACCTAATCCCCTATCTCATGAAAGTAAAAATTAAACGTATTGATAAAACGTTGCCAATTCCAATATATGAAACAAATGGTTCTGTTGGCTTTGATTTTTTAGCTCGTACAGATGTATCTATTAAGCCTAAAGAAATAATGCTTATTCCATCAAATGTAATTATCCATACTCCTGAAAAACATGCTTTAATTGTTGTATCTCGTTCATCAACTCCAAGAAAAAAAGGACTAACTATGCCTCATGGAATTGGAGTGATAGACCAAGATTATTCGGGAGAAGATGACGAAATTAAAATTCAAGTACAAAATTTCACGGATGAAGAAGTAATTATTTATAGAGGTGAAAAAATCGCACAAGGTCTTTTTGTTAGAGTTGATATTGCAGAATTTGAAGAAGTTGATGAAATGGGAAAAGACAGTAGAGGAGGGTTTGGTTCTACTGGAGGTCATGCATAAAATAATGATTAATTATGATAGCGAGAATTTAATTGTTTCAGCTAACATCAGGATTTGGAGAAGTTTTTACGAAGCAAAAATTTGGGTGGAAGAAACTGCAAGTTTCTGGAACCTCTAAATTCTTGTTAAACTCTCCGAAGGATTGATTTTTAGTGCAATGTTCCGAAAGAAAAAATCAAAGTAATTTCAGGGGCGTTTCTTCAAATGAGCGAATGCGATACATCAAAACCCAGAATTAAGGGCAATCTACTTCTTATTCACTTTTATTTTTTTCATATCTTCAAATGAAGTTTGGAGTTTTTCTCCTGCTTTTTTATTAGATGCTTGAAACTTTAGATTTATTCCAGATTTTGTTTGTAAATCGATTTCAGAATATAAAACAACTGGAATCTGATAGTTATTATTGAATCTTCTATCAGGACCGTCCTTTTTATTCATATATTTCCAGTTGTGACCTACAATTTCACTATCTGACGGAACACCTTGATCTTCTATGAATCTTGTAATTGATGTGTCAATATTTAATTCTGAATATACAGCCATTCCTGCTTCTTTACCTTGATAAATTAGAATTCTGTCTGGAAAAAAATAATATTGTTTGTCATCAATTTTAAATCCATAAGGTGTTACATTAGAGTCAAAGAATGGAGGTAATTCTCGACGAATTTGAAAAACTTTTCTATTAACTAGATTTGATGCACCAGAATTTCTTTTCCAATCATCTGTTCCTTGTTGAGTTTCAATTCTCCAAATCTTTTCAGTTTTTTCAAAATCTTCAAACCCTTTATTGAGTTTATTGAATGGCTCTTTAATATTTTTATCAATCTCATAAACAACTGTAACTGTTTTTCTTTCGGCATCTTTTTTGAAAAAGAACGAATAAGTTACAATTGAAAGAATTATAATGGTCAAATTTAGCCATCCAGGTGCTCCCGCACTTAATGATATGATAAAAATAATTATTGAGGCGATTAAGGAAATTGTGCTATATTTTACTAATGAGTTTTTTTCATTGATTTCGTTTAGTAGATGGTCAGATGAAGAATTTTGAAAATTTTTTATATCGGCACTTTCAATACGGTCTTGTTCTGTTTCGCTTTCAGAAACTTCATATTTGATATTTTGTTTATGAGATTCTGAGAATCCTCCAATCTTTTTTCTGTAGTAGAATCCTTGCCGTCCTAAATGAATAAATGTTCCATTTGGACCAACAGATAATCTTGCACCTTTAACACCCGTTGAAATTCCAATTCCTTTTGTTGATAAGTTAAGTGCAAAAGGTCCAAATGATTTTCTTCTTCTAATAAAAAAGACCTATAACAATAAATCTATCATTAGCTGTGTACTCTCCTAGATGAGTAAACCAAAGAATATCCCATAAATAATAAGCCGTAATTAAATTAAAAAGAACAAAGCTGAATAAGTATAATAAAACTATTTTCATGATATGTGTGTATTTTAATTTATAATACTATTACTTAGAATAGTGTTTTCTATTTAAAGAATCCTGTTTTTTTGTCTCTTGTTTTCAGAAATACCCAAATGAAAAATAAACCAATCCATCCAAAGAAGAATCCTAGAAGGACACATTTTACCTCGCTTCTATTTCTTTTCTGTGCAAGGTTAGCCGCTAAGTATGCAGGAATAACAGCACCAATGATAAGAAAAAATAATGATTCCATAGTTTTAAAGTTA
>CAYXLW010000009.1:0-54763 GCA_964466055.1 uncultured Candidatus Peribacteria bacterium
AGAAGGGAAAACCCCCTCTCCCTTTGGGAGAGGGTTGGGGTGAGGGAGTGCGGGGGTTATGTCAAACTATTTTGAATCAGCTATATATAAATTTAAAAAGAACAACTTAAATAAATAAGTTGTTCTTTAATTAGTAATTTAAGAATTAATTATTATTCAGCAGATTTCTTTTCATTATAATCTGTTTCTACTTCATTCCACACATTTTGTAAGGTAAGATTAGGAATTTCTTCACATATTTTTTTTGCTTCTTGAAATTTATTAGCTTCGGTGTTATTATCTAATCTTATTTTAATCTCTTGCAATTTAGAAATCACATTACTTTTAAAAAGTGTAAATAATTTTTCACCATCAGTTCCAGCAATTTTATCTACTCCTAATTCCTCCTTAAAAGATTTTTTAATGACTCCTAATTCACCTTCAAGATCAGCAAATCCTTTAAATTCAGCAGATCCTTTAAATCTTGCATTAAAAGCCTTAGTAACTTCAGGGAATTTTGTTTTTCTTTCATTTTTGTCACCTCCTCCTGATAATACAAATGAAAGCTCTTCATATTCTTTTTTCACTGCTTCTTTCTCCTTTTCCAGTGCATCTTTCTCACTTTTTACTCTTTCTAATTCATCTTTTTTATTTTTTAATTCTGCAAATAAGCCTTCAAAAAATGTTTTGTCTTTAGACTTAATAAAATCTGTTAGATTTTTTTGAAAGATACTATATCCATATTTTTCTAAAAAAGAATTGAATTTATTTACTATTTGCTTTGTGTCTTCTACAGTTGATCCATTTCTATTTAGAAAATTCCTTAAGTTTTCAATTCTTTCAATTTTTTCATATAGCTTTTTATAAAAAGCCAATATTAATT
The DNA here is from genome assembly GCA_964466055.1 of uncultured Candidatus Peribacteria bacterium. GTDB lineage: Bacteria > Patescibacteriota > Gracilibacteria > CAYXLW01. The sequence continues at coordinate 863 of CAYXLW010000009.1, forward strand.
CAGGATCTTTATCATTCTTATCTTCTAAAAATGTTTCTGTAAGTTTACTTACAAACTTTTCTTTTAATGAATTTTTTTCATATATCTCATCATCATTCCTTCCTCTTATCTCAAACAGTGTGTGTAAATTTGCCACTTCTACAATCATGTTATTTGAAGAATTGAAATGATTAGAAAAATCCAACATTTTCTTAAACTCTCTGTTTTTATAAATTTCATTTTCACTTGTAAGAGCTTCTATTAAAGGATGCTTAAAATTTCTAGGATCTTCTTGGTTTGTTTCTTCTAAGTGTCCAAATTCTTCTGGATAAGAATATTTTAAAATATCTCTTGCCCAATCATATTGAACTTCCTTTTGAGAATCATAAAAATCTTTTCCGCGTATTTCTTTCCTTTCTCTTTCTAATTCGTTAAAGATTTCTAATTTGCTTGAATAAATATTTCCTAAATTATCTAGTTTACTATTTAAAAACTTAATTTTTTCTGTTGATTTTTCAGGCTCCATTAAAAATTTCCCTGAATTTTTTATTTTAGATCCAAGTCCCTCGAATCTTATAGTAGGAAATGAATTATCATATTGTGCTTTTACAAAGTATGAATTACTTTCTTCTTTAGATAGATTCAAAAACACACGCTTATATAAATCCGTAAATTCTTTATATGCTGCTTCTAATTCATCTTTTTCTTTGTTCATTTGATCTTCAAGCATTCTAATTTTATCTGTTTTCATTTTATTTAGAACTTCTGATCTGTTAAAGTATAAGTCCGTTTTTAGCTTAATTAAGTTAAGAGGAGCGCTTCTTCTAATTTTTTCTAGCTTAGCTTCTGCAACTTTCTGCTCAATAAGCAACTTAACTTTTGTTATACTTTCTTTTTTAAATTCTTCTAGAGTATTATCACCTCCTTTTTGCTCTAAGTTATCTCTTAATTCTTGAATATTATCAAAACAGTACTCAATTAACATATCCTCTTTAATTTCATCAATTGTAACATTCTCTAAACTTTGATTTAAAGAATTTATTTGTTTTTGAGTTTCAATAAATAGAGCAATAGGAGATTCAAGTTTACTCTGTAAATCAGGAGTATATGCTTTTTTAGTAAGGCTTCTTAATTTATCCTTATATTCATTTATAAGTTGTTCTGTCATTTCTTTCGCTCCTTGGTCAGTCCAATCTCCTATTGCAGAAAGCTCAATTTTTTCAGGGTTTTTTACTGTATCATATAAATTTTTAATATGAGCTAGATTATTTTTGTATTCATCATTTTTAAGTTCATTTATATTTAATTCAATTTTTTTCTTTGCTTCATTCTTTAATTCTTCTTCATATTTTCCCCTATACTCTTCTTTCCCCTTCATAAATATTCCATATAAAGTTTCTATATATTTACTATCATCATCTACTTTCTCGGGAACATTTAATATATCAAAAATATCTAATACTTCTGCAATACCACCATGAGTCTCTTGAACAACGCCTAGAATATCATCAGCAAGCACTTCTTTTCCTTCATCTATAAAATCAAATCTTTCTTTAATATATACCTTTCCTTCATCACGCTTACTTTCAAGAAAAGCTATAACCTCATCAATTTCTGCCTGTATTTCATTTTCACCTTCAAATAATTTTTTTAATTCTTTTATTCCTTCTAATAAATCAATAGATACAACACATACCTTGCTTGCTTTATCTATATCATTCTCATCATCTCCCCAAGAATTTTTATCAATCTTATAATCTTTTATTAAAAAATCATGAATTTTCAATTCTTTATAAAATAGATCCTTTATATTCTTATTTAAATTTAATACATTTTTTATTTCTTCATTTCCACCTAAAGATTTTATCCAACTTTCAACTATTTCATTTTCTTTAATTGCACCATCTATTGTTTTATTAGAAGAATTTACATTTTTTATATCAATTTTATAAAACCCTATCACAACTCCTTCCATTTTATTTTTAATAGCTTCAGCTTGTTCTTTACATGTAGTAATCTCAAAATCTAAAATCTCCTTTTCAAGGTTACCTAAAGCTTCTTCTTGTGCTTCAAATGTTTTTATATGTTCATAAGCATTCTCTATATTGTTATTCTTATTTAAAAATTCCTTAAAATTCACAATTTTTTCAGAATCTCGTTTTATATCTTTTTTTAACTTTTCTGCTTTTTCTTGAGAAAAACCTTGTTTTTCACTTACAAATCTATCTGAATATTCTTTACTTTTTCCATTAAGTTTTGGCATGCTTTCAGTCAAAAATTTAACTGACATAGTTTTTATTCTCTCCCCCAAATCTAAATTTTTCTTTGAAGCATGCCTTACAGCATGAGAATCCCATCCTTCATTTTTAATAAAGCCCATAAGGATTCTATCCGAAGTATTATTAGCATTAATCTCAATTTCAACATTTTGTAGTGTTCCATCGTCACCAACGAAATATATATGTAGCTTTTCTTTTCCGCTTATATTTTTTATATTTTCTTCATTTTGTTTGTCACACAACTCGTTAATTTTATTATCTAAATCTGTTATTAATTTCGCTACTAATTCATCTTTAAGCCCCTCTTTTTCTAAAGAGAGTTGTATATTTTTAAGTGTATTACGCTCATCAATATATTCTTTTATAACATAAGAATATTTATCATAATCATTTTTATTGCTTTCTTGTGCTTTTTCTAAGCGAGCATTTGTTCCGTATATTTCATAAAAAACATCTTGAAGTAATTTTTCTCTTAATCCAGCAATTTGTGAACATACCTGTTCTTTTAGTTGTTCATTTTCTGTTACTTTAACATGGTCCCAATATTTTGTTACCATACGAATTAAATATTCTTGTTTGGTTCTCTCAGTAGTGTCTCTATCGCCATTAAATTCTAACAATTGAACATTTCCAGTTTTATGTTTTACTAAATATTTAACACTAATTGGTTGGTCTTTATTACTACTTATAAATTTTTCTATATTAAAAAGTTTTAATATTTCTATTACTTTTGTCTCTAGTTCTGTTAAAATATCTGAAAATAGTGAATTCTCTTTAAATTCAGGAATATTAAGAGAAATTTGTATATCGTTTATGGCATTAACTAGTCCTTCTAGAATACTTTTATTTAAGATTAATATCGACATATCATCTTTATTTTCTTCAATAACACTATTAATATCTTCTATTTGTTTAAAAATATTTTCTAAAAATTTTTGTCCTGCCCAATAAAGAACTTCTTTTGTATTTTTATCAGCAGAAGGATTATTCTCAAATATTTTTTTGTATGTATTCTTTACACCATTTTCAATCATTTCATTAATTATTTCCTTTGTATTTTTAAATTTACCACAATAACCATTTAAAACTCCTATTTCTTTATAAGCTCCTTTTTTATCTACATCTTCTTCTCCTCCCCCATTTTTTTCTCTAACAATATATTTAATTGAATCCACTGAACCTTCTGTAATAGCAGTATAATTATACAGTTGTATTACAGTTTCTAGTTTTTCTTCTAAAGAAGAAATAAACTCCAAAACTGCAGGATTATTTTCAAATCCTTTTACCTGTAATAGCTTTTGTAAATTTTTTATATTTTTATCTACCTTTTCTATAATCTTATCAATTTTATAAACATAAATAGACTCTACTCTTGCTTTATTTATTAATTCATCAATTCCTTTTATTTCTTCTACAACATTTTCTAAAAATTTCTTTCCTAATTGATTAAATGCAATGTCTTTAGCTTTTTTTAAATATGGAGATTTTCCAACAACATTTTTTTCTCCTAACTTTATCATTTCATCAATACATTTTTCAACACCAATAACTGTAAATAAAGTTGATTCATTTATGCCTTTATAGCCTATTAAATCATTAAAGTTCTCACATATAGGATATTGAATTCCACCTATGTTTACGTCTACACGTCTAAAGTTATAAACTTCTAATATTTTATTTAATTTATTGAAAATTGGATAAAGCCCATCAAATAAAACATTACAATAATTTTTTTCATTTTTTGTTTCAGGCTTAGCACCTTCACCTGGATTGTCAAAACCAGTAGATTTTAAAACTTCTTGTAAATATTTAATAGCCTTATCTGCCTTTTTTGCTATATTATCAATAGCTAATATAGTCAAATTTTCTTTACTATCAATTTCCCTGTCTATTTCTTGAGTTATTTTTAAAACTTCTTCAATCTGTTTTTTAGCTACTAAATTAGACATTTCTTTTGCTGCCGATTTTAGATTTTTAGTTTTATCAGAATTACATTCTTCATTTATTTTAGCTAGTGCAGATTTTTTTGCATCTGAGTTATAGTAAATTTTCGAGGATCCTTTATTGTCACTAGTAACCCAATATAAAGATATTGAATCACTATTTATTTTTACTTTTTTTAAAATAGCTATATTAATTGCTTTACAAGACTCATGAAGCTTTCCTTGTAAAATAACAATCAGATTTTCTAAATCAGCTTTGTTATCTGCATATTCTCTTTTATCTATGTAAGCTGAAATTTTTTTTATAAAGCTAGATATCAAATCTAAATTAGAAGAATAAATATCAATTGTGACTGGTAATTTGTTTAAATTTAAATCTATAGCATTAAGACTACTGTTAATCTCATTTTTGAGAAAAGCATTACCATTAAATTTTTCTATTATATCTTCTTTAGGAATCTTTAGATTATGTAAATTATAATCCTCAATTTCAGAAAGTTCTTTTAATCCTTTCAATTCACCTATTTTTAAAGTTTTTACATCTATTTCCTGTCTTTTTGAAAGATTTTCTAAATCATCAGTTTTATCTATTTTAAATTCGTTTATATCAGGGGATTTTCTTTCTGTTGCAAGGGTAGTTAATTCAGGAGAAACGCTAACTTTCAACTTTTCCAACTTTTTCTCAAGAATCATTTTATTTAAAAGATCAACTATATCAGTGTATAATTTAGGATCTTCATCAATAACAGGTCCTATCATTGAGGAAAAAGCTTCAAAGTATGCTAAATCAAATTCTACACCAGTTTTTTCAAATCTAAGAAAAACCGATTCTTTTTCTAAAAGCATTCTTTCTACGTCTCCTTGTCTTCCAACCTCTTTTATCTTTTCTCTTATAACTTTATTTTTTATTCCATCAATAATATCTTTACTTGTAATCCCCATTCTTTCAGCCTCTTTAAGCTTACTATTCAAAATAGGTGAGGTTTTAATCATTTCATTTGAAGGTGTATTAGCAGTACTCATTTTTTATTTATTAGAATATAATTTTATTTTTTTATTTAAGTTGTTTATTTTTTCCTTATATTTATATGTATTCACCTCATGCTGTTTGTTTAAATTTTTACATTCTCTTATATTTTTTTTATTTTTTGTAATTTTATAGTCTGCAATAAAAGCATCAATTTTACTTAAAATATTTTTTGAATATTTTTTATATTCCTCTTTCAATAAATATAAGTCTGCAATTAAATTAACAAATTTCTTTTTAGAATCATCTATTATATTAAGGTCTTCCATATATTTTTTAATTACGTTAATTTATTTCCCATCATTGTAACATATTTTTTGTAAAAAATAAAATAGTTTTTTTATTCTATCCTTCCCTATTTCCGTTCGGTTTTATTCTAGAACTTAATTTCCCAGTATTTTTTATTCCAAAAATTCTATTTTTTTGATATAATGTAAGAAATATATATATTCTTTTATTCTTTCCACTTATGAAATATTACTCCATCATACACCAAATTGAGCAAAATCCTGACCTGTCTACACTAAGTCATAAAGAACAAAACCTATGGGAGAAAACAATTATAAATTATATAGAAGACCAACAATCTAATAACAAATATGAGGAAAGCTCAATAGCAAATATTTATCTTTTGTTATTTTTTATAAAAACAAAGCATATTAAAAGCGACATACAAATAGAACATCAATATGAATTAATTAAACAATCTTTATTAGAAGAAGAAAAACGATACAACTTAAGAATAAAACTAACAAAAACAGAAGATTCCAAAAAAATTGTTGTGAACCAATTGCTATACTTCTATAAGTTAATAGAATTCTACATAAGCTATTTAGAACAAACATTATCTTTCTTTTCTTTTGGGAAAATTGCCCAAAAAGTTTCTATGGATAAAATGTACTTCTTACAAAAACATCAGCTATTACAAGGGAATATAAGGAAATTTATAGCTTATAGCAGGCTCTCTTTCTCTTTATTCTTAAGAAAATACACATTTCTGTATGCGCTTCTTAGTGGCATTGGAATCGTTCTTTTTTGGCACGGAATATGGGGAATATCAGACTGGATTATAGAAAAATTTGATACATCAGAAAAATTACTTTCATACGGTATAACAACAATTCTTGGGGTTTTAATCCTATATATTTTAGGAATGTTTCTTGACCAAACTACAGGAGATAAAAATAATACACAAGATATGGAGAATATGGCAATGGAAGAACTTGATGAATTAAAAAATATTGATAAAGCATTAAAAAATAAGTCCAAAAAAACAACTAGGAAATAAAATTAGGACTAGAAATTATCTTTAAATATAGCTAATTCAAAATAGTTTGACATAACCCCGCACTCCCCTCACCACAACCCTCTCCCCAAAGGGGCGGGGGTTTTCCCTTCTCCCTCTGGGAGAAGGTGCCCCGCTTAGCGGGGCGGATGAGGGGTGGGGGCAAACAATTGTTGTATGCCAATTTAGTTTGAATCATCTATAATAAAACTTTTTACTGAGTCAACATATCTAACACCTTCTTTTCCCCAGTCATCTTCATTACAAACACCAGTAAGCACACCAATAAAATCAATCCCTGCATTTTTAGAAGCCTTTAGATCATGTAGAGAATCTCCAATAAACACAACTTGATTGTTTTTTGCTTTAAAAAAATTTATAGATTTTAAAATACCTTCTGGATCAGGTTTCCATTTAGAAACCTCATCACCTGAAATACTAAAATCAATGTATTCACCCCAATTAAATTTTTCAATAACAAAACTCACACCAGGCTTACTTTTGGATGAAATTAGTGCAATTTTTTTACCTTCATCTTTAAGATTTTTAAGCAATTCATTGCTTCCTTCAACACACAGTACATTTTGAGCAGTATCTTTTTCTATCCTCAAAGAATCAAAAATTTGTTGAATCTTGTTATGATTATTCTTTGGGACTATAGAGGCTAAAGCTTCTTTGGCAGGAGTTCCTAACATTCTACTATAAAAAGAAATTGGAATGTCATTGTTTGCACCAAGATTTTCAGCCACTTCTTTAAAAAGTAACGCATAATGATACACTGAAGATAACAAAACACCATCAATATCGAAAAATATGTAAGTGTATTTTTTAAGCATTTTCTTTTTATTTATTTTTTACCCTCCTAATCCTGGAAAACCTCCTTCTCCCATTATAGCTTTCATTTTTTCTGCTGCAATTTGCTCTGCTTTCTTCTTTCCTTTTTCAAATGCATCTTTAATGTCTTTTGCTATTCTTACAGCCCCATGCATTAAATTTTCTTCAGGAATTCTTATATCAACAATATTCATCTCACCATCTACTATTACAATAATTCCATTAATTTCAGATTCAATGTGAGTTGCCTTTAAATCTTTTTTAATTTCCTTTGCTTGTTTTTGAAGGTTATAAAGATCCTTTGCTTTTCCAAAAAATGACATAAATCGAATATTTAAATAATAAAATTTTATTTCGATGTCGATTATATGTATTATTCAAATGAAAAGCTAGAATTAATTAAAATGAAAATAACTTTCCTTTTTGTTGGTAAAACTAAAGATTCTTGGATTAAAGAAGGTGAAAATGAATTTTTAAAACGTCTTCAAAAATTTGCACAAATAGAAGTTAAAATTGTTGATGAATTAGGTAAAAGTGATGAAAATAAGATAAAAAAAGAAGAAGGTGGAAACATCTTAAAGAATATTAAAAATGAAGAATTTTTATGTTTGTTAGATGTTAAGGGGAAACATCTTAGCTCTGAAGAATTAGCTAAGAATATTGAATTATGGAAAGATACAAAGGGAGGGAAAATTATTTTTGTTGTAGGTGGAGCTTATGGTGTTTCTGAAGAAGTTGTCAAACGTGCTGATTTTCTACTTAGTTTTTCTAAAATGACCTTAACTCATCAAATGATAAGATTGTTTTTAATGGAACAAACTTATAGGGCTTTTTCTATTTTAGGCGGAAGTAAATATCATAAATAAATTGTTAAAAATACTATTTTTTGTAATTGAGAAATTGACGTTTCGCCTACGTTTTTAATAAACATAAAAGACCTTATCCTCAACAATAAGTTTTGAACACTCTTCTTTCATAAAAGTTTTTATTTCTTCTTCTTTTTCTTTTTCATAAGTTAATTGTCCGTCATCTCCCCCTTCAAAATATCTATGGAATAATTTACTGTTAGGATGGATTGTTTTCATTTTTTTAAAAAAATCTTTTGGAATTTTAAAAAGCCCAAAGTAGATATTCTCTATTTTTGTAAAATCAATTTCTTTTTTTAATTCCTCAAAAAAGCTTTTATAAATAACCTTCCATTCTTTTGAATATATAATAGGCTCAATTCTTATTCCTACCTTCCAACCTTTTTTCTGCATTTCTTTTAAAGCTTTTATTCTATCAATTAAAGATGCTGTTTTCCTTTCATATGTTTCTTGGATTTCTTTTGGAGAAAGTGTCCAAGTTAACAAAGTATTTTCTGTTGGTTTTAATTTTTTAATATTTTGGATATTTGCTGATTTTGTTCTCATTTCTAAAATTGCATTTGGGAATTTTTCAAACCAAGGGATAAAGTCTTCCGAGAAGTTAGTAATCACATCTAATGCTAATGAATCATTATCGTAACCTGAAAAAAACATTATTTTTTCTTTTGGATATTTTTGTATAATTTCTCCTATTTCCTTTTTAAAATCATCTGTATTAATAAAAATTAATGGATACGCACTTCTGTACATTCCTTGTAGAAAACAATATTCGCAATCAAATGGACAGTTTAGTGTTGTTGAAAAATAATAATTTCGTTTTAAAGAGCTTACACAATATTCAGGATTTTTATGAACAAATACTTCCTTTTTATGCGCCAATATAAAACTTCTGCCAAAGTTTTTCTGTGCTTTAAAATCTTGGTTTTTACGATTAAAAATCTCTGAATATCTATCTATTTCTATTACTGAGAAATCCTTAAATTTGCTCAAAATTTCTTGAGTTTTTTTATGGTTTATAATTTCTTTTTCTATATAAATTATATTTTTCATGTTTTATTTATTTTGGATTCAATTGCATTATACAAACCCTAATCTAAAAGTATAGAAATATGTATGGAGTACAGTCATTCCCGTCACAAAGTGACCACTTAGTAGCTTGTCGGGAATCTCATAGAAACTTAAAACATCAGATTCTGGACAAGCCAGAATGAATGAGAATATATTGCATTTTCAAAGTTCTTAAAATACTATCTTTTAGCTCTTTTAAAAAACACTGGTATGAGATATGGGTACGTGGTGAAATTGGTATACACGCAAGCTTGAGGGGCTTGTGGATTTATATCCGTGGAGGTTCAAATCCTCTCGTACCCACCATTAAGAGAGTTCTCATTAAAAAATGAGGGTTTTTGTTTTTTTTATACGGTTGATAGGTTCGCCCCTCATCGTCTTCGGAGTGGAATCGTGAAGGATTGAACCTAAAGTAAATTTCCGCAGAAAATTCACATTTATTTCTTCCTCTTACTTCTCCTATCTTTCTACAATCCATCTCAACCTGATCAATAAAAAAATCATAAAGGAATTGTTTTTATACTCTCACTTACAATTTTTGCAGACAAACATGCAAAACTAATATTATATCCTCCGCATAATCCAGTAACATCAAGAACTTCTCCAGCAAAATACAATCTTTTATGGAGTTTTGACTCTAATGAAACGGGGATTATTTCGTTCAAAGGAATTCCTCCTCTAACTGTCCAACCAGTTTTTATATCTGTTTTTCGAATATTTTTCAAGGAATAAGTAAATATATTTTTCACTAGTAAATTTAAATCACTTTTTCTTAAAGAACTTATATTAATATTTTCATTTATATTTAATATAGATAAATGCCATAAGGCTAATCGTTTTGGTAAAAACTGTGTTAATAAATTCTTTAGCATTACTTTACTATTTCTCATGGTATCAATTTGTTTACAAAAAGACTCCTTGTTAGAGTGTGGAAGAAAGTTTATTTCAATACCTTCATCTATTTCATTAATTGTTGCATCTAAAACTATCGGACCTGAAATCCCTTGCCCTGTAAATATCATATTTCCTTCGTAATATTTTTTAGACCCTAAAACCTTTATGGCACATTCGATAGAAATTCCCTCAAGTCCATAAAAAACATCATCATTAGTTATAATAGGACACAATGCAGGTTTAATATCTGTAATACTATGACCTAACTTTTCTATATATTCATAACTCACTCTGCTTCCTGGACTAATAACAACTACATCATATTCTTTATCATTAATTATAAACTTATTTTTAAGCTTTTTGATGTCTGTAACTTCAAAATCACAAATCAAAGACAAATTTTTTTGTCTATATAGTTTGTCATAAAGTCTTCCCACTTCAATTCTTGCATCTTGTGTTTTAAGAATAGCTCGATCTGCTTCATATACATAATCAATACCGATTTCGTCAAAAAATGACAAAACTTTATTCGCAAGAGGATTCTTAAAAATATTCCTTAAAATATTTTTCTCTTCTGAAACAAAACTTTCTACAGAAAAATTTTTATTGGATATATTCATTTTCCCTCCCCCTGTTAGTTTTAACTTCTTTCCAATCTCCCCATTTTTTTCATAAAGATCAATACTACAATTCAAATCTCTTAAAAAAATTGATGTAAAAATTCCCGCAGGACCTGCTCCAATAATTGCTATATTCATGTTTAAGTTATATTTAAAAAACACTCTTCCACAGCAGATTAAGGCATATGATTCGGTTTTTTGTTCATGTAGTAATCCTATCTAATCCTATCTAATTCTAACTTATTAATAAATAGTTTTATATTTTCTGTTGATTAATTTAATAAGAATGAAACTAATTTTATTTGACAAATAAAACTTTATATGCTTTAATAGGTTAAGACTAAAAAAACGTGCCCTTTAATATTTATGGCAGTACCTTAGTAGGCATTGATCTGTCTTTGAGGATTGAATTAAAGAACTTACTTTACAATAATGTTATTTATTTCAAATAAGCTCAAATACGGATGTCCTGCCTACTAAAAAACTTCTGGATCACTAATTGATAATAATATTTAAATATATTTTTGTTAATTACTGATCCAGAAGACTAAATTAGGGATCAAGGAGGAATAACACATGTCAGAACAATATTCGTTTAACATCGAACAAAAAGAGAAAAAAAGAAGAAGGAAAATACGGCCCGGAAGCCACGATGCAAAGAAAAATCCCAAGAAAATTAAGGTCGATCTGGGAGAAAATGGCATTTATATCTTATCTATGGCAGGAAAGCCTGATAAAGGCAGTCTGCACTATTTAAAAGAAAAAAACCAAGTCTCCTATAAATATAGGGGGCAATTATATACCATCCCCCTTTAAAACTGGCAGGACAGGTTATTTCGTAAGAAATAACGCCATTTGTTTGGACTTCTCAGTAAGAGAATGTCCTGCCAATGAAAATGCTCGCGTACTTCTTTTTGTATGCGGGCTTTTCTTTTTTCTATACAACATATTTATTAACAATTTCTTTCTCATTGATAAAAAAGCATTTACCAATAAACTTAAAACATCAAAACTAATTCTATTTCATGCAACAAATAATCAACAACCTAAGCAAAAATCTAAAAACTTTTTTTAAAGAAAATAACTTTAAAAAAGCAGTAGTTGGAGTTTCTGGTGGAGTTGATTCCGCTTGCACATTAAAACTCGCAATTAAAGCTTTAGGAAAAGAAAATGTTACAGCATTACTCATGCCAGAAATAGGGATATCACAAAATATCCATTTAGAAGATGCTCGAAATTTAGTTAAAAGTGAAGAAATAGAATATTTTGAAATACCAATTAATAAATATCTAGAACAATTTAAAAAAATGCCATGGGAGCATTCAGATTTAGCAAATATGAATGCTCGAGCAAGAACAAGAATGATGATACTTTATCACTTCGCAAATTCAAGAAATGCAATAGTGCTAGGAACAGGAAACAAAACTGAAATACTACTCGGATATGGAACAAAATATGGTGATTTTGGAGTAGACGTGGAAGTTTTAGGAAAACTATGGAAAACAGAAGTTTTTCAATTAGCAAAAGAATTAGAACTACCTGAACAATTTTACACCAAAGCTCCTACAGCTGAACTTCATAAAGGACAAAGTGATGAAGAAGAAATTGGAGCAACTTACAAAGTAATTGATAGAATTTTACAAAATATGGAATCTGGAAAAAGACAGACTGATAACACTGAAACTGTGAGAAATATTTTAGAAAGAGTTGAAAAAAATAAGCATAAAACTCAAGTCATTCCAATAGTAAACCCCGCGGGATTAGGTTAATAGGTTTCTTTTAAATAACACTCTTCACATAAAACTTTCTCTGGCATTTCTGGAGAGTAGCTCGTTTTTATTTGTTTATAACACTCAGCACAATTTCTTTCCCATAATTTCTGAGGATTTCTCAAACTTAACCTATTTTTATGCCTTTGATCTGGACATATTTTAGGAACAGGCAATCCCATTCTTTTATAAAAATAGAACTCTTGTGGAATAATTTTATATAATTTACCAGTCTCATCACATTGTAATATCTTTTCACATATAGATTCATCAGTATCACTAATATTATTTGGAACTTCAATTTTAGGTCCCATATAATTCTTACTTCCATCTTCTTCATCTTTCCAATTCCAATTATTAGACAATACCTGGTCTTTTAATAATGGAAAATATTCTTGAGCAACTGTTTCATTATACCCAAATGGAGAGATTGATACTGGAAAGAATTCCCCCCACTCTCTTGCTTTTTCCATACATTCAATAATTTTCGGAACTAACTCTTCGTACTTCTCTTTAGTATATTGTTTATTTAAAATACAATATTTCTTTCTTTTAAGACTAATACAACCAAAGCAACTATCGGAATTATTCATACACCAATCACAATAAATCATATTTGATGATTCATATACTGTATTACAAAAAAGATTTTTATAGTTGTGATAAGCTCCAAATGAGTCATATATAAGTTCTGAATCTTCCATGTAATTAACATCAAAACTATCTTTTATATCAATAGTTTGTGCTAAAAACTTTGCATCTTTTGCTCTTCTTACATAAAAACTATCATCAACATTTTGACATTCTGTAAGATAATTTCCTGTTGAGTATTCACACAAATGCTGTATTGAAAACTTTCTTATTGAATTTGATCTTATCTCCTCAAACCGCTTTTTTATTATTCCAAGATTTTTATGATTCAATTCTAATTTCTTTTTCCTTTTAAAATATTCTTCTTTAGATAATTTTTCATTGAATATACAGTATTTTGATTGCCTTAAGCCAGAACAGCCAATACATTCCTCACATCCTTGACAATCATAACAATACAAAAGATTGTTGCTGTTATAACAATCCTGACAAAAAAAGCATTCCGTTAATTTTTCTGAATCGACACATTCATAACAAAATTTGCAATCACGAGACACCAGAATATCAACACAATTTTGACAATAATATGGTGATCCATAGTAACAATCTTCAGCAAATATTGAACCATAGCAAAGATAACAATTTTTTAAATCTCCCGTGTAATTGCAATAATCACTATTTTCAACGTTAACAAGTCCCAAGGACATTCTTGGCACTTTTAACATAAGTTCATAAAACTGTTCAAAAAATGGTCTATTAAAATCAAATTCTTGACCATATTCCAAAGCATCCCATTTATCACTCCACCATTCTTCAGGATCATAAACTGTAAAAGATTTATCTTGACTATACATAGCAATTATTTGCCTTCCTGAAAAATCACATTTCCTGTGATATAATTTTCTCTCATTTCTGAAAGAGAATCTTCTATTTTTACGACAATCTGAACAAAGTGTTGGTGATGGGACTGTGTATTTTACTCCATTAAAAATAGGTGAAACTTTATCATAAAATTTAAAATCATTATCTGTGATAATAAATTCTATTCCGCATTGTTTACAAGATTTTTGCATAAATTGAGAGTTAATAGACTTCCTTTAAATAACATTCCTCACAATAAACTATTTCAGATCTATCAGGAGAATATACAGTCTGTATTTCTTTGCCACACTTATCACAATTTCTTAGCCATAATCTTCTTGGATTTCTAAGCGATAGCCTATCTTCATGTCTCTGATCTGGACATTTGCGAGGAATTGGCAAATTCATCTTTTTATAGAAAGCAAATTCTTGTGGAATAATTTTATATAGCTTTTTACTTTTTTCACATTGCAGAATCTTATCACATATAGATTCATCAACATCTTGAATATCGTTAGGTATATAATATTTTGGCCCTAAATAATTTTGTTCTACAATATCCTCTTCATACCATTTCCAATTATTAGATAATGCATCTTCTTTTTTTAATGGATAGTATTCTTGAGCTACTGTTTCATTATATCCAAATGGAGAAATTGAAGTTGTGAAAAATTCTCCCCATTCTTCTGTATTCTGCATGTGTTCTATAATTCTCGGAACAAGTTCTTCATATTCTTCTTTAGAGTATTGCTTATTAAAAATACAATACTCTCCTGACCTTATTCCTATACATCCAAAAAGATTTTTTGAAGTAAAACATGAATCACAATAAAAAGCATCTGAAACTTGGTTGCAAAACTTAGAAAATAAAAGCCTGCTATTTTGGTAAGCTCCTAAATACTCATAACATAGTTCATTTTCTTCTGTGAAATTATTGTCATGGCAGTCTTTTAAATCTACAACTTGAGCACAATATTTTACATCTTCAGATCTATCTGTATAATAACAATCATTAGCATTTTTACATTGATAAATATAATTTCCACTCACATTTTCTACTTTTTTACTTTGCATAAATCTGTGAGGAATTTCTTGTTTTAATTTGTCTAGTTTAATTTCTAGTTTTTCTTTAATAGATTTTTTGTTTAAATTTAATTCTTTTCTAATTTGATCATATTTTTCTTCAGACACTCTTTTATTAAATACATGATATTGCTTATTTCTTAGCCCTGCACAGCATATACAATTTGAACAAGCCTGCATATCATAGCAATAAGTAAGGTCATTAGATCCATGACAGTCCTGACAATAAAAACAACTATACAATTTTCTGCAATCAATACATTCATAAGAGTTTTGACATTCACGAACTACAAGGGTATCCAAGCAATTTTTCGAGTAATATGGTGATCCATAGTAACAATCTTCAGAGTATACTGATCCGAAAATTAAATAGCTATCTTTTACATTCCCAACGTAATTACAAAAATTACTATTTTCCGAATTCCATACAGAAATTGCTAGTTGTGGTACTGTGTCTTGTAATGTTTCAAATTGTTCAAAAAAAGTAAGATTGAAATCAAAATTTCTTCTGTAACTTTTTGGATCCCATTTATCACTCCACCATTCTTTTATATCATAAGTTTTATATTTTTTATCTGGAGAGTAATTTGAAACTATTTGCTTTCCAGATAAATCACATTTTCTATGATAAAGTTTTCTTTCATTTCTAATTGCAAATCTCCTTTGTTGTCTACATTCTGGACAAAGTGTTGGTGTTGGGACTGTGTATTTCACTCCATTAAAAATAGGTGAAACTTTATCATAAAATTTAAAATCATTATCTGTGATAATAAATTCTATTCCGCATTGTTTACAAGATTTTTGCATAAAAGAGCATATTTAAGTATATTCTACAAACTCTAAAAATAAAAATTTTATTATAACAGAAATTTTATATCTAATTTTTGATGATCTCCATTTAGTAATTTTTTATATTCTAATAATGAATTTTTATTAACTACTTTTATTTTTCTTCCAAAAATTTCGAAAGTATTAGCAGTTTTTATATTACTTGGCATACAACACCATTTTTTCTTTTTATCATCAAAAATTTTCATGTTTTTTTCACTTCCCAATTCTATTTCTTGTCCAAAATAATTCAGGTCTAGAAGTTGAAAATCCCATTTTTTATTAAAAAATCTTTTTGGTCCAAAGACTATAAAGTTTTTAGTTTTTTCTGCCATTAGAGATAAATATTTCTCAGGAACATCAATATCAATATCATTAATAAGTCTAGGAGATCCATAGATATGAGCAGCACATCCTCCCGTTATTTGATATGGAATATCATTTTCCTCCAAAATATCAATAATCCAATTGAAAGCTTTTTTAAAAAATTTGTTTTTTCCTTTAATCATACACGATAGCTAATATATTAATATTAAATAACATTCCTCACAATAAACTATTTCAGCTCTATCAGGAGAATATACAGTTTGTATTTCTTTGCCACACTTATCACAATTTCTTAGCCATAGCTTTTTTGGGTTTCTTAGCTTCAGCCTTTCTTTATGCCTTTGATAAGGTGATTTTTTGGGTATAGGTAATCCCATTTTTTTATAAAATAATAATTCCTGAGAAAGAATTTTATATAATTTACCTGTGCTTTCACATTGAAGAATTTTGTCGCAAATAGATTCATCTGTATTTTCAATATTACTCGGAGCGTTAACCTTTGGACCAATATAATCTTGTTCATTTTTTTCATCTTCTTTCCACTTCCATTTTTTTCCTAATACTTCCTCTTTAGTCATTGGGAAATATTCATATGCAATAGTTTCGTTATATTCAAATGAGGAAAAAATAGTTGGTAAATATTCTCCCCAATCTCCACTTTTCTCCATATGCTCAATAATTTTAGGAACGATCTTCTCATATTCTTCTTTTGTGTATTGTTTATTAAATATGCAATATTTTTTATGTTTTAGTCCTACGCATCCAAAAATATTTTTACATTGATGGCATTCCATAGAGTAGTAAATACTGTCTCCATACCAAACTAAGAACGTAGACATAGAATTTTTAACTCCGACTGTAGAACAAGTATTAAAACAATATTCAACTCCATCTGGAGAATTAAATGTACAATCTTGGCTATTTATTCCTTTTGGAGTAAAGTTTAAATATTTTGAATCTTCTGAATCCTTTGTGTCAAAACAATTTTTGCAATTTTTGCTATTAAAAATCATATCACCTGTACAGTCTTCACCGTTATAAATATGGGAAGATATGTGAGGATTTTTTTCTTTAAGTGAATTTAATTTTTTCCTAAGTAAAGCTATTTTCTCCACCGTAAGTGGAAATAAATCCTTCTTTATCTTTTCATAATCTTCCTTTCCTACATAAGTATTCATAATGCAATACTCTTTTTTACGAAGCCCAAAACAAGCAATACAATAATTACATCCTGTGCAATCTTCTATCATAATTGATTCATTACAAGTTCTACAATTTGTAAAAAAGAAACAATTATAACAATTATCAGATGCGACTCCTTCATAGCAAAATCTACAAGAATATACCGAAAGAGAGTCTAAAACATTTTCTGAATTAGAAATAAAATTCCCATATATACAATCTTCATTATTTCCACCTCCGTGAATAAGATAACAATTTTTTTGATTAAGTGTATAATTTGTGTAGTAACTATTTTCAATATTCGTTGTGTAAAGTGATACATGAGGAACCTCTTTAAAAAGTTCAAAAAACTGTTCAAAAAATGGTCTATTAAAATCAAATTCTATTCCATAATCTAAAGCATTCCACTTATCACTCCACCATTCAGTTTGCTCATATACTTTAAGCAGTGTTTTATCTGAATACATAGAAAGTGTCTGTTTTCCACTTAAATCACATTTTCTATAATAAAAATTTCTTTCATTTCTAAAAGATAATCTTCTTTGAAGTCTGCAATCTGGACATGAATCTGGGGGAGGGATTTGATATTTCTTCCCATTAAAAATAGGAGAAACTTTATCATAAAATTTAAAATCATTGTCTGTGACAATAAATTCTATTCCGCATTGTTTACAGTTTTTTTGCATATAAAATATTTAGTAAACTTCTTTTAAATAACACTCTTCACAATAAACAATTTCTGGTCTATCTGGTGCATATGTTGTTTGCATCTCTATACCACATTTATCACAATTCCTTGTCCATAAATTTCTAGGATTACGCAAAGCAACCCGCTCTTTATGTCTTTGTTCTGGAGATTTTCTTGGCAAAGGAACTCCTATTTTTTTATAAAAAGAAAATTCTTGAGGAGTTATTTTATATAATTTCCCTGTAGATTCACATTGAAGAATTTTATCACAGATGTCTATGTAAGAATTCTCTATACTTTCTGGAATTTCTATTTTTGGACCAAGATAATCATCTTTTCCTTTCTCATCATCTTTCCATTTCCATCCTTGTAGCAATACTTCTTCTTTTTTCATTATGAAATATTCTTGAGCATCAGTTTCATTATATCCAAAAGGAGATAATGTGATTGGAAAAAATTCTCCCCATTCTCCTGTTTTTTTCATATGCTCAATAATTTTCGGAACTAACTCTTCATATTCCTCTTTTGTATACTGTTTATTCAAAATACAATACTTACTTTTTCTGATGCTAATACATCCAAAACAATCTTTAACTGAAGGAAAGCATTCAAAACAATAAATAAGATTTGAAATATTCTGCCAACAATGAAAAGAAAATAACGTATTATAAACGTTATATCCACAACCTACACAATCATATAAAAGTTCACAGTTTAGTCCCCACATTGAAAAATCTTGTGAATCTTTAGCTCCATTCATTATTTCATAACAATATTTACAATTTTCTAAATCCTTTGAATCAAAGGAATTTTCAGCTTCTTTACATTGTTGCAGATTATCTCCCACCGAATTTAAACATTGAATATTTCTTAAATTCCTTTGAGGAACTTTAAGTCTTGTTTTTAAACTATTCTCCTTCATATGTTCAATAACCGAGGGAGTTAATATTAATTCTTGAACTTTTTTATGCCATTCTTCTTTAGATACTTTTTTATTGAAAATATAGTATTCCTTTTGTGCTATTCCATGACATCCAAAACAAAATTTACATCCTCTTAAATCGCTTGAAAAATAACAATCTGAGCAATTATCTGAATCTTGACAATATTTACAGTTATAACAATTGTTTAAATTAATACATTCATAACAAAGCTCACATGAATGAACTCTTAAACAATCACAACAATCACGACAATTATTTATTCCTCTAGAATAATAAGCATTTTCATTTTTTTCTGCCTGAGAAATAAGATAACAGTTTCTAGCTTCACTCGAACAGTTTGTAAATTCAGCATTGTCATCCATTAATGGATCTATTAAAAGACTTAGATGAGGCACTTCATTACAAAGCTCTTGAAACTGTTCAAAAAATGGACGATTAAAATCAAAATTTCTACCATAATCTTTTGCATCCCATTTATCACTTTGCCACTCAGTAATATGATAAACTGGAAATGGCGTCTCCTGAGGATACATAGCAACAATTTGTTTGCCACTTAAATCACATTTTCTGTAGTACAGAGACCTTTCATTGCGAAAAGCAAGCCTTCTTTGTTGTCTACAGTCTGGACACAACTTTGGAACTGGTATTTGATATTTGTTGCCATTAAATATTGGCGAAACTTTATCATAAAACTTTAAGTCTTCATCTGAATGATTAAAGATTACTCCACATTGTTTACAACTATTTCCCATAGGATTTCTAATTAATAAATCTGAATTAAAAATAGTTGCACACAACACAGCCTGTGTCAAATATCTATTTATGAAAATTTTAACATTCCATCTTTAATAAGCCAATAAATTGAATATATTTTGTGTAGAAAAAATTCTACAACATTGCTATAATGTAGAAGCTCATAAATATGATCCAAATGTTTAATATTAAATAAAGTAATTAATTAGAAGGAGATTAGGAGAAAAGAAGAGTAGAAAATAGCAGTAATATAACTGATTCATTACAAAGCACCTCTTATTTCTTTTTTCAAAACTCTGAGTTTGACACACCATCTTTTCCCCTCATCTCCTAATCCCCTCCCCATGATTGCGGATCTTCAAAAACTAGGACTAACATCAGAAGAAGCTAAAGTTTATATAGCATGCCTTGAAATTGGAGGAGGACATGTATCTACAATTGCTAAAAAGGCAGGAGTTCATAGGGTAAGTTGTTATCATACAATTGAAAATCTTCTTAAAAAAAGAATACTTTCTCAATATGATAAAAATGGAGTTAAATGTTTTGCTCCTGAACCACCTGAACAAGTATTAAAAATAACCGAAGAGAAGGTAAATATAGCAAAAGGACTTATTCCTCAGCTGTTATCTCTAACTAACACTTTTGGGTTTAAACCAAAAATTAGATTTTATGAAGGGAAATCTGGAGTAGAACGAGTCTTCAACGAATCATTAGAAGCTAAAGGTGAGATTTTAAGATTTTCTAACCTAGGTGAAGTTTTAGATTTTTTCCCAGATTTCTTTAAATCAACCATCAAAGAAAAACTTAAAAGAAAAATTAAAACTAGATTTTTATCTCCAAAAACTATTGAAGATTCAAAGGTTTTACAAAAATATCTTCCTGAAAAATATGATGAAAATTTAATTGAAGTGCTACTCGTAAACAAAGAACAATTCCTTTTTGAAAATGAAATACTGATTTTTAACAACTCAGTAGGTATAGTATCATTAAATAAAGATGAGCTTTTAGGACTAATTGTAGAAAGCGCAACTTTTACTAAAAGTATGAAAGCAGTATTCGATTTAGCATGGCTTGGAGCAACCGCTTTTGTTGCTAAATAATATAATTTTAAAAAAATGAAGCTCATAAAAAAAATAGAGTGGCAAGATATATGGAAGAAATGGAGAGAAAGTGAAGCAGGATTTTGGGAAAATCTTTATAGAGGAAAAGAATTTGATACATGGGAAGAATGGAGAAGAACATACACAAAAAAATTAAATCTCGAGAACAAAAAATGGGGATTACATTCCATAACTCCTAAAGAACTATTAAATTTCCAGTGTGGAGCTTTTATTGGTTGGATTGATGCTAGCAAAGAAGCAAAAAGCAGATATTTTAAAGACTTAATAAAAACTTCTGTTTTTCAAAAAAACAATAAAATAAAAAATATAAAAGAAAAAATTCCTAAAGAAATAAACTTAATAGGATTTAAAAAAGGAGAAAATATTTTTATTTTTGAAGGTAATCACAGATGCATAGCTATATCTCAATTATTAGTAGAAAAAAAAGAAATTGAGAGTAAAATTTATATATCTTTGACTTCAATTGATGAAAAAAACAACTATCCTTTTATAGATTATTATCCTGAAGATATGTTCAATAAAAAATAAAACTCTATATCCTAAATTTGAATACTTATGCAATTTATAAACGCAAAAAATGCTCCAAAAGCTATTGGTCCTTATAGTCAAGCTATTATCCACCATGACATGGTGTTCACCTCAGGACAAATTGCCCTTATTCCTGAAACAATGAAAATTACAGAAGGAGGCATTGAGGCACAAACTGCACAAGTTTTAAAAAATCTTGACGAAGTATTAGCAGAAGCAGGAAGTTCTAAGGACAAGGTGATTAAGACAACAATTTTCTTAAAAGATATGGAAGATTTTCATATTGTTAATAAAATATACTCTGATTTTTTTGGAGAACACAAACCAGCACGTTCTACAGTACAAGTATCAAGATTACCAAAAGATGTGCTTGTAGAAATTGATGTAATTGCAAAAATTTAACACCATATAGTGTTTTACTACAATATCGATGGGGGTCTTTGAAAAATTAGAACGAAGAATTAAGATGATTTTTTTTATAATGATTTCTTAATTGTTCATTCATCATTGATCATTTGCCATTATTCTCTGGTTTCTGTAAAACATATCCTTCACCTCTTATAGTTTCAATCCAATTACCACAGTGATCTTTTAAAACAGATCTAAGTATTTGTATATTAGATCGTATATTTCTATTTCTTAAAGATATATAATAATCCCCCCAAAGCTTTTCCTGAAGAAAATCTGCAGACAAAATCATCTCTGGATTTTTTAGGAAAAGAAGAAGAAGTTCTTTATTTTTTTTTGTTAAATTTAGCTGTTCGTTATTAAAATAAAATCGATTTTTTATAATAGAATAATGAAGTTCATAATATTCAATAGTGTCACATACTTTTACATCATTAACGGAAAATTGTTGCCATCTATTAACTCTTAATTCAAGTTCTTTCCTATTAAATGGCTTAGTAATGTAATCATTCACTCCTACTTTAAAAGCCTCTTTTAAATATTCAATAGATGTCATACACGTTATTACAATCAAAATAATATTAGGGTTATTCTGTCTTATAAGACTGCAAAGATCTATACCATTCCTTTTTTCTTTTAGCATAACATCAACTAAAACAACATCATAAACCTTAGATGAAGCTTTATTGTAAGCCTCATCAAATTTATCTGTAATATCAATAAGATTTATATTATCTAGCCCCTTAAAAATTTTCTTAATTGTTTCTGCTACAATTATTTCATCTTCAACAATGAGTATATTCATTCAAAAAATTTATATATTAAAATAACGCTTAAAGTAAATTAATTCTAGGCATTAGTTACAATTATTTCAATTAAATATTTAAGAATAAAATTAATTTTATTAATTTTTTATTAATGGTTACTACGGCTTAATTTACTTTTTATGTAAAAAATATTAAATTATGAGAGTATTCTTTCTAAATTTTATTTACAATGAAGTATATATTAGAAAAATTATTAGCAAAAGAAAATCTTACACATTTAGAAATGTGGGATACGTTTACAAAAATAATGAATGGGGAGCTTAGTGAAATTCAAATGACTGCCTTTCTAATAGCACTTCGTGCAAAAGGAGTAACTCGAGAAGAACTATTTACTGCAACGAACATTCTTCGTGACTATGCAGAAGAATTCCCATTAACAGATGAAAATGCTATTGATGTTTGTGGTACAGGAGGGGGCAAATACAAATTGTTTAATATTTCTACTGCAGTCACTTTTGTTGTCGCAACAGCTGGAGTAACTGTTATTAAACATGGAAATCGTTCAAACGCAAATAAATCAGGTTCTTCTGATGTATTACAGGCACTTGGAGTAAATATCAAAATATCAAAAGAAGAATCTATAAATAAGATAAAAGAAGGTGGTGTATGCTTTCTTTTTGCTCCTATGTATCATCCAGCAATGAAATACGTTGCACCTGTTCGTAAAGATTTAGGGATCAGTACAATTTTTAATTTTCTTGGACCTCTTGCAAATCCTGCGAAAGTAAAAAGACAACTTATTGGAGTGTTTAATGAGAAATTGATTGAAGATTATATTTATGTACTTCAAAGATTAGGACACAAAAAGGCAATTGTAGTACATGGAACAGATGGAGTAGATGAGTTTTCACTTTCTAGTAGTTCAAAATACGCTTTGCTTGATAATGATAAAATTACTATTAACACAATATCTCCCGAAAGTGTTGGACTTAAGAGAGCTAAAATTGAGGATTTAGAAGGAGGAAATCCTGAAGAAAATGCTAAAATTATAGAAAATATTTTAAAAGGAAATGATTCTAGCTCAAAAGCAGATATAGTTGCTTTTAATGCTGGAGTTGCTCTTTTTGTTGCAGATAAAGTTTCTTCGATAAGAGATGGGGTAAAAATGGCTAAAGAAATTTTGAAAAGTGGAAAAGCTTATGCAAAATTAAAATTTTTAATAGACTAAACCCGCAGGTCGTGACACCCAGCAGGATTTATTTAACTTTTAACTTATGCAAAAAAATTGTAAACAATGTGGAATAAATTTTGAAGTCACAGATGAAGATTTACAGGTTTATAAGAAATTCACTTTTAAAATAGACAGGAAGATTTTTGAAATACCTCCATCAAAATTATGTCCAGATTGCTGCGCACAAAGAAGAATGGCTTTTGCTAATCAAATAAATCTTTATAAAAGAAAATGTGATGGGACAGGAAAAGAAATCGTTTCAAACTATTCCCCTGATAAAAAAAATATTGTATATGATGTATCATATTGGTTTTCAGATGCATGGGATCAATTTTCAACAGGGATGTATTTTGATTTTTCAAGATCATTTTTCGAGCAGTTTGAAGAACTAATTAAAATAGCTCCACGTCCAAATTTACAAAGAAACCCTGAATATGATGAGAATGCAGATTTTACGAATTATGCAGGTAAAAACAAAAACTGTTATTTAATATTTGATTCAGATAAGAATCGTGATTGTTATTATTCATACTCTATAAACTCATGTGAAAATACGGTTGACTGTTTTCGTAGTGAGAATTGTGAGATTTGTTATGAATGTATAGATTGTAGAAAGTGTTATAAATCAATTTCTTTACAAAATTGTACTAATTGCAATGATTCAGCTTTTCTTAAAAATTGTATTTCTTGTAAAAACTGTTTTGGATCAATGAATTTAAGAAGTAAAGAATTTTATTTTTTAAATGAAAAATGTACTAAGGAAGAATATGAAAAGAAAATGGAAGCTGTTAAATTTAATACTTTTTCTGGTTTAAAAAATATGCAAACAAAATTTTCTAAGTTTTTAAAAAAGTTCCCACATAAATACATGGAAGGAGTGCAAAATGAGAATGTCTTTGGGAACTATTTAACAAATTGTAAAAATGCAGAGTATTGCTTTGATTCAAGAAATCTTTGGGATTGCAAGTTTATAACACAAGCATTTGATAATGCAAAAGACTGTATGAATTGCACAGAAATTGGCGATGGAGTGGAGCTTTTTTATGAATCTTGTTATTCAGGATATAACGGGAACTCATTAAAATTTACTTCTCATAGTTTAGGACAAGTTTATAATCTTACTTATTGTTATTTCTGCCCAAATTGTTCAGATTGTTTTGGGTGTTTTGGTTTAAGAAAAACAAAATATTGTATCTTTAACAAAAAATATACTAAAGAAGAATATGAGCAACTTGTTCCTAAAATAATTGAACATATGCAAAATACAGGAGAATGGGGAGAGTTTTTCCCAGTGAGAATATCTCCTTTCTGTTATAATGAAACTCATGCTCAAGATTATTTCCCATTAACAAAAGAAGCCGTTTTAAAAAGGGGGTGGAAATGGAAAGAAAATGATAATACTATTCCAAAGGTAGATAAAATAATTCCAGCAAACAAATTACCAGATGATATAAAAGATATTCCAGATGATATTTTAAACTGGGCAATAAGATGTGAAGTTACAAATAAACCATACAAAATAATCCCACAAGAATTAAAGTTTTACAGAGATCATAATTTACCAATACCAAGAAGACATCCAGATCAAAGACATAAAGACAGAATGTCACTTAGAAATCCAAGAAAATTATGGTCTAGAAATTGTGACAAATGCACTAAAGAAATACAAACAACTTATTCTCCAGAAAGACCAGAAAAAGTATTATGTGAAGAGTGTTATTTGAAAGAAGTCTACTAAATAACCCCGCAGGTCGTATTGATCCGCGGAGTTTAAGAATTTCTCTAAACTAGTTAGTAGTATTCAGATTTTTTGAAACTTCTCCTGGATTAGAGTAATTAGGTGAATTATTAATACCAGAGCTTGTTATTATATTGTTATATTGATCTACTTGTAACGTATCAACATAACCTGAATTATCATCAACAAAATAGGTATCTAAATCTTTTATCAAAATTGTATCACCAATTTTTGTATACTCATCCATAACTTCAACTTCATCTGATGTAATAACTTGTTGAGGAAGGTCTTGAGAGGTTTCTAGAGTTTTTTCTTGAAGATTTATTCCAGCTTCATTAATGGTTTCAAGATTCCCATAATTTGCATGTTCCCCTGATAATATAATTTCATCTTCGTTACTATTACTCATATTTTTACTCACAAATCCTGTCATTACTGGTTTTACTACCTCGCTAATTAACCCATATTTTAAATTAGAATGAATACTGCTCACAATTCTTCTTTTCCAATAATCTTGCCATTTTTCTCCAACTTTGACCTTAAGTATTGAATCATCATCCATATCTTTTGGTTCAATTGTGTTCCCACTATTAATATAAACAGAATCTCTACCTAAAAACACAAAAGGTCTCTCCTCATAAAAAATATCATCAGTATCATTATCTTTTCCATTTTGATGAAAATCATATCTATTTCCAACATTACCTTCTGAATATAGCTGTCTTGTATCTTGATTTTTTATTTCTCTTCTTATTGTATTTATAGCATAAACATCACTTTTTCCTTTATTTGAATCCATACCTGTATATTCCAATCCAGGTTTACAAGATATAAAAACTTTTTTAACCCCATCTACAGTTTCTTCATATTTATTTGATATTCCTTCGCTTGTACAGTATCTATCTGAATCAACATGCTCAGTTGGAGATATTGTATTATCATCTTCAAATTTATTTTCAGCTTCTAACTCACCTTCTAAAGATGAAGGTGGCAATAGATTTACCTCAAGAAGATTTCTATCTGTATTATCAACAAATACAAAGATTGAGTTAGCTTCAGTGTTGCTATAAGAAGTTTTATTAAAAATGTTGTCTGTATAAAGTACGAACGTTTTATAAATACCATCCCTTAATGTATTTAATGAGGTATTTAATATTAACTCAAAATTAGTAGTTGATGATAGTGTTTTATTGAATCCAGAAGATCTAAAAGTATATACAGGATCTATTACTGCTCCTGTTTTTAAATTATGACAAACAGCTCCCGTGCAAGTAAATCTCTCAAAATCATGAGTGATATTATTAGAATCCACACGTTCTAGTGCTTTTATTTTTAACTCATCTTCATTAAAGTTCATCCATTGCACTTTATTCATAGAAGGAATAGGCCTTGTTTCAAAATTCATAGTATAATAAGTTGATGCTTTGTTACCTGCTCCATCTTCAATAACAACTTTTATAATTTGCTTTTTTCTATACATAGAGAAAGCATATGATTTTTTACTTCCATTCATCAATTCATCAACAGCAGTTAAATCAACTGCTTCTTTTGGATAATCTACCCATCTTTCCAAAGGACTTGAATCGTCAAGTGGTTTATGTGTTATATCACTTGGAATATCAGTTAAATCTATTTTATAGTCATAAATACCTAAACTAAAATCATCATCTGATACCAAATATATTTCAGCATAAGCCTGAGAAATTCCTGATGTATAATTTCCTGTTGAAAAAGTTGTTCCTCCATTTGTAGCGGTGTAATTTACATTACTAGGTTTACGCCCCGTGAAAACATCTTTTATTTTCATGTAAAAATCGTAAACATTATTTAATTCTGGGAAATCGTTAGCTACTAAAGTACTAGCAGGACTTACTTTACAACCAGCATCTATGAATTCTAAAGCTGGTGGCAACTCACTTGTTGAACATACTTTTTTAATTTGTGTTTGAAGCGTGCCATCGTTACCACTTGGTATTGTCATTATTATAGGAGTACTTTTGTCGTACTTAATAACATGTCTATAAACAATACTTTCGTGTCCTGCCTTATCAAACAACTTGAATTCTATTGTATGTACACCTTCTATATTACCAATAAGTGATCGAAAAATATTCCCATATAAAATTACTGGTATTTCACTTACTTCTGTCGTTTGTACAAATCCACTAAAAAGACCTGTAGTGTCTGTAGCAACATCTGTCCACGATAAATTTGAATCTATTCTGTATTTCATACTTTCAATACCACTTTCTTCAGCTCCAGTTGAACTACTAGACTGATCTTTTACAAGAAAGACTAACCTTTCACTATCTAACGATTTTTGGTTATACCAAGTATTATTTTTACTAGGAATTTCAGGGCTTATTGTTGGAGCACTTGTATCTATTTTAAATGTATATGTCTGGTTAACAGCATTATTTCCTGCATCATCCCAAGTCCTTATTGTTAAAGTATATGTACCGTTTTGTGAGTAAGATTGTGAAGGAAAAGTATATGTATCAGTTCCTACTGAAGTGAATTCACTTGTAGTAAAGTTTTTAGATAGAACATTGGAAAAACCTCCTTCGGAGTCACTCCTACTTACTGTATAAGTTGCATATGCAGGTGCAACGTCAGATCCCTCTTTGGATGGATTTGTATAAATGCTATTTTCTATACTAACTGAACAAGTTACACCACTTTCAGTAGTTGCCCATCTATCTCCAGCCCAAGTGCCATCTGTTATGCTAGTATCTGTTGCCTTTTTAGTAGGATCAATTGGCACACAATTTATTTTTGTAATTTTAGGTTTTGAATAATCTATATGTGTCCGAGATGCTAGGGTTGGACACGCAACTGATTGCGTTCTTCCTGCGTTATCTGTAAATAAATATCCTCCTAAAATTGAAGCTTTTACAGTAACATTATTAGTATCAAGAATCACATCTTTACGTGGAGACGTACAACCTGAAACACCTGATCCTGTACCTGTAGGATCTGTACAATTTGCACTTACGGTAATAGATGTATTTCTCCAATTGTTTATTCCTGTTGTAGTCCAACTACTACATGTTGGATCAACTTTATCAATTTTAGCAGCTGAACTTATACAATCTTTTGTATTTCCTATATTGTCACTAATTGTTTTTTTACAAGTCTGATCATGTGTTGAAATAAGGCAAGATCCTCCTGAAACATTAATTCCACTTCCTGAATCAGTTGATCCACTAAGCGTAAATGTTTGGTTTACAGTCTGCCATGTGGGAGAAGAAGGCGCCCATGTTCCGCAAGTAGGAGCTGTATTATCTTTTATCACAGTTATCCCTCCACAAAAACCAATGTTTCCTGAAGTGTCATATGCATATACCTGAATGTAACTTGTATTTGAAGGAGATGAAGGCGTTGTAGCTCCATAAGCATGTAATCCTATTGGAATGACTTTTGAGTATGGAGAAGAAGAATCTTGATACCAAATAATATCATCTTGCCCCCCACTGGAACTCCATGTTGGATGTGTTACATAATTTACTCCATAATCATCTGTAGCTGTTGTTGTAACTGTTATAGTATCGCTAACACTTTTGATATATTGAGTTGCTGAAGGAGAGGTTACTGAACAAGAAGGTGGAGTTACATCACAACTTTTTGTTCCTGTCGCACTTCGTGTATTTCCACA
Source organism: uncultured Candidatus Peribacteria bacterium (assembly GCA_964466055.1). GTDB lineage: Bacteria > Patescibacteriota > Gracilibacteria > CAYXLW01. The sequence goes on from CAYXLW010000009.1 coordinate 30,132, forward strand.
TTGATCACCTGTTTGTGTAAAAGATAAGCCACTACATACTGTTGATGTAGCTGGTGACCATGTTGTATCTATTCCTGTTCCTGTCGCACTTCGTGTATTTCCACATTGATTTCCTGTTTGTGTAAAAGATAAGCCACTACATACTGTTGATGTAGCTGGTGACCATGTTCTATCTATTCCTGTTCCTGTCGCACTTCGTGTATTTCCACATTGATCGCCTGTTTGTGTAAAAGATACGCCACTACATACTGTTGATGTAGCTGGTGACCAACTTGTGTTTGTGCACGGTGGCACACATTGACCATTAACACAAATATTACCATAACTCTCACAATTCTGAGACTTTATTGTACATTCTACAGCTCCAGGCCAATCTCTAAGATTAGCAGGAAGACATGTCATATAATATCTCCAATTTTCTTTAGGAGGACTTCCACAATAAGGCGGTGGGATCGGGGGACAAGGAACGCCTTGAGTTGGGTTACAATAAGAACAATCCTTTTGTCCTGGACTAGGGCATGTTCCACATCCATTGTTAGAAATAATAGGATAACCTAGACACACCTCGTCTTGGTTTTTGCACTCAGGTTCAACAGGAGGATGAGTACAAGGAAGACATGAACCAGTTACAGGGGATAATTCTGTTGGACAATAAGCCATGTCATCATATGTGCAAGCATCATTATCAACAAATGAACAACACCTCAATAGAGTAGAAGAAGTTTCTATAGGACTACAAGTCAGAATTTGAGTTAATATCTCTGTAGGAAGACAGGATGTAGGAGGATTTTCACATGCTGGCAAAGCATAAACCTGATGTACATTTACTCCTATAAATAAAACAAAAACAATAAAAAAGTAACCTAACCTATGTTTTTTATTCATTATTTTTTATTAAAAAAATAAATTATATGTGCATTTTAACACCTTAATTTTTAAATAAAAAGGAAAATTTTAAGTTCAATGTTGCCATCTCAACGCAGTCAGAGATCCAGTATTCTTTTTACTAAACTCCCTGCTACTTTTTTAAGAGTATGGGTTTAACCTTGTATGAAAATTCTTTTTCAAGAAACAATATATTTATTTTTCTTTCGCATTTATACCTTGTTTTTATTTTCTCGTAGAAAAAATAACTTTTGTCATCCCAAATGTTAAAAAATGAAGTTTTGAAAGCATTTGAGTATAATAAGCCTCAAAATATTTTATTTATGCTATTCCAAATTTATTTCAACATTTATTTCAACTTTTTTTTATTAAAAAACACTGAAATAAACCTAAAATAAACTTACAAAAAAAAGGCTTCGCTGTATAGCGAAGCCTGAACTCATTCCTTGTATGTCTCAGAAAATACGAGAAATACTTAAGAATGTGGTTCGAGGAGCTGTCAGCGTCCTCAATCCAAATCTTCTTTTACAGAAGATTAGTTCAGGCTCGCTAAAAGCTCCATTGTGAAACAAATAAAAAAAACCTCTTTCAGAAGCCTAAAGCTTCGTCAAGGTGGACCAATTTTGTTCCCCAACGTAATTCATGGTCCCCTCAGAAGTACCAACTGAGGTGTTCCAAGACACGTAGGTATCATCCGTACGCGTCTCTGTACCATTGTCCAGGAAATAAAAACTGGACCTTACATATAGGGTAAACCCACTATGTTCCCCTTGGACTGGAGGAATTGTGATCCGAGACCAGATGTACAACGTTGTCCCGGATAGCTCAGCACGTAAAAATGTCGCTGTGCTGACCATAAAGGCTCCACCATCACTAATGCTGGTGTTGCCAGACTCTTCATGCGGATTGGATACAGTGAAATTCCCAATCTTCTCCACATGAAAAGTGAACTTTAGCCCTTGGAATGCTTCCTGGGCCGCCGTTAAAACCGGATCAATCGGATCAACAGGGTCTACCACTTCGGATTTTTTACATCCTGTAACGCCCATAAAAATGGCGAAAAGAAGGATGAGCAGTGTGATGCTAGCTACTTGTTTGGTCATGTGACCTCCTTATCAAAGGGGTTGCCTCTGAGAAATTATACTCATTACAATCAATAAGTACATTTTCTCAGAAACAACACCTAAATAATGTATTCTAAGGTTCATCTAAATCAATATTTCGCGTTTTACTTTTACTTTAATTAATGTGTGTTTTAACAATATAGCAATAAATACTCCACACACTGGAAATAAATATTTCTATATTTTTTGTTTTATCATCCGAATTTTTAAAGGACTTTATATAATGTCAACATTATATATAATATAACCATAAATTTAAACTAAAGTCAATAGGCAGTTCATTGATTATTTAACTCAAGAATTTAAGACTAATTCATCTTGCCTATGCCCTATTTTATATTAAATTTTTATAATTTTAATCAGAACAAAAAACTGTTTCATCCAATTTGTGTTGAAAACATTATAATAACCTCTAACCTATTTACAAGAAAAATCATCATAAAAGAAGTAAAATTAAACATATATTTCCATACACAAATATCAATAACCTTTAAACATCTTTGGGCATAACGACACGCAGAGAGCTACTTAACAACTGCCCCTTGTTAAGTAAAGCTTAATTTTATAAAATAAAACAAAAGAAAATAATTTTAAAATTTGAGCTATCTAGCATCTATTCTCATTGGATTAACAATATTTATTGCCACACATTTCTACCTAAAAATAAGAAATGCCAAACAATTTCAAGACCTCCCAAAGACTGTTCTAAAAATAAGGGCCAATAAAGAAAATGAAAAATCTGCAATGATTGCAGAAAACATCTTCTCTATACTACACTCTACAACTATTCCAGAAAACGTATTAACATGGTTTGTTGGTAAAAATGCACCTACATTCTCCTTTGAAATAGCCTCCATAAACCAGTATATATATTTTTATGTTTGGTGTGTTAAAAAATATAAAAACACCATAAAAAACCAATTATATGCTCAATACCCTGAGATAGAAGTTCAAGAAATAGATGATTATACATCTATGCTTGACAATAAAAATATAAATTCCGTTTGTGCTGAACTAGAAACCACTGATCCTTATATATTACCAATCAAAAGATATCCTGAATTTGAAGATAAAACCGCAAAACTATTTTTAGATCCTTTAGCCTCTATCGCAGAAGCTTTTTCTAAGCTAGATTCTGAAGATGAGCAATTATGGGCTCAAATGGTTGTAAGCCCAATAGATTCGGAATGGCGACACAGAGGAGAATTTGTAGCTAAAAACATAAGCGGTGGATTTAGAATTAGTAGTGCAAAATATAAAAAATGGTTTATTAATATGATGCTAATAAGAAATTGGCGAAGAGTTTTTTACTATCCAATTCGTGCAATTTTAACAATAATAGGATTGTCATCAAGAAATGATGTACGAGCTCAATTTAGAGAAGAAGTAGAAAAATCTCATACTAGAGAAACATCAGACCAAGCTATAAGTGGTAAATTATCCAAATTAGGATTTTATACAAATATAAGATTTGTATACCTCACTGAAGGAAATGAACATCAGGCAGAAAACAAGCTTAAAGAAATAATTTCTTCTTTTTATCAATTTAATATTCCTAGACTTAATTCTTTTACAACAAGAGTATTAAATAAAAATAATAAAACAATTTTAAAACGCTACAAAAATAGGAGCATCGTAAATCCTTTTATATTCAATTCAGAAGAACTTGCAACACTTTGGCATATGCCAAATGAAACAGTTGCTACTCCAAATATAGACTGGATTCAATCTAAAAGACTTGAACCTCCTCTAAATTTACCAACTCCCAAAAATACAGCAAATGATGATTTTACTTCTCTTGGAAATACTAATTTTCGCGGTGAAAGTAAACTTTTTGGTATTAAAACAACAGATAGAAGAAGACATATTTATATAATTGGAAAAACAGGAATGGGGAAAACAACAATTTTAGAAAATATGATCTTTTCAGATATTCAAAATGGTAAGGGAGTTGGAGTTATTGATCCCCATGGAGATCTATCTGAAGCTATTTTAAATTTTATCCCTAAAAATAGAACAAATGATGTAATTATATTTGACCCATCAGATAAAGAATTCCCAGTATCATTTAACATGATGGAGTGTCCTAATCCAGAAAATCGAAATTTAATAGCATCAGGACTAATAGGAGTATTTAAAAAAATGTTTGGAGAATCTTGGGGACCACGTCTTGAACATATTTTAAGAAATACACTTCTCGCACTTACTTTCACGCCAAATTCAACAATGCTTGGAATAATGAAAATGCTAACTGATGGTAAATATCGAAATAGAATTTTAAAAAAAGTAACAGATCCAATAGTTCTTGATTTTTGGAAAAATGAATTCGGGAAATGGACAGACAAACAAATTGCTGAAAATGTATCCCCTATTCAAAACAAAGTAGGGCAATTTCTTTCATCAAGCACAATTCGTAACATATTAGGGCAACCAAAATCATCAGTTCATTTTCGTTTTGTTATGGATAACAAAAAAATTATTATTGTTAATTTATCAAAAGGAAAAATAGGAGAAGACAATTCTGCACTACTTGGATCAATTTTAGTTACTAAATTCCAATTAGATGCCATGAGTCGAGCTGATATTCCAGAAGAAAAAAGAAAAGATTTTCATTTATACGTAGATGAATTCCAAAATTTTGCGACCGATTCTTTTGCGACTATTCTTTCAGAAGCTCGTAAATACAAATTAAATTTAACAATGGCTAACCAATATATAGCACAAATGCCAGAAGAAGTTAGAGATGCTGTTTTTGGAAACGTAGGAAGCACTCTTTGTTGCCAAGTAGGTGCTGATGACGCTGAATATTTATCATTACAATTTTCAGAAGAAGTCCTAGCAAATGACATTGTAAACCTTCCTAAATATCAATCTTATATAAGATTAATGATTGACGGAATGCCATCAAAGATTTTTTCGTGCAATAACCTCCCTCCACCAAAACTTGATAATATAACTTCAGTTAGAGAAAACATTATTAAATTTTCTAGAGAGAGATATAGCAAAAAAAGAGAGTTTGTAGAAAAAAAGATCCTAGAATGGTCAGAGGATCCTAAGTAAAATAGAAACGTAGTGAAGTAGAAAAATAGAGATATAGATAATTATAAAGTCTAAATCCTGATTTTGATCATTGTTCATTCCTCATTGATCATTGATTTTAGAATTTCACTCAAAACTTGAGTTGGCAAACCAATGATATTGAAGAAACAACCTTTTACCCCTTTAACAAAACACATTGTAGCTCCTTCAATGGAAAAAGCCCCCGATCTTCCTTGCCATTCATTTTGACCTAACCACCACTCAATTTCATCATCTTCAATTTTTGAAAAAATTATTTTTGTTTTTAAGCACTTTGTTCGCTCAAAAGTAGAGCTTATAACGCTTATCCCCGAAATAACCTCAATAGTTTCATTGGAGTAAGATTTCAACATTTTTTTCGCTTCGTTCTTATCTTTTGGTTTCAAATAAACTCCATTTTCTGGATGAACTACAAATGTATCACATCCTATAACAATTGAATTCTTGTGTTTCTCAAAAATATCTAAAGCCTTATTCCACGCAAAAAGCTTAGCATTTTCTTTTATTGTTTTAGTTTTATCCCATCTTTCTTCATATTCACTTGGGATAGCTTTGAATTTATACCCCATTTGTGTAAGAAGCCTTTTTCTTTGAGGACTAGATGAAGCAAGAATTATATTTTTCATAATATGCGATTTATTAAATCCCTTTTCCTTATTCTTTTTTTAAATTGTTCATTAATCATTCATCATTGGTTATTGTTATTTTCCCTTTCTCTAAAGTAAAACCGTGTTTCTGCTTCCCTCCATCTCCTTTCTCAATCATTTCTATAACTTCAACAATATTTTTGGAATAAAGCTTTGGGTTCAAAAACTTAACAACTGCTTTTTGTATTGGATTTTCTAGTTTTAAAAACTCTTTTCTTTCAATAACATCTTTAACTAAAAAAATTTGTGACTCTTTTTTTATGTATTCTGAATTTTCATCCGTAGCTTCTACGAACTTTAAAAAAGCTTCTGGAAAATTTGAATTTATCTTTAAAATTTCAGGGATAACAATGTTTCTTATTTTATTCCTATTATAATTATTTTCCTTATTACTTAAGTCTTCTCTCCATTCAAGCTTGTTTTTTTTAGCATACTCATATATTTCTTCTTTTGAGTAATTAAGCAATGGACGCCATTTCCAATCTTCTGAAAATTCCTTCATTGGAGAAAATGAATGCGTGCCACGAATTAGTTGAAGCAATAATGTCTCTATTTGATCAGATTTATGTTGAGCAAGAGCAATATATTTAGATTTAGTCTTTTCCCTTATTTCTTGAAAAAACTGATACCTCTCCTTTCTTCCTTCTTCTTCATTATTAGGAGCTTTTTTTAGTTTTTTAACAAATAATTCCAGATTTTTTTCTTTTGCAACTTTTCTAACAAATTCTTCATCTCCATCACTTTCTTTTCCCCTTAAATTATGGTTAACATGTACCAAAACAATATTTTTAATGTTTTCTTTTAAAAGTAAATATAAAAGAACAACTGAATCCACTCCACCTGAGAAAGCAAGTATAATTTTATTTTTAGGGATATTCTTTATTTTTAACATTTGAATTAACCTTTAAAACAATTTAATAATACATATTCATTGAATCTTGTTCTAGCCTATTATTTATTAGTAACAAAATACTTTTAACATTGCTTAATTATTATATACCTGCTAGTCTATCTACGATTTTTATTCATTATTATTTATTTTATGTCACAAGGTACAGTAAAATGGTTCGATCCAGTAAAAGGATACGGATTCATCGCAATCACTCAAGAAGATGGTGCGAAAGAAGCTAAAGACCTATTCGTTCATCATTCAGATGTAAACGGAGACCCTATTAAAGAAGGAGACACTGTTGAATTCGAAGTAGGAGAAGGTAAAAAAGGTCCATGCGCAGTAAATGTTAGCAAGGTAGAAGTAGAAGCGTAGAACTGTATAAATGTTTTTACTCTTTTATTTTAAAAATAAATTAGAAAGTCATTTTAAGTTTCAATGCTGGAGTAACGATTAGTCGTTACTCCCTTTTTCTTGTATATAAATTCATACATAAAATGTAAGAATTATATTTGATATATCATATCAAAAGACTACTCCTTAACAACTAAGCTTACTAATTTCCCAGGAACATAAATCTCTTTGACTAAATTCCCATTTAGATATTTTTTCACACCTTCTAGATCTTTTGCTTTTTTTAAAATATCCTCTTTTGAAGAGTCTGCTGGCACTTGAAATTCAGCACGAACTTTACCGTTAACTTGAACAGCAATTATTATAGATTCATCTTCACAAAGCTCTTCATTATATTTTGGCCATGGTTTATAGCTTAAAGAGGAAACATGACCAAGAAATGACCATAGTTCTTCTGTAATATGTGGAGCATAAGGATTAATAAGCAGTAATAAATCTTCATAAAAATTTGCGGGAACTTTGTCACACTTAAACATTTCATTTACCAAAACCATCATAGCTGAAATCGCTGTATTAAACTTAAATTCTTCAGTGTCTGAACTTACTTTTTTTATTGTCTTATGAACTAATCTTTCAAGATCAGTAATTTTTGACTTTTCTGAAAAATTTTCTAAAACTCTAGGAACAACTTCATCTCCTTGCAAGTGATTCCCTCCTTTTATTAAACATGTTTTTGGTAAAAGCTTTTTAATATAATCCTCAAAATACTCTAATGGAACATATTCGTCATTATCTGAGTAAAAAAGAAAAATTTCATTTGTACATTTATTTACCTTTTCTATATTGAATTCTTTGCCGAAATCTTTATCAACAGTATCATTTAATCTTTTTCTTTCTTCAATATCTAATGCGATATTGAATTTATAACTAGTTGGTGAGACTATAAAAGCTTTGTCTATTTTTCTTTCTATATCTGAAAGATAACGTGGGATAAAACCTCCTCCAAGGGAATGACCTATTAATATAGTATTTTCATCTATATCTAAAGAATCAATAACTTTTTTCCATTCTTCATATTTTGGCTTGTCTGGACTAGGCATAGATGGAGTTTGTACATAATATCCTTTCTCAATTAATTTTTCTTTTAACAAAGGAAACCAATTCCCATCTGGACTTCCTTCCCATCCATGAATGATAATTGCTTTTTTATTTCCAAAATCTACTTTTTCTTGTAGTCTCCAAATTTTTTCTAAAAATCTTCTCATTCCAATTACTCCCTGAATGTCCCAGACAACTGTTTGATCAAATGGCCCCATAAACATTTCATATAATCGAAGAGTATCTGCTCCATATTCTTTAACTACGTCATCTGGATTTACTACATTAGATTTAGATTTAGACATTTTCTCAATCTGCCTAGAAAGTTCTTCTCCATTTTCTCTTGCATAAAATTTCCCATTTTTCTCTTCTGTATCTTCAGGATGATAATATTTCCCATTCTTATTTTTATATGAAAAAGCAAGAATCATTCCTTGATTAACAAGCTTTTGGAATGGTTCTATTGTTGTAACAATTCCTATGTCATATAGAAATTTATGCCAAAAACGAGCATAAAGAAGATGAAGAACTGCATGCTCCGCTCCTCCTACATATAAATCTACTTGCCCCCAATATTTTTCAGATTCTTTGGATACTAATTCCTCATCATTTTTTGGATCCATATACCTAAGCCAATACCAAGAAGATCCTGCCCAATTTGGCATTGTTGAAGTTTCTCTTTTCGCCTTTCCTTTACATTTTGGACAAGTTGTATTTACCCAATCACTAACCATAGCCAAAGGTGACTCTCCTGTTTCCATTGGCTCATATTTTTCTACTTTTGGGAGCTCAAGTGGTAATTCAGATTCTGGAATAGGTTGGACACCGCACTTTTCACAATGAACTAAAGGAATTGGCTCTCCCCAATATCTTTGACGAGTAAATATCCAATCACGAAGTTTATAACTTGTTTTCTTAACTGCAAATCCATTTTCTTCACAATGCTTAATAATCCCAGCGCGTACTTCCCCAGATTTCTGTCCTTTAAATTCTATAGGCTCTGACAAAACACCATTATTCATATCAATATAGCAATAATCTAGATTCTCTACTTTTTTTCTTTCTTCTTCATCATCAGGGAATAACACTGGCTTTAAAGAAATATTATATTTCTTTGCAAAATCAAAATCACGTTCATCGTGGCAAGAACATTTAACAATTCCAGTTCCATAGTCTGCAAGTGCATAACTTGCTACCCAAATAGGCAAATCTCCATTTCCTAATGGATCAACTATATATCTACCAGTAAAAATTCCTTCTGATTCTTTTTCTTCATCAAATCCCCTTTCCATACGTTTTTTTACCAATTTATTACAAAAATTCATTACTTCATTTTTTGTATCAGTTCCTTCTAAAAGTTCTCCTAAGAATGGATGATCTGGAGCTATAACTACAAATGTATCTGCATAACATGCTTCAAAATGTGCTGAGAATGTTTTAACTTCCAAGTTTATATCTTTTACAGGAGCAGTAAATATTAATCCATTGGATTTCCCTATCCAGTTTCTTTGCATTTCTTTTATAGATTTTGACCAATTAAGATTATCTAAGTCATTTAAAAGTCTATCTGCATATTCAGTAATCTTTAACATCCATTGTTTCATCCTACGTTTTTCCACAAGATACCCACAACGTTCATGAACACCACCTTCTACTTCTTCATTTGCAGCAACTATTTTACAAGCAGGACACCAATTCATTGGCATTTCTTTCTCATAAGCAAGTCCTTTTTTGAATAATTGAAGAAAAATCCATTGTGACCATTTAAAGTATTTTGGATCAGTTGTATCAACTTCTCTATCCCAATCATAAGAAAGCCCAAGTTCTTTTATTTGCCTTTTAAATGTCTCAATATTTTTGTCTGTTGAAATACGAGGATGTGTTCCAGTTTTAATTGCATAATTTTCAGCAGGCAAGCCAAATGCGTCCCATCCCATAGGATGAAGAACATTGTAACCTTGTCTTCTTTTGAGACGTGAAATTATATCTGTTGCTGTATATCCTTCTGGATGTCCAACATGAAGCCCTGCTCCTGAAGGATACGGGAACATATCTAAAACATAGTATTTCTTCTTTCTATCATCCATTACAGCTCTAAATGTTTTATTTTCATCCCAATAATTCTGCCACTTTTTCTCAATTCCTAAGTGATTATATTCATTCATATTTTTTTATTATTAATATTGAATACGACAAAAATATTACTAATTTTAGTTAGCTAATGCAAAAGTAATTGTTATGCGTCATTTACCATTCTAAGTTTAGTTATGGATTACTGTTTCCGCGGAATTGTTATTTACTAATTTATCATTGTTCATTCCTCATTAATCATTACTCCTCCGTCATTTCCCCTCTTAAATTAGATTCAAACTTTTCCTTTATTTCATCTTTACTTAAACTTTGCCCTAAAAGCCATGAAAGCTTACAAAAAGCCGCTTCGCTGGTCATATCTCCACAATGAAAAACTCCCATTTTTTCCGCATAACTACCACCTTCATAAATAGAAAGATCAATATTCCCAATAAGACACTGAGACTTAAGAGCAACTAATAACCCATCTTCAACAATTTTCTTTTTTAATTCAGACAAAAGCTTTTGAGGAATATTACCTCCACTTCCAAATCCTTCTATAACTACCCCTTGTATACTTTTTGGAATTATTTCTAAAACTTCTGGATTTATTCCTGGAGTCATTTTAATAAGCATAACATTATGATTTAACTTCCCTTCAATCTTAACTTTCTTTTTTGATCTATGTAACCTATGAGGATTAAGCACAATTTTAGCACCTATAAATCCTAGTTTTTCAAAATTAGGAGAGGAAAAAGCATCGAGTTTTACGGCATCTAGTTTTGTGCTTCTATTCCCACGAATAAGATTGCTCCCAAAACAAATCGCCACTTCTCCAATGTCATCTTGAGCAAAAAGAATTGAATTGAAAAGATTTATACGAGCGTCAGTTCTCATTCCTCCAGAAAGTGGATATTGTGATCCTGTTATTATTACAGGCTTTCCTAAATCTTTTAGTAAAAATGACAAAGCTGATGAAGTATAAGCCATAGTATCTGTACCATGAGCGATTACAAAACCATCAAAATTTTCATATTCATCAACAATTTTTTTAGCAATTGTATGCCAGTGGTCTGGCTCGATATCACTAGAATCAATATTAAATAAGTTTAAAAATTCAAGGTCAGCTATTTTTTTAAGCTCTGGTTCACTAACAAAAAGATCTTCCAATGTTTCTGCAGGAATAAGAGCTTTTGTATTTTTATCATGAATCATAGAAATTGTTCCTCCTGTAAAAATTAACAGTATTTTCTTTTTACTTACTTTTACTTCTTTCTCAAAAAGTTTATTTTTCATACTCAATTTAAACATTAAAAATATAAATTTGTTTCCATTATAAAGTCTTTTTAAATTAATTTAAATCTTAAAAATAAATAAATGAAAAAATATTTAAAATACGTCCCTCATGGATTAATTACATTAGGAATATTCTTTTTAGGAGTTTTCTTTGGGTTAATATATCAAATAAACTCTGACGAAATAAAAATATGCACGTTAACAGTTCCTGAAAAAGAAAAGGTATGTGTTTTAGATTTATCTGAAATATCCCCTTTTGGAATAAAAGGAAGAATTAATGGCAATGATTTACGATTATCTAATGGAGAAAATATTTTAGAAGTAAAAAAAGAAGAAGAATTTCAGTTTAATACAGCAAAAATCTTTAGAAATATAAAAGCAGTCATTCCTGAAAATACTAGATTTTTTGCATCTAATAGAGGTAAAACTTTTTATTCTATAAACAACACAAAGCAATTAGAAAAAACCAGACCTGAAAATCTTGTATTTTTTAAAGATGAAAAAGAGGCAATTGGTAGTGGATACAAAGGAAAAAGTTTGTAAAACGAAGTGACATTATTTCACATATATCTAATTCAAAATAGTTTGACATAACTCCGCACTCCCTCACCCCAACCCTCTCCCAAAGGGAGAGGGAGTTTCCCCTTCTCCCTCTGGGAGAAGGTGCCCCGCTAAGCGGGGCGGATGAGGGGGTGGGGGCAAACAATTATTGTATGCCAATTTAGTTTGAATCAGCTATAACTAATTTATAATTCTGACTCAAGACTGGAGACTGATTGACTATCTATGCCCTAATTGCCTTAACCACTTCCTTTAAAACAGACATCGAATTTTTCATTGCTATCTCTATATTTTCTTCAAATTTCCCCTTAGCATCAAGCATAGCATTATCTGAAATTGCTTTTATCACAATTAAGTCTCTTTTAAAAACCTTGCACACTGAAGCTACTGCAAATGCTTCCATTTCAACAACGTCACCAATTTTAGAAAGTTCTTTTGCTTTTTCTTTATTATCAATAAATTGATCTCCTGTAAGAATTATTGCCGTATTTTTTATATCCATTCCTAATTTTTTCAACATCTCAACTTCATTCAACATATAAATTTCTCCCTTTAGATAATCAAGATGTCCTCCTTCCCATGGTAAAAATACATCATGTTGAATAATCTTTTCTCCAAAATAAACATCCCCTATTTTCATATCTTTCTTTAAACCTCCTGCAAGTCCTATATTAATCAATATATCAATTGCATAAGATTGAACCAATCTTTTCGCTCCCATTGTCGCGTATATTTTCCCTATTTTACTTATAAGTAAAATCATATCACCACCTTCATACACTTCAAAATGCTGGTCATCATTTTTCTTCAATTTAAACTCCTCAATTACCATTTTTGCCTCTTCTAGCATTGCACAAATAATTCCGATTTTCATGGGGAAAGGATTAAATAAAGACCATAAGTATTTTAATAAATATTAGAAAAATAGCAATTTTAATAAAAAAACAAAATTTCTATTTGACAAATGAAAATTATAACATAAAATTCGTTCCTGTCTTGAAATCTATATATATATTTACAATAGAAATGATAGGACAATTTTTCATAGAAAACCTTATATTTATATATTAAAAAAATTCTTATGATTAGCGCCACTTCTTTTTATCCCCATACTCCTGATGCTCCAAACAACTCTCTTGACGTAAAAAGAAACCCTTTCATGATAAAACCCACATTACCAAGCTTTGGCGAGAGTCAAAAAGATCCTGGAAACAAAGTAGCTGATTATCATCCATCATTAAATGATGTTAAGAGTATAAATATCCCAAACCAAAATATGCCTAGGACTAGGAAAACTCCTAATTGTAATTCTTATGCTGTAAATACAGAAAATATTGAAAAACAAAAAGAAGAAACAGCGAATGCTGTTAACAATTGTTTTACACCTGCTGATAAAAAAATAAAAGAAGATAATATGAAAAAAAGAGATAAATTTATTAAAAAGCAAAGAAGAGAAAAACAAGAGAGACAAAATCATTCTATCAAAATTAATGAAGGATTAAATTATGAGGATGACATTGAAACTGTAGAAACATCGACTCAACAAGAGATTTTTGAGGTTTTGGGAGCAGAAATACAACGAGTGGAAAAGAATTAAGAAATAAGTATAGAAGAGATGAGAGAGCAAGAAAAAAAGAAGAGGAATCAGATGCCGAAGAATACGAACTAAGAACTGAAAAAAGCATCCAAGAAATAGATAAAAAAGAGTGCGATGAATATAACAAAACATGGGATGACATTGAAAATGGAGAGAATCAAGAAAGGATGAAGCAAGAATCCTTTGCAAAAGAATATGAAGCAATAAAAGAAGCAATGCTTCAAGAAGAGCTTGATGCAATATCCGAGATAAAAGATAATTAAAAAAAATAAATTTAGTCTAATTTAAATAGAACTATGACAATACATCATAGTTCTTTTTTTATTATTTCACCGTAACCGACTTCGCCAAATTCCTAGGCATATCAGGGTTAAGTCCCCTTTCGATAGCTAAAAAATATGCAAGAATTTGAATAGGAATTAAGTTTAAAATAGGTTGAGCAGTATCCGTATCAGGAACTTTCAACCAATAATCAAAAGCCTCATTATTTTCAGGACCAACTCCAATAACAAAAGCCCCACGAGATTTAACTTCAATTGCATTAGAAATTAAATCACCTTTAACTTCATCATTAGAAGAAATTGCAATAACTGGCACATCTTTTGATATAAGGGCAATAGGACCGTGCTTTAACTCTCCTCCTGCAAAACCTTCTGCATGAATATAAGAAACCTCCTGAATTTTAATAGCAGCCTCAAGTGCCATTGGGAAATTAGCAGCCCTACCGATAATGTAAATATTTTCTTGTTTGGCAATTTTCTTAGCTAATTTATGTATATGTTCAAGATATCTAGGATTTAGCATTTCATTTGCTTTTGAGGCGGATTCTAATAAAACTCTTTTCCCTTCATTCAAATTTCCTGCTACTGCATACGCAATAAGTAAAAGTAATGACAATTGAGATGTTGCGGCTTTTGTAGATGCAACTGCTTTTTCTGGTCCTGCATTTATAAGAAATGAAAAATCAGAAGCTCTTTGAACTGAAGAACCTTCGACATTAACTAACGATAATATTTGGCATCCTTTCTTTTTCCCAACTTCAATCGCCTCCATCAAATCCGCAGTTTCTCCACTTTGTGTAACAGCTATCAGTAAAGTTTCATCTTTAAGAAAATGATGGTAAACAGGGAATTCTGAAGCTGGCACAAAATTTACATGTCTATGTGCAATAGTCGAAAGAAAATACTCTCCTGCTTGGCAAACTTTTCCTGCTGTTCCGCATCCTAAAAGAAATGTTCCTCGAGCTTTTTTTATAGCATCTGCCACTGCTAATATTTTTTTACTATCTTGGTCAATAGCTCTATAAAGCGTGTCTTTTTGATCAAAAATTTCTTTTATCATAAAATGAGCAAAATCTCCTTTATCTGAAGATTTAGATTCCCAATTAATTGTGATTACACGTTTTTTTACTGGCTTTCCTGTAATAAAATTTTGGAATTCAGCCTTATTATTTTCAACAATAACCATTTCATCATCGTCTATATACGAAACATTTCTTGTCTCGGATAAAAATGCCGGAACATCTGAAGCAATAAAAATTTCTTCTTTCCCAATTCCAATTATTAAAGGTGAGCCTCTCCTTGCTGCATATATTTTGCTTTCTCCTTGGATAAGAACTAAAACAGCAAAACGTCCTTCCAGTCTTGCTAAAGCTTTTTTTATAGCAGTTTCACTCCCCCATTTCATGTATCTTTCAATCAAATGAGGAATTACTTCTGTATCCGTTTCTGATGTAAATACATGCCCTTCTTCTTTAAGTTCTTTTTTTAGTTCTTGAAAATTTTCAATTATACCATTATGTACTACTATTACGTCATTTTCTTCTGAAGATTGAGGATGAGAATTTTCTTTTGTTACTCCTCCATGTGTCGCCCAACGAGAATGCCCTACAGCTATTGAAGATTCTGGAAAATTTTTCCCTTTAAATACAGAAATTTTCCCAACTTGCTTATGAATTGAAATATTCTTTTTGTCATGATAAGCAATTCCCCATGAGTCATATCCTCTGTATTCAAGCTTTTTCAGCCCATCAACTACAAGGTCTGCTGCATTTTTTTTCTTTCCTAAATAAGCAAATATTCCGCACATAAACGAGAAATTTTAAATTTTGAATTTTGAATTTTAAATTAATATCACTTTTCTATTCTGCTATTCACCTAATATCCTACTCCCCTACCCACAGTTTAGAAAACTTTTTTATTTCTTGAAAGATAAAACAGGAATTTTTTGATTTTTAGGCTAAAAAATGATATAATTATGGGATTAATTTGAAAAATGCCAGAAACAACAAATGATACTTTCGATGGAGATAAGGAACAAAAAGGATATTTCTCTGAGATGTTTGATGCTTATGATGAAGAAAAAACAGTTGAAGCTATTTCATATAACTTTCATAAAAACATAGATGAAGTGTTAGAACAAGAAGATTTTCATTCTCCAGTTTTAGACATAACAGAAAAAACTAGCAAAAGTTTAGACGAAGTTCTATGTGATAATGAAACTATAAAGAAAGATATGCTATACAAGTATTATCCTACAATAAGTGATAAGATGAAGCATACTTATAAAGACACATATTTTGATAAAATGACTGGGTGTTTAAATAGAAACGGTGGTTATCCTATTTTAAAAGAGATGATAGAGAAAAAGGATAGAGTTAGTTTAGTAAGTTTCGATTTAGACCATTTTAAAGCTATAAATGAAGTATTAGGGAAAGAGTTTGGAGATAGATTAATTGAAGATCTAGGACATAGATTAAGGAATCTTTCCATTGAAACAGATCAAGAATTTCATCCTGTAAGAATGGGAGGTGAAGAATTTGTAGTTATAAATGACATGCCACAAGAAGAACTTTCTAAAATAATGGGGAATTTTATTACTGATTTCAAAAAACATATTTTATCTGTTATATCTAGAAAACAACAAGAAACAGGTGATAATTACACAGCATTACTAAAAGCAAATATTTTCAAGAATAAGTATTTCAGAGATGAAAAACATGGTATGGAAAGAGCTGAAAATGAAATAGGAGGAACGACTGTAGGAATTATTGATTTTTTCACTAATGAAATAAAAGATGATCCTAATGCATGGCATAATGCCTTGCAATTAGTTGATTCTATAATGGAGGTACAAAAAAATAATAATGGAAGAGGTAGAGTTTATGGCAAAGAATTAGTTGCAAAAGATGGCGATAAAATAGAAATGACTCCTGAGCATACCCAGAAGAGAATAAAGGAATTTGTTCCAAGAACAGAACTATTTAAAGAACAAAGTGATAGAATTAATAAAGAATTTGAAAGATTAAATGGCTTAGTTAATAACCAATTTTTAGAACTAACACCTAAATTTAATCAGATTCATGATAAATATGAAGGAAATAGAATAGCACAAAAAACCTTATTACAAGTAGTCCAATCTCCTTCTTTTTCCAGAGAGAATATGCAATATTTATTAAAAATATTAGAAATAAGCGAAGAAGAAGAAATTAAAGAGTTTTATAAAGAAATAATTGAGCTCCAAAAAGAATACATAAATGCAAAACAAAGAATATTTAGTTATACAGGAGCTTCTAACTATGAGTTTTTAAAAAAAGAAACAAGCAATGAAAATAATAAATTTTATGGAGAAAATCTATATAAAATAAGTATCCCTTATTTTAAAGCCATAAATGAAATAGCAGGACATACTGGTGGAGACTGTTTTTTAACATATATATTCCAAGAAGTTATTCTTGAAGCAAAAAGAATGTCAAAAATAAAAGATGAAGAAATAATTATAGCGCAAAAAGGTTGTGATTTTCAGTTTGTATTACATGAGAAAGTTAAATATAAAAAAGATGATTTTGAGAAAAAGCTTAAAATATTATTTAAAGAAAAATATCAAAAATTCGATAAAGAAGTTGTTGAAGAATCTCGTCCGAAAAATAGTCAAGCAGAAGATAAAAATAATAGACGTACTGATAATAAGGTTAAAACTTCAGGTAAATTAAGCCAAAAATGTCTTGAATGGATAAAATTTAATAAAGATGCTTCTGATGAGATTTCTTTTGACACTTTATCACAACTAATAATTGAGAAATAAATAATTAATAAACTAATTACACTGCAATGGTTATTAAAAATGAAATCCCGGTAGACTCTCCTCAAATTCTAAAAGAAATTGTAACTTTTGTTAAAGATTTCAGAGAATTTCTTTCGCACAGTTTTGCTAATCCTGAAGCCATTAATGGATTATTAAATGATAAATTACTCCAAGAAAATAGTAATATACTTTGTTCATTCGAATCACTTGCTGATTACTTTAAACATTTGAAAAAAAGAATTTATTTAGAAAAACCTCCTTTAGCTGAAAGTCTTATTAATGAAATAATAAAAACATACCCTGTTATAGGAGAATATTCATGCAAAGAAAATGAACAAGCTAGAACGGTAAATACGCTTGTAAGCTTATTTAAAGATGAACTAAAGGAACAAAATACTGCGGAAACAACCATTAATTTCCTATCAAGTATTTTCAATAATGAGATTATAGCTAAATTAGAAGAAACTGATGTAGATAAGATTCAAAATTTTGAAAATGCTATATCTAAAAATATTGCAAAGATTGTTAATGATATTGTAACTGAAGTAGCAAAGAATATTGAAAGTTTTGAAAATTCTGATGGGAGATTTGATGAAAAACCTGAAATTACAAAGATATCTAGTATAGTAAAGAAAGCAATCAAAGACGCTTTAAAAGAAAAATAATAATTCCATTTTATCTATATAAATTTATTTTTATAAGTAAAATATAAAAGATTTAATATAAATCTCTTTTTAAAATGGATGAACAAAAAAAAATTAGTCGTAAAGCAAGAAAAATTCGTCATGCTTTAACAAGCACCGAAAAAAAATTGTGGAACGAAGTTTTAAAAAATAATTCATTTGGATATAAGTTCATACAAAAAGAAGCTATTGGAGAAGCAATAGCAGACTTTTATTGTCCTAAATTAGGGCTAGCAATAAATGTTGATGGGAATATTGAATTAAAAGACAAAAGAGAAAAGATATTAGAGTCTCATGGTATTTTAGTACTAAAATATCCAAGCCAAAATATTATGAATCACATTGATTTAATTGAAATTGATATAGCGAAAAAAATTCAAGAAAGGGAAGGAAAATATTTCTTTAATGAATAAAAGGAAAAACCGTAGCAATGGTAGTTATCCAAATACTACGGTTTTTTCGATAAATCGACATTCTGGCAGGAAGTCGCACTTATTCGGTTGTCGTACCTTTCGGTAGCGACTGTCCTGCCAGTAGAAGACGTTGTTCGGCATCTGAAACAACGTTTTCTGTGGGGAGAAGAGGTTAATCGAATCTGATTATCCTCAAAACCCCTTTTTCGCCTGTTCGGTACAACTGCATCAGGGAGTTATCTTCACCATTTCCTCCGATAGGCCAGTACACACCAGGCACCACTTCCATCAAAGGAAGTAATACTTTTTTGAAAATCTTCGTCCGGGTGTCAATCAAAATAGCCAGTGCTTTCCCATCAAATCTGCGATTTGTCAGGATCAAAAGCTTGTTTTTCTCAACACAATGAAGGGAATTACAGTAAAGGTATTGGTCTTTCTTGTTGTATTCCATTACCCTTTCTGTATCAGATGGATGTGTTTTGTAATTCTCCAAGGAGATGCTGTACAGGAACTTGAATTTGCCGTCCATCACGCTTATAAAGGGACTATTGGGGGCGATTGAGGCAAATATTTTGCCGTCAATAACTTCCAACGGCGCCCTCATCCGAGTGTGACAGACTTCCTTTTTTCTAAGCTTCTCACCATTTTCATCCAGCAAGATTTTACCTTTTTCATCTTTGACGTATCTCACGACCTCATGGTCTATGAGATACCCTTGGATGCTAAGTCGTGGGATTTGAGAATCGCCCCTTTTAATCCCCTTTAAGCTAAGGACCTCAAGATAGTAACTTCCTCTTGATCCTTCTTCGCTGCAATAGACCTGAGCAACGATTTTTTTCCCAAGCGTTCTCCCGTACAACATGTTCTTGTATGGGTAGAGCACCTCTTTTCCAGGGGAATATTTATCCCCCTCTTTTTTAATGGGATATGTTTTTTTCCAAGAGACCAAATAGATGATCTCTCTTCCTTTGAAAGATATGGGAAATGGGACATTTTCCATTTCCCCATTACCCTTGCCGAAAGGAGCAAGCTGTTGGACTATGTTTTTTTTGTGATTAAACATAGTAATCATTTTTGGGTCATCATCAAGCTGGTAAAAAAACACTTCACCATTTTGGATAAATAAACCCGTCTCCGGATAAGGACTGCCCATTGGACTTATAGGCAGTTCAATCTCGCTGAATAATACCGATAATTCCTCAAGATCATTTTCCAATGGAACGATAATCTCATGTTTACTCTCAGCATGGGAATAAAGAAAAATCCCCAAGAAAAGAGCAATTGTCATTGCAATTTTATTCATTTTGTTTTCCTCCATATTTCTTATTACCGCGATGCCATACGGTGTTCGGGAATAAATATAAAATGAATATTTATAAATCATTTCCGAACACCGTATATATTTTTAATAGTTAATCTTTTAGCAGGCAGGACATTTGCAATTGAACTTTTTGAATAAAACAACATTATTTGTAATAAATTATTTGGTGTTCAATTATTCAAATGCAAAAAAATACCTGCTAAATTTTACCGTGAATGTTAAAGGTCTGTGCCTCACAACCATCGTTGTGTCTTTTTTTTTGCCTTTTTTAGCTGACGCTAGAAGGCTTATTGCTATTTATATTTTCCCATTGCTTGTCATTAATTCATATTTTTTATAGATAACAATTGGTTAATTACTACTTTCCTGTGATTCACAACGATGGTTGTGCGACACTTATAATGTACAATAAGATATTATTATAACAATGTCAATAATTAGTTACTAAATTATCCCCAGTTTTCAAGTTGAGTTTTTGAGATAATGGCTTTAAATAGATAATAAGATAGTAATAAAAAAGTGACACAATATCATTTTTTTAAGCCGTGTTTTTATGAAAAGACTTATGCGTAAGTTTATATAAAGCCAAAAAAGAGTTTGAACCTTTCTTAAGTCTAAAGAATTCTACTAAAGGTATTTCCACTGGGGGCGAACTAACTAAACCCCGCATAAATATAACAAAAAACACTCCGAAGAGTGTGTTGTTTTCTACATGGTGGGCGATAGAGGATTCGAACCTCTGACCCCCTGGGTGTAAACCAGATGCTCTAGCCAACTGAGCTAATCGCCCTTGCTTTAGTCTCCAAAAAAGCTGAGAAATCTTACTCAAAAAGTTTTTTACTTGCAAGAGAATTTGAGAAATTAAAACCCGCAAGTCACACAGACCCGCGGGGTTAGATAAAACTACGCCTAATTTCTGATAATTTTAATTAGAGTACTAACCAAAACAACAAAAAGAGTTAAAGGAAAAACAAAAATAACCATAAGAATCGAAAACCAAAAAGGGATTTTATAAGTCCCGTTTTTAAAAAGGTTAATAAGATATACAAGATTATTCGCAAACCAATTTGTATAAATAACAACAACTGAAACTATAACCAGTAAAATCCAGAATAAAATTCCAAATATAAATGAAAAAATTCCAGCAATACCCTCTTTCTTTTTATATTGCGGGAAATTTGGACGAGTATATAATTCAGTTTCTTTCATAGTTTTAATTTAGGCTTTATATTTTAGGAAATTACAAATTATAAGTTACGAGCAATTTTGGTTTTTGCTATTCCTGATTTATTCAGGAATCTATTCTTTCTTTTAATATGGATTCCTGTATACACAGGAATGACATTTATTTTTAAGATTTTCTTATTAATCATTCTTCATTCATCATTGCTAATTATTATTTAATTCCTAACCTCGCCTCAATCTCTTGATCCACAAAAATTTTCTTCCTTCCATGCTTTAATCGCGAATACTCCTTAATAATTTCTGCAATTTTATTATTTCCCGATGGATCCCAAATAGTTTCTAATGAAAATGGTCTAGAAGTTGTATTATTAATATTTAACTTAATGTATGCCTTATAGTTAGCTACTCCAATAATATCCTGCTGTGAAAGGATCGGTGCATATTCTTTTTCAAAATACTCAGCATCTTCAGCACCAACCTTAAAACTCATCATTGTACCAACGTTACCAAAAACCGCATCTTTAATTTTAGAATCTTTCCCTGCACCAGGAGCTTGTGACGACCCTTCTGCAAGTTGTGCAATATACTGGTGAGCCATTATAAGTGCCAATTTATATTTACGAGCTTCTGATAAAATGTCTGCAAAAGCATCTGTAGCAAAATTTTGAAATTCATCCACATAAAGATAAAAAGGTCTTCGTTCCTCCTCTGGTATATCAGCACGACTCATAGCTGCCATCGAAATTTTGTTTACCACAACAAGTCCTAAAAGTTGAGCATTAACATCTCCAATTAACCCCTTTGAAAGATTTACTAAAAGAATTTTACCGCTATCCATAATTTCACGGATATTAAAAGCAGATTTTGGCTGTCCGATAATATTACGCATAGTTGTATTTGTAATAAATGGACCAAATTTAGAAGTAAAATACGGAATCATTTCCTGTTTCTCTCTATCCCCAGTTTTTGCCATTTCATTCTCCCAAAATTGACGTACTACTGTATTTTTACATTTAGCAACTTTTCTTTTTTGAAATTCGTCGTCAATAAACAATCTTGGGATATCAATTAAAGTCGCACCTTCCTCTTCATCATCCATAAGAGTTAAACATCCGTTTCTAAAGTAATGCTGAATACGAGGTCCAAATATTTCATTACCAAAAAGTTTAATAAAAATTTCCATAGCATCAAGACTCGCACGATCTTTTTGTTCATCTGTTTTTACTTCAAGCATATTTAATGCCATAGGACGCTCCCTATCCCCTGGATTAAAAATGATAACATCCTTAACACGGTGCTTTGGAACATACTTCAAAACATCTTCAACTAAATCACCGTGTGGATCAATAAGACAAAATCCATTTCCATTTATAGCGTCTTGCCTTGCCATAAATGAAAGTAAGGCTGATTTACCAGAACCAGATTTCCCAACTACATAAAAATGTCTTGAACGATCTTCCTCAGATATATAAACAGGAGTTTTCTGTGATCGATAAACATTATTTCCTAAAAGAATTCCTGTCGCAGAAAGATCTGTAGGAGGAGAAAGAACTTTATAGCTCATCCATCTTATAACAGGAACTTTGTTATAATGTGCATCTGGAAAATGATACATACTAGCAAGTTCCTTAGAGCATAAAATCGATGTTTTATCCATAAATTCAAGAAGTCTTTTTTGAAAAGCATGATACATAATAATCGCATTTATCCAGTTGATTATTATAACACGACGACCTTCAAACCAGTTTGCATATGAATCTTTAAAAACATTCATAGCTGTAATCATACTATTTAAAATATCCATTGTTTTATCCATAGTTTTTGCAGAAGCAAGTAATCTTATTCCTACTTCAAATCCTGACTCTCCTGCTTTTTCTCCAATATGTTTAGCCGCCTCTTCTTTAGGCTGAATCATTCTAATATAAGAATCACCACTATCAGCTCCAGGACCATGAGAAATATCTCCTAACCCTTTATCTGTAAATAATGCTCCAATAAATTTTAAAATACTCCCTAAAATTGGTATACTATGCCACCATGACTCATCAAGTTCTTTTTTAAAATATCTCGATGCAAGATCTTCTGTCTTTTTTCTCCACACATCATCACTTATAGGATGACATACTATTTGATAAGCCGCAGTTTCACCTTCTTCTAGTTTAGAAAGAACATTCGCAAGATCATTGAGTGGATCATGCTCCATTGTGTCGTACATACGAATTGGGTATTCAAATCGTTTTGACAAATGAAAATAAAATCCATTTATTTTATTTCCTCTAGGACGAAGAATATACGGATTTTTTTGTATACTTACATTAGCATTAGGATAAAATGAAGTAATTTGTTTTTCTACCAATGACTGATAATAAGGAGGCGTTACAACATAAAATCCAAGTTCTTTATTTTCAAGGAACATTTCAAAAGACACAAAATCATTCTGCCAAACAGCTGTTTTAATAATATTATAAATATTAAGCTCTGAAATCTCAAAAATAGCACGATACAACTGTTGCATTATAGAAACTTTTTCTTTGAAATCTTTTTCAGTTCTTTTGTCTTGATCCAACTTACTATCTTCACGAGTAAGTTCTACCTTCATATAAACATAGTTATTCGCAGCTTTTTCCATATACCACAATCTAGCAAAAACAATAAATGCTTGTAGAAAAAACCAAATGGCTAGACCATTTAAAACATGACTTACGGGATCGGCAATAATCCAATCCCATGCAACAAATAAATTTTCTTTAGTAAAATATCCGCTAATAAGCCCCCAAAAAAATCCTAGGATAGCTAAAATTACATAAAAAAATCTAAGAAAAATTCTAATAACCATGTAAATGTGGTGAATTTATTTTGTAAAGCTTAAAACTTACTTTTCAACACCTCAATTTTAGGTAAAACTTAAGATCAAAACAAGTTCAATAATTTATTAACTTTTCTGGAAATTTGTTTTGATTTATTCTCATAAATTTGGTACAATTACTAGATTTAACAAAAAGCAAAAATGAAAAAACTACCAAATGAAGGATCTTTAAGTTTAGAAAATATTCGACAACTTGAATTTGGAGAACTTATAGATCTTAAATCGTTTGATATTGAGAGTTTTATAATCTATGACAAGGATTTTCGTATCTCAAAAAACAGTACTCCTCAAGACATTTCATTTGCTTTTATAAAAAAATAAGAACATAAAATAATATGTTTTTTTTATTTAATGAAAGAAGTTTTTAAATTAGAACTAACTCAATATTAAATGGTATAATCGTGCGCATCGGAAAACATTTATAATGTGCGGAGTTTTAAACTTTCTTATTATGCCAATTTATCCAGATTCAGCTATATCTG
>CAYXLW010000010.1:0-37738 GCA_964466055.1 uncultured Candidatus Peribacteria bacterium
TGTAAGTTTAAATTTAGCAATTGTAACATCGTCTTCTCCAACTTTTGGATCTGTAATAGTTCCTGTTTTTTCAATTTTTACTAATCCAGCTGTAACTCCTGTGTTTACTTCAAATTTGTTACTTGTAATTGGAAAATCTCCAACTACACCTTGCGCATTTGTAGAAACTGCTTCAGCTGATTCAACTGAAAAGTAACTGTCTCCAGTTGCTGCTCCTGTATTAGCTTTTAGAGTGAATGTTTTTGTCTCTCCTGCTTTTACAGTAACATTTACTCCTGTAAAAATAGCTAAATGAGTTGTTGAATTAATAGTTTTTTCAGAAGTAAGTCTTGTTGATCCGTCGTATAGGTAAAGACCCCATCCTGAATCTTGTCCAACTCCTGATCTTTTAATAGAAACTGATGTAACAAGAACGTCATCTCCATTTGCTGTAAAATCGTACATTGCAACTGGAACTGCAGATGCTCCTTTTGGAAGAGCAGTTGCAGCTGGCATGTCTGGTGAAGCTGAAACTTCTAGAGTTCCGTCTGAAACAACAACTACGTCGTCAGTTGTGTCATCAGTTGTATCATCAGTTGTTGTATCGTCAGTTGTTGTATCTTCTTCAACAACATCAACTAATGCTAATACTTGAGCAATGATTTCCTCATCTTCAAATACTGTAAAAGCTGATGATCCATCGTCAAATCTAACATATGAATCTGCATCTTCAGCAACAATTATTGCGAAAGCCGCAACCTTTGCTACTGCAGATCTAGTAATAAAATCATTTGGAGCAAATATTTCTTTGCTTCCTCCTTTTCCATCAACGATAGAAAGATTGTAAGCAGCAGAAATCATTTCTTCTGCCCAATGACCATTGTCGTCTGTAAATGGAGCCATTGGTTCTTTGTATTCTGCGTAATTTATTCCTAAAGCGTTTAAAGCAATTTTCACTGCTTCTGCTCTAGTTACATTGTCCGCAGGTCGGAAAGTTGAAGATTTATCAGATCCGTTAACAATTCCTGCTTTAACTGCTGCGTTCACATATTTTGCGAACCAGTCAGTGTAAGAAACGTCAGTAAATCCTGCGTCTTCAGCTCCTTCTGTGCTAACACCAGCAGCTACAACTAGAGTTTTTACAAACTCTGCTCTGTTCATGTTATCACCTGGTCTAAAATTAATAGCCGATTTAAAAACTCCTGCTTGAGTAAGTGCTGTAACGTATGACGCAAACCAGTCTGTTGCAGCAACATCCTCGTATGCCTTAGCAGATGGAGCAATAACCAAAGTCATTGCAATTACACCTGTTGCTAACAACGAAGCAAGAACTTTTTTAGCTTGTGTAAATAAGTTCATTCTTAATGAATTAATGAATAATAATATAAGTCCCCCGAGCAACCCATGGGGTTAAACCCGGAAGTTACAATTTAGGAATCACGCCTGTGTTTCCTGTTTTTTTCTCTTCTTTAAGAAGTTGATATGCATTGCAAATCAGATAAAAGCAAGGACTCTTGCCTTTAAGTTCTCCCTAAAGCCATATTTTTATTTAAAATCCTCATGGGGCTCCATAAGGCTAAAAATGGCGATGCCATTTGGTGCTTTATTCTGGTTCTCTTAAGGTGAATCAGAATAATACTATCTGTTTTTATTTTTTTGTTTGTCCGAATTGTTAAGGAGCTAAGCTCGTACCTTTTCTCTTCTTTTTGCGCCTCTGTCTTTTTAGATTTAAACAAATTAAAAATAAAAAGGACGGTATAAAGAGGTAGAAAAATTAAAGCTTTCACGTGTTATAACGTGCTGTATTAGTCTTCGTTTCATAAAATCATAAAAACCTTTTGACGTAGTTTTTTATTATTGTTTAGCTAATAATTCACCACGGACTGACTGAGGTTTAACCTTAAGTGTGGATTAAAGGTTAAACCTCGGTCTACTCTTTTAATCACCACGGGGGGAATGAGGTTTAACCTTAAATGTAGATTAATAATAAACATACTTTTAATCTTAAAATAGAAATTACATCTAAGGTTAAACCTCGTTTTAATAAAAATACCTTGAATTTTCACCACTGAGGTTTAACCTTAAATGTGAATTAACTAACCTCGGCCTAAGGTTAAACCTCGTTCTACTTAGCTATTTAATAATGATGAAAAAATACGTTGCCCCTCTTTTGAACAAAAAAATCAACATTCAAATTTCTGTTCCTGGAAGCAAATCTATAACAAACAGAGCCTTTTTGCTCTCTGCTTTGTGTAATAATAAAGTTTTCATACACGGAGCTCTTGAGTCTGATGACACAAAATATATGAAAAAAGCCCTGCAAGATTTAGGGGTAAAAATTTCAAACAAGAATAATATATTTGAAATACATGGAACTGGCGGAAATTTTATAAAAGGAGTAAAAACTTTATTTTTAGGAAATGCTGGAACAGCAGTAAGGTTTTTAACTGCAACAATGTTACTTAGAAAAGACAAAACAATTATTGATGGAGTTGAAAGAATGAGAAATCGACCAATAAAAGATTTAATAGATTCTTTAAGGGAATTAGGTGCAAAAATTGAATCTAAAACAGGCTGTCCACCTATTTCTATTGAAGGAGCTGAAAACTATAAAGAAAGTGTGACTATGAAAGGGAACAATTCTAGTCAATATTTTTCAGCACTTATGCAAATTGCTCCACTTCTTAAAAATGGCTTGAATATTGCTATTGATGGAGAGCTTGTTAGTAAGCCATACATTGACATTACTATTCACATTATGAAGCAATTTGGAGCTGAGGTTGTTTCGACCCCGCGGGTAATTTCTATAAAACCTCAAAAATATCAAGCAAAAGAATTTTTTGTTGAAGGAGATGCTAGTAGTGCATCATATTGGTTTGCTCTTGCTGCAGTGACAAGAAGCACTGTAACCGTAAAAAATTTATCCTATACTTCTTGTCAGGGGGATGTTCATTTTGTTGATGTGCTAGAAAAAATGGGATGTAAAGTAGCAAAAGGTTTAACCTTAAATGCGAAAGAAAAACAACAATTTTTTCATCTTAAAAAGGAAAACACCTCTAAGGTTAAACCTTATGGAATAACAGTTACGGGTCCTAAAAAACTAAAAGCTCTTGGTAAAATAAATATGAATGCTATGCCCGACGTTGCTATGACATTAGCAGTTGTGGCTACATTTGCCGAAGGCGAAACAATAATTGTTGATGTTGCAAATATGAGAATAAAAGAAACTGATAGAATTAAGGCGCTTGTTACTGAAATGAAAAAAATGGGGATAAAGTGTGAGGAGCTTCCTGATGGATTAATTATTCACGGTTCAAGTGATATAAACCTTAGGCATGGTGCAGAAATAGAAACATATGATGATCACCGAATGGCTATGTGTTTTTCTGTATTAGGTGCTGTAATTCCTAATACAGTTATTCTCAACCCTAACTGTGTATCAAAAACATATCCTAACTTTTTTAAAGAGTGGGATAAAGCAATTAAGAAATAACGCTAAATCTAAATAAATTTGCATACAATTATCGTTTGCCCCCACCCCCTCATCCGCCCCGCTTAGCGTGGTACCTTCTCCCAGAGAGGGGTGGAGTTCGGGGTTATGTCAAACTATTTTGAATTAGCTATATACTGCAACATATTTCCTCCTCTTTTATTATTTGTTTGTGGCTTGTTTACTGGCTTTATCTAAAGTTTAGTCTATATGTTTTTAATTATTTATAAACAATATATTTTATCTTTCTGTTTGATATAATAACAACGTCAAACAGTTAATGACGATTTGGCACTAAGCTGATAAAGGCTGATAAAGTAGGAATCTTAAACTACAAAACAAATTATTTATCAATTTAATTTTTTTACTATGGAAACTAAAATCGCCATCTTCAAAGGCAAAGAAGTACGAAAAATCCTTTATAATAATGAGTGGTGGTTTTCCATTTCGGATGTAGTCGAGGTACTAACTGATTCAACTAATGTGAAGGATTATATCCAAAAGATGAGAACACGAGATAAAGAACTCGCCGTCAACTGGGGGACAATTTGTCACCCCCTTCGAATTGAAGCTCCCGATGGCAAAATGCGAGAAACAAACTGTGCGAATACCGAAGGTATTTTTCGTATTATTCAATCTATCACCTCTCCTAAAGCCGAACCATTTAAACGCTGGCTCGCTAAAGTCGGTTACGAACGCGTGCAAGAAATTGAAGACCCTGAATTGGCAAGTAAAAGAACCCGCACCCTTTATAAAGCCAAAGGATATTCAGACGCATGGATTGAAAAACGCATGCGTGGCATTGCTATTCGCGAAGAACTAACTGATGAATGGGATAAACGCGGGGTAAAAGAAGAAAGAGAATATTCCATCTTAACCTCCGAGATATCCAAGGCGACTTTTGGCATGACACCCAGTGAATACAAAGAACTCAAGGGACTTAAACGCCAGAATCTGCGAGATCACATGAATGATCTTGAATTAATTTTCTCCATGCTTGGTGAAGCGGCTACAACGGAAATCGCTCGCAACACGGATGCGCAAGGCTTTGATAAAAACAAAACAGCCGCCCAGAAAGGCGGAAAAATCGCGGGAGATGCGCGAAAGAAGCTCGAAATCGAAAGCGGTAAAAAGGTTATATCCAAGGAAAACTACCTGCAAAAACCACAGGATAAAAAATTATTAGACTCTTAATTTTACTTCTATGGATAAAACTTACTTTGATAATTCTTATTTCGACGGAAAGCTGACCGAAGAAGAGAAAGAGCAACTCATATATTTGATGGATAAGGCACACAAACCAAACAAAGAGCAAGAACGAGAATTTGTGGAATTTTTTAAAGGATTGATTCCAATCATTATTGATGTATATTCCGATCTTGAATTCAGAGGTCAATGTCCTGATGAATGCAAAGGAATGCTGAAATATCGCGACTTGTTTAAAACTTAATTTTATACCCAAAAAACTAAAAAAAACGTTATGTTTTAAACGTTTCTTAGTGATTGGTCGGGAATCTTAGACAACGTTAGAACTATTTTGATTAAGCAAAATGGGGATATTTATGTTCCTAAATTTTAAAAACTAAATTATTTTGTCTTAACTTTCTGTGTCATTTTTGGGGTACACTATATATAAAAATTTTCCACTTTACATGGAAAACATAAGGTGCTACAGTGGCATCCTTTTTTAAATTATATATTAAATTAATACAAATATGAATACTGTTAATGAAAGAACTCCTGAGCCTTTAAAGGTAGCAGTTACTGGTGCTGCTGGTCAAATTGATTATTCTTTACTTCCTAGACTAGCTTCAGGAGAAACATTTGGCCCAAAAACTCAAGTAGAGCTAAGATTACTTGAAACACCTGGTGCCATGAAGGCTTTGGATGGAGTAATAATGGAGCTAAGAGATTGTGCATTTCCTTTGTTATCAGACATTGTAAAAACTGATGATCCTAACGTTGCTTTTGATGGAGCGAATTTTGCTATAATGGTAGGAGCTGCGCCAAGAGGAAAAGGAATGCAAAGAGATGATTTACTAAAAGTAAATGCTCCGATTTTTCAAGAGCAAGGAAAAGCTTTATTAAAAGCAGCAGCAGATATTCAAACATTAGTAGTTGGAAATCCTGCTAATACTAATACTCTTATAGCTTGGGCTAACGCACAAGATATACCCAAAGAAAGATTTTTCGCTTTAATGTTATTAGATGAATTAAGGGCAAAAGCTCAATTAAAAGAAAAGATAAACTTAAAAGATGGAGGAAATTTTAATCTTAGTGACATAAGCAATATGGTAGTATGGGGAAATCATAGTGCATCTCAATATCCTGATTTTTACAATGCTCTTATTGATTCAGCGTCTGTGTTGTCAATAATTAATGATGTCATTTGGTTACAGACTGAATTTATTTTAAATAATGCAAAAAGAGGAAGTGAAATTATTGAGGCTAGAGGAAAAAGTTCAGCACTTTCTGCTGCTAATGCCATTGTTGAAAATTTAAAGAGATTAACTAATCCAACTTTAGATAACGATTGTTTTACAATGGGAGGTTTTGGAAATGGTGAATATCCAAATATTCCAGATGATTTAGTATTTGGAAGGCCTTATAGATTAACTAATGAAAGAATTTTACAAGTAATTCCAGGGTTTAATATAGATGAACCTTTTTCGAAGATGCGTATTCAAGAAAATATTGAAGAACTAAGTAAAGAAAAAGAAATAATAGAAGACTTCTTATAGGAAACAATTTAAACTATTTTGAAAAACTAAATCATCTTGTCTTAGGGGTATGTCTCATTTTCGGGAGGTGTACTATAGTTTTTATTATTGAACTAAATCTTCCTTCATTATAATTCTAGATATTCTAAATCAAATAAAAATATTCGTAATAATTTTACGGGTAAAAACCTAAAAAACCGTTATATTTAAAACGTTTCTCAATGATTGGTCGGGGTTATAGGACTCGAACCTACGGCCTCACGGTCCCAAACCGCGCGCTCTAGCCAACTGAGCTAAACCCCGATTTTTAAGCTAGAGGAGTTTACTTCTATTAAGGAAATATTGTCAAGAAATTTTCTTGACTAAATGCTTTCATTTACATAAAATCCACCAGCTTAGGGTTTATATCTTAATTTAAACTGTATAAAAAAGTATAAAAAAAATAGAGAAATCACAGCACAATCAGTGCGAGTAGTGCTTCACGAAAATACTGAAATGCTAGGGATAATGCCTATTAATGAAGCGTTAGCAGAGGCAGAGAGAAGAGAATTAGATCTTGTAGAAATTTCGCCCAACGTAACCCCGCCAGTTTGTAAAATAATGGACTTTGGACAGTTTCGATATCAACAAAAAAAAGTAGATCAGCAAGGCAAAAAAAAACAGAAACAAAGAGTAATGAAAGAAATAAGAATAGGAGTTAGAATAGGTGAGCATGATCTTGAAGTAAAAGAAAAACAAGCAAGGAAGTTTATAGAAAACAAAAGCGT
This sequence comes from uncultured Candidatus Peribacteria bacterium, assembly GCA_964466055.1. Lineage (GTDB taxonomy): Bacteria > Patescibacteriota > Gracilibacteria > CAYXLW01. The sequence continues at coordinate 6,957 of CAYXLW010000010.1, forward strand.
AGTAAGAGTAGTAATGCAGTTTAAGGGTAGAGAAATGACACATATAGATTTGGGGCTTGATAAGATAAAGCTGTTTGCATTAAAATTAGACGATGTTACCATAGTGGATCAAGAGCCAAAAAAACAAGGATCACAAGTAGTAATGATACTTATGCCAAAAAAACAAGGAGAGGTAACAAAGAAAAAAGAAGAAGTAATTACAGAACCAAAAAAATAAAATATTAATAATTTTTAACAATTAAACAATGGCAGCAGGAACGCAAAGAACAAGACAGGCAATGGCGGCAAGATTTGCAATGAGCTCAAGAGGCATTATTTTCAGAGAAAAGGCTGGGAAAAAACATAGATTAGTTGCAAAATCATCTAAGTCTAAAGGGCTTACAAAAATGAAGCATGAAGTTTCAAAAGGAGATGCAAAAAACATAATAAGGGCATTTGGGATTTAATCTCAATTTGTTATTTTTAAAAATTAAACAAACCTAATAATGGCAAGAATTAAAAGAGGAACAACTACGAACCGAAGGCATAAGAAAATATTTTCTTTAGCAAAAGGATATAAATGGGTTAGAAGCAGGTTTAAGCTTGCAAAGCAGGCTGTTATAAAAGCAGGAGTTAATGCTTATAGAGACAGAAAAAGAAAGAAAAGAACATTTAGATCGCTTTGGATTCAAAGAATAAGTGCAGCACTTAGCTCTCAAAGCATAAAATATAGTAGATTTATTTATGATTTACAAAATTCCAATATTCGTTTAAATAGAAAAATGTTGGCAGGCTTAGCGGCAGAACACATAGAAGTTTTCAATGCAGTTGTAGAAAAAACAAAAAAATAATCAAATTTTATTTCATATAAACACTCAAAAAGAGTGTTTTTTTATGTGGAAGTATTTTAAAAAACAAGTAAATAAATTAGCTTAATAATCTTCAATGCAGAATGAGTATATAAACTTTTCGGCAAGAAGTATCAGACATTCAAATATCAATTTTAAAGATGGGGTTTATCATAAAACCAAAGAAGATAATCAAAGGATTCTAAAGAGATTTCTTAAAAAAATATTATTTCTATCATTTTTATTTTTATTATTTGATTTTTTGTCAAATAGATTTGTCTCGGCATACCCAGAAACAGATGACTTTCAGCCAATAATAGACCTAAATACAAGTGCATCAGAAGTTTTTATTCTAGGAGAAGATGGATTTGTTTTAAAGCCATCGACGCAAACATCCGAAGGAGACAGATCAACATCAAATAAAATTATTGAGTATAAAATAGAGCAAGGCGATACTATTTTTGGAATCGCCGCAAAATTTTCGATAAGAGCAAAAACTATTGTTGATAATAATGATGGAATTAGCCAATGGTCAGTTTTAAAATTAGGGAAAATATTAAAAATTCTTCCTGTTGATGGGCTTATCTATACACCAACAAAAAAAGAAACAATAGATTCAATTGCCACAAAATTCAAAGTAAAAAAAGAAGATATAACAAGACAAAATCAGTTAAAAGAAAAAGATTCAATAGAGGGGAAAGTACTTATTATTCCTGGAGCTAAAAAGTCTGATCCAGAACCAGTAGAAAAATTTTCAAATTATAAAAAAACGCCAAGTGTTTATAGTGGCGAGACAAGTGGTGATTTTATATGGCCAGCTAATGGGAAAATTACTCAGTATTACAATAAATGGCATTATGCATTAGATATTGGAAATAGAAATAAAGGGCCTATTTATGCTTCGGCGAATGGAATTGTTATAAAATCTGAAGTAGGATGGGGTGGAGGATATGGGAATATGATAATTATTGATCATGGAAATGGATTTAAAACATTATATGCTCATAATGAAAAACTTTATGTAAAAGTTGGAGACACAGTAACACAGGGGCAAACAATAGCATGGATGGGGAATACAGGAAGAGTTCGTGGAGCAACTGGAATTCATCTTCATTTTGAAATAATCCAGAATGGAGCAAAGAAAAACCCTCTTGCGTATCTTGCAAGATAAGCTTTAAAAAATGAACAAGCTAATAATTTTTATAATAGATTTGTACCAAAAAAATTTTTCAAAAGATCACTCTCATAAAGCGACAGGGTTTTGTAAATATATTCCTAGCTGTAGCGAGTATTCAAAAACATGTTTTCAAAAATACAATTTTTTTAAGGCTCTAGTAAAATCTATTTGGAGAATTATTCGTTGTAATCCTTGGTCAAAAGGAGGTATTGATTTACCATATGATAATGAGGAATGAGGAATGATTAATTAGCAATGATGAATTAAAACTGGATAATTGATTTTAGATATTGGATAATAGAAACAACAAATGGAATTTTATAAATTTAAAAATTTGTAATTTGTATCTCGTAATTCGTAATTTACAAAAATATGACAACAGTTTTTGGAAAAATTATCAGAGGTGAAATTCCTTCAGAAAGATTATATGAAGATGAAAAATGCATTGTTATTAAAGACATAAATCCATCTGCAGATGTTCATTGGCTTATTATTCCTAAAAAAGAAATTTCTTCAATTTCGGAAATGAAAGAAGAAGACGCTCCTTTAATAGGATATTGTGTTTGGATAGCAAAAAAAATAGCGGATAAGAATAATATTAAAGGATATAAACTTATTTGGAATGTAAATAAAGAAGGAGGACAAGTTGTTTTTCATGTTCACCTTCATCTTCTTGCAGGAAATTTTTCTAAAGCGCATCTTCCAGTTTAAAATAACTATTAATTAAAAATATTTTGACTAATATAAAAATATCTTCATCAATACTTTCTGCTGACTTTGGTAAGTTAAATGAGGAAATAAAATTTATTGAAGATCATGTTGATTGGATTCATATTGATGTGATGGACGGACACTTTGTTCCAAATATAACAATAGGTGCGCCTGTTGTTAAATATATCAAATCTAAAAAACCATTAGATTGTCATTTAATGATAGAAAATCCAGAGAAATATATTCTTGATTTTATTAAAGCAGGAGCTTCTAGCATTTCTACTCATATTGAATTAGGAGAAGAAAGCGTAAGAAAATCTATGAAATTAACACAAAATGCAGGATTAAAATATGCAGTAGTAGTAAATCCGCCAACTCCTATTGAAAAAGTTTTCCCAGTATTAGATGAAATAGATTATATTCTTATAATGTCAGTAAATCCTGGATTTGGAGGACAATCTTTTATGCCTGAAGTTTTAGAAAAAATAAAAACGATACGTAAAATGAAGCCTGATTTAGAAATACAAATTGATGGAGGGATAAATGAAGAAACATATAAATCCGCAATTGAAGCTGGTGCAAATAACTTAGTTGCAGGCTCTTATATCTTCAAGGCAGAAGATAAGATAAAGGCGATTGAAATTTTAAAAAATATAACTTAATAAAAAATGATAGGATACCTTTCAGGAATAATTCAAGAAAAAACAGGGAATTTTATTATTGTTAATGTACGAGGAGTAGGGTATATCGTTTATTCTCCTCGTGAAATAATAATGAGCTACAGAGAATCACAAATAATAGATTTGTATATATTTACAGTTGTTAGAGAACAGGAAATTTCTTTATATGGATTTAAAACATTACAAGAAAGACAATTTTTTGAACTTCTTATTTCAGTTTCTGGGATTGGACCAAAGAGCGCACTTGAATTTTTAAATCTACCTATTGAGACTATAAAAGATGCAATTGGAGCTGGTGATACAGCATTACTTTCACAGGTAAAAGGAATAGGGAAAAAAACAGCAGAACGACTCGTTGTTGAGTTAAAAAATAAAATAGGAATAATTGAATCTGTAAGTAATATTGTTTCTTCGGGAGATACAAACAGTGATCAAGAAGCTTCACAAGAGGTGTTATCCGCTCTTGAAGGACTTGGATTTGAAAGAATTAATGTTGTGAAAAAATTAAAAGAAGCACCTAAATTTGAATCAACAGAAGATGCCGTTATGTGGTTTTTGCAAAACAGCTAGCTTTTCCAATTATAAATTTTCATGGTAGATATAATCAATATAGCATCACAGTTTTCTTCCCCTCGTTTTTTATTACATTCAGGGAAAGGAGAAACATATTCAATATTAGGAGTGGGGAAGAAACATGAAATTCAACTTTTTGGAGATGAGGAAAATATTTTATATAAACTATATGAATTTTGGGAAAGGTATGGACAAGAAAGTCTCATCAATAATCCAGAAATTCCTTTTCAAGGAGGAATATTCGTTTTTCTTTCATATGATCTCATTCATAATTTTGAAAGAATTCCTTTAAAAAAAACACATTCTCAAATTCCTAAAATATATGCAGTAGCCCCAGAAGAAATTTTTATTTATAACAATGAAACAAAAACTTTATTTTCATCCAATTTCGATTTAGTAAAAGATTTTCCAGCTGAAAGTAAAATTAATGTAAAAGAACATAAATGGAAAATAACAGAATCTCAAAAATCCTATGAAAATAAAACTCAAAAAGTAAAAGAGGAGATTATTCTAGGAAATACATTTCAAACAAATATTTCACAAAGATTTATCGCAGAACAAAAATCTTCATCTTTTGAAATTTTTAGAAATCTTAATTATGTAAATCCAACACCATTTTCAGCTTACGCAGAAACTCCATTTGGCGAGATAATTTCAGGAAGCCCTGAAAGACTTGTAAAGCTTCAAAATGGCATATTAGAAACACAACCAATTGCAGGTACAAGAAAAAGAGCAGAAGGAGAAAAAGATGAAATATTCAAAAAAGAATTACATTCATCAACAAAAGAAATAGCAGAACATACTATGATTGTAGATTTAGAACGAAATGATATGGGGAAAATTTGCGAGTATGGAACGGTCAAAGTAAAAGATTTTGCTTATGTTGAAAGATATTCTCATGTTCAACATCTAGTGTCTACTATTCAAGGTAAATTAGATGAAGATAGGAACTTTTGTGATGTTATTAAAGCAATGCACCCAGGTGGAACTATTACCGGTTGTCCTAAAAGAGAAACTTGTAAAATTATTTCAGAACTTGAAATTTATGATAGAGGAATTTATACAGGGGCTTTAGGACATATAAACAGCAAAGGAGATATGGATATAAATATTCTTATTCGTACTATTTATGCTTATAATGGAATGCTAGAAACACAGGCGGGAGGAGGAATTGTTCTTGATTCTATTCCTGAGAGGGAATACAAAGAAACTATTTATAAAGCACAAGCTCAATTTAAAGCGACGAATGGAATATTGATTTATTGATAAAAAAACAACAAAATATCTACAAATCACAAAACTACAAAATTTGAAAAAAGTATTATCATTTCTTATAATTATTTTCTTTGGACTTTCAATAAGTCTTTCTTTTGCATCTGACGAGAGTCAGATTGAAAACATAAATTCTAACATACAAAATGCAACTCAAAAATTTTATAATGTAAAAAATATTCAAACAGAAATTGAAGAAAGATTAAATCCGCTAAAAGATAAAAAAGCAACACTAGAAACTCAGTTAGAGCTTTTTGAAGAGCAGATAAATCTTTCAACAACAAAAATCGAAAAAGTGACAACGCAAATAAATCAAAAGCGTATTGAAATTGCGAAACTGCAAGAAATTCTAGAAAGAGCAAAAATTGAAATCTTAGATGAAAAAAATTTAATCTTTGAATTTATAAAACAGCTATATCTTGAGGAAAAAAGGAGTTATTCAAACAACACTTCAAGTCCTGAGCTTATAAAATTACTTCTTTCCGATAAAAGCATTTCAAAATCTTTACAAGAAATTGAATATTTGAACATAATGGAGGATTTGAGCAGAAAGATTTTTAGAAAATTAGACAATGCTTCACTCATATTTATTGAAAAAAAGAATGAAATAGAAATCACTAAAAACCAATTAGCTTTATTAAAAAACTCATTAGAAACAGAAAGAAACACTTTAATGTTCCAAAAACAAGGGAGAGAAAAACTTTTGGAAGAAACAAAAGGAAAAGAATCCATATATCAAAAATTACTTGCAGAAAGCAAAAGACAAATGGAAGCAACAATTTCAGATATAACAAAATTACAAGAGAATAAGGAAATAATTGGAGCAAAACTTGCATTATTAGGCATAGAAACTGAGCAAGAGAAAGCGGAGAAACAAAAAGAAATGCTTTCAGAAATGTTAAAAACATCTCCAGATTCAGATATATATAATATCGAAAAAGTTGATTCGGATTTAATTTTTTCATCACCACTTATGTGGCCAATAAATCCTAAAAAAGGGCTATCTTCATATTATTTAGATTCAGATTATGAGGAATACTTTGGAGTTAAGCATCATGCTATTGATATTAGAACACCTCAGGGGACATCTATATTTGCTCCTGCTAGCGGGTATGTTCAAAAAATAGCAGATAATGGAAATGGATACTCGTATATTCTTCTTGCTCATAAAGATGGACTATCAACTCTTTATGGTCATGTTAGTGAGATTTTGGTTAAAAAAGATGAGCTTGTTCAGATAGGTCAGTTAATAGGAAAAACAGGAGGGACTCCAGGTACAAAAGGAGCTGGAACTATGACTACAGGTCCACATCTCCACTTTGAAGTACATAGTGAGGGGAAGAATAAGGATCCGTTAGATTATTTACCTTTAGAGTTATTGCCGGAAAATTATAGACCTAAAAAATAAACCAAAAAGATAAAACAAAAGTATAAATTTGTTTTGTTAACTTTAAACTTTTCTATATAATCCCAACACTTTATTTATAAAATATGCCAGAAGAATTTAAAGGAGATATCCTCGGCGCCTCGCAAGGAGACGGAGAATCTAGTGAAATTTCACAAGAACAATTTCAGGAGAACCTTAGAAGAACCCAAGCTGCTATTAAAAAAATTCATAAAGATGAAAAGAAAGTAACATTCCATAATTTATCTCTTGCTCAAATAATTACAAATTTACTTCAAGCAGGAGGTCAAGATGATGTTGTAGCACTTATAATTGATCTAGTAGAGCGAAATGTGCCATCGGAATTTATTCTTGCTGTGTTATCAATATTTTTTAAAGAAACAAAAAGGCAAGAAATGTCGCCTGATTCTCTGTTAGGGGCAGGGTCGGAATCAAAAAGTATTATGTTACATAAAAACTCAAAAAACTTCACAATTTTTCCTGAATTGGTTCAGAACGAAATAGAACAATGGGGAGAATTTATTTTCAATAAATCTTTAGATGACATTGAAAAGATTTTAGAAACTATTGTTCAAACCGAAACATGGGAAATTCTTCCAAGCTTAGTTCAGCTTTCTGCAAGGCTACTTCAAAAGTATCTTGAAGAAAAAAATATTAATGTAGATTTTGAGGAATTAAGAATGTTTTCATCAACATTTTTTGAAAATCTTTTAGAGAATCTGCAAGAAGAAGTTACAAATAAAAAATTAGCCTAAAATAACTTATGCATAAATATACCTTTGCCATATTAGACACCGAAACAACAGGGCTGAATTATAAAAAAGGAAATTACCAAGATCGAATAGTAGAACTTGCAGTTATTAAAATTCGTAATGGAGAAGTGCAGAAGGAAGAATATTTTTCGGTTCTTATTAATCCTGAAAGGAAAATCCCGCCTGCGGCTTCTAGAATAAACAAAATAACAGATGATATGGTTGCAGATGCACCATTGTTCAAAGATATCGCAGAAGAATTTTTAGACTTTTTAAAAGATGTTGATTATCTTTTTATTCATAATGCTAAGTTTGATTTAGGGTTTTTAGAAGCAGAAACAGAAAAGTGTAAAAGAAAACTTATTTTGCCAAAAACCGTTTGTTCAGTTGATTTATCGCGAGAACTATATCCTGAGCTTAAGGCTCATAATTTAAATGCAATAGCAAAAAGGTTTAATCTTTCGATAAAAGAAAATGAATGTAGGCATCGTGCATTAGGAGATGTCATTTTAACAGGAGAAATTCTTTTAAAATTTTATGAGGACAATCCTTTAATATTTACAGGAACTATTGAAAGCTTACATAATTCACAATACTTATCTTGATTTAAAAACAAAATAAAAATACAATTCCAACGTTCAAAATTTAGGGCAGGTGGCTGAGTGGCCGAAAGCGGTGCTCTGCTAAGGCATTGTACGGGTTATACCGTACCGGAGGTTCGAATCCTCTCCTGCCCGCCAAGTATTGAGAAACGTTTTAAAAACAACGTTTTTTGGTGTTTCTGTTATTGAATAATTCCTATAATTTCAAAATTTAAAAAGTTGCTATTGACATATATAAAAACATGTGTATTATGGCATCTTTTAAAAAACGGTAAAATTATTATTATAATATCAATTAATTACTTTAAAAATGCAAAATTCAGAACCCCAAAATTATTATTATACTCCAAGAGTATTTGTTTGTGGTGAAGATCCCGCCAGCTTTAGAGTTCGGGATAAAGGTATTTGGACTCGTAGATTAAAAGAAAATTTGCCAGAAATGGAGGTTTTCGATGGCGAGAATTCGTCTGTACGATATAGTCGTTCTCCTGATGTTATTTTCATAACAGATATTTCGAAAGAAACACGGCAATTACTTGAGGATGCTTTAGCATCAAGGGGGGGGGGCTTTAAGCCTGGCGATATAATGCTTAACGCTGATACTTGTTACGAGTATCATGAATTATTAGAATTTGCAAATGAGTTTAATGTTCCTCGAGAGTTAATTAATTGTGGCATATCAACACCTCAAATTATACAAATTCTTACAAAAGCACGTATAGATTCAATTAAAGATCCCAAAAAACCAAAATATCCATTTAATGTGAAAGTTGTTGATTTCCTAACAACAGAAGATGAAGCTAGCCTAGTTTCTAATGAGAATTTTACTGTAGACGAATGGATGATGATTCCAAGCATAAATACAATTGCCCCTCTTTTAGCAAAAGGACATAGAGTAGTATTAGCTAAAGAATATCCAGGACAAGATTTCATTCATAAATATCGACGAGTACTTTCATCTCCAATAGCAGAAAGCATAACTACTCCACCTCCAAAAGGAACAAATCAAACTGATTTAATTCAAATGAATTTGAGTGGAGGAACTACTGATACAGGTGGTAATGATTCAGCTGTAGACGATTATGGTGCTACGCCTATTAATGAAAGATCTTTGCCACTCGCTGCATAAATATAGAGCTAACTCAATATTAAATGGCATGATCGTGGACATCGAAAAACATTTATAATATACGGAGTTTTAAAATTTCTTATTATGCCAATTTATTCAGATTCAGCTATATCTGCGTGGGAATAGCATATACACTTTATTTCAAACTTCTATCTCCCTTCTATCTCCTTCTTTCAATTTGCTATCTCCGCGTAGGCGGAGATCCAGTTTTTTAAAGTTCCAATTTATTTAGCTTTAGCTCGTAATCGATTTTATTTAATTATTAGAACTTAACCAAAAATAGCCCCCACAAATAACAATGAACAATCTCAAAAGAGAAGAACTTTTTTATTATCCTTCTCTCAAGTTACTTTGATTATTGTTCGTTCCTCATTACTCATTTATTTCAACCAATCAGGAATATCGTCGTCATCGCTATCGCCACCTTCTGTGCCCGAGTCCCCTGTGGCATTTAAATTAACGTCTTTACTATTTTTATCGTTTGATGAATCCGCGCTATTATCTCCATCCTCTTTAAGCCAATCAGGAATATCATCATCGTTTTTTGTGTTATTATCAGCTTCTTCATCATCACTAATTTCTGATAAAATATCTTTTTGTGGCACGATCTCTTCTTCCAAGGTGTTCTCTTCATCATAATCTATGATGTCTGCCTTTTTGCTTTCAGGGGCTTGGCTTTTATCGTCTTCATTAATAGTTTCTTGCGAGTTTTTCTGATTTTTATTTTCTGCAAATCCTTTAGATTTTTCAGTTCTTTCACTGCTTTCCAATATTTCACTTGCGGCACTATGTACCTCCTTTTCTGTGGCAACAATTTCTCCATGAGGTGGCTCATACTGTCTTCCCTCTAAAATTGAAAGCATTTTTTCTTTTTCTTCATCAATAATTTCACCAAATGTACTATGTGGATTTTTTATTTTTTGAATAAGAAGATAAATAATAAGGAAAGATATTATGACTACAATTAAAATCAGAAGCCCTTTTAAAATATTCAAAAAAAATGAAGAGTCATTAACCTCTTGCGTTTTTTCGTTGTCTATAACCTCTTCTGAACTGTTAACAGCATCAGTGGGCTCTTTTTCTTCTTCTTTAATAACGACAACCGGCTCTTTTTCTTTTATGTCTATTTCTATTTCAGTGCCTTCTTTTTCTAGTAAAAAACCTTTATTGATTTCATTAATTGATATAAGTGCCTGTTTTGTGTGATTTTGACCTGTTGTATCTGTAACTTTTAATCTAATAACATAGTTTCCTGTTTTTTTGTAAACATAAACTGGATTTTCTTCTTTAGAATTATTCCCATCTCCAAACGACCATTCAAATTCCAAAGATTTATTTGAAAGTGTTTCGTCTGCTTTACTTATATTTTTAAAAGATACTTTGTTTTCTTTTATTTCGCTTTCAAAATCACTTATAGGTGCAGATGTTGCGTAGTATTCTTTGTCTTTTACAGTGATTTTATGTGTAGCATATTCTAAAAATTTTTGTTCAATATTTTTTATTTGAACCAATACTTCATATTCTCCTGCTGTATTATATTTATGTGAAACATATTTATTATTCCCTTCTTTGTCTGTTTTTTTATCTCCATCAAAATCCCATTTTATTTCAAAGTCTGTATTATTTCCAACTCCTTCAAGCCCAAAAAATACTGTATCTCCGACTGTAGGCTCTGTGTTGTCGACAAATAATCTAAATTCGTTTTCTTGCGTTAGGGGTTCATCATCCCAAACAAACTTTTTTTGAATTAAGCTTCCTTTTCCTTCTGAAGAAACAACTGTAAGTTGTATAATTTTATCACCATGCGCTCTTTTTAGTTCTAAATTAAATGTTTCTCCTGTTTTAAATGATGGATGATTAAGATTGTCTATATCATTATTTGTTTTACCATCGCCGTCTGAGTCTGTGTTAATATCAGTATCAATTCTATATTCTATAATTTTACCTGTTGAATTCCCTGCAAAAATGGAAATATTTTGTTTTTCGCCAAACATATGAACACGCTTATCAGCTTGTATGTCTGGAAATGTATTTAGTTCTGCACGAAGTTTTTGTAAAGAAATATCAGCAGTAAAATATTTTATGTTAATTTCTTTGCTTGTTTTTTCTCCTAATTCATCAAATAAGACTATTTTCGCTTGCGTTGGGAGTGCTTCTTTTTTGTATACATATGACCAAATACTTCCATCTTTAAAAGAATCTGAATCAATATTATCAATATCATTGTCATTTATTTCATCAAAATCTGAGTCATAATTAATATCTGCATCAATACGATATTCTTTTATTTCCCCTTTTGATTCAGACAATATAAAGTCAACCTTCATATTTTTATCTGAAAGCAAAACTGTATCGTTTAATGTTTCAGGAAGGGTTTTTACTTCAATATTTAATCCTTTTGAAAACTGTTTTGAGTCTCCAACAAGAATCTCTACTGATGATGTTTCGATTTTTTGGTCAGTAAGCGAGTTTACAGATAGATTTAATTTATATGCACCTGATGACTCAAAAAGATATGAAAATTGTTTTCCTGTTTCTACTGAAACTATGTTTTCATTTTTTAGTAGCACCCATTTATATTCTGGGTTTGGTAAGTCACTTTCAGCGTTTAGTATTATACTCTCATTAACGCCTAATGCCATTTTACTGCTTGCTAATGTAAAACAAGGAAGCAGAAATATTGCCAAGAAAAAAGATAATATAAGTTTTTTCATTTTAATTCTTATTTAATTGGATAAGAGTATTTTCAGCCTCTTTTTCTAGGTTTAGCCTCACCTTTTTTTCCTCTTCTGTTAATTCTACAGTCGTAAGAGCATCTTGTTCAGACTGCTCTATATTTAAGACAATTTGCTCTTCTAGTGTTTCATGAAATGTCTCTCTTGCTATTACTTTAATTATTATTTCTCCTGTTTTGGTTACATGTAAAACAGTTTCTGCAACCCCATTTTGTGCTTTAATTGTATCTTTTTCTAAAAAGCCGTAGCCTTTTATAATTTCAAATTCAACTGTTTTTTCGTAAGGACTAGAGTCTGCATTTGTTACTTTCGCTTTTAATATAACAGAATCTCCCTCTTTAATTATTTTTTTGTTTAATATTAGGTCTAGGCTAGTTAAGGAGCTATTTTTTGATGTGATAAAAATAGAATGTTTTCCTTCTAAGGAAATTTCCTCTGATGAGAGATTTGTATTATTTTTTGTTGCAATTTTTATTTTTTGATCAACTTCGTCTTTGTTCCCTATAGAATCTATTACAGTTAATATCACATTATACTCACCTGGTTTTTCGTAAGTATAATGAGAAGATAATAACATTGAATCAACATCATTGTCTGCTTCTCCATCTCCGTTTGAATCAGTATATTTATCAAAATCCCAATAATATCTTAAGCTATGATCTTCCAGTGCCGGATCATACCTAGATGTTGAGGCGTCTGCAAAAAATTCTAATTCTTTAACTTGGTATGTAAATGCAGCAAGAGGATATCTTGTAACGGAATCTACATAAACTTTCTCAATCTTAGAGCTTGTAAGCCCTTTATATTTTACTCGTAGCCTTACATTGTATTCTCCTGGTGTATCAAATTTTCTTGTAACTTGTTTTCCGCTTATTGTGTCATCAAAAATTCCATCTCCATTGAAATCCCATTCATATATTAATCCTTCCTCTTGACTTAAATTTTCAATTTGAGCAAAAAAACTTATGGTATCTCCTGCGTAAATTTGATTCTTATCCGTTGTAAAATTAATTTCTGGTGCTTCAACGTTACCATTTTTTATTTCTAGGCTTATACTTTCTCCTATACTTTCTTCGTTAGTAACAATATTTCCATCGTTATCTGTCATTTCTACAACAAAAACATATTCATTTTTTTCTCCAGCAAATCCATCTGATAAAATTGTTAAATTAGCAAATGAATTTTGCGTTTGTATAATTCCTCTTTTTTCGTCTTCTGTTTCATTTTTCTTTCTATACCACCATCTATATTTTTTGATGCTCCCATCAAGATCTTGTGCGCCTTGAGCCTGTAAGTTAACTGAATAAGGAGTTATTTTTTCTTTTGAAGAGCTTTCGTTATTATCAACTATTAAATTTTGTAATTGAGGAAGTAGATTTTCTACTTTAATAAATAAGTCCTGTGTTTCACTATGTTTTCCTGTTACTCTATCTTTAACTGTTAGTTTTACATTAAAACATTCATTATTAGGAAGAATTTCTGTATACTTATGGGCTGAAACTTTTGAATTGCCAAACGCTCCATCTCCAAAATCCCATACATAATCTAGCATGTGAGAGCTTCCATCTATGTTTATTGAGCTGGTTCCTATAAATTTGATATTATCCCTTCTGCTTACAATTATTCCTAAAGCTTCCTCTTTGCAAACGTCTTTTTTAGGATAATATTTTCTTCCGTCTATTTCTATTTCAAAAGATGCAACTGGATGCTCTTCATCTCCTATAAATACTCTTTTTTGAATGCTGTTTTCATTGTCATCTTTATCAAAGGTTGTAAGTGAAATGTCGTAAGTTCCTGCTTTTGTATAGCTATGTGTTATTTTCTTATCAGATGAAGAATACCTAGTTCCATCTCCAAAGTCCCAATAAAAAGATTTTCCATAAATAGACAGAGGAGTAAATAAAATTTCTTTGTTTTTTTGTACTGCTACAGGATTTATTTCAAAATCTATGTCTAAAATAGAGTCAATAATAATGCTTCTTTGAAAAATGTCAGACTCTCCTGATGGATCTGAGACTTTTAATAAGGGTTTATATGCCCCTGTTTTTGTATATGTATACTCTAACATTGATTCTTGTGTCTCTTGTATGTCAAATATGTTGTCTCCATCAAAATCCCATGAATATGTCAGTAATTCATTTTCTGGATCATTACTTGAAACAGCATTAAAAATTATTGTTGAAGGAAGAGATTGGGATTTTTTCTGAAATGTATAATTAGCATTTGGTGGAAGAGATGAAACTTTTAATGTATAAATATCTGAACTTTCATTCCCCTCCGTATCGGAAGTTGTTAATTGTACTGAATATTGTCCTGATTTCTCAGCTTTAAATTCAATGTCTTTCTCCTCTGATGATCTTAATACTGTCCCCGATTCATCTTTTATTTCCCAGAAAAAAGATTGAACTAAATTGTCTGAACTTTTAGATTTATCTGAATCAAAATTAAAGTTTGTTTGAGTTGTTCCTGTTTTTGGATTAGCAGTAATTTCAGTCGTTAAGTGCTCAACAACTATTTTCAAAGTTTTTGAAGAAGTTGTTCCTGTATTATCTTTTACGTCCAATTTTACATTATATGTTCCCACTTTATCATAGCGATGAACTATCGCTTCGCCGTTTTCGGAATAATCATTTGTGCCATCTCCAAATAACCAACTATATTCAACAATTTTTCTTCCCATTTGAGGAATAGATTTTGATGCATCAAAAGATATTCCTTTTTTAGCCTCGCTTATGTGTATCTTTTTTATTGCTTGTACTTCTTCTCCATTAATATATAGCCTTAAGTTACTAGAAGGTGGTTGTACTTTTATTTTTACTTTATCAATTCCGTCCATTGCAGTTTTATATCCGTTATCTTTCATATTTGTTTCTGTTCTGAGGTAAACTATATACGCACCCGGCTCTTCAAACATATAATCTATAATTGGTCCTTTTCCTATTGTTTTTTCTGCCCCTTTTAAGTCGTAATAAGTCCAATAATAAGAAGAGCTTGGGATTGTTTGATTATTAGGGTCTAAAGAGTCTGTTCCATCAAAAGTTACAAGAAGTGGAGCTTCTCCAAAGTTTGGTCCAGCCTTAATTTTTGCTATCATTCTGGGAGTATTTGCAATAACTCTTTTTAGCTCTTCAAATGCTCCTTCAAATGATTTTATCCTCTTTTCGTTTGAAGGATCTTCTTTTAATTCGACAAGCGTTGTCAAAACACTATTATAAGTAGCAACATTCAGTGCAGTTTGAGGCATTGCTTGATTTAAAATGCTTAATTCTGTTTCTAGTCTTTCTATCATTAATCCATATTTTAATGCTGTTTTTACCATGTTTGATTCATCTTGAGTTAGAGCTTTTCCTTTTATTATTTTGTCTTTTATTGTGTTTGATATATTAGGAGAATAGCCCTGTGCCTCAAGGGAGTCCTCTATTATTTGCAAATCTTCTTCTTGTAATTTATAGCCTGTCTTTAAGAAAGATATTAACTCTTCAAGTTCGGTGTCTCCAAATATCCCTTTTAGAGCATTTCTTATTTCTTCAATATCTTTGTCTTCTAAAAGCTTGTCGCTTGTTAGCAACATTTTTAAATAATCACTTTGTTTTTGAGACAGTTTATCGAGAGCAAGTTCAAAATCTCTTTGATTTAATAGTTCATTTTTATTAATTCTATCAATTATAGCTGCTGTTTGAGCATCTAGTTTTCCTATATTTGAAATTATTTCATTAATATATTTTTCAATTCCATTGTCTATTGTGTTTCCACCTCCGTTATTTTCAGAATTACCAACTTCTTCTACCTGTTCTTCTTGTGTAGCCCCATCCGAAACATAGTCCCCTGAATCCAATATCCAGTTAACAAATGCATATGAAATTAGAACAATTATTAATCCTGCTCCTGCCCACATTATTATATTTTTAGCTTTTCCTGCGTTTTCTTCGCTTCCAAAATCTGCAACCATTAAAATACCAGCATATATAAGTGCTACAACTGCCAATAAACCTAAAAATGTAAGGAAGTAATTAACTAGTTTCATTACTTGTACACGAAAACTAGGTTCATTGATTTTATCAGGAACCTCTTCTGGTGAAGGAGAATTAAAACCCGTATCAGAACAAGGAATTCCTAATTCTTTGTCTTCATCTGAACACTCAGCAAAGGTGTCCTCAACGATTAAGTTCTCTATAGCAACTGTAGGTGCAAAAAGCTTAAAGCCTATGAGTATAACAGCTATGAAGAGAAGAAATTTTTTTGTCATTTTCTTTTTTCTTTTATTTTAAGATCTGAAGTTTATAAGCGTTGTAACAAGAGGATATGCTATAAATATTATCACGAGCCCAAGTGCTGACCACATAATAATATTTTTGGCTTGCTCTGTTTGATCTGACGCGAAAGAGGAAATATATAAAAATCCTCCATAAACAATTCCAACAAATGCAAACAATGCTGCAAACGGCAATGAAAACTCAATAATTCCTAGAATAACCTTAATAATACTATCTGAGGTGCTAATTCCTGAACCCACCAAATTTGGTTTTACTTCATCTAGCCCCTCTCTAAGTCCTCCTCCACAAAATGTGGTTTTACATTCTTCTGTTTCGTTTGCAATAGACACAGGAATTACAATTGAAAACATTAGTAAAAATACTATTAAAATTAGGGTTTTTATTTTTTTCATAATCATCAGTGAATTTAAAATTCTTTGTATTATAACAAATTTCTTGTAAATTTTCAAGAACCGTGATGATTTTTTGAATATGTTTAAAAACAAAACAAAACAGCTGTTTTTAAGTCTAAATCTAGGCTTATTATTAATAAAAATCAAAAAATTTAAAAAAAAGTATTGACGAAATTAAGTTTTATATTTTTAAAACATGCTTGATGTCTTAAGAAATTTTTGATATGAAGTTAGAATTGTCTACTATGTACGGAGGAATTTTAGAACATTGTTCTTTTGATTCAAAATTCAAAATGAGCAAGTGTTTTAAAATAACATGACAAGATTATAAGAGATCGAAACGAGCATTTATTAAAACACAATCTTTTCTGGAAAATTAACAAAATATTATATATAATAACACTGCATAAAAATTCATAATGAGCGTTGTCAAAAGCTTAAAAATGGCATTACTAAGTTCGGGGCTCACTCAAAATGAACTTGACTTTTATATAACGGCATTACAGCATCCTTTTTTAAAAGCTTATGAAATATCAAAACAAATTAAGCTTTCTCAGTCTTCAGGATATCGCATATTTGAAAGCTTGTGTGACAAAAAATTGTTAACCAGAAAAGACAATCAAATAATAGTTCTTCCTTTGTCTGGCTTTATTGAAGAAGTTGATAAAAAACATAGAAATTTGTTTAAAGCCTCCCAGCACTTAAAAGAAAATGTAAAATTTATAAATTTACTTAAATCTCAAAATGATGAAACTAGTATTGAAGTTTTTAGAGGAGAAGACATATTAGAAAAGTATTTTGAAGTTTTTAGTCATACAGACTGGGAATACTTTGTAGCATTAGGAGACCTTGAGTCTTTTTTAACAACCGTTGAGTGGAACACTGAAAAAAAATGGATAAGCAAAAGAGTGTCTCTAGGGAAAAGAGCAAAGGCAATCTTTTCAAATGATACTCCTCTTACTCAAGAAATTGTAAAGCTTTCTCCTAAACAGCTTAGAAAAATGTATATAGACACTGAAATAAAAATGCCTGATAAATATATAAACCTTTTTCCTGGAATAAATACATCTTTATTTTTTACAAAAGATGAGTTTGGTCCTAAGCTTACCGCAATAAAAAGTAAGGATATTGTTAATTCTCAAGTCGATCTGTTCCAACATTTATGGGACAGAAACAACTAATTATCACCATTTTGGTGATAGTTGACTTTTAAAAACATGGCTTATTGATAATGCTTTATTTTTTATAATGTCTTTTTTTTGACAATAAAAAATAAATTGTGAAGTATGATTATATAAATATTTAAATTACATATTATGCAAAAAACATGTAATAAATGCTCTTCTAGTTTTGAAATCACAGATTTTGAAATAAAATTTTTAGACAAAATTGCACCTGTTTTTAATGGAATAAAACACCGATTTCCTAATCCTGAAATGTGTCCTGACTGCCGAGCTCAGCTAAGAACTTCACATCGAAATGAACAATTTATGTATAAAATAAAATCTTCTGCCGATGGAAAGGATTTAGTAAGCGTATATTCTCCCGACAAACCATATAAGATTTTTTCTCAAGAATATTGGTTTTCTGATAACTGGGATCCTATTGATTATGGGCAAACTTTTGATTTTACACGATCTTTTTTTGAGCAGTACTACGAACTTAGCAAAGATGCGCCAAGAGCAAACATGGTAACTGTAAGCAATGAAAACTCTGAATACACTACAGGAACTGGATTTTGCAAAAATTGCTATATACTTAATTCTTCTGAATATTGTGAAGATTGTTATTATGGAAAATTATTACAAACGTGCAAGAACTGTATTGATACCTCTTATGCTTACGATTCTGAAATTTTATATGAATGTTTTAATGTTAAAAATTGCTACAACTGTAAGTATACATATAATTCTCAAAATTCTAGCGACTGTTCTTTTTGTGACAATGTTTCTAGTTGTAAAAACTGCTTTCTTTGCACTAATTTGAGTATGAAAGAATATTATTTTATGAATCAAAAAATGTCTAAGGATGAATATAAAGACAAAATTAAAGAATTTACAGAATATGACGGAATACAAAAAGCGTTAGATTTATTCATTAAATTAAAAAAAGAAAGAGTTTATAAGTATAGCAATATAACAAATTCAGAAAATTGCTTTGGAGACTTTATACAAAGTAGTAAAAATTGCCTTAATTGTTATGACGTTAACGATAGCGAGGATTGCATGAATTTACATGTAGGAGTTAAATGTAAAGATATCGTAGATTGTTCTAATATGTATATTAATCCTGAGCTCTCATATCAAGTTCTTGGAACTATTGAAACCTTTAATGTTCATTTTTGCTTATATGTTTTTTATTCAAACGACCTTTTCTATTGTGAAAACTGCTATTCATGTAAAAACTGTTTTGGGTGTTCGGGGCTTAGAAATAAGCAATATTGTATTTTTAATAAGCAATATTCTAAAGAGAATTATGATGAATTAGCACAAAAAATAGTAGAGCATATGAACGAAACTCAGGAGTGGGGAAGGTTTTTCCCTGCAGAGCTTTCCCCTTTTGGATATAATGAAACTCTCGCTAATGAATATTTTCCTACTGAAAAAAACTTAGCATTATTAAGTGGATTTAAATGGAATAATTATGAATCACCATTACCTAACGTAGAAAAATTTATTAATGCTAATAAGCTCCCAAATAGACTAAAAGACATCCCTGATGATATATTAAATTGGGCTATAAAATGTGAAGTAACAAATAAGCCATTCAAAATAATCCCACAGGAATTAAAATTCTACAGAGAGCATAATTTGACAATACCAAGAAGACATCCAGACCAAAGACACAAAGACCGAATGAAGTTAAGGGCACCTCGAAGGCTGCATAAAGACAATTGTAAAAAGTGTGGAGCGGAAGTACAAACTACTTACAACGATATTGATAAAAATATATATTGTGAAGAATGTTATTTAAAAGAGGTTTATTAAAAAATAAATAATTTTTAATTTATAAAAAAAACACATGTAATCTTATATGTGTTTTATTATTTCTTCTCTGGCGGAATGGACGAGACTTGAACTCGCGACCTCCCGCGTGACAGGCGGGCGTTCTAACCAACTGAACTACCACTCCAAAAAAGCTGGAAGATTGTAATAGACTTAACCTTCTTTTTCAAGGGATTTATCTATAATTTTTATTTTTTATTTTACTCGTCTTATTTCCATGATTTTTTTTGAAATAGCAAATTTTACTTCTTCTGGCATAGCATTTTTTAAAGCATAAAGTAGTGGCAGATTTTCTTTTTTAGATTCAATGTTCTTTAAAATTACTAACACTGTGTTGTTTTGTCCTGTTGTAGTTTCATATTTTTTAACTTTATTTACCATGATATTAATCTGGTCTGCAAACCAGTTTGCTTGGCTTTGATTAATACTTTTTTGTTCTATGTCCTGTGGAGCTATTTTTGCTACTATATTTTTTATAGTGCTTACCAACGCTATTTTTACTTTTGCTGTTTCTTCTAGAACATCTTTATCGTCTATGTTCTGTGAAATCAAGCTTAGTTGTTGTAGTTCGTTATTTTGAATTGATAATAGTTTTTCTAGCTTTGTTTCATCTGCATCTTCAAG
The DNA here is from genome assembly GCA_964466055.1 of uncultured Candidatus Peribacteria bacterium. Lineage (GTDB taxonomy): Bacteria > Patescibacteriota > Gracilibacteria > CAYXLW01. The sequence continues at coordinate 27,115 of CAYXLW010000010.1, forward strand.
GTTTTTTAATATAAGTCTTTCGTTTTCTTCTATAAAATTTTGAAGAGAAGAAACTAAAAAGCCCTTATTTTCTTTTTCTATAACAAGGCTTTGTATTTCAGTTAATTTGCCTGCCATCTGCTCTATTTCTGCTTGTTCTGGATTATTTGCGTATATTATAAACAAATCCTGAAAACGTTCTTTAAGCGGAAATAAATCATCCCCGGGAAGAACATGTGCAAAAAATTCTTTTTCGAAGTTTAGGTGTGCTAAAATCTCATTTTTTTCTTCTTCTTTACTTGAATCTGTCCAAAGATTTGCTAGTTCTAACACTCCTTCATTAAATATTTTTTCTGCATATTCAGGGTCATCTAAATCTGTAAGAACCTTACTTGCTGCAAACTTCCTTTTAACTGCTTCTAGTCCATCAAGCCTAATTTTTTCAACTACAGTATACAAAGGATTTGTTGGTAAGATTCCTGCCAAATCTTTAGCCTCTTCTTTTTCTTTTTCAACAATTTCAGATTTAAATGCTATGTCTTTTTTTTGGTTTAGCTCTTCCCATTCTCCTTTAAAATTGTCTAATGCCTGTGTTTCATGGTTTTGCTCTGAAAGAATTGTCTGGAACCCTGCCGATAAAAGAATTTCTTCTCCAGTTCTTGGTTCAACACTAACAGCATTTTGAATTGTTGTTACATAAGTATTCTCATCCTCTTCGTTAATATCAAAAGTTCCAAAATTAGTAGAAACTCTTGAGTTTTTTGTCTCAACAGAAAGGCTGTTTTTCCCTCTTGAAAGAACAGTGCTCCAAATTCTTCCTTCTTGAAGCTTTAATACGGTTTCTGTTTTTTCAGCAAGATTTTTTCCTAGGTTTTCACTAAAAAGAGATATTCCTAAGTGTGTGTTTTGTGAAAGACGAACAACTGAATTATCTGCAAAATATATTTCTGCTGAAGAGTTTTCTGCCGTTTTTATTTGGTCTCCTGCTTTAATGCTTTCTTCATGCCCATTTTTAACAAGTCGCCAGTTTTCTCCTCTTGATTTAATCTCTGTTATACCTTTTTGTGTAATAAGTCTGTTTTTTGCCTCTGCTTCAGTGTTAGGAACTATTATTGCAAAGAAAAGAAATAAAACTGCCACTCCTGTTGCAAGTGTTTTTTTATAATTAAATAATTTTTCAAAAACACCAGAGAATATGTTCTCAGAAAATGATTCGCCAGCCCTTATTAAAAGTCTTTTTTTAGTGTTTTTAGCAAACTCATAGCTAGGGATTGGCTTTAAGATATTTTTTAGTAGCTTAATAATCCATAAGCTTTCTTGTGATTGAATTTTATTAAATAGCCGACGCTTAGCATTTTCTTTAAATGCTTTTGAAGGGCTTAATAGTGAGAGTTGCCGTAATGATTTATATAATTTATCCATACACCGAATATAACGAAATTTTTATGTTTTTGTTTCATTGCTTTATAATCTTTCTGCTTAAATTGAAATGTTAAGATTTTATAGATATACTTCGAATATGAATTAACTTTAATAAAATGCGAAAATTCCTATCAATATTTTTTGTGTTTATTTTCTTGCTTTCTTTTTCCTCTTGCCGAACAAAAGAGGAGACTAAGTTAAGTAATAAAAGTCAAAAGAATGAAATTACCATGTGGAATCTTTTTGATGATTCTGATGTTTTTAAGGGACAAATACAGGCATATCAAAGTAAGCATCCTAATGTACAAATTACTTATCGAAAGTTTACTAATATCGATGAATATGAAGAGTTATTGGTTAATGAGATTGCTGAAGGAGAAGGCCCTGACATATTTGCAATGAGTAATACTTGGGTGGACAAGCATCTAAAAAAGATTTCACCCTTTCCTGTTGGAAAAACTTCAATTCCTATGAATCAACAAATATTTGAAGATACTTTTTTTCACATTGCATCTAAAGATTTAATTAAAAATGGTGCAATTTATGGAATGCCTCTTTTTATTGATAATCTCGCCATTTATTACAATAAAAAAATATTTCAAGACAATATTCCTAATAGCGATAAACCTGCTGAAACATGGGATGAAATAAAAAAACAAGTTTCATTAATTACCAAGAAAAATAATAGCATAGAAAAATTCTCTTTGTCAGGAATTGCCATGGGTCGTGCTGATAATATTAGTAGGGCTACCGATATTTTATACGGACTTATGCTAGAGCATGGAACACAAATGTTTAATGATGCTGGGAATAAGGCTATTTTTTCTTCCAAACAAAGTAGTGCTCAAGGGGCAGGCAAGCCATATCAGCCATTCTTAGAAGCATTGAGTTTATACACGTCTTTTTCAAATTCTAAATATAAAAATTACTCTTGGAACGAAGAAATTACCTCTCTCTCCAAAGATGACAAGGAAATAGATCCTTTTTTAAGAGGAAAAACTGCTATGATTTTCGGATATTCATATCTATATGAAGATCTTTTATCAAAAAGAAAACAAATTAAGACTCTTGGTGAAAGTACAATTAATGAGGAAGATATTGGTATTATTGAATTCCCTCAAATTCTTTCCTTTGCTGAAACAGGAAAAAGAGATGCTCTGGCTTCTTATTTTCCTTTTACTGTTTCTAGAAATAGTAAAAATAGTGATATTGCATGGGACTTTATTCAGTTTTTAACCTCTAAAGATTCTTTAATTGATTATTATGAAAAAACCAAAAAGCCAAGTAGCAGAAAAGATTTAGTTGAAGAACAAATGTTGGACCCAGTTTATGGTGTATTCGCAAGACAGGCATCTTATTCAAAATCTTTCCCTGAATCTTTCCCTGTAGATTCCAATTTTTTAAACAAAGTTTTTATAAATGCAATTGAGGAGGTAAATAAAAACAAAACAAGCCTTCCAGATATTGCTACCAAAGCTGAGGCACAAGTTAACTGCCAACTTGAAAAAAAACAAAACCTAGGAGAGTCTAATATTGATTGCTTGAAAATATAGAAGTTACTATTTTTATATGAATCCTGTTTTTTTATTAACAACAAAAGAGTTTTATTGAAAAATGTCAACAAATTAACGCGAAAAAAAATCATATCATGAGAGAAATAGGGTTTGACACCCAGCCGATGCACGTTGTTAAGATTGCTATTAAAGAAAAGCCTGAACAAAATCTTATTGGTACCCCTTTTTTTCCTAATGTCGACTTTATTGAAGTTGCAAGATTTGAAGAAATTGACGCTATTTTAGAAACAATATCCAAACAGATAGACTTAATTGTTGTTTCAATTGATAAAGACTATTTTGATAAAAACAAGACTCTTTATGGTATAAATTTATTCGAACTTGCACAAAAAAACGAGTTACTGATTTGCTTAAGTAACGAAATCGCAGAAACCATTAAAGCTTTAACTGATGAAGAAAAAAGATATATTAAAAATCTTTCTCCTTTTTCCGCAGCAATCTTTAATGCTGGAGGAAGAGACAAACTTAAGAAAAAGAACATTCAAAATATTTTACCAATTAAGCTTCTTTCTGACATTCTTAAAGCTAATAAAAATAGGGAGGAACCAAAGTATAAGATTATTTACCCTCATTTTTTAATATCCACAATGAACCGTTATAATAATGCAATCATTATATTAACTCTTTCTGAAAACTATTCCAAAGTACAAAAAGCTTTACTTCCTTTCTTAACTCTGTGTAAGCAATCTTCTTAAAAAGCATTTTTCATATTATTCAACCACAACTAATTTTAAATCTTCATTCCAAACCTCTCTGATTCTTTTTAAGTCTTTTCTTTTTGTTCTGCCAACTTTAACAACAAGAACAAGTGTTGCGTTGTTCAGTCGCAAGATTTCTGAGTTTTCAGGAAGCCTAGTATGAATTAATGTTTTCATTTTTTGTGCCAAACTACTAAAAACCTTTGTTAAAAATCTTTCTCCCTTTCCCGCTGGTAAAAACTTCAAGTTTTCATCTAGTGTGTTTTGGATAATGAGCATTGTATTTATTTCATTTTTTTCAAAAGAAGCATCTGTATGTCCTTTTATGTTTTTCATTCTTGTTGAAAGTCCTAATGTACTGTGAAGCGAACGATTTTGTAGGTCTCCGTCTACCAATGCAATTTTTTCACCAAAAAAACTGTGCTTATGCGCAAGTGCAACAGCTAGTATGTCTGTTTCTACTCCTACCCCTGCAAGAATAACAATTGATGACGCCTTTTGAATTGCAACTGATAATAATGAAAGATCATTGTTTTCCCAGTCATTATCTAAAAAGTCTGTAGTTTTTATTTTTAGTATTTGTTCAGCTTCTTCCGTTGAAGAAATTTCATCTTTTAAGAGTTCTTTTAAGGCGATAATAAATAGCCCTAGTATCAGCCCTAGGAGTGCCCCGGCTAATGGGTAAATTATTTTTGTTATTTTGTTGATTTTAGTGTTTTTTCCTTGGTCTATTGCCACAAAAGCACTTCCTGTTGCTTTATTGTAACGCACAATTTCTTCCTGTAGTTTTTTTAGTGTATGAGTAGAAATGTTTTTTGTTTCCTCTGGAGTGCTGGCAATTATCTCTACTAACAAATTTTGTCTTTCTTGTTTTAGGGCAGATAAAGAAACATCTTGTTCTGTTTTTGCTGAATTTTTAATACTATGGATAAAAACTGGATTTTTAAACCACCCCATAATGGTTTCTCCAAAATATGTTGATGCAATTTCTGCTTGTTCTGGATCTCGAGAATCTTGAGTTCCAATTGTTAAAAAAATTGTTGTTTTAGCTAGATTTTTTTGATTATTTTCTCCATATAAAAACCCTGCTCCTCCAAGGAGGATAATTAAAATAATTACAAATAAAAGATGCCTTTTTACAATTTTGAGAATATCCATTTTATTCTAGATTAAGAAATATTTTCCTTTCCTTTGCATTTTCGTTTAATGAACACTAAAACTCAAGTGAAGTTTGATATATAATAAAACATAGCAAATTAAAAATTTTTTAAATACAATTAAGTTGTTGTTTTAATCTATTTTAAATGAAATTTTTGTCTCGCTCTTTACAGTATTTTTTTCTTGTTATTTTTTCATTTTATTTAGGAACTTTATATAAGAATAATCTCGAAAATAATGAGATCAATAACCATTCTAACATCAATTTTGAACTTTTTAATAATGTATGGGATATAATACAAGAAAAATATGTTAATCCTGAAGTTTTTAGTGAAGCCGAGCCATTTGAGTTTGGAATAGTAAAAGGACTAATTAGTGGGCTTGACGATCCTTTTTCTTCTTTTATGACACCTGATGAAAACAATGATTTCTATAATGATTTACAGGGTAATTTTGAAGGAATTGGTGCTGAGCTTACAATTAAAAATAGTTTAATAACAATTGTTTCTCCTCTTAAGGGGTCTCCCGCTAAAGCCGCAGGGCTTCTTCCTGAGGATATTATTATAAAAGTTAATGATGAAGACATTGTAGGGCTTTCAATTTCTGATGTTGTTAAAAAAATTCGAGGAGAAAAGGGGACAAGTGTTGTTTTAAATATTTTACATAAAGATGCAACGGAACCTGTTAATATATCTGTTGTTAGAGACACTATTACTATTGCTAGTGTTGAGTCTAAAATGATTGAAGAGATCGGATTTATTGAAATAAATCAGTTTGGAGAAAAAACTGTTCAAGATTTTGAAGAACAATTTGTTACTATTATGAAAAATAATCCCATAGGAATTATTTTGGATTTACGCTTTAACGGAGGAGGATATCTTGATGGAGCAGTTGAAGTTGCTTCTGCTTTTTTTGCTAATAAAACTGATGTTGTAAAAGTTAAGGATCAAAAGGGGTCTTTTGTACATAAAAGTTTTTATAAACCTTTTTCTAATGTTGACATTCCTTTGGTTTTATTAATAAACAAAGGGTCTGCTTCTGCTTCTGAAATATTAGCTGGTGCAATCCAAGACCATAAAAGAGGAATTATAGTTGGTGAAACAAGTTTTGGAAAAGGAACTGTCCAAGAGGTTATTTCTTTAAATAAAGGAGCATCTTTGCGTCTCACAATTGCAGAATGGCTAACTCCAAACGGTAGAAGTATTAATGAAAAAGGCATAACTCCTGATGTTTTTGTTGAAAAAACAATCAAAGACTTTGAGGAAGGAAAGACTCCTCAACTAGACAAGGCTATTGAACTTTTGAAAAAGAAGGTTGTTTCTAATAATACTTCTTCACCCTCTTTTGACAAAAAGGATTTTAGTTCGATTGTTGCTTTAAATCCAATAACCTTTAGTGATTTTGAAAATAATTTAAGATGCACAAAAGAAAAAGTTAGAGGATGTTATTCAGAGAAAGATGTTAAAAATATAATGGAAAATGCCAATGCTTTAAAAAATAAGCAATTCCCTTCTAAAGATGAATGGAAATATTTTTTATATAATAATAAACAGGCTCAAGGTGATTTTAAAAATTTATTATTTAGTGATTATATAAAGCTAGAAAAAATTAATAGCATAGCATATTTTGATTTTGGAGGCTGTTGTGTTTGGTCAATTAAAAATGCTACACTAAAAGTTTTTAGTGTCTCTGATAAAAAGATTCTTTCTTATTCTAAGAATGACTTTTGGGACGCTTTATCCGATGAAGAAATTGCTGAATTAGAAAAAAAGGCAACAGACAAAGAAAACGATGTCTTACAGCAATTAATTTATAATTTTCAAGGAAAAAAGACCAACGGCATTCTTTCTGATGAGCAACAAGAAAAAATTATAAATAAACTTGATACAATAAAAGAAGAAATATTAAGCCAAGCTTCCTCTTTAATGACTATGAACTATTAGGGCTGTTGAGATTTTAAAAAAACTAGAAGGATTAACGGAAGAAACTCGACAAATTATCTTTACAATGTTTTATAATTTTGTAAAATATGATATACGCTTTTTGTTATTTCTATTAGATCATGGATATTGGAAAACTTGGTAAAAAAATTGGCGAAGGTTTTCAATATAGTGTATATAAAACACCTGAGAATAATAGTGTTATAAAAATACCCAAAGGAGATTTTATGTCTTACGATAAGCTCATGAAAGAACTTGAACTATTTTATAAACATTTTGAAAAATGGCTGGTTGATACTAAAATATTTAAAAATAAAGAATATGGCTATCATATTGAACAACCATTGATTGCAAACTTAAAAAATATAAGCATTGAAAACATTGAAGATCTTCGAAGTATCTTAGAAGAAATATTAGAAGAGAATAAGAAGGCTAAAAGAGATGATAATATAGAGCTGGAGCTTATAGGGCTTGAAGGAAATATTAAGTTTTTATTATCCAAAATAGATAACCAAAAACAATTATCGCTTCTTGCTTCCAAGCTTTTTCAAAATAAAATTTTAGAAAATTATTTTTGTGGAAATCTTCAGAAATGGTATAATGAAGAGCATCGTTTAGAATTATCAAATGTTGTATCTGGAACTGTAAACAATATTCGTGGGGTCTTTTTACATGATTTAGGTATTTTGCATCATAAAGGATCTCTTTTCGAAACTGTTAAGGCAAAAGTTATTAGTAAAATCAATAGAAGATTGATTGAAGCTCATTTTAATTTAAATGTTTAAGTATTTTTTCAGCTCATCAACTTTGTCTAATTGTTCCCAAGGTAAATTTTTTGTATTTTCTCCGAAATGACCATAAGATGCTGTTTGTTGATAAATAGGACGAAGTAAATCAAGGTGCCTTATTATCCCAGAGGGGCTACAATCAAAGGTTTTTTTAATAATGTCTTCTAGTTTTTCATCAGAGATTTTTCCTGTTCCAAAGGTATCTATTAATATACTTAGTGGTTGGGTTATTCCAATTGCATATGAAAGTTGAATTTGGCATTTTTTAGCAAGCCCTGCCGCAACTATATTTTTAGTTATATACCTCGCCATATATGTAGCAGACCTATCTACTTTTGATGGGTCTTTCCCTGAAAAACAACCTCCTCCATGCGGAGCATATCCTCCATATGTATCTACAATAATTTTCCGTCCTGTAAGACCGGCATCTCCTAATGGACCACCTATTACAAATTTACCTGTTGGATTAACATAAACTTTAGTCTTTTCATCAAAAAAGGTTTTTAAAACTGGTTTTATAACTTTTTCTAAAATATCTTTCTCTATTTTTTCATGAGAAACATTTGGATTATGTTGAGCTGAAACTACAACTGTATCTACTCTTTTTGGTTTCATCGTTTTTTTGTCATATTCAACTGTTATTTGCGTTTTTCCATCTGGTCTCAAATATTCTAACGTTTTGTTTTTTCTAACTTGTGATAATTTTTTAGCCAATTTATGTGCCAAAGAAATAGGCAATGGCATAAAATCATCCGTTTCATCACAAGCAAATCCAAACATTATTCCTTGATCGCCAGCACCTAATTCTTCATCATCTCTTTCGTCTACTCCTCTAGCTATATCTGGCGACTGTGTGCCTATTGAGTTAATCACTCCACAGGTTTCAAAGTCAAATCCATATTTTGCTCTTGTGTATCCTATGTCATGAACAACCTTTCTTACAATTTTATCTATATTAATATATGTTTTTGTTTTTATTTCTCCAAACACAAAAACTATTCCTGTTTTTACTGCAACTTCACATGCAACTTTTGCTTTTTTGTCTTTTTTTAATATTGCATCTAGTATCGCATCTGATATTTGATCACAGATTTTATCTGGATGTCCTTCTGTTACAGATTCTGATGTAAAAAAAACGCTGTTCATTGTGAGGCAAGTTAATTAATGAGAGGTTGTTGAAAAACAAAGAAAGAAAGAGTCATAAATGTTTTTTATCTTAGGTTTCTGGTTCTTATTTTTTTACATCTTGATTTATAGCTTAAAACCCTTAAAATCACAATGAATAAACACTTATATTATGAAATTTTCTGTTAAAAGAGATGAATTCTTACACGGGATTAATATTGCTTCTCGAGCTGTATCTTTAAACAATACTCTTCCGATTCTTTCTAATATTCTTTTACGAACCGAAGGGAAAAAATTGTATTTTGAGGCAACCAACCTAGAGATTGCTATTAAATACTTTCTAGAAACTGAGATTATGAATGAGGGAAAAATAACTATTCCTGCTAGGTTGTTTCAGAGCTATGTTTCTCTTCTTGAAGACAAAGAACTAAGCGTTAATATTTCGGATTCTCAAACTATAAACATACTTTCATCTAATTCTAAAACTCAAATAAAAGGACTTTCTGCTGAGGATTTTCCACAAATACCAAGCGTTGAACGACGTTTTGAGTTGTCAATTCCTGCTAAAGAATTATCTGAGAGTATTCCTAGAGTGATTTTTGCAGCTTCTTCTAATTCTGCTAGACCGGTTCTTTCTGGAATCCTTCTTCATGGAGAAGGAGCCCAGTTAAAGTTTGCCGCAACTGATTCTTATAGACTTTCTGAAAAAATAATAACATTAGACAATCCACTTGATGAGGAATTGCAGGTTATTGTTCCTGCAAAGTCAATGCTGGAATTACATCGCCTTATTGGTGAAGATCTTTCTAAAAATATTGTTTTAATTATTTCAAATAATCAGATTCTCTTTAAAATTGGGAATATTGAGCTTACCTCTCGACTTATTTCTGGACAATTCCCAAATTATAAACAAGTTATTCCTGCAGGGGCTAAGTCGAAAGTTATAATTGATAAGTCTGAATTATCTCAAAATATAAAACGTGTAAGCCTTTTTGCTAAAGAAAATAATAATAATATTAAGTTAGGATTGTTTCCTGATAATCAGAAATTTGTTATTACAACTGATGCTACACAAATTGGAACCGAAGAAGCTCAGTTAAATGCTAAAATTGAAGGAGATGAAAATAAAATAGCCCTAAATTCCGAATACTTTCTTGACCTATTGAATACTCTTCCTTCTGGAGAAATAACAATATCTGTTGATAATAAATTAGCGCCTGCCCTTATAACTCACAAAGATGTTAAAGATTTTCTTCACATTATAATGCCTTTAAAGTTATAATTTTTATTTTTACCTACAAAACAAAAAACAGAGAAACTCTGTTTTTTTGTGTTTACTAATATTAAGAAACTTTATTCGTCAATTCCTAAGCTTTTTCTAATATCATCAACTGCAGCTGTTTCTTCTCCTTGTGCACTATTTTGTTCTTGTTCCATTTCAAGAGCCTCCCACTCTGCCGCATGTTTAGCTTCTAGTGCCCTTAATTGTTCTTTATGTTTTACATCAAGCTCTGAAAACTTTCTTTTTTCTTCTTCAAAAATTTTTATAAGCTCATCAATTTGATATTGTGAAAGCTTTGGAATCGATTCAATAATCCTTTTCTTTTCATCTTTAGATAGAGAAATTGAGCCTGCCAAAAGTTGAAGAAAATAATTTTCATCAAATTTAAGGTTATGTGACGGTATTTTTATTGTGGTTTTAAATCCTCTATCTCGTCCAAATGATCCAATAGGAACAATCGGATCTTGTTGTCCCATAGGTGGTGGTGGCATCATTCCTCCTCCTTGTTGTCCCATAGGCGGTGGCGGCATCATTCCTCCTCCTTGTTGTCCCATAGGCGGTGGTGGCATCATTCCTCCTCCTTGTTGTCCCATAGGTGGTGGCGGCATCATTCCTCCTCCTTGTTGTCCCATAGGTGGTGGCGGCATCATTCCTCCTC
>CAYXLW010000010.1:37838-54633 GCA_964466055.1 uncultured Candidatus Peribacteria bacterium
CTTGTTGTCCCATAGGCGACTGTCCATTGTTTTGTGGATATGACATTTTTTTATGTTTAAATTATGATAAGTTTATCAAGTATATTTAAAAAAATAAATGATATTTTTTATAACTTGATCTTAATTTTATCATATTACACAGATTTGTCAACACATTTTCAGATTTCTTTATGATGATATTTTTTATTTTTGATAAAGTGTTTCTGGTTATTTATTGTACTTTATATGCAAATAATTCTTCTTTGTGCTGGAGTTTCAAGTCGAATGCAACCCATAAGTGAGAAAATTTTTTTAGAGTTTTGTGGAAAACCATTACTTGAACATCAAATTGAGAATATTTCCTCATTTTCTGATTTTAAAGATTTTGTCATTGTTGGAAATGATAAGAACATAAAAAGAATTATTGATATTTGTTCTAAATTTAAAAGGCTCAATTTTGTTTTTTGTATACAAGAAAACTTAAAAGATGGGATGAAGGGGGCAATTAGCGCTTGTAAAGATAAAATTTACACTGCAGCTTTAGTTGTAAACTCTAATGATATTGTGGAAAAGTTTTTACTGAAGGAAGTCCTAAAGATAAGCAAAAAATCGAATTATGATTCTATTATATGTGGGAAAATTGTGGAAAAATATTTCCCAGGAGGATATTTATCTATTAATAAAAAAGGTTTTCTTGTTGATATTGTGGAAAAACCAGGAGAGGGAAATGAGCCATCTGATATTATAAATATTGTTGTTCATTATTTTAAAAATTTTTCTGAATTTATTAAAATTGTGGAAAAAGAAAACAATTCCACAGATGATGCATATGAAATTGGGCTTAAAAAATACTGTAAAAAGAAAGATGTTTTTGTTTTAAGGTATAGGGGATTTTGGCAGGCATTAAAATATCCTTGGCACATCCTTGATCTTCAGAACTATTTTTTATCCAAAACAAAATCTTTTATTTCACCTAATTCTCAAATAGCTAAAAATGTTACTATTAGGGGTAATGTATATATTGAAAAAGGGGTTAAGGTTTTTGAAGGTGCCACAATTGTTGGTCCTGCATATATTGGTGAAAATTGTGTTGTCGGTAACAATTCTTTTATAAGAGAATCTATCATTGGAAAAAATTGTGTTATTGGGTTTAATACTGAAATTACTCGGTCTTTTTTACATAAAAACATCTGGACTCATTCAAACTACATAGGAGATTCTATTATAGATCAAAATGTATCTTTTGGATCTGGAACCATCACCGGCAACTTACGATTAGATGAAAATGAGATTTATGTTGAAATTAAAGGGGAAAAAATAGCCTCTGGAAAAAATAAGTTGGGGAGCATTGTTGGAGAAAACACAAGATTTGGAATTAATTGTTCTATTAATCCTGGAATTAAAGTTGGTGGAGGTGCTTTTATTGCAAGCGGTGTAAATGTTCAAAAAAATGTGGAAAATAATGTGTTTATATATTCAAGACAAGAACTTATTAAAAAGAGAAATATTTCAGTGGTTTCAGTTGAAGACAGAAAAATGGTTGTGGAAAAGAATTTTTCTAGAGAATGAAAATTAATCTTAGTAGATAACTCACTTTTTAAATAAGAATGTAATTTATTTTATTGTTTATAAATATAAAGTGAAATTATGACAAGCTATTACTATTACTACTAAATATATAAATATATAAATAATAATTAATAATGATAATTTTTAAACATATATATAAATCATATTATAATAATGAAATATTAAAAAATATTTCAATTGAAGTTAATTATAAGGAATTTATTTGTATTGTTGGAAATTCAGGAGAAGGAAAAACTACAATATTAAACTTAATTTTAGGAAAAGAAAAAACAGATAGTGGAAATATTTTTATAGATGGAATATCAATAAATAATTTACATTCACAGCATTTACAATTTTATAGAAAAAAAATAGGGGTTATTTTCCAAGATTTTAAGCTTTTTCAAAATAAAACAATATTTGAGAACATATCCTTTATTTTAGAAATATGTAAAGAAAAAAAAGATCAAATTTTTAATAAAGTAAAAAAATCTTTAGAAATTGTTGGTTTAGAAGAAAAAATAGCTCATTTCCCCTCTGATTTATCAGGAGGAGAAATTCAAAGAATTGCAATAGCTAGGGCAATAGTTCATGATCCTAAAATTATTCTTGCAGATGAACCTACGGGGAATTTGGACCCAGAAAACACAAAAATGATTTTAGAAATCTTAAAAAAGATTAATAGAGAAATGGAAGCTACAATTATTTTAGCAACACATAATCCACTAGTTTCAGATTACCTAAAAACAAGAGTTATCTGTTTAAAAAATGGAGAGATTTTATATGATAAAATGAATGTGTAGTAATAATTAAGATCAATGGAATATAAATATAAAAGAATTTTATGGGATATTGAAAAATTTTTAAACGAAAATATTGATTTTAAAAAAAAGAAAAAACTAGTAAATTTTGAAAAAATAACAAGAAATGTCTTTATTGAGAAGGAAAATAGGGGGAACAACTCTTTTCAATATTATCCTGATAAAAAAATACATATTGCGAGGATTGTACAAGGAAACAAAGACGACATAAAGAAAGGAAATAAAATAACTTTTATTGAAACAATTGATAATAAATTAAAAAAAGAAATAGGAATAAAAGATTTTGTTTGTGGGTATACCAATAAAAGCAACACTCCAATATTTATTTGCGATAACCATAACCATGTTCTAGAAGCATGGAACCTTTTTTCAGATGAAAACCTGAAACTAATTCACATTGATCAGCATAAAGATAATAAACGCTTTATTGGGAACACAAATAACTGGAGAAAAGAATCCAAAATATGTGATTATATTGATTGTGCAATTAAAAAGAATTGGATTAAAAAAGATTATTATTCATTTATAAACAACAGTGATTTAAAACATTTAGATGCGATAAAAAAGATCCCAAATAATATTTTAAATATAGACTTAGATTTTTTTTCACAAGAAGCAACACATATTTCACTAGAAAATAAACTAAAACTAATATTGTTTTTTTTATCTAAAGCACAAATAATAACATTAGCAACATCTCCTCTTTTTATTGATCAAGATTTTGCTATAGAAATAGGGAAATTATTTTGGGAATACTTATAAAATTTAATTATGAATTTTGCAATTTTAGCTTCGACAAATGGAACAGACTTGCCAGCGATATTCCAAGCATTTGAATTTGGGAAAATAAAAGGAGGAATAGTTTGTGGTATTGTTAATAACAAAAATTGTGGAGCTAAAACAAAGCTAGAAGAAAGAAAAATATCAACATTTTTTGTTAATCATAAGAAAAGAACTCGAGAAGATTTCGATAACGAAATATCAAAAATATTAAAAGAACATAAGGTAGATTACATAGTTTGTGTTGGATTTATGCGAGTTTTGTCTAAAAAATTTGTTAAAGATTGGAATAAAAAAATATTAAATATTCATCCTTCCTTACTTCCTAGCTTTCCAGGTGCACATGCTGTCGAGGATGCTCTGAGAGCAAAGGTAAGTAAAACTGGAGTTACAGTTCACTTTGTTGACGAAGGAGTCGATACAGGTCCAATTTTGTCCCAAAGAGAGGTTGTTATAGAAGAAGATGAAACGGTTGAATCTTTAAAAGGTAAAATTCAAAAAATAGAACAGGAACTATATCCTGAGGTTTTGGAAAAAATTTCAAAAGCACGAGGAGAAACGAGTGATTTTGTCTAACTCGTTCTTATGCGACATATTTTCATAATTTAAACAGCAGTTTGTATATTATACGAAAAATTTGACGGTTTTAAAAAAACATCCTCAACAATTATTTTGATACCAAAAAGTCAAAAACGAATTCTATTAATCAAGGAAACAAATTTAAAGCTGATACTAGCTTAAAAGTATAGGGTCTCTATCAACTCGCCATTTTCCTAAATCAACATTTTCTAAAACTTTTTCAGGACAATCTCCACGAATAATAATGTGCCAATGATACTTGTTGTGCATTTTAGGAACAAAGGCGGGGGCAACGCTAAGGCTTAAGATAGTATCTGGGGACAGGTCAAGCATTTCTTTTTTCTCTTTTAAAATTTTTAGCATTCGCTGTCCTTCGTTCATAGCAATTTTTTTATCATAATCCGTAAAAATCAACTTAATAAGTTTAGAAAAAGGCGGATACTTCAACAGCTTTCGAGTCTCTATTTCATTTTGATACATTTTTTCATAATTATGCAAAGAAGCAGACTGAATAACCTCATGAAATGGCTGAAAGGTTTGAAAAACTACCTCCCCACTATTTTTTCTTCCAGTACGCCCAGCGACTTGCATAAGGGTTTGAAATGCCCTCTCACCAGCACAAAAATCGGGAATGTGAAGTCCAGAATCGGCAGAAATAACACCAACTAAATCAATATTAGGCAAGTCTAACCCCTTAGAAATCATTTGTGTTCCAAGAAGAATATCTGCTTCTCCATTTTTCATTTTTTCGTAAATGGACAAAAAATGATCTTTAGACATGGTTGTATCCTTATCTGCACGCAAAACTTTTGCATTAGGAAACAATGTTTCTAAAATACTTTCAATTTTTTGTGTTCCACTTCCTTTAAAGTTAATGCTGTAGGAAGAACATTTTGGGCACGTTATTAAAACTTCTTGAACTAAAAAACAATAATGACAAATAAGTTTTTCTTTTCCTTTTAAAACATCTTTATGATGAGTTAATGGAACACTACAGTGGGGACACATAACAATCTCACCGCACTCTTTACACTGTAAAGACTTAGAAAAGCCTCTTTTGTTTAGAAACAAAATTATTTGTTTTTTCTTCTCAAGAGTAGATTTAATTCTATTTGTGAGATATTCAGAAAACGGAGAAAAATTCTTTTTTAAAAATTCTTTTCGCATATCAATAATTGTAACAGGCGGTAACTCGATATCTCCAAATCTTCTTTTCAATTCCAAATATTGTATTTCATTAGTTTTTGCACGATATACATCACAAACATCAGGTGTCGCTGAAGATAGGATCAAAAATCGTTTTTTATTGTCTTTATGTTTTTCTAGTATTTTTTCAGCTATCCATTTAGTGTTATATCTAGGAGTTTGTTCAGACTTATATGTCCATTCGTGTTCTTCATCAATAATGATGCTTCTTAAGTTTTTCCAAGGCAAGAACAAAGAACTTCTAGATCCAATTACTAATTTAATCTCTCCTCGCTGTATTCCTAGCCAAATTCGGCATTTTTCGCCTTCAGATATTTTAGAATGAATAACAGCAATGTTTTTAGGAAAAGCTTTTTTAAAATATTCAATCATTTGAGGAGTGAGGGAAATTTCAGGGACGAGAAAAAGATTTTGAGCGCTTGAATCTTTTTTAAATATCCATCTAAAAAAATGTAGAAATACTTCAGTTTTTCCAGAGCCCGTTACCCCATGAAGCAAAGACACATTTTTTAATTTTAATTTTTCAAAAACATCGGTTTGCTCCTTGGAAAGAACCTTAAATGCTTTCATTTCAATCTCAAAAGTTTCAGGGCACACAATATCCTCTTTTTTTGTGATACAGTCTTTTTCTTCTAAATTTTTTAAACTGGAAACACTTGCTTGAGATTTTTCTAAAAGCTGACTTTGTTCAAGTTGTTTTTTTTTATTTAAAACATTTATTATTTTTAATTGGTTTTTTCCTCGCACTAAAGAACAATCAAAGTTATAAGAAAGTGACCAAAAAACATCTTTTTTTTCTTTAAATTCACCGCTCCAAATTTTATTGGGAATAAAAAGCCGAATACAAGAAAACAATGAAGCAAAATAATATTTAGAAACATCTTTTGCTACATCTATATATTTTTTATCAAAAAAAACATTAAGTTTTCTTGAAATCTCTTTAATCTTCTCTATGTTTGGTGATTCATCGTAAAGATCAACAACAAGCCCTGAAATTAATCTTTTGCTTCCAAAGGGAACCAAAACAACATCTCCAATGTTTATTGATTCCTTTTCATCATTAAAAAAATAAGCCAGCCCCTCGTTTGCGAATGAGTAATTTTTAGATAGTATGATGCTTGCAAATCTTTTCATAAAAACAAACTTAACTGTTTTTATATTATATTAAAACAAGAAAAGCTTCTATATCATTAAAATTATTCTCCATAATAAGCAACACAAGACGTAGCGGTTTCCCATAGTTTAATTTTTTTTAGCATTACAAAAGATTCAGATATCTTTAAGTCGTCAGTATTACTTAAAAACTGCTTAAAATATTCTGAAATATTGGGAGAACCAAGTTCTTCTTTAAGTCGTTTAGAAAAAGGTGTTAATTGTTGCCATATCCACCTAACAAGATTCTCAGAGCTAGGATTTTTTAAGATGTCATTTAAATTATTGTGATCCAGTTTTTCCAAAATATTTTTTTTAACAATGTTCTTAAAAATAACAAAATCAAGAACCAATCCATTCTCTTGAACAACTCCTTCAATTGTAATTTCTAACTTGTAAGTGTGTCCATGAAGTTTTTCACATTTTCCATGATAACAAGTAAGAAAATGAGCTGCATCAAAGGTAAAAATTTTGGTTATTTCCATATATTAGAGAATAATGAGAAGAATGCAAAAAACGGAAATTAGCTTAATTTATAGCAAACAAAAACGAGGCTATAAAAATTACAGAAACAGCAAAGATCGTATAAATAATTTTCATAGCAACTGAAACTTCAAGTCTTTTTTCTAATAAATAGTTTTCATCCTCAAGTTTTTTTATTTGGACTTCAGATTTTTTGAACGAAGCCTCATTTGCTATTTTTTCTTTTTCTACTTCTAGGAGGGGGATAGAATTATTAATTTGTTGGTTTAACTGAAGCAATTGAGCCTCAATTTGTCCAATACGATAATATGCCCCCTGAAGTTGTCCCTGTTGAGCCTTAAATAGATCTTGAATAGTTTCATACATTTTTTTATAAAAAATTGCCTCAGCCTCAAAATTTAACATCTTTGTATTAGTGTCGTTTTGAGGTGGTGTTGACACATCTTTCGACACAAAGTTGTCATCGTTATATACAGAAAAAACCTGAGAAAAACTGTTTTTTATGTGGCGAAGGCGTGTCGATTGATTGTCGAAACTATTGTCAATGCTTTCAGTGTTTCTGATGCTTAAAAAATCCTCAATTTCCTTTGAATGAAAGTATATTTTGCCATTCTTTTTTTCGGTAGAGAAAATTTTTTTGGCAATATATCTGTCTAATGTTCGTGTCGAAACATTTAGCATTTTTGCTACACTTGTTCTGTCGAGTGTATAGTAATCCATAAAAATATTAGACATTAACTTCGACACAAGTTTAGACAAAATAAAAACACTGTCAAACTAAAAATTTAAATAATTTTAAGGATGTCTATCTGTCGAAAATGTCGAAAGCATATAATTGTTTTTTTATGAAACAGCTTGCATACAGGCTGCTTGCAAGTTTTTCCAATCATATGGAAACTTATGATTTTCTTTTGCCCTTATTACGGCTTCAAATATATTCCAAGGAGAGACCTTATTAACTATAAAAGCATTACCGCTTTCTTTAATGGCATTGAAGTCTTCAAGAAACTCGTGGTTGACGCTAACAGGAACAACTCCGTATCTCATACACTTTTTTAGCTCATCATTAGACGACTTATTAAAAGCAAGAAAAAGGCTAATGTCGGCTGCTGCATACATCTTCCTTAAATGTTCTTCACTGTCTTCAATAATACGAAGAGATGAAGGATAGTCTTTACATAACTTATCTAAAACTTTCTCATATTTTGGAGTTCCTTTGCCTCTAACTGCAACTTGAACATTAATTTCGAGTAATCCCTGAATAATCTGAATAAGAACCTCTCCATTTAGAGAATCTGTTAATTCAGTGCTTATAATTGCCAATAAATCTTTAGATTTGTTTAGCCCCTGTTCTTCTTGGAATCGTTCTTTGTTTAGAGTCTTTAATTTTAACGAGCTTGATCCATAGTTTTTAAATATTACCTCATCATTTTCAGGAGAAAAAAAAGAAGTTTGAGACAGGGCTTGTTTTTTCATTTTTTATTTTTGTTAAAAATCCCATAATTATAGCAAAAAAAAGGATCAAATTCCAACAAGTTCTCTATGCAAAAAATAATTAGAATGTTGAAGTTATAAAAATTAAAACTAACAAAAGTTTATAATATGAACGAAAAAGACTTTTTCTGATTAGAAAATTATTATTATAACTAGGAGAAAATTTAATCAATATGATAAAATATATAAGAAAAAATAATTAATAAAAAGCAATGAAAACAAAAATTATTGCAACAATAGGACCAGCATCAGAAAAAGATAAAATTATTGCGCAAATATCACAAGCAGGAGCAAAGCGTTTCCGATTAAATATGTCACATGGAGACGTAGCTTGGCATGTGAAAATGATAAAAAAACTAAGAAAAATTCCTAAAGTAGAAATAATTTTAGATACAAAAGGACCTGAAATTCGCACTGGAAAGCAAGAAAAACCTTTTTATGTTAAAAAAGAAGAATCTGTAATAATCACAACAAATCCAAAAGAAAAAACTAAAACTAAAAACCAAATTTTTATTAACTATAGAGAATTAGGACGGCTCCTTAAAAAAGGGGAAATAATTATGATTGATTCAGGAAAAATTGTATTAAAAGTGGTATCAATTGAGGATGACAAAATTTTTACAAAAGTTAAGGATCCAGGAATTATGAGTTCTTTTCGTCATGTAAATCTTCCTGGAAAAAAAATAAATCTCCCAATTTTGACGAATTCAGACAAAGAAATTTTAAAACAGTGCAAAGAATTTAATATAGAAAAAATAGCCATCTCCTTTGTTAGAGATGTTAGTGATATAAAAGAAGTAAAAATGTTTTTAAAAGAAAACGATATTAACGCAAAAATTATTTCTAAAATTGAGCATACAGAAGCATTAAAAAATATCGATAAAATTATAAAAGAGTCAGATGAAATTATGATAGCTAGAGGAGATCTTGGAGTAGAAACACCGTGGTATGCAGTTCCAGTTGAAGAAGAACTACTTATTAAAAAGGCTCACAAATTTAAGAAGCCAATTATTGTTGCAACACAAATGCTTTCATCAATGGTGAATGATGACATTCCTTCAAGAGCTGACGTTATGGATATATCAATCGCTGTTCAACTAGGAGCACAAACTGTAATGCTAAGCGATGAAACAGCAAGCGGAAAATTTCCAGTGGAAGCAGTTACAGCTATGGCAACAATAGTAAAATATGCAGAAAAACACAAAATAATTATGTAAAAAATAACCACTACTACTTTTTCTTTTTGAAAGCATAAAGAATTTTAAGCTTAAGCTAAGTTGCTTTATTTGTTTATTTGAAGCTACAAAAAAGAGAATTAATAAAAAACATCTTTACGGGAATTTAAAAGGTGCCTTGACAATGAACTTTTTATTTGATTTAATTAAAAGATATGATTTAATTTTTTTAATTTTTCATATCTCAAAAATTTTAAAGGTCTACCTTTATTTTTTAACAAAAAGTCATCAAATTGTAAAATAAAATTAATTAACTAAAATAAACATGAAAAACTATAAACTCACAATGACCCTAAAAGATGCAATCTACGATTTTCTGTTATATTCAGAAATAACAAAAAACCAGGCACAAAAAACAATTGAAAATTATACAAGATATTTAACATTCTTTTTGGAGTATATAGGAGAAAACAAAGATATAGAGGAGCTTTCTTTGTCTGACATTCAAAATTACCGAACATTTTTATATAGAAAAGAAAACGAAAACAAAAAACCAGAATATATTTCAGTTCGTACTCAAAATTATTATTTAATTGCTATTAGAGCGATGCTTAAATATCTTTTGAGACACGATAAAGATGTTCTTGCTCCAGACAAGATAGAGCTAGCAAAAACAGAAGATAGAATTGTAGAATTTTTAAATCGTGACGAATTAGAAAGGTTGTTTTTTGCAGTAGACAAGTCTAGTAAAACAGAAAAAAGAGATCGTGCTATTTTAGAATGCCTATATTCAACAGGACTCAGAGTATCAGAACTTTGTAACTTAAACAGAGACCAAGTAGACCTAAAACAAAAAGAATTTGCGGTAAAAGGAAAGGGAAGAAAAGTGCGAATTGTGTTTTTGTCAGAACGTTCAGTGGAGTATATTCGTGAATATTTAAAAATACGAAGAGATAATTACAGCCCTCTTTTTACTTCGGCATCAAATCGTTCGTCAAAAATAATTGACGTAACAGGAAAAGGCGAGTGTTTTCGACTTACTCGTGATGCTGTTGAAAAAATTGTTCAAAAATATAGGTTAAAAGCTGGAATTATTAAAAATGTTACGCCTCACACACTTAGACATACTTTTGCTACAGAGCTTTTAAAAAATGGTGCTGACATTCGTAGTGTTCAAGAAATGTTAGGTCATGCATCAATCACAACAACACAGATTTATACTCATGTTACACACGGAAAATTAAAAGAAGTTCATGATAAGTTCCATAAATAAATGATCATTTTAATGTTATCGTTTTCTAAAAATAAACCTTCTTCCTAAAATAAAAATCCCAAATACTCCAACAAATCCCAAAATTATCAACATTTTTGAATACAATGAATCGCTATTATCTTCATTATTAGAACTTTCTTTAATAACGTCTGTCGACTTAATCTTTTCTATTTTCCATTCACCATATTCTTCTACAGGAATCATTTCGGAGGCCTCTTCCATAAGTGCAGCTGCTATGTTTTTTGAGTTAGCTGATTTAGCTTTAAGTTCCTCTGCGTAGAACCTAATACCTTTTTCTTCATCAGGAAATAATTCAGCCAAGGCAAAGGTTATTTCTGACCAATTTTTATAAAATTCAGAGTCTGCACTAGCAATCATATATCCCCCAAGTGAATTGTCTGTTACAGCAAAAGCAGATGGTACGAATACATTCAACAATGAAGCTGATTTTATTAATGAAACAACAGACTTAATCCCAAGTGATTTATTTATGTTTTCTTCAGTCGTTGTTAAAATTTCACCATTTGTAACATACCATCCGTACATTGTTGGTGCGTCTAGGAAATATGTACGTCCGATTTTGTAAGCTTTTTCAAGACCGTCTACAAATTTTCCATATGGAGTAAGAATCGAAATACCTTTTCCGACAATATCAAATCCCAAATCAATCCAAGCTTTTGACATGGTACTAAAATATTCTCCCTCTTCAGCTTTTAAGTAATTGTCTGCCATCGCAACATAGCGATCTTTCGCGATATCAAGATCAGAACTGTTTTCTAAAGAAGCAAAATTACCAGAGTTAAGCATATTTGCAATTTGATTCATTTGATTCGCACTATTTTTCTTTTGTTCTTTGATGAAATAATCTGCGATCCATGTTTCAAGAGGGGCTTCCGCGTATCCCGTTTTAGCCGTATCTCCTCCTAACTTATCTTCCAAAAATTTAAACAAGCCCCCTACCCAGACTCCAGCTTTTGGTGCATTTTTAGCCAATCCAGCCTGGAAAGCAGCACTCATTTGTTTTAGTGCTTCTTGTCTAACAGTACTTAATTTCTCTGTAATAATTTCTTTAGCTCGGCTTCCAACGTTTGTGCCTTTTGCGTTTATATATTCACTAATTTTTCCAGTAGCTCCTGTAATTGTGTCTAGCATATCAAAGACGTTGATCGCCGCATCTTTGGTTACAGTGCCAAGAGACTTAGCAGAAACAGCCCCAAATTTTTGTCCTTCTTTAATAAAGAAAAGCGCGTATTCAATTCTTTTTAGTGCATCAACAAGCCTTTTTTTTGCATCATTATCTTCCGCATGAGCGAGTCTTGCCGGAAAGTCATCTAAGAATGTTGCAACTGTTTCGTTTGTTATTCCTGTTTCTCCGTATTTTTTCTTTGTATTTCTGAGTTTTGCAACAATATCAGCACTTAACACAAGTTCAAATTTAACATCCTCAGTCTCTCCCTTTAGTTTAGAATTTGGTGTTGCCACTTCAGCTTCTCCTTCTTCGTCGGTGATAAATTCTCCGCCACCTTCGACTTTGATAACTGTGTTTTGCAAAACAAAAACGGTGTCTTCGTAGCGTCCATCAACCTTTACATTTGCGTCACCGCCACGAAATTGAATTTCTTTTTTTTCTTCTCCTTCTTTGGCTTCAAATCCATATGAGGTTATTG
The DNA here is from genome assembly GCA_964466055.1 of uncultured Candidatus Peribacteria bacterium. Lineage (GTDB taxonomy): Bacteria > Patescibacteriota > Gracilibacteria > CAYXLW01. Next base: position 50,017 of record CAYXLW010000010.1, read on the forward strand.
TGATAGGAATCGCAATCACTAATGGAATTTCGATTGTTTCGGTCCTCTCTTCAAGTTCTGCCATTGAGTTTTTAGCCTTGTAAGTTATAGATAAAAAATCTTTATACTGCTTTAAAGGATTTTCATTCATTAAATCAGGAGACTTGTAAGTTAACGAGTAGTTTTTTTCAACATCATCTACCTCAAGAGTTCCTGGACGAGAAGATGTTGCTAATTCAATCTTAGCTTCAAGAAGATCTTTGTCTCCCTTGAGGGCAGTAACTGTCAAGTTGGCAATCCCGCCTTCTGTCCCATCAGCAAGAAACGGAGGAGATTGATCTGCCCAATTAAAATTTATTTCAGCTATTTTTTCTTTCTCGCACATTCCACTATCCTTGTTTAGCTCAGTTCCAGGAGTACAAACACACTTATTATTTTTTATATCCCAAACCAAAAAAGGGTCATCCGTTCCGCACATTTCTTCATTAGTCGCACAACGAATCGATCCTTGATAGTTAATTCGAAAATGCTCTCCCACACAGCGCGTACATAAATCTCCATCCAAAATAGCGTCAATGTCCATAATATCAATACAGCCATTGGTAAACTGCGACCTCTTTTGCCCGACAAATTTTGTAAAGCCATCTTGAACACGATTATTGGCGCTGGACTCGGTTTGTCCGATATTTTCGCAATAATCACCATGAAAGGCGCACTTACAATATCGAAAATCTATACTATTACCGCAGAAATCATTACGGATATCAGGCTGTCGAAATGATTCGGTCAAAATTTCTGCACTAGCAGAACTAATAAATATCCCGACAAGAGTAATTAAAGCAAGAAAACTCAAAAAGCCTTTTTTCATTTGAAAAAATTTTAAAATTTATTGTAATACTTTTAGCAAAATATTAATGGAAAAACAAATTATTCTATAATAAACCTAAATATCTGGGTTTTATAGTGCAAATATTAGAATATTTTTATATATTCAAAACCTTAATAAAAAATGAAAAAGATCATTTTTCCTTATTTTCCTTGAACTCTTCTAATTTAACCTTAATTTCAAGCTCTTCACAGTCTCGAAGTACCCTCAATTTAAGTGTATCGTCAATATTTTTTTCTGAAATAAGTGAGCGTAAATCATTTTCTAGTATAAGCTTTTCACCATCAATTTCTAAAATAATATCGTTAGCTTTAAGCCCAGCTTTATCAGCAGGAGAATCTTTTACAACTGCCGGAATGCCCCGTTGAGCATCTGTAATCAATAATGCTCCTTCTTCTCGGTCTAGGTTGAGACTCTTTGCAACTTCTTCAGTAATCATCATATATCTAACTCCAATAAAAGGACGAACAATTCTACCATGGTTTTCGACAGATTCAGCAACACTCCTTAAATCATCTGCAGGAATAGCAAAACCAATACTTTCAGCACCTTGTGCAATCGCCGTATTCATTCCCACAACTTCACCAACTAAATTTACAAGTGGACCCCCAGAATTTCCAGGATTAATAGCTGCATCAGTTTGAATTAAGTTTTGGATTTTTTCTCCACTATATCTGCCATCACTTGCAATAATAGAACGACCTTTAGCTGAAATTATCCCAGTGGTAACTGTATTTTCAAATTCAGCTAAAGCATTTCCAATAGCAACAACCCTTTGTCCTACTTGGAGGCTTGAAGATTCTCCTAATTTTAAAGGTTTAAATTTTGGCATTTTCTCTCCATCTTTTGGTTTTGCTTTAACAACAGCAATGTCATTAAAGGAATCTCGGGCTAAAACCTCTGCCTCAAATTCAGTTCCATCAAACAAAATAACGGTATATTCTGCATTTTCATCACTTACTACATGTTTATTTGTTAATATCAATCCGTCTTCTGAATAAATAAATCCAGATCCTCCACCTACTTTTACACGCTCTATTGGCTCCTCTTCATCTTCAGATTTTTCTTTTTGTTCATTTTGATTGAAACGATTGCCAAAAAAATCATTAAAAAATGGCTCATTAAAAAAATTATCATAAAAAAAAGGGGTTCTTTTATATTTTATAATATCTTTTGTGGCAACAATGTTTACAACTGAATCTTGAACTTTTTTAACAGTCTCTATAATTGAAGATTCTTCTACATAAACTGTTTTTTTAGTTATTCCTTTTTCGTTATTTTCGTAGACGTCTTCAAGCTTTTCTTTAATCTCTGCTAATTCTTTTGATGTGGTATATTGTTTATAATATGATATACCAGAAAAAACAACACTTGTCCCAAACAAAAAGCTTAAAACAACCCAAATAATAATGTTTTTTATTTTCATGGTGGATAATTTAAGAAATTTTAGCGACAATTATTTTATAAAGCTGAAAATTTTTTTCAAGAAAAAATTAAAAATCCCAATAAAATAGGTTTTTATATAAATACAAGTTAGAATCCTATTATATTTTTAACTATCTAGGATTACACTATATGAAATTTGATGAACTAAACCTTATTGATCCCATTCTTCAAGCAATTAAGCTTAAGGGATATACTACTCCAACGCCCATACAAGATCAGGCTATTCCTAAAATTTTACAAGGACGAGATCTTTTAGGATGTGCTCAAACTGGTACGGGAAAAACGGCTGCTTTTGCTATTCCCACATTACAAATTCTTTATAAAGAGAAAATTTCTGGAAAATGGGGAAAGGATATTAAGGCTCTTATTATTACTCCTACACGAGAACTTGCCATTCAGATTGATGAAAGCTTCACGTCTTACGGAAAGGGGCTTCACCTTAAAAACACAGTTGTTTTTGGTGGAGTTAAACAACATGATCAAGTTAGAAAGTTAAGAGCAGGGGTTGATATTCTTATAGCTACACCAGGGAGGCTTCTTGATTTAATGAATCAAGGATTTGTTAGTCTTAAAGATTTAAAGATTTTTACTTTAGACGAAGCTGATCGTATGCTAGATATGGGGTTTATTCATGATGTTAAGAAGATAATTAGCAAACTTCCAACAAAAAGGCAGTCTTTATTCTTTTCTGCAACAATGCCACTTGCTATTACAAAACTTGCATCAACACTTCTTACTAATCCTTTAAGGGTAGAGGTAACGCCAGTTTCTTCTACTGCTGAAACAGTAACTCAAAAAATGTATCTAGTTGATAAAGAAAACAAGAAGCCTCTTCTTAATCATATATTAAAAGACCCTGCTATAGTTTCGGCGCTTATTTTTACTCGAACTAAACATGGTGCAGATAAAATTGCTCATTTTATTAACAAATCAGGGGTAAAGGCTGAAGCTATTCATGGGAATAAATCTCAAAATGCTCGTCAAAATGCATTGAAAAACTTTAAAAATAAACAAACAAGAATCCTTGTTGCTACGGATATTGCAGCGAGAGGAATTGATATTGATGAGTTATCTCATGTGATAAATTTTGAAATTCCCAATGAGCCTGAGGCTTATGTTCATAGAATTGGTCGAACGGGGAGGGCTAAAAACAAAGGGACTGCTCTTTCTTTTTGTGATAAAAACGAAAAAAGTTATGTGGACAATATCCACAGACTAATTAATAAATCTATTCCTGTGATAGATGAGCATCCATTTCCTATGGGGTCTTATGTTCCTCTGATAGGTGAAGATAGTTCAATTACTAAGAATCCTTTTAGGAAGAGTGGGGTTAGAGGTGTTGAGAAAAATAGAAGACAGTGGCATGGGAGGAAGGGATAATAATTACAAATAATCTTGATTCATCCTTTAAGTGATTTAATATAATGATTGTCAATTAGGGCTATCTAACTAAATTATAATGACGAAGAAAAATCAAAATGACAAATTAAGAGCTGCATTTCTTTCTGAAGGGATTGGACTTACAGTTAAAGACTGTAAAATGGTAGGACCTGATGCTGGAATGATCGATCGTGGTAAAAACACAAAAGTTTATAATAGTGAAATGTATGCAACTGAAAAATTTCAGAAGAAATGGTGGGAGCATACATGGATACAAGTTATAATGTTATTAGGTGCAATAGCTAGTGTTGTTGCACTTATTTTATTTTTTATGAACAACGATAAACAAGAAATCATTTTAGACTTACCTTCACCAAATCAATCCATAAGTTCACCACTGCTAGTCTCTGGAAAAGCCATAGGTCCATGGTTTTTCGAAGCGGATTTTCCTATGCAATTAGTAGATTCCGATGGAGAAATAATTTCTTCTGGAATTGCACATGCTAAATCGGAATGGATGACAACAAACTTAGTTGAGTTTGAGGGAACTTTGAATTTTTATACTGAGAAAGAATTTGGAAAACTTGTTTTAAAAAAAGATAATCCTTCAGGACTTCCTGAAAATGATAAAAGTTATTCTGTTCCCGTAAAATTTCAAGAAGCAAATCAGGAAGATTTTATTGAAAATTATATTCGAGAAAATATTTCACAACTAAACCCTACAAGTCCAGTTCTTGGAGGAACTTGGTATGTTCTTGATATAGAATTCAGCACTGAAAACACTGTTAAAGTTTATTGTGAAGACGGACATATACAGAGTATTTTTACCGCTAATTATTTTATTAACAAAGATAATGAGATCGTATTTAGTAATATACTAGTTTGCTAAAATAATTTCGAAGTCAAGAGTAAGCAAAGATTGTAAT
>CAYXLW010000011.1:0-48144 GCA_964466055.1 uncultured Candidatus Peribacteria bacterium
AATTGACAACCTTATTATAATACTTCGAAATTATTTTAGCAAGCTAGTATATCTTTAAACCCCATTTCTTCAACTATTCCTAGGTGTTTAAGCCAACCTTTAACTCTTCCCAAAAATTCAATATCAGGATGAGCAAAGCTTAGATTTCCCGCTTCATAAGAATGATTATTATTATTAACTTCGTTTGACATAATATTAAAATTTAAATATAGGTTTTACGTTTTTTTGTTTCCTATTAAATTACAGGAATTCCCAAATAAGAAGCTATTTAAGCATTCTTACACAAAAGATGTCAAGCAAAAAATATAAAACAGCCTAGATATAAGCCATAATATTAATTATACAAACTCCTCCCATTATCAATCAATAAACAAGTTCCTGTAATCCCTTTTGCTTTGTCCGAAGCAAGAAAAAAAACCGCATCTGCAATTTCTTCAGGCATAGAATATCTTTTCAACAAAGCTTTTTCAGATTCTTTTTCTAGTCTATCGAAATTATCTTTATGTAAATCTGTTTTTGTGAAACCTGGAGCAACAGCATTAACTCTAACATTAGGAGCTAATTCTTTTGCAAAAGACACTGTCATACTATGTAGTGCAGCTTTTGATGCCGAGTAATCAGCCACTGTAGGAACAAAAGCTCTCATAGAGCCCATATTAACAACTACTCCCTTCCCCTTTCCTAATCTAATAGCAAATTCCCTCGTAACTAAGTATGGACCAACTGTATTAACTTTTAAAACTTCCATAAATGTTTCTCCTAATAACTCTGGCGATTTCTTTCTGTCAACAATTCCTGCATTGTTTACTAAAATATTAACTTTTCCCCATTTTTTTTCTGCCTCATCAAAAACTTTTTTTATATCTTTTTCTTCGCTCATATCACCTTGAACAAGAAGAATATTTTCTGGGAATTTTCTCAAAATATTCTCAGCCTCATCTCTTGAGCTTTTATAATTTAACACCACTTTTGCACCTTCTTCAGCGAAAACTTTAACACATGCAGCCCCTATTCCCTTTGCTCCTCCTGTAACTAGAACTATTTTATTTTCCATACTCATAATAAATATTTTTAGTATAGTTTAATTGTAACAAATTATTATTAAAATTTACAAAGATGTTGTTTATGTGATTATTTTACAAAAGCAATCTTAATTATTAAACTATTCTCAATTTTAATGAAACCTTGATGCTAAGCTTTAAAAGTGACTCCGTTGAAAAAACTTTAGAACTAGGACAAAAGCTAGCTCAAGAAATATACACTGGTATGAATATTTTTTTATTTGGAGAAATGGGGGCAGGAAAAACAAAGTTTATTAAAGGATTTCTAAAGGAGAGAAAAATTAAAGAAGAATCTATATCTAGCCCTACTTATACTTTTGCCCATTATTATGAAACTGAAAAAGAAAAATTAGTACATTACGATCTATATCGAACAGAAGAAGATATTGAAAACATTGGGATTGAAGATGATTTTTTTGCTGATGATACAACAGTTATAATTGAATGGAGTGAAAAATTACAAACTTTGCCTATTCCTAGAATTGAAGTTCATATTAAAAAAATTGATATAAATAAGAGGGAAATAAATTTTGATTTTATTGGATATACGCTTGAAGAAAAAAAACTCAAAAATTTAATTACAAGATATAAAATTCCTAAGCATATTCAAAAACATATTAATGCGGTTACTCATGTTGCCTTGACTCTTACAGAGCACCTTATTAATAAAGGATATATACTAAATAAAGAACTCATTAGACAAGCTTCTTTATTGCATGACTTGGTTCGATATATAGACTTTAAAGATGGATTAACACGAGAAAAATTCCCCTATAAAGTTGATGATGATACTTGGAATTTTTGGCTAAAAACAAGAAAAATACATGAAGGAAGGCACCATGGAGACGTTGCTAATGAAATTTTATTTAAAAGGGGATATCCATATATTGGGAAAGTAATTCTTGCACATAAGACTCGACGAATTTTAGAAGGTTTTGAAAATACTTCTGAGAAAATAATTCATTATGCAGATAATCGATGTAAACATGATAAAGTTGTTTCTTTAAAAGAACGTTTTGATGATTTCAAAGACAGGTATTATAAGTACTATCCCGACTCATTGCACTGGGAAGAATTAGAAAAAAGAAATATTAAACTAGAAAAAGAACTAAAGGCAAAAAACATTCAATTCTGAGTTATCTTTTTATCTACTAATTTATGACTTAAAATTAATAAGAGTAGCAACCAATGCATAAGCAATCACAATCCCAATAACTCCCATAATAACATTTTTCAAAACTTTCTTACTGTTTTCTGCTCCTTCTTCGTCAATTGAAGCTGTAACGTATAAATATCCAGCATAAACAACAGATGCTACTGCTAAGGTAGCAAAAAATGTTAGTACATAACGAATAAGCCCCGATGCTTCTTGGATAACTTTAGTTGCATCTTGTGTTACAACAAATTTATTTGTGAGATCACTTATGTGTGGACCTTGATAAAACCCATTTTCTACCATTAGTTGATTAAATATAAGGATAATAATCCCCATCATAATTGTTTTCAAATTCCTTTTTTGGTTATTTATTTCATCATCTGAATCAAGGGAAATCATTGATCTTATTCCCGTGAATATAATCATACCAACCGCCATAACACCAATTATAGATTTAATCCATCCGATTACAGCATATATTTCTTTTCTCCCTTCAAGCGCACTATGTTCAGGAGAAAACACTGCTTGTCCTGGAGATAGATAGGTTCCTCCTCCATATATAACATTCCTTACAAATGGTTCAATTAAAAATGACATAACAAGAGCTATCACAGTCCACATAATAGACTTTTCAGCAGTAGTGTATTTTGTTTCATCTCCAGATGACGTTAGCATATTGAACCCCTGCCAAGTAATCCATGTTATGGCGACAATACCAAAAGCATTTCGGAACCACTTAATAACCGTTAGAATAAAATTATTTATTTGTACACTACCATCTTCTCTTAAACCTTGTAGTTCTTTCGTTCCCCCTTCTGTTGCGATATCAGGTCCTTCATAGTTTTGAAGCCCAATATCATCTGCATTAAATGGAATATCTATATCTACAGCAAAAGCAAAATTTGTATAACAAAAATAAGCAACAATTCCTGCTACAAAAAATAATAATAGATTTGATACGATACTTTTTCTCATTTATTCTTTTTATTTCTAATAATTATATCATATTTTTTAATAAAAAACGAGCAAATTATAAAAAAGTCGCTATAAAAATAGCAACTTTTTAAAAACTATAAATCAAACAATAGGCTAATTTAGGATACAAATTCCGCTTTGTGAAGCAGTATCAGCCTCTGCATCAAATTTTTCTATTCCTATGGAAGAAGAATAGTTGGCATAGGTATCATCAATTAACGTAGCGACTGAGTTTGATGCTTCACCAGCAATGGTTGCTAAATCTGTATTTGCTTTTTGAAAAGTTTCAGCATCTGTACATAATATATACCCATTAGCCTCTATACCATTTTTTTCAATAGGAACATACCAATATTTACCTTTGTTAGCATCTCCATCACAAAGCCATTTATTAGCATTAACTTGAGGATCTTTTGGAACTTTAGATCCTTCCAAATAAGATGCAATAGCCAATCCTGAGCTACCCTCACCATCTGCTTCATCTAAACATTCTCCTGTTCCGGATTCTCCTGGAAACACGCCATTATCATCATAATAAACCATTAATGCTGTTGCTATGTTATTCATATCAGCAAGTCTTCCTGCATCTCTTGCACGAGCCTGAGCTCCTGTAAGTTTTGGTAATACTGTTGACATTAAAACTCCAAGAATTACAACTACTATCATTAACTCAATTAGAGTAAATCCTTTTTTAACAAATTTTTTCATAAAGATTTTAATTTAAATAATTAACCAAAAAACATTATAATTCACTTGTGCTTTTTTACAAACTTTTTTATTTTGTCTTTTTTCTCTATTTTCTTAATTCTTTGTACTTTTTAAATATATCAAGTATAGAAAAATCTGCAGGATCATTTGTAAATACTGATACTATTTGATCACACTCTTCACTCATAAGCCCACTTTCTTTTTCTTTCAAACATTTAAGCCCCTTTAATAAACAAGGCAGTCTTTTTGCTGAAGTACAAAGATTTTGAACTGATCCAATTGTTATAACTCCAACTTGTGAAATAGAATTTTGTAAGATATTTGGATCTGCTACTTGCCCAGGCTGAACAGAATTATCTCCAGTTCTAACTCCTCTATTTGTTACTACGGTAATGGTGTAAGTTACTGTTTTCCCATCTAATGTTTTTTCTCCTGGAAGCTGGTAATCTAAAATATAACGAGCCTGTCTTGGCGTCTTAGGGATATTCTTATCAGCTTCTGTTGTTTCCGGTTCATAACTAACTTCTGGCTGAGGAAAACCATCGTCTTTCTCCTCTATATTATTTAAACTTGGCTCTTTTTTCTCTTCAGTAATTCCTACTCTACTATTAACTTCATTCCAATAGGTTTCATCAAGTTTCAATTTTGCATCTTGTAAATAAGGTGAATTAAATTTGATTGTTACTTCTTGAATACTATCAATTCCATCTTCAAAATACACTTCAGTTTCTATATGAATTTTTGCATCAACTGCGGGAAAAGATGGTATGATTTTCGTAGAATTAGGAACAAATCTTGCTGCTTTTGCTTCAACATCTATGGCAATTGAGGCCTTAACATCTGGATTTAAGTTTGAATATACAGTAAATGTAACCATTCCTTCTTTATGTGCTGTTACAATCCCATTAAGAATGGTAGCAATTGTCGCATCTGAGGTTTCCCAAGTTAAAGCTCCTAAAATTGATTGTATATCATCTTCTGATAAATTTATTTGACCTCCTCCGTCTCCAGCTAATTGATAATTTAATAATAGATCTCTTACTGTATCACCTTCGCGAATTATTATAGGCGCTCCTGTTGTTGGATCATTCTCTCTTGATAATGATAATGATTCCAAAACTGGTGGTCTTATAATAATTTCCAAATTTAAGCTATTACCATATTCATCTGTAACTTGAATTATATCTGTTAATTCTTCTGCTGGATTAAAATCTACACCTACCTGATAAGTTATTGTTGAAGCATTGGCTACATTTGTATTTGGAGAGTGAGATTGATTTTTTGTAATTGTCCATATCAAATTTATTGGATTTCCATTAACGTCCTCTGCCACAAAATTTAAAATTTCTCCTGCAAAAGATACAAATTTCAATTGCTCAGGATTATAAATTCCATTTATTGAGAATGCTGGAATAACTTCGATATCAGCATGAGCTGTATGTGTAATTTTAGTTTTAGTACTACTTATTTCAGAATCTTCTAACGATTTATCTATATCTTTTTCAATTTCACTACCTATTATTACAGATGCTGTTGCAAATCCAACTTTCTTTCCTGAAATAAGTCCTGAATTACTTATTGAAGCAATTGTTTGATCTGTAATAGACCAAGCTAAGTTCCCAAATACAGGAGAAGTAAATTGTCCTTCTGCCCATTTTTTTATTGTTCCATCTTCCATTAAAGCAATAATTTTTAAAGGAAGCGCATTTCTTTCTCCCACAGCTAACCTTAAAGTAGAATCTCTTAATATTGATATATATGAATCAAATGGAGTGTTTGTTTGTGTGGAAGCAAGAACAAGTGTATTTCCATTTCTAGAAACTTGAATACTATCAAAAATATCTCCATTAACTAATTTTGTTAACATATCATTAACAAGTCCTGTTCCAGTATTTAGTAACGCACTTGTTGTATACGATTTTCCTCCAACCACCAAAGTAACAACATCTCCTTCTCTCAATTTTTGAATATCTGGAGTATAGGTTGATACTTGTGCAACTCCAGCAGAAGCCACCACAACTCTCTTTAATGGATCACGGAATACTGGATCTGGTGTATTTACTGATAAAATTTGAATTTCACCAATTTCTCTAGGAACAATATGTATTGTAACTATTATCTCTTCTCCTGTTGCTTTATTTAAAATAGTTAATTGATCTGTTGCTTCTTTATTTCCGTATAATTCAGGTGCTTGATAAGTAAAAATGTCGTTATTAGATTCACCTTCTTTCCTTTTCCCTCCAGCAGCATCCGCACTTAAATTAAATTCGATATTGTTATCGACATTTGAAACTCCTTCTATTGCCAATTCTATCTCTTCTCCTGTAAATATATCTAAGGAGAAATCTGAAAAATGTCCATTTACTCTAAACCCTGGCTCAACTGATATTGTTTTTGATGTTGAACAAGAAAATCCTTGTACTGCTAAAATTGATCTCCCTGGACTTTGTGCATATACAATTACAAAAGGAGAGTCATAATTTTTAAGTGCTTGATATCTGGCATCTGGAACTTTTTCTTTATTTGAATCTGAAGAATCATTTTTTGAATTTTGTTCTAAAATTTTGGTATATTCCTCTTGAGCTAATGTTAACTTGGCATTTGCTGTCTTGAGTTTTTCTTGAGCAGTTGTAACTGCTAGTGCCTTCTCTTGTTGTAAGGTTTTAGCAGTTGCTAGTTCATTCTGTGCCAAAGTTATTGCTGCATTAGCAGCTTTTATTGCTGCATTGGCAGCTTCTATTGCTGCATTTTTGGCAGCTCCTTCTTCCATAGCATTAGCAGTTGCTAGTGCTTTTTGAGCTGTAACCAGACCAGCATTTGCTGTTGCAACTTTTTCTTCAGCCGATTTTACTGCTAAATCTTGATTTTGTTTTGCACTATTGGCATCATCGAGGGATTTTTGAGCCACTGCTACTTCTTTTTGAGCTGATGTTACTGCTACTTTTGCTTCATTTTGAGAATTATTTCCAATTAATTTTTGTTGCAAAATATTATCTCCTGATACTGCATATGGATAAAGTTTTAACACTCCTTGTCCTAAAAGATTTATATCATCCGTTACTGCTGACCAAAAGCCATGAAGATCACTTCCTGGGTAATATGCTACTAAGAATTCCCCTTCTTTCATTGTGTCTGGAAAAGGCTTAAATCCATCAATCATATCACTTGCATCTGTTGTTGGATTATTAAAATTTATCCCATTAATTTTCCAATGATTCCCATTATTAACACCGCCATTTCCTAGTTCTATTGAGAACATTTTTAATTTAGGAATCATTTGTGCATTACCTCCTTCCGCTAACTCTTTAATTAAAACTAGCGGTTTATTATAAGTTTCTAATGTATTATAAATTTTTATTAGACTATCTATGCTTTCATCGAGTGTATTGCCTGTAAAATTAATATCAATTTTTTTATAACTTTGATCATTTGTAATGATTTTTATCTCTTCTTTTTCTCCATACTTAAAATCAAAATAATAGCTTGTTCCATTTATTGTTTTTCCTTCAATTATAAACCCCTGCCCTTGTACATAGCCAAATAATGTATTAGCAGGTGATGGGAGGTCATTTATATCTTCTAATAGAAGGGCACTTCTATTTGCGAATATATCATTCATTTGTGTTCCACATCTTGCTCCAACTACATTAAAGACAAGTTGTTCTGAATATAAATTAGTCCCTTCGTAAAGATTGGTGTTATTTAGCTTTATTTGTACTCCAACATTTCCTATTGATGAAGGAAAAAATTCTGCATTATGTATTAATCCTGCAATTTGCTCTGTTTTATTTGAAGAAACTAAGCTGTTTGAAAAATATGGATTATTTAAAGCTTGACTTGTTACCATAAATTCAATGCCCGTATCTATAGTTGAAATTATTTGAGTATCACCATTAACTAATGTTAGTTCTGCATAAGGAATCATTTGTTTTTCTCCTACGTTCATAATTAAATCCTCTTCCGTAAACTCAAGACATCCTGGGACTAAAACCGTTCCATTTAGATCAGTTGGTTCTTTATCTGGTAAAACACAAGGAACCGAACGTTGAGTTCTACAATAATGTAGAGAAACCTCATCATCTTTACATAATTTTACACTTTTAATACATGACTGAGTTTCAGGCGAACACTGTATTTCTGTTGAAAGATTAATCTTATCCTCGCCTTGCAAAATATATGCTGAAAATGGACTGGATATATAATTTTGAGCAAGAACTACTACAGATAAAACAAAAATAAACACCCCCATTCTTTTCAAAATAGAATGAATCTTTTTCTTTTTTGCCAGATAAAGGTATTTTAATCGGTAGAAGAACAACTTATATTATTATTAAATATATTTATTTTTATCTAGCTGGAGGGGTATGTCCACCTCCTCCGCCACCTCCTCCGCCTCCGCTTTTTTTATTTGCCAAGCATTCAACATTATTTCCATTATTAATCCCATTACATGACCACTTGAATTTAGTACTTCCTCCTCCTGATTCTTGTCTCATGTTGGAAAGCGATCCTTTATTACATACTTCTGAAGCTGGAGGTTCTGACTCATATTCATTTCCCTGTGCACTTCCACATTCACCATCTATTTTTTTCAATGCCCAACACGATAAAGTTCCACATGTCCAAACAAACTTATTATCTCCTGTAGGTGCTACTGAAGGAGTTAATCCATTACTGCATAAATTTGAAGTAGGAGAAATATAAAATGAACCTTGATGAGATGTTCCACATTGCATTTGTGACGGTTGTGGCGGCTGTGTTGTTGATATTTTTTTAGCCCAACAAGTTCCAATATCAGCACCTCCATTTATTCCCTTGCATATCCATCTATATTCACTCTGGTCTTTACTTGTTTGCATTCCAAAAAGAGTTCCTTTGCTACATGCATTGCTTTCTGTAGGAGGATTTTTATATGAGCCTCCGTTAATACACTCTCCATTAACAGCGACTTCTCCGCCACCGCCTGATTCGTCTTTTTTACAATCATTTTCATTTAATGTTCTCCTACATGTTACAGTCAGAGGCTTATCACAGCCTAATGCATAATATGTTGTTGATTCTCCTTCCTTGTATATTTTACAGTAACTTGTAGAACATTTTTCCTGTGGACCATTAATATCCCAAGGCGTCAAAGGACCTTCTTCGCACCAATGACCATGTCCACAAATATCTTCTTTATTCAAAGCACATCCCGCTGTTTTCCCATCATAACCTTGTCCGCTTAACTCCCAATAACTCCATTCTTTGATAACGCATTTCTTAGTATTTGAGCAATATTCATTACTTTTACACTGACTATCAATTAAACACTCCACACATTTATACTCTGAGTTATCACATACCGGCTTATTACCTGAACATGTTCCACAACTTACAGCACTTCCACAAAGCGTTGGCTTCCCACACTCATACCCTTTAGAAGAACAAGTGTCCTTACAGTTTCCAGGGTCTACACATTTTCCTGCAGAACAAACATTCTTACCTGAGCATGTCCCACAGCTAAATTCTTCGCCACAAAAAACATAATGCCCACATTCGTATTGTTTAGAAGAACATGAATCTGTACATTGAGGAGTGGAGCTTCCACATTTTCCATTCACACAATTTTGTCCTAATGGACAATCACCACAATATGTTGTTCCTCCTGTACATTCATTATTTAAATTACCACAAACATATCCTGCCGAGCTACAACTTGATGGGTCGAGAAGAGTTATGTCTGAAAATCCAGGAGTAGCATCTCTAAAACTTTGCCACTCATCTGCAAAATCAGCAGGAACATAGTATGATAAGTTTAAAGACCCATCATTTTTTACTATTTTACAAACATTGTGCTCATTTACAGTAATAGAAGTATTTGGATTACTTATATAGTAAGCAACAGCAACAACTACAGGAACAAATATAAAAAAAGAAATAAAGACAATAAAATGTCTTTTTAAAAAATCTTTTAATTTTTTGAAGTTCAAGATAGATGAATTCATTTTTTAAATTAATTTTGAGATTCTAATCTTTCTATTTTTTTACTTAATTCCTCAATTTGTTTCTGTTGTTCTTTTATTGACTCGATTAATGGTGCAACTAAAGCCGCATAATCTATTGATTTAAGTCCAGTTTCTGAATCTGTTGATACAACTTCAGGGAAAATTTCCTCTGTATCTTGAGCTATAAGTCCAATGTTTGATTTATTCGAATCTTTCCATTTAAAGCTAACTCCTGATAAATTCATAACTTTTTCTAAAGAAGCTTGAATTGGAGATATTTCTGTTTTTAGTGATCTATCTGAAGAATGTAAAAACTTAGTAGCTGTGACATTTCCTGCAATTCGAATACTGTTCTCTGTTACATGGATTGGATTTACAGTTTCGACAACAGCGTTCCATTCCCCTGTTGTTAAAATTTGATTATCTGTTTTATATGGCAATGGCTTCGATGATACTGCGGCAAAAACTGTAAAGGCTCCTGCTGTAAGTAAAACACTTAGTGCTACATAAAAAGTGTGCGTTTTTATGAATTTTAATATTCTGGAAAAACGATCTAACGATTTCATTATAGTAAAGGCTAAAATATAAACTAAAGTCATTATATATACATTTTTTATAAAATCAAAAAATAATTATAAAATTTAACAATAGCATTTAATCGATTTTTTCCCTTTTTTTTGCTATAATTTCTTGATTGCTTAAAAATTAAAAATTTAAACAAAAATGAAAAACCAAATTATCTTTAATTTTTTAACTGTTATATTCATTTTTATAGGCATGAATATATCCTTCGCAAGTGAGGAAGAAGTTGAAGATTTAAATTACGATTATTATCTACAAGATTTTGTGATTTCTGCATATTATTCCCCATTGCCAAATCAAACTAGATATCTAAGAGGTTCATATGAGAATGATATTAAACTAAACGGAAGAGGAACAAATGGTGCTGATGGAACTGAAGTTTTTATGGGAATGATAGCAGCCCCAAAATCATATTCATTTGGTACTTTGATTGATATTCCTGAATTAGGAATTGGAGCAGTACATGACAGAGGAGGCGCAATTATTGAAAAAGGAGATTATCACCGAATTGATATTTGGATGGGATCTGGAGATCAAGGGCTTTCTCGTGCTTTAAATTGGGGTATGCGACGTATCATTGGAAAAGTTTATTTTGAGAAAGATATAATTGCTACCAATTTAGATTTCACAAAAATTCCAGCAACATTACCAATTGTTACAAATATCAAAAAAGATCAAGCTAAAGTTGGTTTAATTTCTAAAACCCTAGCTTTTGACATCATTGATGAACAAGTAGTAACACTTAAAGAGGCGTTAAAAAATTTAGGATATTTTTCTGGAGAAACTCAAAATAATTATTTTGGAAAAGACTTGGAATCTTCAATTGTTCGTTTTCAGATTGATAAAAAAATAATATCAGATACAAGCTCATATGGAGCAGGACATGTTGGGCTAAAAACCCGAGAAGCCTTATTAGATGAAATAGTAAATAATAATATAGTAATAAAAACTCCTTCAGAAAAAGTTACAAGCGTTCAAATAAAAATTCAGGATGGAATAAGTAAAATTTCTTCAGAGGACAATGCCGAGAACTTAAAAGTTATTCTTTCAAATTTAGGATATTATGAAGGGATTATAGATACTAAATATTCTGATGATTTATTCTCTGCAATTTTTGCGTTTCAAAAAGATAATAATATTTTAAAAAACGAAACTGATTCAGGAGCTGGTATTTTTGGGCCAAAAACAAAAGAAGCCCTTGAAAAAACTTTAACACAAAGAAAAGAAAAAATTAGTAATTTTCCAAAACATAGAACAATTGTATTTGACGGTGAAAAAGAAGAGAACAGTTTTCAAGCAAGCGTTGTTCCAAAAGACGTCTCTTTTCCTGCTGTAAGGTTTAATATAACAAAACAACAGTTTGCAATTGGGGATAAAGGTGAGAATGTTGAAAAACTACAAGCATTTCTAGCTCAAAAAGGAATATTAAAAGATGAGTATATAACAGGATATTTTGGGCCAATAACAGAAAACGCTGTTTCAATGTTGCGAACTGAAGTAATAAAATAAAAAAACTTACTCTTAAATGCCAAAGGCTTGAAATTGATATCTAGCCCTCTGTCTTTTTTCCATTCTATTTTAATAGCTCTACATTATATTTTTGTAAATATTTTTACTTCATCATACCAATTGTATTGCTTTACATTGGAGAATTTTTTGATAAAAATCTCAAATATTTTTTTATTTAATTTTTATTTTTCTAAATTTAAAATAAAATCTTTTGGCACAAATATAAATATTATGAAAAATAATAAGATCGTAGGGCTTTCTCCAATGGCAGGATACACAGATTCTCCATTTAGATCACTCGTTAGAGAACTATGCCCTGAAGCATACTTAGTTACAGAGCTTATATCTGCTGATGGACTGAAGTATTGTTCTAAAAAAACGGAAGAAATGATGAATCACTTCCCAAATGAAAAACCTTTAATAGTTCAATTATTTGGAAAACATCCAAATTTTTTTGCAACAGCAGCAATTGCTGCTAAAAAAGCAGGAGCCTCTGGGATTGATATAAATATGGGATGTCCTGCAAAAAAAGTAATTCACTCAGGACACGGATCTGCTCTTATTAAAAATTGTGAACTTGCATATGAAATTGTAAAAGTTTGTGCAGAAGCAACTGATTTGCCAGTAAGTGTAAAAACTAGACTAGGATGGACCCGTGAAGGTGTTGATAATAATGAATTAACTGAAAATTTAATAAAATTTTGTAAAGGACTAGAAGAATCTGGAGCAAAAATGATTTGCATTCATGGAAGAACTGTAAAGCAAGAATATACAGGAAGTGCTGACTGGGAAGCAATTTATGAAGTTAAAAAGGAATTAAAAATTCCCGTTATTGGAAATGGAGATATAAACGACATTAAAGATGCTAAAGAAAAAATTAAAAATTTAGATGGTGTTTTTATTGGGCGTGGAGCAATTGGAAGACCTTGGCTAATTACACAAGTTCATGCGGCATTAAATAATTTAGAAGGGCTAAAAGATCCTGATTTTTTTGAAATAAAAGAATTTGCAATACGCCATGCTAAACTTGCATGGGAGATGAAAGGATTTAAAGGAATGCTTGAAATGAGAAAAAATCTTGTTTGTTATTTAAAGGGAATGCCAAGAGCTTCCGAATTTAGGCAAAGGTTGGTTCATGTAGAAAGTGTGGATGATGTAAAAAATGTTTTAGATGAGTATGAAAAATTTTTTAAAGAAGAAATGAATATTTAATACGTAGAAATTGTTCCTCCCCTTGAAGGGGAGGCTAGGAGGGGTATCTAAAATTCCATATTTTTATTCAATAAATTTTAGTATTACTTCTAAGCACCCTTGAACATTGGTCATTATTTCTTGATTCGTAAATCGAACTATTTTCATTTCTTGTTCTTTCAAAAAATCAGTTCTTTTCTTGTTGTATTTTATTGCTTCTGGAGTTTCAAAATGACTATCTCCATCTATTTCAATAACAAGCTTTTTCTCAAAGGAATAAAAATCTACAATATATTTCCCAATTGAACATTGTCTTCTAAATTTCACTCCATTTAATTGTTTTTTCCGTAAATAATACCAGAGTTTTCTCTCGGGTTCTGTCATATTATTTCTAAGTTTTTTTCTAATGTCTTTTTTATCTGAATTATTTATTAAGACACTCATTAATTAAAGATTTATTAATATCGATAGTATAATACCCCCTCTAGCTTCCCCTGCAAGGGGGAGAAATTTTAATTTTGTTTCTAACTCCTTTTTCATAAGAATCTCAATTTTATGTTCCTCCCCTTCAGGGGAGGTTAGGAGGGGTATTTTAAAAATCATTATTATTCAATAGAAATTCTCTTATATTTCTTTTAAACTTTAAAAGAAAATAATTTTTACTTTTGGATAAAAAGATCCCAGAAATATTTTGGCAAAAATACATAAAGATACTCTCTAAAAAGGAATTTGAAAGATTTCAATCTTCATGCTTAACATCTTTAAGAAAAAGTATTCGAGTTAATACTTTAAAAACATCAGTAAATGATTTTAAGAAGAAATCAAAAAATTTAGGATGGGAATTGTCTCCTATTCCTTGGTGCAAAGAAGGATTTTGGATAGACAGGGAAGACAGAAGTAAGCCACTTGGAAAGTCGTATTTACATCAAGCAGGACATTTTTATATACAAGAAGCATCTTCAATGTTACCTCCTGAAGTTTTGAATCCTAAAAAAAATGAGATTATTTTAGATATGGCATCTGCTCCTGGATCTAAAACAATACAGATTTCAGCAATTATGAAAAATACTGGAATCATTATTGCAAATGAACCTGAATCTTCTCGAATAAAAGCAATGGCTTCTAACATTGATAGACTTGGTGCTGCTAATGTTCTTATTACAAAAAAACATGGACAAGTTTTTAGTGAATATTTTCCCAACTTTTTCGATAAAGTCTTGTTAGATGCACCATGTTCAGGAGAAGGGACTATTCGTAAGGATTCAAAAGCACTTGAAACTTGGAATGATAAAAGAGTTGAATCTATCGCAAATATTCAAAGAGTTCTTATATCTCATGCATTTAAAACTTTAAAACCTGGAGGTGAACTAGTTTATTCTACTTGTACATTATCACCTGAAGAAAATGAGGATATTATAAAAAATTTATTAGAAGAATTTCCTAATAATGCAGAAGTTATTCCTCTTAACTATCCGCCTGCTAACTCCTCACTTGAAAAGTTACCTGATTTTGGATTAAAAGGAGTTTTGAGAATTTGGCCACATTTGTACGATTCTGAAGGTTTTTTTGTCGCAAAGATAAAGAAGCGTCACTTAACTGAAGCAGGTAATTTTATAGATACAAGACGAGATTCTCCTTTTTCTAAATTGAGTAAAAAAAACAAAAACTTTTTAAATAAATATTTCTTAGAATCTTTCGGGTTTATTTTAAAAGAAGATCAAAATTTTTTTGAGAGAGGGGGACAGACTTTCATAAGACCTGAAAATTTTGAATCTATTGCTTCAAAAATAATAATTGAAAAAGGTGGAATTTTATTTTGCGAAAGACATAAAAATGATTTAAAGCTAACTCACGAAGGTGCTTTATATTTAACTCAAAATTATGATATTAAAAAAGGATTCATTGATTTAAATGAAGATGAATGTAAGGATTATATGGAAGGAAGAGATATTAATAGAGAAATTGCTGAAAAAAATACTGTCTTTATCAAATTTAATAATGTTTTTCTTGGAATTGGGAAAAAAGTACAAAAAAAGATTAAAAATCAATTACCACGTCATTTTGTAATTCAGTAACTCTGTCATTGCAAACGAAGTGAAACGTAGCGAAGCAATGTTAGCCTATTCAGAGATTACTTCGTCACTATCGCTCCTCGTAATGAAATAGCTCGTTACCCTGTCATTGCGAACATAATGAAATGTAGTGAAGCAATCTCTTTCTAAGTAGCTGTTCAGAGATTACTTCTGTCGCTCCGCTCCCTCGTAATGACAATTAACCTAACTTTGTTCTAACTAATAAATTTGAAATAATGAGAGAGCATAATTATTATGTTTACATAATAACAAACAAAGGGAATACCGTTCTTTACACTGGATTAACAAATAATCTCACCAGAAGAATGTATGAACATAAAAATAAACTTATTTCTGGGTTTTCAAAAAAGTACAATGTAAACAAATTAGTTTATTATTGTCATACAACAAGCATTGAAAGTGCTATTTTAGAAGAAAAAAAGATCAAAGCAGGAAATCGTAAAAAGAAAATTGAAAGAGTCGAAAAAATGAATCCTGAATGGAAAGATTTAAGTGATGATTTATTTGAATTTGAATAACATGAACAGTGTCATTGCGAGCGAAGTGAAACGTAGCGAAGCAATCTCTTTTCAGCTAGACTATTCAGAGATTACTTCCTCACTATCGCTCCTCGTAATGACAGACCTCGCTCCTTGTCATTGCGAACGTAATGAAATGTAGTGAAGCAATCTCTTGTCATTAGGATTAAATCAAAGTAATCTCTTAAAAGGTTGCCACGTCATGCCGATTAATCGGGATTTCTCGCAATGACACAACTGTTTTCTTTTTACTGTCATTGCGATTCCAATTTATTGGAAGAAGCAATCTACATTATATAGATTACTTCGGTCGTTTCACTCCCTCGTAATGACAAATTAACTTCTAACTTTCAACGAATGATACATATTAAAGAATTTTTTCTAGGATGGATAGACCAATGGGGAGACCTTGGACTTTTCCTTTTTTCATATTTTGAATCAATTATTCAGCCTTTTCCTGTTGACCCCATTATTATTGCCGAAGTTGGTGCTGGATTTGATCCTTTAAGAGTTGTTTTTTGGGCTTCACTTGGAACTGTTTTAGGAGCTTTAACTGCATATTTTTTAGGAAAATATTTAGGAGAGCCTGTTTTTTTAAAACTTTTTAAAAAGGAATATTATGAAAAAGGTCATGTCTTTTTTGAGAAATATGGAATTTGGGCCATTTTTATTGGAGCTGTTTCTCCTCTTCCTTTTAAAGTCGTAGCATGGCTTGCTGGTATTTTTGAGATGCCCATTATTCCTTTTTTTATAATGGTTTTTGTTGGAAGAGTTGGACGCTTTGTTTTAGTTGCATATGCAGTACACTTGTTTGTTTGAAAACTTCTATCATTGCTATAAGTTTCGCAAAGTGTAGCAACGTGCGAATCTTATTTTATCAAAATAATGTATCTTAAACATTTGAAAAATATATAAAAAAAGTGTATAATTTACAGAATAAAGGTTGTGCCGTTTTTTTCTTAAAATTCTTTTCAAGAATCTTTTTTAAATAAAGCTTTTTGTGACTTTAGATGTTTTATCATTTATTTATAATTGATAATAATTTTTATATTTTCATTCTTAATCCAAGTGCTTTTTTATGAAGCACATCCTTTATTGTTAATAATAAAATTTACCTATGAGAGAAAATAAGCCGATTTTACATATTTCAGGAGGAGGAGAAATTAATACAAGTCCTACTGCAGAAGTACATAGATCACATGAAGGAGATCAGCATGTTCATAATTATTTAGAAAGAAATGTACATCCTGATTTAGTAGGGAAGAATATTGATTTAAGAAGCTTAGACAAAGAATCACTAACTAATGAAATACTTCAACAAGTAAAAAAATCCACTTATTCAACGGCTATCATTACTCTTCCTAGGAATAATATTAAGGAAATTTCATTAGAAATACAAAAACATAAAGAAGAATTTCCTGATAAATCTGTAGTACTCGTAAGTTCAAGATTTCCTCTTGATGGGACTACAGATGCTAGATTTAATTTAGGATTTGCTATTGGGGTAGGAGATTATATTGAAAAAGGAAATGTAGTTGTTATTGATTCTGGCAAAATTCTAGAACCTCATAACCTTGATGACTCTGGACAAGTTTTTACTGAAATTGATATCAATAGTATTTATTCTCAGTATTTAGATGATGTTTCTATTCTTTTAGGAGGTGGGACAATAGCTGGTCAGCCAGTATTTGAAATGGATGGTAATATTCAAATGAAAGAAAGAGACCCTATTGAGCCCTATTTGAAATTTTTAAGATTAGAAACAAGAGCTAAAATAAAAAAAATAGCAATGAAGGATAGTCGAGACATTGGGGCAAGAGAACGACATGAATTTTTTCGTGTAATAAGAGATGAAACGGATGAAGATGTTGTATTTATAACTCATGGCACATATACCATGTCTGAATCGGCTAGAAATTTAAAGCGCAGAATTGATAAACTCCCTGCAGATCATCCTGCTAAGAAAAAAACATTTGTCTTTATAGGTTCAATGAAACCCTTAACAGGATATGAGGAAACTGATGGTGACTTTAATTTAGGATATGCTTGGGGATCTATTGCAGTTGCACAAAATAAATTACCAGGAGTGTTTGTAGCTATGAATGGAGAATTTTTTGACCCTGATAATGTTGATAAAAATATTGATAAAGGTATCTTTGAAAAGAAAAAACCAAATCCTTTTATTAAAATGAAGCCTAAAGAAATAAAAGAGCCAACTAAAAAAGATATTGAAGAAATAAATGAATATAAATTTATTGGTTTTAAATCTATACCTAAAGATCAAATCAAAGAACATGAAACAAGAATAGAGTTAGGAAATTCGAGCTTCTCAGGAGGGCTAAAATTACAAGTAAATAACGATTTATTTCCTAATGAAGAAGAACTAATTGAAGAAGCTAGAAAAATATCTAAAGTTTTAAATAGAGCTATCGAATTTGATTTCAATGGAGAAAGAGGAGATGGCACATTCTTCGTATTCTACTACTCTAGTTATAATGATGCTCAATTTATTCCTAAAAGAAAAGAGTGATGTCTTTATAAAAAAGTAGAATATACTTTTCATATTTATATTTCCCTGTCACCTTTTTAAAATTTCTACGTTATAAGTAATAGAAAACGAAATTTCTTTTCTTTTTCATTGGCATGAAATACAATAATTATAATTTAAAACTTTTAACATGAAGAAATTTATCCTCGCTATTTTTTTAGCATTAACACTATCAACAACAACATTTGGAGCATTTGCGCTTCCCACAGTATCAAATTTGGCAGAAGATTTTTCTGATGTAAAAGAAAGCCATGGAAATTTTGAAGCAATTCAATATATGAAAGGAGAGGGTGTGATAAAGGGATATGAAGATGGAACATTTAAACCTAATAATAAAATAAACCGAGCCGAGTTCTTAAAAATCGCGCTAGAATCACAAGAAGATTTTGATATAGCAAACGCAAAATCATGTCTTGCAAAAAGCAATATAAAACCACTTTCAGATGTATCACTTAAAGAATGGTACGCACCATATGTTTGTTACGGATTACAAAAAGGAATAATTAAAGGATATCCAGATGGAACATTTAAAGCAGTTAATGAAATTATATTCCCTGAAATGGCAAAAATTATTGCCAATACTCAAAACTTAGAAATTGAAAATAGTACAATAACAATAGGTGAATGGTATGAGCCTTTTATTAAGGCGCTTGAAAAAAAATCTGCAATTCCTACAAGCATCGGAACAATAGATCATAAAGTGACTCGAGGAGAAATGACAGAATCTTTATATAGAATAAAGAAAGAAATTACGAATAAAGCATCTCAATCTTTTGAAATTTTAAAAAAAGCTTCAAGTGTACCAGCTGATGGAACCTTGGGCGAAGTAACATCATGTGCACAGCTTGCCTCTATTATGGAAGGAAGTTCTGAATATTCTCAACAAATGTTTTATAAAGGTAGAATGAATATGCTAGATGGAGTCGCTGATGATATGGTGGTTGCCCCAGAAGCAACGATGGATTCTGTTGCATCTGAATCAAAGGGATCAGGTAATGATGATTATTCAAGTACAAACATCCAAGTAGCTGGAGTTGATGAAGCCGATATTATAAAGAATGATGGAAAATATATTTATATAATAAAAGCAAACAGCGTAAGAATTGTAGAGGCTTATCCTTCAGAAAATATGAAACAAGTTTCATCTTTTACAGTTGATGATAAGAATTTTTATCCACAGGAAATGTTTTTAAATGGAGATCAATTAGTGATTATAGGAAATGCATACCGAGAAGAAAGACCACAACCTGAACCTTTTATGGGAGAAATACCTAATAGACTTTGGTATCCAAGATATTGGGGAACAAACTTAACTAAAGTTTATATTGTTGATGTTTCTGATCACTCAAATCCTAAAGTTGAAAGAACAATTTCTTATGAAGGAAATTATTCAAGTTCTAGAAGAATAGGACAAGTTGCTTATGTTATAATTAACAAAAATCCAGACTATCATATATTAAGAGATCTTGAATTAGACGCTAAAGAAATCGTTCCTCAAATAGAAGACTCTGCTTTTGACAACGGAGAATCTAAACCAGCTTGTGGATGTGGAGATATTGCTTATTTCCCAGGATATGAAAGACCAAATTATATGATAGTTTCTGCAATACCTCTTGATGATACAACTAAAAAGGTAACACATGAAGTAACGCTTGGAGCTTCTGAAAATGTTTATATGTCTAAAAAAGCATTATATGTTGCAACTGGTGCGCCTAGTTTAGATAACGGAAGAATGTATTGGAATTATGATAATACTCAAGTTTATAAATTTGATTTAGAAGAGCTTAATATCAATTTCAACGCATCTAATAAAGTTCCTGGAAGAATTTTAAATCAATTCTCAATGGATGAGTTTAAAGACAATTTTAGGATCGCAACTACAAAAGAAAAAGTTTGGGAAGATAATGAGAATAAAAACAATAAATCTTCAAATAGGCTATACGTTTTAAATAAAGACATGAAACAAGTTGGAGCAATTGAAGATATAGCACCAGGTGAAAGGATATACTCTGTAAGATTTATGGGCGAAAGAGCATTTATGGTCACATTTAAAACAGTTGATCCTTTATTCGTAATTGACTTAAAAGATGCAACTAATCCAAAAATTGTTGGACAGCTTAAAGTTCCAGGATGGTCAGATTATCTACATCCATATGATGAAAATCATTTAATTGGATTTGGGAAAGATGTGGATGAATCTATTGATAAAGACAAAGTCTCTGAAGATACTGTTTATTACACAGCAATTCAAGGAATGAAGATGAGCATATTTGATGTAACAGATGTTGAAAATCCTAAAGAAATGTTTAAAGAAGTAATTGGAGATAGAGGAACTGATAGTGAACTTCTAAGAAATCATAAAGCATTACTTTTTGATAAAGAAAAGAACCTCCTTGCATTTCCTATTACAGTTCAAGAAAAAATAAGTAGTGAGAATTTATTGTGTGGAAAATATACTTACAGTTCTTGTCCTAGTGGGTGTGAAAAAAGATGTATTTCATCTTCTTGTAATGCTTCTGGTATTTGTACTACTGATTGTGAAGGCGTTGGATCTTGTAGAAAATCTGACTATGAAAAATTCCAAACTACATTTGTAGGTGCTTATATTTATGATATAGATTTAGAAAAAGGATTTAACAGGAGAGGAGAGATTGCTAGTGTGAGTAAAGACGAGTTAATAAAACAAGGAGAGTATGGATATATTCCTTGGGAAAAACAAATTCAAAGAATAGTTTACATCGCTAAAAACCTATATGCTATTTCACAAAGCTTTGTAAAAGTAGCAGATATGGATACTGTTAAAATGTTGTCTGAGATTAGTCTTGATGAAGCTACAAATAAATGCCCTGAGTTTATTGATTGCGAACCAGGCAATGGAGCTACTGAGTGCGTTGCCCCTAAAGGATGCGAAGGTATTACAAAAATTGGTTTATAGACATCATTTAAACCCCGCGGGTTGTAGCAACCCGCGGGGTTAGATTTTATAAATATTTGTAGAGATGTAAAATTTTACGTCTCTATTTTAAATTTTATTCGATAAAATTTGGTTTTCTTTTTATTTTATTTTTATTTTTTATAAATATCATAGATTGCTTCTGACGTTCTATTATAGATTTTTTTTTCAATTTGCTTTTGTTTATAGAATTGTTCATTGACAATTAATCTATGAATTTCTTTATTAATTCCTGAAAGATAAACTTTTTTGTTGTTTCTTTTTAATTCCTCAATTAATTCTTTTAAATATTCGATGCCATCTAAGTCTGCATAAAATGCATGTCTTAAAGAAATAATTACATATTCATTATTGGTGATTTTTTTTATAGCTTCTAAATGGGCTGGCATATTGATATATGTAAGTGTCCCTGAAATTTTATAAACCACCAAATCAGAGTGGATATCTTTTCTTTTAGCAATTTCACTTTTTAAAAGTAACTCTGTCATTTTCCCATTTTTCCAAAGTAAAATGTCTGTTTCCCCATAAGAAACTTTATTTACAAAAATAAGTAATGCTATAAGAGTACCGACTATAATCCCAATAATTGGATCTTCTACAACAACAATAACAGCAACAAGTAAAGAAAGAAAAAATGATGTCTTCTCATCTTCAATAAAACGAATAAAATGTTTTGCTTCTATCATTCTAACAGCAACAATAAATAATATTGAAGCAATGATTACAGTTGGTAATAACTTAAAAAATGAAAATAAAAATATGGAAATAAACCCTATAAGCAAAGAGCTTATAATTCCGGATGTTCTATGTTTTGCTCCACTTTTAATGTTTAATGCGGTTCGTGCTAAGGCTGCAGTTGCAGGAATCCCCCCCATTAACCCCGATCCAATATTTGCCATTGATAAACTAAGAATTTCTTTAGAACGATTGAATTTTACTTTTGTTATATCTCGTGCAATTTGACCCGAAAGTAATGTTTCTAATATTGCAATAACCGCAACTGTTATGGAAACAGTCCAAATACTTTTATGTAAAAAAATGCTCCAATCAAATGGAGAAAAAATATTTATAAAAAGATTTGCTTGTATATTTGGATACTGATCACCAAGAGTAATAAGATGAAATTCAGAGTTCGTTTTTTGTAAAAAAATGGTAATTAAAATTCCTAAAAATGCCATTATTACTGATCCTGGAAATTTTGGGAATTTTTTGTCCCAAATAAAAATTAAGAGTGTGCTTATTAAAAAAATAATAAAAACAATCCATTGAATATCTGAAATGTGATTAAGGCTCATCCATGTGTTGTTCAAAAACGAATCGCTTTTTTCAATTCCTTTAAGTCCTAATATGTTGTCAATCTGTCCTAATGCTATAATAAACGCAACTCCAAGGGTAAATCCATGTATAACACTTTTTGGTATAAAAATAATATATTTATCAAAACGTAACATATAGCATATAAAAATAAACAAACCGGATAATAGTGCTATAACTGATAGCACATGATATCCATGAATTAAGGAATAAGAAACTAAAACACCTGAAAGTGCCCCTGTTGGTCCAATAATATTGTAATGACTACCTCCTAATGATGCACCTATTATCCCTGCCCAAAAGGCAGTAATAATTCCTTGAGTTGGAGTTGCCCCCGAAGCAATTGCTAAAGCTAGAGCAAGTGGAATGCTTATTAATGCTACAGTTAAGCCTGATTTCCAGTTTTGTAAAAAATGATTGAATGTTTTTTTAAGTTCCATAACCTATGTATGTTTTATTAAACATTCTAAGAGTGCCACAGTTCAAAAATATAGAAAAGAAAAAAATAAATTTTTATCTTGCTTTAAATTATTAGGAAATCTTAATTCCTATAGAATATTTAAATATCTTTACCCCGCTTTTTATATTAAGACTTATAATTCCTCCTTCTTTCTATATTGCAAAGCTTCCGCCACATGATCCGTTTCAATCTCTTCACACATTTCAATATCCGCAATGGTTCTAGCAACTTTTAAAACCCTATGATAAGCACGAGCAGATAAATTCATACGAGTAACAGCTATACGTAAAAGATTCTCGGCATCTTCTGGAATTTTACAAAATTCCTTGATTTCTTTATTTCCCATTTCTGCATTCGAAGAAATTTTTAAATTTTTAAATCTTATATTTTGAACTTCACGAGCTTTTTGGACTCTTCCATAAATAGAAGCCGAACTTTCTTCGTTTTCTGTTCTTTTGAGTTTATCAAATTGCACAGGAGAAACATCAACATAAAGATCAATTCTATCGAGGAGTGGTCCTGAAATTCTTTTTTGATATCTTTGAATTGAAGAAGATGCACATGTGCATTCTTTTTTGGTATTAGGAACATTATGATATCCACAAGGACAAGGATTCATAGCTGCAATAAGAGTAAAATGCGCAGGAAATTCACAAGAACCATTTATCCGTGTAACGCTAATTTTTTTATCCTCTAATGGTTGACGCAAAACTTCCAAAACTGAAGTTGGGAATTCTGGCATTTCATCTAAAAATAAAACACCTTTATGTGCCAACGAAATTTCACCAGGCACAGGAATTCTTCCTCCTCCAATTATAGAAACAGCACTTGCGGTATGATGAACATTTCTAAAAGGACGGTCTGTAATTATTGGTTTATTTAGGGGCAGTTTATTCGCAATGGAATAGATTTTAGTAACTTCTAGTGCTTCTTCGAGAGTCATTTTGGGTAAAATTGTTTGGAATGTTTTTGCCATAAGAGTTTTTCCACTTCCTGGCGAACCATTCATTAAAACATTATGACTTCCTGCAGCAGAGATTTCTAATGCACGCTTTACATGAACCTGCCCTTTTACTTGAGAGAAATCTAAATTATGAGAATATTCTGATTTAAATGAATTAAAGTCAAACTTAGCAATAGGCTCTATTTGTTTTTGCTTAGTAAAGTGATCTAAAATTTCTTCTAAATTTTTTGCTGCAATAATTTCAACGCCATCAATGAGTGCTGCTTCTGGAGCATTTATTTTTGGTAATACAATTCTTTCAAATCCTTTTTCTTTCGCATATATAACCATTGGAAGAACACCATTGATATGTCGTAAAGAACCATTTAAAGCAAGCTCTCCAATAAATATTGTTTTTGATATATCAATTGTAGGTTCAAATTGTCCACTGGCAATTAGTACTCCTAATGCAATTGGTAGATCGTAAATTACTCCAATTTTTCTTGTATTTGCAGGGGCAAGGTTTACTGTTATTCGTGTTGTTGGAAATTTATAACCTGTGTTTTTCACAGCACTTCGTACTCGTTCACGAGATTCTTGTACTGCTGTATCTCCAAGCCCTACAATTGTGAATGATGGTAATGCTCTTAATATGTCCACCTCCACTTCTACTGTTTCACATTCCATGCCTAGAACTGCAAGTGAATGAATTTTTGCAAGCATTATTTTCTGTTTAGATTAGATAAAGACTACATACTTTTTGTATGTTTTCTGTTTAGTTTTTTATCTATTAAAAAGAAAAACACAGACAGTGTAATGTTTTCTATATTTGCTACTAATACCTTTTGGCAAAGAACAGTAAACGATATTAGAGCTCTATTATTGAAACATTACGGATTTTAATGTGTTTGTGGGGGCTATTTTTGTTTTAGTTCTAATAATCAAATAAAATCGATTGCGAGCTAAAGCTAAATAAATTGGCACTTTAAAAAACTGGATCTCCGCCTACGCGGAGATAGCAAATTGAAATAAGGAGAGAGAATTTTGAAATAAAGTGTATGTTCTATAGCTAATTCAAAATAGTTTGACATAATTCCGTACTCCCTCACCCCATCCCTAGTATAGCAAAGCCAAGTCAAAATAGATAAAATAACCAGGCAACAGCTTACAAGAAAAAAATGGGGGCCATTCTCCCTCTGAGAGAAGGTGCCACGCTTAGCGGGGCGGATGAGGGGGGCAAACAATTATTGTATGCCAATTTAGTTTGAATCAGCTATATTTAGCAATATTCTATGCCACCTTTACTTAATTTAGGAATATAAATATACCTATTTTGTTTGATCAAAATAATTCTAATGTTGTGCATTATTTCTAACCAAGCAATGACAAAAATCAGCCTTAATTTTTAAGAATCAACATAATTTTATATTTCATATATCACATAAATATGATATAATAAAAAGATAAATTAACGTAATGTAAATATTATGCCCCCAGAAAAAAAGGACACACCCTCTGATTCACTTGAAGAAGTTAAAATCGACACAATTAAAAATTTAAAGATAGACAAAAAATATCTTTTATCTTTGAGTATTTCAAAGTCTGAAGATGCAAGCAAACTGTTTGATATTATGAGGGCTGTACAAAAAAAGGGGATAGCGGAACTTTCCCCTGAACGACAAATTTTTTTGAAACAAATTTTTCCCGAAAGACAATTTGACGATTTGCAGAGTTCATCAGTCCATTTGCAACATTCTGCTCTTAAAGACAAATGGAACAAGATAGTCAAAGAGAATAGAGAATTTCGAGAGAGACATAATTTAGAAAAATCATGTCAAGAATTAGATGCTGGACGATCAGCTTGTGCAAAAGAAATACAAAATTTACTAAAAGAAACTAGCAGAGAGAATTTTCAAAAATTATCAGTTGAAGACTTGCGAATTAATATTGAAGGAGGCTATGTTGCTCCTCTTCTAACTATTGAAAAAATGCCTGAAGTAAGCTTAGAAGATTTAAAAATTGAAGAAAAAGAGCTTGGGGAATTTATGAAAGATGACTTTATAAAGAACTACGTTGAGAAGATTAATAATACCATTAAAAATTTTGAGCATTCTCAAAGTAATCCGGTACCAAGTGCCAAGTCAGATTTGGTAGTTACTTTCCCCGAAGAAAATCCGGAAACACCGGAACCTCTTTCTTCTGAAAATTTTGAGCATTCTCAAAGTAATCCGGTACCAAGTGCCAAGTCAGATTTGGTAGTTACTTTCCCCGAAGAAAAGCCGGAAACACCGAAACCTCTTTCTTCTAAAAAGAATGAAAAATTAAGAGCCTGTGAACAAATTGTAATAGAGATGTCTGGGTTATTAAATTCTCTTAGAATAAAATATGCTGGGGCAGAGACGCATTTCCTTCTGGCTTGTCAACAACCTGAAGTAACATGGGATCAAGGAGAAATAAACGAAAAACAAGCAAATTTAGAAAAAGAAAGAGACGAAAAACAAGCAAAATTAAGTTCTTTATATGATTACATAAAAGAAAAAATGAAAATGGCTATTGAAGAAGCTAATAAGGCTTCTATCGTTTTAGGTGACACTAATCGTGAAATCAAAATCCATTATCTTACAAGCAACAATGATATATCAGGGACTTCTAACGATGCCAATTTTTCAGTCGACACTTATTACCAAGATTTTGATACAAAAATTAATAATTATTCTGCGTTACAAAAATTTTTAATTACAGAAGGGCAAGCCCAAAAAGAAAAATATGGAATGGTGAAACCTAATCAATATGACATTATGGCTAAATTAGCAGCACAAAAATATTTAAGAGATAACCTTGAACTTATATTTAATAAAATAGAAGAAGTTATTAATAAAGGGGAAAACGTAATTGCTGAAGAGCTTCTTAATCTAATTGAGTCATCAGGTGTTTATCCTTATACAAAAATTTCTCTTGAGCAGTTTTACTTCAATATAGACTTAGGAGTGTCAAAAATCTTTCCTGAAAATGATGTTCTTAACAAATATAAGGATGAACTTAAAAAGACATTTCATAATTCTTTGAAACTCTATAATACTATGCAAGTATCAAAATCTAAGTTGCCATTAAAGTTTTACAATTTTTGGACAAGAAGGATGATTACAAGTGAGAAGTCCATTCCTCAAGGACAAACATATGAAAAATATGTTTTAGGGTTTATAGAAAAAATGGACGATGAGGATTTAACATATGCAATAAAGGCAGGCATATAAAAAAGATAAGTTTTGCTTTTTTAAAATGGTGTACTTGCTTTTTTAACTGGAAAATAAAGAACCAAAATATCTTATGTTTTCGCAAATTCAGGAATATAAAAACACCTATTTTGTTTGATCAAAATAGTTCTAACATTGTCTACTCTTTCCGACCAAGCATTGAGAAACGTTTAAAACATAACGTTTTTTGTTTTATGAATATATTATTACTAAAGCTGGTATTGACTTTATGTAAAAATTGTGCTTAAATACCGCCTTGCAACTAATTCCTTTGAAATCATGAAGAAATTAAAAGAATCCGATATTATACTATTAGCTGAAGATAGTGATATACAAGCAAAGATAATTGAACAAAAAATTAGAGAAATAACAAATTGTACAATTCTTCGAGTGAGAAATGCCATTGAAGCCATTGAAATTCTAAAAACCCATGATGAAATAAGAAAAAAGGTAAAACTGATTGCTACTGACATATTAATGGGAGGAGTCGAAGAAAGCGGTCCAGCTTTATTAAAAGCAAATATTGAACATGGTTGGAATAAACCAATGATAGTCTTTTCAGGATCAATATCAAAGGAACAGGCAACATGTTTTGGAACTGTTAGCCCTATTCCTGTACACAAGAAAGATATGTTTTTTAGTAATGAAGATCATCTTTATACTATTCAAACAAAGATTGAAGCAGCTATGAGTATTGATTATAAATTTAACGATACGGCATCACGTAAAGCGCTTTTAAATCAAATTGATAAAATAGCTAAAAAAAGTGAAAACATTCCTGTTTTGCATGTTGCAATTGAACAGTTAATAGACCCTATAAGAGGAGTAATAAATAATCACCCTGAATTATTAGATAAATTTCCAGAGTTAATTCCTGAAACAATTATTGGCAATTCCCATGAAGAAAATTACAAAATAATTCATTCTATGAAAAATGATTTATCAGAAATTTCTGATCAAGTCTTAGCTTTAGATGATCAAAAATATAAAGAAGCCTCTCAAATGCTTAAAAAGGTTGCATGCTCTATGAACGTTTTACTTGAAGCAATGGAAAATGAAACTATGTCTATTAAAGAATTAATTGAAGTTGCTTTTAAATTTATCAGTGCAGACAAAAAAGAAAAACTGTTTGATTTTATATATAATATTTCTGAAGAAGCAAAAATAAGCTCCAAAGATGCTCAAATAATTGTTGTTGCAATACAAACTCTTATTGATAATACCATTACAGCAACTCGAGAATTTCCAAGAGAAAAAATAAAGGTTATTATAAGTAAAAATGGAATTGAATTTCATAACAAAACTACTCCAAGAAATATAATGCATATTGAAGAAGCGCTTCGTGAAGGCACTCTTCCTAAAACAAATCGTCCTCTTGGAAATGGATTCGGACTAAGAATGATAGAGACAACTTGCAATCAATCTAATACTCTAAAATTTGAATTAAGGACAAATAGCCAAGACTCTGTTACTTCAAAATTAATTTTTAATCCTATTAGCCAAGGGGATGAGGAAAAAGATCTCCCCCTAGATCCAGAGCTTGAGGGGATTAAAGATAAATCAATATTGGTGATTGACCATATTGGTGGTGCAGAGTGTCGAATGACAGAAACCATATTAGATGAAGAATATCGTCCACACTGTAAAAACATAAGAGGAGCTAGAAGTTCTGATATTATTAGTGAGCTAAAAACAGCTATTCCAAGGGCATCTTTGTTGCAAGGAAATCCAAATATAATTATGGTTCATAGTCCAGATGTTTATTTGATGGAGAAGTTGTATAAATACTTTGTTATTGATCAAGATGTTGTCTTGGTCTTTTATGGAGGCTCTAGAAGTAAAGAATATATTGATAGAAACAAACTCTTTTTTGAAACAATGGGAGCTGAAAACATTGAAAGGCGACTTTTTGCTATAGAAGGAACTCCTTCTAATCCTAAAATTTTAGCTAAAGCTTTGATGGAGGGACTAGCTTCTGGGGCTAAGATGTAAATATATATTTTATTTAGAGAGTAAAGTTAAGGCTTTGTACTTAGTTTAATTCAGGAATATAAATCTATCCTTTTTGTTTAATCAAAATAGTTCTAATGTTGTTCACTATTTTTAAGAATTAATTTCTTAAAATAATCTTGTAAGTCTTATTAAAATTAGTATGATCTCGGCGTAAAAAATATGCCTTTGTATCTCTAATATTTTTTTATGACCCCTTTGAAACAAAAAAAACTTAACTTATTAAAAATTTTTTCTGCCTCTTTCCAATCTCAACTTAGTCTTGCAATTGGATTTCTTTTTTGTTTTCTCGTAAGTCTATTTTACTTTTTTATAAAAGATCCTCGTCTTCCTCAGGAAAAGCCACAATTATTACTTATTGGGCTACTAATTAGTCTCACTTTTTTTATTATTGGGAACTGGATTAATAAAAAAAATAAAACCGAAGAAAAAATAAGCCTTAAGGAAGGGGCATTAATTGTTCTTCTTGTTTGGATTATTGCAGGATGCACTTCTGCATTTGTCTTTGTATTATCAGGATTCCCTGACCCAAATAATATCCAAGACTTCTCCTTATTTAGAAAATTTGTAGATGGCTTGTTCGAATCTATATCAGGATACACAACAGCAGGAGGAAGTATTTTGCCATCCGTAGAAACCTTTCCAAGAGGAATTTTAATGTGGCGATCAACAACTCATTTCTTAGGAGGAATTGGTATAGCTTATCTTGCAGTTAGTTTATGGAAACGATTTTCTACAAGTCGAACTGAGATAATAAATAGTGAAGTTGAGGGACCGAGTATGATTGAATTCCACTCAGAAAAAGACGCAATGACATCAGGAAAAGATTTCTTGAAAGTTTATGGATTAATCACATTGATATTAGCAACACTTCTGTTCATTTCTGGCTTATTTTTCCGTGATATACCTTATGAAAAATGGTATGACAATGTGTTTGATTCTATAAATTTTTCTTTTTCTACAATGGGAACTGGCGGATTTGCTACGTACGATGCAAGTGCTGGAATTTCTATCATTGAAAATGGAGTAAAAACTATAGGAGGACTAAGAAATGCGTTGGATGAATGGATTTTGGGGACTTTTATGTTAATAGCGGGTGGAAATTTTGGTCTATGGTATGTTTTAATTTTTCAGAAGAAAAAATGGCAACTAGTTTTTCATAACACTGAACTAAGAGCATATTTAGGGCTTGTTAGTTTTTTAGTTATATCAATATGGGCTATTTTAGTTTTTCACCATGTATACCCATCAGTCATAGATTCCTTACGATACGCATTTTTTAATGTAGCAACCATTATTTCTACAACAGGCTTGGGGAATGATGATTTTACAGTATGGCCTGCAGCTGCGTCCGGAATCCTTTTTATTGCCTATTTAGTTGGAGGAATGGTTGGATCAACAGCGGGAGGACCAAAAATCCTCCGTTTTGTGATTCTTTTTAAATATACCTTGATGAAAGTAAAAAATTTCGTATTTGGTAAATACAAAACACGGGTAAGAGTTGACCAGACAACCTATAGTGAAAGCAATACTGGGTTAGTGGTTGTTAGTATTTTGATATATTATATTATTTTTCTGTTGGGAGCAGTTCTTATTTTAGTTCTTAGCCCAGAGAATCATCTTTATGATGGAACAATAAAACCAATTGATTTTATTACTGGGATTACAGCATCAATCGCTAATTTAGGAAATATTGGACCCGTTGTTGCTATAGGGAATATTAATGCAGGACCAGCTGGGAATTATTTTGCTTTCAGTGAATATGCAAAAATTGTTATGATCATATTAATGTTTATCGGTAGAGTTGGAGTCTTAACTATAATGACCTTATTTGTGTCTAATAGTGGAATGGACCGAATGCGAGAATCAGTTTATGAGCATGAATTTGATAGTGATGAACCTCTGCTTTTACGTAAGTAAAATAATTTAAAATATAAAATAATAAAAATTCAAATAATTAAACAAAATATTTTATGATTATTCTTCTATTTGGTCTCATGGGAGCAGGAAAGACTGCGATAGGAAAGCCTCTTGCAAAAAAATTAGGCATGAAATTTATAGAACTTGATCATCTTATTTTAGAGCAAACTGGCTTTGACTGCATAAAAAAAGTATATGACTACAAAATGTCATTATGGAAGGAGTGTGAAATTGAAGTTTGTAGAGATATAAGCACCGAAAATAACCTTGTTATTGCCTGTGGAGGTGGAATTATAGAGAATGATTTAAATCTTATTTATTTCCAAGAACACTGTCCTAATAAGTGCTTTATTTATTTACAAGCAAACCCACAGACTTTAATCGAAAGAATTATCGCTACCAAAGGAGATAAATACAAAGACGTAAATATTTCCCAAATGATTAATGAAAGATATCAAAAAAGAGATATTTTATATAGAAGTTGGGCTGATAAAATTATAAAAACCGATAAAATTCCTCCCATTGCTCTTGCAAAGAAAATAGCAGAAAAACTACAAAAGAAAATATAGTTTTTGTTTAAAAAAATCTTTCTGTGAAATCAAAGAAGAAGTAAAAAAGGACGAAGAATAAAATAGCTTTAATGTTGTTCATTATTCTCGACTATTCAAAATAAACAAATATTTAAACCTCCATTTTTTATGTTTATATGAAAAGGATTTTTATATAAAATTTCTGACTTTTTTATTATGCCAATTTATTTAGATTCAACTATAGATATAATAATTTAAAAAAACGAAAGAAAAATAAAAGGATTGCCGTATTAATTTATGAAGTGGCAAAATGACACCCTGCTAATCCTTAAAAAATTAAATTTTATTCATTTATATTTAAAAAATGCAATTTACTCCCAAATGGGGATCTTATTCCCTCGGATTGTCTACAGGCATAATTATGCTTGGACTTTTTGCAATAGGAACAAGCTTATTAAGCTTAATATCTAGTGGTGGTGACAACAAAGAAATCGATTCAAACGAAACTGTTCCCAATGTAGAAAAAGAGAAAGGAGATGAATTTGGAAGTTTTCAAGGAGGTGGAAATAAGGAAGAACTTGGCAAAGAAGACCAGTCTAAAAGCCTAGGAATAAGCAACAAAAAACCAGAGCAGGAACTTGAAGATGAAAAAACTTTCCATGAACCAATTAGCGAGAAACAAACCAATGAAAAAGACCTTGAAATCACGGAAGAAAACAAATGAAATGAATGTCTAAAAATAGACAAGAATATTTCATAAGTTGAGAGTGAAATATAGGCTAGTTTATATTAATAATTTTTTATATTTATGATCTTACTAAGAATGATTAGACGAAATATCCATAGAATTGATAAAAAATACTTTCTTGCAGGAATAATAAGTGTATTTTTTCTTTTTGGATTTTACTCCATGTTTTTTGCTAATAATCAAAACACCGAAGCAGATATAGCTAATATAAAAACATCAAAAGTAGTTCTTAGTAGTATAAATCAAACTATAAAAGTTTTAGGAAAAGCAGAGCTAGTAGACGAACAAAAACTACGCTTTAACCAAGTAGGAAAAATAGCTGTAGTTCATTTCCAAAATGGAGACAATGTAAAAAAAGATCAAGTAATAGCAGAGCTTGATAAAACTGAGGTGTTTAATGAAATTCGACAATCGGAAATTAGTTTGCAAAACAGTAGTCTTTCCTTACAAGAGCTTCTTAAAGGGAATACTGAAGTCCAAATTTTAAAAAGTAAAAATAGTGTACTTGATACAAAGCAAAAAATAGATACTGCCGAGAAAAGTTTAGAAATTGCTAAACAAGAGGAAAAAAACACTCTTTATGAACTAGAAAATGAAATAGTGTTAGCAGAAAAAGATGTTTCTGATAAAGAAAAATCTTTAGAAAATTCTAGAAAGGATTTGGAAAATAATACAGTATTTGAAGATGAGAGCACAAAATCTTCATCGAATACATATATAGCAACTATTAATGATGCCTTACTAGAAGTAAAGGATTATTTAATAGAAGCAGACAATATTCTAACAACATTAGATTCTATTTTAGGCATGGAAACTAATACAAAAGATGACAATAATTCCTTTGAAGATTACTTAGGCGCACTAAATACTAATACCAAAAAAAAGGCTGAAAGCAGTTATTCTTTAACAAAAGGTAAAATTAGGGATTTGGAAGTAGTCTATAATGAACTTGAGAGTAAAGAAATTCTTTTGAAAAATGAGGTTGTTTCTCTTTTAGAAATGACAGTAGATATGCTCCAAGAGCTAATAATTGCTTCAGATTACACCTATATAATGCTTCAGAATACAATTACTGGAGCTAATTTAAGTTCTTCAGAACTTGATTCATATAAATCCTCTGCATCTAATGCACGATCTTCTGGTCAAAGCAATCTGAACAATATTAAAAGTTCTATTACAAGTCTTAGTAATCTTGAGGATTTAGATATAACAGAACTTAGGAGTTCAGATACTATTCGTAAAAAAGAAGATGCTGTTCGTAGTGCAGAGTACGCATTAGAAAAATCGAAAGACACACTTAAAAATTTAAAAAATACTTTAAATATAAAAAAAGAAAATAAAAAACTGGAGAGAGTCTCGAAAGAAAATGATCTTAATAATTTAAAAAATACTTTAAACGCTCAAGAAAAAGAGTCGGCAGAATTAGAAAGAGGAGAAACCGAAGAGCGAGTTACTATGGCTAGAAATGACATCATTCAAAAAGAACTAGCTTTATCTAAAGTAAAAAAGAATGTTGAAAAATATGAGCTTAGAGCTCCTTTTGATGGGATTCTAAGAAAAATTGATTTTAAAACAGGCGACAACTTAATTGCCGATGATGACAAATTTGTATACATAGAAAATCCTGACCTTTTAAAAATAACCATTTTGCTTGATCAAATTGATATAGTAAAAGTTGAAAAAGAAATGGAAAGTAGAATTATCTTTGATGCACTTCCAGAAAAAACATTTATCGGAAAAATAGAGGAAATTGATCAAACCCCCATAGAGCAATCTGGAGTTGTTTCTTATGAGGCCAGTATTACTCTAAATAAAGAGAATGAAAAAATATTTTCAGGAATGACCTCTTCGATTGAAATTGTTGTACAAGAGAAAAATGATGTTCTTATTGTTCCAAATTTAGCTATTACTAATAAAAAAGGAAAGTCTTATGTAAAAAAGACAGAAAATAAAAAGACGCAAGAAGTAGAAGTAGAAATAGGAATTACTGATGGTAAAAATACAGAAATTATTAGTGGCGTAGAGGAAGGAGATGAAATTGTAGAGATCGATTTCCAGTCACAAAACTTAGGTTCTGGAAATCAGTCAGGAGGACAAGATACAATGCGACAAATAATGAGATCCAGTGGAGGACACTAGAAAGATTAAACGTAAACTTTTTTCATGATTACTTTAAAAAACATTGTTAAAACATATCAACTTGGAGTTCAAAAACTCACAGTTCTTAAAAGTGTTTCATTAAAAATAGCTGAAGGTGAATTTGTTGCCATTATGGGACAGTCTGGTTCAGGAAAATCGACACTTATGAATATAATTGGACTACTTGATGTTCCAACTAGTGGAGAATATATATTTGAAAATCACAATGTTGAAAATTTAAAAGGAGATGATCAAGCTCTTATTCGCGGAAAAAAAATAGGATTTGTATTCCAATCATACAATTTACTCTCTCGTATGTCTGCAATTAAACAAGTAGGGCTTCCTCTTATGTATCAAGGAATAGATAAAAAAGAAAGAGACGTGCGTGCATCTGAAGCTTTAAAGCTAGTTGGACTTGCAGATAAAATGCAAAACAAGCCAAACGAGCTTTCAGGGGGACAACAACAACGAGTTTCTATTGCTAGAGCAATCGTTACAAATCCTTCAATTATTCTTGCAGACGAACCTACAGGAGCATTGGATTCGGCAACAGGAAAAGAAATACTAGAAATTTTCACAAAATTAAACAAACAAGGGAAAACAGTTATTCTTATTACCCATGAACAAGAAATTGCGGATTATGCAAAAAGAACCATACATATTAGTGATGGGAATATTATTGAATAAATAAATACTATGAATTTTTTAGAAAACGTCATAAACGCAATAAGTACAATATTTTCTAATAAACTTAGGTCAAGTTTAACAATGCTCGGTATTATAATTGGAGTTTCGTCTGTTATTGTAATGGTATCCATTGGAGAAGGCGCACAAAAAGGAGTTACATCAAGAATTGAACAATTAGGTACAAACTTACTTATCATTACGCCAGGGAATCAAACGCAAACAAACGTAAGAGGTGGTTCTGGCGGAAGCAGTAGCACCGATTCTTTAACTAACAGTGATGTTATTGCAATTAAAGATATTGAAGGGGTATCTGCAATCTCTCCTGAAATCTCAGGAAGAAAACAGTCCGTATTTAAAAATAAAAATGTAAATACAACTATAACAGGAGTTTTTTCAGAATATGAAGAAGTTCGCAATTTTAAAATAGAATACGGACAATTCATTTCAGACGTCAACAACAAAAACTTTGATCGAGTAGCGGTTGTCGGAAAAGATATTGTTACAAATCTTTTTGAAGAGAAATCTCCTATCGGAAAGAACCTCCGTATAGAAAACAATATTTTTACGGTTATTGGTGTAATGGAACAAAAAGGACAACAAGGCTTTGGAAGAAGCGCAGACGATGTAATATTTATTCCTCTTTCTACTGCTCAAGCAAGAGTTTTTGGCAATACTTCACTAAGTACAATTAATGTTTCAGTTGAAAATACCGAAGAAATGGGGAGGGTGAAAAATGAAATTGAATATACTTTGCTAAAGGAGCATGGTATTGACGACAGTAATAAAGCTGACTTTACAGTTTTA
Organism: uncultured Candidatus Peribacteria bacterium; assembly: GCA_964466055.1. Lineage (GTDB taxonomy): Bacteria > Patescibacteriota > Gracilibacteria > CAYXLW01. The sequence continues at coordinate 36,088 of CAYXLW010000011.1, forward strand.
AATCAAGCTGATGCAATAGAAACACTAAATGAAGTTACACAAATATTCACAATATTACTGGGAGGAATTGCTGGGATTTCATTAATTGTTGGAGGGATAGGAGTAATGAATATTATGCTTGTATCAGTTACTGAACGAACGAGAGAAATTGGCATTAGAAAAGCCATAGGAGCTAAAGAAAAAGATATTTTATTACAATTTCTTACAGAATCTACTTTGTTAAGTCTTGCAGGAGGTATAATAGGAATTCTTATAAGTTTTCTTGTGGTTTTATTTGTAAAAAGCAAATTAGGCATGGATACAAGTATCACTATAAAGTCTATTATTCTTGCATTTATTTTTTCTGCATCAGTTGGTATGTTTTTTGGAGCATTACCAGCATATAAAGCTGGTAAACTAAACCCTATTGATGCATTAAGGTTTGAATAAAATATTACGGTTTTTTAACTTCATAAAATAAAAATATTTTTACTTTATTTTAGAAAACTTATATTTATAATTTACCTCACAAACTATAATATTTTTTAATATTTATTACTATGCAACCTCCCCCCTACAAAAATATTTTTGACTACATAAGTAAAGCCGAGTTTGAAAGAATTAAAAAATTTTCCATTGGCAAAAGAACACCATTTTTAATTATAAATTTAGAAAAAATCAATCAACGGTATGATGAAATGAAAAAACATCTTCCTTTTGGGAAGATTTATTATGCGATGAAATCTAATCCAAATGATGAAGTTATTAAGCTTTTATATAAAAAAGGTGCTTCTTTCGATGTTGCCACAATATTTGAAATTAAACAGTTATTGAAGCTAGGAATACCACCTGAAAGGATGAGCTTTGGTAACACAATTAAGAAGGAGGAAGATATAGCTTTTGCCTATAAACAAGGCATCAGAATATTTGTCACCGACTCTCATAGTGATCTAAATAAAATTGCACGTCAGGCAAAGGGTTCAAAGGTTTTTTTCAGAATTATAACTGAGGGAAGTGGTGCTGATTGGCCACTATCAAGAAAATTTGGAGCACACCCTGAAGTTATTTACGATTTAATATTAGAAGCTAAAGATTTAAATTTAATCCCTTATGGACTTTCTTTTCATGTGGGTTCACAACAAAGAAATATTGGGCAGTGGGACAGTTTGATTAATCAAGTAAAACATATGTTCGACTTAGTAGCAAAAGAAGGCATACACCTACAGTCAATTAATATGGGGGGTGGGTTTCCTGCAAATTACTTACAACCAACTCATAAACTTAGTGTTTACGCCAAAGAAATCAAACAATTTTTAAAGAAAAATTTTGGTAAAAATTTACCAGAAATTATTCTAGAACCAGGAAGGTCAATTGTCGGAGATTCTGGAATAATTGTAAGCAAAATTATTATGATTGCTAAAAAATCAGCATCAAGTGAGCATGAATGGGTATTTATAGATATTGGAAAATTTGGCGGACTAGCTGAAACCATTGATGAATCAATAAAATACCCAATTTATACTGAGAATACAAAGCCTAAAGAACTAAAAGAGGTGATTTTAGCAGGACCAACTTGCGACAGTATGGATATTTTATATGAACAATTTAAATATCAGCTGCCGGCAGACATTAAAGAAAATGAAAATATTTATATTTTTTCAACGGGAGCTTATACATCTTCTTATAGCTCAAGAAATTTTAATGGGATTCCACCATTAACTGAGTATATTTTATAAAAAGTAATAAAATGTTGATGTATTTGGGAAAACAGTATTTTTATCTAAGTTGTTTTCCCATTTTACTTGTGCTAATTTTTAGTAAAAAAGTAATATAAATATTTATGTTTAAAAAGACAAAAAAAATAAAGCTTGCACTTCTTTGTGGCGGACCTTCACCAGAAAGAGGGATTTCCTTGAATTCTGCAAGAAGCGTATGTGACCATTTAGATTCAGAAATATTTGATATAACTCCTATATATTTTGATTATAAAAAAAATCCATATAAAGTTTCAAAAGCTCAATTATATTCAAATACACCTTCGGATTTTGATTTTAAATTAAAGAGTGATGCAAAAGAACTATCTTTAAATGAATTCAAAAGCATACTTAAAGAAACAGATATAGCCTTTCCTGCAATGCATGGGAAGTTTGGAGAAGATGGGCAAATACAAGAAATTTTAGAAAAAAATAATTGCCCATATATAGGCTCCGAAAAAGAAGTATGTCAAAATCTTTTTGATAAATATAATGCAAATGAACATCTTAAAAATGATGGATTTTTTGTATTGCCAACACTTCTTTTAGAAAAAGAGAATGGTGATAATAAGAAAATTATTACTAAATTTTTTGAAGAAAATAAAACTGAAAGAGCAATAGTTAAACCAGCTCGTAGCGGATCTAGTATTGGTGTTTATTCTGTAATTTCTGTAAAAGAAGCACTTAGCGCATGTGAAATGATTTTTAAGGAAGTAGACGAAAGAGCTGTAATACAACCTTTCGCAAAAGGAGTAGAATTTACTGTAATTGTTTTACAAAATAGATTCAAACAGCCTGTTGCGCTTATGCCAACAGAAATTGAAATAAATTATAGCAATAATCAAATTTTTGATTATAGGAAAAAATATCTCCCTTCTAACCATGTAACTTATCATTGTCCTCCTAAGTTTGATGAAGAAATTACTGAAAAAATACAAATTCAAGCCGAACAACTCTTTCTGTCTTTTGGAGTTAGAGATTTTGCAAGATTTGACGGATGGCTTTTAGACAATGGGGAAATATGGTTTGCTGATTTCAATCCTATAAGCGGAATGGAACAAAACAGCTTTTTGTTTTTACAGTCATCTCAAATAGGAATGTCACATAAAGATGTTCTACATTTTATACTTAAAAATGCTTGTAATAGACACAATATAAGTTGGGAAGAGAAAGCAACTAAGAACCACGAAAACAAAAAAAATATTAATATTCTTTTTGGTGGGAATACTGCAGAAAGACAGGTTTCTGTAATGTCTGGAACAAACGCTTGGTTAAAACTGAAGAAAAGCAATAAATATAGCCCTAGCCCATTTTTGTTAGATAACGATTTAAACGTTTGGGAGTTGCCATATTTTCTAACTTTAAATCATACAGTCGAAGAAATTTTAGATTCATGCCAAAGAGTGATAATAAATAATTCACGAATTGAAAAATTAAGAGAAAGAGTTTTACAAAAATTATCAGCACTTCCTGAACAAATAACAGAGCATCCATTCCTTCCTAAAAAAATGAGACTAAAAGATTTTATCCAAAAATCGGATTTTGTGTTCTTAGGATTACATGGTGGAGTTGGGGAAAATGGTGTAATTCAAAAAATGTTGCAAGAAGATGAAAAGCCTTTTAATGGAAGCAATTCTGTTTCGGCAAAAATCTGTATGGATAAATTTGAAACAGGACAAATGTTGTCTTTTCTTCAAAAAGAGGGAATTTTTACTGCTAAGAAAAAATTAGAAGAAACAAAGAAGTTTAGAAGATTTCAAGAAAAAGGATTTCAAAATTACTGGACACAGCTTCTTAAAGAATTAAAGAGTGAAACTATAATTGTAAAACCTTATAATGACGGTTGTTCTGCAGGAATAGTTCGTCTTTTCGATGCGGAAGATTTAGAGATATACTTTGATCTTGTTTTTAATAAAGCATTCTTTATTCCAGAAAACACCTTTCGAAATCAAAGCTCTATTATTGATATGCCAACAACAGTTCCTGAAAAAATATTGTTTGAAGAATTTATTGAAACTGATGACATAAAAGTAATTGAAGATAAAATTCAGTGGAAAAATAAGACAGGCTGGATAGAAATAACTGTAGGAGTTCTTGGTAAAACAAAAAATATAAAAGCACTAAATCCTAGCATTACAATCTCCTCAGGTGAAGTCCTTTCTGTTGAGGAAAAATTCCAAGGAGGAACAGGAGTAAACATTACCCCTCCTCCGCTTGAATTTGTTTCCAAAGAAGTAATTGAAAAGGCTAAAAAATCTATTGAGCTTGTCGCAAAAAAATTAATGATATATGGATATGCGAGAATTGATGCTTTTCTTAATATAAAAAATGGAGATATTATTGTTATAGAAGCAAATGCACTTCCTGGAATTACTCCTTCTACCGTAATTTTTCATCAAGCATTAACTGAAACTCCTCCAATTTATCCAACTGAGTTTTTTGAAAAAATTGTTGATTTAGGATATAAAAGAAAATAGATAAAAAAAGTCCCACCGAGGTTTAACCTTAATTTAAGATTCTTTATTAAATTGTGTTTATTTAAACTTTTCTTTCGCATCCAAGGTTAAACCTCTTCTCTTGTTCAGTTTAATAACTAAAGCCAAATGAAGAAACTTGTTGAGTACATTTTAAAAATACTAGCCCAAAGGATAGTAAGAAGATTTAATCCTAAGATTATAGGGATTACTGGCAGTATAGGTAAAACTACAACCAGAGCTTGTATTTCGCATGTGCTTAAATCGGAGTATAGAGTTCTTGAAACAATTAAAAATTATAACTCAGAAATTGGGGTACCTTTAAGTATTTTGGAGCAAGAAACAGGAAAAAATATTTTAGATTGGATTAAGGTTTTGTATAAATCATTTTTAAAATCATTTTTTTGTAAAGAATATTATGATGTTTTAGTTCTTGAAATGGGAGCCGATAAGTCTGGTGATATTGAGTATCTTACAGATATTGTTAGTCCTGATATTTCTGTTGTAACAAATGTCGAACATGTTCATATTGAAAATTATGGAAATAGCAGAGACGCAATTGCCAAGGAAAAATCTATGATTATTAATAAAACAAAAAAAGATGGAATATGCTTTGTAAATTATGACAACACATACACTCATGAAATGGTAAAAATTAGAGACAATGTTTTTACTTTTGGATTTGATAAAAATGCTGATTTTTTTGCTAAAGATATATTGAGTACAATTGATGGAGTTTCTGGCACATTAATTTCTAAAAATAATAAGGTTGATATTAATTGTCCTTTGTTATTTGGAAAACATTCAATGTATGGCATTTTAATTGCCTATGCTATTGGAATAAAAATGAATATTCCCATTGATTCTATTAAAAAATCTATAAAGACTTTTAATCCTCCAAAGAATCGTTTATCTATAATTGATGGTATTAATAAGAGCAAAATTATAGATTCAACATATAATGCTGAACCTGAATCTATGAAGGCGGCTATTAATGTTTTAGAAGAAATAGGTAAAGATAAAAATAAAATTGCCTTTCTTGGAGATATGTTTGAGTTAGGAAGTTTTAAAAAAGAAGCACACGAAGAAATGGGAAAATTCTTATTAGAAAAAAACATTGATATTGTTTATTTTGTAGGGGAAGCTATGAAGTTTGCTTATAACAAATATTGTGGAAAAAAGGCATTGCATTTTAATAAAACTGAAGATATATTGCGCGAACTTCCGCTGCTTAATGAGACTAATTTGGTGTTAGTAAAAGGAAGCAGAGGAATGCGAATGGAAAAAATTATTGAGAAACTAAGAAACCCCTAAACCAACAACCCCACGATATCAAACTCCAGGGTTTCTAGGAACCCAGGGGATTAAGGGGATTAAAAGATAAGTTAATTACAATTAAAAATGACAAGTGTTGCTATAGTTTTAGTTAGTATTTCTGCTATTACTACTGTTTTTAGAGATTTCTTCACAAAATCTTCTTCCGATAAATATGTTTTTTTGTGGTGGTACCAAGTTATAGGGCAAATTATTTGGGTTATTCCTTTAATAATTTATTGTTTTATTTTTAAAAAATTTGATTTATTAATTAGTCCAAAGCTAATATTCCCTGCCATTTCTGGGATACTATATGCTATATATTTTATATTTTTATCAAAAGCATATGAAAAAGGTGATTTTTCTTTCGTATATCCATTATTGGGAATAAATCCTATAACTGTAAGTATTTTCTCTTATTGGTTTTTAAATGAAAAGTTATCTTTCCTTGGAATTATTGGAATTATAATTGTTGTTTTTGGTGCATATATAATCAATATGAAAAAATTGTCCTTATCTGAATTTTTAAAATCATTTAAAGCACTAAAAAATAATGAAATTTTTTTGCTAATGCTGGGCATATTATTTTTAACAACATCCTTTGCTGTTGCGGATAAAATTGGCGTTAATCAAATTTCGGATCCTTTTATTTTTTGGTTTTTGAGCAACACTTTTTTGGTTTTATTTTATACTCCTATGTTGATTTTTTTTGAGAAAAAAGAAAAAAGCCACTTTAAAAAAGAGCTTCGATATAATAAAAAAGCTATTTTTTTTAATGCGACTATTGGGCTATCTAGTTATTTACTTGTTATAATAACCTTATTAATTTCACCATTAAGTTATGTGTTGGCTTTTCGTAATATAGGGAGTATTTTTGCTGTATTATTAGGAATTTTTGTCTTTAAAGAACCACTAGGTAAAATACGCTTAGTTGCTGTAAGTGTTATTTTTTTAGGAATAGTTTTAATCTCTATGGCTTCTTAACCCAGGGGTTTAAAGCTATAGCTAATTCAAAATAGTTTGACATAACCCCGCACTCCCTCACCCCAACCCTCTCCCAAAGGGAGAGGGGGCTTCCCCTTCTCCCTCTGGGAGAAGGTGCCCCGCTAAGCGGGGCGGATGAGGGATTGGGGGCAAACAATTATTGTATGCCAATTTAGTTTGAATCAGCTATATGGAGTTAACAACTCCGCGCAATATCAAAACCCCTGGGGTTAAGCCACTTTAATATCTAATTTCTTATCTCAATAATATACCTCATAAGCCAAGGCTTATCTTTAAATTTCAACTTTGCCATTTCTTCTCGAACGGCATTTATTCTTTCTAGGGGATATTCTATTTTTATAATATTTTCTGCTGTTTTTCTTATCTCCTCTCTTTTTGTTATCTCGGTGGAGATTTCTTCGTTTTCTTCGGGTGTAACTGTAGTATCTGTTTCGTTAGTATTAGAGTCTACTGGAGTTTCTGGGACAACAGTACCTTCTGTTGAAGTTTCTGTTTCTGTAGGTGCAACATATTGAACAACTGTTATTTCTAATTTTTCCCCTAATTCACTTTGATTTCTTCCGTCTGTGGCAGATATGTAGTATTCCATCTTATCTCCTATTTTTACGTTTTCATCAATAAAAATTTCTTCTCCTTTTCCTAAATAAGTATATGGCGTTCCTGATGCTAAAGCATTCTTTCCTCTTAAGATTATTATTTGTGATAAATCAAGGTCATACGAATCTTCCCATGTAAGTTTTACTTTATTGTTTTCTGTAATTTCTGCTTTTGGATTATATGGAGTATCTGGAGATCTTCCATCTTGATTAGAGCTAGATCGAGATGCAAAATACTTGGGGCTACTTGCTGTTTTTCCTTCTGCATATTCTAGCGTAGGGTATGTTGAGTTTGATGAACTGTAAACATCTTTTAGGAATAGACTTTTTATTGTAACGACTTCTCCTGCTTTAAAGCTTTCTTTTACTTCAAAAAATACGGATTTACCTTTATTTTGAATAACAGGCTTAACATTTTCGTCCATTCTTCCGTTGTCGACAGCTGAACCAAAAACTACTGCTGATTCTAAACTGTTAATAGAAAAGATTGCAGGAAACTCTTCTGGTAAGTTTATTTTTATTCCAAAATCTTTAGTTATTTCTCCTCCGTTTATGTCTGTAATATTAAAATATTTCAATTCTGTTAGTCCGCTTTTTTCTGAATAAGTTTGATCGTCATCCATTGTAAATAATGGTTCTGCAAAAACAAATGGGCTTAAAATAAGAAATGCCGACAAAAATAGTATGATTTTTTTCATTATAAATTAGTTAAATTATACTTAGTTTCAAGGTTTAACCTTAATTTATTAAATACAAGGTTAAACCTTAAGAAATAAAATTACAAACTATTAATTTGTTCCAAAACAAAAGTTTTCATTTTTTCATCAAATTCATTTTGATTTTTTTCAAAAAATTCTTTTAATGTTTTTTCAGCTTCTGCTTCTTTTTTTAAAGCTTTAGATGTTCGAACTACATCTTTTATTGCTTCAAGATTGTCTGGATATAAATTCATAAGTGTAATAAATCCGTTAAGAGCTTTTTCTTTCTCTCCTGTTTCATCGTATAAAGAGGCTAAGTTATTTATTCCTCTATAGTCATTTGGATCATTTTCTAGTATTTTTTTATAGTTTTCTTCTGCTGTTTTATTATCACCTAAAACTTGTGAATAAAGGGCAACATCTAAATATGAGATATAAGGAAATTCACCTTCTTTAGCGTTTTTTATTCCTTCCTTTCCTTTAGAAATAAGTTCTAAAGATTGTTTATATTGTGCGTCTGACATTCCCTCTGGTTTAGAAGGTGTGCCACATGAAGCAAATATTAAAATTAGTGATAGTAGTAGTGCGAGTTTTTTCATTGGTTTTTTGGGTTAATTTATTTATATAAAAGGTTTAACCTTAATTTAAGCGTTTATATTTAGTCATGATTCTTTCAGGTTTTCTTTTGCACCTAAGGTTAAACCTTGATCATCAAAATTAAGGTTAAACCTCAGTGTCATTTAAAATTCTTCATTAGCATCATTCATATTTAATCTTTTAAAATCTTCAAATATTTTAGCGTAGTCTTTTACATCAATCAATGAATCATCTATATCTGTTATTTTAAATGCTGGGTTTGAAAGCATTAGGTAATCGTTTAATGAGGTGTAGGGATATTCTTCATCTTTTAACCCCGCGGGGTCGGAAAAGATGTTGTGATGACTTGGTTGCGAATGAATATAGTTTATAAGTTGGATTAAGTATGCATCGGAGTTTACATGTTTTGATTTGAATCGTCCTTGGAAAACATGCCCTGAATGTTCATATTTTCTATTATAATACATTGTATAAGATGTTTGTAGTCCATGTATCAAAGACCTTAAATTACATGATTCAATTGATTTTCCTAACGGTTTAACTTTAGCATTATTATCAACGTTGCCTTTTAAAATAAGGTGAAAGTGGTTAGGCATAACTGCCCATGCGAGAAGATGAATATTATAATCTTCTTTATATTGTTTCATTTTCATTAAAAATCTTTCATAGTCTTTCTCATTATGAAAAATGGTCATTTTGCTGACTCCTCTGTTGTAAATATGGTACCATTCTCCATCTATTATCATTTTTTTTAATTAAGGTTGAACCTTGTTTAAGGTTAAACCTTATATGGAGGTTTGTAAAGAGGTGGGAGGTAAAGAGGTGGGAGGTAAAGAGGTTTAACCTTCGTCAGATGGCGGTTTAACCTTAATTTAAGCTCATATATTAAATTATTATTATTTAAGCTTTTTTTTGTGTCTAAGGTTAAACCTCGGATGGGGGGAGAAGGCTAGACTTGAGGTTGAACCTTGTTTAAGGTTAAACCTTATATGGAGGTTTGTCAGATAGAGGTTTAACCTTAATTTAAGCTCATATATTAAATTATTATTATTTAAGCTTTTCTTTGTATCTAAGGTTAAACCTCGGATGGCGGAAGAAGGCTAGACTTGAGGTTGAACCTTGCTTAAGGTTAAACCTTGTATGGAGGTTTGTCAGATAGAGGTTTAACCTTAATTTAAGCTCATCTATTAAATTATTATTATTTAAGCTTTTCTTTTGTGTCTAAGGTTAAACCTCGGATGGGGGAAACCTCGGATGGGGGAAGCCTCGGATGGGGGAGAAGGCTAGACTTGAGGTTTAACCTTTTACCTAATTTTTCTTTAAGATAAGTATGTTTTTGTTTTTTGTTCTCATTCAAGGTTAAACCTCGGATGGGGGAAACCTCGGATGGGGGAAACCTCTGTAGTAAGAAAACAAAAAACCCCCACTCGGTCTCGAGTGAGGGTTTTGGGCTTAGATTTAAGGTTTCCCCTTAATTTAAGCTTTTTGTTTAACGATTGTTTTAGCTCTTATTCTCATTTAAGGTTAAACCTTTTGTGAGAATTATACTAAGTAAAATTAGTAAGTAAGAGTTTTACCATTAAGAGTTGTGTCTGAAACTTGACCAACCCAAGAAACTTGAGAATTAGTATCATACCATTTAAATCCTCCAGGAGTAACTGTACCATTAGCTGAAGAACCTAAATCAATACTTGGAGTTAATAGTTCATTAACACTTATGGTATCGAGTAAAAGTGAAGTAGTATCAATTACCACAGAGAATGTTTTACTTGTACCTTTAGCAATTTCAATTGTTGAATAAGTAACTCCGTCTGGTGCAAATGTTACACTTGCATTACTTGCATCCGCTACTGCAACTAATCCTGTTGCAACAACAGTTCCTCCGTCTTTTAAGTAAGCCGTAGTTAAATTATGTTTAGCAGTATCCAGGCTAGCATTTGCCGACAAATCTACAGTAATTCCATCAGTTGATCTAATAGTAACTTTTTCTTGGTCACCATCAGCTGTAACTGAAAATTGAATAACTGTGTCACTTGCTGATCTTGTTTTAGATCCACTTGGAGATGAAGTAGCTAATGAAACAACTGGTTTTGTTTCATATACATGCATAAATTTAGCCTTTTGATTAGCTTCACTCTCAATGGTTATATCAGCAATATCATAAGTTTCCCCTGAACCTTGAGCTACTGCTTCAAAATATCCAGGTTCTGTACTTATAACTAGACGTACAGCTTTTCCTGCTTGAGCTCCTGCTGAAATAGTATTAAGAGTAGTGTAAACAGTAATAGTTGCATCCTTGTCTTTTTCTACATATAAATCTAATCCTGAGAATTTAGCTTTACCATCTGTTAGGTATCCAGGTTTAGTTTCAGTAGCTCCATCTGAATTTTTATATTCAATTTTTACTGAAGCTATGCTTTCATTTGAAGCATCAATACCAGCTAATAATACAGAATCATCATTATCAATAGCAAGTTTTGTTACTACAAAAGATTCAGCTGTTGAAGTAAATCTAAATTTAGAAATTTCAACATCTTTAGTTCCAGCAACAACAATATCTTCTTTTGGTGTTGCTGCATCAGCTACAACTGTAAGTGTTCCTCCATCAGTAACAGTCATATATGTAACATGTGTTGCATTTGCTGTTCCCGTTTGAATTACACTATTACCATCTTCATCTTCAGCTGTAATATCACCTGCTTCTATTGAGAAAGCAATTAATTCAGAATTAGAATTTTTAAAAGCATCTGTAGAAATACCTCCACAAGCTTTTAAAAGTGTAGTAGTTCCTGACTCAATTAATAAAGACATATTGTTAAAAGTAACAGTTCCATCAGTTTGAACTGATGCTGCCTTAGCAATAAGTTCATTATCTCCATCATAAAGAGCAACTGAACCTACAATATCTTTAACTTTAACATTGTTACTTGTTGCCTTAGCAAAAGCTGCTACTCCGCCTGCATCTTCATCAATCCAACCATTAAGAGTTAGGTCTGTAACTTCAACATCAGATGCATCTCCTGAAATAAGAGAGTATCCAGCGAAACATACATTATCTGTTCCTTTTACAAAATTTTCCGATACTGGTGATGAAGCAAGAGCAACTGTTAAAGAAGGACTTCTTACTGTCATTGTTTTTCCAGAAATAGGAGAGGAAGGAACAAGAGAACTAGCGTTATCTACTGTTTTGTTGTTTAAGTCTTTAAGAACAGGATAAGCTGTATCTATTACTAATCTTCCAATAAGAGTTTCTCCGTCTAAATCTGTATTATTTTCAACATCTACTGAGAAAACTAAGTCTAAACTTTCTCCTGCTGACATTGTAAATTCATCTCTAAACGTGTATGTAGCCTCTGCTGCATCTTCTCCGCCAACTCCGTCTTCTGATGCAAAATTGCTAGCATCAACAGGTCCCATTAGAATAGATCCGTCTGTTTTGCTGATTTTGATATCAGTATAATTGTTTGCATTCTCATTCATTAGTCCTTCAGAAAGAGTTGCTTCTGCAGATGGTGTTAAAGAAACTTTGAATTCTTTAACTGTAACATCAGACATTGCTGTAACATTGAAGTTCATAAGAATAACATCATCTCCATTTATAGCAACATCAGTTGATGTTGGTCCTGAAGAAGTGATTGTT
>CAYXLW010000012.1:0-45557 GCA_964466055.1 uncultured Candidatus Peribacteria bacterium
TTAGAGTTGCCGCTTATAATTCAGCTGGTGAAGGATCTGCTCAAATTTCTGCTACTACTTTAAATACAATGCCTTTAGCTCCTACTGGATTAGCTGTATCTAATATAACACAAACCTCTCTTACCCTTTCTTGGACTGATAATGCTACTAATGAGACTGGGTACAGAGTTTATCAAGATAACTCTCTTGTTGGGACTTTAGCTGCCAACTCTTCATCTTTTGGTGTTACTGGATTAAGTCCTAATACTACTTATACTCTCAGAGTTACTGCTTACAATGCAGGAGGTGAAGGATCTTCTCAAATTTCTGTTACTACTTTACCTTCTACTCCACCACCACTAGCTCCAACCATTACTCAAATTTCTGTTACTCATAACTCTGCCTCTGTTTTCTGGATTGACAATGCTACTAACGAAGATGAGTATATAATTTCTTATTATGCCACTTCTGGCGGTGGAATAACTACTATAAGCGGAATTTCAGCTAACACTACTCAGTATACTATGTATGGACTTTTGCCTAATACTGAGTATCGATTTACTGTAATCGCTTACAATAATTCAGGTCAAGATGATGATAGTGTTACTGCTACTACGCTTTCGGTTCCTCCTTCAAGTTCTCCTGAAGCACCTACTGAACTTAACGCTTTTGTTACTGACACAACTGTTACTCTTAACTGGACTGATAATGCTATAAACGAAAATGGTTATAAAATCTATCAAGATACTGTTGAAATAGCTAATATCCCTGCTAATTCAGTTGGATACTTCATTGGAGGATTAATTCCTAACACTCAATACACTTTCCATGTTGCTGCTTACAATACTAATGGTGAAGGCAGTTCTCAAACTACTGTAACCACTTTAAGTAACCCTATTCCTAATCTTCCTGCTTTCCCTTCAAATCTAGCAACTTCTAGTATTACTCAAAATTCACTTAGTCTTTCATGGAATGATAATGCTACTAATGAAACTGGATATAGAATCTATCAAAATGGGAGTTTAATTAGCACAATCCCAGCCAATTCTACTGCTTATTTCATAGGAGGATTAATTTCTAATACTACTTATACTTTCCGTGTTGTTGCTTATAATATGTCAGGTGAAAGTAGTGCTCAAATTACTGTTACAACAACAAGTAGTAGTCTAGGAAGTCTTATCATTAATGTGGATCCATCTACGCCAGAAGAAGATATTATAGTTGCGGGAAAGTCAGATGTTGAAATTTCTAAATTTAGATTCACATCAATTGATGAAGCGTTTATTGTAACAAAATTAGCGTTTAATAATGATGATATTTCCGGTGCCATTAATAATGGTGACTGGGATAACAATGTTGTTTCAGTAAAGGTTGAATATATTAATTCTGACGGTGTGACAGAAATAAAATCAGGGTACTTAACTTCTGGTAAAGCTAAGTTCTCAGGATTAGACTTCTTGGTGCCAAAAAATGATGATGCAGCAATCACTGTGTACATAACTCTTAATACAGTAGCAGGAGGATCTACTCCAGGAGAGTTTGTTAGAATGGTAGTTGATGCGACAACAAACTTTGAAGCAGTAGCACAAGAATCAGGAGAGACTTATACAGTAGGTCACGCAAACCTAACTATTCCTGTTGAAGCAACTCAAGGAGTTAAACAAATGCACGTATATGAAACTAAACCATTTGTTTCATTATCTGCTTCTTCTCCAAGTGGGGCACGAAATACAAGTGCTTCAGATCAACTATTTATATTTGATATTTTAGCTGATTCACAACAAAAAGTAGTGATTGGTACAGCAGATGGGGTTACTGTTAATTTTTATTCGGATGGAAGTATGAATACTGCAGCAAATGGAAACACTGTTTACTTAAAAGAAGGAGGAAGTATAATTTCAGAAGGCACACTTGTTGTTAGTCATACAGGATTAGCAAGTGTAGTATTTACTCCAGATGGTGTTACTTATCCAGAAATAGAAATTTATAAAGGAACAAGTAAAACATTCTCAGTTGAAGTTAATACAGTTGAACTTATAGATAATCAATCTGGTACAGATGATTTATTAACAGTTAGTATTGATCTTGGAACATCATCAAATGGAATTGTAACTCCAGGAGGATTTACATGGAATGATACAAATGTTCAGGTTAAGTGGAATGGTCATGTATCAAATACAACTATTTATGGAAATACTCTTAAGTATTAGAGTGCAGATAATAGATTATAGGAAATAAAAAACAATAGGTGACATTCATGAATGTCACCTATTGTTGGAATATTAATGTTTAACTTCTTTATGGTTTCATTCTACTCATCATTCTTGGGAATGGAATAGTTTCACGTACATGGTGTAATCCACACATCCAAGCAACTATACGTTCTAGTCCTATTCCAAATCCTGAGTGTGGAACTGAGCCATATTTTCTTAAATCTAAATACCATTGAAAATCTGAAACATCTAATTTGTGCTCTTTAACTCTTTCTAGCATAATATCATAATCATCTTCCCTTTGGGATCCTCCTATAATTTCACCATATCCCTCAGGAGCAAGAAGATCTGCACATAGTGCATATTTTGAATTTTTAGGATCACGCTTCATATAAAAAGATTTTACTTCTGCAGGGTATTTTTCAACAAAAATAGGTTTGTCATATTTTTCTGTAAGCATTGTCTCATCTGTTGCACCAAGATCATCATTTTCTGTTATTTCAGAGCCCATTTCTCTAAGTTCGGCTACTACTTCTTTATGTGTTTTCAATATAAATGGTGCTTTTACTTTTTCTAATGCTTCAATATTTCGCTCAAGAATTTCTAACTCGTTTCTATTTTTTTCTAATACTTTTTCAACTATATGGCAGATTAATCCTTCTTGAATCTTCATGTTTTCTTCATGTTCAACAAATGCAGCCTCTGCATCCATCATCCAAAATTCTATTAAGTGTCTTCGAGTTTTACTTTTTTCTGCACGAAATACTGGACCGAAGTCAAAAACTCTTCCCAAAGAAAATATGGCAGCTTCGATGTATAATTGTCCTGATTGGCTTAAATAGGCTGGGGTTCCAAAGCAATCTACTTCAAATAGATTTGATGTCCCTTCACATGCATTTGGTGTAAAAATTGGAGAGTCAATTTTTGTAAAATGCTCGTTATTCAAATATTCATAAACCGCGTTAATAATAGTATTTCTTACTTTTTGTATAGCCCATTGTTTTTTTGATCTTAGCCATAAATGTCTGTTATCTAAAAGAAAGTCAATACCATGTTCTTTATTTGAAATAGGATATTCATCAGTATTTAAATGAACTATTTCAATATCTTTTACTTGAAGCTCATATTCTTCTTTTTTAGGATGCTTGCTAATAGTTCCTGTCATTATAACAGAGCTTTCTTGTGTAAGTTTTTCTGCTGTTTCAAAAACTTTTTCTGTTACATCATTTTTGAAAACTATAGCTTGAATAAAACCTTGACCATCTCTTATTTGTATAAAAAATATTTTTCCACTACTTCTTTTATTATGAATCCATCCTTTTATCTGTACTTCTTTAGCAACGTAGTCTTTTGCTTGAGAGATATAAATATATTTCATATTTTATAGGATTATAGAATATTAATAAAAAATAATTTAGTATTTAAGAGCTAGAACCTAGTTCAAATTGATCAAAAAAATAAATAATTTCAACTTAGTAAAAGCTATGATTTTTCTATTTTGCAGGCGGTGGAGTAAATACTCTTTGTGCCATTTCTTTATCTAGCATATAAGTTGCTTCCCCTTGATTACCTACTAATTTTAATTTTTGGATTATTTCATCTGCAGAAGCTTCTTCTTCTACTTGCTCAGTTACGAACCATTGTAAAAATTGGTTTGAAGCATGATCTTTTTCTTTTATAGATAAATCCACTAAACCATTAATAAGTTTTGTAATATGTTGTTCATGTTTAAGTGCTTCATTAAAAGCATCAATTGGTGATTTCCAGCTTTTTTGTGGTTTTTCTATGGCAAATAATTCAACTCTTCCACCTCGATCTTGAAGGTAATGACAAAATTTAATTACATGAGTCATTTCCTCTTGTGCTTGGACATTCATCCAATTTGCAAATCCCATTAAGTTTAAACTAGTAAAATAAGCAGACATTGAAAAGTATATGTATGCTGAAAAAAGTTCTTCATTAATTTGCTTATTTAAAGCGTCTTCAATTTTTTTATTAATCATGGTAAATGTTTTAAAAAATAGAAAAGTGTTGAATTTTCTTATTCTAATTCTATACTCTAAAAAAAATATTTAAAGTTAAAATTATTGAAATTCAAGGATATCTTAATTTTTATTGTTTTTTATAAAAATGGGAGTATCATCATCCTATGAATATCATGGAAGAAATTCATAACTGGAGGGAAGAAAAGCTTATTCCAAATGAGTATTTGGATGTTTTAGAAAAAAGATATGAAGAAAAAGAAGGTGAAAGCTCAAGGTTCGTTTATATTTTAGCGACACTTGGTGCATTACTTATTGGACTTGGGATTATAACTTATATGGCTGCTAATTGGACAGACTTTTCAAGATTTTTTAAAACAGGATTTTTATTAGGTATGCTTGTCATAATTTATGCATCAGCAACCTATTTTAATTATAAAAAAATGATAGGAGTATCAGTTGCACTTTTCTTGTTAGGTGGAATTTTATTTGGAGCAAATATAATGTTACTTGCTCAAACATTTAACATACAAAGTCATTACCCAAATGGTGTTTTATTTTGGTGGCTTGGCATTTTCCCAATCACTTATTTAATAAGATCAAAAGCACTATTTTTATTAAACTTTGCGTTATTTCTAATATGGATATTTTTAGAATTTTTTATTGCTCTAAGTGAAGCAAATATAAGTGGGTACTTTATTATTTTTGTTTCTATCCTTATTTTCTTGAATTTTTTAATGACAGCCAATTATTTAAAAGAAAAAGTGCCAGATTTCACTCCTTATTTAAGAAACGTAGGATTAATGGGAACTTTTATTTCATTATTTATTCTTACAATTCCTTTCTTTAATCAATTTGATATTATATGGGGAAATATTTCTTTTGTTCCTTACGATACGATTATATTTTTAATTATATTAATTTCATTACTTGTTAGTTTTGTAGTACATATATTTAATTCTAAGCAAAAGCAAGAAAGATATGTATTATGGCTTTTAATAACTGCATTGCTACTAAGCGTTATTCCCTTCATTATAGGAATTTCTGAAGTTACTTCAGATTTTTTTACTGGGCAAATATTTCTTTCTAATAATATTTTTTCTCTTCTTTCAAAAATCTTATTTATAGTAATAACTCTTATGACTGTAAATCTTGGTACTAAATTGAAAAAGAATAGTTTAATAAATTTTGGAGTTGGATTTTTTGCTTTGGAAATTCTCTATATTTATTTTGATTTTGCAAGGGATCTTATGGATACTTCAGCATTCTTTCTCACTTTTGGAATATTATTATTAAGTCTTGGTTATTTTTTAGAAAAAAAACGTAAATCACTTATATCTGAAAATGAATAAATACGTGAAAATTGCTATTATTGTAGGCATCCAATTTCTTTTTCTTCTCCTTATGATAGGAGGAAAAGTTTGGCATGTTTCAACAGGAGAAAAGGCTCTTATAGAAATTGAAGGGTATGACCCCATGGATCTTTTTAGGGGATATTATACTAGAATAAATCCACTTTTCAATGAAAGCTTCTATGTAAATAAAAAAATTCGTATAGGGCAATCTGTTTATGCTCCATATGAAATTAATAAAGAAGGAATCGCTGTTTTTGGTGAACAAACAATAGAAAAACCAACAAAAGAAAAATACTTAAAAGGAGAAGTGGCAAGAATTAGTGAAACTAATGAATATAAATTTATTTTTCGTGATGAATATGGGAAAGAATATGAAAAGATTGATTACTCAGACTCAGGATTAAAAAATGGAACAGAATATATGCTTTGTATTGAGGATTGGGGATTAAATTTTTATGACGATAAGACTGGTAATTGTTCTGAAAATAATGCTGAAAAAATTATAGCAAAACTTGTTTCTAATGAAAAAGCAGGAGATTTTAGCGTTACTTCAAATTATTACATAGATTCTTTTTACGGAAGTTATAATAAATCCCAAGAAATTGAAGACGAAATTAGAAAAGCATCAACAAATAATAGAAAATCTTATGCTTCAGTAGCTATAAATTCTTCAGGAAAAGCAACAATTATTGATATTGTTTTTCATGAAGATGAAAAATAAGAATTAATTTATTAGTTTTAAAGTTTCACCAATAGTTTTTACTTTTTTTAGTTCAATTTTAGTTTTGATGTTTTCTTTAATATTAGGAATAATAGCTTGTTTAAATCCTAATTTTTCAGCTTCTTTTAATCTTTTTTCTAAATGAGAAACAGTTCTTATTTCTCCGCTTAAGCCTACTTCACCTAAAACAATTGTATCATTAGGAATGTTCTTTTTTAGTTTAGATGAAGCGATTGCAAGAATCAGTCCTAGATCGGCTGCAGGTTCAGATATTTTAAATCCGCCAACAATATTTACAAATACATCTAAACTATCTAATTTTTGATTTCCATGTTTTTGAAGAACCGCAATCATTAAATTTAATCTATTCAAATCTATTCCACTAGCAGTTCTTTTTGGATATCCAAAATTACTCCAAGAGGTGAGTGCTTGAAGTTCAATTAAGAATGGTCGAGTTCCTTCAATGGTTGGGATAATTACAGAACCTTCAGCATTTTCCATTCTTCCTTCTAAAAATGCTTCAGATGGATTTTTTACTTCTTTTAAACCATTTTCTATCATTTCAAAAATACCAATTTCAGATGTTGATCCGAATCTATTTTTTTGTCCCCTTAGCATTCTAAATTGATGATATTTGTCTCCTTCTAAATAGAGGACACAATCAACTAAATGTGCTAGTGTTTGTGGTCCCGCAAAATCTCCTCCTTTTGTTACGTGTCCTATAAGTATACATGCAAGACCTCGTTTTTTTAGGTAGTACATTAGTGATTCTGTACAAAACCTCACTTGGGAGGAAGATCCTGAGATTGAAGGAATTGAATTGCTTGAAATTGTCTGAATAGAATCAATTACTACCAATTCAACTTTCTCTTTTTCTAGTGTAGTTAAGATGTTTTCTAAACTGTTTTCAGAGGATATTTTTAAGTTTTCTAAATTTGTTTTTTTCCCTTCCCCTAGGAGGATTCTTTTTGCTCTATCTGCGATTTGACTTGGAGATTCTTCTCCGGAAAAATACATAACATTTTTCTCTTGTGATACGAGTGAAGCTACTTGTAGTGCAAGTGTAGATTTTCCTACTCCCGGATCTCCAGTAAGCAAAATAAAGGAATCTTTTACTATTCCTCCTCCGAGTACTCTATCAAATTCATTTATTTTGGTAATTATTCTTTCATTTATGCTCTCAATATCTTTTAGTGTTTTGCTTTCGCTTATTTCTCCCTTTTTATTTTTCATTGGAGTATTAGGAATTTTTATTTCTTTGAATGTGTTCCATTCTTTGCATAGAGGACATTGTCCTGACCATTTTGGGAAGTCATTTCCGCAATTGTTGCACATGTATGTTGTTTGTGATTTTGCCACCAAAGGGAAAGTTATTAATAAAGTAGAATCATTTTATTTGTAACTTATAGATATGTCATCCTAAATTTTTATTCATAAACCTCATTTGTAAGACAATGATACGAACCACCAGCAAAACGAAAATCTGTTAAAGGTGAAATAAAGCGTTTAATTTTCAATAATTTAAATTTATCTTCTACTCCTTCAGTTAGAAATTTTGCACAATTAAGCATAATACCAGGCGCTGTGAAAGTGTTTATAGCATAATTACCCAAAGCACCAACTTCTCCAGAAGAATCAATTGGATCAACGTAAATCATTTCAATATTAAATTTTCTTAATCGATCTAAGCTTTCAGTAGATAACATATTATCTGCAATTATAAATGCGATTAATTCATTGTTGTTGCTTAATACAGGGCTAAAAACAGTATCTAAATGATATCCTTCAGACTTAATTAAACAGTAGTGATCTGGCTTAATAATAGATTTTACAAAATCATGCCCTTTTTTATTTGAACGTGACAATCCTCCAAAGTAAAAAGTCCCATTTTTTGTTTTTAAATAAAATACTTCTCCAAATTCTAAATAGGCATGTTCTGGTAATTCGACTACTTCTTTATTAAATTTTTTATGCATTACAGATGAATAAACTTCAGATTCCATTTGTCGATTTTTTGCACTAAAGCTTGCTTTTATCCAATAATTTTTAAACATAAATCCAGAATCTCTTACAAATACAGCATCATGATGTAAATTATCTAGTTGATTTAATTCTTCGGGGAATGGAAGAGTTTGAACGTTAAGTCCTGCTAGTTTAAAAGTTTTTTTAAAATTATCAAAATCAGCTTTTAATCTCTTTTGATCTGGGATTATATGATTTTGGCTAGAATAAAGGGTAGCATAATTCAAACTATTTTTAGTATGACCACTATGAATTGGATAGCCACTATACCAACAGCCTTTAATTTCTCCATGAGCTTTAGGTAAGTCTGTTATTATTATTTTGTTAAACATTGTTTATTTTTAATTTAAATAATAGAAAAATATATCTTTTAAATTATATCATTTTCTATTTTTAAAAATAAATCTAATTATTATCTGTTTGGTAACAGATAATTGGAACAAGTTTTCTAATATCCCCTTGAGAACTAAAAGGTTTCTACGGAATTGTCCATATAAACAATACTATCAACACGCCAACTATATTTTATGGTATCTGATGTAGTAAATTCTACATTTGGATTTATTCCAATAAATTCTTTGTATGGTAAATTTGCACGCCATGTTTTTTTAGAATTTGCAGATATTCCCTTATCATAAAAAATTTTATGATTGCTAATTACTTTGCCACATGGGGCAAAAAAGGAAATTGTGCCTTGAATTCTCATAATATCTTTTCTTGTTTTATTGATAAGCTCTAAATCTATAATTTCTTGTTCTTCAAAATCTTCTTTTAGAAAATCTTTTATGATTATTTTAATATCCACTTTATTTATAAATTTATTAGTGTCTGTTATAATGTTTGTCTGGAAATTTCTAGTAGTAGATGCTTTTCCAAGTGTTATTGCAAAAGTTATAATAATTACTGAGGAGATTATTACACTCAAACACAATAATATTTTTATGTATTTGCTGTTTAGTCTTTTCCAGATGTTTTTATTCCCAGAGAGCTGTATGATATTTTAATTTAAAAATATTCTTTAGATTCCAAAAACAATATAATTATCACAGAAAATTATAAATTTTAATTTTTATAAGTCAAAAAGAATTAAAATAATTAAAAAATACAATGAAACTATTTTTTATCAAATAATATCAAAAATCTGGCTTTATATAAGCTAATTTTATAAAACAAAATTTTTTCTATGTTACTAATAATCTACAAATGGAAGAAACACCACTATTATAATCTGTCCCCCTCAATCCTTTAGTCATTTCTATAATCTTAGTATGTTTACCATCTTCCCTTTCTTCAAGATATCCTAATGAATTTAAAATATCTAAAAGTATATCTTTATTTAGTTTCCCCGCCTTAGCATCATCAACCAAAAATCTTACCGCTTTCTCAATAGAGAATCCTTCTTTATAGCCACGTGTAGCTGTCATTGCTTCTAGTGCATCTAAAATTCCAATCTCTTGTGCAAGTAGTGATATTTCATCTCCTCTTAATCCTAAAGGATACCCTCTTCCTTCTGATCCATTAAGTTTTTCATGATGTTGTTCTTTGGCTTTGATAATTTCATCAGATATTTCTGGGGGGAGATTATTTAGTATCCCACTTTCTTTAATAATATCTGTTGACCATTGAGGATGTTTTTTCATAATTTCCCATTCTTCACTACTAAGTTGTTTTTCACTTTTAAGAATAATATCAGGCACTTGTATTTTTCCGAGATCATGGAGCAATGATGCTAAAGCATACTTCATAACTACTTCTTTTCTAACCTTTACGTTCTCCTTTTTTTCTTTATAAACAGCATATTGTATGGAAAATAGCATTAGATTGATAATATGATTAGCTGTTACATAGTCCTTATCAATTATTTCTAGTATGCCACTTATCATACCCGTATCTTTAATAAGATTATCAACAACTATATCTATAGTGTTTGTAACCTCTGTTAATCCTTCACCTCTTTGTTCGCTCATTATTGTATCAGCCAATGTACATAAAATATGTTTAGTCTCACCTTTATTCCTAGAAGCAAATGCTTCTTTTAAGGATTCATTTCTATCTTGTTGAGCTTTTAATATGATTTTATTTTTATCAGAGGTTTTAACATATAAGGTATTGCCCATGCTTATCAGTTTTTTAACTGATTCTATTCTTATCCCCCCATTTTTACATTCCGAAGCGTTAGCATATTGAATATATTTACCATCATTATGGTTGTACTTATAAAGATCACATTTACCAAAATAAAACTTTTCAAGCTCATTTGGATCAATTGGATTAAATTCTTCTTTATTTTCTATGTCTTCTATATCTATCTCAATAAGTTTGCCTTCATGAGCTATATTTATAATTTTACAAATAGCCCTTCTGTTTTGAATAGTAAGCTCAGTTATCTCTTTTGTAGCATTGATTTTCTCTATTATGTCTGCCTGTATTTTTGAAGCTAATTCTTTGAAAAACTTATTCCCTCCCAAAATATTTTTACTGTTATCACTAACATCCAAAAATCCTTCTTTTTTTGTATCATAAAAAATCTTTAATCCTTCCATTTGGTTTATTTTGGTTTATTAGGGAATAAATTAGGAGATCATTATACATTTTAAGCTTATTCTGTCTATATAAATTAGGGGAAAAATAGACTCAAAGATATTAGTAACAGGGAAAAGCATATAACAAAGGCATTTAATGAAGTTTTCTCTATCATGAAATCCCTTAATTTTTCTTTTAAAGCTCCTCAATAAAATCAAATAAAGGATTGAATCTATCTGTAATGCTATTGTTCATTTTTTCAGAAAGTGTTTTGTTTATAAGGCTTATTAAGAATGTGAATAAAAACAGCACAAGTCTTATTGGGATTATCAAAAGAAACAGGGGAATCTTTATCCAAATACTGATCATAATTAGTGGCAGTTCAAAAACCTCCTTCATTTTTGTGATGGTCTTTCTTTCCTTCTTTCTTTTCTTCTTATTCTCATATTATAAAAATTAATAAATAAAAAATATAAATTTCATTTACTCAAACACTTTTTAGCAGTAACAAAAGAAATATTTAAACTTTTACAAATACACTTCCAAGATTTTCGCCCTCTTCTCATAGAGATAATATTATCTTTTAACTTTTTATTAATCTTAGTAGGTTGCCCTAAAATAACCCCTTGATTTTTCTTTTCTCGTAAAGCTTCTTTGGTTCTTTGAGAGATCATACTTCTTTCAAGCTCTGCAAAAACTCCTGTGATTTGTAAAAATGCCATGCCAGATGGGGTAGATGTATCAAAAGATTCATTTAAACTTACAAAATCTACATTGTATTTATTAAAAATATCTACTATTTCCAAAATATCTTTTAGCTTTCTCCCTAACCCGATTGAGAGAGAATATAAGAAAATAGAGGGAAAATATCAAGCGTTAGAACCAATGGCAGATAGCATAAACAAAACAAAAAACGAGGTTTATACCTCGTTGTTTTCCGCTTGGCGATCCCGGCGGGAATTGAACCCACATCACAGGCTCCGCAAACCTGTGTTCTACCATTGAACTACGGGATCAAAACGCGGTTGGCATTATATATTAAGTACAGGCAATTTTGTAAATAGAAAAATAGTAAATATATTTAAGCGGCTTTATCTAATCCCAGCCCATCTTCTATTATTTTTCCTGTTTTTCTTTTAGCTTCTGTTAATGATTCTTTCCCTGTAAGATTTTTACTTGCTCTTAACTTTATTATATTATCAAATTTTGTAGAATCTATCTCTTCAAGTTTTTTTGCTTCAGATTTACCTCTTCCTAGCTTTTCAACAAAATTCATAAACAAAGATTTCTTTTGTCTTTTCCAAGAAACATCATCTTTTTTTATTTCTCTACCTGCACTATTTGTGAATACTGTTTTATTTTTACCACCTATAGTATTTCCCCACATACTTTTAGCATTATCTCGCGTAATTTTTCTTGTTCCATCTATAACTTTAGATAAACTAATAATATTATTATGTCCAGAGTTTATAGAGTTAGTCATATATCTAATTGTATTATTATCTTTCAAAGATTCTTTAGCATTTCTATCTAGAATTTCGTTGTATGTTTTTTTAAAAGTTTTCTCTTCAATATTTTCTTTCATGTAGGAACTATTTGAGACAAACTCTGCTTCAGCAATATTTACTTGAGTTCTTACATCTCGTTCTGAGATATTTGCATCTACTCTTCTTGCCTCATTTTCAGCATGCTCTTTTACTGCCTCTTTTTGAGCTTTCTTGTCTACTATATCATCTGAAGCAGAAGCTTTTTCAACACGTTCTTCATCTATAACTTCTTCAGATTTGTGGGATTCATCTCTTTCTAATTTTCGGTTCATAGCATCCAAAGCAAATATAATAGTTGCAGGGTCTGCCAAAAATTCTTTCATAAAATCTTGTTCATGGCTTTGATCTTTTTGTCCGTATTCTAGCCCATATTCGGTTTGTATTTCTTCATAATCATGTAGTACACCTAAAAGAGCTGGACATTGTTTAAATTTTTCAATCTCTTGCTTAAATCCTAAAAGTGGTGACAAAATGTCTTCTAATTCTTTATCGGAGGTGCCTTCTTCATAATCCTTTATCTGAAGATCAAAGTTTTTCTTCCTTAATTTTGCACGCACATGAATAGCTTCACGTTCTTCAACTTTTCTTTGAATTTTTTCAATAATTTTTTCTTGTTCAGTTCTAGTGTAATCACTCATTTTGTCTAATTTTTCATTTTCCTCCTCAGTTAAATAATCACTTTTTTTCGTTTTTAACTTAACTGCCTTTTCTTGAGTTTTTAATACTTTTTCATATTTTCCTGTGAGATATTCAAATCCTTTTTCTTTGTCTTCAGAATTCAAAGTGTCATACCAATCTAAATATTCTTTTTTATTCTCTTCACTAGCGGGATATTTATCTAAATCTCTAGTGAATTGTTCTCTTTGTTTTTGAAGCTTTGTGATTTCTTGTTCAAATTTTGTTTTAATACCGCCTTTACCTTTAAACCATTCAATAAGCTCTTCAATTGGAGCTTCTTTAATCCAACCAGCTTTCCATTCCATAACATTTTTTGGTCCAATAAGTTTTGAATGTTTATCAATTTGTTTAGAAATTTCTTTTTCAAAATTTAAACGTTTCTTGTGTTCATCTTTTAGTGCGTGTTTATCAAAATCTTCTAAAAGTTCAACAGGAAAGTGATTTGGCTTTCCAGCTTTAAGATCATTTTTAATTTCTTCAAGAAGTTGAAGGTATTTTTTAGAGAAGAATTGAGGGTTTTTTTGCGCTGTTTTTATATTTTTTTCTGCCCACTCAATAAGTTGTTTGTCACGTTGTTTTTCTTTGTTCTCCAAATTTTCATCAAGCCAGTCCAAAAACTGCATAGGATTAACAGAGTTGCTCAAACATTGTTTTTTCCATTGAAGATTTTTTTCAGTTTCTTTTTGTGTCCATCTAAAATTATCTTTCCCTTTTTCCCCTTTGCTATTAGCTAAGTCTTTTCTTGGGGGAGCAGTTTGAGAAACTATTCTAGTTTCATAATGTTCACCAACAAACTCTAGTAAATCTGCTAGTTTTTTTCCTGTAAATTTCTTGCCAATAACCTTTTCCCATTTTTGGATTCTTTCTTCATTTTTTTTGATATATTCTTCTCCTTTTCTTATTTTAGTTAAATCAGGATTTAAAAAACATTCTTCAGCCATTGAAGGCTTGCCAATTGTATGTGGAATAAAGAAATCTTCAACAAGTTTAAAGTTTTTAACTTTTTTTAAATAAAAGTTTATATCCTTTAGTTCCTTAATATTTTTTTTATCAATAATATCTTCAAATATTTTTTTATTTTTAAGGTCTACAGGAAGCAAGGCTTTATTTTCTTCCCTTAATTTCTCTAATACCTTTGGATCGTCAGAATGCATACTAGAAGTTTTTTCTTCTCCTCTTTCTTGTTGTTCGAATTTTTCTGTTAGGTTATCTGCCATTTTTTAAATTAATGAATTAAAATGCTTCTGTTTTTATATTTTCTTCCTTTACTCCTAATTCTACAATCTGTTTTTTTATACTGCTTACTACTTCAGGACTTCCGCAAATATATGTTTTTTGTAGGGGGAAGTCTATATTCATATTATCTAAGGTTTTATTTGCCCTTCCTATAGATACCGAACTGTATTCATCACTAAGTTTATCATTTTTTTCTGTTCGAGAAACACTTGGATAATATTCGAAATTTTTGTATTTTTTTGCCCATTCATTAAATTTATTAAAAAAACAAAGATCTTTTTCATATCTGCATCCAAAAATAAAACGAGTCATTTTAGGGAATTGTTTTTCTTCTAGGAAATTAATTATCCCTACCATAGGAGAAATACCAATTCCAGTAGCTATTATTAAAAGTTCTTCATTCTCATTATTTAAAGTCATATCTCCATATGGTAAAGTCAGTTCTACATTTTGTCCAACCTCCAAATTATCAAAGCACAATTTGGTGAATTTTCCATTTTCAACTTTTTTTATAATAAAATTTATAGTTGGAGATAAAGATGGAGATGAAGCAATTGAATATGCTCTTTTTATATTATTCCCTTTATCATCTTTTATGCTCATCATTGAAAATTGTCCAGGAAGCCAATCTATTTTTTCTTTCATTTTGAATACAAATTCAATAATTTCATTATTTATAAAATTTTTTAAAATAAGTTTGGCTAAAGTTTTCTGGGGTTTTATCATGATTATAAATGATAATATAGGGGGATGATAAATGGTTATTATCTTAGATTCTTGTGTGTTGGCTACATACTTTCTAGTATGGATATCTTATTTATTTATAATATTACGTGCAACGAGAAATTGAAATTACTTGTAAAAACGAAACATTTTTATTAATATTTGAACAAATAAATTGAACATCAAAATGAAAAGTTATAGTTTGTTAGTATTTTTAGGTTGTTTTCTTGGGTTTTTCTCATTAGTTACGGCTACATCAGCTTTAAATTCTTCCTATTTTGTCAAAGATCATAAATCTTTTGAAATAGAACAGGATACTAGAAAAGAAGAGAAACAGGATTTTTCGTCATTTTCTTTTTCAACTTACGATATTCCTCCTCCTAGTATATGCTTTAAAGATAATGTTTTTTGTCATGAAAAAACAATAATAAAAACTAATGTGGAAAAAGAATGGGAAGTTATAAGTGTTCCACCTGTTTGGTCTAAAAATCTTACTTCTCAACAATTTTCGGAATTTTATCCAGAATTAGATTCTAATAAAATTATAAACAATTGGAGTAATGCTTCTGATAAATGGATTACTCAAAGAATCCTTTACGAAAGAGGTCTTTTAGATGTTTTTCCAACAGGTTTAATAGGATTTCTTACAGAAGAAGCAATAATAAAATTGCAATATTATAAAAATATTAAAGAAACTGATGAAGAAAAGGGGATTGTTGTTATTGGTCCAAAAACAATTAATGAGCTTAATAATCTTAAGAAAAGAATGGGAAATGAAAATTTTATTCCTAGAACTCCGCTTCCAGCTATCTCTCTGAAAGATATGGATCCATTTCATCAAAAAAGGCTTGTAGAAATTGATAAGGCATTGAAAAGAAATAAATATGAAGATCCTAGTGGTGATAATGCTCCTGAATTAGTTATAGTGAAGCCGAAAAATAATGGAAATCTTCTTCAGTTTTCAGGGGAAGTTAAAATTATTAATAATTCTGAAAACAAGCAAAATTAGGTAATAGAATTAGAAATATAAAATTAATAATTAATGCTTATGAGTTTTTTTAAGAAACATGAATTTTTATTTGGATTAGGACTTATTATATTTTTTACCCTTCCTTTTATATTACAATTATTTGGCGTTATTAATTTTATCAGTCTTGAACAAGAAGTATTTATTTTGGTTTTAATGATAATTGTTGCTTTCATTCCATCAGTTATATGGATAAAAATCTTTAATAAAGAACATCCTGAGGCTAAATCAGCGCTTATAGTTTCTTTTCTTGCAGGATGTACATCTACGATCCCTATATTTTTCTATCAAGATCTCTTTCTTTCAGGAAAAACTGGGAATTTTATTTTTTTTAAGGCTCAAGCAGTTAATTTCCAACAAAATATTTCAGAAATTTTTGGATATCCCTCACTTTCAATGTTAACAGATGCGGCTAGTTCTGGGGCTTATAAGGCCGCACTTGGTGTATTTGCTGTTTTTATGGGGGTTGGGGTATTAGAAGAAATTGTTAAACATGTAGTAATTAATAAAAGGGCTGCAAAGTATTTAGCATTTATTTCTTTTATAGTTGCAATAGTGTTTTTATTTAAGGACTTTTCATTAAAAAATATATTTTTTATAGGTGGGCTAATTTTTATTTATTTAGCATTTCTTCGTCTTCTTATGAGTTTTTTAAAAATTAGATCTATTGATGACGCTATAGAAATAGCAATAGTCGGAGCACTTGGGTTTGCCTTTATTGAAAATATTCATTATTTTACAGGGAAATTCGATTCCATCCCTATGGGGACATTTCTTTTCTTTGTTGTTGTTCGTTTAACAATAGTAACAGTGGTTCACGTGTTATGTTCTGGCATTTTAGGTTATCATGTTGGAATTGCTCATTTTGCTCATCCTGTTCTTCAAGATGAAATGAGAGAAGGTAGAAAAATGTTATTCGTGAAATTTTTTCATAATTTATTTAGGTTGCCTAAAGATACGATATTTGAAGTGGAACAAGTTTTTATAGGTCTCTTATATGCAATAGGGGTTCATGCTTTGTATGATTTCTTTATGCAACTTAAATTCACTATTTTTGGTATTCCAGCTTTTGCTTTAATTATGCCTATTTATTTTATTGGAGGACTTTGGTATTTATTTGATCTTCTTGACAAGAAAGAAGATCAAAAAAACTTAGGGAAATTGGTTATTAAGCAAGTTTATAAGGTAAATGAACAAGTTTATAAGGTAAATGAATAATGAAGTAGAGATACAAAATTTTGTGTCTCTACATATATAAAAGATTAAAATAAAAACATAACAATATTATGTCTTTGTAATTTTTATAAATTAATCTAATCGAGTCGTCGATACGACTCGCAGGATTTCACTTATCTAAACATCCAAATTTTTTACTCCCTTAGCATGGTGCTGTATAAAACGTCTTCTAGGACTAACTTCAGCTCCCATTAATGTTTCAAAAATTGAATCAGCTTTTTCAGCATCTTCAATAGTTACTTGGAGCATAGTTCGGCGTTCAGGATCCATAGTTGTTTCCCAAAGTTGATCAGGGTTCATTTCACCAAGACCTTTATATCTTTGAAGAGAAAATTTTGCTTTCTTTTTAGGTTGTTCATCTTCGTTGCCGTTTGCCGTTAGTCCTTCAAATCCAGCATCTTCCAATGTTTCTTTTTGTCCTTCCTCAAATTCATCTTCACTGGTATTTTTTTCTTCATCATCAGTAACAACTTGTTCTCCAACAACTTCATTTATATCTTCACCTGGTCCAACGTACCATAATTGTTTTCCTTTTGAAATTTTATAAAGAGGAGGTTGTGCGATGTATAAATATCCTTTATCAATAATTTCTCTAAAATATCTGTAAAATAATGTAAGTAATAAAGTTCTTATATGTGCTCCATCGACATCAGCATCGGTCATTATTACTATTTTGTGGTATCTTATTTTTTCTACTTCGAATAAATCTCCAATTCCTGTGCCAAGTGCTGTAATAATATTTTTTATTTCATTATTTGAAAGCATTTTATCTAATCTTGCTTGCTCTACGTTTAATACTTTACCTCTAAGTGGAAGTATAGCTTGTGTTTCTCTATTTCGTCCTTGTTTTGCAGATCCTCCGGCACTATCTCCTTCTACTATAAAAATTTCTGATTCTTCAGGATTTTTTGATGAACAGTCGGCAAGTTTTCCTGGTAATGTCATTCCTTCAAGTGCTCCTTTCCTAATAACAGTATCTCTTGCTGCACGTGCCGCGATACGAGCTCTTGATGCTAAATGACATTTAGCAACTATTTCACGGGCGTCATTTGGATTTTCTTCTAGAAATGTTGAAAATGCCTCTCCAAATGATGACTCAACAGCACTTCTTACTTCAGGATTACCAAGTTTATCTTTTGTTTGTCCTTCAAATTGAGGGTCTGCAAGTTTTACGGAAATTATGGCGGTTAATCCTTCTCTTACATCATCTGAAGTAAAATTATCGTCTTTATCTTTTAATATTTCTTTTGACCTTGCGTAAGAATTTATTACACGTGTGAGCGCAGACCTAAAACCTGTTAAGTGTGTTCCTCCTCCTGGGGTATGAATGTTATTTGCAAAAGTAATTATGCATTCATTGAATACTTTTGTGTATTGCATAGCAACTTCTACTATACACTCGTTAGTTTCCGTATCTATATAAACAATTTCTCCAATTCTTTCTTTGTTTTCATTTAAATGATTTACATATGATTTTACTCCTCCTTCAAAATGATATTGGCTTCTTTTTCTTTCTTCTCCTCTTAAGTCTTCAAAGGATATTGTTATTCCTTTTGTTAGATATGCTTGTTGTCTAATGCGAGTTAATATTGTTTTATAGTCAAGTTCTACAACTTCAAATATTTCTGTATCAGGATAAAATGTTATAACGGTTCCAGTTCGATCTGTTTTTCCTGAAACAAACACATCTCCAGAAGTGATTGTACCTCTAGAATATTCTTGTTTCCAAATTTGTCCATCTCTATGTACTTCTACTATTGTTTTTTCGCTTAATGCATTTACTACAGATGCTCCTACTCCATGTAATCCTCCAGATACTTTGTATCCAGACTCATCTCCTCCAAATTTTCCTCCTGCATGAAGTGTCATCATAACTGTTTCTAGTGCAGATTTTCCTGTTTTTTCATGCTTGTCTACGGGAATTCCTCTTCCGTTGTCATCAACTTTTATTCCACCATCTTTTTGTAATTGTACGTAAATATGTGTACAGTAACCTGCCATTGCTTCATCTATAGAGTTATCTACTATTTCCCAAATTAAGTGATGTAGTCCTTCTATTCCTGTTCCTCCTATGTACATTCCAGGTCTTTTTCGTACGGCTTCTAGCCCTTCTAAAATTTGGATATTACTAGCTGAGTAGTTGTTTGTCATGTTTTGAAAAGAAGTTAAAATTTTTTAATTTTTATCATATTTTTACCAAATGAATTTTAAAGAAAGGGTGATGTTTTATCAAGAGAATAAAAGGGGATTTAGGTCTTTAATTTCAGCGAAAGGAGATTTTTTTATGTTCTGCGGATAGAGACTTGCAATTATAGGTCTGATTCGGGATTTTATATTAAAGGACAATGTAGACTGGATTCCTGCCTTCGCAGGAATGGCAATTGTGAAAAAAGACAGTTTGTACTGTCTTTTGAAATGGATCTAAAAACTTCAGATAAATTAGATTCCTGACAAGTCACTAAGTGGTCACTTTGTGACGGGAATGACTTATGTATGTTTTATGAGTCATGTAGCCCTAGTTTTTTCTTAATATGATCAACTTCATTTAGCTCACTGCTATGCTTAAATGATTCTTCATCTTTGTCTAATCCTGCTAGAAAATTTTCACATTGCCTTTTTACTTCATGATAAAGATTTTTTAATATAGTACGAAATTTGTTTTTTGCATCTTCCAGTTTTTCTTGAACTTTTATTAGTAATTGTTTTTTTTCTTCTTTTCCTTCTTCCAATAATCTCTTTTTTTTATTAATTTCTTGAGATAATTGATTTTCTTTATTTTTTAGGCTTTTAATATGTAATTTCTTTTTTTTGACTTCTTCATTAAGCACAGGGAGAATTTTTTTAAAAAGGGCTTCATTGAAAGTTCCATTTTGTAATTGTTTACAAAAACTATTTTTGATATTTTGCTCAATATTTAGCTGCATAACAATTTCGATGATTTGTTGTAGTGTAAGTTTCATGTAAAACATTTTTAATATAAAATATTTAGTCTTCTGCGTCAAATTTTGTTGTATTTAATTTTTGCCATTTCGATTTGATGGGCTTCTTCTTTTTTCCTTCTAGCTTCAGCTTTTGCATCATTTGCATCATCTATTATTTTTTGTTCATATGCTCTTTTTTTTGACTCACTTTTTTCTTTTAATCTTGTAGCTTCAGCGTCTGGAGTTTGTGGTATTCCTCCATTCCCATCAATAAAGTGGGTAAATGCTTTTGCTGTATGTTCTCTAATTTGTTGTTCATAAGGATTATAAGTTTTCCCATTGCGTGTTAAAAAATGATATTGGTTTACGTCATTGCTTAACATCCAATGGTTTTGATTTTCTTTCATATGAAGATGAAGTGCTTCATTTTTTGATTTAGGACCACTCCACTTACACACTTCTGTATATAAAATTGCACCTGTGTTTTCATTTGTATTCAAAACCATAAAATGTGTTCCTTTTTTGTCATTAGATTCAAAAACTTGATAAGGTTTTGTTTTCATTTTTTGTAGTTGTTCTGAAAAGTTGTCAACTTTATGAAGTTTTTCATAAGCTTTCTTTTCAGAGATAGCCACAACATCTTTAAATCCATATTCTTTATTTAATATTTTTAATCTCTTTTTAACAATATTGAACTCTTTTTTTTCTTCTTCATTATGATTTAGTGTCCCTTTTTCTTCTAAATCTATATATTTTTTCATAATTGGTTCGTATCTTTCACTAATTAAAAATTTACTTATAAATGAACTGAATTGTGTATAAGGTTGTTCGATTTCCCCACTTTTATTTTTACTGGATTTTGGTGTATCCATTTTTTCAAAAGTTTTTAATTCTGAGTTGAAAACCCAAATTTCTGCTTCAACAGGATTCTTATTATCATCAGTATGTCTGTAGAAAAATACATGATTTTCATCTTGATCAGAAGAACTGTCAATTCGAGAATATTTACCCTCAGGTGGTCCGAATGCTGTTGGTAGTTCAATGTCATTCCCTGTTAATTCATGAATATTCCTTAATTCATCTTTTCTTTGTTTATATGATTCATGGCTAATTTTACTTTGTATAAGCCTAAACATTTCTCTTCCTCCTTGTCTTTTAAATGTTTTTATTCTTTTTATAAATAATTTTCTATTTTCTTTGTCTTGAGGGTTAGAGCTATATGCAAGTTTTGTTAATCCAATATTAACCTGTTTTAAAAGTTTTGAATTTTTATAAGTTGAAAGTGGCTTGAAGGCAAACATACTACTTTTCATTTCTACTTCACCATGCATGAAAGCTTGTAAGAATTCAATTGCTTCATGAGGAGAAATATTTTGATCTGGAAGAGTTTGTAAAAACCTTTGAAATCCGTCTACACTGACTTTTACATCTGCTTCATTTTCTTCAATAAGAGGGTTAAGTTTTGATATACTTCTTTCAACTCCTGCTTTTTTTGCAGCAATAACTCTTCCCATGGTTTCGAGCTGTTCTGCTTCTGTAGCGGCATTGTCTTCTCTAGTGAAGAAATTTCTAGCTCTCCCAATAGCTCCTACTTCCGTAAGATTCCCTTTGGTTAACTCTTGAATTGCTTTCATCGCTTCAAGGTCCTTTTCTTCTTTTGGTATAACTCCCCTTATTTTAGCTCTCTCTTTACCTAAGTCTTCAATTTCTTGCAAGCGCTTATTTTCAATGTTATCCAAAAGGATGCTTTCCCCTTCAAGGTCTTTTAATAGTTCGGCAACTTGTCCTCTCTCTCTAGGTAATATTTTAAAACGAACTTTCGTGAAAGAATCTTCTACTTTATTTAGAAGTCCAAGCTTATGTCTAGTAAATTTCCTACGATCAAATGAAGTTCCTTTAAGTATTACATTGTTTGACATTTCCATCTTTTCCCTTGTCATTTTGTTTATAAATCTAGAGAACTTTCCCTTTACCCCTCCCATACGGTCATGAATATTTTTAAATGCTATTTCTGTGTCTTTTTCGCAGAGTGGCTTTTCTCCATTTTTTGTAGCTTTAAAATAATTTTCCTTAAATATGTTTTTATCAGGTTCATCAAAAGCATTTGTCTGTTTTTTTTCTTTCTTTTCTTTCTTTTCATCTAACTCAGCTTTGTATTCATCATATTTATTTTTGTCTTCTAGGGAAATTAGCCTTTTTTCTTTAAAAAAGCTTTTTTGTAGTAATCCATAAGGCAAATACAGTAGTTTTTCTTTCTCTGTCATATTTATTTTTGTTTTTTATTCCCCTCATTTTACCAAAAAAAGAGCAAAAAATCGAGTTAATGCTATTGACTTATTCTATAAATATTTTTTTATATAAAAAAATGCCGTCACCCCTAACTTCTATCCCAGAGATATAAGTTAAAATGACAAGGAAAATCTTTTATCTTAAATAAACGTTTCTCTTATTAGGCAGACTTTAAAGTGCATTTCTTAATTCATCTTCTAGCTCTTTAGAAGATTTCACCTTTAAATGAAACTCAACAGCATTTTTGTTTTTTTTAGCAAAAAAAGCCTTACTCAAACACTTTTCATTCTTGCATATGTAAACACCTCTACCATCAATATCATAATTCTTATCAAAAAAAAGTTGTTCTTTTTTACGAACAATTCTTAAAAAATCAAGTTTTTCACTTTTCTTTCGACAAGAAATACACATTCTAGAATTCATATTGCAAATAACAAATAATGGTTAATTAAATTAAGTTTTTTCGATTTAGTTAGGCTAATAAATATATGCGGGTATTTCTAAATTATCTGTTTTACGAACTTCTAATTCAATATCACCATTTTGCACTTTTGCTCTAAATGACTTTATGTATTCTTTCACTTCAAAAGCTGAAAGAATAAAATCGCTATTTCCAATTATTTTGATTTCAAACGGTTGAGTGATATGAAAATTCTTTAAAAGAATACTGTCTCCTACAGAAATAATTGGCGTTTTAAATACAACTCTATATCCATTTATAGAAATTGCTTCTGCCTTTAGGCTCAAAAGTAGATTCACAATATCTCGTAAACTAGAAGCAAGTTCTTGAGTAGAAGTATTTTTATTCGTAATTTTAAATATAAGTCCTTCCCCTGTAATCTTTGTAAATCCTGCTTTCTTTTGTGATTGTTCTAAATTTTCTTGTATGTCTTTTGAAATAAATTTAAGTTTTTCATTTTCTTCTTTTCGTAATTCTTCTAACTGACCTTTCAATTGATTTTGATCTTTTTGTAGTTCTTGGAAAATTTTTTGTATGTCTTCTTTTTCGCTAATATCAGTATCTCTGTTTGAAGTTAGTTTAGAATTAACCTGTGCGACAATAATTATTCCAATAAGAATTCCTGCAAGTATAAGAAACTTTTTCATAGCCTGTATCTTAATTAAATTGCTTTTATTTTAAAGTATGAATAAGTAAAAATAAATAGGCTTTGATTTTTAGGAGAATAGGATAGAAGGAGATTAGAAGAAATTGTAGTAATTTACAAAAAACCAAGTTCTTATATTTTTGAACTCAGTTCTTTTAAAAAATCTCCAGTGAAGCCGTTAATCCTATGAACACTTAATCCTGCTGCGTAAGGTGGATGTCCTCGAAAAGTTTTCACTTTTGTAAGATAGAAATCCTTCAGGATAAGGAGCGAGTTAGTGCTAGCAAGATATCTCGTACCTACCAGAGTTGAACAAATTTTATACTCAAAGATTTAAGAAATCAAGATAAATAAACATTTTTTGGTAATTTATCAAGATAAATTATTATTATTATTATTCTCTTATGTTATAATTTATGCGATTAATAAGACATATTTTACTTACTACTGACCATGAAAAAATTATATATATTTGTTTTCTTTTTTTTATTTACATTATCTGCTTTTTCAGTGGAAGAAGTTCAGTTTATTGAAATTACTTCTATACAAGGAGCAAAAAATGATGGGTATTCGGTTGGAGATACTTTATCTATTTATGGAGAAGATTTAGGAACAGATACATCTAATATAAAGGTTTTTATAAATGATAAGAAATATACACCTAATAATGCATATGGAAGACAAATAGAGGTAAAGATAACTAAGGATATGAGATCTGGGCAAATTTATGTTCAAAGAACAATAAAGAAAGATTCCTCAGATTCTAGTAGTAAAGATAGGGTATTGGAAAGCAATAGAATGGATATAGATTTTAAAGAATCTACTGTTAACAAAATAGTAGCAGAAGCGAGTTTTTATCCGGGATCACAAATAGAATTATATGGAAGGAATTTAAATAATGCAGAATTTTGGTGTGATGATGAAGCGCTTAATTATACCAAAATTGAAGATACCAAAGCTACAATAGTTCTTCCTAGTATGTTTTTAGATTGTGGTCTAGTAGTAAAAAAGAATGGATTTGAGTTTGATACTAAACAAAATATTGAAATTACTCCAATTCCAGAGTTTTATCTAATGACTTTAAAGAGTGATTATATTTATTTAAAAGGAAAAGGATTTGAGCAATATAAAAACTCTCTCAGTAAAATATCTATTATTTTGGATGAAGATTTGACCTTAAGCACTCCTCAATATGTTTCTGATACTGAAATAAGGTTTAAAAGAAACAAGTCTATTCCATACAAAGGAAAAGCATTTTTAAGTGTTAATGGTATTACTCTCCCTGCAGTTGATTTTCTTTTTATGGAAAATATGCCTTATGTCTTTGATGTTACAGAGCCATCTGTTTATTCAAAAGATGAATTTATTTTTGATATTACAGTCAGTGAAAGTTTGGCGAGTTCTAGTATTCTTGTCTTTTTTAATGGTTCTGAATTAAATGAAAGAGAAGATGAAGATGTTTCACTTGAAAATTATAGAACATTGGTAATAAAACGTAGTTCGCTTCCACCTAAAAGTGGTAGAATTTGGGTAGAAAAAGATGGATTTAAAGGTAAAATTTATAAATATAACTTTAATTATGACTTCTCTCCATTTATTTCAAAAGTAAACACTTTAAAAAAATTAGATCAAGAAGGAGGTAAGCTTCAAATAGAGGGGGAAAATTTCTTTCCTTTCGATTCAGTTAAAATATCTTCCAATGCAGGTAAGCTAGAAGCTTATGATTTAGAAAAAAAATCACTTACTACTATTCTTCCACATGGTATCAAAGACGGAGAGTACTATGTCTCTATTTCTAATAAGTACGGGACTTCAGGTAAAATTTATTTTACAGTACCATCAAA
The DNA here is from genome assembly GCA_964466055.1 of uncultured Candidatus Peribacteria bacterium. Classification (GTDB taxonomy): domain Bacteria; phylum Patescibacteriota; class Gracilibacteria; genus CAYXLW01. Next base: position 25,403 of record CAYXLW010000012.1, read on the forward strand.
TACATCTAAAACTTTTTATCCATCACCCAAAATATTGGGCGTAAAGTACCCAGAAGGTCCATTTTTTGGTAAAAGAATAAAGATAACAGGAGAATCAATTTATAATATTACTTCAATTAATTTTTCAGGGAAACTTTATGAAGTAAAGTGGGTTAATTCTAGTGAGCTGGGAGAAGTAGTTGCGGATATTCCTCAATCGTCTCAAATTGAAGGAAAAGGTGAAATTACAATAACTTCAAATTATAAAAATGATAGTAATACAATCTATTATGAGTTTTTAGAAATTCCTAAAAAACAAATGATAAAAATTATATTCCCATCAAATAAAGAAATTTCGGTTGTTCAAAATAATGATGAATTTCAAGATGTATTTTCTTTTGATGTTTCTAATAATGTTAGACAAGGATACTTAGACTTAGATTTTTCTTTAGAATGTGAAGAATCTTGCATACAAACTTTTCCATTTTTTGATTATCAACTTATTAATAATAATGGAGAAAAACAAGAAGATATTTCTATCTTGTATGATGCAACATCAAAAACTCTTTCTATAAAAAATCTTTATATAGATTCTTTGATAACAGAAAAATATACTTTTCAATCAAAGCTACCTGATTTTCTTTATAAAGATGAAACAAGAATTATTAATCTGAAATCTGCTGTTTTAATAGATGAATATAATGATAAATATGATGTTGAATTAGAAAAAGATAAGAAAGAAATTTTATTACAAGCTTTAGAAGGTAGTGGTATTTGTAGAGAAATGGATGAAAATGAAAAGTGGTCCGATTGTTATTCTTTGGATGACGAAGCTGAATATGAAGGTATTGAAGAACAAATTGATGATTTTTACAACATAGATGGAGAAGAAACTTCTAAGAGTGAGAATTTTGTTATTTCAATTCCTGAGAAAGATGAAGATAAAAGTGTCAATTTTAATGATATTGAAGAAGATGAATGGTTTTTTCCCTTTGTAAAAGATTTATATCAACGTGGTATCATTAATGGATTTGCTGAGGGTAACTTTAAGCCTGTTGGAAATTTAAATCGTGCTGAACTTGTAAAAATGGTTTTAGTTGCAAGAGGTGAAGAGTGGGGAACTTATGCAACTGTTCATTTTGAAGATACTGCTACTCATTGGGCAAAAGATTTATTGGAGTACTCTCTTGAAAAAGGATACATAAAAATGAGTCAAAACTTTCAACCTTTAAAAGAAGTTACTCGTGGTGAAACTATGAAGATGCTTTGTAAAATGTTCCCAAGTATTGAGGAAAAGGAAACAGATACGCATTTTACAGATTTAAAAGACCATTGGTCTAAAAATTGTGTAATGGCTGCTTATGATTTAGGTATTATTAAAGGTTCATCGGATACTACCTTTAGTCCAGATGATTTAATTACTAGGGCTGAATTTTCAAAGATGCTTTCGAAAGTTATTGGGAATGAGGAATGATTGGTAAATCAATAAATCTATGAAAAAATTTATTTTTAGCTAATTTTAATATTTGCCTTAATCCATTTGAGCTAACTCAATATTAAATGGCATAATCATGGATATCGAAAAACATTTATAATATGCGAAGTTTTAAACTTTCTTATTATGCCACGTTAGGTTTATCTAAAACAAAAAATGTTTCTAAAAGAGTATTAAAATCCCCTAGTTTACCGTTTTCATGGGCAATGTTCATTAAATATCTAATTTTATTTATTACACTTTTCACATCTCCATCATGAGATCTTTCCCACTTTTTAGTATCATTGAGATTTTTAGTAACACAATTTGCATGATTTATTAGTGCTATTATCCCATCTTGAGAGAATAAAAGACTATGGATTTCTCTTCTCGTTTCTTCTGGTAGCAATTCAAGTATCTTTTCTCCAATATCAGGTTGTGATATTGTCATTGCCATCTCTTCTTCTGTTAGATCATCGCCATTTGGCTTTTTAGGAAATGGTATAATTTCAGATTCCACCATATACTATTAAATTAATGATTAAAAATGATCACTTCACAACTGTTGTTGTGGGTTTTTGTTTTTATTTTTATTTAAATAAATATTTTTTTAACTTCAGATTTTCTTTTAATAAAGATCAATAAAAATGCTTTTTTAATTCTATGTAATATGACTATATTTTTCAGAAATTACTTAACCCAAAATAGGAAAGGATTATATCGTTTATAAATGAAATTTCAATACTTTTTTTAGTTTTGTCAAATTAAGCAAAAATGTATCTATATATACCCCTATATCTCATAACAAGCAGGGGCTAATACTTAAATTTTTCATTGCTAACATTTTATTCAAATGAGAAAATTGAAATATCTATTAACAAAAAAATGAATCACGAATATTTTATGAAATTTGCATTAGAAGAAGCACAAAAAGGAGAGGGGATTGTTTCTCCTAATCCTCTAGTTGGGGCTGTTCTTGTTAAATATGGGAATATTATTGGTAAAGGTTTTCATGGAGAGATGGGTGAATTGCATGCGGAAAGAGTGGTTTTTGAGAAGCTAAAAAATAAAATAAACTTATCAAAATCTGATATTCCTGACCTTGATCAGGAATCCAAAATATACGAAAAACTAGATTCCCGTATTCACGGAAATAGCAATTCGGTACGACAGGAGGGGTTGATTCTTTATGTTACCCTTGAACCTTGTTGTCACTATGGGAAAACTCCTCCTTGCACAGAAGCTATTATTCAAGCAGGGATAAAAAAAGTTATTATTGCTCAAATAGATCCAAATCCTTTAGTTTATGGGAAGGGGATTGAGATATTAAAACAAGCAGGAATAGAAGTTATTGTTGGTGTTTTGGAAGAAGAGGCTAAATATCAAATACGATTTTTTAATCATTGGATTACAAAAAATGAACCGTATTTTTTCGCTAAATTAGCAATATCCGCAGATGGATTTTATGCAAAAGAAGGAGAGAATATTTTAATTTCATCTAAATCTACAAAAAGAAAAACAAAAGAAATGAGATCTCAATTTGATGCTATTTTAGTTGGTAAGAAAACACTGCTTATTGATAATCCTAAATTATCTTGTGATAAAAGGAAGAATCTAAAGCGTATTATATTTTGTCAAAAAGCTGATTTCTCAATAAAAAATTTAGAAGCATTTAGAGATGATAATGTAATTATTGCTTGCAAAGAAAAAACTGAAGAATGTGATTTTTTAGGACAAATGATTTTTTATAAAGATCTAAAAGATTTTAAAAAACAATTATTTAATTTTGGCATTCAGTCTGTTCTTGTTGAGGGAGGAGGGGAGCTTATGAAATTATTTTTAGATGAAAATATAGTTCAAGAAGTTATGATTGTTGAATCTAAGAATAAAAAACTAGAAACAGGGAAAAAGTTTCCTGTTATTAATACTGAGTTTGAATTTTTCAAAAAAGAAGATATAGGAGATGATGTGTTGAAGTATTTTTTGAAAAATTAGAAAAATACGTCCCTATTTTTCAGTTTTTTCATTAGGAATATAAGTAGGAATTATTAGCGTTTGTGTTGCTTTACCATTTTCGTTACTTAGTACAAGAATAGCTACTTCCTCTTTTAATTCATTATTTATAATTCTTAGTCCATTACCTTTAGTTCTTGTTCTTGTTTTCATTTTATCTAAATCTATTTTTCCAATTTTTCCTTCATCAAAGTTGTTTTCATAATTACAAAATTTAATACAAACATAATTTTTAGCTTTTTTTAAATTATAACCTAATTGAAATAATGAGTTTTTAATAATTTCATCCACTTCTTCTTTTGTTTTTATTTTGATATTAACTTCATTTATAGATTTTTTCTCATTACTTGGTTTTTTATCATGTTTGTCAGCATTTGTTTTTATTTGGGCTATTATAGATAAAAGTGCTCTATGTGAAATTTGTAAATTTTGAAAGGGAATTTGCCCTATTTTATCTTTATCTATTGTAATCTTTTGTGATTTAGATTCTAAAGATTCAAATAACTCATCATTTATAGGAGTAACTTTTTCAAAATATTTATAATAATAAGAAATTAATTCATTTATATTAAAAAATTCATCATAAAGATCATTTGCTTTTTCTTGGAATGGTTTTATAAAACTTTTAAATTTTTCAAGGTTTTCCTCTTTAATTTGATAAACACTATGAAGAATGCTTTGAATATCTTCATATATTTGTAATGAATTTTTAACAATATGATATGGATCTCTATCTCGGAATTTACCTTTTAACCAATTCTTCATATCATCAAGATCATCAAATTTTGATACTCTATTTTCTCCTATTTCTTCTGGTCCTAAAAATAAAGGAATATTTATCCCAAGGTTAATTTTTTCTATAAATTCAAAGAAGCTGGATATATTTATAAGATCGTTTTCTTCTTTGTGACTTAATTTTTTAGGTGTATCTTCAGTTTTTTTAGCTTGTTCAATAAATTTTAATATATCCTTTTTCAAACATTCGGGCAATGTTTTTAAATTTTCTTCATCTTTGAATTGCTCTTTAAATTTATCCCAAAAATCATATACAGAAAATTTTAATTGCTCAGTTATATGACTGGCTTTTATGGCTAAAATATTTTTTTCTTTAAGTGTATCAGGATTTTCTTTAAAAAATTTGTTATTTTGAAAAGTTGATTCAAATGCTTTTTTTATATTTTGGCTTATTGAAATTACAGTATTAATATGATTATTTCTTTTTATTATTGATAATAATAAAGCTAAAGGAAGTACTTTATCTGTATCAGGATTATATGTTTTTTGGAATAAGTTAACAGGAAGACTGTTATTAGGATATCTTAAATCAAATTGATATAAATCTGCAATAGTAGGTATTGCAATTCTTCCTGCGTGCTTTCCAGTAAAAATTGTTGTAGGAATCAACATTCCTTCATTTCCCATTCCTTGTTCTATAAAATCTACGCCAACTTCTTTATATCCTTTTCCTAAGTCATAATCTAATATTAATGGAGGTAATAAAATTCCTTTTAAATTTCGGAAGTAATTTAAAGTATCATATAATTCGGTGAAATGGGTAATATTTTGCATTTCTTCCAGTATTGGTAATTCATGGCCCCATAATTCAAGTGCTTTTCTGAATGAAGATTGAACTAATTTCATATCAGCATCATCTAAGCATACTAAGTGTGTTTCTCTTAGTCTATCTCTTTCTTTATCCCAATCACGATATGTTTTTAAATAATCTACTAGATTTATTGTTTTTCCCATAATTTTATTTTTATTTTTTAAAGAATTTTACAACCAATCCCCATCATTCAAAATCTCTTCCATATTCTCAAAAGTATCTTGAATAATATCCTCTGCCTCATCTGATCCATTAATAGAATCTTTTGATTTAACAGGTTTATTAACAATGGGAGGATATTTTATTTCGTTTATTTTTTCTTTCAAAGAACTAATCTCAACATCTTTTAAGGTGTATTCTTTATCATTTATATTATTAATATCAATGATGATTAGTTTTTGATTTTTAGTATTTAGTTCTCCACTTACTTCATAAAAATCAGCATCTTTTCCTTTAGATTGAAATGTGATTGATAGGTCTTTGAAACTAACAATACCATTTTCCTGATTTGTAATTTTAAAATCTTGCACGTCTGCTTTTCTTTCAGATAAAGAAGAGAATTGATTTTTTGCATTTATCTTTATGTTATTTCTTTCAGTTTCATCTAAGAAAGTAGTTATTATAGTACCATACACCTTTTCGAGTTTAGATATACGAATTTTTCTTTCAGGGAAATCTTGTAACTTTAAAGATAAAACATCCCAAGTATCAATGTCTAATCTAATATCAAATTTAATTTTTCTTTCATAAGTTTTAGTTTCTAATTTTTCTTCATAGTTTATTAATGCGTTTTTTATTTCCATTGTTTTTCCGTAAACATACATATAGTTACCTCGTGAAAGGATATTATGTTTTTCTAGTTTCTCTTTTATTAATTGTCTTTTTATCCCAGATTCAATGCTTTGGTCATTAATTAAATCAGCTTTAACTTCTGTAGCCCAATCTTGAATTGGAATTACTCTCTTTTTCTCTTCTTTTATTTGTTTATTACTTAATAGTCTATTGTGTTCTGATTTAAAAAGATTTAAGGGGATGTTTGTTTGTATTGGGGGGATATAATCTTCATTTTCCCAAACAATAAGAAAAATTACATTTTTTTCGGGGTTGAAAACAAAGCTAAATTTTTCTTTTTTAACAGAGTCAAGTGTAGCGTTTTGAACATAAATTAGTTTTCCTTCAGAAAAAACAAGTGATATGTCTTTTTCGTCAACTAAAATTGAATATCTTTCCAAAAGTTTTACAGTTTCAGAAAAATCTGAATAAGGTAATTCTTCTTTTGATTCTTCATTATTTATATTTTCCTTAGTTATATTTTCCTTAAAAATATTTTCAGCCTCAAATTCTTTTTCTTTATTGTCTTTATATTGATAATAAATGTTTTCATTAAACTTAGCTGAATGTAAAAAATCCTCATAGAAATCAATAAGAGTGAGTATATTTTTTTCTAATTCACTTTTATTTTTACGATATTCTTCTAAAATTTTATTTTTATCTTCAAAATTTATTGTGTTTATTAGCATATTTTTATGAATATTTTGAGCAAATTCTCCATTGTTATTTTCTATTAGCAGGGCAATGATATTAAGATTTTTTTCAAAAGTGGAAAGTATTATATCTAATTTTTCAGTTTTAGTTTCAACTTCATCATAAAGATAAAGTTCAATTGTATATTTAATTTTAAAAATATCTGAAGTAACAAATCCAGGGTATGCTTCAATAAAAGATGTTAGAAGATTGTAGTCCTCTTCTAGTTTAGTAATATCCTTATTATGTTGCCTTACTTTATTATGAATAATTTCAACAATTTTTGATTCACTTTTAAAATCTTTTTTTTGCCATATCCCATATAAATATTTTAATTCTTCAGAAATAGGCAAATCTTTTTGATAAGCTAGATTTAGGATGTTAGTTGAATTATTTTCTTCAAAAAGTTCATACAATTCATTTTCTAAAGTATATCTAGTTATAGGATCAATTATTGTTGGTATAAGATTTTTTAATTTTAAAAGAGATGGATTATCTCGCCATTTTTTTAAATCTGAAATATTTTTTTTAATTAATGATGGAGATTCTGATTTGATAGCACTTAAAAGTGTTTTAATAGTTTCTAAAAATTGTTTTTCATCTAGTTTTTCTTTTCCTTTAGGACTAAAGCTTGTAATTTCTCTTAAAAAGAATGTTTCGTTAAGATCTTCAAATAATTTATCAGTTTTAGGAAGAAATGATTCACGGCTAAAAGTTTCTCTAAAAGATTCAAAGTTAAGTTCTTTATTTAGCTTAGATAGACGGATATTGTCCCAGTTTGTTTTATCAATTTCTTTGCTAATAATAATAGTTTTTTGTATAGGAATTGGATAACTGATAATAAAATTATCTTCTTTACCATAGATATCAACGGTATTACTACCATAAAGATTGCTTATTTTAGAATATTCTTCAGTTTGTTTAATTTTTACTCCACCTTGTCTTATATTAATATTATTTTTCAAAGAACTAATTTCAAAATCAGTTGAAGTTTGTATTTCAAAATCACCAGATACAATTTTTATTGATGGTGTATTCCCTAGTTTTAAAAAAATCACTTCAGAGTTTGGAAATATTTTTACTGAACTTAAATCATTTAATACAACGATAAGGTCATTATCTTTGGTTTTTATGATATCATTTGTACTCAATGAAACATCGTTTGTATTGTAATATACTATGTTTTCTTCATCTCCCACTTCTTTATTTGCAGTAGCATGTTGTGTGATTTTTTGTTTGTTTATAAAGAAAATACTATTGTTTGGTGTAAGAATTCTTGTGTTTATATAATGGTTGCCTATATTATTATTTTGTGCATAACCAAATGAAATAGTAATTAAAATAATGACAAAACTTATTGTTGCATATTTAATCCATCTTTTGTAAAGAACCTCGTTTTGCATGTTGTTTTTTATTGGAAATTCCGTACATTATACCAAAATTTTTGCAAATATTCAAACTTTAATTATTAATCTATGAAAAAAATATTAGTAACAGGAGGAGCAGGATTTATAGGTTCAAATTTTTGTAATATAAATAAAGAAAAATATCGGATTATAGCTCTAGATAATCTTTTTCTTGGAGATGAGCGCAATTTAGAAAATGGAGTAAATTTTATTAAGGGAGATGCTTGTAATATTAAAGATTTAGAAAAAATAGGAAAAGTAGATTATGTAATTCATTTAGCAGGTACATCTTCAGCTCCGATGTTTATGGGGGATGGCTTTGTGAATGGATATGTAAATTCAATACAATCATTTGTTACAGTGCTTGAATGGGCGAGAAAAAATGGAACAAAGAAAATGTTGTATGCGTCGACTTCATCTCTTTATGGAAATAATCCAATGCCACTCATTGAAACCCAAAATGTAAATACAGTAAATCATTATTCTGTTACAAAACGAATGTATGAGAATTGTGCACAGTGTTATTCATCAGTATATAAAGATATTGATATAATAGGGTTTAGATTTATGAGTGTTTATGGTCCAAATGAAGAAGCAAAAGGTGTTTATGCTAATCTTATTTCTCAGTTTTGTTGGGATATTGCTAGAGATTTATCACCAGTGATTTATGGAGATGGAACGCAAACTAGAGATTTTACAAACGTACGTGATGTGGTACAAGGACTTACATTAGCAATTGAAACTGATAAAAAAATAGGAACGGAAGTATTTAATATAGGAACAGGGAAAGCGACTTCTATTAATGAAATAGTAATTGCTTTAAATAAAGCATTTGGTAAAAATATAAAACCTGAATATATAAAAAATCCCATAAAAGAAAATTACATACAAGGACAACATGCAGATATAGAAAAAATTAAATCAGTTTTAGGTTATGAACCTAAAATCTTACTAGAAGATGGAATTTTGGAACAAGTAAAAAATGTGAGGATGGATAGAATAAGACAAACAAGTTCAGATGATTTTAGGTAAAGTTGTTTTGTATTTGACTGATTGACCAAAACTCTTGAATTTTGTTATAATTATTGTGATTTAATAAAATTATGAAATATGTCAGATAATCAGAATACTGTTCTTGATAATCTTGAAGGGCTAAATAAGAGTGATAGTAAAAAATGTGAAGGCGTTTTAGGTGATGATGTTTTTAGTGAGCAGGAAAGAATAGCTTTTGATGATTTAATGAAGTTATCTAACTATGGAGGTGGTTTCCCTCCAGAGTTTGATGCTTTCATCAATTCAATTCCAGGTAGTGACAACTTTAATCCTGACAATAGGAGAATTTTTAAAGAAAATTTAAAGAATGCACTTGAGAAATTTTGGGAAGAATATAATTCAGAAAAAGAGTCTGTCCTTGTTGATGTTAGAGAAAGTTTAGATGCCCTTAAAGAAATTCTTACTTCAAGCGCTAAAACTGAAGGGATAAAAGATGTAAATATTAAAAATATAGAGCTAGAAGAACTTAAAGCAATTGAAGGTAATGGAATTTCTGATTTTGTAGGTGGATTGAAAGAAATTTGTAATGATGAAAAATATACTCCAGAAGAAAAAAAGGAAGAGGCTATAAAATATTGGCAGGCACAAGATCCTAGTGTATTTGGTAGAATTGATGGGGCAACTGTTGCTGCTGGAGTTGTTGCTATATTAGGAGGTGTTTCAGCTCTTGCTTCAGGTATGAATAAGTTAGAAACTGGTGTTATGCCAGCGTTAATTGCAGCTGGAGCAGGTAATTTTGTAAAAAATAAGTTAGGTTCAAATACTCTGCCAGATCGTAGTAACGAAAAAGAGTTTTCAACTTTAAGTGAAGTTATTAAAGGGAAAATTAATGCTAATGATTTAAGTGAAGATTTTTTAGAGAATTTATTAAAACATGAGAATATTACTAAATCTGCTGCATATTTGAATGAAGACATAAATGAAGGTATAGCTTATAGAAAAACACAAATAAAATATAATAGAAATTTAATTACTAGTATTGATTTTGATAAATTTAAAAAAGCTTATAATGATACTAGTTTTAAAGACAAAGAAGATAAAATAGATGTGGTAGATAAGTTTTTAGAAGAATGTAAAAATGATAAATCTCCTAAGTTTAAGATGCAGTTAGAAGAATTGAAAAAAAATCCATCATCTGCGAAATTATTTTATGATGAATTTTATGTATTAATAGAACATATGAATACTCTAAAGGTTTATAATAATAATCGTGCAAGGGTTTTCTTTGGAATTAATGAATATTTTGCAAATAAAGATGTTAATGATAAGAATATTGTAGATAAAATTTTTAATGGGAAGAATGATAGAATTACACAATACATTAATTAATTTTATGATTCCAAATAGAAAAAATTTAGGGATGGGTGATTTGCCATATAATGACTCGTATATACAAGGGTTAATCAGCCATGAAAAAGATAAAGAAAATGGTAATGGAGATAAATATGATCAATCTCCAATAGGAGAGATTTTGAAAAATAATAATAAACAAACAACTCTTGAATCATTTATTAAATCTTTAGGAAGTAATTTTACAAAAGAAGAAAAAGAGAAATTGATGGGATTCTTAGAAAATAAAGAAATTATTAATTTAGGAAAGGGGCTTACTAAAATTGGAGGTAGTCTTTTTAATAGTAAAAATCCTGTTGATAAAGAAAAACTTTTTAGGGAAGCAATGATAAAAAGAAATATTTTACAAGAATCAGAAAGGGCTTTTTTTGATATGGAAAAAGATGAATTAAAAACTTCTTTAGAATTGGAAGAACTAAAAAGACCACGAGAAGTAGCAGTAAAGCATACGGTAACTGTTCCAGAAGGTGGTGGTGTAGCTGAAAAACCTGTATCTAAAATTTTTGAAAGGGCTATGTTTGGAACAAATAAAGTAATTGGAGGAGGTTCATCGTTTTTGGCTTTTGTGATGGCATTTTCAGGAGCTACTGTGTCCATAGAAGAAACTAAAACACCAGAACAACAGATATACGAGCAAGCACAAGACGGTGTCGAAAAGAATGTCACGTGTAAATTAGATCCTAAATGTAAAGAGTCATTAAAAGAGATTGAAAAGTCATCAATTATTCAGAGCTGATTTCTATATCTGAGTGTCCATTTTATACTGAGATTAGCTATACCTCATAAATTAAAAGTACAATTACAAAAATTGTAATTTACTAATAGAGGTTGTTTCTCAAATCTATGTCAGATCAGTGATTATTTTAGCTTCTTTAAAAAATCTTTAAGTTTGGTTTTATTTGTTGAATTTGACAACCATTTTTCTATCTGAGTTAAAGCAGTAGCTTCATTTGTTGGTGCTGGGGCATCTTTAAATACCAATTCTAAAAGTTGTTGCATTTTCCCATTCTGGTCATTTATTTTTTTAAGTTCATTTGTTGACATTTCTTTTAGAAATAATCCTTTAATTTTATTTATTTGATTGTCATTAAATTCACGTTCTTTTATTTTATCAATATTTTTTGTAGCTTCAGTAATAGATTTATTTATTTCTACTTTAGGAATATTTATAGATTTAATCCCTTTGAATTTTTCTATTAAAATAATTTGCTCTTTAAACTCCATGTTTTTATTAAAAGCATGGTCATATACATCAGTCATTGATCTTTCTAAATCTTCAAAATCTCTTCCATGTCCATTAGCATCTGCAATGTCTTGAGTTACTGTTTTTAACAGTTCAGTATGTTCTTCCTTTGATGTATCAAAGTTTTGTATAGCTTGTAATTTTTTAATTCTTTCTAAAGCTTCAGGCGCTTCAATTTGAAGTTTCTTAGTATCATTTAAATTTATATCCATAAATATTTTCCCTATGTCTGAATCTTTATATTTTGCACCTCCTACATTTTCCATTCTCTCAAAATCATTCCCCATGTTAGCCGCTTTAGATTGCCAGTTTCTTTGTACATTGTTCAATACACTTAATAAATCACCTTTATGAACTTTACCATCTGACGTTGTTGCTATAGGAATTATATCTATACTACTAACAACCATTTTCCCTAGAAAACCAGCGAATCCTTCTCCTCCTGTTTTAACTTTATCAATAAAGGTATCAGTAAAGTCGGCTGCCCCTTTCATTGACCAGAATAATCCTATCCAAACCAATACAATTGTTAATATAATTAATAATATTTTGAACATTGGACTTGTGGCATCCATTAATCCTTGAGAGATTATTACTCCACCGCCCATGTTTGTAACTGTTTGAAATGACAGTTGCCCAATAATAATAAATGCAAAGGATAACACAAACCCGAATATAGCAGGGATAAATGCAAATTTTATAACTTTATCAACTCCACTTTTTATAGGTTCTTGGATTCCTGGGATAAGATCGAAAAATAGAAAAACTATTAATGGGCTAGCCATAAATGCTATCCATAGTACACATACTCTTACTAGAAGTATTACAAAAAGCACAATGAATGCAACTAGCAAAATTAATGCCATTATTATAGAGAAAAGGCTTTCCAGAATTAGCATTCCTACTGTGCTTGTTCCTTCATCGTGAACCATGAATTTTTCTAAAGGTGTTATGTTTTTAGCAATAAGAGGAACAATTGTTCTATTACTTAAATCACTAAAATCCCTAAAATCACTAACAACAATTACTATAGTGGCAGCCTCTCTTCTTTCTTTTAAGTATTGGAAAAGATTACAATTTTTTTTGGCGTTTAATGTTCCACATTGGTAGTCCTTTTGTTTTTTTATATGATTAAGTTCTCTGAATTTATCCAAAAGAGGGCTATTTTCAGTGAGGCTTTCTTCTCCCCAGCTTAGGGCATCTTTGTTATATGGAGCAGTAAAAACTAGGTTTTTAAATGGATTTTTTTCTACTTTAGTTGGATCAATACAATCCTTTTTTGTTGCTCCTGTGGCTTTATTATCTGCTAAACATTTTTCATATGCCATTTTTGTTTCTTCGGCTTGTTTTTTATTTTTAGTATTTTCTGTTTCTTCGTCTACATTAAAGGTTGTTATTTGTATAGAATGTATATTTTTAGCACAGTTTTCATTTGGATTATTTGTATCTTTACAAAGCATTGAGGGATCAATGGTCTCTCCTACATAACTAGACATAGCAAAAGCTGCATGTATGGCAACTGTAGAAGTATCTATAAGAACAGTTGTTGCTAAATAAGAACCATTAACTGCTACTAGCGCTATAATCATCATTGGTAAATTCTCAGTGAAGGTGTTGCTTTCACCTTTGAAAGAATCGTAAAATATTACTTTAAATGAAACATATAAAAAGAGTCCTACAAAAGATATATTTACTAAGTTCCTTATAATAGTCCACATTAGTTTAAGTATCGGTTGTATGAAAGGATGCATTACTAACTCATTTGTCAGCAAATCTCCCATCATGCCAATTATTAGCCATGTGAGATAAACAACAAGATGAACAATAAGAGAAATAAATTCAGCAATAGTTCTTTGGATACTTGTTACACTTTCTGCTGCAAATGCTGTTTTACTGCCAATGAAAAATAATATGGATAAAACTAAAAAACCAGAAATTAGAGTTTTTTTGTTTAAGTTTTTTGTAATGAATTGGAAGATTTTTATAAGAAATTGTTTCATAAAAATTCCTAAGAAAGGATTGATTGATTTTATATACTGTAAGTATTGTTGAAAAACACTTTTTTTCCAATAAATTCAGGGGTTTTTAAATTGATAAATTTAATTAATATGTTTTGTTTGCAATTTTATTGAGAGATAAAGGCTAGACTATTTTTTTGTCCTTTTTTTTTAACAGAAAATTTGTTATAATGACATGATTTAATTTATGGAAATATGGAGGAAATTTTAAAACAACTTGCTAAAGCATTAGAAGAAAATGGATTTTTAACTTTAGATGAGAAGAAATATTGGGAAGGACAAGCTAAAGAAATGATTCCTGAACAGGTGAGAATTTTAATAAAAGTTATTAATGCAAGAACTCCTGAAGAGTTTAATGCTCAAAAAGATATGATCCAAATTCGTCAAAAAGAACTTAAGGATTATACAGAAAAGTTAATTACGAATGGTTTGAATAAAATATATAAAATGGCGGAAGATGTTTCACATAATCAAGATGAAGATAGGAAAAAAGTTATTATTGGAGATTTGAATAATATATAAAAATTAATTTATGATTAGAAGCGAAAGACTAAATTTGGATGCAAAAAGAAATATACAAAATATTTTATTTTTTGATTTTGAAAATAAAATATGTTTTCAAGATGTGGCAATTCAAGAAATGACTGAGGCAGTTGAAAAATTGGATGTTAGAAAATCAAAAGAAGGAGATGAAAAAATATCAGTTGGTGATATGGATGCTTTACACACTAATGAAAAAGACAAGCTTAATGGTGGAATAACAGATGAAGATATAAAAAAATATGAAGGAATATTTAAAAATGCAAAAGACAAATTAGCCCCATTTCTTAGTGATCCTAAACATTTAGGTATAAAAAAAGCACTTGAAGATTTGGAAAAAGAAGTTGATGAATTAACAAAAGATACAAATAATTTTGATAGATTAACAGATCTTGTAATTGCTTTAAAGGTGGCGGTTGAAAGTGCTTCAAAGGCTAAAGAGGAACCAAAAGCTGAAGATGGAGCAGTAGGAACAATAGCGGGTGTTGCTTTATCTGAAATATATAAACAAGATAACACTTTAAATGAGGGTAAATATACGGCAATTTTAAACCATTTAAAAGCTACTCTAAAAAATGGGGAATCAAATGATATTTATACTTATTTAGCATTAGAAGAAAATAAAAATAAAAAAGAAATAGTGTTAATGATTTTAAATAATTCTAAATTATTAACAGCAACATCACTTTGGGATATGTTTAAAGAAGAAGCTTGGGTTAAAGATGATACCAATATAAACGAAGGTAACATTAAAGATAATCTAGAAAAAGGAATAAAAGAAGAAGATAATAAGGAAAATGGAATTTCAACAGTTGATCCTTATGCTTTTGAAAGTCATGATGACTTAATTAAAGGATTAAAAGGGAAAATTGATGCTACTTTATTTAAATATTTATCAAAAAATAAAAAAAATGATCAAGAAAAATTAGCAACAGGAATAGTTTTACAGGCTTTATATAACAAGAAAGATAATTCAGCAGATAAAACCTTTAGTAAGGATACTCTAGATTTACTTGTAAAAGATGAACAATTTGAATATAAGGATTATTTTGCAAATGTTGCACCAGAAAATGTTATTCCTAATTTGGAATTGATAGCAGCTAATATGTTACAAGAAAAGGCAGAGTTAGAAGATGATGGGAAGATAAAGGAAGCTATTAAGAAAAGTAGTTTAGCGTCAATTGTTGAAGGATTTTTAGGAGAAGAAACTCTTAAATCTATTTTAAAGGATAAAGGAGTAGTAGGAATGATTGCTAGAATGATATTTGACATTAAATTAGATGAAACTGCTAATTTGAATGCTAGAGATGATGCATTTAAATTGGTTCTTAATAATAAGGCTCTTAAGAATAAATATTTAGATAAGGAAAAGGGTCTTTTTGTTAAAACGATTGATAATCTTAAAGATGAGCATGGAAAGAAAGTTTTAGATAAGATGTTTGAATTAACTGAGGGTCTTTACAAAGATAATGATGTTGCTAGTAAAAATGATACAACAACGTCAAGTCTTATATATGATATTGCATATAGATTTTCAGATCATCTTGTTGATAGAAATACTCAAGGGGAATTTCCTCAACCGTTTTCAGAATTTAACGCACCAGTTATTGGAGAGACTCCAGGGACAATTAAAATTCAGGCTAGAAGCCCATTAGAAGCTACAGCTATTGCTCATTTTTATGCACCAGCAATGAAAGCAGGAGGATTGGACTTAAAAAATATTTTTGAAGGATTTAAGACTATCAAGTCTATGAAAAAAGATGAAAAAAGTGCTAATGTAGAAAATGCCAAATCTATAGTAAATAAATTTGAAAAAAGTGATCCGTATAGTACTGCAAAAAATACAGAGGGGAAATCTTTGCCAGCTTTAGTTACAGCAACAGTTGTTGGTTCAGTTGTAACACTTAAATGGTCAAATGAGAGTATCCAAGATCAAATAACTAAAGCTATGAGTTCTATTAAAGGAGAAAAAGGGGATGATGAAGTTGCTGAAAAAGACCAACCAACAGCGCCTAAAGAAGAGTCTGTCACTGAAAAATAAAAAACTTATTATAAAATGAAAAAACTTATTGCTACATTATTTTTGGCTATATCTTTACTTGGACCCACTTCTTATGTTCAAGCAGATAATAAGAATGTTACTGTTACAGCTCCTTCTCCTTCTCCTTCAGATAAGGTTGCAGAATGCTTAAAAGCATGTGATAAAAAGCCTGATTGTATTAAAAATTGTGAAAGCTCATATTCAAAAGAAGAAGTAAAAATAGATCTTTTTGCACCATTTGCAAATGAAGGATCTGATATTTTTTGCAGAAGACCTAATATGTCTACAGACAAACAGATTTCTGGAGATGGTAATTATTATTATGATAAAGGAGTTACAGTTGAAGAATGTATAGAAAGAGGATTTCCATGGCAACCAGTACAACGTATTGTAACAATTCCTGAAGCAGAAAATATCGTACAAGCATATGTTGGGATCATATTTATCTATGGATTTGGACTTGGAATAGGAGCTTCAGTTTTAATGATTGTTTTTGGAGGTATACAAATTATAGTTGCGACAGATTCTTCAGATGCAACTTCTAAAGGAACAGAAAAAATTATTAACGGACTTAAAGGATTGGGAATGCTTGCAGGTAGTGCATTCATTTTACATAATGTTAATCCAACCTTTTTCTATATATAGCTAAATCTAAATAAATTGGCATTTTAAAAAGCTGGATCTCCGCCTACGCGGAGATAGTAAATATAAATTTAAAAATGATTTATTATTTAATAACAATCAATTCTTTAGGGCTTGATGTGAATATTTCGAATCCAGATTCTCTCATAACTCCGATATCTTCTATTCGTACCCCAAATTTTTCTGGAAGATAAATTCCCGGTTCGCATGAAATAGTATCCCATTCCGAAAAATAGTCTTTTGAATTTATTGAGATATTTGGAGCTTCATGTGTATCAAGCCCTATTCCATGTCCTAATGAATGCGTAAAAAATTCATCTAATTGATTTTTTTTAAAATAATCATTAACTATTTTATGTGAAAAAGAACAACTTTTATTTAATTTATATGAATCTATACCTATTTTTTGCGCTTCCAAGACTTTGTTGTATATTCCCTCTTTTTCATTCGAAACTTCTTGAAAAAAAACAGTACGTGTCATATCAGTTGAATAACCATGGTATTTAATACCAAAATCAATAAGAATTGCATCTCCTTTCTTTAATTTAGTATTGTTTGTTTTATGATGAGGGATTGCTGAATTTTCTTCAAAGGCAACAATTGGGTCGAAAGATAATTTTTCTATATTATGTGATTCATAAGCAATTTTTTGTAGTCTCCATGCAATGTCCATCTCAGTATCATTTTCTTTTATAGTTTTCAAAACTTCATTTAATATATCACAAGTTATTTCAGATCCTTTAGCTATTTGAGATATTTCAAAAGAATTTTTTTGTCTTCTCATATTTTCAATAATTGGATAGATTGGTATCCATTTTGGGTTATTAAATTTTTTTTTGAGTTTCGCAAAACGTTCAATAGTCATGTCTTTTGTTTCGAATGCTATTACTGAACAATTATTAATTATTTTTTGCCATTCAAGGGATTTTACTTCAATAACCCGTATATTTTTACAATACATTTTTGCTTCATCTAAATACCTTTGATCTGTAACTAATATAGTTTCTTCTTTAATTATTATGGCTATTCCAAATGACCCTTTAAATCCAGTTATATATCTTATATTTGATGCGTCAGTAACGTAAATAGCATCAATTTGGTACTTTAAAAGATGAAGATCAAAATATTCTTGCATAATTTGTGATTGAAAATTTTAGTTTAATCCTTAAACTTAGCCTTACTTTAGGATAATTTTAATAAATATTTAATTCTTTGTAAATGAAAACACTTACAGAAGTAACTCTATCAAAAGATTTTAATAAAATTCATTCAGGAAAAGTTCGTGATACTTTTCTTTATAATAGTAAAAGAATTTTAGTTGTAACAGATAGGCAATCTGCATTTGATATGAATGTAGGAGCTGTACCTCTAAAAGGACAAGTTTTAAATCAAGTTTCTGCTTGGTGGTTTGATAAAACTAAAGATATTGTTCCAAATCAAGTTATTGCTGTTCCAGACCCTAATGTTATGATAGTAAAAAATGCTAAAATGTTCCCAGTAGAAGTAGTTGTTCGTGGCTATATTACAGGCTCAACAGATACTTCTGCTTGGGTGAATTATAATAATGGAGTAAGAAATTTTTGTGGAAATGTTTTACCTGAAGGATTAAAGAAAAATCAAAAATTTGAAAAACCAATTATAACTCCAACAACTAAACCAGAAGTAGGACATGATGAATCTATTTCTGCAGAAGAAATTATTAAACAAGGTTTAGTTCCAGAAAAAAAATGGAGGAAAATAGAAGAATATGCACTTGCTTTATATAACAGAGGAGTAGAACTTGCACGCGAAAGAGGTTTGATTTTTGTTGATACAAAGTATGAATTTGGTGAAGATGAATATGAGAATATTATTGTTTGTGATGAAGTAAATACTCCAGATTCTTCAAGATATTGGATTATTGATACTTATGAGGAACGGTTTAGTAATGCAGAAGAGCCTCAAAGTTTAGATAAAGAGTTTTTACGTTTATATTTAAAAAAACATGGTTATACAGAAGAAAATATTCATGAAGTTCCTAAGGAGAAATTTGAGGAATTAGGTGAAAAATATATTGAGCTTTATGAGAGAGTTACAGGAGAAAAATTTATAAGACCAGATATTAATGAGGATATTAATGAGAGGATTGAAAAGAACTTGAGAAAATATTTAGGGATATAGTGATATAAAGTTCAGTTGTCTTATTCAAGAAATTCAATTGCACCCTCCGTACCATTTGAATAAACTCTAACTTTTTCAGGGAGTCTTGGCATTCCCGCATCATATCCTGAAAGTTTTGAATTAAAATCAGGAATTAACATTCCTATCTTTGCTTTCGTTAGCCAACGCGTTACTCCATGTTCAAGAAAAAAAATAATATCTATATCAGGAATATATGCTTCAATATTTGGTTGAACATACAAAGGTAATGATGTTCTTCTTAATAAAACGTCTTCTTTAAGATTACCATTATTGTTATAATAATAAGTATTATTTAGTGCATAACATGCTTTATTATTTATTAATTTAGGATTCCACCCTCTATTAAATGGCATTTCAATTCCTTCTTCTGGTGTAATGCCAAAAGTAAAATTGAGACCTCTTGTTCCAAATATACCTTTAAAATGAGAATATTCATCTATATCTAAAGGTATTTCGAATTTTAAAGCTTTTTCAAACTTACGGAAAAATCTTTCTTGTAAAAAATAAACTGTATCTTTGTATAATACATATTCCATTTGTGTTGAATTATCTCTAGATATGAATTCTTTTTCTCTTATTTCTTTATATAATTCTACTATTTCTCGAATAGTTTTTTCTCTACTGTCACATAATGTTTTGAATCCCATTGTTTCTATTTCTCCTCTTCTATTGACAGTGAATCTTTCTAACTCAGTCGAAGAATAAAATTCTAAGCCCTCTTGTTCTATTATATATAAGCCTTCATTATGCGGATGTTGAATAATCGAGCCTCTTTTCCCATTTTTTTGTTCCTGTATCAGAATTCCTACTTCTCCATTATAATTATTATTACCTTCATATTTTGCATAACTAACAACATCTTCACTTTTAGCTTGTTGTCTAATCTTTTCGATTGCACTTATAAAATCTTCTTTAGTGTTTATATCTCTTACTGTTTTTAAAGCATCAACAAATCCGTTTATATCATATTTACTACATCCTCTGCATATTACTGGTTTTTTATATTTTTCAAAAAAATCAATTGCTCTTGATATATACTAGTTTGCTAAAATAATTTCGAAGTCAAGAGTAAGCAAAGATTGTAA
>CAYXLW010000013.1:0-35431 GCA_964466055.1 uncultured Candidatus Peribacteria bacterium
TTACGCACTCTTTAAAGGAATGGCTGCTTCTAAGCCAACCTCCTGGCTGTCTGAGTAATCTCACATCCTTTGCCACTTAGATAATATTAGGGACCTTAGCTGTAGGTCTGGGCTGTTTCCCTTGCGACTATGGCACTTAGCTGTCACAGTCTGACTCCCAAAATGTACATAAGGGTATTCGAAGTTTGTCTAGATTTGGTACCCGGTTCAAGGGCCCTAGTCTAAACAGAGCTCTACCCCCCTTACTTAAATTTTGAGGCTAGCCCTAAAGCTATTTCGGGGAGAACCAGCTATTTCTAGGTTCGATTAGCTTTTCACTCCTTACCACAGGTCATCCAAATGTCTTGCAACACATACTGGTTCGGCCCTCCACTACCTATTACAGTAGCTTCAGCCTGCCCATGGTAAGCTCACCTAGTTTCGGGTCTAGTGCATGTGACTAAAGGCGCCCTATTCAGACTCGCTTTCGCTTCGGCTCCGGGTATAACTCCCTTAACCTTGCCACATACAGCTAACTCGTTGGTTCGTTCTACAAAAAGCACGCCGTCACCCCGATAAATCGAGGCTCCGACTCTTTGACAGCATATAGTTTCAGGAACTATTTCACCTCCCTTCCGGGATACTTTTCACCTTTCCCTCACGGTACTTGTTCACTATCGATCTTCTGTTCTGTTTAGCCTTAGAGGGTGGTCCCCCTAGATTCAGCCCGGATTTCACGTGTCCGAACCTACTCAGGAACACTCTACCAAATATACTTTATTTTATGTACTGGGCTTTCACCTTCTATGGCTGACTTTTCCAAGTCATTCCACTATAAAGAATATTTAGACATTGAGGTCCTACAACCCCGTTAATGATTAAACGGTTTGGGCTACTCCCATTTCGTTCGCCACTACTTTGGGAATCTCGTTTGATTTATTTTCCATGGTTACTTAGATGTTTCAGTTCACCATGTATCCTCCATCCATCTTATTTTTTCAGACGGCGGTATCTCGACATGACTCGAGATGGGTTTCCCCATTCGGAGACCTTTGGGTCAATGCTTGTTTGCCAGCTCGCCAAAGATTTCGTTGACTACAACGTCCTTTATCGGAAACAGAAGTCAAGGCATTCACTATATGCTTTTGAGTAACTTATTTTACTTGAAAAACTTTTAAAATAAACTAGCAATCCTTAGAAAAAGAATTGTTTTAAATATGCTAAAATTACGTTTTAACGTTAGACGTTAAATAATTGTATTAAAATCCGAATTGTAAAAGGTCTCAAAAAATGCTCTTTTTACTAGAGCTGGCAAATTATACGAATAAAACTAACGAGGTCAAGGTTTTTTTAAATAAAAAATAACCTTTTTTATTTAGAATAAATTATACATCAAAAAAGCTAGATATTTAGCCAATTTTGATTAAAAAAAACCATAGAAACAAAAAACATATCAAGGATTTTAAATACTGTATTTTTCAATAAAAGTATTCCTACTTAATTTTTCAGAATCTTTAATTAATAAGTTAACAACTTTATTCATCAATTCATTAAGAGATTCTATGTGATTCATGTAATTTAAAGCAAATTCCATAATCCATCCATTGTCCATATTATTTATAGTTTCTACTAGGATAGATATGTCATGCTCTCTATGTGCAATTGTCATATCTCGTATTGGCTTAAACTTAGCTTCATTTTCATTCCGTATTTTATTGAAAATTTTTCTTAACTCATTTGCTTTTTCATTAATACCCGTATTATCTATTTTATTAATTAACAGTTGATTGTAATGTTCGTTACAATGTTGTGGAATGTCACTGAGTAATTCAAAGCAAATTAATACAGTTTGACGAACATAATAATTTTGTTGAAATTTCTTTATTGCTTTTTGATAATCATATTGCAATATCCAAAGCTCATACGAACACATCAAAGTAAAAATTGCAAAATCACAAAACCATCTCAATAGCTCTAAATTTGTACTATATACTGCGACACGATAGTTATTAAAGACTTTAAGGGCTTCATCGTAATAATCCGCCTTCTTTTTAAATAAATCATCAATATCGTTCATAATTATTATAGCTATAATTTTTATAGCCCAAACTCCTCTGCATGTTCTTTCATCTCCGGAAGAATAATTTCAATAAATTCATTTAATGGCATTTCTAAAAGTTTTTCACAGTATTTCATATGCTCACGATTAACATTTGCAGCAAAGCCTTTGTCTTTAATTTTTTTAGTAATAGATTTAACCTCAACAGTTTCTAATTTTTTATCAGGACGAACTTTAGTTACAGCTGAAATAAAACCTGTTATTTCATCAGCTGATCTAATTGCTTTTTTCAAAAGTGTGTCTGCCTCAATTCCTTGTTGCTCATCATGAGAAATTATAGCTTCAACCAATTCTTCAGGCATATTTATTTCACTTAAAATTTCTTTCATTTTTTCAGGATCATGTTTTTGTGAGCCTTCTGGCAATAAATCCCAATCAATATCATGCAAAAGCCCTACTAACCCCCACACTTCTTCATTTTTACCAAAATGTTTTGCAAGTGCCTTCATACTCCTTTCAACCATAAGTAAATGTTGCTGTGATTTTTCTAATGCATACTTTTTTACCAATTTCCACGCTTCTTCTCTACTTGGGGTTCTCTTAAAACTGTCTAAAGCTTCATCTACAGCTTTGCCTACCATTTCATCTTCTTTTTTTAATTCTTGGGCTTCTTTAATTTTTTCTAGATTAGTTTGTCTTTTCGGTCGCATTAATGGGAAAAAAATACAATCTCTTAAATTATCCTGCTCCGTAATTAAAGTAATAAATCTATCAAGCCCCAATCCTACTCCAGATATAGGTGGCATTCCATGTTCCATTGCAATTATATATTCGTCATCACCTTGCATCGCTTCTTCATCACCTTTTTCTGCCTCTTTTTCTTGTTCTAAAAATCTCTCTTTTTGGTCGATAGGATCAACAAGCTCACTATAACCTTTAACAACTTCCCATCCATTTATTAGCAACTGAAACTGATCAACCATGTCTGGATTATCATCATTAACACGTGCAAGTGGCTGAAGAAGTTTTGGATAGTTATATAAAAATGCAGGGCCTATAATTTTTGGTCTGCTTATTTTTTTGTAGAGATAATCAACAAGAGTTGCATATCCCATTGTATCCATTTCACTAAATTCTATCCCTTTCTTCTTTATATCATTTCGCAAAGCATTTGGATTATCTTTATAACTTAAAATATTTAATCCTGAGTCTTTATTTACTAATTCAACAAAATCTATTCTTTCCCATTTTTTACTAAAATCTACATCTTTTACACTTCCTTCTTTATCTTTTACAGGAACAATAGGATTTAGATTTAGTTTTTTAAAAACATTTTTTATCATACTTTCTACAAAATCCATGTTTTCTCTAAAACTCCAATAGGCAACGTACCACTCAAAATGTGTATGCTCTGGTAGATGTGATGGATCAATACCTTCATTACGAAAAGCTTTGCCTATTTCAAAAATTCTTTCAAACCCTCCAAGTATAATTTTTTTATGTGGAAGTTCTTGTGAAATTCTTAGAACTAGATCGATATCTAAAGCATTATTGTGAGTATAATATGGCTTAGCTGCAGCTCCTGTTGCTCCATGTTCTAATACAGGAGTTTCAACTTCATCAAAATTATTATCCCACATAAATTGTCTTATGGTTTTAATCACATCGCTTCTAAATTTGAAACGTTTTCTAGTTTCTTCATTTGTTAAAGTGTCTAGATATCGTTGTCTTAATATTTGATCTTCATCTGCAATACCATGAAATTTTTCTGGCATTTGATGTAATGCTTTCCCTAAAAAAGTTATTTCTTTTACAAGAATTGTAACTTCTCCATGATTTGTTTTAAAAAGTTCTCCTTCTACTCCAACATAATCTCCAAGATCTAACATTTTATCCCAGAATTTGTGTGCAGACATTTTTTCTTCATCTAAATCTTTTACTTTCGTTATTCCTTGTATAAATGAAATTTGAATTCTTCCATAAAAATCTTGTAATTGTGCAAAGGAAAGTTTTCCATGCGCACGAAACGTCATCATGCGTCCTGCAATTCGGATAGTTTCTTTGAATCCTTCTTTAATATCTTCAGCATCTCGTAATTTTTTTTCTGCTTTTTTAAAAGCATCAATACTAGAAATTCTATTAAGAAAATTTTCTGGGTAAGGATGAATCCCTAGTTCTGGTAATTTTTTAAGCTTTTGCAATCGTTCTGAGTCCACTTCTAAGTAAGTTAAAGATTATAAATAACTGTAAAAAGATTTTAATGAAAAGCTTGTTTTAAGGCAAAGAAAAAGAGCTTATAAAACTTCAAAGACTTCAATTCTAGCAATTTTATTTCTGCAAAAATCTATTATATATAGTATCGAATGCTAATCTAATATTTTGTTGATCAACATAAAACACAATTTCTGTATAAGTTGATGTAACTTCGCTAATGTTAATATTTTGCAGGGATATTTGCTGTACAAGAAAATAAATTAGCCCAGGAATATTTATATATTTTTCATCGAATTGAATTCCTAGCGCTGCTAGTTTTTCCTTATAAAACTTTGGTTCATTTTGAATATATTTTTTTACTATCAAATACATACTTTCTTCAATTAAAATTGTCACTTCATTCATTCCTTGATTAATTGTCATATATCCATTTTTAGATTGAACCTCCTTATAAATTTGGGAAATTTTTGTATTAATATCTGCATCTCTAAAAAACGTAACTGAACTTATATTTGAATGTATTGTTAAATTTTTTATTTTTATAGATTCAATTTGTGTAGATTTTTTAATATATACCCTTTGTAACCTAGAAAGATTCATAAGAATGGAGCTTATTGTAACTTCTTTTTTTGTACGAGTTTCTAGAATTGATACTAAAAATTTTGCTGTTTGAGACAGGTTTAGTAATTTATGCTGTAATCCAAAACAAAGAAAAGCGTCTTTATCAATTAAATCTTGAAGTGCATTTGAGAGATTTATCATTTTGTTATATTTATAACATATTTTTATAAATATAATACTTTTTATATATAAATTTTCAATAGATTTATTTTTTGTGTATAAAACAGCTACTTTATTTTTTAACTTTTATATTATGACAAACAACAATGAACCTACATTATCGGCGATAGATTATTGTGATCCACTCGGTAGCACTAATGACTATGCAATTCTTTATGGTACGCAACCTTACTCAAGGACGATAGAAACTCACACTCCCCCACCGATAGACAGGATAATACAAACACAAAGACTGTCTTTACTGGACACTGGATTAAATGATAGTAACTGACAAAAGTTAATAATTAAATCCGTTAAGAAATTTTTGACCAAATTATTATTAGCATTGAATAAGTACATTGAAAATAATTTTTTATTTTTATAAAATAGATAGGATTTAATCTCCTATTCCATGAGAAAATTATTAACATATTTATCAATACTACTATTTTCATTTTTATTTTTCTTCCAAAGTACAAATGCTTCTGATGGGAGTATTCACATTGAATATTTTGGAAGAGATAAATGCGGACATTGTGAAGATTTAAAAGATTTTATAGATAAAATAAAACCTGACTATCCAGATCTAAATATAAAATATTACGATTTAGAGACAAAAGAAGGAAAAGAGATTTTTAATCAAACTGCAGAGAAAGCAGGACTTTCTAAAACAACTCCTATTATTTTTGTAGGAGATACTTTTATTCAAGGATTTCGCAGTGAAAACACAACAGGAGAAAGAATAATTCAGCTTATAAAAAAATCATTAACAAAAGATACAATTACAATTGAAGAATATCTAAAGAAAGACGAATCTTCTGAAGTTGAATCTATATCTGGAGGATCGTGTTCTTTAAATGTTGATGAATGTGGGATAGATGAAGATAGCTCTTTTATATTTGATATTCCTTTTATTGGAACAGTTAATTTAAAAACACTTTCACTTCCATTTATGTCTATGATTTTGGGGCTTATAGATGGATTTAATCCATGTGCTATGTGGGTTCTTCTTATGTTTATAGCACTTCTTGCACAAACAGGATCTAAAAAAAGAATGTTTCAAATTGCTGGGATTTTTATCTTGGCAGAAACAATTATGTATTATTTGATTTTGAATGTATGGATGACTACTTGGGACTTTGTAGGGCTTGATAAATGGGTTACTCCAATAGTTGGCTTAGTAGCTATTGGAGCTGGTATTTTCTTCTTATGGGAATGGAAGACAAGCGATGGGACTTGTAAAGTTGTTAGTCATGAAAAAAGGAAAAAAACTACGGAAAGAGTTCAAAGCATTGTAAATAACCCTTGGACTTGGGCTACTTTTATTGCCGTTATTGGACTTGCTTTAAGTGTAAATATTATTGAATTTGCATGTTCTATTGGTATTCCTCAAGCTTTTACAAAAGTATTAGATTTAAACATTCCTTCATGGATAGGAAAGCAATGGTATATGTTTTTATACATTCTATTTTACATGTTAGATGATTTTATTGTCTTTGGTATAGCTATCTATTCTTTTGAAAAATTGGGAGTTATGACTAAATATTCACGTTATGCCAATTTTCTTGGTGGGTTATTGATGTTGATTATTGGAATTTTAATGCTACTTAAACCTGAATGGCTGATTTTTTAAAATTATAATGGTCATTCCTGCTTGTTGGGAATCTTTCTAAATAGTTAATCATAGAATTCTAAACAGAATTGATTTGATATGTAATTGTTGTAAACAATAAATATTTTTTCTTATTAAGTTGTCACTTATGAATTTTCCTATTATACCAACTGATAACTTATACAAATTCATTGCAATTTTTGGTTTAGTTTTATTAATCTTTACGAATACTATACTCCCTAATACCTTTAAAATTGAAAATCAGGAAAAATTCAATCAAAACACCTCTTACATCTCAGAAACTGAAGATAAAATTATTGAGTTAAAAAAACTTCAAGAACTAACAATAAAACCTCTAAACAAAGTTGATAAAATTGAAATTAGGAAGCTTTCGGACTTACGCGATCCAATTATTGAGAGAGAAACAATGAATTATAAAACAAGAATAAAAAGTATAAAATATATCAATGTAGATGATGAACTTGAAAAATCTTTTGAGAAGTTAAAATATAATATTAAAGATAAAAAGCTTTTAGAAACTATAAGATTGCAAGTTGCAGAAATTCAATTTTTATATGATTCAATAGATAGTCACATATTAGAATATGATTCTCTTTATAAGAAGCAAAGTTATATCAAGAAGTTTTTAAATGTATTTTCTTATATTGTAATGTGTTTAGGTTTTTACCTTTGGTACGACAACACCCAAAAGTATCAAGATATGATCTTAAAGGAACAAGCAAAAAAATATGTAGTTATTGAAAAAACCACGATTATAGAAAAAATTAAAAACCTATTTAAAAAATAATTAAACTTAGTTAATTATTTTTTACTCAACTTTATCTTAATTTTTTCATCTAAATCCATAGTTGCTTTATCATTAGGAGAAATACGCAAGCAATAATTTATAGCCTTTTTTGCTTTTTCAAAATCCTGCCCTCTAAACATTTCTAAAGCTTCATGATAAGCTTCAATCAATTCTGCTTGATTATTTTTTATTTTTCTTATTAATTTTTTCAGCCTTAATCATTTCATAATTCTCATAAAAAGATTTCCCAATATCTCCCAAAAATGAAGTCGTTTTTTTGGCATAGAAAACAGTTTTATCCTTTAAAGTTTTTGGGGGATTATTAACCTCTTTATTTTCAACACTTTTCAAGCCATCAAAAAGGGTAATTAATAAATCATCAAAAAAAGATTGGATATAAGCTAATCCTTTTCCAATGCTACCAGATACAGAATTTTTTTTAGACATAATAAGGGTTAAATTAAGTTCAAATAGATTCTAACAGCTTGTTTAGGTAAATCAAAATTACATAAAAAATAATTACTACTATAAAAAGTAGAAAATATAGGCTTAATTTAATATAAAAATGAAGTTATTTTTCTTCTGCATTTAAGGTTAAACCTAGAATTTATGACTGCCTTTACCAAAAAAATACCTCTATCTTCTACAAAAATATTATTAAGATAATATAATATCACGATAATTTTTATATTTACTAAAAACATAGAATGAAAAAATATGGATATGTTATTTTAATAGTTTTAATTTCTTTATTCATTATTTTCCAAGTATACGTCGAATACAAAAAACAATTCCCAGAAAATTATAAAGTAACCTTTTTTGATATTTCTCTTGGAGATTCAATTCTTATACAAACTCCAAAAGGCAAAACAATACTTATTGACAGTGGAGCAAATTCAGATATCTCTCAAAAATTATCACAAATACTCAGCTTTTTTGATAAAACCATTGATATATTTATATTAAGCCATGGAGATGATGATCATGCCGGAGGAATAAATTCTTTTTTAAAACACTATAAAATTGGCCAAATATTTTTTAATGGAGCAGATAAACAAACGCCAATTTATGATGAATTTGAGAGTTTAATTAAGAATAAAAATATATCATTCAAAATTTTAGAATCATCACATGATTTCTTTTTAGATAAGAATATATTTTTAGATACAATTTTTCCTTTTAAAAATATTTCATATTTAGAAAACCATGGCAATGATGAAAGCCTAGTTTTTAAAATTGATCTATTTGGTAAGAGAATTCTTTTTACAGGAGATATCGAACAAGAAATAGAAGAAGAAATTTTATTAAGTGGTGAAAATCTTAAATCAGACATTCTAAAACTAGCACATCATGGAAGCAAAACTAGTTCTACTCAAGCTTTTTTAAACGCTGTAAGACCAAAATATGCAATAGCACAAGCTAATTTAGATAATAAATTTGGACACCCTCATAAAGAAGTTATTGAAAGATTGAAGACTAATAATATACAATTCTTACAGACAGGAATAGCAGGCAATATAACATTTTGTATTAATGAAAAAGTAAAAGAATTTTTTAGATGTAATGATTAACCTTAATAAATATATTTAATTACTAATACTAAATTTATGAAAATAATTATTCTTGCAGGATCAGAGTCCGACAAATGGTTTACAGATAAAATTCAAGAAGAAGCAAATAAATATAATATTGAGTCAAAAGTTCACTTTGGATCCGCACATAAAAAACCTAAAGAAGTTCTTGATATAGTTGAATCTTATTCTAATGAAAAAGTAGTTTTTATAACAGTTGCAGGTAGATCAAATGCACTTTCAGGGGTAGTAGCTGCAAATACAGAAAAACCTGTAATTGCATGTCCTCCATTTAAAGATAAAATTGATTTTATGGTAAATATAAACTCTACACTTCAAATGCCATCTTTAACTCCTGTACTTACTGTTTTAGAGCCATCCAATGCTGTGCTTTCTGCAAAAAGGATATTTAGCCTGTAATCTCTTTTGAAAAATTCCTAAAAATTTGGTATAATATCCTTGTACCTCTAAAGACTCACCATGGAAAATCATCTTCCTGAGGAAACTAAAATAAGTATCTCTATCCCTACTCATGCGTATTTCCTCTCTGGAATACGAGATTTTACTATGAGTCTAGTAAAAAATATGACAGGATTTTCAGAAAAGTGGGCATATAGATTTCAAGCCATTGTGGACGAATTATGTAACAACGCAATAGAACATGGATCCAAACCAGGAAATGACATAATTGTTACCTTTATAAACATAAGAGGCGAAATTTTAAGTGTTATTGTCGAAGACACAGGAAAAGGAGAACACCCTAAAACAGCAGAAGAGATGAGAAGTCTTCTTAAAAATAAATTAGAAGAACAATCAAAAAATGTTATAGGATCATTTTCTATAAGAGGTAGAGGTCTTCCACATATTGTTTATAGCTGGACAGACTCAATTGAATTTTTTGATAGACCTGAAGGAGGATTAAAAATAAAAATCACAAAAAATATAAAAAATGAAAATCCTACCATATCTAAATAAAACAATTATTTAATAATAGAATTTATGTCACCATTACAAATATTGCATGAAAATATCGAAAATAAAATCACAATTATTACTGTAATTGGTCAGTTAGATGAAAGTAATGTAGATACAAGAGCTCCTGAAATCTATAGCATTATTGATACTATACCTGAAGGAGGAACACTGATTTTCAATTTCTCAGGACTTGAATATATGAATTCGAAATCTATTGGGTATCTTACAGATTTCTTTAATAGAATGAGCGAGAAAAAAGGAAGATTAATGGTAGCAGAATCCCCTCCCCAAATTACTGATGTTCTTACAGTTGTAGGAGTAGCACAAATAGTTGAGATGGTGAGTTCTTTAGATGAAGCCAAACGAAGAGCAGGTGGAGAAGATACTTCAATCCATTCTGAAGAGAATTCTTTTTCATCAGAAAATACATCCCATAATATAACTCCAAATTCAGAGATTATAGATGAAGAAAACAACTTAAATACCTCACAAAGTAACCAACCTAGAATTACGTTCCCTGCTCAACAAGAAGATGGAGTAAATGAGAATATACCAGATAATGAATCTAGTGAATATTTCTCTTCTAATTTATCAGAAAAAGATAAGGGAATTAGAAAAATTGATATATCTCAAGAAATAGAAAGACATTTAAAAGAAAAACAAAATTCTGAAAATACTCAAAATGAAATTCTTGATGAAAATAATGATGATAAAAATATTGAAGAACCTAATAATAAAATTATATTTGATCAGGAGAAAATCGAAGCACAAGAAATATCTGAGGAAAACATAAAAGAAGAGCAATTACCAGATGAAAATGAGACATTAATCCAAAAAGAAATTGATGAGGATAGTAATGAAGTAAGTGAACAGGAAGAAGAAACAGAAGAATCTGATTCTGAAGAAGAAAAGGCAACGGTAGAAATTGTGCATGATAAGGAAGATGATAGTCAAAAATTCTCACTTCCTGTTATTGTTATGATTGTTGCTATAGCTATATTAATTTTAACAATTATTCTTAAGTAAAAAACCTACATATTTTAGAACTATGTTGAACCAGCCTAAGAAAGATGGTTCATTTTTTTATTAAATAAAAATATAGTTTTTTTTATATTTTAATCTTTTTAAACTTTCTTCTAAAGAATATGAATCCTACTATTATTGGAGTTAAAATTAATACTAGAACAAATATAAAATCCCAATTCATTTCAACATTAACTGTGATTATTTCTTCCCGTGATTCACCTTTATCATCAGTAATTTTTACCTTAATAAAATTATCATCTAATGAGAAAAATCTTGCTTCAAAAAACTCTCCTTCACCTTTCTGTCCCGAAGATGATTCCCATTCAGTTTTAATTATAACTCCATCTTCATCATAAGAGTCAATACTAGATAAAATCACTTTTTCTCCTCTAGAAATTTTTACAGGGATTTTAATTTTTATTATAGGTCCCTTATTATCATCATTTGGGTCTGCATTATCACCTAGTCCATCATTATCACTATCTTTCCATTCACTTGAGTCAAAAGGAAAAACATCTTCTTTATCTAAAATATCATCATTATCATCATCAGTATCTTCATTGTCACCAGTTCCGTCTTTATCATTATCTTTAGATTCATTTGGATTAAAAGGAAATTCATCTTCATTATCTAATATCCCATCATTATCATCATCAGTATCTTCATTATCACCAATCCCATCACTATCACTATCTTTCCATTCATTAGGATTTGATGGAAATAAATCTTTAGGATCGAGAGAGCCGTCTTTATCACTATCTGCATATAGTGGATCCGTCTTTGAAATATTTATCTCATATTCATCATCCCATCCATCATCATCGTCATCTGTATCTGTATTGTTTCCAATTCCATCACCATCACTATCCTCTTGTTCATTTGCATCTAAAGGAAAATCATCATCATCATCTAAAACCCCATCATTATCATCATCTCTGTCATCAAAATTAGATATATCATCATCATCAGTATCTATATTTCTTTTTGTATCAAGTGGAAACTTATCTTCTTTATCATTTATTCCATCTCCATCTGAATCTGATTTTAATGGATCAGTTAATATTTCTTCTATATCAGATATACCATCATTATCATCGTCATCATCAGTATTATTTCCAATTCCATCATTGTCCGTATCCATTGTCTCATTTGGATCTAATGGTAATGCATCAAAAACGTCAGTTACTGCATCATTATCATCGTTATCATCAGTATTATTTCCAATACCATCATCGTCTGTATCTTCCCATTCATTTTTATCTTCAGGAAAAATATCTTCTAAATTATCTATACCATCACCATCCTTATCTGCATCAATACTATCTGCAATTCCATCTTTATCTAAGTCTCCGTCTACAAAAATTTTTGTAAAAACTTTATTGTTTTCTGAATTATCACCAGATTCATCAAAAGGAATAATACGGACAGCAATTTTGTGTTCTCCATATCCATTAAAAGTAACTTCAGTAAAAATAGTTTGTGAAGTACTCGCAACTAGTGTGAAAGGAGTGTCGTTTCCAATATCTAATTTTGAAAATTCGTCGTAAAATTTAACAATCCCCTTTGTGTCTTTAGCAGAATTGTTATGAATTTTTACATATATTTTTATTTCACCACCACTTGGTGCAGGATTAGCTGAAAAAGTAACATCATTAGCCCCTATAGAAACATCACCTCCTTGAGCTAGGGGAACAGATTGGAATAAAAATAAAAGTAGAAATGTGGATAAAAATGTTAATGTTTTTTTCATTGGTTTTGGTGGTTGATTCTTGCGACTATTATAACAAAACATAAGATAAATATCAAATTTAAGAGATATGAAAGTAGAGTTTTTTATAATTTCAGTTTTAAGAATGATAGATTTAGAAATAAAAAAAAGCCAAAATCATTAATTTGGCTAGTTTTAATATCTATATCAATTATAGATCTATTTTACTTCTTCTACTTTTACTTTTCCTTTTTTTAATATTTCACTCTTATTACCAACAGTATCTGTTAAATAGAGAGGCGAAATTAAAGTTATTTTTAATGGAACATTTTGACCATATTCCCCCTCTTCTATATCAAAGTATTCTAGATCTATAATATATTCTATTTCAAAATGGTTGCTTATCGTTGATGTTGAAGGAATACCAATACAAATAAATTTTAGCACAGAATCTTGGCTTTCAGAAGATATTCTTTTTCCTATATCAAGCACCTTAGTATTTCCAGGATGATCACAAACTACAGGTAAATTAGGCAATAAATACTCTTCTGAGTCAATATCTTGTCCTAAATTAAATCTTTTAACAGTATCTGTAACTTCAGTCTTAACACGTGGACTTAACATTGTCTCTGGAACAAATCTTATCTCCTCTATTGCTTCATTTGTTAATATTTCATTAAATAAAGCTCCTAATTCTTCTATAATACCTTCTAATTTTTTAGTTGAATCTAAAGAATCAGTTGAAATAAGAATCTCTCCTTCTCTGTTTTCACTAGATCTTCGTATTTCAAATTGTGCATCTGGGAAAATACTACGTAATCTATCCTTATTTTTTTTAATAATTCTCCTAATTTCGGTACTGTTACCTACAATATCAATTGAAGGCTTAGCAACAACAAAACCATGTTCGGATTTTATCCTTTCGCTAACTTGAAAAGTATTCATATTTTTATATTATAAAATAGGGAGACGACATTTTACTAAACATATAAATATTGTCAAGATAAAATTTATTAAAAATTTTCTTTTATAATAATCGCTGAACTCAAAAATAATACTGGCAAAAATAGATTAAAAAATAAAGTATTTACAAAAAACGAATGGATAAAAATTCCCATAAGCCCTGCAAAAAATCCAATAGAAAAACCATCTTTATGTTTTATAAAATTTCTTATAGATTTAACTCCAATTATCCCCCATATCCACAAAAATGAAAATAATCCGACAACTCCCGTAGTTGCCATTACAGTTAAAATCGAAGAATCAATTCCTGAACCAGCGTGAGATTTAGTCAAAAATGACCATTCTCTTTTTTGAACAGTTTTAAGATTATTAAATCCAACTCCTGTAATTGGGTTATTTTTTAAAATATTCCACCCTACTTGCCATGACTTAATCCTTAATCTTGAAGTAGGATCAAGAGTTCTTTCTGTTTGGGTAAATAATGCTTGGGCAGAAATAAGAGCATTTGAAACTCGTTCTTGCGCACGAGGAGAAAAAGATAAAAGCAAAATAATACCGAATATCCCAACTATAAATAATCTCCTTTCTGCAAATAATGCAAAAACCAAACCTGCTATTAGTAATGCTAAATATGAGCTTCTTGAATACGTTAAGAAAAGTGCAATAAGAATAAATAAAAAAATTCCTGAAAGAATAAAAAATATTAAATTTGTTTTTTCGTTTTTCCATTGCCCCCACAAATGTCCTCCCAGTAAACTTAATATAAAAGCAAAATATCCTCCAAGAAAATTAGGATCAAACCATGTTGATAAAAGCCTTCCAATATGCGGATCCCATCCTATTTCTTGCATTCTTAGGTCATAAAAACTTGGAAAATATTTTAATTGCAAAAATCCTAAAACTGCTAGTGCTAATGCCGAAAGAAACAAAAGATATTTCCAATAATTAACTCCTTCTTTTTTTAGTTGATCTGAAAAAACAAAAATTAAAAGAAAATATCCTAAATATCTTCCATAGTACGCAAATGCTAAAAAGCCTTCTGAGAATGATAATGATAATTCTGCGATATTAAAAATTAATGAAAAAAGTGCCCATGAGAAAAAGGCTATAGTTGGTAATAATAATTCTTTTGAAAATATTTTTTCTTTTCTAAATATTTTTATAAAAATAAAAACACCAATTATTATAAAAACAAGAATATCAGTTGGTATCAATCCTATTCTATCAAATAGTGGTACTCGTAATAATTGACCTCCTATTATAGAAATAAATAAAATGGTGAGTAAAAATTTCATTATAAATTTTAGATTATAGATTTTTAATTTTATTATTCATTTATCATCCTTCATTGATCATTGTTATTACCCTCCTTTAATTCTTTGATTCTTTCTATCCCATTAATACTTATTATATACTCTACTACAATGGGATGAATATACTCTTCCCAATTATCATTATTTATAATTTTTTTTCTTATCATGCTAGATTCAATATCTAAAATATTTGTAAAGACTTTTACTGGAACTTTAGAGTTTTCAAAAAGTTTTTTTATATATTCATACCCTTTATTCATTCCAATACATACTGTTTGAAAATTAGGACAAAGTTTTTTCACATGATTAACCCATTCTTTATCATTACCAATATCTCTAATCGGTATAATATGTACTTTTTCTAAAGGAATTTTTTCTGATTTTAGTGCTAAAAGAATCATTTCAAATCGCTCATTCGCAGTAAATGGATTTATTTTTTCATAAGAATTTTCTGCTGAGCCTATTGCAATAACAAGTTCATCACAACTATTTATTATATTCTTAATTACAGATAAATGTCCTAAATGAAGCGGTTGAAATCTGCCGATAAAAAGAATTCTCTTCATTTTGTCATTGTTTATCTGTATGATGTTATTATGATGTTAGCTAAAAATAAGACAATAAAAAATTAAAATTTTATTTATGAACACAGTTTTTCTTTACGCATTAGGTGCAAACATAGGAATAGCTTTTTCTTTATTTCTATTTATTTTTTTCCTTAGGAATTTTACGAAATTTCTAACTTCTCATATTAAGATATTCACAGCACTTACTGTTGGAGTATTGCTATCTTTAGTATTTTTCTCATTTATTCCAGAACTTGCTTTAAACATACCTTCGGATCATTTAGGAATATTTTTACTTCTAGGTATTTTGATTTTTTATATTTTTGAATTGTTATTTCATTGGCATCATTGCTCTGATCTTTCGCACAAAAATTGTAATCATTCTCATGAGGAAGTTCATAAAGAGCATCAAATGCTAATGTTTTTTGGTACACTTATTCATAATATGTTTCATGGAATTGTTATTTATTCTTCTTTTGCTATTTCTTTAAATTCAGGGATTATTCTTACATTAGGGATATTGTTTCATGCTCTCCCTCAAAATATTGCTAATTTTATTATGAATAAGGAGAAAATTAATAGTGTACTTGTTGCTGCAGGTGGTGGTATTTTAGGGGTTCTTCTTTGCTTTCCTTTTGGTGATTTCATTATTAATAATAAATTTTATATTCTAGCATTAACTGCTGGTGGGCTTCTGTATTTATCTTTGACAGACATACTTCCTTCTATTCAAGGAAATACTAGCGTTAAGGAGAAAATGAAATATTTTGTTTTTATTATTTTAGGAATAATGATTGTAAGGTTATTGAATGTTTATCATAACCATTCTGACACAGAAGATCATAAGCTTGAAATAAGTGAAGTTCGTGCTGAAGAACATTTTAATAAATAGTTTGACCGTTTAAGGTTTTTTGAATAAAATCCCTTGGCTTTAGCTTATGGGGGGGTAGCTCAGTGGTTAGAGCAGTTGGCTCATAACCAATTGGTCGAGAGTTCAATTCTCTCCCTCCCCACCATTACGATCAATTAAAGCCTATTCTTGGGAATGGCTTTTTGTTGTGATTTTTCGGATCGAGAACTTTTAAACTTACCAATTCCCTCACGCACCACCGACACAACCAAGGGAAATCATAAGCCTATAATTTGCATAATTTATTGCTTCAATAATTTTCTCAATTTCCGCATATGGATAATACAATCGGCAATTTCTTATTTCGTTTCACAAAATTCAGATCAATTTTTTGTGAGTCTTGCAAAACTTCCGCATACAAAAACTTTACCACATTAAGTGTAAGATTAATGGTTTGCAGGGACTGTTTGCATTCATTTTTATCAAGCAAAAAATCCTCAATTGCTTTTTATTTGTCTTTTATTCCCTTTTCTTTTGAAAAATCTATATACTCTTTTATGTAAAGTAAGTATGTACACGTTTTGGGTGAGTAGTTGAGCAAAATCAAAACTCATGACATAGTCTAACACTGGCTATATGCCGAAATTAACATCTCGCTTTTCCTTGCTACGCAAGCCAGTTCGATGTAAGCTTAGGATCAGTCGCTACGTTAAATACAATAAATTTGGAGTCCTAGGCGATAGGGCAAGAAAATAACCTCATCAATATAAATTAAATGAACAATATGGGAAATAAAATATTATTATCTATTATCCTCCTTGTTTCAGTGTTGTTGGGTGGATGCAGTCTAAAAAATATTCAACAAGAGAATCAACTACAAATCTCTACTGAAAAAAATAAAACTTGTGAGGACGTCGGTGGAAGAGATTTTTATAATAAAGGTCATATAACTGTGTGTGATTTTACAACCCTTGAAGAGCCAGGAGGTCCACCTGTAGGTTGTGCTTTACATGAAGATTTTTGTCCTACGGATTTTGATGATCCGACTGGAAAAGAATTGTATGAATATTATTGTGAAGGAAACGAGTTGAAATTTGAAAAATATACTTGCCTAACTGCATGTCAAGATGGTGCTTGTATAAAATAAACTCTTATTCTTGCCCTTAATTCTATATCTTGACTGCTCACTTTGTTCTCCTAAATGGAGGAATACAACAATAGTTATTGAAATACCATAATCAATTCCCAAATTTCGCAAAAAAATATTAGATTTCCAAGGGAATTTTTGCGAAACTTCGCATATACCAAAACTAAAGTCTTTCCCCTCTTATATTCCCATGATTTTTAAGATCATTAACCTGTTTTTGTTGTTTCTGAACTAGTGAAGCTAAAGAAAAGTAATCTTTAAAAGTAATTTTATTACCACCAAATGTTATAGATTTATCTACCATAACTTTCCATATACCGTATTCATCATCTGTTTCTATTAGAGCTCCCTTTGAATTTGCTCTTTTTAAAATATTATCCATAAACTCTTCGATTTTTGCTTGAGGA
The DNA here is from genome assembly GCA_964466055.1 of uncultured Candidatus Peribacteria bacterium. Taxonomy (GTDB): domain Bacteria; phylum Patescibacteriota; class Gracilibacteria; genus CAYXLW01. The sequence continues at coordinate 17,979 of CAYXLW010000013.1, forward strand.
AATCCTTTAATTCCAACTTTCTTAAATCCTTCTGTAGCTATCATAATATATAGAGATTGCAGATTTAATTCTTCTGATTTTTTATTTAGCCAAGTCCCATCTATTATAGAATCAAATGAATGTATTTTTTCATCAATAAGTTTTAAAACTTGATTTTTAGCTTCTACTCTAATATTTTTAGGAGATGTATAATTTAAATTATTATGAAGCCACCCATGATTTTTTTTGTCTTTTTCTATCAAAGGCTCTATAAAAGAAATATATGCGTCTCGCAATTCTTTAGGAAAACTAGAATGAGATATTTTATTTTCATCCATTTTTTCCACCAAACCTTTCCAATAGTTTAATTTATATATAGTCTTTTCAGCAGCTTTTTTCAAATTACTATTTTCTCTAACTAGGTAGTCTACAGTCCCAAAATCATCTGGCATTAAACTTACTGTTTTAGATAAATAAACTAAAGGATCTTCATTTACTTCTAATGGTGCAACCCCATAATCTTCCAGTAATAGCTCTGCTGTATTGATTATATTCCATCCTCCATAAATTTTATTTATAAAATCTACAGTATCTCTTACTTCTAACCATCCCGAAACATCTCTATTTCTATTTGGCATATTTTTATCAAGGAAAGGCGTTATATGTGCATCCCATAATTTACCAACTCCCAATGAAGCTAACATTCCTGCAACTAGTCCAACTATAAGCTTAGCTACTGGATGAGGTATTTTCATTGCCGCCATAGCTCCTGCCATAAATCCTCCAAATTCTACTGATGTTTTAGCAAGAAAATCTAGCTTATTATCTGTATGTTCTAGATCATAAATTAGAGCACAAGCAAAAACGATTCCTCCGACTTTAGCAAATTCATTTATAAACTTTTGATAATTAGCATATTTTTCAGCTTTTAATAATACTTCTATACATCTAGGATTATTTTCAAATTTTGCTCTTTCAACAGGATTAATAAGAGATTTTTTTAGAGACTTGATTATCTCTGGATTTTTTTTGCCCAAAATTTCTAACTGAGCAATTACTTCGCTATTTATTCCTAATTTTTTACATAAGTTTATCTCTGCTTTATTAAAATTTAAGCTATTTAAGTCGATTTTTCCAAGCTCTATTTTTCCTTCTAATAAAGTTCCTCCTCCAGGAGGAGGAACTACCTCCGGAGAAGAAATATCTTCAGAAAAAGATTGGCTTGACTGTTTTGAATTAAGTCTATTTACGGGTAAAGTAGCAAAAGTTTGTCCAGATATTTTAACTAAAATATTATCAATTAATTTTGGAGTAATACTACCATTTTCAATATAAATTGGTATTTTAGAATTATGCTCATATCTAGTTTCAAGATGAAGATGTATATTCGGAGGAAATGTGCTAATTGCTGAAGGAAATCCAATTATCGCAGGATCAGGGACAAAGGTAATTTTTAAATCTAGAATAGTATCTATATAATTATTTAGCTTATCAATATAAGTAGAAAATTCACCATCACTAATAGCGTTATTTTTGTCTGTATCAAAATTCATCATTTCTATTATTTCAGGTATTTCTTTTTGTTTTGTTATAGAACTAACAATTAATTTAAAAATCATCTCTTCTACTGGGTTACCCTTTATTTTTTCTAGTAATGCCTCAAATCTTTTATACCGTTCTTTTGCAATTTCATCTTTATCTTTACCTTCAATAGAATCTTTCATAGAATCATAATCACCATCTTTTTTATCAACTATCCCAACTTTATTCTGGATAATCCCAATATCAAGATTAAGAAATTTATTATTTTCTATAAAAGATAAGTAATTATGTGAATTTTTTGGGATATTTCTCATTTTTATTTTAAGTATACAATTTATATTAACGTTCCTAATACTTCTTCTAAATTTATAATTTCTTCTTCATCCTTCTTAAAACTCTTTTTTTCTGATTCAATTCTAGATTTATTAATCTCTTTATGGGCATACTTTTCTAAAAATTCTAAAAAATCAGGATGAATTTCAAAAACCTTTTTTATAAGTTTTTCTTGATTTTCTTTAGTATTAATCAAAATAGAAAGCAAAACATCTAATTGTCCTTCAAATAAACTATCTAGCTTATCCAAAATCTTCTGTTTTGATTTCGAACTTACTAGAACTGAAATATTCAGTATATCGATTATTTTTTGTTTTTTTTCATTCATATTTAGTTGTTCCGCTAATTGTATCAAATTTTTATGAAAAACTCAACTATAATGTCCCTAAAAGAAACAGAAAGTTAAGTTAATATTATAGCCGAATATGTACTATAAAAATCCTTAAAAAAAGTTAATTTCCAAGTGTATATATTGCTCAATTCCTATTTAAATTAAGGATGCAACTCTCAGAGTTGCTCCATTAAGGGATAATTTCAAAACTATTTCTTTCTCTATCTTATTATTAAATATTTTTCTTAACTTACACCTCTTGGGGCTTTCCCGTTGAATTTTTCTTCGGAAAACCCATGGTTCCAAGATAATCATTTGCTGGATGAACAGAATCCATAATTGCGAAAAGTCTCTCTCCCATATTTTTATCTAAAAATTCTATTATATTATTATTTAAAGGTAAATTTTGCCTCCTGAATTTTTCTCTTAACTGCATAATTTGAACTAGAATAATACTATTTTTTTCTTCCAATAAATCTTTAACAGAAAGAGAATTTAGATATGCCCACAACCTATCATTTTCTCTCGATTTTTCTATTATAGAAGGAGAAGGAACTTGAAGAATTTCCGTTAATCGATTTATGGCATCATTTCTTTCCATACAATAAATTTTAAAAAACATAAGCATTCTACATGAAAATCATAAAAAATGCAAATAAATAAAATATAATGGCATAGGGTGGATTTTATATAAAAAAACAAATTTATTATATGATTTCTTTTTTCTTCCACCTTAAAAAATTAAATTTTTTTAGAAGTTTTAATAATTTCTTTAATCTGCCGAATTGTAAAAGAACTAATTATTAACAACTAAAACCTCTGGGATTAGAAGTTTTAGAGTAGCATATAAATTTGTAATATAGTTGATAAAGTTGTTCCAATTCTGGCATACCATGTCCGCCTTTTATACTGCAGTAAACATCTTTTAAGAAGATGTTTTTGTTTTAAAGAAAATTGTTTATAGTCATCATGATTTTTTTAATCTAAAAAATGATTTCAATACAACAAATTATCCTACCTATTACTCACTCTAAAGACGAACTACAAAAAAATATTGCTAAGATATTAGGAGTAACTTTTAATGAAATAAAAAATTTTACTGTTACAAAACGTGCCATAGACTCTCGCAAAAAATGTCAGATGATCTATTTTGTCTATTCCGTAGAATTAACAATTGAGAATGAATCTACTATATTAAAAAATAAAACAGCCAAAAAAAACGCTAAATATCACCGTATAGAAATAAAAGAACCGTATATTTATAATATTCCTCAAATAAATACAGATAAAATAAAAGAAAGACCTGTTATTGTAGGAAGTGGTCCATGTGGGCTATTTTCTGCTTTAATTTTAGCAAAAGCTGGAATGAAACCTCTTGTAATAGAACGTGGTGGAGACATAGATTCACGTATAAAAGATGTTGAAACCTTCCTTGCAACTGGAATTTTAAATATAAAATCAAATGTGCAATTTGGTGAAGGCGGAGCAGGAACCTTTTCCGATGGAAAATTAAACACCTTAATTACAAACCCACGCATAAAGTATGTTTTTGAAGAATTCGTAAAAGCTGGAGCTCCAAATAGTATTTTATTTGATGCTCAACCTCATATTGGTACAGATAAAATTAGAAACGTTGCTAAAAATCTTAGAAAATTAATTGAAAATTTAGGTGGTGAAGTTCGTTTTAATACTAAACTTACTGATATTAAAATTAGTGATAACAAACTAAATGCAATCATTTTAGATGATAAGGAAGAAATAAAAACAGAAACACTTGTATTAGCAATTGGATATTCAGCTCGTGATACTTATGAACTGCTTTATAGCCGAAAAATAAATATTATTCAAAAGCCATTTTCAATTGGAGTAAGAATCGAACATAAAGCTGAAATGATAAATAAAGCTCAATACGATAAATTTTATGACAATGAAAAACTTGGAAGTGCCAGATATAAACTAGTAGCCCATAATGAAAACAATAGAAGTGTTTACACTTTTTGCATGTGTCCCGGAGGATACATAATGCCATCTTCTTCAGAAGAAGGCGTAGTAGTTACTAATGGTATGAGTGAATATTCTAGAAATGGTGAAAATTCAAATTCAGCATTACTTGTAAATGTAGGACCAAAAGATTTTGGATCAGAACATCCACTTGCAGGCATTGAATTCCAAAGAAAATTAGAAAGAAAAACCTTTGAACTTGGGGGGAATAATTATTATGCACCAATTCAATTAGTAGGAGATTTTTTAAAAAAACAAAAATCTCAAAAAATAAAAAGTATAAATCCAAGCTACAAGCCAGGAGTTAAACTCACATCATTAGATGAGTGTCTGCCAGATTTTGTAGCCTCAAGCTTAAGAGAAGCTCTTCCAAAATTAGATAATAAAATAAAGGGGTTTGCAAACCCTGATGCTGTTTTAACAGCAATTGAAACACGCTCCTCTTCACCAGTTCGTATAACAAGAGATATAGAAAATTTCCAATCAAATATTATTGGAATATATCCAGCTGGTGAAGGAGCTGGCTATGCAGGAGGGATTGTTTCTTCAGCTATTGATGGTATGCGAGTTAGTGAAGCAATTATAGCCAATCAAAATAAATAAGATTTATTAGAAATTTTTCATTTTATAATTAAGTTATTAATAATTAGTATTTAAAAGTTTCACTATCAAAGTTTTATTATATTTCATATAATATAGCTGTGCTAATAATATTATTTAGTTTTAGCAAATTATATCCATAATTTTATTCTTTTTCATACAATGAAAACATGTGTCGCATACTGCATTGGTGATAAATTTCTTACTAAAGATTTGTCTATTTTTCTAGATAAAAACTTCACTACGATCATTTATAAAAATGTTACTCTTATACCACACAAACAAGGGAAAATCATTATTTTTAATTTTGGGACATTAGTATTTTGGGATTTAGACATAAAAACCATTGATGAGTTTATTTATAAGTTAAATGATTATGTTGTAGGAGAATTAACCCCACCAATTATTGATGAATTTTCTTATTCTCAAGGTAAAGAATTTTCTATTAAACAAGATAATTTAATAATTAAATTTAGAGATAATAATGATGAAAAAATTGCTATTTCTTATGTTATTGCACAATCAATAAAGCTATCTCAATTTGAGGAATCAATAACTTATACAATAAATGAAACTGTTAACATTCCTAAAACAATTATTAAAAATGGGAAAATAAGCCTATCTGATAAAAAAATATCACAGCTTAGAGGAGATCTTTTTCTTAAAAAAAGTAATGTAAATTTACAATATGAATTATTAGACACTCCTGATTTTTTTTGGGACTTCCCAGAACTTGAAACTTATTATCATAAAACCTCTAATTATCTCGAAATAAAAAATCGTGTTATAGCTTTAAATAAAAAATTAGAAATTATTCACGAATTATTTGAAATGTTATCAGATGAACAAAAACACAATTATTCTTCTAAATTAGAGTGGATAATAATAATCTTAATCTTAATTGAAATTGTTGTGAGTTTTGTAGAAAAATTTGTTTCAATATTATAATAATTAAGATAATTTTTTGGCATTAAATACTTTATTATGGGATCAAAATCACGCAAATACATTATGAATGAAACAGGAGATACAAGAAGTTCAGCTAAAAAAGACGAACATAAAAGGTTAATTGAAAAATTTTTAGACAAAGGTTATGAGATTGAATCTCAGGAGTCAGAAGATGAAGAAGGATTAAATAAGGAGCTTATTAGTAAATCTTTTACCACAATTCTTAGTCCTTCAAATAGCTCATTACCTACTATAAAGTTTGAAGCAAATGAGATTTTTGGAAATTACGATTATGAAAAACAAATATTTGATGCCTTTGAATTCCCAAAATTTGAACTTAATGCATATAAAAAAGGATCCGATCTAAAAACTTACAATGATCCTTGGGATAAGCTTGATATTAGTTAATACCCTCCGTCATTCCTGCGCAGGCAGGAATCCAGCTCTTATCTTTAAGAAAATCCTAAAATAGATTCCCGCATACACGGAAATGATAAGCGGATTTCTATTTCTCTAATCTTGGGAACAAGATTTCTTTTTCTCCCAAATCTTTCCATTCACCTTTTTGTCCATCCCAACAAGTTTTTTCTTCTAAATTTTTAGCAAGTGGAAACCCTAGAATTTTTCGCATTTTTTCTGAAGTGTAAGGCAGAAAAGATTCAAGCATATAAGTAATCTGTCTCATAAATTCTAAAAACAAGGGCATAATTGCTTTAAATTTTTCAGGATTTTCTTTTATCAAAATCCATGGCTTTGTTTCATCCATTTGTTTATTGGCAAAATCTAGAGCCTTCCATATCTCGCCAATTGCTAAAGAAAGAGAAAAAGTGTTCATGGAATTTGAAATATTTCTCCAAGTATCTTCTAAAGTTTTACTAAATAGCTTTGAATATTCTTCATCACAATCGGAGATCATATTTGGAGTGATTTCATTTTTTAAGGAAAGAACAGAAACACGATTCATTAAATTCCCAAGATTATTTGCTAAATGAGCATTATAAATATTTTCAAATTGATCTCTAGTAAAATCATAATCTTGACCTGTTGGCACTTGCGAAAGCAGAAAATATCTAAGAGCATCAACTCCATAATTTTTAACTTCTTCAAAAGGATCAACAACATTACCCAAAGATTTAGACATTTTTTGACCTTCTGAAGTTAAAAAACCATGAATTAGGATTTTATCAGGAACAGGAATCTCTGATGATATTAACATCCCAATCCAAATTCCTGCATGAAATCTAACAATATCTTTTCCAATAACATGAATTTTTTCTCCATTACTCCAATATTTTTTATAAAGCTCTCCGTTATTTTCGTAATCTAAAGCTGAAATATAATTAGTTAAAGCATCGCACCAAACATACATATTTTGACTTTGGTCATTTGGAACTGGAATCCCCCAAGGTAATGTTTCTGCGGGACGAGAAAAACTCACATCTTTTAACCCTCCATCTTCTAACATCGCAACAATTTCATTTTGTCTAAATTCAGGAACAATTTCTAATTCCTTGTTTTTTATTTTTTTAAGAATTTGATCTGAGTATTTTGAAAGACGAAAAAAATAATTTTCTTCTGAAACCTTAACTGGTGCTTTTAAATGGTTGGGACATTTCCCATCAACTAAATCTTTTTCTGGGATGAATGTTTCACATCCTTCACAATAAAGACCGTCATATGATTTTTTATAAATATCCCCTTTTTTATCTAATTCTTCCCATAATTTTTGAACAGATGGCCAATGTTTTTTTTGATCCGACGTTCTTATAAAGTCATTGTTTAAAATATTCAAAACATTAGTTAGCTCTTTAAATTTTCCAGCATTAATATCACATAATTCTTTTGCTGTTATGTTTTTTGAAAGAGCTGTTTTATATATTTTTATCCCATGTTCATCCGTTCCTGTAAGGAAAAAAACATCATTCCCAATAAGTTTATTATATCTTGCTATGGCATCGGTCATTATTAGCTCTAGTGCAAAACCTATATGAGGAGCTCCGTTAACATAAGCTATGGATGTTGTAATATAAAAAGGATTTTTCATGTTTGATAAATAATTTATATATTTGCCAATTTAGTTTATTTTATAAGTTGACTCGAGTAAAACATAAATTTTTGCTTCATTTTTCTTATTTATATTATATAATTCCACCCCATTAACCATCTACATGGATCACACTGAAGAAATTAAGGCAAGAATCCCAATTGAAGAGCTAGTAAGCGACTATGTGCAAATAAGAAAAGCCGGCCGAAACTTTAAGGCATTATGCCCGTTTCATAATGATAAACATCCATCATTTTTGATAAGCCCAGAAAAAGGTATTGCTTGGTGTTTTTCATGTCAAAGCGGAGGTGATATTTTTAGCTTTTTACAACAAATTGAAAAAATAGATTTCCCAGAAGCATTAAAAATACTTGCAGAGCGTGCAGGAGTTCAACTTCCTGAGTTTTCCAAAGAAAAAAAAACAGACAAAATACATATTCAAGACATATTAGAATCCGTATCGAGTTTTTATAAAGAAGAATTTAAAGATTCAAAAAAAGCACAAGAATACTGGAAAACACGTGAAATTAGCTCAGAAATCACAAATCTTTTTGAAATTGGCTATGCACCAGACTCGTTTACGAAAACTTTTGATTATCTAAAAAAACAAAAATTTACTCCCGAAGCCATTATTAAAGCAGGAATATCGATAGAGAAAGATGAAAAGAAAGGTGAGTTTTTTGATAGATTTAGAGATCGACTAATAATACCTATAAAAAATCATTTAGGAAAAATTATAGGATTTGGAGGAAGATTGATTGAAAATAAAAAAGATGAAGCAAAATATTTAAATTCCCCTGAAACTTCCCTTTATAATAAATCATACGTTCTATATGGACTTGATAAAGCAAAAGAATCAATAAAAAAAGAGAATTGTGCAATAATTTTAGAAGGATATATGGATGTCATAGCATCACATCAAGCAGAAGTAAAAAATGTTGTAGCTGTTTCTGGAACTGCACTTACTGATCAGCAATTAAAACTTTTAAAAAGATATACAAACACTTTAAAACTTTGTTTTGATCAAGATAATGCTGGAAGAGAAGCAACTAAAAGATCAATAGAACTCGCAGCAGAGCAAGATTTTAATATTGAAATTATTATAATAGAAAATGCAAAAGATACAGATGAACTTATAAAAAAAGATCCAAACCTTTGGAAACAAGCTATAACAGAAACAATATCGCCACTAGACTTTTTTATTTTAGAAGCGGAAAGTAGATATAATATAAATGATATTGTTCAACAAAAAGAATTTATTTCCGAAGTTCTCAATAGGATTAAAGTATTTTCAAATAAAGTGGTTCAGAATAACTATGCAAAAATCCTTTCAGAAAAATGTAACTTAGATTTACGCATTTTGTTGGAAGAGTTAAGAAAGGTTAAGTTAAATAGATATGAAACCAAAGAATCTGAAAATATTAAAATTAATAATGAGTTAATTACAGCAGAAAAATACCTTCTTGGTATAATTGGATCAACTCCAGAATGTTTAGAATATGTAAGTGAAAATTTAATTTTTCAAATATTTAAAGATATGGAGACAAAAGATATTTACAAAAAGCTCCTTGAGAACTACAATGAAGAAGTAATATCTTCTAAAAATTATGAAGTTTTTTGTACCCCAGAAGAGAAAGAAAAAATAAAAATATGGTCACTGTATACAGAAGAAAAAAATACAGAACTTAACAAAGAAGACTGGCAAAAGGAGTGTGTTAAAGTTGTAAAAAATCTGAATATTCAAAATTTAAAGAAAGAAGAAAAAAACATAGCACAAAAAATGAAAGATCAAAATCTTCCAAAGGAAGAATCTCAGAGACTAGCTCTTCAAATTATGGAAATAAACAAATTAAAGTCTAAAATTTATAAATAATTATTTAACTAAATAGAAATGGCTACAACTAAAAAAACACAGAAAAAAGATAATACAACTTCAACTATAAATATTGACGATGTTTTAGTAACAAAAGAAGGGCTTTCGAAACTAAAGGAGGAGTTACGCATTCTAGAAACAGAGAAAAGGAAGGAAATTGCACAAAGACTTCAAGAAGCAATTGCCTATGGAGATCTTTCTGAAAATTCAGAGTATCAAGAAGCAAAAGAAGAACAAGCATTCACTGAGGGGCGAATTCTTGAACTTAATAAAAAAATTAAGAATGCAAAAATTATTTCTGAACATCATGGTAAAAGTATTAATCTAGGATCTAACGTTGAAATTCAAAATTTAAAATTAAAAAAATTAGAAAAATACACTATTGTAGGATCAACAGAAGTAAACCCATTCGAAGGGAAAATTTCAAATGAATCACCTCTTGGATCTGCACTTTTAGGAAAAAATAAAGGAGACATAGTTGAATATATTGCTCCTGAGGGAAATTTTAAATATGAAGTCTTAAAAGTTTCTTAATTGTGTCCAGAGTTCAAGATACGATTCCTAGCAATGGTAAATAAAATTTAAGAATTATGATTAAGAATTATGAATTAAGGAAATAATAGTTTCTATGTTTTTTATTTATTTTTCATCAACTTTTAAGGTCTACCTATAATTTAGAAATATCTATCCCATTACTGCTACTATCTATCCCCTATATTTATTATGACTGACAACAAATCTGTAAGTCAAAAACAGGATCAAAAATATATCATTCCAAAAATAGTTCTGGAAAGATATCCAGAACTTGTTGAAATGCTCAAAAAATCTGAAAGTATTGATGATGATGAAAAAAATTATTGGTTCGGCGCATTGGAAACAATGGATGAAGATCAAGTTAAGTCTCTCAGAGAAATTTTAGAAGATGAAATTTCTCAATTAAAAAAAATAGAAGAAGAAGGGCACAAAGAAGCCATACAAGAAATTGATAAGGTAAAAAATGAAATGATAGAAAAACAAATTATGGAAGATAGAAAAAAAGCAGAAGAAGAAAGACGAGAGAAAGAAGCTAAAATTCGAAAGGAAGAAGAAGATCGTCAGGATGAATTACTTTCTATGCTTGACAATATTTAAAAATTTATGTAATGATCCCCACCTTTAATATTTAAATTAAAATGAAAAAAGTTGAGGATGGAGCCGTCCCTGAAGTAAGTGAAAAATTATTAAACAAGATATCAACTGAAATCTTAACTATTATGATAAAACAAAGATGCGCATTTTTAAAAATGGGTATACCACCTAATGTTCTTTTTAAAAATATTTCTGAACTTTATCCTAAAATTAACTCAAGCCATATTATAGGTAAAGAGCTCATCTCAAAAAATGCATCTACAATAAAAGAAAATATTGTTTTTGTTTCGGGGTATGAAAGTCTATCTGCAGAAGATCAAATAAAGTTTGAAACAAAAGTTAGAGAGTTAGTTGCAAATCTCAAAAAGAAAATAATAATTTTATCAACAACTTTGCCAGATATTAGTATATTTGATATTGATAGACCATTTTATGGACATCGAGAGCTTCCATGTGATCAGTTTTTTGAAATTGATATAAAAAGTCCAAATGAGTTTAATATTGTTCAATACAAATATCTTCTTAGGATAAATCAAGCCGAATTTGCTCAAGTTAATACAAAAAAATTTACTGTATAAAATATGTTAAAAACTATTTCTTTCTTATTGAAGTTCATTTTCCCGTCCCATTGTATCCAATGTAAAACAGAAGGAGATTTTCTATGTAAAAGTTGTGAAGAAAAATATTTTGTTACAAACAAGAAACAAGTTTGTCCTATATCTTACCTGCCATCTGTCCATGGAAGAACTTTAGATAATTATAAAAATAAAACTTCACTTGATGGATTATTAGTACTTTCTTCATATAAAAAAAATAATATTTTACAAAAATTACTTAAAAAACTTAAGTATTATTTTGCTTTTGATATAGCTAATACTTTAGGAAATATTCTTAATAAATTTTTAAATCAACAAGGATTTCCAAAAAAAGAATTTTGTATCACATACGTTCCTTTACATTGGAAAAGAAAGTCTTATAGAGTTTTTAACCAAAGCAAATTATTGTCAGAAAAAATAGGAGAAACTAAAAAACTTTTAAATCGAGTTAAGCATACGCCTCAACAAGCAAAATTGAATCGAAATGAAAGGTTAAACAACCTAAAAAACGCTTTTGAGTTTGTTGGAAAAGAAATGCCTGAAAAAGTTCTTATAGTTGATGATGTTGCCTCTACATGTACAACATTAAATGAGTGTGCAAAAGTTTTAAAAGCATCTGGAGCAAAAGAAGTTTGGGGTATAGTTTTAGCTAGAAATATTTAATATCAGAAAATTAGCAGGCGAGGTCACGTGACCTCACCTACCAGTTATTGATTTCTATTATATCAGAAATCAATTACTATTCTTGATATTATAGTCTTCCCTCTACCCCAAAAGCCAAAGCAATTAATGCCATTCTTACAAGAACTCCATTCTCTGTTTGTTTAAAATAAGCTGCACTATTATGTGAATCTACATATTTCGGAATCTCATTCAAACGTGGCAATGGATGCATTACTGTAAAATCCTTTTTTGCTTTACTTAAAATATTATCATTTAAAATGAATAAATCTTTTAATCTTTTATATTCTTCTTTATCTTTAAATCTTTCTTCTTGTACGCGAGTCATATAAATCACATCAACATTCTTTATCCCTTCTTCAAAATTTTCAGTTTCTGAATAATTTATTCCTGCTTTTATAAGTTCTTCTAAGATATATTCGGGCATTCTTAACTCTTTTGGAGAAATAAATATTAATTCGATATCGTAATGTTTTAGAAGATGTGTAAGTGAATGAACTGTTCTTCCAAATTTTAAATCACCAACCATAGCAACTTTTATCCCATCTATCTTTCCTTTTTCTTTTCTAATAGTAAACATATCTAGAAGTGCTTGAGTAGGATGTTGTCCTGGACCATCCCCTGCATTTATAAATGGCTTATCAGTAACTTGAGTTGCAATATCTGCTGATCCTTTTTCAGGATGTCTCATAATTATCATATCTGCATACTGAGAAATAACTCTTATTGTATCTTCTAATGTTTCTCCTTTTTTCATAGAAGAGTTTTCCATTCCTTCAGTTGATATTATTTTCGCACCAAGTCTCTGACAAGCTGTTTGAAATGAAAGCTTTGTACGTGTTGATGGTTCGTAAAAAAGAGTTGCTATAATTTTATCTTTCAAGATATCTGTATATTTTTCACCTTTTGTATAAACACTCATCTTCTCTGCAATGTTCAAAATATGTTCAATTTCTTCTTTGTTTTTAAATTGGAGCGTAGATGTAAGCTGAAGATTTTTATAGTTCATAATAATATTATTATCTGATTTAATTTTATATAACTTTTTCTCCCTGTAAATATACACTATCTAATTTACCTTTCACTCTTAATCCATTCCATGGTGTCCATCCACACTTAGTTTTAAGATTTTCATTTTTAATAATCCAATATTCATTAAAATCTAAAATTATAATATCAGCATCTTTTGCTTCTTTTATTTCTCCTTTATTTAAACCCCATAGTTCTGCTACATTTTTTGAATATAATTTGATAATTTCATTTAGACTTAATTCGCCTTCATGATATTTAGTAAGCAATAAAGGTAGTGCTGTTTCTAATCCTGGAATCCCTGAAGGAGATTTTCCATAAGGAACGTTTTTTTCTTCTAATGTGTGTGGAGCATGATCTGTTCCAATCATATTAATAGTTCCCTTCTTAAGATGATCCCAACAAGCTTTAACATGTTTTATGTTTCTCACGGGTGGATTCATTTGTATCAATGTTCCAAATTTTGCATAATCTTCTTCTGTAAGAAAAAGATGATGCGGAGCTATTTCACATGTAATTTTTAATCCTTCTTTTTTTGCTCCTTCAATTAAATCAAGCTCATCTTTAGTTGAAGTATGACATATATGAACTTTAGCCCCTGTTTTTCTAGATAGTTCTATACATTGTCTAACAGCTTCTTTAGCTGCTTCTACTGATCTTATCTTAGAATGCATACTAACATTACATCCTTCCGTGAAATATTTTTCTTTATTTTCTCTTAAAATATTTTCAGCTTCAGCATGAATAGCAATAATGAGATTGCTTTTAGTAGCAACTTCAAATGTTTTTTCCATTACCTCTTTTCCTTCAATAAGCATATTCCCTGTTGTAGAGCCAAAGAACAATTTTATTCCTGATACTTTTTCATCTTTTAAATTTTCTAAAAACTCAAAGTTACCTGAACTAGCTCCAACAAAAAGCTTCCAATTGCATTTAGCTTTATTTTCAAATAATTTCTTTTTTTCTTCTAGTGCATTTTGTGATACTACAGGTGGATTTGTGTTTGGCATATCAAACACAGTAGTTATTCCTCCATAAATTGCTGCAAGTGTCCCTGTTTCAATATTTTCTTTTTGTGGAAAACCTGGATCTCTTAAATGAACGTGCGGATCGATCATTCCAGGTAGAGCATATTTTGAACAATTTTTATTTTCATTGCCTGTTTTATGAACTTCTTTAATTTTCCCATCTTGAATAATGATATTTCCAAATACTATTTGATCCCTAATTACTATATTTATATCTTTTATTTCCATTAATTTATTATTATTTACTTCTGCAAGTCTAAGAAAAAGTTTTTCAAAAAGCAAAAAATAAATTGACACTTGATTAAAATGAAAATAGTATATCAATGCTTATTGATATAAATAATTATTATGGAAAATACTTGCTGTAATAACCACGATGAAAAAAAATTAGAATCTATAGCCAATATACTGAAAGTTATAGCTGAACCTAACCGTTTAAAAATAATTTGCTTTCTCTCAAAAGAGAAGAAATGCGTATGTGAGATTGAAAAGAATTTTAACCTAAAACAGAATTTGATATCTCATCACTTGAAAATTTTACAAGATAAAGGGCTTATTATATGTGAAAAAAAAGCACAATGGCGATATTACTTTTTAAATAAAGATATGATCAAAAATTTTACATTAATATTTAAAGAAATTTTATCATTTAATAATTAACATAACTTATGTTTGAATATATTGCAGATTTAATTACTTATAATCTTTTTAAGATTACAGAGAATACACAGCTAGCAAAAGCAGTTCATTTTTTCTTTTACGATGTTTTTAAGATTTTATTTTTAATATTTATTGTTGTTACGGTTATTTCTTTTTTTAGAACATTTTTCTCTCCAGTTAAAACTAAAGAATTCTTATCTAAGCTAAAATTTGGAACAGGAAATATCTTGGCTTCTATTTTTGGAGCAGTTACCCCTTTTTGTTCTTGCTCATCGATCCCTTTATTTATTGGTTTTATAAAAGCTAGGGTTCCTCTTGGGATTGCTTTTTCTTTTCTTATTACATCTCCCTTAGTTAATGAGATTGTTTTTGTAATGATGGGAGGATTATTTGGATGGAAGCTTGCTTTTATTTATGCAGTTTCAGGGATTTTATTAGGAGTCATTGCAGGAATTGTGCTAGGAGCACTAGGAATGGAAAAAGAGATTATTTTAGAGGATTATGGTGAAGTTAAGATTAAAAATAACCTTCCTAAGGTTTTTAATGAAAGAGTAAAATACGCTTTAAAAGATGGGAAAAAGACATTCAAAAAACTATTTTGGTTTATTATCGTTGGGGTAGGAATTGGAGCTTTTATTCATGGATATATCCCTCAAGATGTCTTTATGAATTATATTGGGAAATATGAACTACTTTCAGTTCCTATTGCAGTTCTTATTGGTATTCCTATCTATGCGGGCTGTTCAACTGTTGTTCCGATTATTTTCTCTATTACATCCAATGGCGTTCCACTCGGAACATCTCTTGCTTTTTTAATGTCTATTGCAGGACTTTCACTTCCTGAAGGAGTTATTTTGAAAAGAATTATGAGTATGAAGCTTTTATTAACATTCTTTTCAGTCGTTGGTATTGGGATTATTTTAATTGGGTATTTATTTAATTTAATTACGTAATAAAAGACTTATGCGAAAGTTGAAATAAAGCCAAAAAGAGACATAATTTAGTTAAATTATCCCATAAAGAAACTAAACTATGGCTTAAATTAAGTTTATCATTACATTCGTGTACTGCAAAATAACAGAATATTTTTCAAACAGATGGAAAAAGAAAAGCCATGAAGGAAGACCAGAGCAAATGACAGATGAAGAAGTATTAACAGTTGCAATCGTAGGGAACTTGGTTGGTTGGCAATACGAAAATCAAATATTAGAGAAATTCAAATCTTTATTTCCCAGTTGGTTCAAATATCTTAGTCAAAGCAGATTCAACCGAAGACTGCAAAAACTAGAATAACAGATGAAAAAATTTTTCAGATATATAGCAAAAAAAGTATTTAAAGAAGACTATGATTTGCAATTTGTAGATTCTACAGATATTGCTGTATGTAGAAACAGAAATGTTACAGGTGGATATAAAAGGTTTTGGAATAATATAAACAAATGGTTCAAAGCTTCAAAGAATGAATATTTTACAGGAATAAAACATCATATGTTTTTAAACAAAGAAGGTCATCCTGTGAATTTTGGAATATCTAAAGCTTCTGTTCCAGATTTGAACGCATCTAAAAAGATAAAAACAAAAGAAAAAGGTATAACTTATGTTAATGATAAAGCATATATTGATGAAGATTATAACCAAAAGCTTCAAAGTAAATATAATCAACAAATTATTACTCCAACAAAAAGTAATCAAAAAGTCAAAAACAGCAAATATGCTAAAAAACTTCTTAAAGAAAGACAAAAGTCAGAAAACGGATTCTCTGTTATGAAGGAATTTATCAACTTCGGAGCAAAAGAATGTAAGAACTTCTATGGCTTGATTAAAACAATAACTCTAAAAACTTTAAGTTTCTCTTTTCTTACTTGGGTTAACAAAGTGCTAAATCGTCCTTTATTCTCTTATCTTCACCTTGTTTAAGCCTTTCGCATAAGTCTTTACATCTTATATCAGTAAAAATCACACCACTAGGTATCATAATCTTGAATGTGCTCATTCTCTTCTTTGTTATCAATAGACTTAATATTTATTTGAGATAAAACTTTACTTACCATCTTGTTATTAACATGTTTATCAAACACTTTACCCCATAATTTTTTGTTTTCTGTAAAATCCCAATCCCATTTATTTTCATGCCTTTCTATTAATTCTATAGACCAAGGCAGTGATTCATTTCTGCTTAATCTCCACCAAGTCCACTTATCTTTGTATTTTTCTATTAATTCCATTGACCATGGCATCCGTTTGCTTTCACTTATAGTCTCAAAATTTAAGTTATTTTCGTATTTTTCTATTAATTCAACTGACCATAGTATATAACCTAATTGCATCCATTCCCATTTATTTTCATACTTTTCTATCAATTCTATAGACCAAGGTAATGATTTATTACTACTTAAATACCACCAAGCCCACTTATCTTTAAATCTTTCAACTAGCTCAACAGACCAAGGTAATGATTCATTAAAACTTAAGTCACCCCAGTCCCATCTATCTTTAAATCTTTCAATTAAATTAATAGACCAAGGCAACGACTCGTTTTTACTTAATCCCTCCCAATCCCACTTATTTTCATACTTTTCAATTAACTCAGTAGACCAAGGAAGTAATCGGTCTGTGCTTAGTCTTTCCCAATCCCACTTATTTTCATACTTTTCAATTAACTCAGTAGACCAAGGAAGTA
>CAYXLW010000014.1:0-32016 GCA_964466055.1 uncultured Candidatus Peribacteria bacterium
GCAACTCTAAAAGTATAAGTAGTATTAGCACTTAATCCAGTAACATTAAAAGATTCAGTATTAATAACTAAAGTATTAATCAGTACTCCATCTTGATAAACTCTATAACCAGTTTCATTAGTAGCATTATCAATCCAAGAAAGAGTGATAGAGGTCTGTGTTATGTTAGAAGCAGATAGTCCTGTAGGAGCTGCAGGGGCTAGAATTAAAGTCGTAGCAGAAATTTGAGCAGATCCTTCACCAGCTGAATTATAAGCGGCAACTCTAAAAGTATAAGTAGTATTAGCACTTAATCCAGTAACATTAAAAGATTCAGTATTAATAACTAAAGTATTAATCAGTACTCCATCTTGATAAACTCTATAACCAGTTTCATTAGTAGCATTATCAATCCAAGAAAGAGTGATAGAGGTCTGTGTTATGTTAGAAGCAGATAGTCCTGTAGGAGCTGCAGGGGCTAGAATTAAAGTCGTAGCAGAAATTTGAGCAGATCCTTCACCAGCTGAATTATAAGCGGCAACTCTAAAAGTATAAGTAGTATTAGCACTTAATCCAGTAACATTAAAAGATTTACTTCCAGCATTTAAAGTCCCATTAGGAATAAGAGTTCCATTTTGATAAATCTTATAACTAGTTTCATTAGTAGCATTATCAATCCAAGAAAGAGTGATAGAGGTCTGTGTTATATTAGATGCGGATAATCCTGTAGGTGCTGCAGGATTTGAATTTAAAGTAGTAGCAGAAATTTGAGAAGAAGCTGAACCTCCAGTGTTATAAGCGGCAACATTAAAAGTGTAAGTAGTATTAGGGCTTAATCCAGTAATATTCACAAGTGTAGAATTGGCAGGCATATTTATAACTCTCCCAATCCCATCGTAATAAGAAATTCTATAATTATCTTCATTAGTAGCATTATCAATCCAAGTAAGAGTAAGAGAAGTCTGTGTTATATTAGATACAGCTAATCCAGTAGGAGCTAAAGGCATTGCATTTAAAGTAGTAGCAGAAATTTGAGAAGAAGACTCTCCTCCTGTATTATAAGTAGCAACTCTGAAAGTATAAGTAGTACTAGGGATTAATCCTGTAACACTATAAGTTTCAGAATTAGCAACCAAAGTACCAATAAGAGAGTTGTTTTTATAAATTTTATAACCAGTTTCATTTGTAGCATTATCGGTCCAAGAAAGAGTTAGTGAGGTTTGTGTTACGTTAGATGCAACTAATCCTGTTGGTGTTGCAGGTACTGGACTTAAAGTAGTAGCAGAAATTTGAGCACTAGCTTCACCAACAAAATTGTAAGCAGCAACTCTGAAAGTATAAGTAGTACTAGGGATTAATCCTGTAACACTATAAGTTTCAGAATTAGCAACCAAAGTACCAATAAGAGAGTTGTTTTTATAAATTTTATAACCAGTTTCATTTGTAGCATTATCGGTCCAAGAAAGAGTTAGTGAGGTTTGTGTTACGTTAGATGCAACTAATCCTGTTGGTAACATACTGCCTTTTCTAACATAAACTGGAGTAGACCAATGACTTATATTCCCAGCATTATCCCAAGAATACCAATAATAATAACGAAAAGCCCCCTCTGAAGGCAAATTAGCACCACTTACTGTTATTTCTCTTGAAAGAGACTCTTGATTGATCCATATCTTACATCCACCAGTATTATCATTACTTCGACATAGTCTATACCCACGAATACCTGATCCATCATCAGTAGAACCAGTTGTAACAGCAACAAAATCACCACTCACATAATGATCTCCAGTCCAAGAGGTAGTCATTGCCCCAGGAGTAGTAGGCGGAGTAATATCTGTAGTAGGAGGAGGAGTAAAAGGAGTAATATCTATATTATCTACTCCTTCTTTACCTAAGACAAGAAGCTTATAGTTAGTATTATTCTCATCAGCTGAAACACTCGGCACTTGTCCTATCAAAATTAAACCCATCATTAAACTTCCTAGAACTTTTATAAATGTTTTCATAGTTAAAATTATTAGTTATTTAATAAATAGCAAAATTATATAGGCTCCTCTAAACAAAAAAAATAATTTTTAATAAATTTTTGAGCATCTTCTATAGTTATTCCCTTTATTCTATAGTTACTTCCTTATAAACTTCTATAAGTTTATCATAGAAAAAAAAACTGTCAATATCCCATTCATTATATTTCATATAAGACAACAATAAAATTAAAAAAATATTACACTTTTTTTACCTCGCATCCAACTTAGGAAAAAAGTGAAATAATAAAACCATTAAAATACCAATCGCAGACAAACTTAAAGTATTTAACCAAGATATATTAAAACCTAAAAGATAATCATATCCAACATGAACATACACAGAGAAAATAAATCCTCCTAATAACATTTCAGACATTGTTATTTTAATCCTATGATGATCTATAAACATTTGATAAATAAGAAAAAATGGTGAAAAAATAAGCCAAACAATAGTAAACATTGAATATTTGTGCCATAGAGATTTAAACATCATATCAACTCTATACGGAGCAACTAAATGATGGACTCTATCTATTTCCATTAGATCTTTTTCCAGTCTTTCAGAATGCATACAAGCATTAGCATAAAATACACCAAAAATAACTATACTTAGATGAGCTGCAAATGAAAAAATATTTCTCCCTAAAAACATTATAGTAAAATCATAAATATTAGGAGAAAGTCCTAATAAATAAAATATATTTTCAAAAAATATAAAACCAAGAGCTGCGAAAACTCCGTATACCACTCCATCACTAACTTCATTAAACTTTTTCCCTGCTATATGTAACCCAATAATCAATGCAGCAGCTTTTATAAACTCCTCTAAAGCTAGAGTTATTACAAAAATTGACTCTCTCTGCATCATTTGAGGAACATAATGTACCCCTAAATCTAAAATCATTTTTAAAATAAGAGCAAGAAATGCAGACCAAAAGAATAAAGACATTAATACAGGAAATGACTCAACATTAGATTCTTTGTTCGCTACATTCTTATCACGCAGATACCACCATACCGCGAGAAAGACAGCAACGCTAAATGAAAGGAATGTTATGCCAATTTGTGTAGGAGTAAACAAAAATTATAGAATTATAAGATGATCTTCTTTTTACTTATATATTATATTACCATATTTATAGCAATAAGTAAATAGAAGAAAGTGAAATTTACCACAATAAAAAACCCTCATTCGCATCCCTGAGAATTTTTAAATTAAAACTTATTCTTCTTCTGTGTTTAGATTATAAGCATTTATAAATTATCTTACTTCTAATTTTGGGAAGAAATAAAATAAAATAACCATTAAAATACCAACGACAGACAAGCTTAAAGTGTTTAGCAAAGGAATATTAAATTTCAAAATATAGTCATACCCTATATGGAAATATACTGAAAACAAAAATCCTCCAAGCAACATTTCAGACATTGTTACTTTTGACCTTTCTGCCATCAAAATATGATAAATTAAAATAATTGGAGATAAAGGAATCCAAATAATTATAAAAATTGAATATTTTGCCCATAATGATTTTAGCATTATATCTAATCTATATGGAGCAAAACGACGTTTTTTTTCTTTTTTCATTAAATCTCTCTTTAATTTTTCTGACCGCAAATAAGCAGTAGCATAAAAAATACCAAAAATAACTATACTTAAATGTGCTGCAAACGAGAAAATATTTCTTCCTAAAAACATTAATGTGAAATCGTAAATATTTGGAGAAAGCCCTAGTAAATAGAAGATATTCTCAAAAAACATAAATCCAAGTGCTGCTAAAACTCCGTATATAACACCATCGCTTATTTCATTGAATTTTTTTCCTGCTATGTTTAGCCCCACAATCAAAGCAACTGCCTTTACAAATTCTTCTAAAGCTAAACTTATTATAAAAGTAGATTCTTTATACATTATCTTTGGAATATAATATACGCCTAAATCTAAAAACATTTTTAGCATTAGAGCAAGAAATGCAGACCAAAAAAATACGGACATAAGAACAGGAAAGGATTCAACATCAGATTGTCGTTTTGCTGAATTCTTATCACGAAAATGCCACCATAAAGCAATAAAAAAAGTAGTAAAAAATGAAAGATACGTTATGCCAATTTGTGTAGGAGTAAACACAGTTTAGGTGATTAGAAGAAAGGATAAAAGATTGGATAGAAACAAGTTTAACAAATGGATAATTGGGACTTGATGATAGATTTATGCATTATTTAAATTTTAAAGAATACTAGAAATCCATATAATAAGTGAGATTTAGGGAATTTATAAATATTCATCATTGCTCATTAATCATTGATAATTGGATAATAGCATCCCAGTTATCATCATCTGCCATTTTATTCTTTATTACCTTCCCACATTTTTCACACTTATGAACTATAATATCCCCTTTTTTACCACTATATTCCAGTGAAACCGGTTTCATTACTCCATAACAAAGTGAAAGTCTATCTCCTGGTTCATTTAAGTCCATATGCTTTGAAAATAGACATAGATTGCAATGATTTCTTGAAGAATTTGCATGAGGAGGAACATGAGTTCCACAATTCTCGCAAATAAAATCGTTATTATTTTTTTTCATCTAAATAATCTCTTATTAAGCAAGAATCAAATCCACTAACATCTCAAAATTATTATAATTCATATTTTTTGCTGAGAACTTTTGAAATTGCCATTCTCCAACATTTTCTGATCTTGAAAGATCCGCACTTGATCTTAAATAAACTATAACAAAATTATTTTCTTCAACCCCTGCAAAAACAACTACTTTCTTATCTTTCATAAATACTGAAATACCATAATCGAAATCTTCATGTTTAACATTTTTTTTATCTAAAAGATTCTTTAAATAAATTTCAAAATTCTTAATGGATTCACACCATTGAGCTCTTTTTTCTTTTAATACAAGCTCATCTATATTTTCATATCTTGATTTATTTTTAGCATGATCTGAAAAAATACTTTTCTTCTTTATAAAAAATCCTTTCATTTCATGAAATAACTCAATAATTGAATCAACGTATTTTTTAGGATTGAAAGTTCCTTCTATTAAAGCACCAATAACAGGAAGAGAATACCAGTGACCATAAAACGCTTCAATAATACCAAGAACCATTAAAAAAAGTATAAATATATTAATGTAAAACAAGTACCACGGTAGAAAATAGACAAGAATTGACAAAACAAAAAGTAAAACAGCTTGTTTCGAATGATACTTAACATACTTACTTTGAGATTTAGGAGAAAAATAAATAATAACCGAAAATATCCATAAATAAGAAAGAGCAGCAAACTCTTTTTCTTTTTCTGTTAAAGCCTCTTGTGGCAATTCTTTGACCATTAAAACTTAGTTACTAATATTTAAACTAATCCACATTATTATTTTTTCTTTATTTTCTCAAAAGGCAACCATTTTTTTAAAACATCTGGTATGAGAATTTCTCCCTCTTTAGTTTGGTAATTTTCCATAATAGCAATAATACAACGACCAATTGCTATACCTGTACCGTTTAAAGTGTGTAAAATTTTGTTTGTACCATCTTTATCCTTCATACGAATATTTAAACGTCTAGCTTGAAAATCTGTACAATTAGATGTTGATGTGACTTCTCTATAAGCACATTGCCCTGGCATCCAAGCTTCAATATCATATTTTTTAGCAGCAGGTCCACCAAGATCACCACCACAAACATCTACCAATTGATAATGAATACCAAGTCCTGACCATATTTCTTCCTCAATTTTTCTTATTAATTCATGTTCTTCCCAAGATTTATCAGGATGAGTGAAACTCCCCATTTCTACTTTATCAAATTGATGACACCTTAAAATTCCTTTTGAATCTTTTCCCCCTGCTCCGGCTTCACGACGAAAACATGATGAAAAAGCAACAAGCCTAATTGGTAATTTTTCTTCTGGAATAATTTCATCAGCATAATAAGCAGTGTTTGGAACTTCTGAAGTTCCAATTAAATAAAGATCATCTCTTCCTGGGTTAACGCAATAAACTTCTTCTTCGTGACCTGAATCTAAAAATCCAGTTCCAAAAGCAGATGTTTTATTCACAAGTGAAGGTGGCAATAAGGGATTAAATCCGTATTTCATTATTGCCTCAAATGCATATTGAACAAGCGCAAATTGGAGAAGCACTAATTCGTTTTTTAAAAAATGAAATCTACTACCTGCCACTTTTGCACCTGCCTCACTATCAATTAAGTCTAGAGTTTCACCTAATTCCCAATGAGATTTTGGTTCAAAATCAAAATTAGGTTTTTCTCCAAAGTAGTTAATAACCTTATTATCTTCCTCCCCTTTTCCTTTACGAACAGATTCATGAGCAGGATTAGGTAACATTGAAAGAATTTTTTTTATTTCATCTGAAGCGTCTCTTTCTTTTGGTTCATAATTTTTTATTTTAAATTTGATTTCTGACATCTTATGAATCATTACCTGCTTTTTACTCATATCTTTATCAGTTTGAGGCAATTCTTTTGCAAGTCTATTTTGTTCAGCTCTTAAATCTTCAAGCTCTTTTAATAACTTATTCCTTTCCTCATATAAAGAAACTACTTTATCAACACCATCTGTTGAATGATTTTTTTTAGCTATCCCTTCCTTATAAAAATCTTTACGCGCAATAATGTCCTTAATATCTAACATGAAAATATTTTTAATAAATGCTTCTTAATTCTACGTGAAAAAAACTTTCTTTCAAGAAAGAGTTTTTTTTAAATTTTACTAACTACAATGTAATGAATTTAATAAATCAAGTAAAATAGAACTTATTAAATCAAATCTAAATAACTAGGTTAATGATCTACAGTTATAAGCTATTCCAAATCTCATTACTTTTTATCCAACTTTCCCCAGATGAATGTAGAATTTCACCAGATGTAATTTCTTGGGATTCTTTAACATTTTGCTTAATTTTTCTTAATCCAAAAATAAGATTCTTTTCTAGAATAAATTGCCTCCATTTTTTTTTCTCTTCTAGCTTTTCAAAAACTATTTTTACTTTTTCAATAAGGCGAATATCCTTCTGATATGAATATAAAACTAATTGATTAACCCAGAAATCTTCTTTCCCAGCTAATGAAAAAACATCATATATATAACAAAAAGAGCTGTTTTCGATAGGAACATATTTCAATTGTTCGATAAGATAATTTAAAAAATCTTCTTGTTTTTCTAATTCAAGACCATCAATAGATTGAAGAAACTCGATATACAAATCATTTACTAATTCTTTTTCTCCTTTTTTATCAGCTTTAATGAGCTTTGCAAACAATAATGTTATATCTTCTTCATTTAAAGTTTTACTAAATTTAAAGTAATTTCTAAAACCATAAAGTGGCGAATTAGGTAGAACTCCAGCTAATTCATCTGAAATTTCTGTAAAACTTTTATTTTCGCTATCCAATATTTGATTACTTATAATACTCGCAGAAAAAACTGAAGGATCAATTAAAAAAATAAGCCCAAAAAATATAACAATTACCATAAATAAACCTGACAATAGCCTCCAAGATGAAAGACCGTATTTTCGCAAACATTTAGAAAAGACATCCCGATAATTCTTTTTTAAGCCTTTCATTTATTTTTGTTTTTATTTAATAATTTGCCAATTTATATAAATCATTTCATTATAATAGTATTTAATCATATTGTCAAAAGAATTTTTTATTTTAAAGATACATATTTTAACTTTGCCTTAGAGCTAAGAGATTGATAAAATATTAACCACCTTAAATCACAAAACTATGTCGAATTTTTGGAATTCTGCAATAACAAAAGACGAGGAGGACATAAAAACTGATAATCATCCCCAGAGGGTTACTATAAAGCACAAAGTAATCCCCTCTGAAGAAGCACATGAGCTTGCTATTGATATATATGAAACAGAAGACAAAATTTATATTGTAGCACCTATCGCTGGAGTAAAAGGAACTGATATAGAAATTCTTATTGAAGAAGATGTTGCTTTTATAAAAGGTAATAGGAAAAATCCATTTAAAGAATATGAAGAGAGCCTTTACTCATCAGAGTGTTTTTGGGGAAATTTTGAAAGAAAGTTTACTCTTCCAAAATCCGTAGATACACGAGAAATATCAGCAACATTTAGAAATGGGATTTTACTTATTGAAGCACCAAGAATTAGCCCAGCTGGAGTTAAAAAAATAAAAATCAATTAAAATGAATAAAGATAGGAATTAAGAATGATAAATTACGAAAAAATATATCTAAAAGACTGTTGACTCATTTCCCCTTATCCCCTAATCACTAATATATAAATGACAAAAATAAATAATTCATTTCCAAACTTACCAAAAAAAAATCTACAGCTTCTTAGAGAATCTGAAGATGCAAAACTTGAAGGAGATCATAAAAAAGCAATAAAAATAGCAGAAGAAGTGCTTTCAAAAGATCCTACATGCGTTGAAGCCCTTGAAGAAATTGCTGATAATTATTTAGCGCTTGATAATATAAAAAAAGCTTCCAATGCTGCGAATTTCGCACTAGAAATTGATAAAAATTCTTATACCGCACTCTATATTCTTGGGTTTATCGCTTCCAGAAAAAATAATTTTAAAGTGGCAATTGAGTATCTTGAAAAAGCAAATGATGCAAAATCTAATAACTCTGAAATTTTACGAGCTTTAGGTTGGGCTTATTTTATGGAAGACAAACGCGTTAAAGGAATTGTAATACTTGAACGTGCTTTAAATTTAAACGCTGATGACACAATGATTCTTTGCGATTTAGGAATTTGTTATATAAAGGAAAATAAACCCGATAAAGCTCTTGATCTTTTCTATAGAGCTATGGAGGTTAATCCAGATGATGAAAGAATTAAAGAGTGTATTAAAATTGCTGAAGATGTTAAAGGATTAAAGAAAACTGATTAATGAGCATTGTTTTTTTGAGCTTAGGCTCAAGTATTGGCAATAGCTGTGGAATATTGCTAGACGCGATTGATAATTTGAAATTATTAGGAGAAGTAGAAAAGACTTCTTCTTTTTATGAATCTGCACCTGTTGGAGGTGTTGCTAAAAATATGTTTTTAAACTGTTGCATTAGGCTTAATACTACTCTTTCTCCTGAAAAATTATTAGATGAATGTCAAAATATTGAGAAAAAGCATGGAAGAACTAGAAACAAAAAATGGGAAGACAGAACTTTAGATATTGATATTATTACTTATGATAATATTGAACTTAATTCTCCTAGTTTAATAATTCCTCATCCTTTAGCTTACAAAAGAGATTTTGTTTTAAAACCTTTGAGTGATATTGCAGATTTTGAGATTCTTGATAAGAAAGTTAAGATTAAATTCTAGATATAGCTAATTCATTATAAATTGGCATTTTAAAAAACTGGATCTCCGCCTACGCGGAGATAGCAAATTTTTATTGTGGGAGAGAGTTAGAAGTGATGTGTTTTTTGCTATTCCTGCGAATGCAGGAATCCTGTTTTTTATAGATTTCTGAATTTCGCTTTACTTAATAAGGAATATAACCTTCATTTTTCACAACATTTTTATTGTGAATTGATATATAATTGAATGAATTTTAATTATCTAAATAGGAAAAGAAAATTTAACACTTCCCGTAAATCTTCCTTCTTTAAGACTTCCACTAAATAAAACATTTTTATTATAGCCTAATTCAACATTCACTCCTAAGTTTACACCTTCTGCTTTATTAAATCCTCCTGTTACAGTAGTATTGTTTCCTAGGTTAACATTTGCATTAAAACCGAATCCCACTTTTTTATTCCATTCGCCCATTAAAGTTGCAATTTCTCCTAATTGAATTTGTGCATTTGGGCTTATTCCATTTTCTTTACTAAATTTTCCTCCTACGGTAACACCTTTCCATACATTCGCTTTTGCTTCAGCACTTATTCCATTCTCTTTATTAAACTGTACAATTAAATTTGCAATTTTTCCCAATGTTGCGTTTAATTCAGCATTTAATCCATCTGCTTTAGTATATTTAGCCATGAAGTCACCAAGTTTTCCTAATTTTGCTTTTAATTCAGCAGTTAATCCCTTGTTATTAATTTCCGCCATTAAAGATATAGCTTCTTTAAATTCTAATTGTACCATTGCAGTGAACTTTTTATCATAAGTTAAATCTATATTAGTATTAACATTACCAAAGGTTTGGGATAAATTTGCATTTAATATTCTTTCTCCTTTACCAAATTTCCCATTAAAACCCAAATTCCCACTTTTTACCCCTAAAATCATTCCATTCTCATCAAAAATACCTTTAACACCATCGTATGTTATATTTACAGCAACTTTATTATCTTTATTTATATCTATTTTCATATTAGCTCGCCCTATTCCAAGATCAAGCTTTGTACTTTCTTCAGCAAAATCCCTGCTTAAAACACCTTTAAATTTTCCAGTATCAATATTAAGACTTAATTTAGCATTTGCTCCTTCTTTTTGTGAGGATAATTTTATTTCTTTTGACAATTTAAAATCCAAACTAAGGTTTTGATTACTTTTGTCGACTGACATTTTCATAATTTCATCAAGACTCTTTGTTACTTCATCTCCTAAATTTAAGTTAAGTCTTCTACTTATATTTTTTAATGAAGAATCTAATATTAATAATTGAGGTTTATAATTTAATGGATTTATTACTTCAGTAACTTTTTCTGTTTTTTGGTTTAAAATCCTTCCTTCCTTATCTGGAAGCCCTTTTGGATTTTGCTGAGATTTTTCAAGATTATCTTCTGCTTTCTTTAAATTTCCCCTACTTTGATCTAAATCTAAATCTAAATTTGAATTTAAATTATTTGGAGGATTTATATTTTTAGGAGATTCAAAATTAAAATTTGAAGCCACTGCTTCTCCTGCCATAAAAACTAACCGTTCTTCTCTAAAGAAGTTTTGATTAATCATTTTCAACTTCATTTAAATATTTTTGTATTTGTTTTTCGTCGGTAGAATTTTGATCTTTTTCTGCGGATTTATACACTATTTCTTTAGATATTTTTGAAGCAAAATCATTCATTCCAGCAAAAGCATTAGCAATAGTAGCTAAAATATTGTTTTGCTCTATTTCCAGTGCAACTTTTTGCTCTTCTGCCGATGTTAAAATTTTTTCAACTTCCGTAAGTTGTCTTCCTGTCATATTAGAAATTTTTTGTATCCATTCATGTTTTTGTTCAGTATTTAAGTAGTTTGCATTTTTTATTATTTGAATAATTTCTTCTTTGTTCATTTTTTATTTTTTAAAACATTCTTTGTATTGTAGCAAAATTTTACTAATAAATAAAGATTACTTTTTAAATTAATGGCTGAGTATATATATTTCTTAATGGTGATTTTTTCACCTAATATTGCTATTTATGATGTTTTTTTACTTTTCTTTTGCAAAAAAGATAAATTTTTGCTATAATGATAAGAATTTAAAAAATAAATATAAAAGTATGAAAAGTATGAAAATAACAAAGAATCAAATATTAGATAAAATTAAGGAATTCGTAAGCAGGAATGATTATCTTCCTAAAGATTTTTTTAATAGAATTAAGGATAAAGATGAAAAAATTTTACAAGTAATAGTAAGTAAACTTTATGAATTTGAGAAAATAGAAAAAGAAATCGGTAAGGATAACGCAAAAATAATGATCGATGATTTCTATAAAAGATTTAAACAAGAATCCAAAAAGATCGTATCCAAAGTAATACAAAATGGATATAGAAATCTTGAAAGATTAAAAGAAAAAGAAAATGAAAAAATGGAAGATGACCTACTTAAAAAGGTAGAAGAATTATAATCCTTAATAAATAAAAAATGGGAAATGAAACTCTTAACAATGATAATGCCGTTGAAAAAATAAAAGCTGCTATAGATAATGCGAAGCTTGAATATGGTGACGTTGTAAAAATAATCGATAAAGAAGTTGGCACATCTATGCAAAAATTTATAAAAAAAGCAAAGGAAGAATTTTCTTCTGGTCTTTATTTATATCCAGTCACTGATGAAATGCAAAAGCAATTAGATAAACTTTCTAGGGAATATAAAGAAAAGGAATATTTAGACTTAAAGCATAATCCACCGCTAGTCAAATTACTTTCAATACTTTCTAATCTTAATAACATGACTGGTGAAAGAATTGATAAGCTAGTAGATACTGGACTTTTTGATACGGGAAAATATAATGAAGATGATAAAAAGTCCGGTCCAGATCTTGCTATAGAACTTCTAGGATTAGATCTAAATCCAGAAAACAGAGTATCATTACAAAATACTAAAGATAAGTTGTTAGCTAGAAATGAGATAAATAATAACCAAGATATTAGAAACTCTGCAGGAACTGATATCAAAAGATAATCAAATCTCATAAAAGAAAAACTATGTGGGAAGAGATGTGCCTTGTGTCACCTCTTTCTTAATATTTAAAAAAGTTAGCAAAATCACATCAATATTTAAAAACAAATATTGATAAAAATATGCCTTTCAAGACATATCTTCACACATTAGAATAAATTTCTGCGAGAGCCTGCTTATAGCTAGCTACATTTTTTTAATTTTTTTAAAAACAGTCCCTCCTCTAATATCGCTTTACATAGGAACTTCGTAGAGACGTAAAATTTTACGTCTCTACATTACCATAACATAGAAAAAATATATTTCTATCCCCTACTTCTTCTTCCTAAAAAATTTCTTCTTCTCAGGAGCTTCCACAATAATTTTTTTACAATCCTCCAAAGTTAACTCTAAAGCCTCTTTATCTTTAGGAATTTTATAATTCTTTTTACCTTGTTTTATATAAGGACCATAACGTCCTTCCAAAATATGAATATCTTCTTTTTCAAAAACTTTAATAATACTCTTAGCCTTTTTCTCTTTCCCCTCTTTAACAATTTCAAGAGCTTTCTCAAATTCAATAGTATAAGGATCATCTTCCTTAATAGAAAAAAATTCTTTTCCAACCTTAACATAAGGACCAAAACGACCATTATTTACAATAACGTCCTCCCCTCCTTCGTATTTCCCCAAAGTCCTAGGAAGATTAAATAAAGTTAAAGCTTCCTCTAAAGTTATATCCTGCAATCCTTTATCTTTAGGCAAAGAAGCAAATAAAGGTTTCTCTTCGTCATCTTTTGTTCCAATTTGAGCAAGCGCTCCATAACGACCAATACGCACACTTACAGGTTTTCCCGATTTAGGATCAACTCCTAGTTCTCTTACCTGTGCAACTTCATCACGAGAAACAGAGCTGTCTTTTTCTTTTACGTGTTCATGAAAGGGATTATAAAAGTCTTTCATAACTTTAACCCATTTCATTTGCCCATCAGCAATTTTATCAAGATTTTCCTCCATTTTTGCTGTAAATCCTAAATTAACAACTTCATCAAAATGATTCACCAAGAAATCATTAACAATCTCTCCAATATCTGTTGGCTTTAATTTTTTATCTTCTGTCTTCTCAACATATTCACGAACTTGAATTGTAGAAATTGTAGGTGCATATGTAGACGGTCTTCCAATACCTTCTGATTCCAACTTTTTAACAAGTGATGCTTCTGTATAACGAGCAGGAGGTTTCGTAAAATGTTGTTCTAACTGTAATTTTTTAAGATCAAGTTTTTGACCTTTTTTTAGATCAGGAAGAATTTTTTCTGTATTAGCAAGTTGAGCATCAGGATCATCTGAACCTTCAGTATATGCTTTCATAAAACCAGGAAAGAGAATTTTTTGACCTTTAATCACAAATTCTAATTCTTTTTTTTCTCCAGCCTCAATTTTAACAGTAGTATTTGCAACTTTAGCATCACTCATTTGAGTAGCCAATGTCCTTTTCCAAATTAAATCGTAAAGTTTAAACTGCTGAACATCTAAATATTTTTCTATATCACTAGGCTTCATAGATAAATCCGTTGGACGAATAGCCTCATGTGCTTCTTGTGCTCCTTTTGACTTAGTTTTATATGTTCTTGTTTCTGAATATTCTTTTCCAAATTCCTTGCTTATAACATCTTTTGCTTGATTTAAAGCCTGTTGTGATAGATTTAAGGAATCTGTACGCATATAAGTAATAAGACCTCCTGAATATTTTGGGATATCTACATTTCCTTCATATAATTGTTGCGCCAAAACCATTGTTTGTTTTACTGAAAACCCTAATTTTCTTGATGCTTCCTGTTGTAGTGTAGATGTTGTAAATGGAGCAGGAGGAGTTTTTAATCCTTCTTTCTCCTCAACGTTAGAAATTATAAAATTCCCTTTTTTGGAACTTTCTTCTATTTTTTTAGCACTTTCTTCATTTTTTACTTTTTCTATTTTTCCATTTATTTTTGCCAATTCTGCTTGGAATTCAGGATCTTTAAAATCTGCTTTTATTTTCCAAAATTCCTCTGGATTAAAAGCTCTAATCTCTCTTTCTCTTTCTACTATAATTCTTACAGCAACACTTTGAACTCTTCCTGCTGAAAGTCCTCCTTTTATCTTTCTCCATAAAAGTGGTGACAGTTCATATCCTACTGCCCTGTCTAGTAATCGCCTTGCTTGTTGTGCATCAACTAAATTTTGATCTAAGTCTCTAGGATTTTTTAGTGCAGTTGTAATAGCATCTTTTGTAATTTCGTGGAATACAATTCGTTTTATAGGATTCTTTTCTATTTTTAATGCAGAAATCAAATGCCATGAAATAGCTTCTCCTTCGCGATCCTCATCAGTTGCGAGCCAAACTATCGTATCTTTTTTAATATATTTTTTAAGTTCTGTAATAACCTTCTTCTTATCTTTAGAAACTTCGTACTCAGGTTCAAAGTTATTTTCTGGATCAAACCCAATACGATTTTTAGGTAAATCACGAACATGCCCCATAGAAGCAAGTATTTTATAATCATTTCCCAAAAATTTCGTTATGGTTCTCGCTTTTGCTGGAGACTCAACTATTACTAAATTATTTGTCATATTTTTGAATAAATTTTTTACTCTTTTATATTTGCTAACAGAAAGTAACAAAATTGAATATGTTCTGTAAAGACAAAAAATCAATAAGTATGATTATCTCATATTTTTACATACATTAACCCAACAATAATAAAAAGATTAACTTATCTTTAGTTTCTTCTTAACTATTTCAAAAACTTCAACTTCAATTTCTTTTATACTTCTCTCTCCATTAATAATTTTGATGCAATCATATTTTTTTGCAAGTTTTTCATAATTCTCCCAAACACATTCCAAAACCTCCTCTTTTTCAAAGAGTTCTTTTTCATTTCCCCTACTTTCTATCCTCTTTATACATTCTTTTGGCGAAACCTTTAAAAGAAAAACTATGTCTGGAATTCCAAAGTCATTTTTATACAAACCTTCTAACCAAGAAAATTCTAAATTTCCTCTTGCCCCAAATGCAATACTTGAAAAGAAGTATCTGTCTGATATAACAATTTTACCTTCTCTCATGGACGGGGAAATTTTTTGATATAAATGATCTGATCTATCAGCAGCGAAAAGAAGCTGTAAAGCTTTCCCTCCTGTTTCATATTTATGTTGAAGATAATCACGAATTAATTTTCCGATAGGACCATTTGTGGGTTCTTTAGTAGCAACAACATCTTTACCGATTTTTTTTAAATTTTCAGCAAGAAGTTTTACTTGTGTTGATGAACCTGAGCCATCTAATCCTTCGAAAACTATAAACATGTAGAATAATGATTAATGAACAATGATCAATTAAGAATAAATATTATAAGATACTGGATACTTGATGCTAGCTTTTAATTTATAATTTAAAATTCAAAATTTTATCCCTATTTCTCCTTAATAGTTTCTTTTACTTGCTGACCAAAATGTCTTCCTCCTTCTTGGAAATATGCAAGCACTTCATCTCCTTTTTTCATATGAGTAATTGAAATAGGTTTTCCATTTTGAGATGTAAGACGAATAGTTTCTGCATTTTGCATAAGTAAACTAACTTTTCTGCCATCCTTACTTTCAGCTTCTACCTCTAACATTGGTCTAACCTCAATTTTATTCCTACCTAAAACAACAGTTTTTGTCTCCCCTTTTTCATTTACAGAAAGCAATTCATCTCCACTTTTAAGTTCTCCCATATATTTTGTTTTGTTTTCTGGGAGCATAATATAAGCATGAACAGCTCCTGCGTTTACTCGGAATGGTCGTGCATCACAATATGGAGATTCAACATTCTCATTATATACTAGAAAAAAAGACGAACTTGAATTACCAACTAACATACCACGCCCTGCTTCTAATATACTCCCCGTGTCCAAACAACAACGATCAGCAAGCCCTGTTTGTTTTATTTCTGTTATTTTTGCTATTTCTAAATTAAGATTTGGTTCATTTATTTTAGATATAAAGTCTCCTACTTTCTTAATATCACTTACATCATTTGTATCAAGTAAAATACCATCTGCACCTTTTTCCATTGTTTGAAGTGCCAAAATTGCTTGATCTGCACTATAAACCGTTTGAATAAGATTTGTTGTCTTAGAAATAAGATTTTCAAGAGGGATTATTTCCCAATCATCATTTTCAATAATTATAGGAATTTTACCTTTAAATTTAATTACCTTCTCTTCATCTTTTTTAGACATTATTTTTACTATCTCTGTATCCTTACCAATTTTAATGTCACCATCTTCAGCAACAGTTTTTATAATCCCATATTTTTTTATCTCCTCAGTTTTTCCTTTAGAAGTAAAAATAGCATCAACTCCAGATTCAAGAGCACATGTTACTATTTTCTTATCTGCATTTAATGACTTTACCCAGAAAATCTTTTTCATACATAAAATATTAAAATACTAAGGTGATTTTAGCAAAGAGATTTAAAAATCAAAATAATAAAATAACAAAAAATAATTCATCAACATTTTATCAAATACTTTCTAATTTAGCTTCTTCTAAATATTGTTGATAAAAATCAATTCCTGATTGCGTCGAGAAAAATGCTTCCAAAGAATCTTTAGATATATATCCCGCCTTTTCTTCTTTACTCAAAACTTCAAAAACTTCTTGAGCGCTAAAAGGTTTTTTATACCCTCTGCCTTCTTCTGTAAGCGCCACAAAAACATCCGCCAATATTACAATAGGTAAAAAATTTTTCGCTTCCTTTAGTTCACTTTCAAAAGATATTCTATCTTTATGTTTATCAGTAGTCAAATACCTACTAGGATGATGATTCCCTGCAATTATTTTTATCACATCAAAAACTACCCCTTCTTTTTTCTCAAGCTTATAGTCTTTTATGACTTTGCTAATTGTTTGAAAAAAATATGCACTGAAAAAAGAATGTAAATCCATAATTGCTCGTTCTCCATTATTTAGATCTTCTCTCTTACTTAGTATATTACTTGGAATTAAAGATTTCATTATATCATGACCTAAAGCTGATAATACTCCTATCTCTTTTTGTTCTGGAGTCCATTTCATTTTTTCTCCTATTTCAGCTACAAGCAACGCTACTCTAAAACAATGTGAAGCTGAATTCTCATGTTTTTCAAGTTCATTAAAAGCTAAAAGAAATACTATTCCTTGAGTAGTCTTTGTCATGCTAATTAATACCTTTTTTACATACGCAACTTGGTCTGGAAATTTCAGAATTTCTCTATAACAAGTGTTATTAAAATTTCCTAAAAGATATTCTAAAATAGTCTCCGCTTCTTTTTTAACCTTCTCTAATCCTAACTTATATATATTAGACATTATACCAAACACAAAAGAACTTATTGTTTCAGTTGCTGAATCAATATGAGCTTGTGGATCTAAGCTACCTTCATTTGATCTCAATTCTGGTACATGGTTCATCATAACTTTTGATATTTCTGACTGCATTTCTCGCAAGATATCACCTGGGAATGGTGAAACAACTCTTGGAATATCCAAAAAAGATAATTTCCCCACATTTAAATCAATTTCTTTATTCAGTATTTTTTAAATTTATTATTAAATCTAGGTATTTTTTTTAGTTTCATTTTAACATAAATAGAAAAGCAAAACAAAAAAATAGTTCCAAAATGTATTAGATAAAAATGAGTCAACTACTAGAATAAACAGAACAATAATATAAAAATCTAACTAAAGATTAAGCGGAAAAGAAATGTTTCGCCTTTTTTGTGTATACTTCATATAAATATTGGGAAAATATTGATAGAGAAAGCTATTGATGTATACTTCATTCATGTACTAATCTTAAATAATATATATGGAAACTAACATGCTATCTAATATAATAAAGCTTGAAGGATATATAAGACTAAGCTTAGAAACTAATAATTTAACTTACACCGAAGAAGGGATAAAAAATATAAACTATGAAAAAGAAGAATTTAAAAAAATAATAAATAAAATATCTTCAGAAATAAGTGTTATTCCTAGAATTCTCAATAGTATAGAAAAAGAAGATGACAGCTCATCAAATGATAAAATAGAACAAGCTCTTATTTCATTCAAAATAACAATAAAGCAAGTAATACTGGAATATGCTTTAATATTAAACATGCTTAAACATACTAGGAATCAGGAAGACTTAATATCTGCTTTTAATATTGAT
Source organism: uncultured Candidatus Peribacteria bacterium (assembly GCA_964466055.1). Lineage (GTDB taxonomy): Bacteria > Patescibacteriota > Gracilibacteria > CAYXLW01. The sequence goes on from CAYXLW010000014.1 coordinate 18,571, forward strand.
GGTAAATTTGTAAGAGGATTAATAAAAGAAATAAATGAAAATATAATTGTATTACAAAACAAAGATTTAATGATTGAGGATAAAGTTAAAGGTATTAACCTTATGAAAATGAATGCTAAGAGCTCAATAATAAAGCTAAGTTATGTAACAAACTCATATAAAGATTCTTTTAAAAGTTTTGAAGAAATAAAATAACAAAAATTTCTTAAAATTTAAAATTGAATCCTATTATTCCTAGATTCTCTTGTCCCATTTGAATAATTAGACATATTTCCTATTACTACTTTTCTTTTTCTTAAAAAGAAGAAAACCGAAGCAATGAGAAATGAAACTGCAATAAAAGTAATTGATTCTGGTCCTGTACTACCTTTAATTTTAGATTCCTTAGAAAAGTCTTTTAAAATAGTTGTTGGGATTTCCTTTTTAGAAGGAACAACCTTAAAACCAAACCCTTTTGGAATTTCTACAACTTCATTATATTTTTCAGATATTTCAATTCCTCTTTCGTCTATTGCAACAACAGTAAAATAATACGGAATTTTATTCATAAGGTCATTAACAACATATGAAGTAACATTATCCTCCGTTTCTAACTCAACTTCATATTTTTTAGATTTAATTCCAAAAAGAACTTTGTATTTTACAGCTTCTTCATAAGGCTCCCAAGTAAGTGTTACCTTAGAGTCACCACTGATAGCTCGAAGCTTTTCTTTCCCAGTAGGCGCAACAGCATGAGCACATACAGTATTATTTGAGTTTACTTGATATGGAGCAGGGCATACAAAACAAGGAGATGTTCCAGTTGGAGAATATGAGTCTCCTGTACAATTAGTGTCAAATAGTTTTGGTTTTGAATTTATAACATTAGATTTATCCCCTTCTGCTTTATCAATATCTACAGCTGAAACAGAAATAAAATATTCTTTGTCATTTGTAAGATTTGTGATGATTACATTTGTTACTTTTACTTGAGCTTTAATTTTTAGATCATACTGACTTTCTCCAACATATACATTGTAATGATCAATTTCTTTTTGTGAATTTGGAGCAATCCAAGTTAAATCAATTTGTTTATCTCCTGAAGTCGCAAGTACATTTGCAATTTTATCAGGTTTGATAACAAGCTTCTCAATAACATTAAGTTCTGCTTGATTATTGTAATTTGCTTCATTCCCTAATTTATCAACAAGAAGTATTGAAATACTGTATTTCCCTGGACTCATTGGAGCTAAAAATGTTCCTTCGTATTTCCCTGGAGTAACTGCTGATTCAGTAAGTGTTTCTTCAATACTGTTTATTCTAATTTTTACTGAGTCTAGTGCAGGCTCGGAATAGGCTGTAACAGTATAATTTTCTTCAGTCTTAATATCTCCTTCAGGCATAACTGTTAAAGTATCTACTCTTGGAGGAGTAGAATCTACAAAGAATGAAACTGGAGCAGATGCTCTGTTTAATCCTTCTATTTCAATAACTTGTATTTCTCTTTTCCCATCCTCAATATCATTTACAGTAGTACTAAAAAATCCCTGTGAATCTACTGACACTTCAGCAACTTTAGTATCATCTAACATCAATTTTAGATTTGTGTTGGGTGATGCAAGCCCTGTTACTGTTATAGATGAATTAGAAAGCTCTGAGCTATCTGTAGGAGATTTAATTTCAATTTCTGATGTTTGATTAAGTAAGTCATCAAAAGGATCATCTTTGTTTTCAACTACATTAACATTCTTTTCTCCTTTTATGCTTTTATTAATTTGACCATCTTCATAATCAAATACTTCTATTTTCTTTTGACCTATAGTTGTAAATGTCATTGCTAATGCAAACTCTTTTTTCCCTTGGTCTTTTTCTATAAAAGCATATTCACCTTCACTAGGGATAATCACATTATCATCATTTGAAACTAGAATTCGAACTGTTCCTGTATAATTTTTCACTGTATTTCCATTTTCATCTTTTGCAATAATTGTAAGATAAGTTGAGTCATCTTTTACTTTTACTTCATTTGGAAATTCTATTTCGAAATAATCCAAAACACCAAAATCTTCATTTTCGAAAGATGTCATCTCTTCATCTGCTAAATTTGCAGAAAACATATTTCCACCTATTGAAAAATCTTCTTCAGATGTATAAAAGATAATTTTGCTTCTTTCCATAATTTCTTGTCCAAGTGTTTGATTTATAGCAGTAAAAACAGAAACTCCAGCTTCATCTGAATATATATCAAAAACAGCAACACCTTTTTCATCTGTTATTCCACCACCTTCTGCTTTTATATGATCTTCTAATCTTGAAGAAATTAACTTTATAATTTGTCCTGAAATAGGATTTTCATATTTATCTTTTGCTATTATGCGGATAACAAGATTGTCATGTTTAGCACTAAGGGAGGATTTATCTGCACTTATTTTTGATTTTGTAGGCGAAAAAGCATCTGAAAATACTTTAAATGTATTTTCACTTCCAAAGTCTTTATCTAATTTTGATAGTGACACTTTATAAATTCCTGCTTTTTTTGTGTGATATCCATTTAGTTCAGTCTGTGCTTTTCCATCCACTCCAGATTTTGCTGGAATATTTAATTTCGATCCATCTGGTTTTACTATTTGAAAAATTACATCTACGCCTTCTTCCATTTTAGAAGATGTCAAAGTTGTTGGATATCCAGCAATTGTATCATCTGCTTTTGCTGGTATATTTTCAGCTCCTGCAACCGGCAAGACGGATACAAGTAATAGCGCGATTAGAAAGATTTTTATTTTTTTCATTTTTGTGTCCATTAAATCTATTCATTTTAGCATATTTAAGGCAAAAAAACAAAGAACTAAAGAAGACAAATAAGTTAAATATTATATAGATATATAAGATAAAACCTCTAACCCCTGGGGTTCCTATAACCTCAGAGGTTTAATCTTTTACGAAAAAACAAGCCAAAATGGCTTGTTTATGTTATTTTAAATAATTCACTTATTATTTTTTAGTTACTGTGTCTACTTACCGATGAAACGTGTTCTGTAATTTCCTTACATTCAGGACAATATTTCCAAAAAGATTTTTTCGGATCTTTTTTATTAGCTCTTTGATGATAATTTTCTTTCCCACATCCTGGATCCTTCGACTTTTTAGTCTTACATCTTCTAACGATAGGATTTGTTTTTCCGTAAGGCATCTTTGTTTTATTAATTCTTAAATCTGGGCGATTGTACTAGGATATTTATTAAAATACAAGAGAAATTTACTTAGTTCCCACGATTTTTCTATATTATGAATAATGATGATTGAGCAACTCTCTGAGTTACTTCAGATATTTTATTTTATTCTAAATTATCAAACAACAGGAGACAACTCTAGAGAGTTGCTCCTTAAAGAAGTTTAACTACTTTTTCTTAACTATTTTTATATCTTTTATTCCAAAAATTAAAAGACCAATAATTAATATTTTTAAAATATAATGACTATGGATATCTATAAAATCACCAGTCATAGGAGTTATATTCCCAATTATAAAATGTGTAATAATCCCAATTGGTAAAGCTAGAAATATCCAATTTCTTTTTGGTATATTAATTCTAATCTTTAGGAAGATTTTTGATAATAATGGAGATAATAAATACATCCCCAGTAATACTACTACAATGTCAAAAATTGCATATCCTGTAAAACGAAACTGCCTAAGAAATTCTATTGGAATCATGATTTTTAAATTAAAGAGAATAGTCATTCTGGTCACAAAGTGATCCCCTTGGGACTTGTACAGAATCTTGCGGTGTTATTTGATGATGGAGCAACTCTCTGAGTTGCTTCAGATATTTTATTTTATTCTAAAATTTGAATAGATATTGGACTAGCTGGATTTACTGACGACCAATACCAATGTTTAGGATTTTGAACATATTGTTTTCTAACTGGATTATTATGAATATAGTTCATTTTTTGTAAGAAAAATTTTTCTGTTTCAATTATTTCTGGTTTATTTGTTTCTTCCCAAATTTTAAATTTTCCATTTTTTTTAGGAAATAATTTTGCCACATCTGGCTCTGTTGCCAAAATATTTTTCATTATTTGCATGGAAGTAAACTTTTTAAAATCACATAAAAAGCGAATCATATCGGGAGCTTGAGCAATAAAATGAATATGATTCAGCATGAATACATAGGCAAAAATATTTAGCCCTTTATGCTTTTGACAGTATTTTAGAGATTCAGCTAAAATCTCCCATCTATTATGTCTATCAAATATATAGTACCAATTTTGCACGGTACATGTAACAAAGTAAAAACTATCTTTTAATTCTTTATCGATGCGCAATGATGGCATTTGGGGATGATTATTTTTATATTATTCTAAATTATAAAACAACAGGAGACAACTCTGGAGAGTTGCTCCTTCAAGGGGAAATTAGGCAACTTTTATCTTTAGCACTTCAATAATTTTTGAAAGTGGCATATCTCCTGAATACCAACATTCTGTGAAAGGAACAATCATACTGCCTATTAATTCTTCAAAATAAATAAATTCTTTTCCATTTTTTTTATTTGTATATTTTCCCTGATATTTTAATTCTAAATTATACTTACTATTAACAATAAGAAAAACAGGATTTTTAAATTTTGACACAGCACGATAAAGAAAATCTTCTGAAGTGCGTTGAATTTGTTCTTTATTTTTGTTCCTAAAATCAAACAAACAAATATATCCATTTTTATTTCCAAAGCTATTTTCTGATATTGGAAAAGTAAATTCAAATTTTTTATTTTTGTTAGACTTTATAAAGCCTGATTCTTTAATTTTTTTATATGATTCAATTGAAGTAACATGAAATATTTGATTTGTTAAATATTTCAATATTTCTTTGTCTATTTTTGATGAATCCCAATTTATATACTTTTCTTTATATCCCATTAAATAAGCTGATCACTTTTTTTGCATATTCTTTATCTAAACCATCTTTTACTGCCTTGTTTAATAATTTCTGTACATCTTCACTGTTTGGTCTGAAGTTTGGAGAAAAAGTTCTGCTAATATTTCCAGCAAATTTTATTGTTTCTGTATCCTCAGAAAGTAAAGATGCTAATTCTTCATTTTTTAAAATAGGAGTATCTTTCATTCCTACTTGAGCAAAATAAGGAATTCGTTTAGTTATAGAAAGAGAATAGGCTTTTTCGAGGAGTTCAGCAATCTGCGGTAGTCTGATATTAATAAACGAAGTTAATTTCTGCTCCATTGTTTCTAATACAGAAATCTCTTTTTCTAAATTACAACCAATTGCATAGGCTAGCTCAGCTAAATATTGGGTATCTTGTAAACACTTTTTCAAATCATCAATTGAAGAATCTTCTTTTAAGTTTTTAGCATCAGATAGCCATAGAGTATATTGTTTAATAAATTCTTTTAAATTTTTATTGTCTTTTTTTCGAGCTTCATTAAGTTCTTCGTTTGAAATATTTCGTCTATCTACAGAAAAAAGAGGATTGTTATATCTTCTTTGCAAATGGCGTTCAAAACATCCAAGGCATTCTTGCCATTCAATTTGATTTTTCTGTTGTGCGGATTCTTTTTTATTCCAAAACATATTTATTTAAGTTAATTATAATTGTCAAATACACTCCTGTTAAACCAATTTTTTATATTTTATAAAATCGTGACCAATAGACGAAAAAAGAAAAGCAAAAGAATATTTTGTATAACTGGTTTTTATACGAGCCACTCGTATAATTCTCTACAACATCTTTATAAACTCATCAAAAAGAAACTCCGTATCCTGCGGTCCAGGACAAGCCTCCGGATGAAACTGAACAGTAAAAGCATTACCATCCTTCTTCCTAATCCCCTCATTAGTCCCATCATTCGCATTAGTCCAAGAAACCTCCCATCCCTTAGGAATTTTCTTCGCATCCACAGCAAACCCATGATTTTGCGAAGTAATATGACAAAGACCAGTAGCTTCTTCAATACAAGGCTGATTAATACCCCTATGACCATAAGGAAGTTTATAAGTGTCACCTCCAATCGCAAGAGCTGTAATTTGATTCCCAAGACAAATACCAAAGAAAGGAATTTTATTTTTAAGAGCATAATTAACATTCTTTCCAATAACATCAGAAACCATTTTAGGATCACCAGGGCCATTAGAAATAAACAATCCGTCAACATCCAATTTGGAAATATCCGTATCCCAAGGACATTGAAGAACTTCAATACCACGTTTTAAGAAACATCTAATAATATTGTTCTTAATACCACAATCAATTAAAGCCACTCTTTTTTTAGCACCTTCAGGAATTAAATGATTTATCTCTTTTACAGAAACTTCATCCACAAGATTTGTTTCATTAGGATCAATAATACTATCAAAGTTTTTATCCTTTTCATTCTTTCTAATAATACCTAGAGTCGCACCTTGATCTCGTAAAGTTTGAGTTAAATAACGAGTATCAATTCCTGTTATACCTGGAATTTTTCTTTCTTTCAGCCAATCTCCAAGTGACTTAACAGCTTTCCAATGTGAATGTTCCTTAGAATATTCAGAAACAATCAACGCACGAACATGAATATTATCACTCTCAAAAAATCTTAAAATACCGAATTCATCCCTTTCTTCATCATCAGGAATTCCATAATTCCCAACAAGAGGTTGAGTCATTACTAAAATCTGACCTCTGTAAGATGGATCCGTTAATGTTTCTTCGTATCCTGTAACACCTGTGTTAAATACTGTTTCACCATCTGTTTCACCAAAATATCCAAAAGATTCACCTGTAAATTGTTGTCCTGTTTTAAGTGTTAGTGTGAGTTTGTTCATAAATTATGATTTTATTCCAGTGCATTGTAAAAAAATAAGATCTTATAAGCAATTTATTTTATTGTTACTTGCTTCTTTCACAGCCTCTGCCACAACTTTAGCAACACCTTTATCTAAAGCAGAAGGAATAATACAATCTGCACTTGGATTTTTAACATAAGTTGCAATTGCTTCTGCAGCTGCTATTTTCATTTTATCTGTAATTTGTTTCGCACGAATATCCAAAACCCCTCTAAAAATTCCAGGAAATGCAAGAACATTATTGATTTGATTTGGAAAATCTGATCTTCCAGTGCCTACAATTATCGCTCCTGCTTCCTTTGCTTCATCTGGCATTATTTCTGGAATGGGGTTAGCCATTGCAAAAATTATCGCATCTTTATTCATACTTCTAACCATTTCTTTAGTAACTATATTTGGCTGAGATACTCCAATAAAAACATCTGAGTTTTTTATAGCATCAGCTAAATCCCCCTTAATCTGCATTTTATTTGTGATTTTTGATATTTCTTCTTTTATGGGATTAAGGTTTTCTCTTCCTTCGTAAATTACCCCACGAGAATCTGTCATTGCTATATTCTTAACTCCATAAAGCAATAATAATTTTGTAATAGCAATTCCTGCCGCTCCTGCTCCTGAAATAACTACTTTAATTTCATTCACTTTTTTCCCTGTAACTTTAAGTGCATTTATAAGTCCTGCAAGAGTAACTATTGCTGTCCCATGTTGATCATCGTGAAATACTGGAATATTCAATTCTTCTTTAAGTCTTCTTTCAATTTCAAAACATCTTGGAGCTGAAATATCTTCTAAATTCACTCCTCCAAAAGTTGGCTCTAAAAGTTTTACTAAATTAACAATTTCATCAACATTCTTAGTATTTATACAAATAGGGAACGCATCAACATCACCAAATTTTTTGAACAAGATAGCTTTCCCCTCCATTACAGGCATAGCAGCTTCTGGACCAATATCACCAAGCCCAAGTACAGCTGTACCATCACTAACAATTGCTACTAAATTACCTTTCGAAGTGTAGTCATAAACTTTATCTTTATCTTTTGCTATTTCCTTACAAGGTTCTGCTACCCCTGGAGTATAAGCAATTGAAAGATCTTCTTTAGTTTCAATTGGCATTTTAGATTTTATTTCAATTTTTCCTTTTGAATCTTTATGCGCCTGAAGAACTTTTGATAACATTTAGAGTAATTTTAAATTTTGAATTAAATGCATTGACTGACGACTAATTACTGAAGACTAAATTTTATCCTCTACGATCTATTTTTCTACCATCAAATATAAACACTCTTGTTTCTATGTCTGCCCATTTATAAATTTCCTTTATATCTTTTTCCATAAGACGAACACATCCTCCGCTCATTGCCACTCCTAAAGATGATTCATCATACAATTGATTCATATCTTCATCTAACGGAAACGCATGAATCCCATATAGTCCTTCTCCATAAAACTCCATCCAATATGGCATCCATTTTTGAGCTAAGTTAGACCACATCATCTCACTCTTATTAATTATTCTAAACCTTCCAGTTGGAGTAGGGAATTTATCATTTCCTCTTGAGATTTTAAACTCTCCAAGTTTAATTCCTTTATCAAAGTATTGAATTGTGTTGTCTGAAATATTTACAAGAATAACCTTACTATAAGTTTGCATATTCTCTTTTTGCATACCTATAGCAGAAAGTCTTTTGTTCAATGCAACTAAAGTTCTATAAAATGATATTTTTTCTTTATTTTTAATTTGTTCTATTACCCCTGCTCTTTTCATTTCTATTCTATCTTTTAAGTTATCGGCAAAAATTAATCCGGATGAAGTGCTAAAAAAAGTTAGTAAAAGAAGAAAAGATAAGGTTTTTTTCATTTGTGGTAAGTGAAATTAAGTAAAAAAATTCCTACTTATTGTAAGAACTTTTTAGTGTGAACTCAATCGTATTATTTCAAAAAACAGAAATGAACTACACCTCGTGGAAGAACCCACGAGGTATCACTAAGGAACCTTTTTTGTTTCCAACCTAGATGGTCGTTGGATTAGACCACTCTTTCTTGATTAAAAAACATATTTTCAACTTCTGGGTTAGGTTCTGTTAATTGAGAATCTTTAAAGGCTGAAATTTCTGCAATATCAAGAAGTGGTAATTCTCTTACTTCAGTTTTTGTCTGAATCGTAATTGAAGGAGTAGTCTTCTTAGGTGGAGTTTGTGTTTCATCGATAAAATTAAAAGGAGCCATAGCAGTAAATCCTCCTTCTACTGTTGATCCATCTTTCAACTTAGCACGAATATATCCCAAAGTCCCAACAAGAGGATTATTTTCCTCAAGATTATAATATTCAGGATAGCCAGATAGAACTTGTTGAACTGCAAATAAAATCTCACTTTTATAAATACCTAGAGAATCTCGAACTATTTGTCGAATTTCTTGATCACTAAATGAGGCTTTTCCATTTTTAATTTCAAATGCTTCTGATAACTTTTTGATAAAAGATGCTTTTTCTTGATCTAAATATTCTCCATCTTTTTTTGTTCTTCCAATAATTCCTACTGCTACATCTGTAGCAAGACCAATTTTTTCTTCATCTATAAAATATTTTTTATTCTCCATAATATTAAGTTTTAGGAATTAAAATATATGCATATATTAAACAAAAAAAAATAAATGTCAAGTCTTTTTTAAAATCAGATACATTCTTTCCTTTTATTTTTCACCTATAATTAGGAAGATTTAACTCACATCTGTTTTAATGTTCACCAATTCAATACTCCAACTTATAAAAGAAGCCTCAACAAACATCCCTGAAGATGTTTTGGAAGCTTTGTTTCAAGCAAAAAATACTGAAGAACAAAATTCAAAAGGAAAATTATCTTTAGAAATAATTTTAAAAAATATTGAACTTGCAAAAAATTTAAAAGCCCCTATTTGTCAGGACACAGGTTTACCTACTTTCTTTGTAAAAATTCCTGAAGGAGTTCTTCAAAAAAAAGTTAAAGATAACATTTTAGAAGCCACCAAAAAAGCAACAAAAGAAGGATTTTTAAGACCAAATGCTGTTGATAGCATCACAGGTAAAAATTCTGGAAATAACATAGGAGAAGGAATCCCAAAAATATATTTTGAAGAATCTAAAGATGAAAATCTTAATATAACCTTACTTCTAAAAGGAGGAGGAAGTGAAAATGTGTCAGATCAAATATCTCTCCCCTCTGATTTAAAAGATTTTGGAAAAGCAGAAAGAAATCTTGAAGGTGTAAAAAAATCTGTATTACAAATTATAAAAAATGCACAAGGAAGAGGTTGTGCTCCTGGAATAATCTCTGTTCATATAGGTTCTGACCGAGCTGGTGGATATGAATATGCAAAAAAGAATTTACTAGAACAAATCGGTAAAAAAAATGAAAATCTTGAATTAGAAAAACTAGAAGCAGAAATAATAAAAGAAGCAAATAATATGAACATTGGTCCTATGGGACTTAGTGGAAAAACAACAATTCTAGATTGTAAAATCTCTTCTTCTCATAGAATCCCAGCTAGTTTTTTCGTAACGGTATCATACATGTGTTGGGCATCTAGACGTGCTAATATTATTGTTAACAAAAAAGGAGAAATAATTAAAAATAATTTTAATTCAAAAATAATAAAACAAACCACTTCATTAAAAGACATCAAAAAAATCAATTTCCCAATATCAGAAAAAGAAGTTCGAACTTTAAAAGTTGGAGATATGCTCTTATTAAATGGAACAATTTATTTAGGAAGAGATTCTTTACATGCTTACTCTCAAAATAATAAATTAAAAAAAGATATATCTGGTTCAGCTATTTACCATTGTGGTCCAATTGCTATAAAAAATAAAAGCAATGAGTGGGAGTTTTTAGCAGCAGGACCAACAACATCCATCCGTGAAGAGCCATATGAAGCTGATTTTATTAAAAAAACAGCAATTAAAGCTGTTATAGGAAAAGGAGGAATGGGAAACAGTACTTTAGAAGCACTAAAAAAATATGGAGCTGTTTATCTCCATACAATTGGAGGAGCTGCTAGTTATTATGCTAAAAATATAAAAAAAGTGATAGATGTTGATTATTTGGAAGAATTTGGAATCCCTGAAGCTATGTGGAAAGTAGAAGTTGAGAACTTCTTTTGCATTGTTTCTATGGATAGTAATGGAAGGACTCTACATTAAAAGCTTTTTTAAAAATCATTTTTATATTATATTTTAAAAGAACTCACCAAAGAACTAATAAAAATTAATGGTTGACACAAAACTATCATCGGCAGAAAAAGAAAAAAATATTGAGAAAAAAGAAAGAGAAGATCATTCTGAAGCTCTAGAAAAAGTTGATTCATCTTCCGATATAGCTGATTTAATGGAGGGTGTAGATGACAATGTAAGTGAAAAAGTCTCTGAATCAAAAGATGGAAAAGGTGATGATAAAAAATCTAAATCCAAAGCCACAAATGATGATAAAAAAAGAATATTCCCATATAGACCATTGCCAAGTCCTAATGTAATGAGAAGAAAAACTTTACAAAAGATGCAAAGCGAAGAAAAAAATCTTATTAGTAACCTTCAAAAATTTGAAAAAAATCCCCATGAATATTCAGAAAAAGTAAAAGAAATTCGATCTTTAAGACAAAAGATAACAGACTTTCTTCACGCAACACTTGATGTTATTAAAGAAACATATTTAAAATTTTTTGGGGAAAGACATGGAGTTGAAACTAAAGAGGAAGAGAAATAAGAGCAACCAAATTAAACTTTTAAAAAATACCATTGTGTGATATAATGGTATGAATTTTATTGATTACTAAATGAAAAAAACTTTAATAGCATTATGCTTAACTATTCTCTGTTTGGGATTCTCAACAGAATCTTATGGTGCTACTACAGCTGATCAACTAAAACAATGGGCAGATGAAGCTGCTCAAATAAAAAGCCAAATTGCAACATATCAGGCACAAAAAACTAAGACTACTGATCCATATGAAATTAAAAAAATTGATGCACTTATATCTAAAGAATCTGTTAGAGCTACAAAATTAGAATTAATGTCTAAAAATCAGTGTAATGCTACATGCCAAGCATCACTTGATAAGGCAATAAAAAGTGCTGATTATAAATTACAACAAATAAATGCTCAACTTGTACAACAACAAATGATGAAAATTGCAGATAAAGGCATTAATCTCAAAGCTTATGGAATAGTTCAAACAACTCAAGTAGATATTGAAGGTCTTGCTGGTAATATTATAAAATTTTTAGCTAGAATGATTGGTATTTCTGGAGTTATTTCAATAATGATTGGAGGTGGGATGATGATTGTTTCTACAGGAGATGATTCTCTTCAGGGAACGGGTAAAAAACTTATTCTCTATTCTATTATATCCATTACAATTGTACTTGGATCTTATGTTATAGTAGTAACTGTACAACAAGTACTTTTGAAATTAGGAACTTATTAGTGGAATAGGATTTTTATCGTTCATGTATTTGAGAATTGAAATATGTATTTATGAAATTTTAGATTTCTAAATAATTTTTAATAGCAGAAACAAAATCAAGTCTTTAGAACTTAAAATAATAAAAAGACTATTGACGCTAGATTAACGACTTTCGACCAACCTTTTTGCTATAAACCAAAAAATAATTTTAAAAATTGCAAGTAATAAAACTCCAAATTGCACAGCAACAAGATCATTATTGAACATATAAGCAATAAAAATTATCAAAATCATTGAAATGATACGTGATATCCAAAGCATAAAATCACGATATAAAAGACTAGGGAAAAAACATTTTTGTTTTCCTTTTATAAGTTCTACTGAATAAAGATCAATAGTATGTTCTGATACTCTGAAAACTGGACGAACAACAACCATGCATAAGGAATAAACTATATATGTATATGGAAAAATAGGAGACATAAATAGAAAAGAATATCCTATAACAATACCAATTACCCCATATAACATTATTTTAATGCGATTATCTTTATGACGGATATGAGATAGAAATGTAATAATGAAAAATGATATAACTCCCATAATGGTTTCCAAAACTCCTATGTTAATAACAGTTTTCATTGCTGTAATTGATAAAACAGGGAGAACAATTATAAGCAATGCCCAATCAAATGCTCCAATAAGATAGTAATGCCTTGCTTTGGAAATAGAGTTATCAAATAAAAGTCTTTTTACTTCTTTCAATTCTATTTTTTCTGGGACTAAGTCTGGGAGTTTAAAGAGAAATGGCAATGCAAAAATATAAATTAGAGGAAGTATCCAAAATAAAATTTTAAATGTTTCGGTGTGAAAAACTCTTTCGGATAATATGAAAGATAATGTTGCTACAAATGGTGCAATGATAAGAAATATCTGTTTTCCTGCTTCTAACATTGAAGAGTAAAAATCTCTGTCTGAGTTATTAGTTTGAGTAATTTCATAAGAATGAACTCCCACCCAAAACATACCAAGTCCTATGCCATTAAGAAGTGCAAATATTAATAGATATGAGAAACTGTGAGGTAAAATAAGAAGTGTAATAAATGAGAGAAAAAATATAATAAATGCTCTTAAATAATTATATTTTAAAGATATTCGTAATTGAGCCATAATAAATCCCCAAA
>CAYXLW010000015.1:0-12654 GCA_964466055.1 uncultured Candidatus Peribacteria bacterium
CTTAAATAATTATATTTTAAAGATATTCGTAATTGAGCCATAATAAATCCCCAAACAACAAACCCAATCATACATCCTGTAAAATATACACTGTTATATATTACAAGTAATATTACGGATTTTGTTTGTAAGAATATGAATGTATTTAGGAATATTTCTGTGATTATTTGTGCAAATTCATAAATTAAAAACAAGAAGATCATTGTTCTTGTTGTTGTTGAGAGTGATTTAAGACGAACGAATGTTTTTTGAAGCATTTATAAATTTATTTTCGTTTTTTATATTAGCTATTCATTTCAATTTAAAATACCAAATTTATTACTAGGCCAATATCCTTCAAATACATCATTTGAAGGAGGATATTTATCAAATAGTTTTTCAATAATATTGTCATCGAATCCGCTTAATAAAAAATACAAACCAATTTCCCAAATATTCCAGGTAGTATATTTTCTATCTTCTTTACAAAAAAATTTTTCATCTTTACTTAAATCGTTTAAAAAACTTTCAAAATTAAAATTTTCTCCATATTTTTTTATAAAATTATCTGAATGAATTTCAGTATAAGCTTTTATTTTCTCTGGATTTTCAAGCAAGTAATTTCTAACTATATTTAAATAATAAGATACTCCTTGAATTTGACTAGGATAGTCATCATCTAAATCATCTAAAAAATCAAAAAATGTAATATTGGGAGTGTTTTGATCTCTCTCTAACATTAATCCCTCTATTTGTGGAGCAATTAAACAGTCTCTTTTTTCAACTTTTCCATTTTTATTAACCATTCTTAATGGTAAAAAATTATACCTATGCTCTTTTTCTGAGCACTGAAAAAACCACTCTGTGTCTTCTTTTACTTTCTCCACCCAAAGTCCTTCAGGGAAAAGAGGAGCCTGAGGCATAGCATAGTATAAATAACATCCATCGGGAGTTAATGTAGCCCCATCTTTTGTAGTAATAGTTTCTAATGAAACATCTTTAAAGCTATATTTATCTCCCCCAGGTAAATCTAATCCTGATAATTCTGAATCCATATGAACCACTAATTCAGATTTATCATTACCACGCATTCCCAGTATTTTCTTAATTTCTTCATTTAAATCACTTTCCATAAAAGATTTCTGAGTTCTATCCCCCCATATTCTTTTTTTCAACTCTTCAGAAAATAAATTTCTATTTTTTTTAGATATAGAAACTCTAATTAATGTATTTGATTCCCATATTGCTTTTAAAGTTTCTAAAGATGAGTTCTTAGGAATATTTGTAGTCAATTGACATTCTTTTCCTGTTATATTTTTAAATAATTTAATCCTTTCCTCAATATCAGGAAGATTTAAAGGATCTGTTCTCCAATATAAAGGAATATCATCTTGACTTAAACCCTCTTCAGCAGACAAAAGAACTAGTAATTCTTCGAAAACATTTTTTTCAATTACTGCTCTACTTAGCTTTAATGCATTTAAAAAACAATCACTACAAGCATTTGGACAGCCTATTTCTGATACAATTTTATTTACAGTTTTCCTAATAGCTGACAACAAGTGATATAAATTACCAGGAATAATGTCATTAATTGAAGGATAATATTTATTACTTGTTTCACGTTTTCCTAATTTCAATAACGAAGACTTTAAATCATTTGCAAATTTTTGTAATTCCAAGTCTTCAGAATATCTCTTTGAAAGTAACCTGACAATATCCCACAGTGTTATTTCAATGATTTCAGGCAATCTATTACTATCATTAATTTCATCAATTAAAACATAAATTTTATCCTTAATCTCTTCTGTTTTCGCACCAATAAAATCCCAAAGTCCTACTTTATCAACTAATCTAATATTTGAGAAAGTTGTTTTTATTTCTTTAGAAAATATACTACGATTTTCTGAAACATTTCCCATATATATAGATTTTAAATCAAGATCATAGCCTATATTTTATAAGAAAATATGTCAATATATATAATCAATTTTTGCCTAGAATATTGGACAACCTTAGAACTGTTTTGATTAAACAAAAAGGATATATTTTTTATACTCCCGAATTAAGATGATTCGCAGGAATTTCAATATTAATTTATAATTTGAATGAATCAAAAAATTTGCTATCTTTACCAATGCATATAGTTAAACAAAAGCAATGAAATCATTTACATCAAAAGAAATTAGAGAAATATTTCTTAACTTTTTCAAAGAAAAAGAACATGCAATAATATCTTCAGCCTCCGTAGTACCTGAAAATGATCCTACTGTCTTATTTAATACAGCAGGGATGCAACCTTTAGTCCATTACCTCCTTGGACAACAACACCCAGAAGGAAAAAGACTAGCAAATGTACAAAAATGCATACGCACAAATGATTTAGAAGAAGTAGGAGATGACACTCACCTCACCTTCTTTGAAATGTTAGGAAACTGGTCACTAGGAGATTATTTTAAAGAACAATCCATAGCATGGTCATACGAACTACTAACATCTTCAAAATATTTAGGAATACCACCCAAGATGCTATCGATCACGGTTTTTAAGGGAGATAAAGATGCACCAAAAGATGAAGAATCAGCTAAAATTTGGGAATCTTTAAATATCTCTAAAAAAAGAATTTCATATATGGGGAAAAAAGATAACTGGTGGGGACCTGCAGGACAAACAGGTCCTTGCGGTCCAGATACAGAAATATTTTATTGGGTAGGAGAAGAAACTCCTTACGAAAATGCTAATGTAGAAGAAAATGATTTAAATTGGATGGAAATTTGGAACAATGTTTTTATGGAATACACAAAAGATAAAGATGGAAATTTTGCAAAAGCATCTCAACAAAATGTAGACACTGGAATGGGACTAGAACGAGTTACAACAGTTTTAAATGGTAAAAAATCTGTTTACGATACTGATGTTTTTGAGGAAATTTTACAAAGCATAGAAAAAATCACTAATAAAAAATATACTAAAGGAATAGTTATTAATGAGAAAAATTTTGATAGTAAAGAAGAAACAATACAAACAGTTAAACAAATGAGAATCATAGCAGATCATTCAAGAACTGCTGTAATTATGATCTCAGATGGCATTTCCCCTTCAAATGTAGATCAAGGCTATATATTAAGGAGATTAATTAGAAGAGCAATTAGGTCCGCTTATAAATTAGGAGTAGACAAAAATTTTCTTGGAGAAATCGCAGAAATTGTAATTAGAAAGTTTGAAAACATTTATCCATCAATAAAAGAAAATAAACAAAAAATTATAAATGAAATAGAAAAGGAAGAAGAGAGATTTAGAAAAACCTTAAGCTCAGGACTTAAAGAGTTTGAAAAACTTGTAAAAGGATTTCAAATTGCACTTGAACGAACAGGGAAAGAAATTACAACTATTTCAGGAGATAAAGCATTTAAACTCTATGATACTTATGGATTCCCAATTGAAATGACTGAAGAATTAGCTAAAGAAAATAATTTAAAAGTTGACAAGGAAGGATTTGAAGAGGCATTTAAAAATCATCAAGAAAAATCACGACTTGCTTCTGAACAAAAATTTAAAGGAGGACTTGCAGATAATAGTGAAAAACCGACAGCACTCCATACTGCTACTCACTTACTACATCAAGCTTTAAGAAACATTTTAGGAAGCCATGTAGAACAGAAAGGTTCAAATATTACAGTAGATAGATTAAGATTTGATTTTTCCCATCCTGAAAAACTTACAAATGAAGAAATTAAAAAAGTTGAGAATATTGTTAATGAGCAAATTAAGAAAGATTTAGAAATAAGAATGGAAGAAATGACTGTCAAGCAAGCAAAAGAACAAGGTGCTATTGGACTTTTTGGGGATAAATATGGAGAAAAAGTTAAAGTCTATACTATAGGTAATCCTGATAAATTGGGACAATTTTTTTCTAAGGAAATATGCGGAGGTCCTCATGTTGAAAAAACTGGTAACATGGGTAAGTTTAAAATAAAAAAAGAGCAGGCTAGTAGTGCAGGGATTAGAAGAATTAAAGCAGTTTTAGAATAAATAAGTAAAAAGCTTGAATTTTATAAAATTAAAAACTTATATATGAGTAAAATCCAAAACTTAATAAACGCAGTTATTAATGAAAAAGAAATAATTCCATACATCAACCTAGATAAAAATAATAAATATTTAGGATGGGTATACGACTTTAATCTTAATCTTCCAAATGGAGAAAAAATGAGTTTAGATTTAAAAAAAGAGCATGATTTATTTTTACTATTTATTTTAGCATCGGCATGGTCTAGGTCTGGATACTGGGAAGATGCAGCCTATTTTGTTACATATATAAAATCATTTAGTAAAGGATATAAAAACTACAAAGAATATTGGCAAAACGATAAAAATATAGATAATGAAATTAAAAATAGAAAAGAAAATGCTGTTAAAGTTAGCAATATATGCAAAGGAATATTACAAAGAAAAACAGTAAGCTTTAGAAAAGACTACTATTTAAGTATAAAAGTATTAGCAAGCAATTGGGATGAAATATTATATAATTTAAAGAAATCTGAAATAGATAATAATTTCCTTATTTTTATAAAATATATACGTAGTATTAAAGGTCTTGGTATGAGGAATAATAGAATGAATATAAAAATACCATTAATTTTAAGAGAATTAAGATGCCAAAAAATATACAACAATATTCTAGGTGAATATTGTTGTGTTCCAGATGAAAGAGTTAATGATGCAGTTAAAGATATTGGAATAGAAATTATAAAAAAGAATTCTAAAAAGATAATTGATGATTATAGTTTAAACAAAACATTAAAAGCTTCTAAATTTATATATGATAATTTTGGTGATTTATATGATATTCCATTGTTTGCTTATGAGGACTTAAAAAAATATAATATTTAAATTTTTCATAAAAAAACACAAAAAAGGTGCAAACTAAAGTTCACACCTTTTTAAACTTTGAAATATTTCTTAAAAACTATGCAAGTTCAACAGTAGCTCCTGCTGCCTCAAGTTTTTTCTTCATTTCCTCAGCTTCTTCTTTTTTCACGTTTTCCTTTATATTAGATGGAGCACCATCAACAAGATCTTTAGATTCTTTTAGTCCAAGCCCTGTAATTTCTTTAACAGCTTTAATTACATTGATTTTACCGTCACCCGCAGTAACTAATCTCACATTGAACTCAGTTTTTTCAGGAGCATCTTCTTTAGAATCACCTCCTCCAGCATTAGCGCCGGCAACTGCAACTGCAACTGGTGCTGATGCACTAACTCCAAACTCTACTTCCATGTGTTTTACAAGATTCGCAAGATCAAGAACTGAAAGAGTTTTTACAGCCTCAAGGATTTTTGCAGCATCCTTTGATAATTCTGGTAATTTTTTTTCGTCTGACATAATTGAAAATGATTAAATAATAATATAATAAATATTTATAAGTTTTTTAACTTACACAGCTTTTTCTAGGTTTTCTTTGTGAGCATTAAGAACTCTAACAAACCCTGCTACAACTCCTGAAGAACATGAAACAAATCCTTGCAATGGAGCCATAAATGTCCCCATAAGTTTTGCAAGAAGAACTTCCCTTGAAGGTAAATCTGCAAGCTCTTTTACTTCCGCAAGTCCTAACGCTCTTCCTTCGAAAATTCCTCCTTTAAGTACAACATTCTTAGATGTTTTAGCTATTTTATTAATTTCTTGTGGACCTGTTGTTGGTTCACCATAACTGAAAGTAACTGCTATTTGCCCTTCTAATGCTTCATCTGAAATTTCTTCAACTCCTATTTCTTTAGCAGCAAGCCTGATAAGCGTTTTTTTTGTAACTTTTAACTCAGCATTTCTTTCTCTTAATGCTCTTCTTAATTTTTGTTGATCTGCTACTGAAACCCCTTTAAGTACAGTAAAAACAATAGATTTTGCTTCTTTCATTTTTTCTATAAGTTGTTTTAACATTTCTTCTTTTTGTTCTTTTGAGATAGCCATGTTATGAGAGAATTAATATTTTAAAGTAATATAATTTTATAAACAAAAAAATCTACTGTTACAATGTAGATTTGTTGAATGATAAAACTAAATGAATTTAATCCGATAGTCTTTACACCTCATGAGGACTTCTAGAAAAACAATTTCTTGCCTCATTTCTACAATGCGGAGGCATTCTATTTAAAAAGATAAAAAAGTCAATTGAAATTTGTAAATTTACTGAATTAATGATATAATAGAACGACGCAAAAATTAATAAAAACAAAAATGAAAACAACACAAACTATTAAAACAGCTTTATTATCAATTTTAACCATTTTTTCAGGACTATTTTCAGCTTATGCTGAAGCTCCAAATAACGTAATTGGAGATGTTGAGCTTTCAGTAAAACCTGAAGGGATTGAAGTTTCATGGCAAGGGACAAAAAACACTAATGGAACTCCAGTTGATCATTATAGAGTTTATGTTGATGCTAAATCAATCGAAGATTCAGAAAAATACTCAGAGTATATTGATACTTCTGATAATATTACTACACTTGTTGTAAAAAGCTTTAAAGAAACCCCTTTTATTCTGGGGCAAAGTTATTATTTTTCTGTTACAGCAATAAATTCTGAAGGAGAAGAAAGTACGGGATATTCACAAGAATCCACTATAATTTTCACAGAAGTAAATACTGTATCTGATGAAGAATTACTACAGCTAACATCTGTTGAAGCTAAAGACAAAAATACTGTTATTGTTAATTTCAATAAAGAAGTAAAAATCCCTGAAAATTCTACTAGTGCATTCGTTATACAAAGTAATTCAGGAGAAAGATTAAAAGTACTAAGTGTTGAAACTCAGGAGAATGGAACAAGTGTTAGAATTACAACCGAAGATCAAGCTGAAATGCTAGAATATACTGTTACCGCATTTTCTTCAGTTACAGATTTAAGTGGAATACCTATTGTAAGTGGAGTTACAGATTACAATACATTTATTGGTATGGGAGATTCTGAGGAAGTTCTACATAAATCTGGTCCAGTATTAGAAGAAAATGGTGGAGGTGAAGTAGTTCTTACTAATGAAGAGGTTATAAATACAAATTCTGAAGTAGAAGGTGATAAGACACCTCCAGAAGATGTAACAAATTTATCTCCTTCTTATAGGTTAAATGAAGGAGAGAAAAATTATATTGTTGATTTAAATTGGACAGCATCTAAAAATTCTGCAGGAGATTTAGACTATCAAAATTATAGATACCAAGTTAATAACGAAGAATTAAGACAAGCTATAAAAATAGAAAAAGATAAAACTTCGTATCAAACAGTTTTAAATGGAGGTAAAAGATATACATTTAAAATTTCAACTGTAGATAATGTTGGTAATGAAAGTGTTGGATCTCTTACTTCAATAATTTTACCAGCAACAGGACCTGCTTTACTTTTAGGTATAACAGGAATTATTTCAGCTTTAGGAGCTGGATATGTTAATAGGAGGAAGAAAAAATAACATAAATAGCTAATTCAAAATAGTTTGACATAGCCCCGCACTCCCTCACCCCAACCCTCTCCCAAAGGGAGAGGGAGTTCTCCCTTCTCCCTCTGGGAGAAGGTGCCCCGCTTAGCGGGGCGGATGAGGGGGTGGGGACAATTATTGTATGCCAATTTAGTTTGAATCAGCTATAAATAAAAGAACAGATTTATTTTAGGCGAGACAATGTCTTGCCTATTTTTATATGTATAAACGCCGTTAATACGAAACATTGAGACACATTGCAATGTGTCTCTAACATTTTATTTAAAAAAAGGTTATCTCTCTACGTAAAAAAAATTATTTATTACTACCCAAACTATCCTCATAATTATCCCATTGTTTTTTTAAAACTCCATTCTTCTTAATAAGCTCTGCAAAACTCCCCTGCTCTACCAATTCTCCCTTATCTAAAACATAAACAATATCAAAAAGATTAAGTAAATGTAGTTTGTGAATACTTGAAATAACACATTTATCTGAAAAATGTTTAAAAAGATTCTTATATATTTTAAACTCATTTGTACTATCAACACTACTTGTCGGTTCATCCATCAAAATTATACTGCTATTTTTAGATGCAAAAATACCCCGAGCAAGTGCTAATCTCTGCTTTTCTCCTCCAGACAAATTAACACCTCTCTCCCTTATATTTGTTTTTAATCCTTTAGGTAGTCTCTTTAAAGCTTTATCAAAAACTGCTAATTCAACACTCTTTAATATTTCATCCTTTTTAGCACTTATTCCCATGCTTATATTGTATTCAATTGTATTCTCAAATATTTCTGGATCTTGTGGAATTAAAGTTGTTGCTCTTGATAAAACTTTTAGATCATTAAATTCTCTGCCATCAACATTTAAATTTACTTTATCTACTTCATCTAATCCTCTCATAATTGACATTAAAGTGCTTTTACCACTTCCACTTTCTCCTACAAAAGCTATCTTTAGCCCCTTTTTTAAATCTAAAGAAATATTTTTTAATGTGTGAACATGATGTTTCTCATCTTCATATTTAAAACATAAATTTCTTATTTTTACATCATTCCAATTTTTTATATGATCTACATTAGTTTTGTAATAGAGTTTCTCATGAGCATTTAAGATACTATCCACTGTCATAATATGTGTACTTGTCATCACAAGATTTTCATATTTCCACGCAATCCCGTAAAATACATCTGTAAATCTTCTAACATATTCATACAACATCATTAAGCTTCCTACAAGAATAACCCCATCCGTTTTATAAGAAGTATATAGATAAGTAATAACGACAAAGAACCTGAGTAAATTTATTAGGGCATTAACAGAAAACCATTTCCATTCATTAATAATAAATTGTTTTTTAGAAATAGGGAAAATGTTAGTAATTTTTTTTATAAGCTCAGTTTTAGCAAGTTTTTCTAGTCTTAAAGTAATAACTGTTACTATGTTAGATACATAATCAAAAAAAGTAGAAGCAACTTTATGGTCTTTTCTATTTATTTCATGAGTTGCTGCAACTAGAAATTTATCAAATTTTGAAATTATAAAAATCACAAAAACACTGAACAATAAAACAAAGGCTCCATACCATTTCATTATTATAATAATCGCACCCGCTGAAACAACGAAAGGGACTAAAGATTGCAAGTAAACAAAAGATTCATCCATAAAACTTCTTATTGCCATTGAGGCTTTGGTAATTTTATTTATTGTTTTTCCTGAGTGATTATCTTTATGCCACTTAAGTGGAAGTTGTGTTACAACTATAAACATTTGTTCTGTGAAATTTTTAGAGATTTTAAAAGCTGTAACTCTTTCCATACACCTTGCAGGACCATGCAACAACCAATGGAAAAAATCTAAAGAAAATAATAATCCCAAAAATATTGCACTTTCCAATATAATATTTTCACCTCCTTGTTGTAGAATATTTAAAAATTTACCAAGTAGATACGGTTCTAACATTAAAATAAGATTAGCAACTGTAAACATTGCATAAGTTATGCATAGTTTAAAGTGCATCCCTTTTGAGAATTGCCAGATTATTTTTAACAAATTTAAGTAAGGATTTTTCTTTTTCAAGTTATATTTTAAAATCAGACAATGAAGATTTAATAAGAATAATAGACATCAATAATGTTGACTTTTTCGACTATTTCTTATTAGCCACAGATTTCATGTAATCCTTAATAAAAATAGCAACGGCTGTTGTCACAGGAACTGCTATAATTGCTCCAATAATTCCTAAAAATTGAAACCCTATAATAAGTGCTAATAAAACAACAATTGGGGACAACCCTACAACCTTATTCATAACAGCTGGCACAAAAACATTTCCTTCAACAAATTGAAGAATTGCAGCAAAAATAACAAGTTTAATTACAACTGCGAAAGACACTCCAAACGATATTGGTAGAGCAAAAACGAAAAAAATTATTGGTCCAATATATGGTATAAATTCTCCTATTGCCATAATAAGAGCTAAAATTAAAGCATATTCCCCCATTCCGATAATTATAAGTCCTATGAATGTTGTTATAAACATTATAATCGAAAGTAAAATTTGTCCTCTGAACCAACTACCAATTTGTTTCTGTATGGCTCCTGTTTTTTCACTTATGTATGAACCATATTTTTTAGGAAACAATGAGTGGAAAAAATCGTTTAAACTTCCTTTGTCTATAGCCATAAAAAATGTTAGGAATAGAACTAAAATGAAATTAAATAATCCTGAAGCTATTGAGACTGTAACAGATACTCCAGCTCCTAACGTAGATCCGATAGTTTTAAGTGATCCTGAAGCAAAATTTTGTACTTGATCAACAATTCCAGAAAGATTGTTCAATAGTTGTTTAATGATAGTTTCAAATTTCATAGACTGTAAAGTTGTTATTACCCAATCTCTATATTTTTCAGGTAAAAATGCTAAAGAGTCTCCATTATCTTTAAGTGATTCAAAAAATCTTATAGTAGCATTTGTAAAGTTACTTACTAAAGATGATATTTGTTCTACAATAATTGGTATCATTGAGCCTATAACAACAACAACAATCCCTATTAAAATTAGAAATATAAGAATAACTCCAATTGAACGAGGGATATGCTTATTTTCAAGCCAATCTACAGCTGGATCCATCGCCGCTGCAAAGAACAATGAAACGAAGAATAAAATTAATAATGTCTTTATTGAGTATACAAAATATGCAAGAGCTATTATCCCAATAATTGTCAAAGTTGCTTTTGCAACTGATTTTGTAGATATTTCAACAATATGCATTGGCTTTTTGCCTTTTTCTTCTTCTGTATCTGGAAATTCAAATTTTTCAACAGGAGGAGCCTTTTTCAGACTTTCTTGTAGTTTTTTTACTTTTTTAAAAAGCCTTTTTGTATGAATAAAAATGTTTTTCATTTTTTAAAATTTAGAGGATGGAATTTTAACCCATGTAGCTAATAACAATATGATTCTATCTTCTTTTATTAGTAAAATCAAAAAATAATCATATAGATTAACGTATGCAAAAAAATGGCAATATTAAATCAGCAACAATTCATTCTCTTCTAGCAATAATGGTTCCTTTATTTCTGCAATAAACTTCTTTTTATGCCCCTCTAAATCAATAAAAGAATATTTATAAGCATGAAGAAGTTGAGAATTTATATTAAATTTTTGAGAAAATAGTTTATTTATTTTTTCATTTCCATAGGTGCTATCACCAACTACAGGATGATTAATTGATTTAAAATGAACACGAATTTGATGAGTTCTTCCTGTTATTAATTCTATTTCAACTAAAGATACATCATACTTTGGGAAATATTCAACAAGCTTAAAAACTGTTTTTGCGTACCTTCCTCCTTTTTTTACCCCCATTATTTTTCTGTCTTTATAACTTCTTCCAATAGGCGCTTCAATTACTCCATTTTCTGGATGTCCTAAAACTAAAGCTCTATAAATTTTCTTAACTTCTCGGTTTTCAATTTGTTTTGCAAGATGTGCATGAAACTTGTCATTTTTTGCGATAATTAAAACCCCTGTTGTATTCTTGTCTAGTCTATGCACTATTCCTGGTCTTTTTTCTCCATTTATTCCGCTTAAAGATTCTCCGCAATGATAAAGAACTGCATTAACAATAGTAGCTGATAATGTGTCTTCGTCTTCACTAGGGTGAACAACAATTCCTTTTTGTTTGTTTATTACTAAATAATCTTTGTTTTCAAAAATGATATCAAGAGGAATATTCTTAGGCTTTAAATCATCTCTTCCCGTTATTTCAGGGAATTTAACTTTAATAATATCTTCTTCATCTATTTTATAAGCAGATTTTTGAATAATTTTTTTATTTACTTTCACGCAACCCTTTTCAACAAGTTTTTCAAGCTGACTTCTAGTTTTTTCAGGAAATATTTCTTTTAGCTTTAGGTCTAGACGCATAATTTAGATTTAGATTTAACCTCATTCTATCAATAAAAAAGCATAATACTAGAATTTAGTTTTTTAAATCTTATTGACAAAAAATGTATTATATATTTATAATGCAACAAAGATGAGTATATATTGTATAAGAAGCGCACAATGATTATTGTGTTATTTTTTTGTTTTTATTTTGTTGAATATTTAAACATTTTATTACACTTAATTGTAGGTATTTCTTTTTTCTTGAATTTATAATTTCCTTTTAATAAATAATTATAAAGGATGTTTTCATTTCACAATAATCATTGTGATGTGGTTTCTTATTTTATATTTTATTTCATAATTTAAAAAACATGGAAGAATTAAATCTCAATAAGATTGTAGAATCAGAAGTTAGTAGTGAGATTTTTGAAAAACCCAAAAAAGATGATTATGATAATAAGTTAAGGCTAAATCCTGAAGGAACTAAAGATTTAGTCCTAAAAACATGTCCTGAATTATCTGAAATTCCTATAGATATACAAAGCATCATAACTAATATAGAAAATGAGTTAAATCGTCTATACAGGAAAGAAAGCGTTTCAATATCTAAGGTTCTTAATAAAACTTATTCACAAATTGAAAAAATCTCAGGGGGTATAATGAGAATGTTAGAACTTAAAAATGCATTGGATAAAATAGAAACTGATGGAATATTTACACTTAGTGATATAAAAATTCAAACGAATGATTGCATAAAAATAGAAGTAAATATTTCCATGATATTCCTGATGATAATTCGGTTTAT
>CAYXLW010000015.1:12664-15353 GCA_964466055.1 uncultured Candidatus Peribacteria bacterium
TAACAATGTTATTTTATACTTTCCCTGAATGGGATAAAATATTAGCACAAATTGAAATTACTGGAGATCTTTTTGCTGAGAATTTAGGTTTTAAATATCAACACGAACTTGAGAATCTTGATGGATGGGACAGTTTAAAAAACTTTGAACCATTACATGAATTTTTTAACAAAATAAAAGAAACAATTAATATTGTAGGATTTAAAAAAACTGGTGGTGGAGGTCATTCTGAGTCAGAGATAGGCACAGGTAGTTTGGGAATGCCTATTATGATTTATAAGTTATCAAAAAATTGGCATGATTCTTTTACTTCAGAAATATCAATTTTATAGAGATAGGAAGATATAGCTAATTCAAAATAGTTTGACATAACCCCACACTCCCTCACCCCAACCCTCTCCCAAAGGGAGAGGGAGTTTCCCCTTCTCCCTCTGGGAGAAGGTGTCCCGCTAAGCGGGGCGGATGAGGGGGTGGGGACAAACAATTATTGTATGCCAATTTAGTTTGAATCAGCCTAGAGATAGGAATAACAACTAAAAATATTTTTAATTGTTCATTCATCATTACTCATTACTTCAATAACATCCGTATATTTACTAACATTACTAGTAGCATCAACCAATTCTAATTTCACTTCATAAGTACCTGCTTTTTCAAATACATGTGAAGGTTTTCTTTCATTAGATATTGAGGAATCACCAAAATCCCATTTCCAAGTTATAGGATTTCCTTTGGAACAAACTGAATCAAAGCTCACAGCAAGTGGTGCTTTTCCTTCGTGTCTACTAGATGTAAAACATGCTTGGGTTGAAACAATTCGAACATAAATTGTTTTACTCGCTTCTATTGTTTTATCGTCATCTGTAAAAACTTTTAATTTTACTTCATATTGTCCTACTTTTGTGTATTGGTGAGATTTTTTTGCTCCTGTAAGTTGAACTGGTGTTCCATCACCAAAATCCCATTCATATGAAATTATTTTACCTTGAGAATAAGTTGAACTCGAAGCATCGAAATCTACAGTTAATGGAGCTGATCCTGACTCTGGGTTTGCTTCTATTATAGCTTCTAGTTCTCTTTCTACAACTTTTACATTTACGAAAGTTTTTGCTTCTTGTTTATCCGAATCTCTTACAAGTAAGACTATTTTTGAGTCCCCAATATCTCTAAAAACATGAGTTAAGTTTTGTCCTCTGCTATCAACAATTCCATCATTATTGTAATCCCATTCATAATCTACAATGTTATTGTCTTTATCTTTTGAGTTTGATGCATCGAATTTTACAGTAAAAGGCGATTCCCCTTCCAATATTTCAGGATATGTTTTTATAATGGCTTCTGGCGCTGTTTTTGGAGAACTTACTACAATCTTTTCCGATATTTTTGCTTTTTCATCTGTTTCATCTGTAACTGTCAAAACCACCTCAAACTGGCCTGTTTTAACAAAAGTATGATCTATAGTTCTTCCTTTTTCGGTAAAACTGCTATCTCCAAAATCCCATTCATAACTTACTATTTTACCATTAGGAGAAATTGAATCTTCTGCTGAAAATCGAACTTCAAATGGCACCATTCCTTCACTTGAAGGACTCACTTCTATTTTTGCTTCAATATTTTCAACAGCATATTCTCCTCCTAAAACTTCTACCTGTGCTTTATATTTATTTATAATATTGTTTTTTGATGATGTACGAAGGTTTATGTCGTATGTTCCAATTTTTTTGTATGTGTATTCAACCTTTGATGTATCTCGCATCTCATCAAAAACGTTGTCTCCATCAAAATCCCACTCATATTTTATAATAGGATCTTTTGGATTATTGATATTCCCTGCATCAAAAGTAACTGATAAAGGTGCGCTTCCTTTTTTAGGATAGAAGTCAAATACGGCACTAGGTAAATTTATAATTTTTTCTATAATATCTTGTTCTCCATCTTCAAATTTTAATAAAAGCCTAAGAGTAGTTTCTCCTGAAATATTGAATTCTCTTAAAAATTCAAGCTCTTGTGTGGCAAATTCAAAATTATTGTCATTATCTAAATCCCACAGGAATTCTGTTATTTTTTTACCTTTACGTTCCCAAGAAGTTTTAGCTTGCCTAGCACTTAGTGTTAGTTCTATTGGTGCTTGCATTTGTGAAATTTCTTTTTGGCTTGGATTAATTGTAATTTCTGCTGCTGGTGGTTCTGCTGCATTTACTACAAATTTTGATATAAAGTTGAATACTCCTAGCCATACCATTATTGTTAAAAAACTCATCCCAAAAGAAAAAGCTGCTAGAATAAATGATGTTTTCTTTTTATCTATTTCGTCTTTCTTTGCCATTAATCCTCTAAAAACTCCTATAATTAGAAGGAAAAATAAAATAAATGTTACTGCCCCAAAGGCAACATTTGTTATTAATTGTAGTGATTCTTTAAGAAAATATGGATCTATTCCAAATGTTTTGAGTATTGGGTTATTTGGTCCTCCCATGGCAAGTACAAATACCATGAGAACTATGAGTAAAAGTAATACGATAAACAAAGCTGCTAATACAACCCATATTGAAGTTTTCTTCTTTTTAGGCTTATTTGTCGAATCCTCTTTGGATTCAACTTCTTTTGCATGTACAAAAGGACTTTCTTTTTTCTTTTCTTCAGTTTTTTCAGAACTATCTGGATTTATTTGTTCTGTAAAATTTGATTT
>CAYXLW010000016.1:0-13868 GCA_964466055.1 uncultured Candidatus Peribacteria bacterium
TATTTCCATTTGAATAAATTATTAAATAATAAATTTAGCCACAAGGTATATTGTGAATTCAGAACAATTTATATAAACGTTTTTAACAGTAAAAGTAGTTTGTTGTTTAAATTAATAAAAAAAATTCTTAACTCAAAAAACCTTAATTCTAAGGGGAAAATAAAAACAAAAAAATAACACAATATACCTTGTGCAATTCCATTAAGATTATATTGAATCACATATAAAAATATATGTCAATAGAACTATTAACTTTTTTACTAAATTAAGAACAATTAAATTCATTCATAGAACTTGGGAATATTTTTCATCCCCAATAAGTAAACTCCGCCTCCAACTATTGTAATAATCAAAATCTGCCATAAAGAGAAAAGATTTTCTATTTGTGGAACAAGATAATTTTTCAAAATTAAGAACATAATTCCACTCATTAAAAAAATCATAAATATTTTTAAGAAAGAAAAAATCTTCCCATATTCTCTCCATGAAAAAATAATTAAGAGTATGGCATTAATACTCATCCCCACCACCACTCCCCATGCAAGACCTGTAATTCCAATTCTTTGAACAAGAAAAATACTAGTTAAAACATTACAAGTTAGCCCAACCAAGGTTAAGAAAAATACAATCCATGTTTTTTGGTAAGCAAAAAATGATTTGGACAAAAGAGGGATAATTCCTTGAAAAATTACAGCAATAAGAAAAATTTTAAGTAAGACTACAAGTTCAACAGTGTTTTTTGCTGAAAATTCACCATATTCAAAAAGAAATTCAATTAAAGGATTTGCGATAATAAAAAGCCCAAATACAGATGGAACTAGCCAAAACATAATCTTTTCAAAATTTAACTGAAGAGTTTTTCTAAACTTTTCTTTATCATCTTGAGCTGAATATTTTGTAAGTGATGCAAATGCAGTAATTGAAACAGAAATAGCAATCATTCCAAAAGGTAAACTTTGAATATTTATTGCTAAATTAAGAACAGTAATTGATCCAGCTATTAAAGAAGAAGCAAGAAAAGTGCTAATAGTTAGTGCTATTTGATCTGCAGAAACTGATAGAATACGAGGAATAACAATTTTAATCATATTACTTAACTCTTTCCCTTTAAGAAAAACAGCTGACCACTTAAAATCTGTTTGTAAGAAAAATGGAACCTGAATTAGCATTTGTAAAAAAGCCCCAATTGCGACTCCCACAGCAAGACCTTTCACGCCTAACGTATCTTTGAAAATAAATAAACTTCCAATAATTCCTAAATTATAAAGAATAGGAGCTAGAGATTGTGCAAAGAATTTGTTGAAAGCATTTTCGACAGAAATCATTACTGAAGAGATCATGAAAAAAAATGGTGAGATCATCATTATTCTCATCATAAAAACAGTAAGTTCTTTTTGAGCTTCAGAAAAATTTGGAACATATAAATTTACGATTGATGGTGCAAAAATTATTGTGGTGATGGATATTAATCCAAAAAGAATAAGCAATGAATTTAAAACAGATGAAGTAAATTTCCACGCCTTATCCCAATCTTTTTTTTCTTTAAACTTTTGGAACATAGGGAGAAACACAACGGAAATTGATGACATTATTAAAAATGCATATAAAATATCTGGAATACGAAATGCTGCATAATATGAGTCTAGCATTGAACTTGCACCAAAGTTTTTTGCGAAAAGATGATCTCGGTAAACTCCAAGGAATCTGCTTAATAGTGATGATATCGCAAGTAATAAGCTTGGACCTATAATTGACTTGATATTGAATTTCATGATTTTTATTGTTTTTCGTAGTTTACGATAAAAGCTGATTTATAAAAAAGCTAAAGTTTTTTCTTGACATGAGAAAAAATATTTATATAGTAATCTACAATTATTAGAAAAATATGTCATTAGATCAAAAAGTATATGAAGGAGCATTAGCTATTGTTTATAAAAAACAAGAAGGAAGTGAAAATAAATTCTTATTAGTAAAAAATAAAGAAACAGACAATATTTCATTTGTTGCTGGAGGAAAAGAAGAGTCCGATACTGATACTACTGAAACTTTAATAAGAGAAATTCAAGAAGAATTAGGACTAAATGTTTCTCGGCATAAAATCACTAGTACAGGATTAAAGCATGAATTTGTTTTTAATAAAAAGAAAAAAGGCAGAGAAGGAGGAAAAGGTGAATATGATGTGTTTTTAATAGATGCTTCCGATATAGAAAATATTACCCCAATAGGGGTAGAGCAAATCATGTGGGAAACAGCAGAAAGGGTTGAGAACTTATTATCGTTTGAAGATTTGAAAGAAGTCTTTAATAGAGCTATTAAATTAATAGAATAATCCAAACTTATATTTTATATTTTAATTAAAAAAAATGACAGAAACTAACAAACAAGAAAAAGCTTTAATTTTTATAAAGCCAGATGGAATGGCGAACAAAGCTGCAATCAAAGAAATGCTATATGAAAAAGTGCCAGGACTTCAAACTTTTGCCGATAAAATAATTAGACTAACTAGAGAGCAGGTAGAAAGGCATTATGCTCATCATGCAAATAAGCCATTCTTCAATGACCTAGTTGAGTTTATTATTTCAGAAGATATTAATTTAATAATTGTGGAAGGAAGAGATGCTATTAATAGAATTAGAGATGCTGTAGGTGCAACTGATCCTGCTCAAGCTGATAAAGGAACAATTAGAAATACTTTTGGGGAAAGCAAAGTCTTAAATGTAATGCATGCTTCAGATTCTGTTGAAAATGCGTTGAAAGAAATTGCAAACTTATTCTTTAATACCCTAGAACTAAAAACAGATGAGCAGATTAATGAAGCTTTATCAAAAGTAGCATAAATCATTAAGTCTTTCTAAAGAGCTGTGCTTAAAACATGGCTATTTTTTTTACATTTGCCTTTTATTTTAACTCTCTTATAATCTCCACCGAAATAAGCAATAAATAAAAATATTCAGATTCCTTAAATATTTAATTAAGGAGCTGATTATTAAAGAATCAATCAGTTCTTATGAATTTTCTAGACTCAGACATCAATTACCATTCGGAGTTAAAAAAACACTTTACCAAGCATAAAAGGCTTGTTCTTTCAGGAATTTCAAACTGCACAGCAAAAGCATTTTTTATATATAACTTCTTAAAAGATTCAGATAAAAAAACTTTTTGGGTATGCGAAGATGAAGAAGAAGGGATAGAAATGAAAAAGCATCTATCCTTTTTTAATATTGGAAATATTTTCTTTTTGAAAAAAGAAGATACAGAAAAAGAAATTCTTGAAAAAATATTGTTTTTCGATCAATCGGAAGAAGCAACATTTCTTATTTTCTCAAAAGAATTCTTAACAAAAAAATTACCTTTATTTTCAGCCTTGAAAAAAAATGCCATTAATTTAAGAGTTGATGATAATATTTCATCCGTCGATTTTATGAACAATCTCATAATCAATGGATATGAACACTCTGAGGAAACAGTTCTCCCATCCGGCACATATAAAAAGATAGGAGATACAGTTGAAATACATCCACTTGGAGCTAATAAAATATTAAAAGTAGAGATTGGGTTTGATACAATTTCTTCCATTTATGAGTTTGATCCTTTGAATAAAGCTTTAAAAAAAGAACAGCGAGAAGCTTTCATTTATCAAGCAATATTTCCCAAAGAACAGCGAGATATTCTTAATATGATAAGTGGAAATAATATTTTTATTATTGATGAAGTTGACGATATTTCAGACACAGAGGAAGCAAAACTTGAAAATATTTCTTCTCCACTTATTAAATTTACTGCATTTCCAAAAGAAGATGAGGAGTACTATCATCTACGCTATTTATCAATTCTAAAATTTTACACTCTCCCAGATCTTATTACTGATATCTGTGACAAAATGAGCCAGAAGTGGAGTGTTTATATATATACAAAAAGAAAAGAAGAGATAAATAATATTTTTAAAGAAGAAACAGCTCTCACCTCTTGGAAAAATAAAATTAACCTTATTGAAGCCAATAATGACGAGTTTGTCCCAACTTCATTTCAAAATCCTGAAGAAAAAATTGCGTTCATTACAGATAAAGAAATCTTCACTTTAAAAAAAGCTAGAAGAAATCAATCGGTAGCTAAAATGAATTTGAACTTTATAACCTCATTGAAACAAGGTGATTATATTGTTCATTTTGATCATGGAATAGGAATATTTGATGGACTAACACAAAAAACTATTAATGGAAATATTAGAGAATATTTAGAAATTCATTTTGCAGGAAATGACAAACTTTTTGTTCCAGTTGATCAATCGGATAAAGTATCAAAATATATCACTGAAGATGATAGAGAAATAACCTTACATAGACTTGGAGGTACTGAATGGAAAAAACAAGTAACTCAAGCACAAAAGAAAACTGAGCAACTAGCAAAAGATTTATTAGAATTATATGCCGCAAGGGCACAAATGAAACGGGACGCTTTTCAAAGAGTAGAAGAAAAAGAGGAAGAATTTGCAAAAACATTTCCTTATGAAGAAACCCCAGGACAAATAAAAGCAATTATGGATGTTAGAGATGATTTAGAGAGTCCCAAGCCTATGGATAGACTTATATGTGGTGATGTAGGATTTGGAAAAACAGAAGTTGCGATGCGGGCTGCTTTTAAAACTGTAATGAATGGTAAACAAGTAGCATTTATATCTCCAATTACTATTCTTACAGAGCAACATTATAACAGCTTTAAAAAACGAATGGATTCATTTGATATAAAAATTGAAATGCTTTCACGTTTTAGAACAACAAAAGAGCAAGCTCAAATTATCGAAAAAATTAGAAAAGGAGAATTAGATATCATCATAGGTACTCATCGACTTTTACAAAAAGATATAAACTTTTTAAATTTAGGACTTGTAATAATTGATGAAGAGCAAAGATTTGGAGTTAAACAAAAAGAAACATTAAAAAAGCTTAGAACTCAAGTTGATATACTTACTTTAACTGCTACTCCTATTCCACGTACTTTAAACCTTAGTTTAAATAAACTGCGTGATATTACAACAATTACAACACCTCCACCTGGAAGGTTGCCAATTATTACAGAGGTTAGAAGGTATTCGAATAACCTTATTAGAGATTCAATATTAAAAGAAATAAAAAGAGGAGGACAAGTTTATTTCCTTCACAATAAAGTTGAAACAATCGAGAGTACAGCTGGAAGGCTTCGTGAATTAGTCCCTGAAGCAACATTTACTGTCGCACACGGACAGATGAATTCTAATTTACTAGAAGAAAGAATTTTAGATTTTAAAAGAAATAAGTTTGATGTTCTAATTTCATCCACAATTATT
Source organism: uncultured Candidatus Peribacteria bacterium (assembly GCA_964466055.1). Classification (GTDB taxonomy): domain Bacteria; phylum Patescibacteriota; class Gracilibacteria; genus CAYXLW01. The sequence continues at coordinate 5,324 of CAYXLW010000016.1, forward strand.
GAAAATGGAATTGATTTTGCAAATGCAAATACAATGATTATTAATAATGCTGAAAAATTTGGACTATCACAACTTTATCAATTAAGAGGAAGAATTGGACGATCTCAAAGACAAGCATTTGCATATCTTTTATACCATGCGCAGAAATTAAAACCAGATGCTAAAAAGAGACTTCGTTCAATTATTGAAGCATCTGAACTAGGAGCAGGATTTCAAATTGCTATGCGTGATTTAGAAATTCGTGGAGCAGGAGAAATTATAGGATCAGCTCAACATGGAACTATGAAAACAGTTGGAGTAAGTCACTTCTTAAAAATGCTTCAAAAAACTATTAAAGAAATGAAAGATGGAACTTATGTCGGACACAAAGAAACTCCAGTCAGTGAAATTGCTATTGAACTTCCTGTTAATGCATATATTTCAAGTGAATATATTTCTGAAGAAAAAGAAAAAATTACTACTTATCAAAAGTTAGCATCCGTAGACACAATTGAACTTCTTGATGAATTTCATCAAGATATTTTAGATGAATATGGGAAAATGCCTAAAGAAATGGAAAATCTTTTCAAGATATTACGCTTAAAAATTTATGGCAGAAGAGCTTGTGTTGAAAAATTTACCGTAAAAGGTGATGATTTACATATTATTCTAAGAGAAAAGTGCTCTCCTGAATATTTTGTTAAAGCTTTAGATTATAATAAAAAATGGATTATTTCAGGGAATTCTTTGAAAATTTATTTTGATTTATTAGGGAAAAATTGGTTTGATGAATTGTTGAATACTGTTGAATCTATGGGAAATTAATTCTCGATTACCCCCCTCTTCCCCCTGAAAGAACAGCTATTCTTTTACCCCTAATATTAGCTAGATACTGCACTACCACGTCAATTTTATTTTTTAATTGATCGTGAATTGACAGCTTCTCATTATTCAATTCTAGTACAAATCTGGGAAGGTGCCTATCCTGCGTGTAGAAAGGATTATATAGGTCGTAACTTGTGGGGGCAGTAAACTCTAGATGTTTTAAACAATTAAAAAAAGAGGATATAGCTTCACAGGATGCACCAGAAACAAAGTCTGCTTCTTTGTCATGAATCATCATTGCACCATGAGATATTCCTATTTTTTTTCCTGCTGTTGTCATTGCTAATTCTAAAAGTGAAGCCTGTGCCTTATTTATTGCATTCTTTGCATATGTTGTAGAGGATGCCAATAAAAATTTTATTTCTGCTAATCCTTCAAGACCAATAGCCCTCTCATCATTACTATCAAGATTATAAAGCAATAAAATTGAATTTATAGCTCTTGCTGGGCTTATTCCATTTTCCTCTTTTATTCCTAAAACATGAGAAACAACAACAAATCCAATTACTGAAATATAAGGGAATTCTTCGCATGATAATGGAGCTTCAAACTTTCCGCTATCTATAACTTTTATATCTGTGACCCATTCTTTTTTTTCAGAAGCATTCATTCCTGTAACTAAATTAAATATTTCTCTATAAAGATTAGTAGCATTTTTATCTACAAGTAAAAATAATCTTATTTTATCACGCATGTCTTTCATAATTTTTAAAATTTTCTCTCCCTTTATATCAGAAAATTCTACTTTTATAGCCTGTTCTAGCTCTTCATCAGAAACTTTTTCTAAAATTGGTCTATCTAAAACACTATTATTTTCACCCATATACCAATAAATAAAGGAAATTATTGTACACTTATTTAGATTTATGTCAAATTTTCCCTTCTAATTTTTTCAATTTCTCTACTTCATTAGACTTAAGAACAATATATTCCCCCAAAGGAATATTTTTTAATTGAAATTGCCCAATCCTTATTCGTTTCAGTTTAACAACCTCAAATCCAACTTTCCTGCAAATTCTACGAATATGCCTATTTTTACCTTCCTTTAAAACAATTTTAAATTGATTTTTAGAAATTCTTTTAATTTCAGTTGGCAATGTTTTTTGACCTAAAATTGGAACACCTTGCCTTAATTTCTCAAGAGCTCCTTCTGCAATATCAGGATTAACCTCAACCTCATATTCTTTTTCATGCTCCTGAGATGGATGAGTTAATTCAAAAGTTAACCTCCCATCATTGGTAAGAATTATTAAGCCCGTAGTGTCTTTATCTAATCTTCCAACAGGAAAAACCCTAGGTTCTTTTGGAACTAAATCTGTAACAATATTTTTTTCATTTGCTGTTTGCTGTGCAGCACTTACATAACCAATAGGTTTATTTAAAGCATAGTAAACGTATTTATCTTCTTCTGTTTTTAGTTTTTCTCCATCAACTTCTATCACATCATTTTCTGGATCAATTTTTATTCCCATTTCAGTAATAACTTCTCCATTAACTTTTACCATTCCACCTTTAATAAACTCTTCACATTTTCTCCGTGAAGCTATTCCTTTATCTGCCATAAATTTTTGAAGACGAATTTGAGACATTTTTTAGTTTATAGCTCTATAATATAGAAAAAATATATTAATTAAAGACAATGCTATATGCTACAATTCATATGCGTTAATATTTGAAAATGATACTGGAAGAATTTCATAAATCGTTAATGAATTGCACAAAATGTGCTCTATGTATGTCACGAACACAAGTAGTCCCAGGAGCAGGGAATGTTAATGCTAATATAATGTTCATAGGTGAAGCCCCTGGTAAAAGTGAGGATGAACAGGGGATTCCTTTTGTTGGAGCTGCTGGTAAATTTTTAAATGAAATGCTTGAAGGAATAGGCTTAAAAAGAGAAGATATTTTTATTGCAAATACAGTAAAATGCAGACCTCCAAATAATCGTGATCCTGAACAAATAGAGATTGAAACATGTCTTCCGTATTTAAAAACACAAATTTCAATTGTTCAGCCCAAAATAATAGTTACGCTTGGTCGTTTTTCTTTAAATTTATTTTTCCCAGAAGAAAAAATAGGAACTGCTCATGGGAAAATTCTTCATAAAAACACACTTAAAGTTCTTGCTTTATATCACCCAGCAGCAGCACTTTATAATGGAGGAATGAGAGAAACTCTTGTTAAAGACTTTCAGACATTAAAGAAATTTATTTAAAAAAATAGGTATTATCCCCTTTGTCATTCCTGACTTGTTCAGGAATCCATTTTGGATATTGAATAGATTACTATTGCATTCGTCACAAAGTGACCACCTAGTGGCAGGAATGGAAACTTATAAGATTTAACATGACAAATTGCTTAATATTCATTATTATTTTGTAGCTTAGAGGTTTAACCTTGAATGCAATTGAAAAATAAACATACTCTTGTTTCAACAATATAAGTTACACCAAGGTTAAACCTCTTATTTAAGATCAATTCATTAACAAATAGAAATTGAACGCTAAAACATTTCAAGAGCATAGAAATAACTTTAAGAAAAACTTGTGGCAAAGCTTAGAGTGGTCAGATTTCCAAATAGCATTAAAAAAGCATGTGGTATTTTTTGGAAATGAGTCATCCATAGGACTTGGCATTATACAAAATCTACTTTTTGGCTTAAAATACCTTGAAATCCCCAGAGGTCCATTAGGACAAACTGATAAAAGTTTTTGGGATGAAGTGAAAAAAATAGCAAAAGAGAACAAATATATTTTTACAAAAATTTCTCCAGAACAAAGCTTGCAATATTTACCAAAATGGCATTTTAAAAGTTGTGATGAAAAGCATCCTGAAAATACACTTATACTTGATCTTAAATTAAATGATGAAGAATTATTAAAACAGATGAAACCAAAAGGGCGTTACAATATAAGAGTTGCCCAAAGACACAAAATCAAAGTTTTCGAAAGTGATAATATTGAAGATTTTTATAGTCTGCTCAATGAAACAACAGAACGGGATAATTTTTCAGGACATAATATTGAATACTATCAAACAATGCTTGAAGTCCTTGGTGATAAAGCAAAATTATATCTTGCAAGCACTAAAAATTCTAAGGGGAAAGAAGTTGTGATTTCTGGAGGTATTTTTATTTTTATGGACGAAGTCTGTACTTACTATTATGGAGCATCTTCAAATGAATATCGAAATACAATGGCTCCATATTTGCTTCAGTGGCATGCTATTTCTGAAGCAAGAAAAAAAGGGTTTAAATATTACGATTTTTTAGGAATTGCCCCTGAGAACACAGAAAATCATTCGCTATCTGGTGTTACAAGATTTAAAAAACAGTTTGGGGGAGAACATATTTCATATCCTTCAGCTAAAGATATTGTTTATCGACCATTTATATATACTTTATATAGACTTTATAAATTTATTCGTAAGTTTTGGTAATTTAGATAATGCAAAAAACTCAATTTAAAATAGAAAAAAAATCTTGGTTAAAGTCTTTTTATAATTTTCTTATAAATCTTTTTATAGGCGTGATTATTTCTTCAATAACATTTTTAATAACCTTTCATATATTAGAAAAATACTTTGCTGATCAATATACAAATTCAAAAAGCACACCAAAAACAGCAATGAACTTACAAATTTATCAAGAATCACCAAATAGATCATGGGATCACAAGCCATTTGCAGAAGCTGAACATGGATTTGGATATCCCACACCAAAAATCAAAATAAACTCAATAGGACTAAGAAATGAAGAAATTCCTCAAGAGAAAACTAATCAAAGATTTTTAATGCTAGGCGATTCCTTTACCTTTGGAATGGGAGTAGATCAAGACAAAACTTTTTCAGTACGAGTACAAGAAGGATTTGGAACAAAAAAACAGAATATAATAAATGCCGGAGTAATAGGACAAACAATTGATGATGCATTTATGTATCTAAAATATCAAGGAATGAGCCTAAAGCCAGATTTTGTAATATATAACTTTTTTGTAGGGAATGACGTCACTGAACTTAAAAGACATAAATGGAAAGAAGATGAAGCTGGAAACATTGTTAATGTTCAAGATAATGAACTTTATGTTGATAAAGAAAATCGCTTAAGACTTAAAGGAAAATCTAGCCCCAAATCATTCTTTTTATTTTGGCTAAAACAAAAGTTAGAAATTATTAAACAAAAATATTCTCCTAGTGAGGAGATATTTGATCCTACTCTCACTTGGCCAATATTTCTATCTGAAAATCATGAATTGCAAGATGAACATCTTGAAGAGTATTGGATTAAATTTGAAGAGATTTTAAAACAAATTAATGCATTTTGTGAAAAGAAAAATATTAAATTTTTTATAGGTGTTATACCTATGGATGTTCAAGTATCAAAACAGTATTGGAAAAAATACCCAAATTTACCTTTTGATGATGAGGCATTCAAAATGCAAAGACCTCAAAAAAGAATTAAAGAATTAGGAGAAAAATATGGCATAAAAATTTTTGATGCCTTGCCAATTCTTAAACATGAAGAATCTATTAATGGAAGTTTTTATTTTGATGAAGATCCTCACTTTAATGTTTTAGGACACAGGTTTTATGGAGCATATCTTTGGAGGTTTATTGTTAATGAATTTTTCAAAAAATATTAGATAATTCCCCCTGTTAAGGGGGATTTAGGGGGTTAAGACAAAAGATATCCCTCAGAAATATTATCTATTTCAAGAGATTCTCGACAAGCCACTAAGTGGTCACTTTGTGACGAGAATGACTACATACCGTATGATTCTTTTTTATATAAGGTCATAATTAAAAAATTTACCATATAAAAACTTTTCTATTTTGATTAGAATGGATATGTATTAAAAAAATAAATTATCTTAAAAAAAATCTTAAAATATATAGGCATTATCTTATTTGGAATAATATTATTCATAATATTAGCCAATTTATATATTTTGAATTCATCTAAAGATAATATTTTAAGTATAAAAGACGCCACAACTTCTGAAGTCGGGATTATTCTTGGAGCCAGAGTTCACTATAAAGGTCTTTTAAGCGATATTTTGAGAGACAGAACACAAACAGCAATTAATTTGTATCATTCAGGGAAGATAAAAAAAATTCTTATGTCAGGAGATAATGGAAGCATATATTATGACGAGGTGACTCCTGTAAAAAAATATCTTATAAAAAATAAAATCCCTGAAGACAAGATCTTTTTAGATTACGCAGGATTTGATACTTATGACACGATGTACCGAGCTAAAAATATTTTCTCAGTGGAAAATGCAATTGTGATAACTCAAAAATTTCATCTTCCACGTGCATTATTTTTATGTAAAAAAGTAGGTATAAAATGCAGTGGAACAATTGCAGATAAACAAAAATATACTCAAGAAAAATATGTTCAATGGAGAGAATATTTCGCTAACGTAAAAGCATTGTTTGATGTTTTATTTAATTCAAAGCCTAAATTTCTAGGAGAAAAAGTTGATATGACTAAAGCTCAGGAGTCACCTCATTGAAGATAGGCTTAGTTTCTTTTTCATAAAGTCACTTTATAAAACATTCTTATTATGGATTTAAGAAAAACTATAGAAAGCACATATAATAATATTTCTAAAGAGTTTTCTCAAACAAGAAATTCTCCTTGGGGTGAATTTGAAGAATTTAAAAAATACTTGTCTAAAGGCATAAAAGTCTTAGACGTTGGTTGTGGGAATGGAAGACTTTATGAATCAATAAAGGATTTAAATGTTGATTACACAGGAGTTGATATTTCTAAAAAACTTTTGGATGAAGCAAGAAGGAAGTACCCCGATATAAGATTTATAAAAAATGATATGACAGAACTTGAGCCGATTAAAAATGAAAGATTTGATGCTATATTTTTTATTGCCTCTTTTCATCATTTATCTGATGAAAAACAAAGACTAAAAACTTTAGAAAAAGTTAAAAATCTTCTAAAAGAAGATGGAAAAATATTTATGACTAATTGGAATATTTTTCAGAAGAAATATAGAAAATATGTATGGAAATCTTTTCTTAAATTATTTATTTCTAAATATAAATGGAATGACACTTTTATCCCTTTCACAAAAGGAGGCAAGACAACAATGAGATATTATCATGCTTTTACTCCACAAGAACTTGAGGGTTTATTTAAAAAATCAGACTTAAAAATTATAGAAAAATTTTCTTTTGGCAAAGATTCACGGACAGAAAAATGGAAAGATAGTAGGAATTTATGTTATGTTTTAGGAACTACTAATTAGGATTTAATTTTCTAAGAGAAGATAACTAATTATTATCTAAAAGACCTCTATAATTTAACAAATTTTGAAATTCGCTAGAGTCTTGCCCTTTTTGCACAGCTGTTTTTATTAATGCTCCCATTTGTGTATCTACAGAACGAATTTCTTGGGTATTTCCTAGAGGTGATTCTGTTGGTCTCTCTGCTTCTAAATATATTCCTAATGCCAGTAATCTTGCTTGTTCTGTTTTAGATAAAGCTGAACGTACCACTTTCAGATCATTTTCATTGAAATAAGCCCCCCAGTAATTAGACGAATCTAGAAAAAAGTTTGGCTTATCTGTCCATATGTAAAATGGCAACATTCCAATAGCTTCTAATGCAATGCTCTTCCCAGAATTTTCTCCGCTACTATTCTTTTGTATAAAATTAAATATTATTGAAAAAGCTCCACCCATAATTAATTTTTTGAAAACAAAGTCTCTTGATAATAACAATTTTAATATCTCTCCTCCTTTTGGACCAAAATATGCTATAAACTCAAGAATTTTTGGAACTTCCTTTGCTGCCATGATTGCAAATTCAGCTCCATTGTTTACCATATTAAATACAATTCTTCTTTTCATTTCATCATCACATTTAGCTTCGGTAAGCATTGAAAATGCTTCTTGTGCTCCATGATATATTGTACTAGCAATATCTATCGCCTCGTCTTTTTCAAAAAGTTTTTCAACAGCAAAAATCGCTTCATTAAGGTCAATTTTTAAATTAATATGATAAAAAGAAACAAGAGATTTAAATGCAGAAATATGGTCTTTTAGTAAACCGCATGTATTACGAAAAATATTTTCTCTAGTTACCCCAGTTTGTTCCAATATTTTCTTAGCTATTGGTTCAGTAACTCCATGTTTATTTACTAGATATTCTTTAGCTGTACCATTTGAGTCTAAAAATTCTTTTTCATATCTAGTCATAAAGATATTAAGTTCCTCTATTATTTTAGGAAGTGTCCAGTTAACGCTTGCACCTCTTAATATTGGTATTAACTCAAAAATATCCCTTCCTAATGCAAATGTACCCTCATTTAATATAGCAATATTTTGTGCGACTTCTCCATATTGAGCACGATTACCATAAATTATCCTTAAAATATCTTTTTCTGCACCAAATCCAAAAATTCCTAAAATAACTGCTATTGCTTCCTCTACAGTACTATTAGGATTCTTTCCATTCAGATGAATTGCTTCGTGTGCTAAAGTATAAAAATCTGAATTTCTTGTAATCATTTTTTGGTCTGGGATAAAAGCTTGTCCATAAGTCCTACTTTCTCCTAGGGCCATAACAACTTTAGGCATTTCATAAGTCTGCTTTTGAATTTCTTGAATATACTAGTTTGCTAAAATAATTTCGAAGTCAAGAGTAAGCAAAGATTGTAAT
>CAYXLW010000017.1:0-7085 GCA_964466055.1 uncultured Candidatus Peribacteria bacterium
CCATTCTAAATTTCTAATAGCAAGGTTTAAATTTTGGCTGTCTATGAAAGCGTAATTCTTTATATTATCTTTGGTTAGATATTATTATGGACTTTTCTTTTTAAATTTTTTATAACATTGATAGGACTATTCTTCTCTCTCTCCTTTTCTCCTTTTCTCCTTTTCTCCTCCTCGCCTCTTCCCCTTAATAATTAAAAATCGTTATAACCAATGCTTTTGCAAGTCCTATGATAAAAAAAGCATAAATTGGGGATATATCTATTACTCCAATTCTATGAGGGATTTTTTTTGCTAATTCCATTATTGGCACTAAAAGGTCTATTACAAAATATCCTAATTTATTTTTTGGCATTCCTCCAAACCATGAGGATATTACGTATATTAGGAGTAGGAATTGGTATATTTCGAGTCCTATTATTAGGAAACTTTGTGTGTATTGTAAAAACAAGCTCATGAGAAGATTTATTTCTTTGAGCTCATTTTAGGGAAATACTTAAAATTTAACAAGAATTTATGTTGTTTGATTTCTTCCTTCACAAAATCAGCAAATTTATTTAAAAATAATCGACTTCTTTTATTTCAGGATGTTTTACTTTTTCATGAAGTAATTTTCTTGTTTCTTCTGCTAATTTTAAAATTTCATCAAGGTTTTCATTAAAGATGTTTGGATTTTTTACTTCGCTTTTTAAAAATAGTAATGAAGTTAAAATGTCATTTGTTATTAATCTTATTTCTTCATCAAAATCTCTATTTAAAACCGAAAAATCTTTAGAGTTTAGAACTTTTTCTAATTTACCAGGCAGTTCTTTAATAATTGACATCATATCATGATATCGCTTACCTGTTTCTCCTTCTTTATTTTTGTTTATAAGCTGTGTAATCTTCTTTTTATTTGTTCCAACTGCAGATCTCAAATATTTTTTTATTTCCCCTATATTCATAAATATAACAAACTCTGACAGCTTATCCATTTCTATTTCCTCTTTCTCTTTTATTAACATTGAAATAACAGTGAGTAAATTTTTTATTATTATTTCTATGTCTTCATCTACAAATTCATAATATAAGACATTCCTAAGCATTTCTCTAGGCAAATTATTAATACCAGGTAGAATATTTTCTTCATAGAAGATTTCGGCAGAGGTCTTAGACTTTTCCATTATATTAGGTAATACTATTTCTTTATATTATATAATATAAACAATAAAAATACAAGGTGGCATTATTTAAATTAACTTAAAAATCCTCAGAATTTTGTTCTGAGGATTAAATGAACTATGAAAAGAAAATAATTTATTTATTTATTTTGAAAGGAATCTCTACTTTTATTGCACTTTCTTTATCCTCTTTATCATGAAAATCCACAGGAATAAAATTCACAACAAGCTCATTAGAAGATGGTTCATATTTATTAAATGATACTTTTATATTTTTAGTTCTATCTTCAGGCAACTTGCGAGAATTAGCAGCTAGAAATCTAATGGCAGCTATCGTTAAATTTTTTATAATTAATGGCTCAATATTCAACCATTCTTTAATAAGATTTATACCTAATTCCCCCTGAGACACTTGCCATAGGCTCATCAGCTCTTCTTTATCTACACTAAATGATTTATTCTCACCATTAACAATAATTTTATTAGAAGTAAGGAGAAAAACTCCTCCGCCTTTACTGCAAATATCTCCTTCCGCAATTGTTTTATCTAGCATATGCTCTGGTATATTATTATGCCCTTTTAATAAGATTTTTTGTTGTGGATTTTTTACTTCTTCCAATACTGGAATTTCAGCCTTAACAGAAAAATACGTAATTCCTGTTCTATCTTTTTTTTGCGCCCGTAGTTTAATAATGCAAATAACTTTTTCTACGCCTTGTTTAGGATTAATATTCAAATTAATATTACTACCTATTAATCTAGGACTTAATCCACTTTCATCAGCATTAAGGACACTAAAAGAGTCTATAGATAATCCTTCTAAAGGCAAAATTTGGTTCAATTCTGACAAATTCGGATGAACTGTTACAGTTGAGAATCTACCAACCATGTCTTTACGAGGGGGAACAGATTTTGGAGAGATATTGCACCCTATCTTTGTTAAGTCAATTTTTCCTAATTCTTGAGGAATATGAACAATTTCTTCTGGTAAGTCTCCTGGTAAGTTACCAATTTGTGCTAACACCTGATCGGCTGGAGTTGTTTGTGTATCCTTAAGGTCATTTACTTCTAATGGTGAGTCTTTAACAACTTCTTGATCTTCCCATCCAGAGTCAAGTTCCAAAAGATCTCCTTCTGGTGATTGTTGATGAGACAAATCATCATTTGTGTTAATATTGATTTGTTCTTTTTCTAACTCTCCTGCTTCAGGAAAAAATGTCAGTAGGATAGACCGAACAGCATCTTTTATTCCAGTTATCATAGGATCTACAACTTCCACTTGTTCTCCCCCAGATAATAATTCACATTTTGTTCTCAAAGTTAACATAATTTGCGACAGCATAAATTGCAGTGCCTCCATTTCTAATGGAGTTAACTTTCCCTGTTCTAAACCATCCAAGAACTCTTGAAGGCGTTTAAGAGTTGTGAAAGGTACAGTAGCTTCCCGCGAAGTAGGCTTAAAATTTTCAATAAAGTCTGTAATTTTTGAATCTGGGTTTTGCATGATTTTGTTTATTTAATTTTTTAAATCTTATTATTATATCAAACTTTCTCATAAAAAACAAATCTTTTTTTATCTATTGTGGTTGGTTACCTAAATACAGTTATATATACAAAAAATATTCATATTTTGTTACAAAAAAATAAAAACTAGCCGTCATTCTCTCCCGCCAATGCGGGACGAAAATCTAATTTATACCACTTATTATTAGCTAAAAAACACCTTCCATTCTGCTGTCATTTTCCCAAAGATTCCGAGCAAGTCGGAATGACCACATAGAGGTTTTAGTAAAAAAAATTGCCACGTCACTCTTCCAAAGCAGAGTTCCTCGCAATGACAGCTACAACCTCAGATAAAATATCAATATTCAAATCCTCAAATTCTTTTTCACTAAACCTACCCAAAACAAAATCACTCGCATAACTAAAAGCAGGATGATCTTTATCCCCTATTCCAATTTTAATACGCTTAAAAGTTTCACCTAAAACCTTAATAATACTTTTAATACCATTATGCCCACCAGAACTCCCAGAACTACGAACACGAATCTTCCCAAACTCCATATCTTTATCATCATAAACAACAACAATATCATCAACTTCCAATTTATAAAAACTCTTAAGCAACACCAAAGATTCACCAGAAAGATTCATATAAGTAATAGGTTTTGCCAAAACAATCTTCTCTCTATTAACAATTTTTTCACTAATCATAGCTTTAAATTTTGACTCCAACTTAAAATCACCAAATTCATACTTTTTAGCAAATTCATCCACAGCCAAAAAACCCACATTATGCCGTGTTTTCTCATATTCTTTACCAACATTACCAAGACCAAAAATAAGTTTCATGTAGAGAAAAAAATTACGAATTTAAAATTATGAATTTTCTGAAGTCCCCCTGTTAAGGGGGATTTAGGGGGTTTAATTAACAACAAGCCTTTTCTATTTCAAAATGTAAACCAATCATGTACCTATTATACTTACCTAAATATACTGAAACAAGTTCAGCATAATAACTCGAAAAATTTAAAAAATTCTATCCTGCACACGCAGGAATCTATAGCTAATTCAAAATAGTTTGAGTTTGACATAACCCCGCACTCCCTCACCCCAACCAAAGGGAGATGGGGTTTTCCCTTCTCCCTCTGGGAGAAGGTGCCCCGCTTAGCGGGGCGGATGAGGGGGGAAAACAATTATTGCATGCCAATTTAGTTTGAATCAGCCATACAAATAATAAGCCGTTGGATTCCTGTATTAACAGAAATAGCATTGAGATTCTGGGCAAGTCCCAAGGGGATTACTTCGTCACCAGAATAACCAATTATTATTACTGTTCTCTTCTCAAAAAGATTTCAATAGCAATAAAGCTTGCAATAACCGAGCATAAAATAAGCACAACACTTTCAAATAAAATTATTGATGGATATTCCGCAAAAAGCTTGATAAACAGCTCCTTTATCGCCTTTAAAATAACTTCATCCAATAATGCAGAATCTAGAATATTAAGCAGTTGAAAATGAATTGACATATTAATAATAAACGCAAAAAATATAGAAATAACAGAATAAATAATCACCTCAAAAACAAATGGGAATTGAATAAAAGGCTTGGAGGCTCCGATAAGATTCATCAAATTAATTTCTTCCTTTTTTTGGTTAATCATAATGTTAATAGTGCCAAAAATTATTAATACTATCATTAAAATAAAAAATACAAAAAACCAATAACTTATATTCTCAATAAATTTCCCAAAGTTAACAATATTTTCAATCCGCTCCTTTTGAGCTAAATCTGTTTCAATTTTTGATTGCTGAATAATATCTGAATATTCTTTTTGAGTTAATATCGCCAAAACATCTTCAAGATTTTCTACTTTTTCAGTAATAATTTCTAAAGTTGAAGGTAAAGGATTTTCAAGTTTATATTTAGTCAAAAAAGCCTTGATATTGGAGTGCCTAGATAAGAAACTCCTTAAAGCTTCAGCCTTTTCAACAAATTCGATTTTCTCTATTCCTTCAATTAAGTTAATTTTCTCAATTAATGGTTCAATTTTTGTGTAATCAACGCCTTCTTTTACCTCAACAATCAAATCAATTTTCTTACTTAAAGCATTAATAGATTCAGTAGCAAAAAATCTTAGAGAAAGCGTAATATGAAAAATAATAAGAATAAGAGTAATAATTAATATGGTTGATATTGAAACCATTTTATTCCTAAAAATATTTTGATAAGCACTCCTAAAAGAAGTTTGAAACAACCTTAAATCTATTTCAGAAACATAACATTTAATCCCAAGCCAAAGGTGTTTGAAAAATGTTTTAATTTTTTGTATAAATTATTATGATACTAAGAAAAGAGTAAAGAAATGTACAAAAAAAGTAAACAGTGATCCCCTCACCTAACCTCTCCCATTGGGAGAGGGGTTAGGGGTGAGGGAAATATTGAAATAAAATATAGCAAAACAATCCAATTCTTAATACATGAGCAACTATCGACTCATGACTAATTTTGTCACAACTTCAATATGAGCAGTATGTGGGAACATATCCACAGGACATACTTTTTGTAATTCATAACCATTGTCACATAAAATTCGTAAATCTCTTGCTAAAGTTGAAGGATTACAAGAAACATAAATAATATTTTTTGCATTTGCTTCCAATAATGTCTTTAGCGCCTTTTGGTGCATGCCACTACGAGGTGGATCAATAATAACTAAATCAAAACCTTCTGGATATTTTTCTAGAACATCTGGGAGTGTTTTTTCTGCTTTTCCAGAAATAAATTCAACATTTTTTAAGTTATTAAGTTCAGCATTTTTATACGCATCAGCTACTGCAGATTCAAGCAATTCAAGCCCTATAATTTTTGTTTCTTTCCTATCTTTGGCTAAAATTTGACCGATAGTTCCAGTTCCACAATAAAGATCAAGTATAGACTTAGGATTAATTTCTTTAGCAAAATCTACCACTTTAGAATAAAGAACTTCAGCTCCCTTTGAATTGGTTTGAAAAAAGCTTTTAGGAGAAATTGAAAATTTCATCCCTAAAATTTCTTCATAAATTTCTTTATCTCCATACAAACATTTTAGATCTCCATTCATCCAATCATCGTTTAATCCTTTATGAACTGTTACATAAAAAGATTTCATTTCAGATTCATTTTTTAGTAGTTCGATCAAATCACTAAAAAATAAATTTTCAATTTCCTCATGCACTATGAGGTTTACTAAAATTTCTCCTTTTAAATTAAATCTAAGAAGAAGATGCCTCCAAAATCCTTTATGTGTTTTTGGATTATGTACACTTTTATTTTGGCTAAGACACCACTCTTTTATTTTAGTAAAGATTTTATTTACTTTTTCAGGTATGAGATTACAATTCCTAACACTAATAATTTCTTCCCATTTTCCTGGACTATGAAACCCTAAAGATGGGTTTTCATCAAAATAGAGTCTATTCCCATCTTTATCAACTTCTACTCTCATATTTTGATACCCAAAAGAGAATTCAACTTTATTTCTATAGGAAAAAATATCAGGAGATGACATTATTGGCTGAAAATCAATTTTATTATTTGTTGCTGAAAAATTAAAATTCCCAAGATGTTCTAAACATTCTTTGACTTGATTTTCCTTGTTTTTAAGCTGAGATTCATAGGGTAAATTCTGCCATTTACATCCACCACAAATACCAAAATGTTCACATATTGGGCTTATCTCGTTCTTTGCCTTTTCCAGAATTTCAATAACTTTTGCTTGAGCATGATTTTTTTTCTTCTTTTGAATTACAATTTTTACTTTTTGTCCTGGCAAAGCTCCTTTTACAAAAATTACTAAGTCGTCCAGTCGAGATATCCCCTCTCCTCCAAATCCAAGCTTTTCAATTATAACTTCTATTTCTTGTCCTTGTTTTATCATAAATATAAATAATTATTTATCTCATGATATCAATCTATTTACATAAGCCCAAACATAAAAAATGTATATTTATTCACTTGGCACAAATTAATTAAAAGCAATAAAAGACAGACATATATAAAAAATATAAAAAAAAGCTTGACAATAATTAAAATATACTTTATAAAGTCCTCCTACGTTTTAACTCCCCTAAAAATTTATATTATTTAAACTTTTTAAAATATGAAAACTTGTAGCAAATTTTTCCAAAAAATCACCTCATTGCTTTTAGCTTTTGCAATGGTGTCAGGAGCTATCCCTGCAATAGGTAGTACTCCTACTGCATTTGCCGATCCTGCAACAGACACAAGTGGTTATGTAGATCGTGCAGATGGAGAACACATTGGTGGTTGGGCAAAAGATGAAACATATCCTGGTTTTCTAAAAAATCATGAAAAATATAAAGCTGTTGATGTAAAAATTTATGATAAAGATGTTTTAGTACAAAATTATACTAAAACTGCTAA
>CAYXLW010000018.1:0-2622 GCA_964466055.1 uncultured Candidatus Peribacteria bacterium
TCTATTTTTTTAAAGTCAGGCAAAAAAATATCCCTAATGTCATTCCAGTGGTTTCTCAGCATAAACGCAGATTCTTCATCAGACCATTCACATACATATTTGTAAATATAATCACTATGCAAACAGGGTCTTTGTAAAATATCCCCCTCGTAAATGTCTCTTCCATTAACGTCTTTGAGTCCAGTAAATTGTTGAAAAACATGATTTTTCTGAAGTTCATAAAACAACTCATTAACAGAAAAATCATAATTGCCTGTATCTATGTCAATGTATTGGTTTACTCGTTTACTCCAAATTCTGAATTTTAATTGTCTATTCATTCTT
The DNA here is from genome assembly GCA_964466055.1 of uncultured Candidatus Peribacteria bacterium. Taxonomy (GTDB): domain Bacteria; phylum Patescibacteriota; class Gracilibacteria; genus CAYXLW01. The sequence continues at coordinate 325 of CAYXLW010000018.1, forward strand.
TAAAAGTTCACTATTTTCGAAGACGTTTCCAATTACTTCAGGTTCTTGACCATCCTCCCAAAATTCTTGTAAGTCAAATAATCTTGCTCCACGTAAATTGGTCATAAATTTTCCATCAAGAAAGATAATTGGATCAAATTCTTGTGAAAAAATGTCTCCTTCATATATGTCTTTTCCGTTACGATCAACAAATCCAGTAAATTGCTGAACAACATATTCCCCACCACCAGAACCATTCTGAAGGTTTTGAAATTGTCCATTCAAAGTAAGAACATAATGTCCTTGATATCCTTTATCTGGATATGTGAATTGTTTTGCTAGTTTATCCCAACAACGGAATTTAAGTTGTCTTTGCATATTTTTCTTTAACTATCTTTTCTAGTTCTTCAACAGCTTTAAGTATATTCACTGGATTTTCTGGAGTCCAAGGTTCTTTATTAACTTTTATTTCTGTGATTGGTTTTCTTTCAATATTTTCTAAATAGATTGAAGTATCGTTATTCATAATTTGTATTTCTTTCTCTCAAGTCTAACTTCTTTTCTCTGCAAGTCAATTTTTTTGATTTTATCCATAATTTTTTTATTTGGATATTTTCCAAAATCAAAATATCGAATACTAAAAGGAGTTATCATTTTATAGAGTTTTGTAATTTCTCTATCTAACTTTTGTAATTTTTTAAAAATGGTCGAAGAAGCAAGACTCGAACTTGCGCCACTCATGCGTCCATGGTTATTCTTTCCACCTAAACTATTCTTCGAAATTTTCATTAATTACTTTGTGAGTATAACCCCTTATTTTAGATAGGCTAACTTAGCTATTGATTTTTCTTTTGTAGGTATCCAGCTATGATACAAAAGATCATTACATTTTTTTATTTTATAGATCTTAATAACATTTTTAGAATGATATTTTATAACAAAATCTTTATCTTTTACTTTGAAGAAATATGGATCATCTGCCCAGTATACTTTCTTTAGTTTACCATTTTTACTAAAAATTCTCCAATATTTGTTAGCACTACAACAATCACACATATAAATTATCCTCCACTTTTATTTTTTCAGTATATTTTGTTTCCAGCATTTCTAGTTTTTGTCTTTCATAACTCATTGTTTAATTTCTCTATCTCTCCATCTGAAAGATGTCCTATTAACGGTTTTTGGATATTAAAATTTTCAAAAGAAGACCACATTTCACCATCCTTATAACTGTATGTCAATGTTTGTTTTTCAATATCACAATCTACGATATACTCTTTTCGGTATACTGGTTTAAAATCTTCTGGTCCTACTGTTTTTATTGTTATTGGTATTTTCATATAACCAGTATAGGTTATTCAAAGGACAAGTCAAGCCAATTTGTATCTATTGGTAAAATTTCTACTAATGATTGTATTCACAATTTTTGTTAGCCCATTCTATAGGATTTTTTTTGATACCGAGTGATGTGTATTTTTTTGTAAAAACCTTTAAACCAAATTGCCATGCGGTTGGGTCGAATATCTTATTGTTAATTTTTAACCAATAATGTTCTGGTCTTGTGTCGTAAAAACTATTAGAACTATCGTAATACCCTCTTACTATTTTAATTATATTTTTATCGATATTCAATTCATCAACTAAAAAATTATACCATCTAGCAACTTCAAAATGACATCTCGGTAATCCTATCTTTTTTTCTAAGCGATGGGAATTTTTTAATATCTTATCCTTTATATCTATCGGAAATCCATTTTCAAAATAAAAATATTCGTAATTTTTATTTTCTAATAAAAAGTCAATAAAATTCATTTAAATATTTAATACTCGTTTAGCCAATACCATCGAAAAATTATCCATATTTTATTTCAAGCCAATTTGTATCGTCTGGCATTTTTTCTACATTTACTCCAGCTTCTTTGGATTTTTCTATAATGTTATGTAAAACTCCATAACCATACATAGTAGCACCATAACAGTTTTCATGACACTTATAAACACTACCAGAATACCCTTTAAACAAATAGAAATTTTCTTCTTTTATGACTTTTGTAATGCCACTATTCATCTTCCATGAATCTCCGTCCAAATACCCGCCATGCCAACAAGCAAATACTTTATAAGTTAAAGGAAATTTTTCTCCTTCGATTTTAACAACTAGCCATTTATCTGGTACGTATTCGTTATTCATTTAATGAAGATTCTTCTAATGCTCTTTTTGCAACATTTTTATACCATTCTATGTTATTAAATGGTTCCTTATCGGGGGGAGCAATAACAATTTCATTTAATATTTCCCGAAGATAAAAGTATTGTTTA
>CAYXLW010000019.1:0-2580 GCA_964466055.1 uncultured Candidatus Peribacteria bacterium
TATTAGAACTCCACAAAAAATGCTATCCTGAAAAGTATGGTAACATTGACACAAACAAGACGAAGTCGTATGTAAGTAAAGAGAAAATAATAGTAGCTTATCAAGATGAAAATTGGGATAATCCTATTTGTGAATTTCCTACCGATTGGTTGCAGCATCTTAATGATGATATTATTTTAAATATTGTAAAATCAAAAGTAAAATCATGAGCGACTTTTTTAAAACCTCACTTGACAAAACACTCATTTACACCAATCCTGAAAAGTTGTTGGTATGGATTAAATTAAAAAGTTTAATCGGGAATCCAGAATTTAAAAGTAAAGTAGAAAATATTAAGAAATAGGTTATCTTTGTTTTATTCTTTTGCACGGAGTGGAGACCATGCAAAGGAAATTGGAACAAATCTTTGTTTCACCTGCCCAGTAGTCTCCACCTGCTGGGCTTTTTTTTTGTAAAAAATTACTATGAAAATAAATATTGATGAAATCAGAATCATTGATAGAAAGAGAAACGCTGGAGATATTATTCAGCTTTCTGCATCTATTAATGAAATCGGATTATTGCAGCCTATTACTGTAACATCTGATTTTAGACTTATTGCAGGGTTGCATAGACTAACCGCTTGTAAACATTTAGGATGGCAAGAAATCGAGGCAAATGTAGTTGATTATGATTCTGAAATATTATCAGAACTTGCGGAGATTGATGAAAACCTTATTAGGAATGAATTAACCCAGTTTGATAAAAGCATTCAAACAAGCCGAAGAAAAGAAATATATGAAATATTGCATCCACATACAGCGCAAGGCAAAACTACTAACAGAGCAAATCAACATACTATAAAAAATGAGGAAAGTGGCATTCTGTGCCACCTTCCAGAAAATAAAACAGAAAGTTTTGTAGAGCAAACTGCAAAAGCAACCAATCAATCCGAAAGAAAAATTAGGAAAGACGCAAGGATAGGTAAAATATTAAAACCTTTAGAACATTTAATTACAGGAACTAAATTTGAAGACAATCTTAAAGAACTTGATGAACTTGTAAAGATTGCAGATGATAAAAAAGGACATGGGATAAAAGTAGCTGAAGAAATATTAAATATTGCACTGCAAAATAAAAAATATAAAATTTCAGATGCCTATAAACATTATAATAAAAATAAACAACAGGAAAAAATTAATGCGATAAGAGAGCTTAATAAAAGTATTGAAACAAAACCATTAAAAATTGTAAAAGGTGAATGGTTTGATTTAGGTAAGCATAAAATTTATTGCGGAAGTAATACAGATAGTAATTTTATTAATAATTTACCTAATTGTGCTTTTGCTTTTGCAGACCCTCCTTATAATGCAAATGTTGATGAATGGGATACAGGATTTATTTGGAATCAAGATTATTTACAAGATTTTGCTAAAGTTGTAGCAGTTACTCCAGGAGGATGGCAAGCAAACAAATTGTATCAAGATAGTAAAATGAATTATATCTGGGAATTAGCTTGCTGGATTAAAAACGGAATGACACATGGTAAATGCGGATATTCCAATTGGATTAAAATAGCAATATTTGCTCATGATGTAAACAAACCTAAAATATCTCAAGACTTTAAAGAGATTACAATAAAAACAAGCGAAACAATAGAAACTGCTCATAAAGGTAGAAAGCCATATCCTTTAATGGAATGGTTGATAGATATGTTTACCGAAGTTGAAGATATAGTGATTGACCCTTTTTTAGGCAGCGGTACAACTCTTTTGCAATGTGAAAAAATGGGTAGAACTTGTTACGCTGCTGAAATGAATGTAGATTATTGCAATGATATTGTAGAAAGATTTAATAATTTAAAAAACAAAGCAAATGACTAATTTTTCAAAAAGAACCGACAAGGGAACTGTTTTAATGAATGAATTAAAATATAAACTAATAAAAGACAAAGTTAATTTTTACGAAACTGGAGCCGAAAATTTTATAAAATCAAACAAAAATATTGTTAATGATATTCGGAAAAACAATGACTTAACATCTAATTTTATAAGATATTTTCCAGACCTTGTTATTGTTTTGAATGAGGCTTTTTTAGTAGAAGTTAAATATAGTAGCGGAATTGAAAAAAGCTGTTATGAAAATTTAATTAGCCTTGAAAATAACGGTTACAATATTTTTATTTATAGGCAGGATGCTTGTTTTTGTAAACCATCTCAATTAGAGTTTAAATTAATGGAACAGTATGATAAAATATCAAAAATTAATATACCTGTCGATGATTTTATATGGAGAAATCCTAGTAAGCTATCAGCAAAGGATTATAAAATTTACATTGATGCTTATGAAAACCAGCCTACAAGTGGTAATATTTTTGCATATTTTAATTATGATAAAATAAGGATGAAAGTAATACCTTACGAAGATTTTATTAAAAATGGCAAAAAAACAATATATAATCAAAATATTGAAAATACATTTATTGCTAATATTCCTAAACAATTAAATTTATTATAACAATGAAAGAAAATAGAGATTTTAAAGGAGTATGGATACCTAAAGAAATATGGCTCAATACTGACTTGTCAATAATAGAGAAAG